>NZ_CP071463.1:0-1200000 GCF_017352095.1 Natrinema longum
ACCGGCGGGAGGCTCGCAGCCGGGCCGGTGTTTCGGAAGTTTCGGAACCACCCCGGCGTCGCTTAAGACGATCGAGACCGAACCGGACGGTGTGATCGTCGACGGCCGCGTCCTGCGCGACGATTTCGTGCCCAGCGAGGTAGTCCATCGTCACGACGAGGTGACCCTCCTCTCGGAAACCCTCGAGCCGCTGTTGTCCGACGGGCGGCCCGATCCCGCCTTCCTGTTCGGTCCGACGGGCGTCGGCAAGACCTGCATCGCTCGCTACACGCTCGCCCAGTTGCGCGAGCAGGAGCCGACCGTCCGGTTGGCGTACGTCAACTGTTGGCAGGAATACACCCGGTTTCGCGTCCTCTATCGGGTTCTCGAGGCGATCGACCGGGCGGTCGACGTCCACCGCTCGACGCCGAAAGACGAACTGTTCGAGCGGCTCTCGCGGGCCGATGACGGGCCACTCGTCGTCGTTCTCGACGAGGTCGACCAGCTAGAGGAGACGGGCGTGCTGTACGACCTCCACCGGCTCCCCCACGTCTCGCTCGTGTTGATCGCCAACCGCGAGGTGGAGCTGTTCGCGAGCTTCGACGATCGGGTTCGCTCGCGGCTCCACGCCGGCACCCGAGTCCGGTTCGATCGCTACGGCACCGACACGCTCGCGGCGATCCTCGCCGAGCGGACGGACAAGGCCCTCGAGCCGGGCGCGGTGAGCGACTCGCAGTTGCGAACGATCGCCGACGCGGCCTCGGGCGACGCCCGCGTCGGCATCGGGATCCTCCGGTCGGCGGCCCGGCGCGGGGAGCGACAGGGGATGGAATCGATCACCGACGAGATCCTCGGGGCGGCGATCCCAGACGCCCGGTCGGCGATCCGCCGGAAAACGATCGAGGGGCTGATCGAACACCAGCGAGTGCTGTACGACGTGATCGCCGAGGCCGGCGAGATCGAACCGGGCGAACTCTACGCGGCGTACGAACGACGGGTCGACGAGCCGAAGACGAACCGGACGCTGCGCAACTACCTGACGAAGATGGTTCACTACGACCTGATCGAGGCCGTCGGCAAGCGGCGGGGCCGAACCTATCGGCTCGTCGACGACGACGGCGAACCGGACGGGGATCGGTGACCGATCGGGACCGCTCCGGTACACCGTCGGCCGAAAGAGAGGTTAGCAGGCCGCTCCTAACGGACGCATGAGCCGATCTCCGACGCTCCCAGCTGGGACCCGTCTCGGTCGGACCGCGCTTCGCGTCGCCGACACCGCGACGACGATCGAGTTCTACCGCGACGTCGTCGGCCTCAGCGTCGTCACCCGAACCGAGACGGGGGCGACGCTCGGCATCGATGGGACGCCGTTGCTCGTCCTGGAAGCCGCTCCGGACACCGAGCCACGCGGCGATCGAGAAACCGGACTCTACCACAACGCCTTCAAACTCCCCTCGCGGCCGGCGCTGGGAGCCGCCCTCGAGCGGATTCGCGACCGCTGGACGCTCGAGGGAGCCGCCGATCACGGCGTCAGCGAGGCCCTCTACTGTACCGATCCCGAGGGAAACGGCGTCGAACTGTATCGCGACCGGCCCCGAGACGCGTGGCCGCGCGCCGACGACGGAACGCTCCGGGCGACCGGCGGCCCGCTGGATCTCGCCGCCCTCGCGGCCACGGCCGACGATGTCACGACGGCGAACGGGTCACGATTGGCACCGGACGGAACGACCGTCGGTCACGTCCATCTCGAGGTATCCTCGCTCGAGGCGGCCCGATCGTTTTACGCGGAGACGCTGGGGTTCGACGTCTCCATGTCCTACGTGCCGGGATCGCTCTTTTTCGCGGCGGGGGACTACCACCACCACGTCGGCGTGAACCGCTGGAACGAGCGGTCCACGCCGACGGACGGACTGGGGCTGGCATGGTTCGAACTGCTCGTTCCGGCTGCCGAAGCGGTCGAGGCGATCCGGGAGCGGGCGGCCGACGAGGCCGCCGTGATCGCGGAGTTCCAGGGGGGCATCGAACTCGCGGATCCGGACGGGATCGCGGTTCCGGTCCGGCCCACAGCGTAGCGACGTGGTCCGCTTTCGGAAGCGAAAACGGAACTCCAAACCTCGCTCGAGCGATCCGGTAGCCGACGGTCGGGCCCCGTCGGAACTGTCGGAACGCGGGTTCCGTCGCTTGTGCATCGCTCGCTGGAGGACTCGTGTATGCATCGGTTCGCCCTCGAGCCCGGAACGACGCTGCTGACGTTCCCTCGCTGCGATCGGAGAGGTCGATGCTCGAAACGCTCAGTTCGATCGCAGTTCGTCGGAAACCGCATCGTAGACGGCATCGATGCTCACGGCCAGCGTGTACACCGGCCGTCCCTTCCCGGTTGGTGACGTTTCCGTCGAGTCGACCTCGTCGACCAGGCCGACGTCCTCGAGTCGGTACAGCGACCGGATGACGTCCGCTTCCGAGAGCGTGCCGACGGGCTCGGTGTCGATCTCGGAGAGCTGTTGCCGGCAGTGCTGTCGCAGCTCGTGTGTCTGGATCGGCGTCTCGTCCTCGCGGGCGAGGTCGGCGACGCTCAACAGGACGAGCTGATTCGTCAGCGAAATGGATTCGAACGGAGAATCGTCGCTCATACCGTTTCCTTGAACGTGAACGGTCCTAACAGTTTCTCTCCAATGTATAAACCGACGCCGTCGCCGAGGAGTGGACGTCACGCTGCCACACTACTCGCTGCTCGGCGTCGCTGACGGATACCGCGAAGCCCAGCCCCACGACTCGGATCCCGCGATCGGCTCGAGCGGGAAGGGAGACCGGAAGGAGAGCGTCGACGCTACGCGTTCTCTTCGTCCTGTAGCTCCGCGAGTTCGGCCTCGACGTCCTCCTGGTCCTCGTTTTCGAGCTCCGTGAGGTCCTCGTCGTCGACCTCGGCCGCGGCGTCGGCCTCGGTCTCGGAGTCCGCCGTCGATGTCTCCTCCCCACCGACATCGGATTTGAGCGTCTCGAGTTCGGCTTCGACGCCGCTGTCGGTCGAGAGCTGCTCGAGTTCGCGGTCGATGTTGTCCTTGTCGGACATGACGTCCTCGAACGCGCCCGATTCGTGGAGTTCGTCCATTGCGGCGGCGCGGGCCTCCATATCTTCGGTCTGTTCTTCGGCGCGCTCGATGGCCCGGCCCACGTCCTCGAACTCCTCGCCGGTAGCCGTCATGGCCTCCGAAACCGTGGAGCTGGCTTTTGCGGCCTCGTGGCGTGCTTTCATCGTCTCCTTTTTCGTCCGGAACTCCTCGATGCGGCTCTGGAGTTCGTTCTTCTGTTCGATCAGCCGGTCCTGTTGGCCCTGCAGGTCCGAAATCTGGCGTTCCAGATCCTCGATCTGGTTCATTTTCGTCTTCTTCTTCTCCAAGGCGCGTCGCGCCAGATCTTCTCGGTCCTGCTCGACCGCGGTGCGGGCTTGCTCGTTGTGTTTCTCGACGTTCTCCTCGAGGCGGCGTTTCTGCATCTCGAGGCGCTTTTTCTGCGTCGTGAGATCGGCGATGCCGCGTTTGACCTGCTGGAGCTGGTCGCGCATCTGTTCGTAGGAGTAGTCCAGCGTTTCGGTCGGATCTTCCGCCCGGTTGAGCACCGAGTTGAGCTTCGATCGAATGACGTAGGAGGCCCGAGAGAGGATGCCCATACTCGCTACGTATCGCTCCCCGGCCTTAAAAACATCACTTCGGCAACAGTCGATTCCGATGCCCCGTCCGTAGGGCACGGGAGCCGAGACGACTCGTCTCCCCCGCTCATACGGTTTGTTGTGCCGGTGGGACCGGGACCCGCCCTGCGGTCCCACCGGCACTGACGGACAGGAGACCGTCTCAGAGGAGCATGACGACGTTGCCGGTTCCCCGTCGTTTCCGTTCGACGAGTCCTTTGCTCTCGAGCGTATCGAGCGTTCTGCTCACGGTCGCTTTCGAGAGGTCGGTCTCCTCGACGATTTCGCGCTGGGCCCGGACGCCGTCGGCGTCGAGAACGGTTTCGTAGATGACGCGTTCGGTGTCCGCCAGCTCGTCGGTCGTCTCCTCCCACTCCCGTCGCCGCGCCTCGAGCAGATCGTCGCTCCGCTGGAGCGTCGAACGACCGTCGGTCAGGGCGCGTGACTGCCCCGGATCGGGGGCCGAACTCGATCGGTGCTGGAGCAACAGGACCGCCGCGCTCGCGCCGCAGAGACACGCGGCGACGGCGACGACGCCGATCTCCCGATAGGTGAAGTAGCTGCCGACCGCGGTCACGTCGGCACCGGCACCGCTGGCCGCGACCACGATTCGGGGCGGGTTCAGTATCTGTCCGGCGAGGACGACCGTCGACGCGACGAGGACGGTCGCCGTGACGAGCCGAGTATTCTGGAGGACTCGGAGGACCATGGCTCAACCACGTTCGTTCCACCCCTAAGTATCATCGATTTGTCGTCGTGGGTGCCGTTGAGCCGTTCTGTGTCCGGATACGGGCAGTACTCGAGACGGCCGAGTCTGACGGACCGGTACGGGCGGGCACATCGCAGCCCCCGATTCATACGGTCTCCTGGACCGATCTACTGGTGTCACCGCAAGGCAGTTCGGAGTACACCGTCACTGACGGACAGCAGCGCGTCTCATCCCGCGACGAACTCCAGACGGAGCAGTCGTTCGACGGTTTCGGACTCGAGATCGATCACGGTCCGGTATTCCACGGGTTCGCCCACGGGTTCGACGATCACGAGTGCGCGATCCTCACGGATCGCCGACGTGTTCTGCGAGCGCACGATCACTCGGTTGGGGCCCGCCGAGCGCGTCTCGAAGGTCGGTTCGTCGACGGCCCCGTTCCGTACTCGGCCCCCGTCACGATCGATTTCGGCTAGTTCGGCCCGTTCTCGAGGGAGCGTTCCCGCACTGATCGGGATCACAGTGACCGTCGCACCGCCGGTCGTCTCGAGTCGATCTGCGATCGTCGCGTTGGTCAGCGCGGTTCGTTTCGCGAGTTCTCGGCGGTCCTCGCTCAACCGCGGCGGGTCGCGGGGCTCCGTCGTAACGGCGAATCCGCCGGTCTCGTGGGAGATCTCGATCCGCTCGAGGTCGCTCACGTCGTCGACGATCGTCGTTTCCGTCCCGTCCCCCGCCGCGAACGTCAGCGAACCGTCGTCGATCGCGAACGTACCGGCGGGTTCGCTCGTCAGCACCGACGTGGCTCCGGCGACGCTGGCGAACGCGGCGACGCTGATCCCGAGGACGACGAGTGACAGGACGAACGCGACTCGAGGTGGATCGACGGCGGTCATCGTTCCGTTGCCCTCGCAGCCCACCGTATGAATACTGCGATTCGTCGCCGTTCGAAACGGATGAAACGCGTCTGAAACGGCTCCGAAACGCGTTTCGAACGCGTTTCACGCCCGTTTCCAACGGGGTTTGAAAGGGGCTTTCTGCTAACGGTCGAGTGGAGCGATCGGGGCGACCGGTACCGAGATCCTCTCGGTGACGATGGCGTCGTCCGGATCGCCGTCCACGAACGTGGTCCCCATGAAACAAGACTACAAGTACGCGATCTACGTGCTCGCACTCGCGACGACCGTGACCCTCGCGACGGGTCTGCTCGTCGTTGCGGGCGACACGGGCACGAACGGTTCAGGAGACGAACAGCTCGACGATACCACCGTCGAACTAGTCGGCGACCTCGACGCGCTGACAGACGACGAGGCGGACCGACTCCCACACCTCGTCTGGGAGGACGAGGCCGTGCGCAGCTACTTCGACGACCCCGACGGCTTAGAGTTCGAGGTCACCGAACCGACGACGTACGACGAGGACGACGACGAGTTCGTTCCCGCCGACGACACGGTTCGGGTTCAGGTTTCGCCCGTCGACGAACGCCTTCCCTACGCGTTCGTGACGGTCGATCTGGACGAAGACACGGCCAGCCTCGAGCAAGGCTTGCACTCGGTCGACGACGTCGACGTCGAATTCGGCGAGGGCAAGCACCGATTGACCGACGACGAGCGCGATCGGGTCGCGCAGATCCTGCTGGACGATCCCGACGTCGAGTGGGAGATCAAGACGCTGCTCGAGGAGCCCGCAACGGTCGACGCTGCCGTCGTCGACCGCGAGGGCGACCGGGTGAGCGTCGCGCTCACTGCGTCCGACGGACAGTCGTCGACGGTCCACGCCGACGTCGATCTCGCGTCCGGATCCGTCGAGAACCGGTCCGTTTCCGGCGCACTGACGGTAAACGAGAGCGACAGCGGGTCCGTTGCCGTCGACGTCGAAGCCGACGGGAACGGAACCTACGTGCTCTCCGGGAACGCGAGCGAAACGATTTCGGCCGACGCCACGATCGACGAGTCGGTGGCCGGAACCGCGGTCGAAGTCACCACTTCGAACGAGACGAAAACGAGCGTCGAACTCGACGACGTCACCGTTTCCCTGGTCGAGCACCGCGAGTCGCTTTCGGAACACGACCCCGAGGAGTTCGCGGCGCTCGTCTGGGCGAGCGAGGACGTTCGGCGGTACTTCGACGACCCCGAACGGATCGAGATGGACGTGAAACAGGATCGAGAACTCGACGCGGAAACCGGCGAGTTTACCCCCACCGACACGATGACCGTCCGCGTCACGCCGACGGACGACCGACTTCCCAACGCGGTCGCGGTGGTCGATCCAGCGGCGGAGACGGTGACGGTGAAACGAGGGCTCCCGGCGCTCGAGCCCGTCGACCTCGAGTTCACCGACGAAACGGGTCTCGTGACCGATGCCGACCGCGACCTGATCGAGGACGTCGTCCGTGCCGACGACGCCGCGAGCTACACCATCCAGAGTCAGTTCGACGATCCCGACGACCTGGACGCGACCGTCACGGCCGCGACCGGCGACGGGCCGGAGACGGTGACCATGGAACTGGCACCCCCAGGAGTCGAGACGGCGTCGGTCTCGGTGACCGTCGACCTCGAGAACCGGACGGTTACGCGATCGTTCGTCGTGATCGAGGCGCTCGATAGCGAGGTGATCGATATCGAGGACAGCGACTACGAGATCGAGACCGCCGAGTAACCCGATCGAATCCGCGACGCTCTCCACACGCTTCGTCGTCCCCACCCCCGCTGACGCATCGCCCTCCGTCATTTTTGACCCATCCTCGTCGTTCGTCTCGCTCCCTGCACGGGCGGACCTTGATTACCGACCGGCGGAAACGTCCACCATGGACGTGCTGATCCCCGCCGAACGCGACGTTCGCGGGACGCTCGAGGAACCGACCGACGAACCGCGGGCGATCGTCGTCGCCTGTCCGCCCCATCCACAGCAGGGCGGTTCGCGAAGCGACCAGCGCCTCGTCGCGGTCGCGGAGGCCCTTCGCGAGTCCGGAATCGCCTGTCTCCGCTTCGATTACGGCCCGTGGGACGAGGGCGTGGGCGAACGGCGCGACGTTCGCAACGCCATCCAGTGGGCTCGCGAGTGGGGTGACGACGCGTCGACCGATAGCCGTCCGGTCGGCGTCTTCGGCTACAGTTTCGGCGCGTCACTGGCGTTGCTCGCGGCTGCGGACACCGACCCCGACGCGGTCGCCGTCCTCGCACCGACGGCGCGACTCGACGACGATCTCGACGCCCTCGAGGCACTCGAGGGGATCGAATCGCCGGTCCACGTCCTGTACGGCGAGCGTGACGGGACCGTCGACTGGGAACCGATCGTCGAACGGGCGCGGGACCGGAGCGACGAGACCACTGCGTTGGCTGGCGATCACTTCTTCCTGGGGGCCCGCGACGAGATCGCGAGCACCGTCGGAACCTTCTTCGAGCGGACGCTGCTCGAGACGACGTGAGCGACACCAGGGGTGAAATCGACCGCCTGCTCGAACTCCCGTCGTTCGTCGGCCGGTGCGAGAAACGGGTGAGATCGATCCCCGCCTCCGTTCGGCACGCCGATGGACGATTAGTTTTGACAGTAAATCGATCATATAATACTCCATACATAGGGGATTCCCGGACGCATTCGTTCTAGCTTACACGAATGCGAATCGAGCTATCGAGAGAGGGCGGCCGTATTTCCCGGTCTCGGTCGTCACTCTCGCGATAGCCGGATTCCGTCGTCAACGTTTATCGTTCTACTATGCTGTTACGATAAACTGTACATATTAGATAAAATAATTATATTCATATTAGGTTTTTCAGGCACTTTTATGCCGTCCGATAAGGTACGGGCGGTCGTGATTGTAGTTATCACATGACACAACCATGAAACCCACCGCATTCCACTATCAACGGCCCGAAACGATCGACGACGCCGTCGACGTCCTCGCGAGTGAGGGCGAGGAGGCGACGGTTCTCGCGGGGGGACAGAGCCTCATCCCGCGGATGAACTACCGCACCGCCAAGCCGGACGTCGTCGTCGATCTGAACCACGTCGCCGACCTCGAGTACGTTCACAGAGAGGGGGACGAACTCGCGATCGGTGCGATGACCCGTCAGTCGGACGTCCGCGACCACTCGGACGTAACGGAGCACTGCCCGCTCCTCGCCGACGCGCTCCAGTACGTCGGCCACAAGCCGACTCGGCATCGGGGAACGATCGGCGGCAACCTCGCGAACGCCGATCCGCGATCCGAACTGCCGGCCGTCGTCACCGCTCTCGAGGGAGCGCTCGTCGCCCGAAACGAGGACGGGGAGCGCGTGATCGACGCCGCGGACTTCTTCCACGGGGGGATGGACACGGCGCTCGAGTCCGACGAGTTGCTGACCGAACTCCGCGTCCCGGTGCAGGAAGACGGCGTCGGCTACGGCTTCCAGGAAGAGGCGATCGTCGACTCCGACTGGCCGATCGCCGGCGTCGCAGCGACGCTCGAGGCTGCCGACGGCGAGTGCCGGAGCGCCCGGTTGGCCTACGCCGGCGTCGACGCCAGCCCGACGCGTATCGAGGACGCGGAAGCGGCGATCGAGGGCGAACCGGTCGGCCCCGATAGCTTCGAGGCGGCGGCGACGGCGGCTCGAGAGAACGTTTCCGTCACCGAACAGGAAACCGCGGAATCGGCGGAGCTACGCGTCAACCAGGTCGGCGAATCCGATCACCCGAGCGCGACGGTTCACGCCGATCCCGGGTACAAGCGGGAGCTCGTGGGTGCGCTCACCTACCGAGCCCTCGAACAGGCACACGACCGAGTCTGAGATCAGCCACCACACGATGCCATCCATGACATCCGATACCATCGAACCGGAATCGATTACGATCACGATCAACGGAGAGGAGTACGAACGCGAGGTCGAACCACGGCGGCTGCTGAGCGATTTCATCAGGGAGGACGTCGGTTTGACCGGCACCCACGTCGGCTGCGAACACGGTGCCTGTGGAACGTGTAACGTCCTGATGGACGGGCAGACCGTCCGCTCCTGTCTGACGTTCGCAGTACAGGCCGACGGTGCCGAGATCGAGACTGTCGAGAGCCTGGGGACCGTCGACGACATGCACCCGATACAGGAGGCGTTCCACGAGAACCACGGCCTCCAGTGTGGCTTCTGTACGCCCGGAATGTTGCTCTCGACGAAGGAACTCCTCGAGGAGAACCCCGATCCGGATCGGGAGGCGATCAAGGAAGCGCTGGGCGCAAACGTCTGCCGCTGTACGGGCTACGCGCCGATCATCGAATCGGTCGAAGCGGCGGCCGAACGGATCCAGGCACCGGCCGAAGCGGAGGGAGAAGAGCTGTCTACCGCGGGTGATGACTGATGAGTAAATCCGATCGCACGCCGGACGACATCGCCGAGAAACGGAACAAACCGCCAGCGGAAGAAACGGAGGACGGCGAGTTCGAGGTCATCGGAAAGAACATCGACCGCGTCGAAAACCCACGACTGCTGACCGGTCGCGGCGAGTACATCGACGACGTGCAACTCGCCAATATGGGCCACGCAGCGGTCCTTCGCAGCCCCCACGCCCACGCACGGATCGTGGACATCGACACGAGCGAGGCCGAGCAACTGGACGGTGTCGATCTCGTCCTCACCGGCGAGGAAGCCGCCGAGAAGACCGGACCGCTCCCGACGTTCTCGAGCCCGCCCGTCGAACAGTACTGTATCGCCAAAGACCGCGTCCGTCACGTCGGCGAGGCCGTCGTCGCCGTCGTCGCCGACGACCGCTACGTCGCGGAGGACGCCCTCGAGCGGATCGACGTCGAGTACGAGCAACTCCCGGCCGTCACCGACGCCCGGGAGGCCCTCGAGTCGGAGGGTGAGGAGGTGCTCCATCCCGACCGCGAGGACGGTCACGACTCGAACGTCTACCTGCAGAACACGTTCACGGCGGGCGATCCCGACGACGAGTTCGCCGACGCCGACGTCGTCGTCAGCCGGGAGCTCAGGTGGCCCCGTTCGGGCGGTCAGCCCATGGAAACCGTCGGTGCCGTCGCCGAGTACGACGAGGGGACTGGCAAGTTCACCATCCACGCCAACACCTCCATGTACAACTACATGGGCTGGCTGATCGCCACGACGCTCGGGGTTTCGACGAACAAGATCAACATCGTCCCCAAGATCGCCGGCGGGAGTTTCGGGAGCAAACTGTTCGCCCACAAGGTGTCGACGCTCGCCGCGACCCTGGCCCGCGAGGCCGGGCGACCGGTGAAGTTCATCGAGGATCGGGTCGACAACATCACGAGCTGCGACAACCACGGCAGCGATCGATACTACCGACCCGCGGAACTCGCACTGGACGAGGACGGCACCATGCGTGCGCTCCGCATCGACGTGCTCGACGACTACGGCGCGTACTTCCAGTTCGAGGTCGGTCACCACGGGAACGCCATGGCACAGGTGACCGGCCCCTACACCATCGAGAGTATCGACTACAGCGTAACCGCCGTCGCGACCAACAAATCCCAGCAAGGTGCCTACCGAGGGTTCGGTTCGGAAGTCCAGAACTTCGTCCTCGAGCGACTCATCGACGCGGCGGCGGACGAACTCGAGATGGACCCCGTGGAACTCCGACGCGAGAACTTCATCCAGCCCGAGGAGTTCCCCTACAAGATCCCAAGCGGGAACATGTACGACAGCGGCGACTACGAGGCCGTCCTCGAGGAAACGCTCGAGCTGGCGAACTACGAGGAGTGGCGCGAGAAACAGGCCGACGCCCGCGAGGACGGCCGCCACATCGGGATCGGCGTCGTGACCTGCCAGGAGCGCAGCGTCTTCAGTTCGACCGAGTTCTGGTTCTGGAACGACGATCCCGACTTCCCGATCACCAGTTCGCCCGAGAGCGCGTCGGTCAAGATCGACGAAACCGGCCAGGCGATCGTCACGCTCCACTCGCCGTTCTGGGGGAACAGCCCCGAGACCGTCGCGACGCAGATCGTCGCCGAGGAACTCGCGATGGACCCCGAAAACATCGAGGTGAACTACGCCGATACCGACTCGGGGCTCAAGGGAACCGGGCCGGGCGGCAGCCGGTACACGGTGATGGTCTCCGGTGCCCTCGAGGGCGCGACCAGCCAGATCCAGGAGAAGATGTTCACCATCGCCGCGGACATGCTCGAGGCGGCCCAGGAGGATCTGGAACTCGAGGAGGGCGAGATTCGCGTCCGGGGTGCACCCGACAAGAGCGTCGGCATCCCCGAGATCGCGATGCAGGCACACGCCTTCGAACTCGACATGCCCGACGGCGTCGGGAGCGGGCTGGCCGCCGACCACACCTACGATCACCCCTACACGACGATGCCCGACGAGGACCGCGAGGATATGGGGGTGTTCTACCCGATCATGGGCCACATGTGTCACATCCCGGTCATCGAGGTCGACGTCGAAACCGGCAAGATCGAATTCCTCGATTACACCGCCGTTCACGACTGTGGCACCGTCGTGAACCCGGAGACCCTCAAGGGGCACATCACCGGCGGGACGGCCCAAGGGATCGGGACGGCACTCTACGAGGAATACCAGTACCAACCCGACGGACAGCTCCCGACGGACAACTACCACGACTATCCCCTCCCGACCTTCCACGACGTCCCCGACGACTACACCATCGGCCACGTCGAGACGCCGTCGCCGTGGACCGAGTACGGGATCAAAGGCGGCGGCGAGGGCGGCCGGATGGGCGCGCCGCCGGCGATCGCGGCCGCGATCGAGGACGCCCTCGAACCCTACGACGTGTCGATCGACGAACTGCCGGTCACGCCAAAGCGCGTTCGGGAACTGATCCGAACCGACGAGGAGTGACCCGCCGGCCGGTTTGTCCCGTCGTCCCCGTTCGTCGCCGCGGTCAGTCCCGTCCGTGACGGGTCAGACACGTCGGAAGCCCGATCAGTTCCACGGGTTCGGAGTTGTCCGGCGAGTAGACGACCATCTGTCCTTTCTCCATGTAGGGGACTTTCGACTCGAGGTTGCTCGGAATGTTCACGCTCTTGATGGCGTCCTCGTCGCCGAGGTTGAGCACGACGGTGGTGTTGATCTGTTTGAAGACGGCGTCGTGGATGTCCTGTGGATCCTGCGTGATGAGGAAGAGTCCGAGGCGCTCTTTCCGGCCCTGTTTGGCGGCCTCGGTGAACTTCGTGATCACCTTCCCGGCCTGGACCGAGTCGGCGTCGGTCAGGAAGTTGTGGGCCTCGTCCATGCCCAACACGAGCGGCGTCTCCTTGATCCGGTCGTACTCCGGATCGTTCGAGAGCTTCTGGTCGATGACGAGCGAGGAGACCGCGAGCACGATGGCCTCGGTCGCCCGACTGTCGTTGATGTGGTAGGTCGGCACCACGGTCAGCCCGCCGGGGCGGACGAACTCGTGAACGAGGTCGGTGATCGGGCGCGCGTCCTGATCGAAGACGTGACCGAAACCGAGTACCCGCCGGCGAACGGCGTCGAAGGTTGCCTCGTGGACCCGTCCCGACTCGTCGAGTTCCTCGCGCAGGGCGGGGTCGTCGAGGAACGTCGTGAACTCCTCGTAGGTCCCTCCCGAACCGTACTGCTTCCGGAACCGCGGCAGGAGGACGGTCGTGAGCGCGCCGTACTGGTTGTCGTTCAGCCCGCTGCCGGCGACCAGCCACGGGTTGTCGTGGACCATCGAGAACGGGATCGTGAACTCGACCTGTTCGGCGCGGTGGTGGCCCGCCGCGTACGACGCCGACCCGACTTTCGGGATGAACGCGGTCGTATCGTCGTGACCGCCGTAGGCGATTCCCTCGCGCTCGAGGCGTCGCGCGAAGTCGCTATCGAGGTCGGGATTGTCGTCGTGCATCTGGGCGTACTCGTCCTGGGGATCGAACTGGACGACGGCGGGGCTGACCTCGCGCCCGTCGTCCATCGGATACGTCCGATCGTCGGCGAGATACTGGCGCAGGATGTTCTTCGCGCCGTGGGTCTTCCCCGACCCCGTGCCGCCGGCGATCAGCGAGTGACGGAAGACGAGCGGATCGCCCGCGTCGTAATCGTCTTTCAGCCGGTAATCGATGGTCGGCGGGGTGGCCGCCGTCCGCACCTTCTCGCCGCCGACCGAGAGGTGCCCCAGGAAGACCCCGTCGTCGGGCATCTTCAACCCGGTTTTGATCTCCTCGGTGTCGTCGGCCTGCCGGATCACCGTCTGGGGTTTCGGCACGCGGTCGGTCATCCGTCGTTTCAGTTCCCCATCGTCGTCGTACAGCACCGCGACGGGCTCGAGTTCGGCGACGAACTTGTAGTCGGACTCGTCGATTTCGTCCGTTCGCATCGCCCGCCGGGCGTGGATCTCCGTCGCGTCGTCGGCGTGGTACTGCTGGGCGTACTCGAGGCCGACGATCCGACAGAAAAGCGTCTCGCCGTCGGGATAGGGCGCGAGCAGGTAGCTCCCGATGCGGATCGACGAGCGGTTGCCCCGCGTGACGTATGCCCGGAGGGTGGTGTCGTCGCCGTCCTCGGCGACGCGCAGGCCCTGCGAGACGCAGATCGTTCCGATGCCGACGTCCTCGCCGCTCGGTTCGACGGTCGTCGCTTCGAACTCGTCCGTTCCTCTCTCGGTCGTCGACCTCGTATTCGCCGGTTCAGTGGGTCCCGAAGACGACGGCGACGAGCCGGCTGCGTCGGCCGACGCGCCGTCTTCGGAGCCGGCGTCGGCGTCGAAATCGCCGAAGTCTCCCAGATCGGTCATACCAACCCCATCCGGCCCATCCGTAAAACGCGTTTCCCTCCGGATGGACGGACTGTTTATCCTCGTGGACCATCACGAACGGCTGCCAACAGGAGCACCGCGAGGCCGACGACGGCAACGGTGACGGCGATCGTAACGCCGGAAACCGGATCGCTGCCGTCGGTTTCGCTCGGTTCCTCGTCGGGATCGGTCGGATCGGCCCCCGCGCTCGACGCCTCGGGCTCGCGGTCGATTTCGTCGGCGTCGGGGTGGTCGAACGGCTCGAGTGGCTCGTCGCCGCCGTCGATCGCGACCGTCGCGGATTCGTCGACGACCGCGATCGGCCAGTCCCCGGTGAGATCGACGGCGCTCTCGTCGAGGGAGACGGTCGTCGTTCCGGCCGGCGCGTCGTCCGCGACCCGGAGCGTCACCGTCGCGATCCGCCCGTCCCCGGTCGTCCCGCCGGCGGTCGGCTCGCGGCGTTGCTCGAGAATCGCCGTCCCCTGCTCGTGGGCGATGGTCTCCGACGCCTCGACCTCGGTCTCGGTCCCCTCGAGCCACGGCCCCCGATCGACGTCGGTGATCTCGAGGTAGTCGGGGTGGTACTGGGCGATCACTGTCACCGCCTCGACGCCTTCGCCGCCGTGACCGCCCCGGCTTCGAAGGGTCACGTCGAGTTCGATCGTCTCGCCGGGTGTGGCATCGACGGTCGCCCGATCGGGCGAGAGGATCGCGACCTGATCGATCGCGACAGCCGTCCCGACGAGGCTCATCGAGGCAGCACACAGAACGGCAATGCTGGTGATGACGACAGCAGCGAACACAGTACCCGACGTGCGGTCGAACGAGGCGTCATCGTCGTCGTGGCCACCAGCCATGATTCGGTACGGCCGGCTGTATGCTCGGAACGCTCTTATACTGTGGGCCCTCGCCGCTCGAGGGAGCTTCAGGGACGGGGGCGGACACGAACCCGCGGTCGGACGACACGGGTGTTCGGGGGACCGCAGGCCGCTTTCGAGTGGACGGGAGTCGGCTACTATAGTCGGCACTGAACCGATCGACACACTGATCGCAACGTCGTCGTGCGATCAGGTGTGCAACGACGGTCAGTTGCGACGATAGCTGACGGAGATTTCGGTCTCGTACTGCGTTATCAGTCGCGAGTCGTGATCGTAGCTGATGACACCGAGATCGGCTATCGCGGGCAGATGGGAGTGAGAGAGCGCGATCTTCGCGCGCTCGGGGTGGTCGAACGGCTCGCTCTCGGGACCGCTCAGCTGAGCGGCGAGTGTATCGACCGAGAGCGGCGGGTCACGGCCGTCGAGGACGGAGAGTAGCCGCAGCCGAACGGGGTCGACGAGCGTCTCGAGCAGTGTCGTGGCGTTCTCGTGGTCACAGAACTCGAGGAGGACGGAGAGATCGGCGGGGCGAACCGGCGAGTCGTCGACGAGCCCGATACCGTCGTCGTCCCAGTCGACGATATCGAACTCCTCGAGTCGCGGGAGGTGGTTGTGAACGAGGCTAATCCGGACCTCGTGTCGTGTACTCGCGGTCGCTCCCGTCGGCCGTTCGACCAGTTCCGTCGCTAGGTCCGAGAGCGACAGCCGCGTTTGCCGACAATCGAGTACCTCGAGGAGACGAAGCCGAACGGGATGCCGGAGGATGTCGTAACACTCCGCCGGGACGTTTTCGAGTGAACCGATCGTGCCGTCGCCGCCGAGACGAGCGTCCGAACTCATTACTCACACCAATCTTTGCAACGGGCATAAGGGCAGTTCCAAAACGATTTGGGCGAAACATTTCCGTTGGTATTCCCCGGCAGCTGAACACGCTCTGTAAGAGATCTTGTGATTGCACGTGAATTTTGTTAGATCTCAGTTCGAGGAGGGGACTCCCCCGATTCGTTCCGGCTCGAGAGGCCCGGAGAATCGCGTGCCACTTCCGGGACTCCGTCGTGAGACGGTCCGAATCGGGATGGGGTCGTCGGTCGTTCGCCGCTCCCGACGGCTGAGCCACTCGGTAGAAAGTACTGGCCGACGGTATCGTGAGTCACGTAGCGACCGATGCCACGACGTTTTTGCGTCCGCGAGGCGTAGACTGAGATATGCTTATGGTACGCGGTCGTGCGGGCGGGACGGAGCTCACCGGGACGCTGTACGAACGGGGTGAACGCGCACCCTCGTTCAGCGGCGCGCCCGACGAAGACGCCGCGTACGTCTGGGTCTGCGACGAGTTCTACGAGGTCGATAGCGGCGGCACGACACAGCACGTCGACGGCCGGGACGTCAATCTCGCGTTCGAGTCGCCGATGCCGCGGGGCTTCGATACCCGCGAACAGGCCCTCGAGGGAGCCAAAGAACACGTCCGAACGCAGTTCGCCCGAATCGGCGTCGATCCGGACGACGTCTCACTCGAGGTCGAGAAAACCGACGCCGAATCCGCGTAGTCGGAGTTCGACCGACAGCGGGACGCGATTCGAGCGCGAACCGGATACCGTCGGCCGATCGTCCCCGCGATACGACCCGCCGGAACGTCCGGGCCGGTCAGTAGTCGGGGGCCTCTTCGGGTTCTCCATCACGGGCGTTGACCACGCGAGCGAACGTGAACAGCCCATCCGAAAGGCGGTTGAGGTACTGCACCGCGTCCTCGTTGATCTGTTCCTCCGCGGCGAGCGCGACGGCCCGTCGTTCGGCGCGCCGACAGACCGTCCGGGCGTGGTGGAGCGCCGCCCCGTGTTCGCTGCCGGTCGGCAGAATAAACGAGGTCAACGGCTCGAGTTCCTCGTCGTACTCGTCGATCCAGTCCTCCATCGTCTCGATATGCTCGGCACGGATCGCAGGGTCGTCCTCGTCGGGGTCCGGGTTCGCGAAGTCCGCTTGCACGACGTGAAGGTGATTCTGAACGTCCGACAGTCGCTCGTTGATGTCGTCGTGGTCGGTCGGCCGGATCGTGCCGATCAGCGCGTTGAGTTCGTCGACGGTTCCATACGCTTCGATACGGGGGCTCGCCTTCGAGACGCGAGTCATGTCCCGCAGATCCGTCTCGCCGTCGTCACCGCGGCCGGTGTAAATCGACATGCCTGGTCCGACGCACGGATTCTACTTAAGTACCTGTCACCGGACTCAGTGGGATCCGTCGTCGCTCCCGACACGCGCCCGCGTCTCGCAGGAATCAGTACGTTAAAATCGCTTCGCTCACTACCGCCACGCATGGCTCTGGAACTCGTCCACGAGTGTCCCAACTGTGGCGGCGAGAAGACGTTCTACCGTGCTGCCAGCACGACGCTCCACCTCGGCGAGAAGGTCAAGTGGCACTGCCCGGACTGTGACTACGGCTTCGTCCGGATCGGCGACAACGGCACCGCCGTCGACTCGAGTACGGCATAACCCGTCGGTTTCGCTTCGTTTCGGTCGGCGCGGACTCCGGTTCGTCCACTGACCCATCTCGATCCCACGGACACTGCTGGCATTTCAGTAACACTATTGCGGACGGATACGAGAACCCAGCATGGGAGCGGACAGACAGTGGTTCAGCGTCGAACTGACGGCGACTGGCGATCCGGACGCGGTCGTAACGGCCGTCGAGAACGGCACTGATCGGGTGGACTATCGGGCGACTCACAACGGCACCCTGGCGTTTTTCGGAATCGAGTACATCACCGAGGACGTCATCGACAGTCTGGAGTCGGTCATCGACCACGTCGATCGCGTCGCGCTCGTCCACGGCTACGACACGGCCGGTGTCGTGAGTGCCAGCTACTACGAACGGGAGCGACGGCGACTCGTCGAACGCGAGCGACTCGACCGCGAGACGGCCATGACGCTGCAGGAGGGGTTTTTCGACTACTTCGCTGCGAAGTACGGGATCCATGCCGTCGTCTGACGACGACGAACCGTCGCCCGAGACGCTCGTCGATCGCCTCGAGGCCGACGACCCCGCGACGCGCCGCGAGGCGGCGAGTGCGCTCGCTCGACGGTTCCTCGAGGAGGGGCGATTCTACGCGGCTGAGAACCTTTTCGACGGCGAGACGCCCGAGGTGATCGCGGCTGGCCTCGACGATCCGGATCCGGAAGTCCGGGCACACCTCGCCATCGTCGCTCGCCGGATCCTCGGAATCCGGACCTTCAGCGAGGAGGGGGTCTACTGCGGTGCCGACGGGACGCTACTGGATCGGTATCTGGCACTGGCGGACGACGAGGACTGGCGCGTTCGCCAGAGCGTCGTCCACGTCGGGATGTTCGAGGAGCTTCTGAAAGCGGCCGTCGCGGACGAATCGAGGCCAACGGACCTGCAATCGCGACTGTCGTCGGTCCTCGTCGACCGGCTGGACGACCCCGTCGCCGTGATCAGGAAACGGGCGGGCGAGTTGCTCGTCGGCGATGGCGGCTTCGGCTACGCCGTCCGCGGCTACGACGAGGACGCCTACGACCACGGCGCAGCGGTGTTTCTCCGTCATCCCGACCCCGCTGGGGCCGTCCCGGTGCTGATCGAGGCGCTCTCGGACCCGGTCGACGGCGTCACGGGACGGGCTTCGAGAGGGCGCAGCCCCAGACATACCGCGGGAACCGTCCTCGCGTCGCTGGGCACGGAACGGCCGGATCTGCTCGAGCCCCACCGCGATCGCCTCATCGACGCGCTCGACAGCCCGGACGACCGCGTTCGGGTGGCTGTCGCCGCCGCGCTCGCTCCGTCGCTGGACCGCTGGGACGACGCCGTCGAACCGGTCGAGGACGCGCTACTGGCGCTGATACGGGACGGATCCGACCAGCAGTGCCGGCGCGGGACGGAGATCGTCGTCGACACGATCGAGGGGAGCGGCCGCGACGCGCTGGATCGGCCGGCCGAGCTGGCGGCGGCGGCCCTCGACAACACGGCACGGATCCTCAACCGAGACTCCCCCGAAGGAACGGACTACAGGACGCGCTCGACGGTCGCCACGGCGTTCTCTCGAGCGCTCGGCTTCGCCTCGAAGTCACAGGGCCGATCGGCGCTCGAGACCGTGCAGGTGGGCGTCACCGCGTATCCGGCCAAGACACAGTCGGTCGTGCCGGGCGTACTCGCGTTCGTTCGCGAGTGTGGGGCGACCGAGAGCGCAGTCGAGATACTCGCGGCCGTCGCGGACGACGCCCCCGACGCGGTCCGGGAGGC
Source organism: Natrinema longum (assembly GCF_017352095.1). Taxonomy (NCBI): domain Archaea; kingdom Methanobacteriati; phylum Methanobacteriota; class Halobacteria; order Halobacteriales; family Natrialbaceae; genus Natrinema; species Natrinema longum. The sequence goes on from NZ_CP071463.1 coordinate 19,200, forward strand.
GGGGCAAGCGTACGACGGTCCCGACGAGTTCCCCGATTCGGTCACCGCCGTTCTCGAGGGCGTCGATACCTGGTCGCCGGAGTGAAACGACCAGTTACGAGTCGTCCTCGAGCGCCTGCCACGACAGCCGCGGGGTTCGTGCGGCGCTCGTCTGGTCGATCCGGCGGGCGGTCGTCCGTTCCGGGGCGGCCGCGAGCGTCTCGTCGTCCTCGTCGGCGACCGCGTTGAACGCGGCCGCGAGGCGATCCAAGGTGGCCTTGCTCTCGACTTCGGTCGGTTCGGTCATCAGCGCCTCGGGGACGATCTCGGGCCACTTGGTCGTCGGCGGGTGGACGCCATAATCGAGCATTCGCTTCGCGACATCGGCCGCGTCCTGGTCGCCGGCGCTGGCGACGAACTCGTGGTGGAACGGACCGTAGGGGACGTCGTACTCGAGCCGTTCGGCGAGGTAGTTCGCGTTGAGCACCGCGGAGGCGCTGGCGTCCGCGAGCCCCTCGTCGCCGAGGCGGGCGATGTAGGCGAAGGCCTTGACGAGCACCAGCCAGTTGCCGTCGAAGCCGTGAACCTTGCCGATGGTGTGTTCGGGGTCGAACCGTTCGTAGATCGGCTCACCGGTCGTCGACCGCTCGTCGCGCTCGCGGACGCGGGGTGCGGGCAAGAACGGTGCGAGGTCGGAGGCGACGCCGACCGGGCCGGCACCCGGTCCGCCGCCGCCGTGGGGCGTCGCGAACGTCTTGTGGACGTTGTAGTGCATCACGTCGAAGCCCATGTCGCCCGGCCGAGCGCGTCCGAGGAGCGCGTTCAGGTTCGCCCCGTCGTAGTAGAGCAACCCGCCGACGCCGTGGACCATGTCCGCGATCTCCTCGATGTCGCGCTCGAACAGGCCGAGCGTGTTCGGGTTGGTCAGCATGAGCGCCGCGGTATTCTCGGAGAGGGCAGCCTCGAGCGCCTCGAGGTCGACCCGGCCCTCGTCGTCGCTGGGCAGCGAGACGACGTCGTAGCCGCCGAGGGCGGCGCTGGCGAAGTTCGTCCCGTGGGCGCTCTCGGGAACGATGACCTCGTCCCGATGACCCTCCCCGTTGTGCTCGTGGTAGGCCGCGGCGACCCGAATCCCGACGAACTCGCCCGCTGCGCCGGCGGGTGGCTGTAGCGTCACCGCGTCCATCCCGCCGATGCGACCGAGGTAGTCCTGCAGGCGAGCGAGAAGTTCGAGGGTCCCCTGGACGGATCCCTCGGATCGATCGGGGTGGACGGCAGCCGACGGCAACGCGGCCACGTCTTCGACGAATTTCGGGTTGTACTTCATCGTACACGATCCCAGCGGGTAGGGACCGCTGTCGATCCCGTAGATCATCTGGGAGAGACGCGTGTAGTGGCGGGCCAGTTCCGGCTCGGAGAGTTCGGGGAGTTCGAGGGAGTCGCGTGTGAGGTCGTCGGGGAGGGGCGAGTCGCCCGCGCCGTCGGTATCGGTCGCATCGCCGCCGCCGATCTCGACTCGCGTCCGGTCTTTCTCCGAGAGTAGCGGCTCGTACTCGCCGTTCTCGACGTATCGTGCCTGATCGTACCCCGACTGTGCGTCGTCGTCGCCGGGAGCGTCGGATCGGTCGCCGGTCATCGTGTCACCTCCTCGAGGGCCGCGGCGAAGCGATCGATCCGCTCGTCGGAGACGCCGGCGATACAGACCTGTATCTCGTGGTCGCCGACGACGTGGACCGCGAAGCCGCGGTCCTCGAGGTCGCCCGCGACGGCTCGAGCGGGCTGGTCGACGTGGGCGACGAACTCCCGGAGATGGTACCGGTCGTGAACCGGCGCTTCGATTCCGACCATGTCGTCGAGACGCGCCGCGAGCGCCCGCGCTCGCCGGACGTCTCGTTTCGCGAGTTCGACCATCCCGCTCGGTCCGAGCGCGGCGGCGTGCATGGCGGTCCGAAGCGCCACCCAGGCCTGGTTCGTACAGATGTTACTCGTCGCGCGTTCCCGCCGAATGTGCTGTTCGCGGGTCTGCAAGGTGAGCGTGAACGCCCGGCGGTCGGTCGCGTCCTCGCTCGCCCCGACCAGCCGACCGGGGACCTGCCGGAGGAACTCCTCCCGGGTCGCGAACAGCCCCAGACCCATCCCGTAGCTCGTCGGAAGCCCGAGGACGCTCGCGTCGCCGACGACGACGTCCGCACCGACGTCGGCGGGTCGCTCGAGCAGGGCGAGCGCGATCGGATCCGACCCCAGCGTAAAGAGGGCGTCGTTGGCCGCGGCGAGTTCGCCGACTTCCGCGAGACTCTCCTCGATCGTTCCCCGAACCGTCGGGTTCTCGGCGTAGAGCATGACGACGTCCTCGTCGACGAGTTCCTCGAGCCCCGCGAGATCGACGGTGCCGTCGTCGGCCGGATACGTGTCGACCGTGAGCGCCGTGCCGGCGACGTAGTTCTCGAGGGTGCTTCGGCGCTCTTCTCGCAGGCGTTCGGGGACGAGCACGCGGTGGCCCGTGGTGGCGCGAACCCGCTCGGCAAGCGTCGCTGCCTCGCCGAGTGCGGTCGCGGCGTCGTACATCGAGCAGTTGGCGACCTCGAGACCCGTTAGTTCGACCAGCAGCGACTGATACTCGAACAGGGCCTGCAGGAATCCCTGGGAGATCTCGGGTTGATACTGCGTGTAGGACGTGAGAAACTCCGAGCGATCCGCGAGGTGGTCGACCAGCGACGGGACGTAGTAGCCGTAGTGGCCGCGTCCGAGCAGTTCCGTCTGGTCGTCGTTGCGACCCAGAATCGACCGCACCAGCCGCCGCGTCTCCCGTTCCGTCCGCGAGTCGATATCGAACTCTCCCTCGAACTCGATCGTGGCCGGGATATCGAAGAGTTCCTCGACTGACGCCGCGTCGACCGCCTCGAGCATCGCCGAGCGGTCCTCCTCCGTGTGGGGAGCGTACGGACTCCCCGTGACGTGTGATCCGTGCATGATTAGCAGTCGTCTCGATCGATCGGACCGGTCGGTCCCCACCCGCGTCGATTACAGCGTTCGATCCGAGACACGATACCCGCCTCTAGCGGCCAGGGGGTAATGAACGCACCCGTTTGGGAGCACGCCGGTCGGTCCCCTAATCCACGCTGCCACCGCGGCCCCCTGCAGTCGCTACACGGACCACTATGCACGACGGCGGTGTCGGACGGTGCCATGGTCGACGAAAGCGACGCTCGTGGGCCGACCGATCGCGACCGTCGGGACGGCTCGCTCGAGGGGGACGGCGGGGACGACCGAGCCGACCGTAACGGGCCACTCGATCGCGGCGACCAGGAGATCGGTGCGACGGTCGCCGGCGATACCGATTCGCTGCTCGGCGTCCTCCCACACTTCTACCGCGGCGAAGTCAGCCAGGCCACCACCGCACAGGATCGGATCGATCGGACGACCGACTGGGCGATCACGCTGCTGGCTGCGGTGCTCTCGCTCGTCTTCTCGAGCCGGAACATGCCGGCGTTCCTGCTCCTGATCGGGATGTTCGTCCTGTCGATCTTCCTGATATTCGAGGTGCGTCGGTACCGGTTCTACGACCACTGGCGCGCCCGCGTCCGCTTCGTTCAGGAGAACGTGTTCGCGAACGCGCTGGAACCGACGGGGGTCGAACATCCCGCCTGGCGCGAAGAGCTCAGCGACGATCTCAGACATCCGACGTTCAAGGTCTCGAGTTGGGAAGCGCTTTCCCGGCGGATACGACGGGTCTATGGCCTGTTGTTCTCGGTGGCCGTAGTCGGCTGGATATTCAAGGTCACGCTGTTCACGCCGGAACAACGCTGGACGGAAGCCGCTGAACTCCCCGGCGTTCCTGGCACGTTGGTGGCGGTACTCCTGGGCGTTTTCTTCGGGAGCGTACTCGCCCTCGGAGTCCGGCCGAGCCGGCGGCAAGCGAAAGGCGAAATCCACGGCCAGAAGCCGGGGAAGTGGAAAAACGACTGATACCGTTGGACACGCGTCCGTGAACGAATGAACTATCGATCGAGACGCACTCCGGTTCTCCCGCTCGATCCGACGGAGCCACAGTGGGCGACGTCTGCGGCAGCACGAGGCACCGACAGTCGGTCACGAGTCGGCGTCGCCGTCTCCGTCCGAATCGGTCGTCGACTCGGTTTCGTCGGTCGGACCCACGGTATCAGCATCCGGATCCTCGCTCTCGGGAGCGGCTCCGGGCGGGGGATCTCCGGTCTGTACTCGAGCGAAGCAATCGAACGCGAGTTTCGCGCCGCCGAGGACGACGGGGCCGATGAACAGCCCGACGGCACCGAAGACGACGAGTCCGCCGAAGATGCCGACGACGACGGTCGCGGAGTTGAACGCGCTGGTCCGACCGATCAGCGCGGGACGGAGGTACGAATCCGAGAACGTGACGAGCAGTCCGTAGAGGGCCATCGCCCCACCGGCAGTCGGCCGGCCGATCGCGACCAGGTAGACTGCTGCCGGGATCCAGATCCCGAACGCACCGACGAGCGGGAGCAACGTCAGGACGAACGTCGCGACGGTGAGGAAGACGACTGCGGGGACGCCGGCGATCGCTAACCCGACGCCGAGCATCCCTGCCTGAATGCCTGCGACGGCGACGTTGCCGACGACCGACGCCCACATGAGTCGATCCAGCCCCGTGCGCAGTTCCATCAGGATCTCGTCGTCGATCGGCAACACCCACTGGAACCACGCGACGAGTTCTTTGCCGTCCCGTAACAGCGCAAAGAGGACGAACAGCGTGACCGTCAACCCGATGAAGAGATTCGGCAAGGTGCCGAGGATATCGATCGCGCCCGACGTGACCTCCTGGATGGCGGTCGCGATTCGGCCCTGATTCGATTCGTAGAGATCGATGAGATCGACGGCGTAGCCGTTTGTCTCGAGAACCTCCTCGATCGTCTCGATGTCCACCGCTCCCTGCCTAATGGAACGGACGACCCGAAGCGACTGTCCGACGGCGACCGAGAGGATGTAGACGAGTGGGATCAAAACGACGACTAACGTGGCGATCACCACCCCGATCGCTGCGAACGTGGGTCTCACGTATCGCTCGAGGCGTTCTTGGACGGGAAACATGATATACGCGAGGACGACACCGAAGAGGACGTACTGGAGATACGGCAGGAGAACGAACAGTGCGAGAAGCCCACTCAGTAGTGCGACCGCCGTCAACCCGGGTTGCTCGACGATCCAGTCGGGGGGATCGGGACTGTCTGACATATTCAGGGATATGTCAGCCCTATAAATTAGTCCACTGATACAACGAGCCGGGGTGACTGGGTCTCCGAACAGGAGACGCCGGGACTGGTATTCCTACGACGGACTCGATCCCAAAGCTATCCGGGAAAAACGGCCGTTATTCGACGTATCGGTACTTCCGCTCGCCCATGCGGCCCCAGCCGTCGAAAACGAACTCCTCGCTTGGCGTCGTGAACTCCTCGACGTCGACGTCCATCTCGTGGTTGTGGGCGTCGTGGATCTCCTCGTAGTCGTCCCACGTCATCTCGTAGCGCTCGGCGAGCTGTTCGTCGATATTCAACGCCGTGATCTCCTCGGCCCAGCCGTCCCGGACGGTCTCCGAGTGGATTTCCGCCTGGGCACCGCTGCCGTAGGAGCCGATGAGCAGTTTCTTACCGGTCATCTCGCGGTCGCTCTCGAGGGCGTGTTTCAACGCGCTCGCGCGGGCGACGTGAACGGAGCCGGTGTACCAGTTGCCGACCTCGCGGGCGATCGTCAGCGTCGGATCGATCGTCGCCTCGTACCACTCGGCGTAGCGGTCGGTGCGTTTCAGCGAATCCATGTACTCCCGGAGGGCGTCGCGGTACTCGTCGTCGGAGTCGAACGCCTCGGGGCGGGGCTGCCGACCGATTTCCGTGGCCAGATCGTCCTCGATCTCCGTATCGCGGATGACGTGGCGGTAGGCCAACAGGGCCGCCTTCCGGACCATGCCCGGGAACGGGGTGTGGAAGGGCGCGTAGACGAAGTCCTCCTCGTGGACCTCGCCCGCGACGCTCTCGAAGTCCTCGAGGGCTTCGCGCATCCGCGCGAGGTACACCTGCACGGAGCGTTTGCCGTCGACGGACGGGAACTGCTGGTTGGGTTTGAGGAAGTCGGTTTCGTCGGCCGACCCGTACCCCTGTTCGGCGGAGAGTTCGACGAGGTTCGGGTCCTCGCTGATGAGCATCGCGACGGCACCGGCACCTTGCGTCGCCTCACCGTCGTCGCCCCGTGCGTACAGCGCCGTGTCGGTCGCGATGACCAGCGCGGAGCGACCGCGACTGCGGCCCGCGCGAATCCAGTTGTACGCGTCGTCAAGGCTCTGTGTTCCCGCGATGCAGGCGAACTTCCGCTCGCCCTTGTTCGCGTGGTGGAAGTCCCCGTCGTAGACCTGCTCGAGGCAGCCAGCGACGTACGTCGAAACCGGCTTCGAGTTATCGAACGCGCTCTCGGTCGCGACGTCGATACGGCCGATATCGTCGGGCTCGAGGCCTTTACGTTCCATTAGACGGTGGGCAGCGTTCGCACCCATCGTGACGATGTCCTCGTAACTATCAGGAAAGGAACTGGCGTTGAGGCCGAGCCCTTTCGTATACTTTTCCGGGTCTTCGCCCTTTTCGGGGGCGAACGTGCCGGGAAGGTCGAGTTTGAGGTTCCCGGTCCAGATCTCGACGGCGTCGATACCGACTGCAGTCATACGTTGTCAATACAGGTGACGGTACAAGGTATTGTCGTTCGCCGTTTCGACGATCGTCGAACTATTGGCGCTATCGACTCGAGAGTGAGCCCTGACTCACTGTTGCTGAAAATAGAACTGCTGCTCGGTTCCGTCGCTCAGTACCAGCGTGACAGTCAGGTCCGCATCGGCAGCGGAATCGACCGTCTCGAGTGCTCCGAGGTCCTGATTGAAGTATCTGATATCGACCTCGACATCGTCGTCGTCCACGCCGAGCGTGGCGTACTGACCCTGATTTCCCTGACTATCGGCTTCGATGTCGTATCGCGTCCCGTCTGCGGGGAAGGGATCGTTGTTCCGTCCCGCTGTACCGTCTTGTACGCTCGTCCGGAAGATCGTCACCTCATCTGCGTTCCCATTGCCGTACGTTATCCCGCCGTCGATCGCCGTTGCGTCGACCGCGAACTGCTCGACGGTGACCTGCTCACTGCCGGTGTTTTCCAGCCGGAACACCAGCCGGTCGCCGGTATCTCGCGTTTCAACCGGCTGAAGGACTTGGTCCGCGGTGGGACCACCCTCCCGGGAGATCGTGAGGTCGATTCGATCACTGTCGCCGCCGCTCGAGGTGTAGACGGCGACTGGCTGGCCGTCGTTCGCATCCGGATCGATTTCGAACGTCGTGGTATCCGTTCCGTCATCCGCGGTCGTTCCAGCGAATCTCGTGAGCGTGCCGGCACTCGTGTCGTTCACCGCGTAGTCGACGCCGGTTCTGGCAGCGACGTCGTTCGTTTCCATCGTCAACTCGGCATCACCCGTCACGACACAGGCATCGGAACTGCAGTTATCGTCGTCGACGCCGGGCTGCCCGGAGGGATCCTGCCAATCGACGCGGTATTCCGGACTGTCGGTCGGGAGACTGGGTTCCTCCCGAATATCGAACGGGTCGTCCGGCGGTACACTCGCATCACCGACGCCGACGCGAGCCATCCGGAGTTCGTACTCCGTGTCACCCTCGAGTTCGACCCTCAGCTGGCCGTCCGCGTAGCCGGTGACTCTCGCGTGTTCCGCCCCGGAGGCCGGCCCGAACTCGGTCCCGATCGATTCGTTCCACGCGTTCGGCGACGCCGTCGGAACCGTGATCGTGATATTGTCGCCGTCGTCTTCGAGGGCGATCGGATCAGTGGGCCCACTCAGGATCCTGGTATCGACGGCCGTCGCGCCCCTCGAGGACGTCGACAGGTTACCCTCGACGAGGACGATCGTGAGCCGGTTGCCGTCGATCAGGGGCTGGTCGGTGAGCGCGACCGACGCGTCGCTGAACTCGTTGAACGCGAACCCGTGCTCGAGCCGGGTCGTCGGTGCGTCGCGGTACTCGTTGTACGACGGCTCGTAGCTGAGTGTCCGCGTCTCGAAGTCCTCCCCCAGAAGCTCGTCTGCAGTCGTTGTGTATCTGCCGTCGAATTCGGCGTTGTCGATACCGACGGCTCCGGTCTCGCTCGTTCGAAGCGTTCCCGTCGGGTCCGTCGGGTTGGTGAGAAAGGTTCGGGGCGGATACCGGGTGCCCAGGGTGACCGAGACCGATTCCGAACCGCCGCTCGTCCCGACGTTACGGATCGCGTTCCGCAAGTCCTGCAGTTCGCCGTGGACCTGCTGGTTGTGTTCGCTCTCGATCGCGCCGTTCTGGGCCGGAACGACGTTGACCTGGTAGAGCGCGAGCGCGGCGAAGAGGATCGCAAGCAGGAGGACCGCCCCGATCTGGACGGTGACTGCACGCTCGTCTCCCCGGTGTGACATAGGCGAGAATAGTCACCACGGCTTAAACGTCTGGTGGCTTCTCGAGGCGACGCCGTGGTCGAACCCGTCGACCGCGCTACTCGTCTTCCTCGACGACTTCCGGATCGCTCATCGCGCTCTGGAGGCTATCGAGTCCGTTGATCCATTCGGTAACCAGCCCGTACTCGAGGTCCTCGGCGACGGTCATGTCGAGGTCCTGGTCGTCGATGATGAGCGTCCCCGCCTGCGCCGCGTAGCCGAGCGCGGCGTCGAGATCCTCCTCGGCTTCGGCGTCGGCCGCAGCGCCGAGATAGTCGCCGACGCTGCCGTCCTCGGCCGGGCCGTTCGCGACGTACTCCTCGGCGGCGAAGAAGACACAGACCAGGCTCGTCTGGACGCCGTCGACGAGGATCAACTTCTCCTCGTCTTCGATGTCGATCTCGCTGAGAACGATCTCGCGGACGTCGTTGATCTCCTCGAGTGCGTCCTCTTGCTCGAGTTCCCCGTCGTCGTAGGCGGCGACGATCTTCGCGATCGCGATCGCCGTGTCGTCCTGCAGGTTCAACAGGAGCCGCGCCGAGGATTCGTCTTCCGGATCGATGTCTTCGTCTTTGATGCGATCGATCCAGTTCTGCCAGCGTTCCTCCGAGTAGAACTCGGTCGGGGGATTGCTCATACAGACACCTACACCGGCCGCTTGAAATGCCTTTCTCTACACTAGCCGTCGAAACTGAATGTTTGGGTGGACAGGTTGGTCGGCTAGTATCAGCATACAGCCGCTCGGACGCCCATCAAGGCCGCCTTCACTCCGTCGACACCTTCGCTCGAGCGACCCTAATAGTTATTATCCGTCTCGCTCGAGGGTCGCTTCCGTGTCGATGCCGTAGACTCGCCGTGGCGTTTCGACGTGGGCGATCCGGACCGCCTCCTCGTGGCCGTTCTCGAGGAGCCACCGGACCCGTCGCGGAACCGTCTTGGGACCGAGTACCGCGCCCGGCCGATCGGGATCGTCGATGTAGTCGGTCTCCATCAGGAACGGCTCGCCGCGCTCGGCGGCGGTTTCGAGGCGGTCTTTATTCGACATCACGCTCGGCGTGGGGCCCTCGAGGCGGCCGCCCGCGTAGTGTTTGACGACGCGACGGGACGGCAGCCCCGCATCCTCGGCCCACTCCGCGACCTCGGTCATGTCCTCACTGGCCTCCGCGTGGAGCTGGACGGCACACTCGAGGGCTGCTCCGTGCTCGAAGGCGTGGCGCATGACCGCATTGGAGGCCGCCCAGACGTCGTCCTCGACCTCGTAGTGTGGGCGACCGGACTTCAGGGCCAGCGCCTCGCCCGACTCGACGTACTCCGCCGCGACGTCGAGTCCGGCCTGCATGAGATCACGGGCATCCGCGGGCGACATGCCGCGCTCGTCGACCAGCCGCGATATCAGTCCGGGGTGGACGCCCAACACCGGCCACGCCCGCCCCGCGAGTTCGCTCGAGGCGTCGTCGACGATCTCGATCGTCCGATCGAAGACCGCACGAAAGTCCTCGCCGGTCTCGGCCTCGACGCCGAGGTGCCAGGAGGGTTTGTTGACGACGAGCAGATGGGTGCCGCCGACGCGAGCGAAGTCTCTGACGGCATCGATGCCGCGATTGTTGTCCGGGTCGAGGTGGAGGTGATCGTCCAGTACCGGCCGATCGTCGATCATACGTGCGACTGGGCGAGCCACGCTGGAATAGCCTCCGACTTTCGGGCGGAACGCCGGCCGGGACCGACGTCCCGTGTCCGCCGCGGGCCGGATCGAAGTCGATGGATAAATGATAGCCGTCACCCGTATTGGCTCAGACACCGATGGTGGACGACCCTCACAGCGGCTCAGTTTTGTCAACAATGGTTATTATGACCCATCCAGATAGATCGAACGTGTTTCAGTATGAGTGATCGACTATGAGCGAAAACGGAGCGACGCCATCCGACGAGGATCCGTCCGACCAGTTCATCGGCGGGGAGACCGGCGACGGACCGCGAGTCGAGTTCTACGGCGGCCGCGGAATGAGCGCGTTTCCGATCGCGTTTTTCATTCTGTGGGCCATCGTCCAGACCGCCCTCTGGCGAATCGGCGATACGGGCGGTCTCATCGTCGGGATCCTGGTCGGGCTCATCGTCGGGATGTTCTTCGTCCGCGGGAACTGGCAATCGTACGCCAACACGATTTTCGAGGGGATGACCCAGCCAGTCGCGGTGACCGCTATCGTGGCGTGGATCTGGGCCGGCATGTTCGCCCAGCTCCTGCAGGACGGCGGCTTCGTCGGCGGCCTCGTCTGGCTGGCCGACACTGCGGGCGTCGGCGCGGCGCTGTTCCCGGCGATCACGTTCGTCCTCGCTGCCGTCTTCACGACCGGGATCGGGACCGGCTACGGTGCGAGCGTCGCCTTCGTCGGCCTCTTCTTCCCGGCCGGCGTGTTGCTCGGCGCGAATCCCGTCCTCATGTTCGGCGCGATCCTCTCGGGAGCGATCTTCGGCGACAACCTCGCGCCCGTCAGCGACACGACGATCGTCAGCGCCGTCACGCAGGACGCCGACATCGGCGGCGTCGTCGCCTCGCGGTTCAAGTACGTGATCATCGCCGCCGTGATCTCCTTCCTCGGCTACATCGTCGCCGGCGGCGCGATGGACGGCCTCGAGATCGGTGCGGAAGCCCAGTCGATCTTCCTCGAGGGAAGCGAGGCGATCGGGCTCGTCCACGTGATCTCGATGCTCGCCGTGATCGGTGCGGCGGTCGCCGGCCGCCACATCGTCGAGGCGATCTCGTGGGGGATCGTCATCGCCGTCGCGTTCAACCTCGTCTTCGACCTGACGACCCTCGGTGACATCGTCATGTTCAACGCGCCCGCGGACGCGCCGCTGGCCCAACCCCTCGAGTCCCTGCCGATCCTCACGATCGTCGAGGAGTCCGATGCAGTCGGTGTCACCGGAAGCCTGATGAACGGCGTCGCCGGCTTCCTCGAACTCTCGATCCTCGTCCTCCTGATCATCGGCGCGGCCCAGATCATGATCCGGGGCGGCGCGTTCGAGGTCCTCCTCGAGTGGTCGATCGAGAACCTCGCGACCAGCGTCCGCAACGCCGAACTCACGATGGTCGCCACTGCGGCGCTGATCAATGCGATCATCACGATCAACACGGCCGCCGAGGTCGCGATCGGCCCGTACATCTCGAAGATCGGAGAGCGATTCAACCTGAACGGCTACCGCCGGGCGAACATCTTGGACGGCCAGACCGCTGCCATGGGCTACATCTTCCCGTGGTCGGGCGGTGTTCTCGCCGGGTACGGCGCGATGCAAACCCTGCCCGGAGAGTACGAGTGGCTCGACCAGTCGATGCTCGTCACGCCGATCGACGTCGTTCCCTTCGTCTTCCAGGGGTGGTTGCTGGTGGCCGTCTTCGTCCTCGCGGCACTGACCGGCTTCGGCCGCGAGTACATTACCGATCGCGAGACCGAGGAGGTGGCTCGCGTATGAGCTTCCTCGAAAAGTACCTCAAAGGCTGGCGGTTCCGGACGTCTCGCCCCTCCCTCGAGCCCGGAAGCGAGGTCACCGTCTTCATCGCGGAGTCGAACGGCACGGCAGGTCGCGCATATATCGGCGACACCGAACTGATCGTCGAGGACGCCGGGCCGGAAACAATCGAGAAGCAGGTGCGGGTCCGCGTGACCGAGTTCGACGACGCGGCCGCAACCGGTCGCGGCGAGTTCATCGAGATCGTCGGCCAGAGTTCCTACGCGGAATAGCGTTCCCGGCTCCGAACCGGGAACGAGGATCGCTTAGACGGCTTTCAGACAACCTCTCTGATGATTTGTCACGCCAGAACGGAACCGCAACTGCGTAGCGTTATGCGTTTCCTTCAACGCCGAGTTCTGCGCTGAACTGCACGAAAAACTCCTCCATAAAATCCCATCGAGCGGTTCCAAGCTGGCGTCCGGGGGGCGTATACAGTGCATCGAGACGTTCTTTGGCCCACTCTCGAAGGAGCGAGACGTCCGGCCCATCCGACGGCTCCATCTCGAGAGCAGATGTATCGTCGATAACAGCGTATTTTCCGCCCGTCCGACCTGACCGTTCCCCGACGATACAGGCCAGCCGAACGAGACCACGTGCTCCGACGGCGTCCAACTTGTCCGCGTCGAAGAGTAACTTCGCTTCGAGCGTCGCTGGCTCCGGAGAGGACGTTCGAATACTGTGTGATCGAAGACAGTGACCGATCGCCTCGATGCGATCGGACGGCACCGATTCAGCCGCGAGACGTGCTGACGCTTCAGCTGCGGCCCACTCTCCGTGATCTTCTATCTCTCCCCTTCGTTCTCGCGGCCGGCCGATATCGTGTAACCAAGCCGCCGCTGACAGCACGTCTCTATCAACAGTGCCCTCGCACTCGTTCGCTAACCGAATCGAGACGTCACGGACCCGTTTGGCGTGGAACCGATCATGCGCCGGAAGGGCATCCTCGTAGTACGGGAAGGATAGCTCTCGAGCGAGGGGACCTAATTCCTGCGTCATCGGAGCGTGACAGTTGACTTTCAAACGGCATAGTAGCTATGAAAGGCGCAGACAGCGGGCCAACTGCGTCGCTGCGCCGTGGGTATGGGAAAGACGGGATCGAGAGGGGAGGGCATCGCTTCTCGTCCGTCCCTACGTCAATACGAGGCCGTATCAGTGTATTCGGGAGCGGAGACGGCGTGAGTCCGCCTGGGAACAACTAAACCACCGATAAAACGCCTCGAGACTCCCTCAGACGTCGAGCGTCACTGCATCGTCGGCCGCGTTCTGTAGTGCGTCCGAACGGCCGTGTGATCCCGGTGCGATCGCGATCGTTTCGACGCCGACGGTGCCCGCGTACTCGAGGACGGGTTTGAAATCCGTATCCCGCGAGGCGATCGCGAGCCGGTCGATGGTGCCCTCGCCGGCGAACGCGGTCGCATCGACCGCGAGTTTGACGTCGACGTCGCCGCTGGTGACGATCACTTCGAAGCCCCGGGCCTCGGCGGCCTGGATGAGACCGGGAGTCGCGTGTTCGTCGAGGTAGAGACGGATGACGCCGACCCGTCCGAGCCGGCGGACCGTCTCGCGGAGATCGTCCAGATCGACATCGAACTCGTCGCGGAAGACGTTCGGCCCGTCGACGAACAACCCCACTGCCGGCTCGGTTTCGGTATCGGGCGCGAGACGGGTACGAACGCGGTCGAACATAGTCAGTTGCCCGCTTTTTCCCGCGCCCGGAGATAGGTGTGGCGAAACGCCAGCGTCGTCGCTATTCTTGCCGGCTCGACCGGAGTCCCGATCGAAATCGGTTCGATACCGGTGAGCGGAGCGAAAATACACGTTACAGAAGCCAGAATAAACAGCTATTTGGTTTATTATCTACTAAAACTGCGGACCGAAGATCGCATCCCGGTAGTATCTAATAGCAATAGCGCCTCTCTCGACATATCATACCATAACTAACTATATTGAACTAAACAATACTATGTTTAAAAATTCTTTAATACAAGTGTGTAATTCTTTCATTTGCATCATGCCTGAGGACAACAACTCGTACGTGAATCGACGGTCGCTCCTCGAAGCAGTCGGCGCGTTCGGTGCGCTTGTCGGTCTCGGCGGCGTTACGTCCGCAACGCCGGGACGCGAACCAGGGCCAAAAAAGGACGAACTGATCGTCGGTGTCGACTCCGACGTTTCGGACATCGAAGCGGCAGTCGGGCCGAAACTCCCGAGCAACGCGAATATCGTACACACGAACGAAACGCTCGGCTACGTGTCGGTAGCGATGGCCGACGAAGCTCCCATACAGGCCAAGGAAAACGTCAAGCGAAACCTCATGGACGTCAACGAGGTCCAGTACACGGAGGACAACGTCACCTACCAGGCACTCGATGCCGAGCCTCTCGAGTCGGGAACCGACGACGAGACGGCGGACGCACAAGGTGGTTCGTCGCCGCTGTACACCCCGAACGATCCGCGCTTCGGGAGCCAGTACGCGCCACAGCAGGTCAACTGTAAAGAAGCCTGGGAGGAGACCCTCGGCGATCCGGACGTGACGATCTCGATCGTCGATCAGGGAATACAGTACGATCATCCGAATCTCGCGGAGAACATGGACGACAGCGTCTCGAACAACGGCGATGACTTCGTCGACGCCGACGGCGATCCGTATCCGGTAGACGCGAGCGAAAACCACGGTACGCACGTCGGCGGGATCGCCGCCGGCGGCACCGACAACGGGACCGGTCACGCCGGTGTTTCGAACTGTTCGCTCCTCTCGGCCCGCGCGCTCGGGTCCGGTGGTGGTGGGTCGCTCTCGGACATCGCCGACGCGGTCCAGTGGTCGGCCGATCAGGGTGCAGATATCATCAATATGTCCCTCGGCGGCGGCGGTGAGACGGACCTGATGCGACAGGCCTGTGAGTACGCGAACTCGCAGGGTTCGTTGCTCGTCGCGGCCGCCGGCAACGATTACGGCAGCCCAGTCTCGTATCCGGCCGCCTACGACACCGTTTTGGCCGTCTCCTCGCTCGACGAGGGCGAGACGTTGTCGGACTTCTCGAACGTCGGTCCGAAAATCGAACTGGCCGCACCCGGTGGCGACGTCCTCTCGACGATTCCCTTCGACGACTACGATACCTTCGGCGGTACCTCGATGGCGTCGCCGGTCGTCGCCGGCGTCGCCGGACTGACGCTGTCGGCCTGGCCGGATCTCTCGAACGAGGAGTTGCGGACGCACCTCAACGAGACGGCCGTCGACATCGGTCTGGACGATACCGAACAAGGAAACGGTCGTGTCGACGCTGGGAACGCCGTCACCACCGAGCCCGGCACGACCCCCGATCCGGACCCGGACCCGGATCCCGAACCCGGCGAATGCGGCGACGAAGTGAACACGGCCAGCGGAGAGGGCCAACTCAGCGGCGGCTGGTGGGGCAATCCAAGCGACACCTACACGTATACACTCAAGACGGCGAACCCCTGTAGCGCCACCGTCACCCTCGAGGGGCCGGGGACTGCGGACTTCGATCTCTACCTGACCCTCGACGGACGAACGCCGACGCAGCGGGACTACGATGAACGGTCGGCCGGCGGCGATTCGACCGAATCGATCGACGTGGATCTCAGCGGCGACGAGGAGTTCGGTATCCTCGTCAGGCGATACAGCGGCAGCGGTTCCTACACGGTGAGCGTCGAAGAGCGAGGCCGATAGAACCCGTCACCTCGGACTCGCCGACCACAGCCACCGCTCGAGGTCACTGACAGGAGCAGTTCGGTAACTCGTCGTATCGTTTCGGGAAACCCAAAGCCCGTTTCTCGGGTTTCGATCGGTTGTGATAACTGATCGGCTTCATATGCTCACGCACTATTCGCGAATTGTGTTTTGTTCTATCACCATAGTCCCGATTATTTCTCAAATAAATCACTCATAGTTCGATAAGAGTTTACTAATTTCAGGTATTGATGACTGTCGTCCCATGACACAGAAGCGTCCACCGGACGGCGACGCCGATCGCACACACGACCGCCGATCGATCCTGACTGGTGTCGGGTCGATCGCTATCGGCGGCTTGATCGGTGCGTCCGGTGTCACGAGTGCAACGCCCGACCGTGATCCGGGACCGAAAAACGACGAGATCGTCCTCGGCATCTCGCCCTCGGCCTCGGATGTAGCCGGTGAAGCACGCGCCGCCGCTCCCGGGAACGCAGACGTGGTTCATACGAACGAAACGATTCGCTACGCAGTCGTTTCGTTCCCATCGGACGCGCCCGATCGAGCCCGCGACGAGTTTCTCGACGCGGTCACTGACTCGCCCGCCGTCGAGTACGCGGAACCCAACGTCACGGTCCAGACGCTTTTCGAGCCCGACGATCCCTACTACGACTCTCAGCACGCCCCCCAGCAGGTCAACTGCGAGTCGGCCTGGGAGACCACGCGCGGGAGCCGGGACGTCGTCATCGCCGTGGTCGATCAGGGAATCCAGTACGACCACCCCGCACTCGAGCGCGTCGTCGACGATCGGATCGGTGCGGACTTCGTCGACGACGACGGCGACCCGTACCCGACCGGCGGCGAGGATCACGGAACCCACGTCGGCGGGATCGCCGCCGGCGGCACGGACGACGGGATCGGCCACGCGGGTATCAGCGACTGTTCGCTCCTGTCGGTTCGCGCACTGAACGAAAACGGGGTCGGCTCGCTTTCGGACATCGCCGATGGGATTCAGTGGTCCGCCGACGCCGGTGCCGACATCATCACCCTCTCGCTGGGCGTCGACGGCTCCTACGAGACGCTGTCCGCAGCCTGTGAGTACGCGGCCGATCAGGGCGCGCTCCTCGTCGGTGCGGCCGGCAACGAGGGGAACGATCGCGTCTTCTCGCCCGCGAACGAGGACACCGTCGTCGCCGTCTCCGCACTCGAGGCCGACGACTCGCTCGCCTCGTTTTCCAACACCGGATCGGCGATCGAACTCGCCGCACCGGGCAATCGGCTCGTCTCGAGCGTCACCGGCGACGACTACAGCCGAATGTCGGGGACGTCGATGGCGACGCCGGTGGTCGCGGGTGTCGCCGGGCTCGCCCTGTCTGCCCATCCGGACCTCTCGCGGGCGGAACTCCGCGAGCACCTTCGGGCGACCGCCGTCGATCTCGGCCTCCGCGATACCCAACAGGGGTACGGCCGCGTCGATGCGGCTGCAGCGGTCGAGACCGATCCGTTCCCCGACGAGACCGACCCCGACGAGGACGACCCTGGGGAGTGTGGCGACGAGACGATCACCGCGAGCGCGAGCGGCTCCCTCGATGGCAGCGGCTGGTGGGGCGAGAGCGACCGCTACAGCTACTCGTTGAACGCCGCCGACCCATGTTCGGCGACGATCACGCTCGAGGGGCCTGACGACACCGACTTCGATCTCTACGTGACCACGGACGGCAGCAAACCCACCAGGTGGGATCACGACGCGTCGTCCGCGGACGCGGGCACGAGCGAATCGATCACGGTCTCGCTCGAGGGCGACGAGGAGATCCGGCTCCAGATACACGCGGTCAGCGGGAGCGGCGAGTACAGGCTCCGACTCGAGGAACGGGGTCGATAACGACGTCGGTTCGATATCCCCGTCGAACCGATACCGAATCCGATGCGACGATAGTCCGAGCGAGAGATCTATATCTCCGACGGACTCGAGGACGATTACTCGAAGACGAAGTAATCGCGTTCCTCGCCCTGGACGGAGATCCACTTTGGCTCGGTGAGTTCCTGTACGATCCACTCGCCGTGGTAGCGGCCGAGCCCGGACTGCTTGACGCCGCCGAAGGGCGCGTTGTGGTCCTCGTTGATCGGCTGGTCGTTGATGTGGACCATTCCGGCCTCGACCCGATCGGCGAGGTCGCGGGCACGCTCGGCGTCCTCGCAAAAGACCGACGCCGAGAGGCCGTACTCGGTGTCGTTGGCCAGTTCGATCGCCTCCTCGTCGTCCGAGAACGGGATCACGGGCGCGACGGGGCCGAAGTGTTCGTTACACGCCGTCGGCATGTCGTTGGTACAGTCCGAGAGGACCGTCGGTTCGACGAACAGGTCGTCGGCCTCGCCGCCGGTCTCGAGGGTCGCGCCCGCCTCGAGCGAGCCCTCGATGAAGTCGACCAGGTCGTCGCGCTGGGTTTCGTTCTGGACCGGGCCGAACGTCACGTCGTCGTTTTCGGAGGGGTCGCCGATCACGAGCGACTCGGCGTGGTCGACGAGCAAGTCGACGTACTCGTCGTAGCGGTCTTCGTGGACCAGATGCCGGTTGATCGAGATACAGACCTGGCCCTGGTGGAAGAAGGAGCCGAACGCGCCGGCGCGGGCGGCCTTCTCGAGGTCGGCGTCGTCGGTGACGATGAACGGCGCGTTACCGCCGAGTTCGAGGGCCGGCAGCGCGAGGTTCTTGCCGGCCTGCTCGGCGACGCCCTTGCCGACGGCCGTCGAGCCCGTAAAGGAGACAACCCGTGGGGTCGGGTGCCCGGCCATTCGGTCGCCGATCTCCGAGCCACGACCGGTGACGACGTTGATGACGCCGTCGGGGACGCCCGCGGCCTCACAGAGCTTCGCGACGAGGAGTCCGCCCGTGATCGGGGTGTCCGTCGCGGGCTTCAGGACGACCGTGTTGCCCAGCGCGATCGCCGGGGCGACCGCACGGAGGGTGAGATGCAGCGGGAAGTTCCACGGCGAGATGACGCCGACGACGCCGACCGGCTCGTAGACGATGTGGTTGTCCTTGTCCTCGATCGACGGCGACGGCCGGACCTCCTCCTCGGGGGCCTCGAGTTCGAGTGCCATCTCCACGTCGCCGGTCGCGGTCGCGAACTCGCCCATCGCGCGATAGCCCGGCGTCCCGGCTTCGGTCGCGAGCAAGCCGGCGATCGCCTCGAAATTGTCGTTGAGTTCCGCGAGCAGGTTCTCGACGATCTCGTTGCGCTCCGCACGTGGGGTCTCCGCCCACGCCGGCTGTGCGGCCTCGGCGGCCTCGTAGGCCGCGTCGACGTCGGCCTCCGTGGCCGCCGGGACCTCCGTAAACACTTCCTGTTTCGCCGGGTTCTCTACCGGGATCGTGTCGCCGCTCGAGGCATCACGCCACTCGCCGTCGATGTAAATCCCGTTCCAGTCCGCCTGCGGCTCGAGTGCTGGGCCAGTCATCGTACGACGCAGGTACGGGAGGTTCGATGAAATGTTTTTGTCAACCGGAGACGGTCAGGTTACAAGTTCGTAACCGCGATTATTTATGTGTCGAGCAGTGGCGGGTCGATCGCGCGCGGTTCGCCTCGAGAGCCCTCGTTTCCGTGGTCCGCCTCGGGAGAGGGATCGAGAAGCGCTCTCGTGTCCGTTCACATGGTCTACGGGACCGTTAGTCTCGTACCAGTCGCACAGTTCGTGGAACCGTCGGTTCGCGCGATTCGTTTTCCGAGGCACTCGTTGTCTCGTTCGTTCACCGCGGTCCAGCGCGCTTCCTCCACGCCAGTTACGAGGGACGCGGGTCGCTGGCCGACGAAAAGACATTACTACGCTGCGGCTGATAGCTCGAGTATGCCGCTTCAGACGCCGCCGTTACGTGGGATACACGACGAGCGCGGGGCGAAGTTCACGGAGTTTGGCGGCTGGGACATGCCGGTCGAGTTCGATTCGATCCAGACCGAGCACGCCGCTGTCCGGGAGGACGTCGGGGTCTTCGACGTCTCGCATATGGGCCAGATCCACGTCACCGGACCGGACGCGACGGCGTTGATGCAACGCCTGACGTCGAACGACGTCTCGCGGCTCGCGGTCGGCGACTCCCAGTACGCCGCGATCACCGACGAGGACGGGATCATCGTCGACGACACCGTCGTCTATCGGCTCCCCGACGAGAGCGACGATCCGACCTACCTGTTCGTTCCCAACGCCGGCACCGACGAGGCGACCCACGAACGGTGGCTCAGCTACCGCAACGAGTGGGAGCTCGAGGCGACCGTCGACAACCGGACCGACGAGTACGCGATGTTCGCCGTCCAGGGACCGAACGCGGCTGACCGCCTCGAGCGCGTCACCGACGAATCGGTGGCCGATCTCGCCCGGTTCGAGGCGCGGTACGCGACGATCGACGGCGTCGACTGCTGGACGGCCCGGACGGGCTACACCGGCGAGGACGGCTTCGAACTGATCGTCCCCTGGGCGGCAGCCGAGGAGACCTGGACCGCGTTCGACTGCCAGCCCTGCGGGCTCGGGGCCCGCGATACGCTCCGGATCGAGGCCGGATTGTTGCTCGCCGGGCAGGACTTCGACGCGGAGTCGAACCCGCGGACGCCCTACGAGGCCGGGATCGGCTTTACCGTCGCACTCGAGACGGAGTTCGTCGGTCGGGACGCGCTCGCGGCGATCGAGGAGGCAGGCGTCGACGAGCGACTCGTCGGCTTCCAGTTGATCGATCGCGGCGTCCCCCGACACGGCTACGACATCACGAACGCCGAGAGCCGGGTCATCGGCACCGTCACCAGCGGGACGATGAGTCCGACCGTCGAGAAACCGATCGGTCTGGGCTACGTGCCCGTGGCGTACGCGGAGCCGGGGACCACGCTGCAGGTCGTCGTCCGCGGCCAATCGAAGAAAGCACGAGTCGAAACCACACCCTTCATCGAGACAGTACAATGAGCTTCGACGTTCCAGACGAGAGACGGTATCTAGAATCACACGAGTGGGCACTCGAGACAGACGGCGTCGTCCGCGTGGGCATCTCCGATTTCGCACAGGACGAACTCGGCGACGTGGTCTTCGTCGAACTCCCCGACGAGGGCGACGTCCTCGAGGGGGGAACGGAGTTCGGCGTCGTCGAATCGATCAAGGCCGTTTCCGACCTCTACGCGCCCGTCGGCGGCGAGGTCGTCGCGATCAACGAGGCGCTGTTCGACGCCCCCGAACTCGTCAACGAGGACCCCTTCGGCGAGGGCTGGATGCTCGAGATCGACGCCGACGATCCCGACGAACTCGAGGCCCTGCTGACCGCCGACGAGTACGAAGACCAGATCGCCTGACTCGCGGCCCATACGAACGCCTCTCCGTCAGTGACGGCACAACGAAAGGCGGTTCGCGAGTGCGCCGGCAAGTCGACTGATTGCGGAGGGAAGTGCGGGCGTACAACGGCAGGACACCGTGTGGGAGTACGTACCGTTGGGCCACCGGACGAGACGCTACTCGAGACTGACGAGGTACTCGAGCATCTCGTCGAGGGGTGCGTTCGTCACGGCCAGCGAGTAGCCGTCGATCCGCGCCAGATCGGCAGCGTGGTCCCAGAGGTCGCCCTCGTCGATACCGTGGAGGATAACGGCGTTGGGCGTCGGGTTGACGACCCGAAGCGCCACGAGCGGCGACTCCCCGCGCGTCACGCCCGTAAACACGAGGACGCGGTTCGTGCTCTGCCCGTAGAGCCGGAAGAACTCCTCGCTCGAGAGGCGCGTGATCGCTTTGATGCTGTCGATAACGGTGTGCCCGCTGACGCTGTCGGTACTGCTCGAGGCGATTTCGGTCGCCTCGAGGTCGTCGTAGAGCCTCTCGAGGGGAAGGGACGTAGCGTACTCGCGGAGATCGTAGACGACATCGCTCTCGAAGCCCGCCGAGAGGACGCGACCGTACTGTCGGATGCGCTCGCCGCCGCGGCGTTCGTCGATCGCGAGCAACCCCTCGACGAGTCGGCCGACGACGCCGATGCCGGGACTCTCGCGGCGGCCGCTCTCGTAGTCGGAGATGACCGACGACGAGACCTCGAGTTCGGCCGCGAGGTCGGTCTGTGAGACGTTGAAGTCGGTGCGCCACTTGCGCAGGGTCGCACCGGGATCGTCGCTCAACGTGATCTCACCGGCGATCTTCTCCGCGAGTTCTCGTTTCGGTCCGCGTCCGCCCATATCCGTCGGTCGAGCGGTCGGTCCAAGTAGCTACCGAAGACGAAGTGGTCGTCTCGAGGCGGAACGAACGTCGACGACCGGCGTCTACTCGGGTCGTCCGTCGCGGTGTCGAATGCCCCAACAGTCAAGCCCCCGCGGTTCGAGTCGGTGGGATGTGCCATCGACCGTCGTCCACGTCGCGTTCGCAGGACTGATCGGGGTCGCCTTGCTCGGCGACGAGTTCGACACGCGGGCGATCGCGATCGTGATGGCGTGTAGCGCCGTGCTGGATCTCGACACGTTGGTCGGCATCGTGGTGCCGGGCACCCACCGCGCGGCCTTTCACAACCTCTGGATCGTCCTCGTCCCCGCCGCCGCCCTGCTGTGGGACGGTGCGATCCGCGATCGATCGATCGTCCGGGACCGGTGGGGCGAGTACGGCCACCGCATCGCGTGGGCCAGTTTGGCCGGACTGCTCTTCGCACACGTGCTGTTCGACGCGTTCTTCAACGGCGTCAACCTCTTCTGGCCGGTCCACGACCGGTTTTACGACCTGTCCGGATCGCTCCTCGTGACCGACCAGCGCGGGCTCGTCCAGACGTTCGTCGAACTCGATGCCGGAACCGTAGCCGAGTCGACGGCCCGCGGGACCACCGAAAACACCCACTACAGGACCGGGTTCGATCCCACTCGAGACGAATCGGCGACCGCCGTCGAACGGATCTTCCCCATCGCGGCGACCGGCGAACGGTTCGTCCTCGCCGTCGCCGGCTTCGCGACGGTTCTCGTGCGGATCGTCGAAGACCGACGGGGAGACTGACGTCGGCCCGAGACAGGGTCGATCGGGTTCCCCGCGACCGCTACTCGCTTGCGGACGGTGGCGCGGTCGTCTCCACGCGCTCGCGGAGCCACGCGATCGCCGCCTCGACCGTCTCCGGGTCGGTACTCGAGACGCGGATCCGCCCGGGCCGGTTCTCGCTTCGCGGATAACTCCCGACCGAAACGTCGAACCGGTCGGTGACGCCCTCGAGTACGTCGTGCAGCGATCCCTCGGGTGCCGGCGTGTACAGCGTGTCCGCGGTCGAATCGCCCTGAAACTCGTCGGCCACCGCGTCGAACATCGCCCGCATCTCGTCGGGGATGCCGGCGAAGACGTAGACGTTCTCGACGACGCAGCCGGGTGCCCACCCCTCGTCGACGACGATGGGCGTCGCACCCTCCGGGATCGAGGCCGCGGCATCGATATCGAGATGGAGCTCGTACTCCTCGACTAGGTCGGGGTTTTCCTCCCGGAACGCCGCCGCCTTCTCGATCAACCCCGCTCGAATCTCGCCGTGGACGACGAACTCGCGCTCGAGGCCGTCGGCGACCGCCTCGACGGTCACGTCGTCGGGGGTCCCGCCGATCCCGCCAGTGACGATCACGGCGTCGAACTCGTCGCTCCACCGGGCGACGGAGTCGGCGATGAGTTCGCGGTCGTCGGGAATCGTCAGGATTCGCTGTACTGTGCTGCCCCGCTCGGTGATCCGCTCGGCCAGCCACGACGCGTTGGTATTGGTCGTCGACCCCGCGAGAATCTCGTCGCCGACGGTGACGATCGCGACGTTCATAACCGGTATTCGAGTTCCGGGCAGTTATCCGCTCCGGCATCCGGTCGGCAGTCGATGCGGAAAACAGCGCTCGAGCGCTCGCCGAGACGGCTGTGCGCACTCGGCGGTCCGGGGAACCGTCGGTTGCCGTCCGTCATCGATCGCCAGCGCCACGGTTTTGTAAGCCGTGTGCCAACTGCACGTATGGTCGTTGACACGGGCGACGGGAGTATCGCTGTCGCCCCGTCGCCAAGCGATGCGTGCCGTTCCGCCGATTCGAACCCGATGGACGATCGAATCGGCCGTAGAACACG
This sequence comes from Natrinema longum, assembly GCF_017352095.1. Lineage (NCBI taxonomy): Archaea > Methanobacteriati > Methanobacteriota > Halobacteria > Halobacteriales > Natrialbaceae > Natrinema > Natrinema longum. The sequence goes on from NZ_CP071463.1 coordinate 42,947, forward strand.
GAGCGAGTCCGCCCGTATATCGCCGGTCTCGAACCGCTCACAGCCGTCACGGAGGGAACGATGGTAGCGGCGGATCTCGCCTTCTCGTTCGGGCGACTCCTCTTTGCCTTCTTCCTGGTCTTCCTGAACGGCTTTTTCGTCGCCGCAGAGTTCGCGTACGTCCGCATCCGGCCGACGCAGATCCAGACCCTGGTCGACGAGGGCCGGTCGTCGGCGAAACTCGTCCAGGAGGCCGAGGAGAACCTGGACGACTACCTCGCGACGACCCAGCTGGGGATCACGATCGCCTCGCTGGGGCTGGGGTGGGTCGGTGAACCCGCCATCGCTTCGCTTCTCGAGCCCGTGTTAGGGCCGATGCTCCCCGCGGGAACGCTTCATCTCGTGTCGATCGCGATCGGATTCAGCATCATCACCTTCCTACACGTCGTCTTCGGGGAGCTCGCGCCCAAGACCCTCGCCATCGCCGACGCCGAACGGATCGCGTTGCTCGTCGCCGCGCCGATGAAGTTCTTCTACTACATCTTCATCCCCGGGATTATCGTGTTCAACGGCACGGCGAACTTCTTCACCCGACTCATCGGCGTCGCGCCGGCCTCCGAGCGCGACGAGAGTCACAGCGAGGAAGAGATCCTGCGGATCGTTTCCCAGTCGGGCCGACAGGGTGCCGTCGAGATGGCGGAAGTCGAGATGATCGAATCGATCTTCGACCTCAGCGACACGGTCGCTCGAGAGGTGATGATCCCCCGCCCTGACGTCGTTACCGTCCGCGCCGGGATGCCACTCTCGGAGCTCCGGGGCGTGGCGGCCAGCGGGACCTACACCCGGTTCCCCGTGGTCGACGAGGAGGCTGACCAGCCCGTCGTCGGATTCGTTCACGCGAAAGACGTGCTGCAGGCCATCGAGACCGCGGACGGCGGCGACGAACCGACCGCTCACGATCTCGCTCGAGACATCATCATCGTCCCCGAGACTCGACGGATCGACGAGGTTCTCGGGGAATTCCGTCGGCAGAACGTCCAGATGGCCGTCGTCATCGACGAGTGGGGTGCCTTCGAGGGCATCCTCACCATCGAGGACGTCATCGAGGAAGTCGTCGGAGAGATCCAAGACGAGTTCGACGTCGCCGAAATGGAGCCCTCGGTCGACGAACTCCCCGACGGCCGCTACGCCATGGACGGCGGGGTCTCCCTGGCGGACGTCAACGAACTCCTCGGTACGGCGTTCGAAGGCGATGCGTTCGACACCATCGGCGGCCTCGTGTTGAGTCGCCTCGGCCGCGCACCGGAAATCGGCGACGCGATCGAAGCCGACGGCTACGAGGTGACCGTCGAGGACGTGGAGGGGACGCGGATCTCGAGCGTGATCGTGAGCGAGGTCGTCCCGGAGGCCGAGGAGTCGACCGATTGAGACGGTCTCCTGTCCGTCAGGGCCGGTGGGACTGGGACCGCCTGCGGTCCCACCGAGAAATCGGGACAGCAAACCGTATGAGACGCCGCGCGGGAACGCGACGCGGTTCGTGCTGTAATCGACGGGCTCTCCGCCGGATGTCATGTCGTGGGGCATTCCGTCTCGAGCCGATGGTCCGCCGTTGCGGACGGTCCCTCACAGATCCATGACTGTAATCAGATATAACATATCTGCGACATCTTTATGCTGTGAGATATGCTTCCTCCGGCTATGGAACGACGGACTTTCATCGGCGTCTCGGGAGTCGGACTCGGACTTGCAGGCTGTCTCAACGCGGGTCTCGACGGATCGGACGCCGCGAACGGGGCCGGAAACGAACCGGGCGAGACCACGGACGATTCGTTCGGCGACACGAATTCGTCCGGTGGCACCGGAACCGGGACGGAGACCGACGACGATTCCGCTGTGGGGAGCGACGCCGAGAGCGAAGGTTCGGAGCGAACCGTCTCGTTTCCCTCCTGTTCCCGGGCAGAGATCACGGGCTCGTTCGAAGCCGACGATGTCGCCTTCGCGAGTACGGGGTTCTACGACGATGGCCTGTACGGAAACACCGTGGTCGAGGACGGGTTCGTCTTCGGCGAGGACGTCGACGCACCGTTCTCGGGCACGGTGGTGTTCGAGATCGGCGACGACTCCGCCGTCCACGAGAGCGACGACGAAATCACCGTCGAGATCCCGGCGTACGGCAGCGACGGCACCGTTATTTCGTCTCTCACGACCGACGAGATGGCGTATCGGACGGGAGGATCGACACACGGCAATCCGAACGCGCGTGAGTGTCTGCGCGAGATCGAGCCGGACGACGGCGAGACCGACGAGGGCGCGACGTTCGAACTGGTGAGCCTCGAGACGAACACCCCCATCGATTCCGGCGAGTTCCTCGAGGTGAGCGTCACAGTCGAGAACACCGGCGATGCCGCCGGCAGGCAGGACCTCGAGTTGATCGTCGGCCACAGCGCGGACCGAGTCGACCGGCACGCGGTGAGCCTCGACGGCGGGGAGCGGACGGTACTCACGACGGGGTACGAAACGCCACACGTCGACAGCGATCAGGAGTTTCCCGTCCGCATCGAATCGGCGGACGATTCGGCCGAGCGATCCGTGCTCGTCTACGGCGCGGACTGAGAGGTCCCCTGTCCCGAGTGACTGACAGCGGTTCCGTCTGAGAACGCACCTGACGGTCCGTCCGCGGGCGTTCGATTCAGGGGTGCGTTCCTCTCACGACCACTGCGCGACCGGCACGCCGCTCGTCGACCGGTCGACGTACTCGGTTTGCATCTCGAAGACGGCCTCCTCGAAGTCCAGCCCTGCCTCGAGGCGGTCGCGGACACGATCTAGCTTCCACTGGCTCGGCGTCACCCGATCGGTCCATCGCCCCTCGAGCGGTGCGAGATAGTCCTCGATCGTGTCCGCGGGAACGCCCTGCTCGCGGAGGCCGCGCCGAGCGAACCCGAACAGTTCGTCGTAGATCACGGCCGAGTCAGTCGTTCGGTCGCCGTCGACGGTAACCCACGCGAGGTCGGCGTCGAGTCCGTTTTCGACGGCGTCGTAGAAGCTCCGTTCGGCGGCGTCTCGATCGAGGGTCGCGAGCGGATGATCGACCGCACACAGGCCGTGGACGAGTCCGGCGACCAGACACTGGAGGCCGACGTTTTCGACGATCGTGGGCTGGGTGGGAAGCGGGCGATATTCGATGCGAATGGACCACCGATCGCCCTGCTCGACCGGCTGACCGCCGACGACGGTGCGGAGCCACCGCCAATACGTTCCTCGCTTGTGATTGAGCTCCCAGAACAGGTCCGGAAACGTCTCGCGGCCGCCGTCCCCGACCCACTCCCGGAGGAACGGGGCACACGTCGGATCGGCGCGGAGTCGGTCGATCGTCGCTGCCGTTCGCCGTATTTTCTCGGGAAATCGGACCTTCTCCCATGCCCCGTTGATCGACTGCTCGAACACCGGAATCCGGAGTTCGTGAGACGTCTCCTCGAGCAAGCGACCGGGATCGTCGATGTCGTACAGATCCGGCGGTAACAGCGGCGAGTTCGTCGCCAACGCGAGGACCGGGCCGAGCGTCCCCACGGCGGTGTTGTAATACCGTGGGAACTCCTCGACGTCGGGTATCTGGACGTGTGGCTGGATCGAACTCGTCAGTGACTCGAAGAGGATCGACGGGAACTGACGCTCGACGCCCGGCACCGAGAGGGTGACCGATCCCCCGGTTCGTGCCAGTACGTCGTTGTCGATCGCACAATATCGCGGCGACGGCGTCATGTTCTCGGCGATCGACATCCCCTCGCTCTCGTCGACGGCCGCCAGATACGCGTGGCTCCCGTTCGACGGCGGAATCGTCCACATCGCATCCAGAACGATCGCTCTCCCCGCCCGGTCGGCCGCCTGCTGTGCGTTCCGGTAGTCCCGCCGGAGCGCCGCCGCCCCCGCAGCGATGCCGTCCCCGTCGAACGCCGTCGGCTCGGTGTTGAACTCGACGTTGTGTACCCCGAGTTCCTTGTCACAGTGGCCGTCGAAGACGTCCTCGGGCACGCGAGCGAGCCGTCCGTCCGAATCGACCGCGTAGGCCTCGAGTTCGATTCCGAGGCCGAAACTCGGGTTGTCGAGTCGCCCCGCCTGAAGGGCCTCGATGAGACGATCGGCCTGCTCGTCGACGCGGCGGTCGAACTCGCGTCGCGTGGCGTCCTCGAGCGATCGCGTGACGAGGTCGATGAACTCCGCCATTACCGAACGAAGCAGTTCCAGTCGCTTAGAGCTACGGTTCCGAGCGTGATACTCGGAACCGAATTGGATCGCGAGTCACCCCGTTCGACGCACTCCACCTCGGCGAATCGACCGGTGGGACTACCGTCTCGAGCGACGACACGGACGAGAATACGACACCTCGCCTCGACCTGACGACAGTAACTGCGGAGTGACGCTCCGCAACCACTAAACGCGACTCGCACCAACCACTGTCCAATGACCGACTGGACGGAGACGTACCGCCCGACGACGCTGTCGGAGGTACGCGGGAACAACAAGGCCCGCGACCAACTCGAGGAGTGGGCTAAAAGCTGGGACGACCACCGGAAGTCGGTGATCGTCCACGGCAGCCCCGGCGTCGGGAAGACCTCCGCCGCCCACGCGCTGGCCAACGACATGGGCTGGCCGGTGATGGAACTCAACGCCAGCGACAGCCGAGGGGCCGACGTCATCGAGCGGATCGCGGGGGAGGCCGCCAAGAGCGGGACGCTCACCGGCGGCGAGTCGGGTCGGCGGCTGGTCATCTTAGACGAGGCGGACAACTTCCACGGCAACGCCGACTACGGCGGCTCGCGGGAGGTTACCCGCGTCGTCAAGGACGCCAACCAGCCCATCGTGCTCGTGGCAAACGAGTTCTACGACATGAGCCAGTCGCTGCGCAACTCCTGTGAGACGATCGAGTTCCGTGACGTCTCGAAACGGTCGATCGTCCCCGTGCTGCGGGACATCTGCCGACGCGAGGGCGTCGCGTTCGAGGAGGAAGCCCTCGAGAAGATCGCCGAGTCGACGAGCGGCGACCTTCGGTCGGCGGTCAACGACCTGCAGGCGGTCGCCGAGGAGACCGAGCGGTTGACCGTCGAGGACGTGGTGACGAGCGAGCGCGACACCACCGAGGGGATCTTCGATTTCCTCGACGAGCTAATCAAAGAGAAAGACGCCGAAGGTGCGCTACGAGCCTCCTACGATGTCGACGAGACGCCCGACGACCTGCTCAACTGGATCGAGGACAACGTCCCGAAGGACTACGAGGGGGCCGAACTCGCCGACGCCTACGAGTTCCTCTCGAACGCCGACCGCTGGCTGGGCCGGGTTCGAGCCACGCAGGACTACTCCTACTGGCGATACGCGACCGACAACATGACCGCCGGCGTCGCCGCCTCGAGACGCGGCGACAAGGGTGGCTGGACCCGCTATGGCCCGCCGAGCTACTGGTCGAAACTCGGCCGGACCAAGGGGACCCGCAACACCCGCGATTCGATCGCCGAACGTATCGCCGAACGGGAGGGTGCAAGCGTCGCCACCGCTCGCCGGGAGATCCTCCCGTTCCTCTCGGCGATGACCCACCACTGCAAGAACCGAGATCTGACCGTCCGCATGGCGGCTGCCTACGATCTCGACGAGGCCGACGTCTCGTTCGTCACCGGAAGCGGGAAAGACACCAACAAGGTCGCGTCGATCGTCGAGGACGCCGACGAACTGAAAACCACGGAAGCGGTCGAGCACTCGGGCAACGCCTTCTTCACGCCGGACGACTCGCGTTCGGACGCCGACGAGACGATCGACGGGGAGGAAAACGGCGGCGAAGAAGACGGCGACCAGAACGGGCAACGGACGCTTACGGCCTCGGAAGACGACGATCCAGACCGATCGGCCACGGCGGCGGGTGACCGATCGGCGTCCGACGATTCGGCGACGGCCGACGAACCGGACGACGATCAGTCGGGATTGAGTGACTTCATGTAGACCCGCCCGCTCCGCCGAGGATCCGGGGGTGGCAGATCCCGTCGGGCGTCGATCTCCGAGGTGTGTTGCGAACGGATTCATCTATTTATTGACTGATCGACACTATTACGTCGATGAACGATGAGAGTACCTCGTGGTGATCGGCAGAATGACAGACCCACACGGCTGCCCGCTCTGTACCGAGCGATACGACGACCGTACCGATCTTCGGGTCCACCTCGAGGTGGAACACCGGAAATCGGAAGTGGTCTCCTATCTCGTCGAACTCGAGACGGAGGAGAGCGAGGTTTCGATCGACCGGGAGGGACCGACGGTCGGCGAAGAGCGACCAGCGCCGTCGGCCTGAGTGGACGCGGAGCGTTACCGAGGCGTTTCTACCGGAAGGCGATCGTACAACGCCGGCGAGAGTGCGTCGCTGACGCCGGCAGCGAACTCCCGCGGCGTCGTCTCACCGTCGTCACCGTTCGCCAGCGGCGGCACCGTCTCGACCGAATAGCCGGTCATCCGCTCGAGTTCGTCGGGATTGGTCCGTTCGGCGAGCGTTTCGCCTGCGTACTCGTTGACGACGATCCCACGGACGTCGATCCCGCGGGCCTCGAGCGCGTCGATCGAGAGCGCGGTGTGATTGAGGGTGCCCAGTCCCGACCGCGTGACGACGACCGCCGCGGCCTCGAGGTCGGCGACGAGGTCGATCACTTCACGGTCGCCGGCCAGGGGCACACGGAGACCGCCGATTCCCTCGACGATCGGGACCGGCGTCGCCTCGATCTCGCGTTCGCAGGCCTCGCGGATACGTTCGTACGCGAGCGGTTCGTCGGCGACGGCGGCTGCGACGCGGGGAGCCAGCGCCGGCTCGAGGAAGCGTGGACAGGTCGCGGCGTCGGGATCGTCACAGGCCGCGGCGACGAACTTGGCGTCGTCGTCCGGCGGGTGGCCGGTCTGGGCCGGTTTGATCGCTCGTGCCTCGTGGCCGGCGTCCCGGAGCATGTGTGTCAGCCCGGCCGTAATAACCGTCTTCCCGACGCCGGTCCCGGTCCCGACCACGGCGATCGGCTGGGTCCCAGTCACAGTACCCCAACCTCCTCGCCCGCCGCCTGGAAGGCCTCGAGACAGGTGATGATGTCGTCCTGATCGTGCGTAGCCATCGGCACGACGCGAAGACGACTCGTTCCCTCCGGGACGGTTGGTGGCCGGATCGCCGGGACGACGACCTCACGCTCCCGGATCCCATCGGCGAGTGCGATCGCGTCTGTCCGGTCGCCAACGACCACCGGGAGGATCTGCGAGTCGCCCCAGACCTCGAACCCCATCGACTCGAGGCCGTCGCGGAGGTGGGCGACGTTCTCCCAGAGCTGGTCTCGCACGTCGCTGTGACGGGCGACGTGCAGCGCCTCGCTGGCGGCCGCAGCGGCCGGCGGCGTGAGGCCGGTCGAGAAGACGAACGACCGCGCGTCGTTGATCAGACAGTCGATCAACGCCGCGCTGCCGGCGACGTAGCCGCCCTGACTCGCCAGGGCCTTCGAGAGCGTCCCCATCTGCACCTGGACGCGGTCCTCGAGCCCCTCCGCCTGAACGACGCCGCCGCCGTTGGCGTAGAGCCCCGTCGCGTGGGCCTCGTCGACCATCACCCACGCACCGAACTCCTCGGCGGCGTCGCAGATGGCAGCGAGCGGGGCGACGGTCCCGTCCATACTGAACACCGAGTCGGTGACGATCAGCCACGATTCCGCGTCCGGGTCTCGACCGTCCTGGGCAGCCGTTCGGGCGCGTTCCTCGAGCTTCGATCGCAGGCTCGCGGCGTCACAGTGGTCGTAGACGACGGTGTCGGTGTCCGCGAGCCGACAGCCGTCGATGATACTCGCGTGATTGAGTTCGTCCGAGAAGACGACGTCCGGCTCGAGGGCAGTGATCGTCCCGAGGTTCGCGGCGTACCCGGAGGAAAAGGTCAGCGCGCGATCGGTCCCCTTGACCTCGGTGAGTAGCCGTTCGAGGTCGCGGTGGACCAGCGTGTCGCCGGTGACGAGCCGACTCGCGCCGGCACCCGTTCCGACGGTCGCGGCGGCCCCCCGAGCCGCGTCCTGTACCCGCTGATCGTCGGTCAATCCCAGATAGTTGTTCGACGCGAAGACCAGCGCCTCGGCCGAGTCGAGGACTGGCAGGTCGCCGCCGGAGGGGTCGGCGAAGTAGCCGCGCTCGGCGACCCGATCGACGGGCGATAACGAACGTTTCAAATCGTCATCCTCGAGGGTTTCGAGTCGGTCCTCGAGGTCGAACCCGCGGTCGGCCATTCGCCTAAACGGACTCAGTGCCACGGTTTGACTCTCACGATTCCGGTCGCACGGCTGATTCGGCTCGCTCTCGGCTCGAGCCGATCGATACGTGGCCGTTTCGGGTATTCTGGTGAGGCACTCATAGAAGAGTCGCGTGGACGGTATCGGCGCGGGCGGCTCAGAAGCCGGGCATCAGATCGGCCGGTCCGAACACGCCGTATTCGCCGGCGCGATTCCGCCGCACGCCGGCTTTCAGGTAGCCCAGCGCGGGGCCGTTGACGTTGGCTTCCATACTCGTTTCGTCGCCGAGCTGGAAGGTGTTCGTCGCCGTCTCGCCGTCGAAGGTCCGGCCGGTCACGCGAACCGTGGTCGTCGTCGGCTTCTCGTCGTTGCGCACGTCGAGGATCCCGCCGACCGCGACGTCCTCGGCGTCGCAGACGCCCGCGCGCTCGAGGAGGACGTCGTCGGCGTGTTCCATGTCCTCGAACTCGATGACGCCGTCGTGGTCGTCGATGATCGCTTCGATCTCGTCCTCGGAGAGTTCGCGGGCGGTCTCGATGTCGTACTCGGGGAGGTGGGCGATGTCCTCGCGGACCGTCCCGCGATTGTCCTCGTAGCCGGACTTGAGGCCGACGCCCCACCAGATGTCGACGGACGTGACCTCGACGAACGACTGGGCCGCAAGCGCCGCCGCACCGGTGAGCAGCCCGGGCGTCGCGCCCGCGCCACAGATGAAGGTGATGCCGGCGTCCTCGAACTCGTCGCTGCGATCGTCGAGCATGTCGATCACGCGCGAGCGCTTGAGCACGTCGATCATGACCCCGGAGTAGTCCCCCTCGGCGAAGCGGTCGGCGGTTCGGGGAATGAAGTCGTGCTCGTAGTTCGGCAGGGCGAGCAAGACGGCGTCGATCCGGTCGCCGTGGTCGATGATATCCTGAATCGGATCTTCACTGCGTCGAGCCTGGCTCGAGGCGACGACGCCCTTCCGTTCACCGTGTTGTTTGACGCCGCTTTCGGCTGCAGTTGCACCCGTCCCTCCATCGGTCGCGACCTCGTTGTCGATATTCCCTTCCGTCGCCGCGAGCAGTTCGTCGACGTCGAGGCCGTCGAAGTCGACGGCGACGCCGTGGCGGTCACACGCCGCGACGGGCGTCAACGCGTCCTTGTGCTGGCTCACTTCGAATGCTCGTCGGCCGATACCGCCGGTTCCGAGTACCGCAAACGTGATTTCGTCCATGTTTGTTGGTTTGTTGTTAGATTCGCGTGACTAGTCGTCGCTCGGTTCCGCACCCGTACTCGCCGTTCCGTCGGTCGACGATTCCACAGCGCCGCTGTGGCGGGCCTTGACTTCCTCGGGATCGAACTCGTTGGTGTCCATGTTCGGCTCCAGCCCCGCGCGCTCGATGATTTCGATGTCGTCGCCGGGCGACTGGCCCTCGGTCGTGAGGTAGTCCCCGGTGAGGAGCCCGTCCGCGCCGGCTTCCAGCGGCAGGTGCTGCTCGTCGGGCTCGAGGTTGACCTCGCGGCCGCCGGTCAGGCGGACCCGCGAATCGGGGTGGAGCAGTTTGTACACCGCGACCGTCTTGACGATCTCTTCGGTGCTGATGTCGACTCCTCGCTCGGCCAGCGGCGTCCCGGCGACCGGGTTGAGGACGTTGACCGGCAGCGAGGAGATCCCGATGTCCTGCAGGGCGATCGCGGCCTCGACCCGGTCGGTCGGCGTCTCGCCCATCCCGAGGATCACGCCCGCACAGAGGTCCATGCCGGCCTCCTTGGCGACCTCGAGGGTCCGGACCCGGTCTTCGAACCTGTGGCTCTCGACGATCTCGGGGAAGTAATTCGGGGAGGTCTCGATGTTGTGATTGTAGTGATTGATCCCCTCCTCGGCGAGGATCGCGGCCTCCTCCTCGGTGAGAATCCCGAGGGAAGCGTCGACCTCGAGGTCGCACTCGTCACGGACGAGCCGAATGGATTCGAGGACCTCCGCCCACTCTTCGGGCCGGTGTTCCTTCGAGACACCCTTCTCGGCGACGACGATCCCGAACCGCTGGGCCCCGTCGGCCTCCGCACGCTTGGCGGCCTCGAGGATCTTCTCCGGACCGAGGAAGCCGTAGGTGTCGATGCCGGTGTCGAAGTGGACCGACTGGGCACAGAACCCACAGTCCTCCGCGCAGTTGCCCGCCTTCGCGTTGACGATCGAGCAGGCGTCGACCGTGCCGTCACCGAAGTGATCGCGCACGGTCGCGCCGGCCTCCGCGAGCGCCTCGACCGGTTGGGCCATCAACGCGAGCCCGTCCGTCCGATCGAGCCGCTCCCCGGCCATGACCTGCTCGAGTGCGTCGTCGACCGTCTCGTTTCCAGTCTCGTAAACCACACTCCCGAATGTGGTTAACGGAAATATAATGTTTTTGGATGGTCGTTTCGGTCGACCGGTCGGTACGCGGCGTCGACACCGCGGGCCTCGAGGCAGTCGGACGGAATCACATGGGGCCTGCCGGCCACCCGATTCCACCAACGGATAACTAGTTCATCTCGGTTCCCCAACGTTTGTGTAATGGTATACGGTACCGTGTCGTATGGTTGTTAGTGTCCCAGCGGAACGATTCGAGGACGTGCCGGATTTCGACTACGACCCACAGTACGTAAGCGTCGGCGAGCTGGACATGGCGTACGTCGAAACCGGTGATGAGAGCGCCGACGGGGGCGACGAAACGTTCCTCTGTCTGCACGGCGAACCGACGTGGTCGTTCCTCTACCGGAAGATGATGCCCATCCTCGCCGAGCGCGGCCGCGTGGTCGTGCCCGATCTGATCGGATGCGGGCGATCCGACAGGTACGAGGACCGCGAGGAGTACACCGTCGAGATGCATTACGACGCGCTCCGGACGTTCGTCGAGGAACTCGAGTTGACGAACGTCACGCTGGTCTGCCAGGACTGGGGTGGACTGTTGGGGCTCTCGTTGGCGGCGAATCAGCCCGAGCGGTTCGCCCGTCTGGTCCCGATGAACACCGGCCTTCCGGACGGCACACAGGAGATGACCGAGACCTGGCACGCGTTCGCCGAGATGGTGGCGACCGCCGAGGAATTGGATATCGGCGACCTCGTCGAAAACGGCTGTTACCGTGAGCTCTCCGCGGACGTGGTCGACGCCTACCGTGCGCCGTTCCCGGACGAACGATACATGGCAGGTGCTCGGACGTTTCCGGGGCTGGTACCACAGTCACCCGACGATCCCGGGGCAGAGCTGTTCGCGGACGCCCGGGATCGACTCGCCGAGTGGGAGAAGCCGGCGTTCGTCCTCTTCGCCGAGCACGATCCGATCACGGCCGACAACCGCGATCCGTTGCGCGAACTCGTTCCGACTGCGAGCGAGCAACCCGACGTCTGGATCGACGAAGCCGCACACTTCCTGCAGGAAGACGCCGGCGAGAGAATCGCGAGGCGAATCGTCGACTTCGTCGATCGGACACCGTCGACCAGCAGTAGCAGCTCCTGATACGGTTTCCTGTAACGATTTACCGGTGGGACCGCAGGGTGGTTCTGGTCCCACCGGCAATGACTTACAGGAAACCGTATGAAACGATTGATACACCGATCCCACCGCTATCGCTGCCGAGCGAAGAACGCTCGGAGCAGGGGAGACCACGCCCCGAAGACGACTCCGAACGTCAACACGGCGTAGAAGCTCCCCCAGTGGCGAACGGGAATCGAATAGTCGTCGGCGTAGTGGTCGACCGCGATGGCACCAGTGAGGAACGTTCGTTCCGAATCGGGGACCGAAAGATTCCCACGACGGGGAGATCAGCGGGAGAAATCTCCTCTGACCCAAAATTGTGCTATCTTCCACCGTTCCAGTGCGTATTCTAGACGTTTGTCAACCGTTCCAACCGCTATTACCGGCTAGCGGCCAGTACGCTAATATGACACTACTAGTATCGACTATAGCCGGAAAAATTGCAAAAATTAAAGTCGTGTGATAATCCACTAGCAGAAAACGGGCCATGACAGAGAGTACAACGGAGCCCCCGGCCGACGCCCCACTCGAGGTAGACTCGAGCATCGACGCCCTGTTCGAGGAACTCGAGGAAACCGACTCCGGCGGTGACCACCGGACCGAAACGACGGACGGCGACGAGACCGGGGAGGGGGACGCCGACGGAGTCGAGGACCAGACGGCAGCCGACGTCTTCGACCAACTCCGTGCTGGCGGGACCGACGGGGACGCCGACGACGTTCTCGCCGACGAGACGCCGGACGATATCATCGCGAGTGTGGACGAACCGGCACCCACACCGGCAACGCCCGTCGACGACGAATTGTTGGCCGACGACGACGAACTGACGGAGTTCCTGCTCACCGGTCGCACGAAAGACGAGGAGTTCCTCTGGGTCGAGACGGACGAACCGGACGAAGGAAGCGACACGGGCGCTGAGACGGACGAGCCGGACGAGCCCGACGCCACCGGGACGGACCCTGGGACGGACGACGCGACCGAATCCGAACGCATCGACGAGCGTCCTGGAACGGACGATCCTCACGGGACGGCCAGCGAGCAGCCACCGGAGACCGAGCCGGACGCCGACGGCGAGACGGCACGGAACTCGAGTCCCGCCGTTTCGAGCGAGGAGGGTGTGACGGACTCGACTCCGGACATCGACTCGGACGAGCCCGTGGCTGAGAGGGAGACCGATGACACCGGAGACGACGAGACGGAGAGCGACGTCGACGCTGGAGACGACGAGCAATCCACGACGGCCGACGAGGAACCGTCGGGATTCCTCGGTCGGCTGTGGTCGAGGCTTCGGGGCCTGTTCTGACCGGCCCGCTGCTCTCCGGCCAGCCGGACGCCTCGGAACGGATCGCGGCGTTCGTCAGACGCTCCTCGTGGCCCGGATGCCCGCCTGTTTTCCGCAATTCACGTCATGGACCGTGACCTCGATCACGAGTCGGGATGCCACCCGAGTCCGTTTCGGCGAACGGTGAACGGTTTCTCACCGCAACGGGGACAGGTGGTACCGCCCGTTTCCGGATCGTCCCGACGGTCGGGAATCGTCTGCTCGGACCCGCAGCCGTCACACTCGAGGGAGACTGGCATCGCAGTCGAGCCCACGGTAGCCAGGCACATGATCGGCCGGCAAGCGAGCGAGCGTGCGGGCTCCTGTCGTTCGTGTCGGAGCGACGGTCAGGATCGAAACGCGGGTCGAAAACTGCGACGATAGCGAACGATGCGAGCGACGGATCGCCCGCGAGTTCGCTCGCGGGAGTTACGCGAGGAACTCTTCGATGTGGTCGGCGACTTCCTCGGGGGTGTCGCCGACGGGGACGCCGGCGTCGTTGAGCGCCGAGATCTTGCTCTCGGCGGTCCCGGTCCCGGAACCGGAGACGATTGCGCCGGCGTGGCCCATTCGCTTTCCTGGCGGGGCCGTGCGGCCGGCGATGAAGCCGGCGACCGGCGTGTCGACGTAGTCGTCGATGAACGCGGCCGCTTCCTCCTCGTCTTCCCCACCGATCTCACCGCACATGACGATGGCGTCGGTGTCGGGGTCGTCCTCGAACAGTTCGAGGGCGTCGACGAAGTCCGTCCCGATGATCGGGTCGCCGCCGATACCGATGGCCGTGGTCTGTCCGATACCACGGTTGGTCAGGCTATCGACGACCTGATAGGTCAGCGTTCCCGATCGGGAGACGAGTCCGACGTTGCCCTCGGCGAAGATGTTGCCGGGGAGAATGCCCAGTTTGGCCTCGCCGGGCGTGATGAGGCCGGGACAGTTCGGGCCGATGAGGCGGGTGTCCGTCTCGGAGAGGCGCTTGTTGACCCGCGCCATGTCCTGGGTCGGAATTCCTTCGGTAATCGCGACCGCGAGGTCGAGACCGGAGTCGAGCGATTCGAAGACCGCATCGCCGGCAAAGGCCGGCGGGACGAAGATCACGGACGTGTCCGCGTTCTCCTCGTCGACCGCTTCGTGGACCGTGTCGTAGACGGGAACGCCGCTGACTTCCTGCCCGCCCTTACCGGGGACCGCGCCGGCGACGACGTCGGTCCCGTACTCCATCATCTGCTCGGCGTGGAACTTGCCTTCCCCACCGGTGATGCCCTGTACCACGACGCGCGTGTCGTCGTCGACTAGTACGCTCATTGGTCGTTCACCTCCCCAGCGTACTCGACGGCACGCTGGACCGCGTCCTCGAGGGTCTGTTCGACCGTCACGAGGTCCTCGTTCAGAATCTCCATGCCCTCCTCCCAGTTGGTCCCGGCCAGTCGGACGACGACCGGCTTGGGGATCTCGTCGAACTGCTCGAGCGCTTCGTTGATCCCGCGGGCGACCTCGTCGCCGCGCGTGATCCCGCCGAAGATGTTGAAGACGACCGAATCGACGTTGTCGTCGGAGAACACCATATCGAGCGCGTTCGCGATGCGGGCGGCCTTCGCGCCGCCACCCACGTCGAGGAAGTTGGCGGGTTCGCCGCCGTAGTAGTCGACCAGGTCGAGCGTCGTCATCACGAGCCCCGCACCGTTGCCGATGATGCCGACGTTACCGTCCAGTCGGACGTAGTCGAAGCCGTACTCGTCGGCCTTCTGCTCGAGTTCGTCGCCGCCGGCCGCTTCCTCTTCCATCTCGGCGAGTTCGGGCTGGCGGAACAGCGCGTCCTCGTCGATGTTCATCACGGCGTCGGCCGCGATGACCTCGTCGTCGGCCGTGACCATCAGCGGGTTGATCTCGGCGTCGGCACCGTCCTTGTCGTCCCAGAGCTGATAGAGCGTCGTGAGAACGCTCGAGACGTCGCGCGCGACCGACTGATCGACGCCAGCGTCGTAGACGGCCTTGCGGGCCTGATAGGGATGCATCCCGAAGGAGGGGTCGATGTGTTCGCGGGCGATCGCGTCGGGGTCTTCCTCGGCGACCTCTTCGATGTTGACCCCGCCTTTGGTCGAGACCATCGCGACGGGTTTGCCTTCGCCCCGATCCATCGTGATCCCGACGTAGAGTTCGTTCACGAAGTCGACCGCTTCCTCGACGAGGACGCGATCGACGTGATACCCCTTCAGATCCATGCCGAGGATCGAGTCGGCCGCGTCCCGAGCCTCGTCCGCGTCCTCGACGAGTTTGATCCCGCCGGCCTTCCCCCGGCCGCCGACCTGTACCTGCGCTTTCACCGCGACTGGATACCCGATTTCCTCCGCCGCGTCGACGACGCCGTCGACGTCCGAAGCGAGCTTCGAATCCGGCGTCGGAATCCCGGCATCGGCGAAGACGCCCTTCGCCTGATACTCGTGTAATTTCATGCCATTCAAACGGGCGTGCCGCCCTTGCTTAAATCCTGCCAGTTTCCACTCGCCACGGGATATCCATCGACGTGTATCAACTACTCCGGGTTCGTCAGTACCGGACTGTGTTCCGTCCACCCTTCTTTGTGTGGGTTCTCAACTGAAGGTGGGTGTGACGTACCCGCACATCCGAACTCGGCCCCAACTCCCCGCCACGACTAGTCGATTTTCCAGTTGCTGACTGAGTCGAGACGCGATTTCGGGGCCGACGGTCGATCGGCGGCAGTTCCCTCGAGCGATCGTGACGCCCCGGGTTCCCTCGAGCGAGATCGGGGTTGGGAACCCGACACAGCATTCAAACGTGGGCTCTCCCAACGTCTCACACGAGGCCAACTCGCTGTGAGGAACTCTACTGCTCCGCATCGAACACCGGGTTTGGCGGCATCCGTCAAGCACGCGCTCCGGGTTCTGGTTCACAGCAACCTTTTCATTTCGCTGGCGACGGTTAGCGTCGCCGTGACGACCGTCCTCCTCGCGGACCTTCCCCTCGAGCCGGTGCCGCTTTTCATCGTCTTCGCGGCCACGGTATTCGTCTACACCGTCAACCGATTTACCGACCTCGAGGAGGACGAGCAGAACGTCCCGCAACGTGCGGCGTTTACGAAGCGATACGGTCGGTTCTGGTTGACGTTCGGTATCGTTCTCTACGTCGCTGCGATCGGGGTCGGCGTCGCGCTCGGACTGGCCGGTGTGGTGTACATGCTTCTCCCGCTGGTCGTCGTTTTCCTGTATTCCGTCGGCGGCGTCAAGCAACTCTTTCTCGTCAAGAACCTCGTCGTCGGCTTCGCCTGGGGCGCGATCCCGCTGGGCGTGGGCTACTACTACGATCGACTGCTCGCCCACGAGATCCTGTTCCTGTTCGCCTACATCACGATCATGATCACCATCGCTGCGGTGATCTTCGACGTCAAGGACATCCAGGGCGACCGTTCCGAGGGGATTCCGACGATACCCAACCGCTACGGCCCGCGGCGGACCCGACTCCTGTCCCTGGTCGCGACCGTCGCTGTCGCTGCGGGTGTCGTCGCTCTCGTCGGCTTCGGGACGCTCTCACAGGAGTTCCTCGTCGTCCTCGCGATGAACGCCTACGTCTGTCTCTACATCCCGTTCGCGACCCCCGATCGCGGCCCGCTGTACTACGGGTTCGTCGTCGACGGCGAACACGTCTTCCTCGCCGCCGTCGTCGTCGTCCTCGAGTGGCTGGTCTGGTGACGAACGGGTCGACGTGAGACGCGGCTTCCCTCGTCGGGCATCGATCCGACGAACGGATTGTTGCCCACGGCTGGGACCGTCGGGTGAGTGACGGGACCGAGGGTGGTGCCGGGTTCGAAGTGACCGGCGCAAGATTCGCTACTCGACGAGCGGTGCTGGGCAGAAACGCGCCGGTTTCGAGGCGATCGCGGCGACGATCAGTCCCGGTCGTCCTCGCTCCAATCACACTCCTGGCACTTCCAGCCGGTGACGAGTTCGGTGACCGACGGCATGTAGGTCACCTGCAACACGTTACTGCCACACTCCGGGCACTTCCTGTCGGCCTCCTCGATCGAATCGACTTCCATCACGGAGTCACCTTCGACGAGCTCCGCGAGTTTTTCGGCCGTCACCATTCGCCCCTGAACGACGCGATTCTCGCTCACGTTCGGGGGTATCGAGCGCGATACCCTAAGCGTTTCCTGAAATCGATCACCAGTTCCAGGCATCGGTCGTCCCGAGTCCAGGTTCCCGACATCGTCGCTCCGTTCGACGGCATCCAGTGGCCTGTATCTGCGGGCACAACCGTATAGATCGTTACGCTCGAACGGGCAGCCATGGAGACGCGATGGGCGACCGTCGACGGGGTCACTCTCGAGCTACCGACCGACAGTACCGTCCACGAACTCAGAGACGCGCTCTACAAACCCGACGACGCGGTGTTGATCGCGGTGACGGGTGACCTCGTATCGGTCGTCCACGACGAAGATCGACGGCTCTCGGAACTGGTCGCCGGCTGTGCGGATACCTACTACTTCCGGCGGCCCGGAGAGCCCGATCGAAACGAGGTGCTGGCCGCACCCGAACTCGAGAAGGCGCTCGCCGGGGCGGCAGACGACGCCGACGGGGCCGAAACGACGTTCCAGCGCCCCGGAATCGATCACTAGTTCTCGATCTCGACCGGATCGCCGACGCGGAGCGTCCCGCCGCGGTGGGCCTCGGGAACGCGCGTGATGATCATCAGCGTATAGTAGTGGTCGAACGCGGCCGCGTCGGCCCACTCGGGGAACGTTTCCTCACGCTTCCGGACGAACCGTTCCCGGAATTTCTCGGTCGGTTCTCCCGTGTCGGGATCGCGTTGCGGGACGACACAGCGGCCACAGGGCGTCACACCGTCGAACCGGACGTCGCCGATCGCGAACGACGGCGCGTCCTCGCCGACGAATCGGTCCTCCCAGAAGGGATCGACGCCACCGACCTCGACGTTCGCCCGCAGCCGTCGCCGTGCTCCCTCGACGGTCACGTCCTCGAACCAGGACGCGAGGGTCTCGAGCGTCGCCGTACTGATCACGGATGGCCCCATCTCGCGTCGATCGACGAACCCCAGCGACTCGTCCCGCTCGAGGGAGAGCGTCGTCTCGAAAACGTCGCTGAACCAGGCGGCTGCGCGCTCACGGTCGGCATCGAGGTCGAACGACGCCGTCTCCCCGTCGGGGGTCTCGACGGTGAGTGCACTCGTCGCCGGATCGAACCCGGTGTCGAGGGCGTGGACGCGATCGGATCGTTTGCCGTTGAAAACGTCGCCGTCCGCGTCGAACAGCGCGAACTCCCGATCGTGGGCGATCGTCCCGCCCTCGCGTATCGCCGCCGTCTCGAGTTCGATGCCGTCCAGCCCTTTGACCGGATACACGGTGAGCCGGTTGAGTCGTGCCATTAGCACTTCCTATCGGTCGATGCGCCATTAGTGTTCGTTCGAACGAGACCGAATCCTCACGCCAGCCGACGGCCGACGTTCCCGAGCGCCAGCCATCTCGGTTTTCTTGGGACAGGTGATAGCTAGTTCAGTGCTTGCTACATTCCCTTTTTCCATCGAATTAGAGGATAGATGTCCAATCCTAGTATGGCCTTCTAGACCGTGAGTGGGGACACGGCACTAAATTCCGATATAGAACGAAGAATGGATACTTTTTCGCAAATATTGTTGTCCGCGTATGTATTTACGGCCTCTGTCCGCATTATACGAGCTGTGATGAAAATTCGTTTTACGACGATCTCCGGCAACGTGCTCGGAGTGATCGGCGAATGACCGAGTTCGTTCCGGGGGAACTACTCCCGGCAGCCGAACCGGTGCGGATAAACGAGGGGCGGCCGACGGCGACCGTCACGGTCGAGAACACCGGCGACCGCCCCGTCCAGGTCGGTTCGCACTTTCACTTCTTCGAGGTCAATCCCGGCCTCGCGTTCGACCGCGAGGCCGCGTACGGAACTCGGCTGGACATCCCGGCGGGCACGGCGATCAGGTTCGAACCGGGCTGTGAACGCGACGTCGATCTCGTCGATATCGCCGGCGATCGGATCGTCCACGGAATGGGCGGGCTGGTCGGCGGCGAACTGGACGACGAGGACGTGAAAGCGACCGCGCTCGAGCGCGCTCGAAAGCAGGGCTACGTCTCGGAGGGCGACGAATGAGCCGCGACCTGCCGCGGACGGAGTACACGGAACTGTTCGGCCCGACCGAAGGCGACCGACTCCGACTCGGCGATACGAACCTGCTGGCGAAGATCGAGCGCGATCACGGCGTTCCCGGCGAGGAGGCGGTCTTCGGCGGCGGAAAGACGATGCGCGACGGGATGGGGATGCAGTCGGGGACGACACAGGCCGAGGGCACGCTCGACTGGGCCTTTACGAACGTCGTAATCATCGACCCCGTTCTGGGGATTCGAAAGGGCGATATCGGCGTCCGAAACGGAAAAATCGTCGGCGTCGGCAAGGCGGGCAATCCGGACACGATGGACGGCGTGGACATGGTGATCGGGCAGAGCACCGACACTATTCCCGCCGACGGGCTAATCGCGACGCCCGGCGCGCTCGACATTCACGTCCACTTCAACAGTCCGCAACTGGTCGAACACGCCCTCGCCTCGGGAGTGACGACCATGTTCGGCGGCGGCTTCGGCGGTGGTGCGACGACCTGCACGCCGGGTCCGCGGAACATCCAGCGGTTCCTGCAGGCCGCCGAGGAGTGGCCGGTCAACGTCGGCTTCTACGGGAAAGGTAACAGTAGCCGACCGGAGTCGTTGCGCGAGCAGGTCGAGGCCGGCGCGGCCGGACTCAAACTCCACGAGGACTGGGGGTCGACCCCCGCTGCGATCGACACCTGCCTCGAGGTCGCGGAGGCCGAAGACGTCCAGGTCTGTATCCACACGGACACGTTAAACGAGTCGGGCTTCGTCGAGGACACCTTCGACGCCATCGACGGCCGCGCGATCCACACCTTCCACATCGAGGGAGCCGGCGGCGGCCACGCACCCGACGTCCTCGAGTTGATCGGCCACGAGCACATGCTGCCGTCGTCGACGAACCCCTCGATGCCCTACACCGAGAACACGTTCGACGAGCACCTGGATATGGTGATGGTCTGTCACCACCTCAACCCCGACGTTCCCGAAGACGTCGCCTTCGCCGAGTCGCGCATCCGTGCGGAGACGCTGGGCGCGGAGGACGTCCTCCACGACACCGGCGCGATCTCGATGATGACGACCGACTCGCAGGCCATGGGCCGGATGGCCGAGATGGTCTGTCGAACGTGGCAGACCGCCCACAAGATGAAGGCCCAGCGCGGCCCCCTCGAGGCCGACGCTGGGACCGACGCCGACAACGCACGGATCAAGCGCTACGTCGCGAAGTACACGATCAACCCCGCTATCACCGCGGGGATCGACGACTACGTCGGCTCGCTCGAGCCCGGAAAACTCGCCGATATCGCGCTGTGGGAGCCGGGCTTCTTCGGGATCAAGCCGCAGGCGGTGATCAAGGGCGGCTTCCCGGTCTGGTCCCAGATGGGTGAGGCCAACGGCTCGCTGATGACCTGCGAACCGGTCATCGGCCGCGAACGCGCGGGGGCACAGGGCCGAGCGAAACACGCCCTCTCGGTGTCGTTCGTCAGCGACGCCGCCTACGAGAACGACGTCGGCGACGCCTACGACCTGCAGACGCCGGTTCGGCCGGTCGAGGGGACCAGGTCGGTCCGGAAGTCCGACATGCTCCACAACGACCACTGTCCCGACGACATCGAGATCGACGCCCAGACGTTCGAAGTCGAGGTGGACGGCGAACACGTCGCCTGCGACCCCGCCGACGAAATCCCCCTCGCACAGCGGTACCTGCTCTGAATCCATGACTCACGGACACACACTTACGACGACGATCGCGGCAGTATCGGCGACGCGAACAGGCGGCTCGAGCCGGTCCGTACGGACGGCTCGGTCGACCCCGCGGACGGAGGTGAGCCGATGAACCTCTCGCCAAAGGAGATGGAGCGGCTAACGGTCTTCATGGCCGCCGAACTCGCCCGCCGGCGCAAGGACCGCGGCGTGAAGCTCAACCATCCCGAGACGGTCGCCTACATCTCCGATTGGGCCTGCGAGGCCGCCCGCGAGGGCAAGTCCGTCTCCCGGATCCGTTCCGAGGCGACGCAACTGCTCACCCGCGAGGACGTCATGGACGGCGTCCCCGAGCTAGTCGACATGATTCAGGTCGAGCCGGTCTTCCCCGACGGCACCAAGCTCGTCACCGTCCACGACCCGATTCGTGCCGACAGTCCGGCCCAACTCGAGACGGTCGATCCCGATCCGGGCGCGGACCTCGAGACCGCGGCGGATACCGAGAGCGCGGAGGGCGAGTAATGGGGTACCGCGACGTCGCGAAGGTCGGTCTCGGTGGTCCCGTCGGTTCGGGGAAGACGGCGCTGGTCAGACGGCTCGTTCCCGAACTCGTCGACCGGGGGTACGAGGTGGGGGTCATCGCCAACGACATCATGACCCAGGAGGACGCCGACGTCTTCCGGGAGTCGTTCGCCGATCTGCTGCCCGCAGACCTCGTCGAGGGCGTCGAAACCGGGGCCTGTCCGCACACGGGGATCCGTGAGGATCCGTCGATGAACCTCGCGGCCATCGACGAGTTCACCGAGCACCACCCCGAGCTGGACGTGGTCCTGATCGAGAGCGGCGGCGACAACCTCGCCGCGACGTTCAACCCCGAACTGGCGGACTACTTCCTGTTCATCATCTCCGTCGCGGAGGGCGAGGATATCCCGCGCAAGCGCGGCCCCGGCGTCACGCAGGCCGACCTGCTGGTCGTCAACAAGACGGACCTCGCACCCCACGTCGACGCCGATCTGGACGTGATCGAGGACGACGCTGCCACGGTCCGGGGCGACGACCCCTTCGTGTTCACCAACTGCAAGAACGGCGACGGGGTCGACGACGTGCTCTCCCACGTCGAGCGTGAGGTGTTGTTCGCGTGAGCGGGGCTCACTCGAGCGCAACGGACCCCGATACGGCGCGATTGCCGCCCGCTTTCGAAGCCTACGCCACCGACTCGCTCGCGCAGGCTCCCGCGGGCGGGCCGGGCAAGAACGGGCTGCTCGAGGCGACGTTCGCCCGCGAGGGGGGCAGTCCGACCCGGCTCGTCCGCGATCGCGTGCGCGTCCCCTACCATCTGACCGGCACCCTCGAGACCGATCCCGCACCCGGTCTCACGACGCTGGTCGCACAGGAGCCGACCGGCGGCGTCGCACAGGGCGACCGGCATCGGATGCGACTCGACGCGCGGGCCGGTGCTCGCGCACACGTGACGACCCAGAGCGCGACGAAGGTCCACAGCATGGCCGCCAACTACGCCCACCTCGAGACCGCGATCCGGGTCGCTGAAGGGGGGTACCTCGAGTACGTACCGGGGCCGACGATCGTCAACGAGGACGCCCGCTGTCTCCAGACGATCGCGGTCGATCTCGCCCCGGCGTCGGTCGTCGTCGTCGCGGACGTGCTCGTTCCCGACGGCTTGACCGACCACGAGCCGTTCGGCTTCGATCACTACCACGCGCGCGTCGAGGCCGAGTACGACGGGCGGCTGGTCTGTGCCGACGCCGTCGACCTCCGGCCCGACGAGCGCGATCCGCGGGACCCCGCAAGCGTCGGCGAGTACGGCGTCGTCGGCTCGCTGTATGCTTTCGCTCCGGGCGAAGCCGATCCCGACGGGCTCTCTCCCGACCTCGAGTCGCTCGTCGAGGCGATTCGCGACCGGCTCGCCGAGCGCGAGGACGTCGCGGTCGGCGTCTCGAGGCTCCCCTCCGATGCCGGGGCGATCGTCCGGCTCCTCGGCCATCGACAGACGGACGTCACTGCGGCCGTCCGCGATGCGTGGGACGAAACGAGACGGGCGACGCTGGGGGTCGGCGCACCCGCCGACCGGCGATACTGATGAAGCGAATCGACGGTATCGTCGGCAACGTCCACGCCGACGACGAACTCGCCGCTCGACGCGTGGCCCACGAGGAAAACGGCACGCTCGAGCGTGTGGTCATCGATGCCGAGAACCGCCGCCGATCCCGGTTCCGGGCGACGACCGACGCGGGAACGGACGTCGGCGTCGTCGTCGACACCCCTGCGGTGTCGGCTGGCGACGTGTTACTCGCCGCGGACGACCGGATGATCGTCGTCGCGTTCGAGCCCGTCGACGCGCTCGCGCTCGCGCTGCCCGACGCGACCGCGGCGCGTCTCGAGGCGGCGGTCGAACTCGGCCACCGCGTCGGCAACCAGCACTGGGACCTCGCGGTCGACGACGGAACCGTCTACGTCCCGCTCGAGGCGGACCGCCACATCGTCGAGCGCGTCGTCGACGACGTCGTTCCCGGTGCGGAACTCCGTGAGACGACCGTCGAGGCCGACCTGTTCGTGACGGCCCTCGAGGACGAGGAGGCTGGCTCCGACGGCGGTCCCGGAACCGAGCGCGGTCACGGTGTCGTGGATCACACCCACGGCCACGACGGAAGCCGACACACGCACGAGCACGGTCCGGATGGCACCGACCATACCCACGAGCACGATCACAGCCATGACCACTGAGCCCGGTTCGTTCCTGACGGCACTCCGGCTCGCCGACTCGTTCCTCCCCGTCGGCGGCTACACGGCCTCCTACGGCCTCGAGCAGTATCTCAACGAGGATCGTATCGAGGACGGCGACGACCTCCGGGAGCTGATCGCGGCCTATCTCCGGCGCGTGGTCGGTCCCTGCGAGACCGTCGCGCTGGCGAACGCCCACGCCGCGAGCGCCGACGGCGACCTCGAGGGGCTGCTGGCGGTCGACGAACGGCTCCACGCGGTGACGATGCCCCGAGAGTTCCGCGAGAGTTCGACGAAAGCGGGTGCGAAGCTGAGCGAACTGCTGGCGTCGGACTCGAGTGGCGGTGCCGCGACCGCGGTCGGGGAAGCCCGTGGAGAGAAGGTCGAGGGAGCCTCCGGGTCGCCACCGGCGGCCGACGGCGGTGATCTCACTGTCGCTTTCGCCGACGCGATCGAGACCGATACGACGCCGGGCCACTACCCGGTCGTCTTCGGCGTCGTCAGCCAGGCGCGCGGACTCTCGCGGCTCGAGGCCTGTCTCTCGCACGCGTACTCGTTCGTCACCGGATTGCTGGGTGCGGCCCAGCGCCTCGGCCGCTTTGGTCACACCGAGATCCAGTCGGTACTCGAGGAACTGGAGCCGGCGGTCGTTGCAGTCTGTGAGCGCCACGTCGACGACGACGCGGCGACGATGGCATCCTTCGCACCGCTGGCCGAGATCATGGGGATGCGCCACGAACGCGCCGGGCGACGGCTCTTCATGAGCTAACGTGAGGCAATCGAGAGTAGCAACGATGTCGCGTTCAGATGCAGCGACACCGGTCCACACTGTTAGAGCGCGGTCGGACAGTGCTCACCGTCGGTCTCTCACTCGAGGTCGGGCCGGGGCGCGTTTTCGTACTTGATCATCTTCTCGGGTTTATCGGAAATCGTCTCGTAGATTCGCTGGAGCGTCTCCTCGGCCGCGAGCAGGTTGTGCTTCTCGAGGAACGCCCGTCCCTCGTCGGTCAGCCGGTAGAACTTCCAGGGATAGCCTTGCTGGCGCTCGTCGTCCGGCAGCGTGACTTCTTCGACGATCCCGGCGTCGATCAGTTTCTGGACGTGTTTGTAGACCGTCGCCTCGCTCACGCTCGGGTTGAGCTGCTCGAGTTCGTACATCGAGGGGAGTCCCTCGGGGTGTTGCAGGATATTGGAAAGCAGCGCGAACCGCGTCTCTTGGGTGACGAAGCGGACGAGTTCGCGGGTGTTCGCCCCCTCTGGAGTCCCCACGTCGGTGCTCATGCCGTCAGCTACGAAGCGTGGCATCAAGTAAGTTACCCTGCAGTAAATCACTCGCTGGTAAACTTCCGGGGACTGCGGAGACTATCGGAAACGGAACGGACACGGAAACTACTATCCACAATTCGCGATAATCACTGCGTATGACAGACGACGATCCGCCGGTCCCCGAGGCGGTCCTCACGAGCGCGACGGAGCGACTCGAGGCCGAGGAGCTCTCGCTTGCGGACAACGAAGAGATCCTCCAGGCGTTGAGCGAGCTCCGGCCGGTCTACGAGAGCGAACGGTCGTACTTCGTCCTCGGCAACTACGACCGCGAGCCGATTCGGCGGCTGAACCTCGTCGTCGATCGGCTGAACCGCCGGTCGGACGCCTACGCCTTCCGAATGGTCGACGTTCGCGGCGAGTGGGACAACGGCATCCAGAAGTTCTGCCTGATCGCGGACCTGGTCACCCACGTCGTCGGCGTCGCCGAACGAGAACCGAGCGGCTTTCTCGTCGAACAGGGCCTGCTCGCGGGCACCGAGGAGTACTTCGAGAAGACCCACGTGCTCAAGCGCGAGTACCCGGACGAGGACCGCCCCTACGACTGGATGCAGGACGGCGTCTTCGACCTGCTCGAGGAGGAGGGACGACTGTACCGGTGGGAAACCGAAGCCGAACTTGCCGAGATCACGGAGACGATCCCGTGATCACGACTCGAAGAGAGACCACATCACAGTCGATTCGGCCTTCTGGAGGTGCTCCGCCGCGGTCGCGGTCGCACACCCGAGCTCGTCGGCGACGTCCTCGCTCGTCGCGTTGCGCGGCACGTCGAAATAGCCGAGTTCGAGGGCGGTTTCGACCGCGTCCCGCTGTCGGGGTGAGAGTCGGCCAACGACGCTATCGGGAGCAACTCGCTTTCCACCGACCGCCTCGACGGTGACGCCGACCGCGTCGGGAACGCCGTCGACTGCGGCCTGAACCTCCGCCTCCGTCCCGATGATCGTGTACGTGGTGCTTCCGTCCTCGTTACATTCGATGGGCGGAACCGTCATCAGGCTCCCGCTCGTGAAGGTCTCGAACAACGAGCGCGCGGCCGGCGAAACCTCCCCCTCGAAGAAGCAGTAACACTCCCGGTCGGTGATCGGAAGGAGTTCGGAGTCCGAAACCATCCCGCTCTCGTCGAGCACGCGTTCGAACCGCTCGTACGCTCCCTCGAGCCGGAACAGAAACGCCGTCGGCGGATTCGAGACGTTCCAGTTGACGATCCGGGCTCGCTCGAGGTAGCTTGCCCCACCTGCGAGGAGTTCGTATATCGGCGGTGCGTAGTCGCCCCGTGGACGGAGGGTTATGCGGACGCGTTTCATGATCCGTCGTTCGTATTGCGGGGCGAAATAACTGGTCTAGGAACAGACCGCGTGGGATCGGGTGGTTCGGCTTGCTGTATAAATCCGCCCGAGCGATTCGGCTGTACTCGTTACTGCGTTCGGCCCCTTCGATCGAATATGGAACGGAACGTCGGCGGACTGGATCGAATCGTCAGGGGCGTCTTGGGACTCTGGTTGCTCGCGGTCGCCGTCGCGGCACTCGTCGCCGATCGGCGCGGGACCGCCGTCGCGACGGGAATCGCGGCGGCAGGCTTGCTGTTCAACGCGACGACCCGGTTCTGTGGCGGGAACTACTTGCTCGGCATCGATACGACCGAGGGCGCGTCCTGTTCGCGAGAGTAACGCGACGGTAGTGGCGTTCGAGGAACGCCTTCAGCTGTGTCCGGACACCGGAAGCGGCTCGTAGGGCTCCTCGAGGTACTCCATGTCCGACTCCGATAGCTCGATCTCGAGGGCTTCGACGGCCTGCTCTAAATGCTCGACGCTGGTCGTACCGACGATCGGCGAGTCGACCCAGTCCTTGTGGAGCAGCCACGAGAGCGCGATCTGGGCCATCGTCGCGCCCCTGTCGTCGGCCAGGTCGGCGACCCGTTCGTTGATCTCGCGGCCGCCACCCTCGCGGTAGGGGTGTTCGTACATGTGCTCCTCGGTCTCGCCGCGGGTCGTGGCGTCGATCTCCTCGTGGGGCCGCGTCAGGTATCCCCGAGCCATGGGTGACCACGGAACCACGCCGATCCCTTCGTTCTCACAGAGCGGCAGGGTCTCGCGTTCTTCCTCGCGGTAGACGAGGTTGTAGTGGTTCTGCATCGTGGCGAAGCGCTCGAGACCGAGCCGATCGCTGGTGTGGAGCGACTCGGCGAACTGGTGGGCCCACATCGAGGAGGCCCCGATGTAACGGATGTGGCCCCGCCGGACGGCGTCGTCGAGCGCTCGCAGCGTCGTCTCGATCGGCGTGTCGTAGTCCCAACGATGGGGTTGGTAGAGGTCGATGGTATCCATCCCGAGTCGCTCCCGGCTTGCGGCCAACTCCTGTTCGATCGCCTTCCGGGAGAGCCCACCCGAGTTCGGGTCGTCGTCGCGCATCCGGAAGTAGCCCTTCGTCGCGACGACGGCCTCCTCGCGGTGCCCCTCGAGTGCCTCGCCCAGGATCCGCTCGGACTCGCCCCGCGAGTACATGTTCGCGGTGTCGAAGAAGTTGATCCCCAGATCGAGCGCCCGATCGATGATTTCCTTGCTCTCCTCGTCCTCCAGGACCCACTCGCGCCAGTCGCTCGAGCCGAAGCTCATACAGCCCAGACAGATGCGACTGACTTCCATGCCGGTCGATCCGAGGGTCGTGTACTCCATAGCGAGGGTACGGAAACCGGAGGGAAAACAGTACGTACTGTGGCAATCGATGACAGCCGTCTCGCTCCGTCTCGGGGGCGCGCTCGAGACGATAACCGCCCGAGGTGACCAGCGTCGACGCCGTGGGATCGGGAAGCGAGATCGCGATGTGGAGCGACGGGCCGGACGCCCGCGGACTACCAGTGGCCGAACAGCCGCTGGACGACGCTGCGGTCGCTGGGCCGTTCGGCGAGCAGGACCGAGCTGTCGACCTCGTTGACGACGTCCATGTGCAACGAATCGCTCATCAACCGCGAAACCACCCCTTCCTCGGTCGCCCCGATGAGGATGAGCGAGTGGTCCTTCGACTGCCGGCAGATGGCGGTCTCGACGTCGCCCGAGTCGTCGACGACGATCTCGGCGTCCTCGAGGTCGCGTTCGGCGGCCCACTCGGCGAGGAACTGTTCGCCCCGCTCGCGGTCCTCCGGGCTGGCGACGACGTGTTGGAGCGTGATCTCGGCCCCGGAGTGGTCGCGAAGCGTCCGTGCGACCTCGGCGCTCAGGTCCGAGTCCGGGCCGCCCGCGGTCGGGAGGAGGACTCGCGAGGTGTCCAGGTCCCGATCCTTGAGGATCAGGAAGTCACAGGGGAGGTTGCTGGTCAGTTCGTTTATCCGACCCTCGGCACGACCCTGGCCCCACGGTCGGTCCTCTCCCCAGCCAAGCACGACGAGATCGGCCTGCTCGCGTTCCGCGGTGTCGAAGACGTCCTCGAACGAGCGGTGGGAAACGACCGTCGACGTCTCGCAGTCGACGTCGTAGGACGCCGCTCGCTGGCAGACGCTTTCCATTCGCTGCTCGGACTCGGAGACGATCCGCTCGGTCTGGCCGGCACCGTATCGCATCGACGCACGACCCGGCATCTGGACGATGTGGACGGCGTGTACTGTCGCGTTCTCGTGGCCGCTGGCCAGCCGGCAGGCGAGGTCGACGATCGTCGACTCGGTTCGCGGGTTCGAAATCGGGACGAGCACGCGATAATCGCCGTTGTCGGTCGCGTGGGTCTCGGCAGTGTCTATCAAGGGAACGTACGACCGACCCACGTAGCTGCCGAACAACCACTCAGATATCGAGAGCTGGCGATCCGCTCCCTCGAACCGGGCGGACTCGAGGCGGTGTTCGCTGGTCTGGAAGTAGTTGACGACCGTGACCAGGACGATGCCGCCGATGGTGTTTCCGAGCAGGACGGGCAGGACGAAGTCGGTGACGCCGACGAAGGGGTGGAGGCCGCCGTCGAGCACCAAGTAGACCATTTCCGTAAACGAGACGACGACGTGAAACAGGTCCCCGAGTGGAATGGCGAGGAAGGCCATGTAGACGACGACGAGCCGCGAGATCGTGTCGCGGGAGGCGTAGACGATCCAGACGACGCCGGCGACGATCAGCCCGGCGAATGCGGCCTTCGAGAAGAGGGCCCACCACGAGGTCTCGACACCGTGTTCCGCGAGGCTCATCGCGGCAGCCGCCGTGTTATCGTCGAAGACCTGACTGTAATACAGCGCGATCGCCCCGAGCCCGCCGCCGGCGAAGTTACCCGCGAGGACGATCGTCCAGTGGCGAAGCAGTGCGGGGATGCTGGCCAATCGCTCGAGCGTCAGCGCGACCGGCGGCAGCGTGTTCTCGGTATAGAGCTGGTAGCCACCGATGATGATGTAGATGAAGCCAAGCGGATAGAGCAGTTTGCTCAGAATCGGGTTGTCGGTCTCCGCCGTCAGGGACGCGTACAGCAGGAACGTAATCGTGATCGCAAACCCGGCGGCGAGACCGCTGAAGAACAGTTCACGACCGCCGGAGGTGATTTCCTCGTCGGCGGCGGCGACGATCCGCTGGAAGATCTCGTCGGAGGAAAACCGATCCCGGACGACCGCTCCGACCGCCGGCGCACCGCTTCTGGACCGTTCGACCGCCTCTCGAACCTGTTCCTGTTCGGGCGGGTCTCGGTCCTGTCGTGGGGGGTCGCGACCCTGTTTTGGGGGGTCTCGGTCGGTCCGCTCCTGATCGGGATTACTCATTAACAGGTACGCACGCCTAGAAGGACTAAGCGTTTAGGATCTGCCACTGCAACCGGGTCGAATCGCGGTCCGCGACGGCCAGGTTCGCTCGAGGCGTTACAGCGAATCCGCCTCGAGTCGGCCGATGGCCAGCCTGAGCGCGACGAACGCTCCGACGGCGAGCAGGCAGTAGGCGGCGAGCAGTCCCCAGGTCGTCGCCGTCGGGTTCCCGATCGCGAACTTCGCGACCGTGTTCGCGGGGTGTTCCGGAAGGGCGGTTGCGACGACCAGCGCGCCGACGGTGGCTACCGAGTAGAGCAACTGAGCCTGCCGTCGATCCGGGGCCCACAGCGCGACCCCGGTCCCGACGGTGACGACGAGCACCGAGAGCGCGGCCACCACTACGATCAGCGCCGCCGGTCCCGCGATCGTGGTCCCGTTGACCGCCAGCAAGAGGAGCCAGGCGATCGCCTGAACCGGTGCCAGTGCCGCGATCGACAGCAACTTCGTGTCGATCACGTCCGCGAGCGACAGCGGGGCGACCCGGAGCAGTTCGAGCGTCCCGCGCTGGCGCTCCTCGATCACCGAATCGACGACGATCGAGCCGCTGATGAACACCGGCAGGAAGCACAACAGCGGGAGCAAGACCGTGTACGTGAAACCGACGTATGGACTCGCCTGGATCTGCGACGGGACCGGAACCGGCGACTGCTCGAGCCGGCCCGCGTCGGCGTTTTGCTGGCGCTCGACGCGTTCGACGTGCTCTAAGGTGTTTCGAAGCTGAACGACGAGCAGGGTCGTCCGAAGCCCCTCCTCGGGCGCGGTCACCCTGACGCTGAGCCGGCCGTCGTCGGTCCTGTTCGCGTCGAGAACCGCGGCTACCTCGTCGGTCTCGAACGCGTCGTAGGCGGTCCCCCGATCGCTGTAGCGCCGGGCGGTGACCCCACTTTGTTCGCTCGCAGCCGCGAGCAACTCCTCGGTGTCGTCGCCGGTGACGGCGACCGTCGTCTGGTAGTCGTCGATCGATCCCGGATCGTACAGCGAGACGAGTCCGACCACCAGAAACGAGGAGAACCCCGCGATGAAGAGCTGGATCGCCAGCGCCAGCAGGATCGTCTTCTCCGAGCGCAGCGACGCTAGTTCTCGGCGGGCGATGGCCCAGCGTGCACCCCAGCTCGAGCCGGCGTCGATACCGCCGTCCGGGCGCGCCGGCGGGTTCGGCCCGCGCCGAATCGACTCCCGATCGGGGTCGCGCTCACGCGACAAGCCGGAACACCCCCAGGTTGTAGGTCACGTGGAGGATCGTCGCTGCGACGAGCCCGACGACGTAGCCGGCTCGACCGCGGGTCGCTCCGAGCGAAGCGGTGACGGCCGTCACCGCATGTAAGCCAAGCGGTGCGAGAAAGACGAGCAGGAGTATCAGCGGATCGCTCGAGAGGGCGGGGCCGAAGGCGGCGGCACCGACTGCAAGTTCGGGCAGACCGACGAACTGGACGACGTGGGTGAGTTTCTCTCCGACGAAGAAACCGGCCCCCGAGAGCGCGCCGACGACGGCGGCCGTCCGCAGCGTCGGCTCGAACCGCGAGCGGGCGAAGCCGGCGTAGACGTGGATGCTCTTCGCGACTTCCTCGATCGCTGCGGCGACGACGACGATGACGGGCAACGCGACGCCCTGCGGAACGACGAACAGGAGGGCAACGGCGACGAGCTGACCCGCGAAGACGAACGGAATGAAGAGGATCGAGAGTAGGGAGATACTCCACGAGCTGTGAATCCGCCTCGCGATCGCGTCGACGACTTTCGCCGGGATCGGCTTCTGTGCGAACATGTCCTCCTCGCGGTAGACGCCGATCCCCAGCAGGAAGCAGACGGCCGCGCTGAGATAGAACGGGCCAGTCGAAAACAGGTACTCCCCCAGTCGAACCGATTCGTCTTGCAGATCCATCACGACCAGCGTCAGCGGCGAGATCAGCGCGATCGGGTTTACCTCCGTGAAGATCGCCGGAATGAACGTATACGTCGTCAGCACGACGCTGATCGTGACCGTCACGAACGTCAGCTCCTTGAACGAGCGGGCGAGCATCGCGCCGATGAACGTCGACGCCAGAAAGAGTACGGCGATCGGTATCGCCCCGGCGACGGCCAGCGGGCCGCCGTCGATCGCGACGGCGATCGCGACGACGATACCGACGAGCCCGAGCAGATACGGCAGCGTCTTTCCGGCGACGATTTCGTAGCGCGACGCCGGTGACACCAACAGGAGTTCGCCCCGTCGCTTGACCCGCTCGTCCATGATCGTGCTTCCGTACGACTGGATGACGAAGTTCATCGGCACGATAAACAGGAACGCGAGGACGAGCGATTTGAAGGGGAACGGCGGCGCGATCGAGCCGGGCGTCTGCGACGTCGTCGATCCGCCACCGACGGTCGGAACCTGCAGGGGCCCGTCTCCCCCGGTCCCGTCGGTACTGCGATCGCTACCGCCGACGGTCGTCGATCCGTCTCCACTACCGCCTTCGGCCCCCTCGTCGGATCCGTCCCCAGCATCGGTTTCGCCCCCAGTGGAGACACCGGAGCCGGTCGTCCCGCCAGGATCGCGTTGCCGATACTCGATCGAAACGGAAACCGGATAGGCGGCCGCCCGATCGGATTCGTTCTCCATGAGCCGCGAGTTGTACGCCGTGATCGAGCCGCGAAACGCCTCGTAGGCGGCCGCGCCGTTGTCGCCGACGTGTGTAATCCGCCCGCCTTGTGTCACCACGAGATCGACGTTCGCCGGGTCCCCGTGCTCGCGTTCGACGTCCTCGAGCGGTATCGCCCGGAACTCCTCGCTCTGGACCGCGACGTCGTGATACTGACTGTCCTCGTCGACGCCGACGACGTAGAGCTCCCGCTCGAGGCCGGGGCCGTCGTCGGCGACGGAAGCCCCCGCGACGCCGACTACGAGCACCATCGCGAGGAGCGCAAGCGCCGTCTTCCGGTCGACGGTGCCGATGCTCCGGGAGACCTCCCAGCGGGCGATCCGACTCGTGCGCGCGATGATACCTTGAAGCCAGCGACCGAACCGAAGCACGTGCGAGAGGAGCCACTGCAGACGGCCGTCGCTCACGCCTCCGTCCTCCCCGGTTCGCTCGCGACCTCGAGGAAGATCTCCTCGAGACTCGGCGTCTTCGTCTGGATGTCGGTCACCCGACCCCCGTCCGATTCGACGCCCTCCCGGACGGCATCGACGGCGGTCATATCGCCGACGACGTGACGGACCTGCCCGTTCTCGCGCGTGACCTCGATCGGCGAGTGTCCGTCGACGGCGCGGCTCCCGTCGGCCGTCGCGTAGACGTGGTACTCGGTGCCGCCGTGGGCGTCCCGGATCTCCTCGAGGCTACCCCGGGCGACGATCCGGCCGTCGTTCATGATGACGATCCGGTCGCAGATGCTCTCGACGTGGAAGAGGTTGTGCGCGCTGAAGACGATCGTCTTCCCCTCGTCGCTCAGTTCGCGGGTGAACTCGATGATGTAGTTGGTCGTCAACGGATCCAACCCCGACGCCGGCTCGTCGAAGATCAACACGTCGGGATCGTTCACCAGGGCACGCGCGATCGCGACCTTCCGTTGCATCCCCTTGGACATGTTGCCGATCCGTCGCTCGCGGTGCTCGAGGTCGAGGCGGTCCAGCGAGTCGTGGATCCGCTCCCGAGAGACGTCGGCGGGAACGTCGTAGAGGTCGGCGAAGAACTCGAGGTAATCGATCGCCGTCATCTCCTCGTAGAGCGGCGATTCCTCGGGGAGGAAGCCGAGTCGGCGCTGCATCGCGGGTTCGCCGGGCGTCTGCCCGGCGACGACGGCGGTGCCGGCCGTGGGTTCGATCAACCCTGCGAGCATCTTCAGCGTGGTCGTCTTGCCTGCGCCGTTCGGGCCGACGACGCCGAAGACCTCGCCGCGCTCGATTTCGAAGGAGCTCCCCTCGACTGCGGTGAATCCGCCGTACTCCTTCCGGAGGTCGTCTACCTCGAGTATGGCCATTCGTTAGCCCGACGGAAGGAGTCAGCCAAGTAAAATCTAGCGGCTGACGACAGTCAAGATACGCTGATCGATGGCGCTCCCGGCCCGCTCGGGCGTCCGTCTCCAAACCCCCGTTCGCGCCACCGCGGCTCGTCGACGCCGACGTCCCCACGCCGTGGCAACGCCCTTGGTCGCTGACCGCATAGCAACGGCCATGACTCGAGTTCGGACCGCGCGAACGGGAGACGGTCGCTGCCTCGAGGTGTCGCACGTCCTCGGGGTTCCGGCGGCCGACGCCTGGGACCCCCTCGTCGATACGACACAGTGGCCGGCGTGGTCGCCGACCGTGATCGGTGTCGAGGCGACGGACCGCCGGGTTCGAACCGACACGACGGGTCGGATTCGGGTTCCGGGCGTCTGGCTGCCGTTCAGGATCACGTCGTGTACCGAGCGCCGGTGGGCCTGGCGCGTGGCGGGACTCCCCGCGACCGGCCATCGCGTCGACGACCTCGGGGACCACCGGTGTCGGATCGCGTTCGAACTGCCGCTCTCGGGGTCGGGATACGTGCCGGTCTGTCTCCGCGCACTCGAGAACCTCGAGGAGTTGCTCGACGACCGGGCAGCGATGGAGCAGTAGCAGCGAGCCGAAGACTGACCCGCGGGGCCACGACCGACGCCGCGAGACCGGGTTACGCGATCACGATCCCAGATGCGAGCGGAGCAGTGCGGTCACCCGGTCGGGCTCCTCGTGGAGCACCCAGTGGCTCGCCGCGGGGAACAACTCGAGACGGCTGTCGGAACAGAAGCCCGCGCTGTCGACCGCCAACGCGGGGACGAGCGCGTCGTCGTCCTCGCCCCAGACCACGAGCGTCGGTGCATCGACCTGCTCGCGTGGCGGCGTCGATGGATATCGTGTGGCCGCGCGATACCAGTTGAGCATCCCGGTGAGCGCGCCGTCTCGATCCCAGGCACGCCGGTAGGCGGCCACCTCGTCGTCGCCGAACGTTCCCGGTCGGGCCGTCCGCCGAAGCGCTCGCTCGAGCAGGCGGTAGTCGTCGTACCGACAGGCGAACTCGGGTAACCACGGCAACTGGAAGCCGATCGCGTACCAGCTTCGACGCAGTTGCTCCGGGTTCGAGCGGAGTTGCCGGCGATAGGCGGTCGGATGCGGAGCGTTGACGATACCGAGCCGATCGATCACCTCTGGATACCGAAGCGCGAGTTCCCAGGCGACCATCCCGCCCCAGTCGTGGCCGACCACGTGTGCGGCCGCTTTTCCCTCGCTTCGGATCAGGGCACGGACGTCCCCCGCGAGTTCTCGAGTGCGGTAGGCTCGGACCCCCTGTGGTTTTTCGCTCAGGTTGTACCCCCGTTGATCGGGAACGAGTACCTGGTAGCCGGCCCCGACGAGCGGCGCGATCTGCTCCCGCCAGCCGTACCAGAACTCGGGAAAGCCATAGAGCAAGACGACCAGCGGATCGTCCTCGTCGCCGGCAGTGACGACGTTCAACTCGACTCCGTTGACGACGCGAGCGGTCGCGTCGATATCGATCGATGCCGGAACGACGGACTCGATATCGAGTTCCGTGGTCGTCGATCGCTGGTTCGATCCCATCGGGTTTCCATGCGTCACGAACGGTCATATCGGTTGGGTGACCGACCGGGAGAACTCGTTCTATAGACGGGCGACTCGAATGGCTGGTCGGCGGTGAGCGGACGATCACCGGACTCCGAAGGGTCGGGACCCGTTCTGTCCACACGGTCGACCGGAGAGGTATTTAAATGACCACGATATACGGGGATTCTTCGAATGGATTACTATACAGCGGGAACCGTCGCGATGGTTGATCATACGTCCACCACTATATGCAGATAGGACAATGACCCAAACTCAAATCAGTCGACGGCGGGCGATGCAGGCGATTGGGGCGACCGGCGCGCTGGCGGTTGCCGGCTGTCTCGGTGGAAGCGGAGCGGAGAACGACGCAGAACCAAACCAGTCGGCCGATGGGGAGGGACTACCGGAAGCGAAGGCGGTCGACGTCGACCGGATCGCACGGGATCCGACGGACATCCCCCCGCCGGTCGACTGGAACGAGCCCCGCGAGCACGACGTGACGGTCGAAACGGTCCGGCAGACGGCCGAGATCGAGCCCGGCGTCACGTTCGAGTACATGACCTTCGAGGGGCAGGTGCCGGGGCCGATGATCCGCGTCCGGCGCGGTGACCGCGTGAACCTCACGTTCGACGTCCCGGAGGACCTGAACATGGCGGCTCACAATATGGACTTCCACGCGGTCTATGGCCCCGGCGGCGGAGCCGAGGCGACCACGATCGCACCCGGCGACGACCCGGCCCGGATCAGCTTCACCGCCGACTACGCCGGCGTGTTCATCTACCACTGTGCGATCCCGAACATGGATCAACACATCAGCTCGGGGATGTTCGGCTCGATCCTCGTCGAGCCCGAAGACGGCCTCCCCGAGGTCGATCACGAGTACTACCTCGGCCAACACGAGATCTACACCGACGGCGACGTCGGCGAAGCCGGCCACCACAGCTTCGACTTCGACGCCATGCTCGAGGAGTCGCCGACCTACGTCGTCTTCAACGGCCAGGCCTACGGCTTCACCGAGGACGGCGTCGGGCCCATGACGGCCGAAACCGGCGACACCGCACGCGTGTACTTCGCCAACGGCGGGCCCAACCTGCTGAGCTCGCTCCACCCCATCGGCAACGTCTGGAGCCGCTACTACCGCGACGGCGACCTCCTGAGCGAGCCCGACCAGAACATCGAGACCGCGCCCGTCGCCCCCGGGACGACCACGGCTGGCGAGATGGAGTTCCCCGTCCCCGGTCCCGTCAAAATCGTCGACCACGCGCTGACGCGGGCCACTCGCCGCGGTGCCCTCGCCGTCATCGACGTCGACGGCGAGCCCACTCGAGACGTCTACGACGAGGATCCGTAAGCGATCCCGAACGGTCCTCCCGGACGGGGGACCGACGACCGACCACACACCACCACTATGACGTTCGTTTCCCGTCGTACCGTGCTTCGATCGGCAGCCCTCGCGGTCGGCATCGGCCTCGCGGGCTGTCTCGAAGACGTCGCCGACCGCTCGAGCGACGGCGACGAGCAGCCGCCCGAGAACGCCGGCGAACCGGGGATCCCCGCCGAACGGATCACCGTTACGGCGAATTCTCGACCCAACCCCAAATTCGAACCGCAGGTCGTCCACGTCGTCCCCGGTGGGACCGTCGAGTGGCTCGTCGAGACCGGTCGCCACGACGTCACCGCCTACCACGAGGACGGCCACGGCCCGCACCGAACACCCGAAGGCATCGAGTCCTGGGGGAGCGACCGGCTCAGCGGCGTCGGCGCGGCCTACGAGCGCCCCTTCGAGACCGAGGGCGTCTACGACTACGTCGACACCCAGCAGGTCTGTACCTCCCACGAGGTCGCCGGCAACGTCGGCCGTATCGTGGTCGGCTGGCCCGACCCCGACGACGAACCCGCGATGGTCGACCCCCAGCCCGAACTCCCGTCGCAAGCCGCGCGAGCGATCGAACTGTTCAACGAGGAGACTCGGCCGATCCTCGAGGCCGGGCCGTGACGGTCGGCGTCTCGTCCGCGCGACCGTCGAGCCGACCCGGCGACGAACCACTGTAAATCAGTGGAGCGTACCCGCGAACCGACCTGGGTTGCACCGGGAGATCGGTCCAGCGGACCGGAGCGACGATCGCGGTTCGTCGCTTCGAACGGCGGCACTGACCGAATAAACGGCAGATATGGACGAATATGTTCGCCCCTTTCTAAGGGAGCGGGAATCCTGGCGATGCTTTAGCGCACCAAATGACGAGGTCCAGTCACGACCATGACCCCAACACCTACTCCAATCGACAGGCGAACGCTCCTGCGCGCGGCGGGCACGGCGGCGATCGGCGCATCCCTCGCGGGCTGTTCGCAACCGGGTCGGTCCAGCGACGCGGAGGACTCCCTCGTCCTCGATCCGCCGGAGAACCACGACCGGATCGCGAACGCGGACCTCCCGCACCCGATCTACGGGGAAGCGATTCCGGAGGCGACCGTCCCGGCCCCGCTGCACGACCGGACGGTCACGACCACGGAGTTCACCGGGAAGCGCCACCTGATGCTGACGTTCATCTACACGAGTTGTACGACCGTCTGCCCCGGCCTGACCGCGGCCCTGCGGCGCGTCCAGGCCGACGCGATCGAGGAGGGGTACGCAGACGAGATCGCGTTCCTCCCGATCACCTTCGACCCCGAGCACGACACCGACGAGGTCCTCGAGACCTACGGCGAGGACCACGGGGTCGACTTCGACGCCGGCAACTGGTACTTCCTGCGACCGGAGACGCCCGAGGACGCCGAGGCAGTCGTCGAAGATACGTTCGGCGTGGCGTTCGCACCGAGCAACGAGGGAGACGGCGACGGGATGAACGGGAGCGACGGGATGGACGACGGCGACGGCCACGCCCGCCACTTCGTCCACACGTCGTTGATCCTGATCGTGAACAAGGACGGCCTCGTCGAACGCTCCTATACGGGCGGCTCCCCCGGCGGGAACGAAATCGTCGAGAACGCCCGCACCGTCGTCGAGGGGTGGTGATCCATGCGCCGTCGAGAGGTCATCGTCGGTACCGCCGGCCTCGCTGCTCTCGGCGGCGGCGCGATCGCCGTCAGCGAGTGGAACCCTCGCGAGAGCGGCGCGGCCGTCGATTCGATCGAACTCGAGACGATCGACGCGCCGGGGAGCGAGGCCGGAACCGCGACGGTGCCCGAACGCGGTCGGGTGACGTTCGTCGAACTGTTCGCCACCTGGTGTTCCGTCTGTCAGGACATGATGGAACCGCTCGGCCAGGTCCACGACGACATCGACGCGGACGTACAGTTCGTCTCGGCGACCGGCGAGCCGATCGGGAACACCATCACCCGCGAGGACGTCGCGGACTGGTGGCGCGAGCACGACGGGACCTGGCCCGTCGCCCTCGACGCCGATCTCGAACTGACGGAAGCGCTCGACGCCTCGGGCGTCCCGTACGCGTTCGTCCTGGACGCGGACAACGTCGTGACCTGGTCCGGTCGGGGGCGGAAGTCACCCGACGAGATCCGATCGGCCATCGACGACGCTGGAGGTGAGTGACGTGGCGGGTGGCGAACTCCTCGGGACGATGGTGTTCGCCCTCGGCGTGGGCGTGGCGACGTTCTTCTCGCCGTGTGCGTACGCACTGTTGCCCGGCTACGTCGGGTACTACGTCGCTGCGACCGGCGAAGAGACGACGCCACCGCTCTCGGGGACCCTCGCACGCGGTCTCGCAGCGGCCGCTGGCGCGATGGCCGTCCTCGGCTCCCTGTCTCTCGCCGCAGTCGTCGCCGGCGAAACGGTCGGACGAGCGGTCCCACTACTCGAGTACGGTGTCGGCGTCGCGTTGATCGTGCTCGGCCTGTGGGTACTGTACGGCGGGAGCGGTGCCGTCCACGTGCTCCTGCCCGAGCGCCGATCGACCGTCCTGGGGTTCGGGCTCTTCGGCGCGATGTACGCCCTCGCGGCGACGGCCTGTGTCCTTCCGGTGTTCCTGGGACTGGCGTTTCGTTCGCTTCCCATGCCGCCACTCGAGACGGCGCTGG
Source organism: Natrinema longum (assembly GCF_017352095.1). Taxonomy (NCBI): domain Archaea; kingdom Methanobacteriati; phylum Methanobacteriota; class Halobacteria; order Halobacteriales; family Natrialbaceae; genus Natrinema; species Natrinema longum. Next base: position 82,273 of record NZ_CP071463.1, read on the forward strand.
TGCTCGGAACGTACGCCGTCGGGTTCGGCACGCTCATGGTCGCGGTTACGGTCGCGACGGCGTTCGGGTACGCCCTCGGGGCCGGTCGCATCGCCAACTACGTCGACCGGGTGATCCGCGTCGCAGGGGTCGTACTGGTGATCGCCGGCGTCGGCCAACTCTACGTCGCCGCGGTCTAACGTCGGCCCGCTCACGCTCCTGTTTTCGCCCGGTCGTGACGACTAGTCCCGCTCCACCCGTGACTGCAGGCGTGGACCGCCACTAGCCGAGCTGCCATGGTCGAAGCGCCGTCGAATCTTCCCTCCGAGGAATATGTGCGGGACAATGGATATGCAAGTACCACGACGACTCCCGGCTGAATAGAGCTATGCCTTCGTCACACACGCGTGAATCGGAACCGGTGATGCAACGACTCTACGATCGGATCTGGCTGCTCGCGGCAGCAGCGCTCGTGTTCTTCGCCGTCTCCTACGTCGCGTGGGGATGGGTAGACGTGTTCTCGGTTCCCATGGGGTGATTCGATGACGTCACCAATCAAACCTCCGGACGGAAACTGGTGGAATCAACCGGTCAACAGACGGGAGTCGATCTGGCTGGGGCTCGGTGTCGGCTGGTCGCTCATCCTCTTCGGGTGGATGAGCGCCTGGACGCGCGTCGGGGATCAGAACCCGATCGGCGAGACGTTCCGGATCGAGGGCGACGAGTACCGGGAGAAGATGAGCGACTACAAGGACCGGGCAACCGAGACCGACGACGGCCTCGTCCCGCCCGATCGAGACGTGTACCTGCAGGCGATGCGCTTCCAGTGGGACGGCGCACCGGTCGTGCTCGAGGCGGGAACGGAATACGACATCCACCTCAACTCCCTCGACGTCCAGCACGGCTTTTCCCTTCGCCCCGAGGAGGCGCTCAGCAAACAGATCAACCTGCAGGTGTTGCCGGGGTACGAGTGGGTCGTCCCCATGACCTTCGACGAACCTGGCACCTACCACATCATCTGTAACGAGTTCTGTGGACAGGGCCACAGGAGTATGCACGGCACGATCGTCGTGGAGGAGTGATATCGATGACACACAAACTCGACGTTCTCGGTCTGTTCGACAACGAGTATCGCGACGACGGCTTCCGGAGCTGTTCCGTTACGGGGCTCGAGGTCCACCGCACCGTCGACAACTACGTCAAACTGTTCGGCCTCACGGCGGTCATCGCCCTGCTGTTCGGCGGTATCTTCGCCTTTACCGTCGCGATGACCCGCTGGGAAGTGGTCGGACTGCTCGAGCCCGCCGACTTCTACACGCACCTCAGCATGCACGCGTGGAACCTGCTGATCTTCTGGATGGTGTTCATGGAGATCGCCATCCTCTACGTCGGCGGCCCGATGGTGCTTGGCAGACGGCTCCCGATCACGATGGTCGCGAAGGCAGGATGGGCCGTCATGGTCGGGGGTGCCCTGCTGGTCAACTACGCCATCTGGACCACCGAACCACCCAACGAAGCACCGCTGTTGACCGCCTACGTCCCGATGCCCATCTCACCGTTGTTCTACGCGGGTGCGATAATCTTCATCCTGGGCACCGTCGTCGCGGCGTTGCCCTTTTTCGTGACGATGTGGTACGAGAAGCGCGAGAATCCGGGGACGACGCTCCCGCTCGTCAGCTTCGCCGCGTTCGTCACGTCGATCATCGCCGTCGAGGCGCTGGTCGGCGGTCTGTTCGCGTTCGTTCCCACCCTGTTCTGGCGACTCGAGATGATCGAGTGGTGGGACGCGGCCTGGTACCGCCAGATGTACTGGATCATCGGCCACGGGACCCAGCAGATCAATCTGGTGGCGATGATCGCGGTCTGGTACTTCCTGACTCACGTCGTCGCCGGCGCGGAGGTCGTCAGCGAGAAGGTCTCGCGGACCGCGTTTATCCTCTACCTGTTCTTCATCAACCTCGGGGCGGCACACCACCTGCTGTCCGACCCCGCGGTGTCGACCGGCTGGCGGATCTGGAACACGTCCTACGCGTTCTACGGGGCGACGTTCGCGAGTCTGATCCACGCCTTCGCCATCCCGGCGGGGATCGAGGCCGGACGGCGCAAGCGGGGGAAAGGCGGCGGCCTATTCGGGTGGCTGACGTCCGCTCCCTGGTCGAACCCGGTGTTCTCCTCGACGATCTTCTCGATCATCCTCTTCGGATTCCTCGGGGGGATCACGGGCGTCATGATGGGACAGCTCCAGCTCAACATGACCTGGCACAACACGTTCGCGACGGTCGGCCACTTCCACGCCACGGTCGTCCTCGGGACGACGGTCGCGTTCATGGGGCTGATCTTCTTCGTGATCCGGACGATGTTCATGCGCCAGTACATCTCCCAGCGGCTCGCGTCGATTCAGCCGTTCTTCTACTCGGCTGCGATGGGCGTAGCGGTCCTGATGATGATGTACGTCGGCATCCTCTATGGGATTCCGCGCCGAACCGCGGAAGTCGTCGAGAACATTCCCGGGACGGAGTTCAGCCTCTCGGCCGCATCGCCGCTGTTCGCGGTCTTCGGAATCTTCGCCCTGCTCGCCATCGCGGGCGGCGTCCTGTTCGTCGTCGTGGCGGTCGGATCGCTGGTCTTTGGCGACCGCGTCGAGAACGGCGCGGAGAACGCGGATCTCGTCGCCGACGGCGGGCTCGGGATGGCGCAGGATCCGGACGATCCGGTCCACGCATACGAGATGCGCGGGACGTTCGTCCTCTGTCTGGTCTTCCTCGCGGCGTTCGTGATCACGTACCTGCTGAACTGGTATCTACTGACCCAACTCTGGTCGATCGGGGCCTGATCGGCCGCCCGAACCGTTTCGATCGATTTCATCCACCATGACACGTTCCGAATCCGACGCGACCGCATCGCCACTCCAGTTCCTCAGGCGCGCCATCGGCCAGGCCTGGCGGGACCTCTTGAGCGTCTACTACGCGAACACGCCGATCTGGCGGCTGTTCAAGAGCGCCGGGTTGCTCTTCTTTGGCTTCTTTTGCTGGTCGGCCTCGAGTCTCGTCCTCTCCTATGGAATCGAGTGGACGATCCTCGAGTACACGAGGGCCTACGGATTCGTTCTCATTCTCTGGGGGCCGTTGACCCACGCCGTGATCGTCCCGCTCGTGATCCGGCTTCGACGGACCGCCGAGCACCCAGTGGTGCGGGCGGTCGCCCGGAACGGCTCGAAGATCAACCTCTCCGTCTTTCTGGCCATCGTCCTGATCCTCGGGACGGTTCCCATCTCCCCCATGTTGCTCGACTTTCAGTCGCCCCTCGAGAGCGCTTCGGGCTCGGACGTCAATCCCGATCTCTCCTGTACCCGGTCGGATGGGATCGTCTCCTGTTCGCTCTCCGAGTCCGAGGGGATCGACAGCGTCGTGGTGACCAGCGGCAACCGCGAGATCGAACGCGTCGAGGAGCCACCCCTCGAGTTCACGTTCCGTGAGGACGACCTCGAGGAGGTGGTCGGCCAGAAGGAATTCGTCGTCGAACTCCGCGACGAGGACGGCGAGACGCTCCGCCGATACCGGCGATCCGTCTCGTCAGTCCCCGAGGCGTGACGCCACGGCTGATCGCCAAACGGGGACTCTCCGTGCCCGTTCGCTTGCAGCGGTGTACTGACGAAGGGGTGTCGAACGCTGGTCCGGAGCCGTCGGGAGGCAGGGGCTCATTCGAAAGTCGCAACCAGGTCGCCGTCCGCGAGCGGATCGGGTGCACGAGATTGCCACTCGTCGGAGTCGAGCGTGGCTGCCTCGTCGAACTCGACCCTGGCCGCGCCGCTCTCGTCGACCGCGTACACGACGCCGCTGGGTGCAACGTCGGCGACCGAAACGCTGCCGTCCTCGTGGAGCATCGATCCGATCGCGTCCGTTCGGAGGAGGAAGACGACCGTCGGGTCTTCGTCCCACGTCTCGCTCTCCTGTACGTTGTAGGAGATCTCGAGGACGTGGGTCGGCTCCCGTCTGTCACAGAGCACGTCGTGTGTCACGTAGCCGTGCTCGAACTCGTCGACGAAGTCGACGATTCCGTCGGTCGTATACGCCGCCGGTGCGTCGGGGTACGGAACCGTCGCCGCGGTCTCGTATTCGCGGGTCTCACCGCCCTCGGCCTCGACTTCGATGCGCTTCGAGTCCCGCGTGCACTCCGGTCGGTTCGGCTCGTCGTCGAACTCACTTCGGACCGATCCGGTCGGTGTCTTTCCGTCGGAGTGGGTCGGTTCGTCGTTGTCGTTTCGCTCATCGCTGGACTGGTCCGGTTCGTCGTCGTTTCGCTCGTTATCGCTGGACCGATCCGGTTCGTCGCCGTTTCGACCGTCGTCGCTGCCGTCATCGAGACAGCCGGCGAGCGCTCCCGAGACCGCTCCGAGCGCCGTCAGCATCGAGCGCCGTTTCATCGACCGAGATGTTGTGGCGAGAGTCGTATAAGATTGCCTTGAGGTAAAACGGGAATTTTAGCCACTCGCGAGAGCTATCCGAGTGACGCTCGGAGTTGGCCATCGGCCCGTCGGCGATCCGGTCGCGTCGGTCGAGCGGAGGATACGCCGTGACGGGACGACACTATCGATCGTCCTCGAGTATCGACCGCGAGGAGTTGACGACGACGATGGCGCTACTCGTTGCCATCGCAACGGCCGCGAAAAGCGGGTTAATCAGTCCCACCGCGGCCAGCGGAATCGCGACGGCGTTGTACAGCAGCGCCCAGCAGACGTTCTCGCGGATCCGCCGCCGGGTCGCACTCGCGAGGTCGAACACCGACCGAACGTCCCGGAGGTCACTCGAGGTGACGACCGCGTCGGCGGCGTCGGTCGCACGGGCCGTCCCGTTGCCGAGCGCGATTCCGACGTCCGCCGCGGCCAGCGCCGGGGCGTCGTTCGTCCCGTCGCCGACCATCGCCGTCACTCCCTCGCGGGAGAGTCGTCGGACCGTCTCGACCTTCCCGTCGGGTGGGACGCCCGCGAAGACCCGGTCGACCGCGGGGTGGTCGCGAACGGTCGCCGTCGCGGACTCGTCGTCGCCCGTCAGCACGACCACCGTTCGGTCGGTAAACGACTCGAGGACCGGCTGCCAGGCCGCTCGCGTTCGATCGCCGACGACGGCGACCGCTCTCGCTCGCCCGCCGTAGCCGATGACCGTCGCGAGCCGTCCCGTCTCTCGTGCGTCGTCGATCGCCGCCTCGAGTTCGGCCGGGATCGGACCGACCAGCCGCTCGACCAGCGCCGGCGTTCCGACGACGACCCGCCCGTCGTCGTCCGGTTCGGGACCGGGCAGAGTCGTTCCATCGACCCGCGCGCTGACGCCCTCGCCGGGGTGGCGCTCGAAGTCGGTGACCGGGAGTGTGCGCTCGTCGGCTGAATCGTCGCCGGCAGCGAGGGACTCGAGGCTCCCGCCGTCGGGAGCGACGCCTGGGCCGCCCGTCCCGTCGGCTGTCTGCCCCCCTCGCTGGGCGTCACCGGCGGCCACGATGGCGTCGGCGACGGGGTGTTCCGACCGTCGCTCGACGGCCGCGGCGGGGCCGATCGCATCCGTCTCTCCGTGGATCTCGAGCACCGTCATCTCGCCGGTCGTCAACGTACCGGTCTTGTCGAAGACGACGGTCTCGACGGCCGGAGCCGACTCGAACAGGGTCGCGTTCGCGACGACGATCCCGCGCTCCAAGGCGTCACGGAGCCCGGAGGCGACCGCCAGCGGGGTCGCAAGCCCCATCGCGCAGGGACAGGAGACGACGAGTACCGTCAGCCCCGTGAGCACCGCCTCCCCGACCGCGGTTCCCGTCGCGAGCCGCCAGGCCGTCACGCCGACCGCGAGGGTCAACACGAGGGGGACGAAGACCGTCGCGAGCCTGTCTGCCAGCCGCTGGACCCCCGGCGTCGAACTCTGGATTTCCCACATGAGCGTCGCGATGCGATCGAGCGTGCTCTCGGCGTCCTCGCCGACCTCGAGGACGAGCGCGCTGTCGGTCACGATCGTGCCGCCGACGACGCGCTCCCCCGGTCGCTTCGTGACCGGGAGCGACTCGCCGGTGAGGAGGGATTCGTCGACGGCCGCCGTCCCCTCGAGGACCGTCCCGTCGACGGGAATCCGCTCGCCGGGTTTGACGAGGAGTTCGTCACCCGCCGCGAGCCGATCGACGGGAACCGTCTCGGTCCCGTCGGCGGTTCGACGGGTCGCGTCGCGGACCCGCGTGGCGGTCACGTCCGCGAGCAAGTCGGTCGCCCGACGCTTGATCCGCCGCTCGTAGTAGCTCCCGAGCGTGACGACCATGATCACCGCGACGGTCACGTCGTAGTAGAGGTGCGTGCTCCCCATGAGCAGCGCGACCGTGCTGTAGGCGTACGCCGAGACGGCCGCGATCGCGATCAGCAGATCCATGTTCGGCTGCCGGACCCGCAGGCTGACGTACGCGCCGCGCAAGACGGGATGCCCGGTGTAGAACAACACGCCGCCGGTCAACAGCCCGATCATCGTGAGCGGGAGGTAGGTCCCCACGGGCGAGGTCGCGTCGACCGAGAGGATGCCCGTCTCGATCCCCACGTAGCTCGGATAGAGGTAGAACAGGTACCACGGCATGACGAGCATCGCCAGGAACCCGCCGACGAGCAGCCGCTGGACGAGTTCCTCGTCGGCTCGATGGTCCCCCTCGTCGTCACGAAATCGCGCCTCGTAGCCGTAGCCCGAAAGCGTCTCGGGGAGGTCGCCCTCCTCCAGCAGCTCGGGATCGTAGACGACGCGGGCGGTGTCGGTCGCGTAGCTCGCCTCGACCGCCAGAATCCCCCGTTCGCGCTCGCCCAGCAGGGAGACGAACCCCTCGCAGGTCGAACAGTGCATGCCGTCGATCGCGAGGAACGTCTCCGCGGCCTCGTCGGGAACCGTCCGCTCGCCGGTTCCCTCCGCCCGGTCGACGACGCGGTCCCGGTCGACGTCCGCGACCGTCTCCAACGTCTCGCTCACCTCGAGACAGCCCTGACAGCAGAACTGCCCCTCGACGTCTCCCGCCGTCACCGGTGGCTCCGGCGTTGGGAGGCCACACAGCGAGCACGAACTCATCTCGTGGTCGATACTCGCGGACGCCGGGTAGCCGTGGTGCCGAATACGTTCGTCCGCTCGCTCACCGTACGCCCCCGGTCGTCGCACTCAGGTCCAGACTCGAAGGCAATCGGTCGAACAGAAGTGCAGTTCGACGCGATCCGTTCGATCCGGTTCGACGTGGGTCGTTAACGTGTATGCGACCTCGTCGGCATCGCAGTTATCGCAGTGCATACTGGCCCGCTCGACGTGGGCACCCTTCAGTATGAATCGATTACGACCGTCGTGGGACGGTGCTCACGGCCGTCGCAGGGCCGTAATATCGTATTAACGGTGCCTTCGAGCCGGTTTCAGGCCGCCGCTCCCTCCTCGTCGGCCTCGAGCAACTCGTGGTAGCGGTTGCGGATCGTCACTTCGGAGATGTTGGCGACGTCGCTGACGTCGTTTTGCGTGACCTGCTCGTCGGTCAGGAGCGCGGCGGCGTACACCGCGGCGGCGGCGAGGCCGACCGGCGACTTGCCGCTGTGGATCCCCGTCTCTTTGGCCGTCGCCAGTAACCCGCGAGCGCGGTGTTCGGTCTCGTCGGCGAGGTCGAGATCGCTGGCGAACCGGGGGACGTAGCTCTCGGGATCGGCCGGCTGGATCTCGAGGCCGAGTTCGCGGACGACGTAGCGATAGGTGCGGGCGACCTCGTCTTTCTCGACGCGTGAAACGGCCGCGATTTCGTCCAGGCTCCTGGGTGTACCGGCCTGACGGGCGGCGGCGTACAGCGAGGCCGTCGCGACGCCTTCGATCGAACGGCCCGGCAGGAGGTCGTCCTCGAGCGCGCGCCGGTAGATGACGCTCGCCGTTTCCCGAACGGTGTCGGGGAGCCCGAGTGCGGAGGCCATCCGATCGATCTCGCCGAGCGCCTGCTTGAGGTTCCGTTCCCTGGCGTTGCGGGTCCGGAACCGTTCGTTCCAGGTGCGCAGGCGCTGCATCTTCTCGCGCTGGCGGGAACTCAGGGACTTCCCGTAGGCGTCTTTGTCCTGCCAGCCGATGTTCGTCGAGAGCCCCTGATCGTGCATCATGTTGGTCGTCGGCGCGCCCACTCGGGATTTCTCGTCCTTTTCGGCGGCGTCGAACGCTCGCCACTCGGGGCCCCGATCGATCTCGTCCGCGTCGACCACCAGGCCACAGTCCGTACAGACCGTCTCGGCGTGTTCGTCGTCGGCGACCAGTCGACCGCCACACTCCGGGCACCGCTCTCGCTCGCGGGTGGGTTCGGCGGCCGCGTCGCTCTCGGCTCGGTCTCGCTCGTCAGTCCGCGTCCGAATGGGTGAGTCAGTCATTATCGACGTCTCGGGAACCGATCGCTGGAAAACGTTCTCTGGACTATCTTAACGGATCTCTGTCACTTAAACGCTTGGGTCGACGACAGCGTGGGGACGACCGGCCCCCGCGAACGAACCCAGAGACGCCAGCGACCGCCGATCGTGGCGGCAGTATCGAAACCCTTACTCTCCGGAGGCCGGTGCGAACACGTATGAGCGACGACGCCGTCAGTCCCGAGGAAGTCCGCCACGTTGCGGAGCTGGCTCGTGTCGACCTCGACGACGACGAGGTCGACCGGTTTACCGGGCAGTTCGCGGACATCCTCGAGTACTTCGAGACCCTAGACGAGGTGCCGGAAGTCGACCGTGACGCCGATCTCGCGAACGTGATGCGGCCGGACGAGGAACGCACATCCCTCGAGAGCGAGGCCGCACTCGGAAACGCGCCGGAAACCGAGGACGGCTACTTCAAAGGCCCCAACGTCTCGTGATCATGTCGGACGATATCTTCATCACCGAGGAGCGGATCGAAGGGGCCGACGACGGACCGCTCGCCGGCAAAACGGTCGCGGTCAAGGACAACATCTCGACCGAAGGCGTCCGAACGACCTGTGGCTCGCGGATGCTCGAGGACTACGTCCCACCCTACGACGCCACGGTCGTCTCCCGACTCACGGAGGCCGGCGCGACGATCGTCGGGAAGGCGAACATGGACGAGTTCGGGATGGGAACGACCACCGAGACCTCCTACTTCGGCGAGACGGACAACCCCGCCGCACCGGGACACGTCCCCGGTGGCTCCTCCGGTGGCTCCGCGGCCGCCGTCGCCGCCGGCGAGGCCGACCTCGCGCTCGGTTCCGACACCGGTGGCTCCGTCCGCTGTCCCGCCGCCTTCTGTGGCGTCGTCGGAATCAAACCCACCTACGGGCTGGTCTCGCGGTACGGCCTCGTCGCCTACGGCAACAGTTTAGAGCAGATCGGCCCCTTCGGCGAGACGGTCGAGGACGCCGCCGAACTGCTCGACGTGATCGCCGGCAGCGACGACCGCGACGCGACCACCCGCAGCGAGGGCGACGACGCGAACTACGCCGAGGCTGCCACCGGCGACGTCGACGGACTCTCGATCGGCGTTCCGACCGAGTTGCTCGAGGGAGCCGACGAGGGCGTCGTCGAGACGTTCTGGAAGGCGCTGGGCGAACTCGAGGATCGCGGGGCCGAGTACCACGAGGTCTCGCTCCCGTCGGTCGAACACGCCGTCGAGGCCTACTACGTGATCGCGATGTCGGAGGCTTCCTCGAACCTCGCGCGGTTCGACGGGGTGCGCTACGGCCACTCGGGCGGATACGACGGGAACTGGAACGAGACCTTCGCCCGCGCCCGCGAGGAGGGCTTCGGCGACGAGGTCAAGCGTCGGATCCTGCTCGGAACGTACGCGCTCTCGGCGGGCTACCACGACAAGTACTACAAGAAGGCCCAAGACGCTCGCGCGTGGGTCAAACAGGACTTCGACGAGGCGCTTTCCGAGGCCGACGTACTCGCGAGCCCCACGATGCCGGTCCCGCCGTTCGAACTCGGCGAGAGCCTAGACGATCCGCTCCAGTTGTACCTCGCCGACGCGAACACGGTGCCGGTCAACCTCGCGGACCTGCCCGCGATTTCGGTCCCGGCGGGCGAAACCGACGGGCTCCCCGTCGGCCTCCAACTCGTCGGCCCCGCCTTCGGCGAAGAACGCCTGATCCGGGCCGCGAGCGCGCTCGCCTGATACGGTTTGCTGTCCCGATGTCCCGGTGAGACCGCAGGGCGGTCCCGGTCCCACCGGCACTGACGGACAGGAGACCGTCTGAGTTCTCCCGGACAGCACCGCGGTGAAACTGACGGGAGTGCGGGGTTCGTGATAGCGTGACAGTGGCGACAATACGGTCGTCTGAACAACACCTTTTTGTACTATTTTGGATAGGGTAGATATACCGACGGAATCACTCGAAGAAAGGACCATGAAAATCGCACAGAACCAGACCGTCGAGTTCGACGAGTTCTCGAGGGCGTGTGACCTCGTGGAGGCGTACTTCGGCGACACCATCGACGACGTCGCGTTGCACGCGCCCGTATCACGTCGCCAACTCATCGCCGTCCTCGCTCGCGCACAGCTCTCGGGCCGTCAGTTCACGATCGATGGACTGACCCAGCAAGGCGAGATCGTCTACCAGTCCACCACCGAGACCCTCCTCTGGCTCGACGGCGGGTTCTGGACGGATATGCGGGGCCGACACCACTTGACGCCCGACGAGGGACGGGCGGCACGCGAAGTCCACCGACGAATCATCGACGCCCTCGACGGCGACGTGTCCTACTACAACCGCGAACGCGACCCGTTCGTCCTCATCGAGCGCTTCGATCCCTACGAGTGAGCGAGGAACGATCCCTGCGAAAGACGGGTTCCGACCGGTCGGTCCCGCCCGCGACCGGCGTCTACTCCTCGTAGGCGAGGTTCATGATCCACTGCGAGAAGGCGTCGCTGTTGGGATCGACCTCCTCCTCGCCGATAAAGGGCGAGAGCATGTCGCCGGCCATCAGAAGGGTGAAATCGAGGTCGCGAGCGGTCGGCGAGATGTAGTAGGTGTTGTGGCCGTTGTAGACGGTTTCCTCGCGATCGACCAGCTCTTTTTCGACGAGCGACTCGACGATTCGACTGCCCTTCCGCGATGAAACGTCCAGTTCCTTCCAGAAATCGCTCTGATGAATGCCGCCGGTTTCCCGAACGAGCTCGAGGCCGGCCCGTTCGTCCTCGGAGAGTTCGGCTTCGGTCGCGGAAACGCTCACGGAGACCACCTCGCCGTGCGCGTCGCTACAGGCAGGAGTGCGTCCATATCCATACGAGAGGGAGCGAGCCGCTTAAATGTGCCCTTCGCCGTCGACTGCGGGCGCGGTCGGTTCACCGCGGCCCGCGAGAACGGTCTCCGCGGAGCCGTCACCACCCAGACTCTCACTCGGTCTCGAGGCTGATGGCGTCGTAGGTCGTCCGACACGGTGGCCCCGAGGCGAAGGCGTATCGTGACGTTTCGGGGCCAAGCGCGATCAGTGACGACGATCGGGTTCCGAACCCGTTTCGGTGAATGCAGACGCCGTATTCGTGATCACCGAGTACTTCGCCCGCGCGTTCGAGCCAGTCGCCGGCAGTTTCGTCGGATTCGACCGCGAGCGCCTCCCGAACGGCTCGAGCGTTCGCCGCCTGTTCTCGCCCCATCTCGGGTCGAATCGAGGGGACGTCGACGTCGTCGTCGACGGCGACGTTGACGACGACGTGGACGCCGGGGTCGAACTCGGTCAGGGAAAGGCTCCCATCCCACTGGTAGCAGAACGCGTCCGCCGCGTCGGCGACGACGAGGTAAAAGCCACTGTACTCGTCGTCTTCGATCGCAGTTTCGACGACGGCTTTCGCGTCCGCGGCGGATCGTGCCTCGAGGGCGTCGGCGACGAGCAGCCCGCGCGAGCGGTCGCCGGCGAGGTCCGCGTTGTTCCATTTGTTCGTGATCCCGACGAAAACGCCGAACTCGTTGTAGCCGATCCAGGTTCCGCCGGCCTCGGCGTCACGCGGCGCGACGATCAGCGGGTCTTCGCGGTAGACGTCCGGCGGTTCCGAGGGCCGGCCGACCGCCTCGTCGCGGTTCGCGGCGACGGCGACCGGTGCCTCCTCGAAGACCTGCCAAGCGAGCGTGAGCGTACACACGGCTCCGGGTAGGGCCGCAAGCGGCTTAACTCCGGCTTCGGCGGCAATCCCGTTGCCTCCGTCCGGCGGTCCCGCAGTGTGATACCGATCCTGTATCGGCGTTCGATACAAAGGGTACTTCAACGATTAGCGGCGGGATCCGAGACACATCTGATGCTAGCTCACACAACCGTGAGTAGCGACGACGTGCAGTCGACTGCCCACGACGGGCACGAAACACCCAGCGGGGTCGGACGATGAACGTCGGACGGCTCCTCGGCCTCGAGGACGCGTCGCGGGGGGAGCGGGCCCTGTTCTTCGTGACGATGGGCGTGATGCTCTCGCTCGGGACGGTCGGGTTCTTCCGGCCGACGGCGTTGAGTAACGCGCTCACCGGCGCGAAAGACTGGATCCTCGTTTACTTCGGCTGGTGGTTCATCCTCCTCGGGTTCGTCCTGCTGGTCGCCGCGACCGCGTTCACGGCCTCGCGATACGGCCGGATCCGGATCGGCGGCCCCGACGCCGAGCCCGAGTTCGATCGCTTCTCGTGGCTGTCGATGGTCTTTACCGTCGGGTTCGGCGCGTCGGTCCTCATCTGGGGCGTGGCGGAACCGGTCTCGATCGTTCAGCAGCCACCGCCGGATCCCGCACCGGTACAGAACGCGTCCACCGAGTCGATGGCGCTCGCGTTCATGTTCATCCACGAGGTGTTCCCGGGGCTGGCGATGTGGTATCTGCCCGTCGCGATCGCCTTCGGGATCGCGGTCTACACGGACGGGATCGGCGACTACAAGATCAGTTCGATGCTGGCCGGCGTCGTCGACGCCGACCGGATCCCCGGTCTCTACTGGCTGGTCGATCTGGCGGCGCTGATTGCCACGATCGGCGGCATCGCGACGACGCTCGGGTTCAGCGCACAGACGATGTCTGCGATCCTCGGCGGCGTCTTCGGCCTCGAGGCACGGATCCTGACCTACGCGGTGTTCGCGCTGATCGGGCTGGTCTTCCTCGGCGACGTCTGGCTCGGCCTCCGGAAGGGGATCCGTAATGCGGCCCGCGCGACGGTGGTCCTCATCGGCGTCGCGATGGCCCTGCTCATCGTGGTCGGGCCGACGCTGTACATGCTCGAGTTGCACCTCGATGCGACCGGCGTCTGGCTCAGCAACCTGTTCCGCCTGTCGCTGTACACCGCGCCGGGGGCCGAGGGCAACTGGGCGGCCAACTGGACCGGCTTCTGGTGGGCCTGGTGGGCCGCCTGGAGCATCTTCGTCGGGAGCTTCGTCGCCCGCGTCTCGAAGGGCCGCACGATCAGGGAACTGTTCACCGTCCTCGTGCTGGTTCCGACGCTGTTCACCTGGATCCAGCACGGCCTCATCGGCGGCTGGGCGCTCGCGCCGGGGTATCAGGCCCCGATCGCCGAGGCCATGGCCGCGGCGGGCAAGCCCGCAGCCGTCGCGAAAGCCCTCGAGATCACGCCGTACGGCACCGTCCTCGCGGTGCTTTTCGTCTTCATCATCGCTGGCTACATCGTCACGTCGCTCGACTCGGCGGTGTTCATGATCTCGGCGATTACGCTGGGCGACGAGAACCCGAACCCGCGAAACCGTGCGTGGTGGGGCGCGCTACTGGCGCTCTTTGGAATGATGTCGCTCGAACTCGAGGAGTTCAGCGCCATCGAGTCGCTGTCGGTGACGATGGCGCTGCCCTTCTCGCTGTTCCTGTTGCTCGTCCTGTACGGCAGCTACGTCGTCGCCAGGGACTACGTCCGTGAGAACGAGACGCCGATAGCCGACCCGCGGGCCCGCCATCGGCAGTCGGCGTCGAAGAGCGTCTCCGACGACGACTGAGACGGTCCATTGTAACGATTGACCGGTGCAACCGTAGGTCGTCGCGGTTGCACCGAAAACGACTTACAACAGCCCGTATGACCGCCGAGCCGGTTTCTTAGCCGCTGACGTCCGTTCCGTCAGCGCGCAGGCGCTCGCGGACCGCCTCGCGGTCGACGGTGCCCGAGGCGGTCCGTGGGAGCGTGTCGGCGACCCCGATCGTCTTCGGCCGCTTGAAGCCCGCGAGGCGCTCGTCGCAGTGGGCGAGCAGGGACGCCGGCTCGAGCGAACCCGCCGCCCCCGCCTCGGGAACGACGAGCGCCGCGACGCGTTCGCCCCACTCCGGATCGGAGAGGCCGACGACCGCGGCGTCGTCGACGGCCGGATGGACCCGCAGCGCCGCGACGACCTCGCCGGGATCGACGTTCTCCCCGCCGGTGACGATGCGGTCGCTGCGGCGGTTGAGAACCCACAACCGGCCGCCCTCGTCGCGGTAGCCGACGTCGCCGGTGTGGAGACCGTGGTCGCCGAAGGCCGCGTCGGTCCGATCGCCGTCGAGATAGCCCGGCGTCACCGTCGGCCCCGAGACGACGAGTTCGCCCTGTTCGCCCGGCCCGAGAACCGTTCCCTCCTCGTCGACGACGGTCACGTCGGTCCCGGAGAGCGGCCGGCCGACGGTCCCCTCGTGGGTCGCGGTTTCGGCCGGCGTCGCCGTCGCGATCTGGGAGGCGGTCTCGGTCATGCCGTAGGTCGGGTGGGCTGGCACGCCCCGCTCCCGACAGCGTTCGAGCAGCTCCCGCGAGGCCGGCGCACCGCCCAACAGGACGAACCGCAGCGTGTCGGGCGGGGTCCAGCCGGCCTCAAGCAGACGCTTGCACATCGTCGGCACGAGCGAGACGCCCGTGATTCCGTACTCCTCGATGACGCGAGCGGTTTCGCGGGGATCGAACGCGGGCTGGATCACGGCGGTCGTCCCGTAGAGCGTCGATCGGACGATCGGGGCCAGGCCGCCCATGTGGTACATCGGTAGACAGCAGAGCCACCGATCGTCCGGCAGGACGCCCAGTCGGAACGCCGAAGCGGTCGCGCTGGCGACGAGGTTGCCGACCGTCAGGCGGACGGCTTTCGGCTCGCCCGAGGTTCCGGACGTGAACATGAGCAGGTGGGTACGATCGCGCTCGAGCGTCGTCGGGATCGAACCACCCCCGGTACCCGATCGGTCCGGCTGGTTCGCTTCGCCGACCGGCCGAACGGAGCGGACGGAATCGTGCTCGGGCTCGTCGACGGAGACGACCGGACAGTCCGCGATCTCGAGCGCGAGCCCTTCCGTCTCCGACTCGCAGACGACCGCATCGAGGGCGAGTCGGCCCGCCTTCGCCTCGAGTTCGGCGGCCGTTTCGCGGACGTTCAGCGGGGCGATCGTGACGCCGCGACGCATCGCCGCGAAGTACACCTCGGCGAACGCGACGCGGGTCCCCATGAGGACCCCGAGGCGATCGTCCGGACCGGAGACGACGGGTTCGAGCCGCTCCGTGACCGAATCAACCCGGAGATCGAACTCCTCGTAGGTCCACTCCTCGCCCTCGTCGGCGTCGACGAGTGCCGTCGCGTCCGGAGTCGCCGAGACGCGATGCGACAAGAGGTCACGCGTCGGCCAGTCGACCTGCTCGTCTCTCATCGGCCACCCCACACGTCCGAGACCCCGAGCCCCTTCGCCTGCGGAACGACCGCCGACCCCTTCTCGAGCAAGACGGGATCCCGTCCCAGGTCGGTCGCGAGCAGGTCGCCGGTCGCGAGCCCGCAGGCCGGGACGTTGGAGATCGTCGCCGCGAGGTGGACCGCCCCCGTCCGCGCGACGACCCCGTCGATCGTCGTCGTCACCAGCGGCGTGATATCGAGTTCGCTCACCCAGGCTGCGACCTTGCGGGCGACGTCGACCCCGCCAAGCGCCATCGGTTTCAGAACCACGATGTCCGCCGCGTCGGCATCACAGATCGCGTCGACGCCGTGCTCGAGGAGTCCCTCGTCGAGCGCGATCGAGACCGCACCGCTCCGGACTCGGAGGTCGGCGTGTCCCTGCAACGCCCCCGCTGGAAGGGGCTGCTCGAGGGTCGAAACGCCAAGCTCCGCGAAGGACTCGAGTGCGGACGCGGCCTCCTCGTAGGTCCAGGCCTCGTTGGCGTCGGCTCGCAGTTCGACGGTCGAGCCGACGGCGTCGCGGACGCGACGAACGCGCTCGACGTCTTCTTCGACGCTCCGAACGCCGACCTTTAGCTTGCAGCACTCGAACCCGCGGTCGACGGCGCGGCGCGCTTGCGCGGCTGTTTCGGCCGGCGACCCGTCGCCGATCGTCGCGTTGACTGGGACCCGACCGACCAGCTCTCCCCGGCCGAGGTACCGATACAGCGGCATCGACTGTCGGGTCGCCTGGAGATCCGCCAGCGCAAGCGCCAGCGCGTGTCGCGCCGCGACCTGCCGATCGACCGCCGCGAGCGCCTCGCTCGGGCCGCCGGTCCGAATCGCGTCACGGGCGCGCTCGAGGGCCCGTTCGCAGTCCTCGCGGGACTCCGTCCAGCCGGGCAGCGGCGTCGCTTCGCCGTAGCCGACGGCCGGCTCGTCGCCGGGGTCGGCCCCCTCCGCGACTACCCGAACGAGAAACCCGTCCCGGGATTCGATCGTCCCGTCGCCCGTCTCCAGGGGCTCGGCGAGCGAGAGGGAAAACGGCCGATACTCGAGCACGAGGGCGTCCGCCGAACTCATACGACCACCAGTCCGCCGGCGAAACAGACCGCGTACATCGCGAGCAGTTTGCCGGTTCGCTCGAGTGCGGGGTTGAGGGCCTCGCCGTCCGTTCGCGTACAGACCGTCCGGGCGACCATCGCCGCGTACGGCAGGGTCACGAGCGGGAGCAACACGCCGGGACCGAACTCCGCCGCGAGCCAGAACCAGAGCGGAACGACGTAGGCGAGCGCGAGCACGGCGACGTACTCGAGGCGACTCCACCGGTAGCCGAGCCGAACCGCGAGCGTTCGCTTGCCGGTCTCGGCGTCGGTCTCCCTGTCGCGGATATTGTTCACGACGAGGATCGCCGTCGAGAGCCCGGCGATGGGCAGGCTCGCCGCGACGGCTTCGCGGGTGACCGTTCCGTCGGGAATCGTCGTCGTCAGCGGCTCGGCCAGGACGGCGACGGCTTGCACGTAGTAGGTCCCCGTCACTGCGACGAAGCCGAAGAAGACGAACACGAAGAGGTCGCCCAGCCCGTGGTATCCCAGCGGGTAGGGGCCGCCGGTGTAGGCCCACCCACAGAAGACGCTCACGAGCCCGATCACGAGGATCGGAAGCCCGCCGACGTAGACGAGATAGGTGCCGGTGAGGATCGCCAGGCCGAAGGTCACGACCGTCGCGAGCTTGACCTGGTCGGGCGAGATGAGCCCCGACTGGGTGACCCGGGTAAAGCCCTCGCGGTCCTCGGTGTCGGCACCCTTGATCGCGTCGTAGTAGTCGTTCGCGAAGTTCGTTCCGATCTGGATCAGTGCTGCCCCGACGAACGCCAGTATCGCCGGTAGCGGCGCGAACACGCCCTCGTGGACTGCGAGTCCCACCCCCACGATGATCGGTGCCGCAGCCGCGGGCAAGGTCTGGGGGCGGGCCGCCATCAGCCACGCCTTCGTCCGTGAGATGTCGACCTCAGCCGAACTCATTGGTCGAGTATCCCACTCGAGAGAGTGTCAACGTTGGCATTGCGAGTCGGGAATCGGCCAGGCTCACGCCGGCGGGACGACCACGTCGAGCGGTTCCATCTCGAAAAACGCCGTCTCGTAGCCCTGATGGCGTGTCGCTTGCGGTGGTGAGTCGACGAAGATCGTCACCGAATCCCCCTGCCGTCCGGATGCGAGCGACGCCCCGTAATGCAGCCCGTACTCGGCGTCGAGCGTTTCGGGTAGCTCGAGGGAGTCGACGACCGGGTCGCCGTCGCGCTCGACGACGGCCCGCAGGGACATGGTCGGCAGCGGAACGCGGTTGTACGGTGTCCGCGGCGAGACGAGCAGGTATCGGTCGTCGCCGTCGGCCAGCCGGGAACCCGGCTCGAGGAGCGTGACGACGAACGCCGCGTCGCCGCTTCTGGGAGGCTCGTCGGTGGCCGGATCCGCGTTCGGATCGACCAGACGGGTCCCGGGGTACTCGTCGGCCGGCGGGAGCGCGGAGTACGGGATCTCGGCGGGCATAGCGGTCTCGCCGTCACCGTCAGTCATCGGCTCGAGGGCACCCCGGTCGCCCCAGCGTTCCCGCTCGAGGAGTTCGAACCCGTCGACGACGTCCTCGCGGAACGCCTGATCGTACGTGAATTCGAACGTCGCAGTTCCACCGTCGGTGAACCGTCCCGCGAGCGTGCCGGTTCGTCGCGTCGGAAGTGGGGGGAGTTCGACGCTGACAGTGTGGGTGCCGTCCTCCCGCAGGGAGAGGTTGTCGCCGAAATGAACCCCCATCTCCTGTGAGAGCATGGGCCACAGCCGCCGCGACGCGATCTCGTCGCCGTCGTGCGTAATCGTCACCCTCGGCTCGGCGTCGCCGGGGAGGACGACTCCCGTCTCCGGATCCCAGCAGACGAGCATGAGATGGATCCCCCGGTCATCCGCCGGTTCGACGAGTTCGCGGTCCGTCCCTGTAACGACCCAGAACGGGTGGGGGTACGTGAGCATCGGTGCGACCATGGAGTCGCCGGCCGCGATCGGCTCGAGCACCCGCATCGACTTCCGGTGACCCGGGAGGTAGACCGCGTCCGGCGGATCCTCGAGCATCGGGATCGGTACACTGCCCGCGCTTTCATCGCCGGTACCGGGCACCTCGTTCCCGCGGCCGTCGGTACGTTCGTCGGTCCCGTCAGTGCCGGTGCCCGGGGCGGAACACCCCGCGAGGGCGAGGGCGACCGGAAGGGCAGCCGTTCGTTGGAGGATGGATCGTCGGTTCATGTCGGCTGTGTCCTCGAGCAGTATCGCAGTTCGTCGACGGATTCAGTAGTGCCACGGGAAGTCGTCGAAGTCGGGGTCGCGACCCTCGACGAAGGCGTCCCGTCCTTCCGCCGCTTCGTCGGTCATGTAACCAAGCCGCGTCGCCTCGCCGGCGAAGACCTGCTGGCCGACCATCCCGTCGTCGGTCATGTTGAAGGCGTACTTGAGCATCCGCATCGCCGTCGGGCTCTTCGCGTTGATACGCTCACCCCACTCGAGGGCGGTCTCCTCTAACTCCTCGTGTGGGACGGCCTCGTTGACCATTCCCATATCGGCGGCCTCCGCGGCGTCGTAGGTCTTGCCGAGGAAGAACACCTCGCGGGCCTTCTTCTGGCCGATCTGTTTCGCGAGGTACGCCGAGCCGAAGCCGGCGTCGTAGCTGGCCACGTCGGGATCGGTCTGGAGGAACTTCGCGTGCTCCTCGCTCGCGAGGGTCAGGTCACAGACGACGTGCAGCGAGTGGCCCCCGCCGACGGCCCAGCCCGGCACCACCGCGACGACCACCTTCGGGATGTGCCGAATGAGCCGCTGGACCTCGAGGATGTGGAGCCGTCCCTGTTCGGACGCTCGTTCCTCGTCGCCTTCGTACTGGTAACCGTCCTCGCCCCGGATCGTCTGATCGCCGCCGGAACAGAAGGCCCAGCCGCCGTCCTTCGAGGACGGGCCGTTCCCGGTCAGCAGGATACAGCCCACGTCGGTCTGGCGCTTGGCGTGGTCGAGCGCGTCGTAGAGTTCGTCGACGGTGCCCGGCCGGAATGCGTTGCGCACGTCGGGCCGGTCGAACGCGATCCGGACCGTTCCGGAGTCGACCGCGCGGTGATAGGTGATATCCCTGAACTCGTCGTTCAATTCCGCAGGCTCCCACTGCTCGGGGTCGAAGAGTTCCGAAACCATTTGCTCGACGTTGGTGTGCCGACCATGAAATAGGTTCGCGTCGCGGTTCGACCGATTTCGTATCGCACTATAGAATTCATCTGTAGGGTCTGAACCGCCAAGCAACGACGACACACGACTCGAACGTCGTCCTGTCTCCATCGGTGACAGTCTTCTCACCCGATTGATTTTTCACCCGGTCGTTCGACATCCGCGTAGGGAATGGGCGAGACGTACTACGACGTCCTCGAGGTCGATCCGGACGCGACCCAGGACGAAATCGAGTCGGCCTATCGCGACCGCGTCCTCGAGACGCATCCGGACCACTCCGACGACCCCGACGCGGCCGAGCAGTTCCAGCGTGTCACGACCGCGAAGTCCGTCCTCACCGACGGAACGGAACGCGCACGCTACGACCGCCTCGGCCACGAGACGTACGTCGGACTCGCCCAGGAGACGCGCGACTCGAGCGACGGAAGCGAGGAATCCGAGAGTCGAGAGTCGGACTCCGATCGAACCGACACCACGCAGCGGTCGACGGGGAGCAGGCGGACGGCCACCGGGAGAAACGGACCGTCCGCCGGGCCGGGGCGGACCGCGACCGACGCGGGGACGACGTCGAACGGCAGGCAACGGCGCTCGACCAGCACGGACGCCGGGGCTGGCGGGGAAACGGGGACGACCGAGACCGCCGGCGGACGGACGGCGACGAACGAGGGAACCGAACGGGGGAGCCACCACGCTCGACAGCGATCCAAACGCCGCCGTCGACGAGCGAAACGGCACGCGGCGACCGACGGCCCGTTCGTCGGCGACGACGGTAGCGACCTCGGAGCCCCCGGAACGGGAACGACCACGACGGTCGGCGAATCGACCGACTCACAGGACGAGGAAGCCGAATACTCCGTCCACGACTGGAACGACGAGATCGATCTCGAGCGGAACGGACACCCGTTCGACCGGACGACGGTGGTCTCGGTGGGTGCCGTCGCCCTCCTCTATCCGCTGTTCGTCGCCGCGAGTCTGACGACGATGTTTTCGCTCCCGGTCAACGCGATCATCGCGGCGTGTACGCTCGCACTGGTGGGCTATCTGCTGACGATGCCCCGCGTCGCGATCCCGACCTTCGGAGTCTGGAGCGTCCTCTTTCCCGTCGGCATGCTCCAGACCGGACTGGCCGACCCGTTCACCCTGGTCGGCTTACTGACGCTCGCGTTCGCCTGGGTCCCGCTGGGCAACGCCGTCGCTCTCTGGTGGGTGCTCCGTCCCTGATCACTCGGGAGTCCCGTCGACGGCCGACCTGACGCGGTCGGCGAGTGTGTCCCGACGCCGGTGGCTCGCTTCGGAATCGAATTCGACCGCGAGGAGTTGCGTCCCCGACGCGTCGATCGATCGACGGTACGCGTCGTCGAACGCCGTGGGAGTCACGCGCTGGAACTCGAGTCCGTACAGGTCCGCGAGCGCGTCGAACTCGAGGCCGTGGGGCGTCTTGAACTGCTCCGTGAACGGCGGGTCGAACGCCTCGATGGGGAGTTCGTGGAAGATGCCGCCGCCGTCGTTGTCCAGCAGCACGATCGTAGCGTCGACGTCACAGCGATCCACCGCGAGCAGCCCGTTCGAATCGTGATAGAGGGCCAGGTCGCCGGTGACGAGTACCAGCGGTTCGTCGGTCGTGGTGCCAGCACCGAGTGCCGTACTCGTGATTCCGTCGATACCGCTTGCGCCGCGATTCGCGAGCACCGTCAGGTCGGCGGGTCGCGGTCGCGCGAACCGGTCGGCGTCCCGAATCGGCATGCTGTTCGAGACGAACACCGTCGCCGGGTCCGGCGCGTTCGAGACGGCCGACGCGAGGATCGCTCCCTCGAAGGGGTCGGACTCGAGGACCGCTGGTTCCAGTGCCTCGTCGCGGACCGTCCAGTGGCGACGTTCGGCCGCGTCGAACCGGGCACGCCAGTCGTCGTCGGTCACGACCCCCTCGTTCAGCCCGCTATCGGTCGTCGCCAGCGCCTCGAGCAGGCCGTCGACGACGGCCGCGGGCTCGGCGGCGAGCAGGTCGGTGGCGGTGAACGTCGCCTCGCGCCACGCGCCTGCGGGATCGACGAGGAACTGCCGGGCATCGGCGTCCCGAAGCCAGTGACGAAGCGGTTTCGACGTCGGGGACGCGCCGAACCTGAGAACGACATCGGGGGGTGGTAGCTCTCCGACGTAGGTGTCGTACCCGCCGTAGATCGTCCGCGGTCGCCCAGCCACGTCGTCGCTCTCGGGGCGAACGTGCGGGCCGAATCGCAGTCCCGAAAGCGGGTCCGCGAGGATCGGCGCGCCGAGGCGGTCCGCGAGTTCGGTGACGGCCGCAGGCTCGAGTGTGGAAAGCGCCGTCGGATCGGCGGGACCCGCGACGACGAGCGGTCGGTCGGCGGTTTCGAGCGCTTGCAGAAGCGCTCCGTGCTCCTCGGCCGCGAGCGTTCCCGTCCCGCGAGTCGTTTCGACGAAGGGGCCGTCACGACCCTTCGCGGCCGTCGTCTCGGCGAACGCGTCGGGCACGTCGCCGGGCACCGCGGTCGGCTCGAGTGGCTTGCGAAACGGACAGTTACAGTGGACTGGCCCGGGCGGGTCGCCGGTCGTTTCGGAGAGCGCCCGCGCGGCGGTCGTCCGGAGCCGCCGCACTTTCCGCTCGTCGGGCTCGGGTTCGGGCAGTTCCGTGTACCACCGGACCGCGTCGCCGTAGAGTTTGACCTGATCGACGGTCTGGTTCGCGCCGCTGTCTCTGAGTTCGGGCGGTCGGTCGGCCGTGAGCACGAGCAGGGGGACGCGGGCCTGATCGGCCTCCATCACGGCGGGATGGAAGTTGGCCGCCGCCGTCCCGGAGGTACAGACCACTGCCGTCGGCTCGCCGGTGCGACGGGCACGACCGAGCGCGAAGTACGCCGCCGAGCGCTCGTCGAGGTGCGAATAGACGTCGATAGTCGGGTGTTCGGCGAACGCGACTGTCAGCGGCGTCGAGCGGCTGCCCGGCGCGAGACAGACGGCCTCGAGTCCCTGCTTTGCCAGTTCGTCGACGAGGACGCGACCCCACAGCGTCGCGCGGTTTGGTGCCGTCATCGGTTCGGCCGCGATCGGAGTTCATCGAGGATCGGTCGGAACTTGAGCTGTACTTCGTCCCACTCCTCGGCCGGGTCGCTGTCGGCGACGATCCCGTTGCCCGCAAAGAGCGTCACCGCGCCGTCGGCCGCGATGCCGGATCGGATGGCGACGGCGAACTCGCCGTCGCCGTCGGCGTCGAACCACCCCACGGGTGCGGCGTACCAGCCACGATCGAACGCCTCCGTCTCGCGGATCGTCTCCCAGGCCGCGTCGGGCGGGACGCCGCCGACCGCGGGCGTCGGATGCAGCGCCTCGACGATCTCGAGGACGTGCCGATCCCCCGCGAGCCTCGCTTCGATCGGCGTCTGGAGGTGTTGAATGGTCGCCAGCCGCCGAATCGTCTGCTCGCTGACGGTGAGTTCACTCGCGAGCGGGGCGAGCTGTTCACGGATCGCGTCCACGACGAGCCCGTGTTCGTGCTGGAACTTCGCGTCCGCCCGCATCCGATCGACGTGTTCGTCGTCTTCGGCCGGCGTCTCGCCGCGCGGGACCGAGCCGGCGAGCGCTTCCGTCTCGACGCGGTCGCCGCGCTTCGAGACCAGCCGTTCGGGTGGTGCACCGAAGAAGGTGCCGCCGATTTCGTGACCGACCAGAAAGCGATAACAGTTCGGATACTGGCGGCGCAGGCGCTCGAGCGTCGCGGGGACATCGACGGGCCCCTCGAGGTCGACCGAGAGGGCCTGCGCGAGGACGACTTTCCGCAACCGGCCGTCGGCGATCCGCTCGAGTGCGGTCTCGACCTGGGTCGACCAGTCCGCGGGCGAGGTCGTCCGCCGTGTCGCGGCGACGCCCGGCGTCGACCCGCTCGGTCGCATCGCCGGGAGGGCTGCCAGCCGCTCGTGCCAGTCCTCGAGTCGGTCGGCGGCTTCGTCTTCGCCGGGTCCGACGGCCGTCAGCCACGTCCCGTCGTCGGTCCGAGCGACGAGAACCTGCGGGACGACGAACGACGCCGCGTCGAAGCCGGTCCAGGGTGGCGCTGCCTCGTGGCCGTCGTGAAACGAAAACCCGCCGAACGCTCGCGGCCGGGCTGCCGGGGGCCCCTCGTGTTCGAGCCCATCGAAGGCTCGGCCGGCCTGCGAT
This sequence comes from Natrinema longum, assembly GCF_017352095.1. NCBI lineage: Archaea > Methanobacteriati > Methanobacteriota > Halobacteria > Halobacteriales > Natrialbaceae > Natrinema > Natrinema longum. The sequence continues at coordinate 106,252 of NZ_CP071463.1, forward strand.
CGAATCCGATCGAATCGGTCGGGGCCACCGGCCCTGAACCGGGCGGCGACGCCCCGACCGACGAGTTCGAGACCGTCGGGGGTAGCCCACTGGACGCACGACTCGGCACTGCCATCGAGAATCGCACCGAAGGAGACGCCCTCGAGTTTGCGACTCCGGCCGACGAGGTCGACAGTGCCGGCCGCCGACTCACCCTCACTCGCCAGTCGACCATCGCCCGACGATCGATCCATCGACCGCACGTCAGGACCGCCCGGCCTTCAGCCTAACTATTCGCCGACCGATCGAGCGACGACCGTTCGCGGTGGATATCTCAGCTGTATCGTTCTTCCTGCCACGGATCGGCCGTCTGCGAGTAGCCGCGCCGTTCCCAGTAGCCCCGCTGGGGTTCGGTAAGGAACTCGATGCCGTCGACCCACTTCGCTCCCTTGTAGGCGTATCTGTGGGGCGTGACGACCCGCAGCGGGCCGCCGTGGTCTTCGGGAAGTGGCTCGCCGTCGAACTCCCACGCGAACAACACCTCCTCGCGCATGCACTCCTCGAGCGGGAGGTCCGTCGTATAGTCGTCGAGCGCGGCGAACATGACGTGGACCGCATCCTCGTCGACGCCGGCCCGGTCGGCGAGTTCGAGGAACGGAACGCCCGTAAACTCGCAGTCGAACTTGCTCCAGCCGGTCACGCAGTGGAAGTCCTGTCGTTGGGTGACGCTCGGCAAGGACCGGAACTCGTCCCACGAGAAGCGCAGTTCCTCCTCGACCGCGCCGGTGACGGTAAACTCCCAGGTCTCCGGATCCCAGTCGGGCCGCCCCCCCTTCGAGAGGACCGGAAACGCGGTGGTCTCGCGCTGTCCCGGCGGCAGTCGGTCGTCGCCGAACTCCTGGTAGAGATCCGTAACGTCAGTGGTATCCATGGTCGTGCGTTCGTCCCGACGGACGTAGATGTGACGCCATCGACTGCCATCCGTTCGCCGGTGCGCCGACACCTCGTGTTCGATCGAACTCGGAGGAACGACTCGCCGTGAGCGAGGCGATTCGAGTTCCGATCGGCGACTGTCACACGGGTCGACATCCGTCCGCTGGAGAAATCCGGAATTAGCCCGACGGCGTCGGGCCAGAAACCGAGAGAAAGAATCGACTCGGCGTCACAACGTGGCTCTGTCCCGCGAAACCCTCGCCACCCCTTAGTACAGTCTCGGCGAGACTACCGATGCATGGCTAGCACAGAACAGCTCACGGAACGGGAAATATCCGGACAGTCAACGACAGAGGTCGGCGAACAGGCGATGGGGCCCGCGTTCATTGCGTCGGCTGCATCGGTCGGGCTCGCACTATACTACTACTTCGTACAGGGAGAGCGCGAACTCGGCACGTTCGTCGGCCTCTGGCCGCCGACCATCCTCGCGTTCGCCAGTTACTTCAACCAGCGCCGGATGCGCCAGCAACTCGAGACGTTGACCAAGCCCGGGACGAAACTGCGTGACGCGATCGATTCGATGATGGGCAGTCGCTAACCGGGCGGCGAATCGACGCCTCGACAACACCCGCCGTACCTTCGGTACTCCTCGAGGGCCAGCAATACGTTCGATAGTTCACATATTTGTCCCAGTAGATGTGCGTTCCCCGTCAAACCTAAATACCCCCTCGCCGAAAGCCGAATCAGATGCCGAAAGTAGAGATCACCATACCGGAACACCTCGAGATGCAGATCGCCCAGATGGTCGAACGCGGCGAGTTCGTCAATCGTGAGGAGGCGATCGAGGACCTCCTCTCGACGGGCATCAAGGCCTACAAGACCAGTGGACCGATGGACGAAGAGGAGGGAACGACCGGCGGCACCGGCCTGGAAGACGATGGCATGATGGGCCACGACGACGAGTACGTCTTTTAACTCATATTCCGACTGCGAGTACCGGAATTCCGAACGCGATCGCTGCGCCGACGAGCGCGACGACGACACCGACGAGGACGGCTCGCGACGAGTAGTCGCTCATCGGCGCGGTCGTTCGTTCGGTTTCGAGATCGTGACCGACGTCGGCTCCCGTATCGTCATCGGCGGGGGTTGCGGTATCGTCCGTCATGAGTGCCTCTTCTCGGCTCGGTCCCTTAAAGACATCTACAGCGGAGCGTCGGAGACGCCGCCTCGACCGTTCTGTCATCCGGAAGTATATATCGCTCGAGTAACCATCGGTGGACGATGTCCTCCACGACGTTCTCCCGCAGGCGGGTACTCGCTGCCGGCGGTAGTTGCCTTTCGGCGGTGGTTGCGGGGTGTTCCGGGAGTGGCGGATCGACCAGCGACAGCGAGACCGCTCACGACACGGATCGGGTGTCCGAGTCGACTCACGAGTACGACGTACTGTTCGTGCGCTCGGCCGACGGGGCACCGTTCGTCTACCCGAACGAAGCGGCGGCCCAGCGGCAGAAAGACGAGGATCGGCCGCCGCTACACACCGGGTCGTTTTTCCTGATCGACGACGGTGATGCCGATGCGCTCCGGATCGATCTCGAGGAGAACGCCGAGGGAACGGCCGAGATACGCGAGTTCGTCGACGACACTGATTTCGAGACCGAATCGATCGTCGTCGATCAGCGCCCCATCGGCGACTGTTATCACAGACACGTGCGGAGCGTTCAGGCGACGGACGGCGATTTTCATCGACGGTACTGCCGCACGCTGAAAGACCCGAAGACGCCCTGTGAGGCAGATACCGACGTGATGGAAGTCGTCGTTTTCCGTATCCAGCGGTCGTACGAGGACGCGCCACCGAGTCACTCGAGTTCCGAGAGCGCGTCGTGTCGAGGCCCGATCATCGAGGGAGAGAACGGATCCGAGCGGGTCTCGAACGGGACCGACTCCCGAGACGCGAACGCAACCGACAGCGAGGGAGGGAGTCGCGAATGACCCCGTCGAACCGGCAGTCGACTGACCGACGGCGGTTCCTCGCCGGGCTCACTGCGGTCTCCGGGGTCGCCGTCGCCGGCTGCAGTAGCCTCCCGTGGATCGACGACGAAACGAGCGGGTCGTTTCCCGTCTCGGAAGTCGCTAGCGTCCTCTCGCCGCCCGCTCCGCGGATCGACGGACCGGTTCCGGTCCAGCCAGACGCGAGTGCGATCGAAACCGCACTCGAGCGGGTCGACGAACTGGTGGCACCGATCCCCGACCCGCTCACGGCGGAGGCGGTCCCGAACGGCGTCGTCCGCGAATCGATCACCGACGCGCGCGACGAGGCCGGCGAGAGCCGGGCCGAGGCGGCCGACGCGACGGGGCCAGCGCTGTATCACGCGCTTCGTGATCTCCGAGGGGGCCGTGCCAGCGCTCGGCAGGCGATGACGACGTGGGCGGCCATCGACGACGAGACGCTCACCGCCGATCTCGAGGACGAATACAGCGACCTCCAGCCGCGGGTCCGCGATCAGCACACGTCGCTCGCGTACCGCGGAAACGCCACCGACGACGAACTGCTCCGCTCGGCCCTCTACTACTCCCGGCTCGAGGCTGCCCTCAACCGGGCGGTCGAGTCCCTCCGGCGATGGGGGCTCGACGGGAGCGCAACCGTCATCGACACGGGCGAGGCCGCCGCCGACCTGGAGTCCGCGGCGGCGACGGCGAGCGGCTGGGAGCACTTGGCCGATCGGTACGAGGCGACGCTCGAGGAGCCGGTCGATCTCGAGTCGATCCTGCGCGGCGCGCTCGAGCGGTGCGTCGACCACGCCGACGGCGTCGCCTTTCCCGCACAGGACGACGACTGGTTCGACGAGATCGGCGTCGGCGACATCGACGAGACGTACCTCGAGCACATCCTCTGGCGGACCGGTGGTGCCGTCACGGACGAGCGGGAGAGAATGGAGACTGCAGTGAGCGACGGGGACCTCGGAACGGGCCTCTATCACGCTGTTCGGTTCGAACAAGCGTTCCGGGCGTTCGAGGTCGTTCGCGACCGAATCGCGGACGGTTCGGTCTCGCTCCCCGAAACGCTCGCCGACGTCCGCGACGAACGGGAGACCGCGATCGGCGCGGCCGAGACGGCACGAGACGAACTCACCGACCCATCGCCCGGGGCGTTGGCACTCGCGGAGACGGGGCAGCGACTCGAGTGGACCGACCAGTCCGTGCGACGAGTGGCCGATACCGACTCCGACGCCGTCACCTCGCTGAACAGCGAGTACGGTGACTACGTGCGCGTTCGGGCATCGCTCGAGGTGCTTCCGGAGGCGGTCGATGCGTTTCGGTCGCGCGTGCTCGAGGGATAGCACGAACGTCGTCACGACGGACGGAGCCGTTGCCCGATCCAGACCCCTTTACTATCCCCGGTGCGAAGGCTCGCCTAACAACCACATGGTACTGACAAAGCGAGTCATCCCGTGTATCGACGTGGATCTCGACGAGGACGGGAACCCGGCGGTCTACACCGGCGTCAACTTCGAGGACCTGAAATACACCGGCGATCCCGTCGAGATGGCCCGCGCGTACAATCGTGCGGGCGCAGACGAGTTCGTCTTCCTCGACATCACCGCCTCCGCGGAGGGCCGCGAGACGATGCTCGATGTCGTTGAGCGCGTCGCCGACGAGGTCTTTATCCCGCTCACAGTGGGCGGCGGCATCCGCACCACCGAGGACATCAAGGAGACCCTGCGGGCCGGCGCGGACAAGGTCTCGATCACCACCGGGGCGCTCGAGCGGCCCGAACTGATCAACGAGGGTGCTACGGCCTTCGGCAACCAGTGTATCGTCATCAGCGTCGACGCCCGGCGGCGCTTCGACGAGGGGGGCGAGCACTACGTCGAGATCGACGGCGAGTCCTGCTGGTTCGAGTGTACGAAGAAGGGCGGCCGCGAGGGGACCGGCATCGACGTCCTCGAGTGGGCCGCGGAGGCCGAGTCCCGCGGGGCGGGCGAACTGTTCGTCAACTCGATCGACAAGGACGGTACGAAAGACGGCTACGACCTGCCGTTGACGAAGGCGGTCTGTGACACCGTCGACACCCCGGTCATCGCCTCCTCGGGCTGTGGCGGCCCCGAAGACATGTACGACGTCTTCACCGAGGCGGGTGCCGACGCCGGCCTCGCGGCCTCGATCTTCCACTTCGACGAGTACTCCATCGAGGATACCAAAGCGTACCTGGACGAGCGGGGAGTTCCGGTACGATTGTAGTCCGACTCGGTTGCATCGGATCGGTCCCGACAACTGTCGCTCCGTCACAGGAACGGCCCGTGTTCAGGGCTCTACTGGAGTTACACGCTCAGGTTCTCGTTCCGACGTGTCTGGTTGACGCTCTCGGGTTGGGTCTGCCCTGAGCACGGCGAGACCGGCGGCGGACTGAACTCGGCCGACGCTCTCGAGTGAGTCCTCCACGCTTGACTGGTGGGTGGGCGCAACGGCGATTCGCTCTTCGTCAGCGACGAGGTGCCACGTCCAGCCGGGATCGGACATCCCGATTTCGAAGACGGATCCAGAGCCGACTGCGATCGCTAGGCTCTCACCGAACAGTTCGGCACCAGCCCTCGCGTCCGCCTCGGAGGGGAACGGCCCAGTCGCCTGGGCCACGGTGTCGTCGGTATCGTTCACCATCCACGTCCACCCGTCGGCGGTTTCGGCGACGATGACCTGGAAGCCACCGATCGACAGCACGGATCCGACTGCGGCCGGATCTGCCGTGTCCACGTGTCGTCCCTCGTGGCTGGTCTTCTCCCACGCCAGGTGGCCGAACCCGAGTTGGACGAACGCGCGAACGTCTGCGCCCCACTGAAGCACCCAGTACAGGGGTACGCTAACGAAGGTAATCGTCGCCCGTACGATGCGGATCAATCCCCGGTTATCGGTGACCTGCCAGTAACCGACCGTGTGCATCACCATCTGCTGAATGGCCATCGAGAGACCGATCAGCAAGACGACAGCGACGACCGGTGCCGCGAGGAATCCGACCAACCTCGCGTAGATCAACACGAGCAAGATTCCGACGACGTTGATCGGTCCGAGATGTGGCATCGCAGACTGGGTGTAGATGTGGACCTTTCGGCGGATCCCTGCCGGCGGGTAACGGAGTCGCTGGGAGAGGGTGAACAGCTTCCCTTTCTGCCACCGGGTCCGCTGCCGTACCCATCCGTTGAGTCCGATGGGAGACTCCTCACGAGTAACCGCGGTAACCATCGCCATACTGTAGCCGGTCTCCCAGAGCAAGAGCCCGAGCTCGAAGTCCTCAGTTACGTTTCGAGGATCCCACGGCACGACGCCGGCAGATCCCGTTTCGGCCAGCGTCTCGCGTTCGGCGTCGTTCCAGGGGGAACCGAACCGCTCGAGCCGTTTCGCTGCGGCTGCCTCGAGGACTGCACGCGTCGCGAAATTGGTCGTTCCGCCGAGGGGCACCGGATAGCCGACGCGGAAGTAACTCGGGATGATCATCCCGTACCAGAAGCCGTACTCACCCCTAAACAGGGTGTTCAACAGGCCATCGTCCTCGTTTTCCATGTCGAGTCGTCCCTGAACGTAGTCGTGGTCGCCGTCGACGAGCGCGCAAACGACCTGCCGGAACAGTTCCGGCGCAACGACGTCCTCGGCATCGATGACGCCGACGATATCGCCGGTCGTCCGTTCGAAGGCGTAGTTGAGTGCTCGTGGCTTGTTCGGAGTCCCGGGATACGACGGCGGGACGACGATCTCTCGAAAGTCGTAGCGGCGCTTGAGCTGAGAGAGCGTACCGCGAGTGGTCTGATCCGAGGCTTCGACGACGACGTGAACACGTAGCTTCTCGGTGGGGTACTCGGCCGCTCGCAGCGCACGAATGGAGTAGCCGATCGTCTCGCTCTCGTCGTACGCCGGGAGTAGCACGTCTATCACCGGCAGTTCCCCGTCAGCGACTGCGGTGCCTTCGTCGTAGACCCGCGGGTCTTTCGCCCGTCCAATGAGCGTATAAAACGCCTTCCGGTAGACGGGTGCGAACGTATAACCGTTGACGTAGAGCCAAACGAGTCCGAACACGATCGCAACGGCCGACAGGAACCCAATCGGAGTACTCATTCGTTCTGGACCCCGCTGACGGTCACTTCGGTTCCGGCGACGGGGAGCGTGACGGAGAGTTCAGTGACCGCGTCTCGTGCCGCCGCTCGCTCGTCGAACGGGACGGTACTTTCGGCGAGGGGGTGGCCGACGCTATCGTAGAGGATCCACGTCCACCCACCGTCTCCCTCGTGGAGTTCGTAGTAGGGCTGCCGTGATGGGCTCTGATTGGGGGTCGCAACTGTCGGAGTGGTCACAAAGGGAACGACTGTCAGTCCCGCTGCCAGGAACGTCACTCCGCCGGTGTAGGTCAGCAGAACCGAACTCGGCCCCGCGAACGTCCACTGACTCGGATACAACTGCAGGAACCACCCGATCGCCGCGCCACAGAGGAGCACGCCGACGCCACCGATCACGGTAGCCGCCGGCTGGAGTGGAAGACGGAACGTCATCCCGAGCATCGCCAGCGGCAGTGCGCTCGCGGCAAGTGCGATACCAGCCTGCCTGTATTGCCAGTACGCCGGATCCCCACGGGGAAAGCTCGATGCCCAGAAGAACGACGCGATTCCGACGAGTGCGAGTACAGTACCCATGGTAATCAGCCAGTAGCCGACTGCTTCGGATGTGTCCCCACTTGGATTTATTCTAGAATTGTAGACGCGAACGAAGATGTTGGAGCTTCTTTTCACTATATCTGTAAGTTCTCACGAGAATATAGCTCTTTCTGAGAATATATCGAATAGTGGACGAATCGACGACAACAGGTCCCGGTCAGTATCCGGCGGAAGAACGACGTGTGGCCGTTCCACGTCGTCGACCACGGCCGGTGCGACGACGCGGATCCGTTCGAGGACGGAGCGTGCAACCGAGCCCACGGTCTCGAAGCGGAAAAACCGCTCCGACCCGCGGTCAGTTCGGGACGAGGAACGGCATCGAAGTCGGACTCCTGCTCACGGTCGATCGTCTCGACTATCCAGTACGCTTATTGCCACGCGGTCGTCCACGTCTAGCAGTGAAGTGGCGGTGTACGTGGTGTGGCAAACCGCACGCCGAAAACGATCCTCCCTGCGATGAGTGCGGTCACAACGCCTTCGAGAAGGCGATCGTCCGAGCGGAGGACGAGAGCGAACGCGATAGCAACAGCGATCCCGACGGCGATGGCGAGCCGATCCCGTCCGGAACCGTCGAGACCGGGCCGGAGTACGTCTGGGCCTGTCCGAACTGCGGCCGCGAACACGTCCGGAACACCCCGCCGTGTTCCCGCTGTGGCAATCCCGACCTCGAGCGGGTCGAACGGACCTACGAGGGGCTCGAGCAGGATCTCGACACGCCGAGCTGGTTCGAGGTCGCAAAGCCCTATCTGCCGCTCTTCGCCGTCGTCGGCGTCGTCATCGCGCTGTTCGCGACGGGGATCGTTCCGCTTTCGGTGCTACCGGGGATCGGCCAGCCACCGCCGCCCGAAGCGCCGGGCGATGGAGCCGAGGCAGCAGGGTTCGATCTCGAGGCGATGGAAGGCGAGATTCACGACCGACTCGAGAGAGAACGGGAATCCTCGGCGGGACGATCCTACGACGAGGGGCTCGCGGACTACGCCGAGTACGAAAACCGACGGCTCGTCGCGGAAGCGTTCTCCGACAGGGATCCCGACGACGTGAGGGCCAGCGAGTTCGATCACGGATGCGGTAACGCACGGGTCTCCGGCGCGCCACTGATCCTCTCCGAGCGGCCGATCGGAGCGTACGACGACGAGTCGGCACTCGCCGACGACATCGCTCGGGCGCTTCTCTCCTCACAGTTCGGTGACGCCGTTCGGGCCGGGTTCGACGCCGAAGGGATCGACGTCCACGTCGCACCGAACGACGACATCTACGTCTTTTATACCGTCTGCTAACCGCTCTCGACGGCGGGGTCGAGGCGATAAAAAAACCGCGAGAATAGGTTCGCGCCAATACGAGACCAGCGAGAGCGCTGCGATCGACTGTCGGAGGGATCAGGCGGCCGCTTCGAACGCGTCCCGGAACGACGTCGCCTTCTCGCGGACGGTCACGGCCGCCTCCTCGAGGCACTCGAGGGGATCCGCGCCGCCTTCGGTCTTGATCGTCAGGATCGGCTCGGTCTGGCCCCCCGACTGCTCAGGGTTGACGTCGTAGGTCGCTGCGCTCACGTCGTCGTGCTCGAGCAGCGCGCCCTTGAGCACGTTCATGAAGGTGTGATCCTCGCCGGCGATCTCGATCGAGAGTTCGTTGTCGGTGCTCTCGGTGACCCGCAGTTCCATGTCATCCAGTCCGGTCGTCGGCTGCTTGTACCTTTCGAAGCCGCCGCTGGACGGCCGTTCCCTGAAGGCAAATCACTATACGCCCCCGTTCGAACGACGGGACATGCTCTCGCTTGCGGCCACGCTGTCGGTCCTCGTCGCCGCGGCGCTAGTGGGATCGATCGCGATCGTCAGGCGGGTCCATCGGCCGGAGCGACGCTGGCGCGACGTGCTCCGATCCCGACTCGTCTACGGAATCCCGTGGGGAACGCTCGTGGTGATCGCGTTCGTCGTCGCCGTCTATCTCTTCGTCCAGGATGGCCTTACGAACGTCGGCGATCCGGTGACGATACCCTACCGCACCTGGTCGTACTTCTACCCGCTGGGAATGGCGACGGCGTCGTTTTCTCACGCCGGCCCCGGCCATCTCGTCGGTAATCTCGCCGGGACGGTCGTCGTCGCGCCGCTGGCGGAGTACGCCTGGGGTCACTATCCGGACGAGCGCGACCCACAGCGGCCCGACTCGTGGCGAGCCGATCCGCGGGTTCGGGCGTTCGTCCTCTTCCCGCTGGCCGTCGTCGCCATCGGGCTGGTGACGAGTCTGTTCGCGCTCGGCCCCGTGATCGGCTTCTCGGGCGTCGTCTTCGCCTTCGCCGGGTTCGCCATCGTCCACTATCCGATCGTGACGATCGTCGCCACGCTAGGCGTCCAGAGCGTCGTCCTGCGGCTCTTTTATGCGCTGCAGGACCCGATTCGAACCTACACCGCCCAGCCGAGCCCACCCTCGGCACCCTCCTGGGCCGGTATCGCCATCCAGGGCCACGCGCTGGGCCTCTTCCTGGGTTTCGTCCTCGGAATCGCGCTCCTGAAGCGGCGGGGGACCCGCCCGAACCCGTTCCGACTCTGGCTCGCTGTGCTCCTCTTTGGGTTCTCCAAGGGATTGTGGGCGATCTACTGGTTCGGGGGCGAGAACTCGTACATCCTCTTTCAGGGCCCCGGCGTCGCCATCGTCTCGGTACTCGCGCTCGTCGTTACCCTCTCGATGACCGCCTCGGAGACTCCCCTCCTCCCCCGACGGATCGAGGGCCTGCTCGCGGGGTCGACGGCACCACCGCCGGGGCCGACTGACGACGGGGCGTCCTCGGTCGTCCGACCGCTCGAGCTCGCAGGCAGCGGTCGCGACGACGGCCCCACCACGGCTCGGCTCGACCGCGTTCGAGAGATCGTCGGTGGCGGCCGACGGCGCGCCCGCGAGTCGAACTGGCTGTCGGCCCTGACCCCCAAGGGAGTCGCGTTCCTCGCCGTCGTCGGAATCCTCGCGCTTCTGGCCGGCATCGCCGTCCCGGCCAACTTCCTCGTCGTCGACGACGCGAGCGCGTCGTCGGACGCGGCCGTCCAGATCGAGGACTACACCGTCGAGTACGTCGAAGGCGTCCCGAACGGACTCGTCACCGGGATCGGCATCGACGCGGTCGAGAGCGACGAGGGCCTCGAGGCAAGCGGGGTGGTCGTCGCCAGCGAGCGACGCCAGATCTGGCTCGAGGCGATCAGTACCCAGCGACTCGCCTTTACCGGCGAGGAGACGGTCGCCGTCGGCGGCCCCGGCTGGCGAGAGACCGTCCACGTCGAACGGACCGGCTGGGAACCCGTCGGCAACGAGACCGTCTATCAGGTCTGGCTGTGGGAGGACGGCGACGACCGCCAACTCGCGTACGAATCCAACGAATCACGAGCGGAAGCCGAGATCGCCGGGCGGAACGTGACGATCGACTCCGCCGACGACACGTTCGTCCTCGCGGTCGACTCGAGCGAAACCGAGACCGTCACGACGCCGCTCCCGAACGATAACGAAACGGCGTCGGCGGGCGGACTCACCTTCCAACGCGAGAACGAAACGATCTACGCGAGTGCCCAGGGCACTCGAGTCGCGATCGCGAGCGAGGAGACCTACGATACGGTCGGCTGATCCCGATCTTCCGGGCTCATTTCTCCACATACTTTTTTGTGATCAGAGTGAGTAGTTAGAACGATGTCATCTGACGATAGCGGACTCCGAAAGCTACACCAATCGGGACGCTCGCTCGTCTCGGCGGTACCGTCCTGGCTCGTCGGCAATCGACTCGACAGATCCATGGTCACCGTTCTCCTGGCAGCCGTACTCGGGCTCGCGGTTGCAGTGGGGGCCGGGACGACGATTGGCAGTGACCGCGTTGCCGACCTCGTCGTCGAAACGTGGACCGGGGCCGAATTCCACGTCGAGGTCGCGGTCGCGGCCTGTCTACTCGTCGGCATCGGCGCGCTCAGCGCCGCCATTACGTCCGGATTCCTCCCGACGTTCGCGCTGGTCGCCAGCGTCCCGTTCGGCATCGGACTCGGCCGGTACGGAACCGTGTACGCGGTCGAACAGTTCACGATGGTCGTCTCGCTTCCGGAAGCGATTGCCGACGGAACGGGTGCGGCAATCGTCGTCGGTCTTCCGCTTGCGGTGCTTGGCTATCTCGTCGGTGCCAGCCTCCGGCGCATCGCCGGCAGCAATGGCGGTCGTTTCGGGCCCCGATTCCGTCCCGGCTGATCGCCCGTCACCCCCACTCGATGCGGAACACTTCGACCTCGAGGGCCTCCTGTGTCTCGGTGTGGAACGCGAACCGCTTCGCGATGGGGAATTCCGCGCGGAACGCGTGTGTCACGTCCCCGCCCTCGTCGGCGGCGAACGACTCGACGAACGGCTGGCTTCCTTCGTTGTGAATCGTGTACGAAACCGTCGCGATCTCGCTGGCCGTCTCGAGGAAGGCCCGATCCGCGTGCCTGTTTCCACGCTGTGCGCCGAATGGGGGATTCGAGACGACCGTCGCATCGGCGATCGAAAACGGATGGCGGGCAACGTCCCCGCGGAGCCACGCGAGCGCGCGGTCGGTATCACCACTCTCGCCGACGGCTGCCCGTTCGTTCCGACGAGCCAACTCGAGTGCGTCGGAATCGACGTCGATGCCGGCAACCCGATCGGCACCGGCGAGTGCCGCCCCGATCGCGAGCATTCCCGTCCCGGTTCCCAGATCGACGACCTGTCGGTCGAGGTCGTCCTGTAACCCCGCCAGATGACAGATGTGGGCGGCGAGCTCCGCCGGCGTCAGATACTGCTCGAGGGAGACGGAGGGATCCTCGAAGTCCGCGATCGACTCGAGTCGCCGGGCGAGGGTCCGTCGTGAGAGCCCGCTCATCTCGGCCGACGACGGCGATCGATTCCTCGCGTCCGACGGTCTCGAGAGCGACGGAGAACAGTCACGGACTGGTGACAGCCGATCGCGCGAGCGGACGACGGTCTCATTGCCGTCGAATACACGAATGACGTGCAAAAAGGTTCGTAAATGCGTGAACCGACCGATCCGAGTGGACACCATCGACCGAGGGATCCGGGTCGTCGAGGAACCGGTCGACCTGGAACGACGATGGGAAACTCCCAGATCGAACGGTACGGTTTCACGACAGGTTCGAATAGAGTTAAGGATTCCCCGTGACAGTTACAGGTATGGACGAGTGCCCACGGTGTGGGGGATCCATCGAAGAGTTCTCGCTCGGGGACGTGTCGACGATCACGTGTTCCCGCTGTGGGTTCGCCGATATCCCCGTCGAACACCAGCCGGCCGGTGAGGACACCGAGTCCTGGCGGGACGCGTTCAACCGGTTTTACGAGGACTCCGCCGAGGGCTGAGACCAACTCCTGTCAGTCGGTGGCGAGTCAACCGCAAGGCGGTTCGCGGTTACGCCGATAAGGCGTTCCAGCAGACCAGCTGACGTTCGAGTCGTCACTTCGGGAACTCGCCGTCGAAAAAACGAGCGCCGCGGAGCCGACGGTTATTCGTTTGCGGCCGCCGCTTCCGCCTCTTCGTCCGCGTCCTCGTGGTCGATGTCCTCGTCGGAGCGGGCCGCGACGAGACCACCACGTGCCACGCTGTACAGCGGTTCGTTCGCGTGCGTGACGCCGCTGATCGAGAACGGGATGTTCGCTTCCGAAAGGTGGTCACGGAACAGCGCCTCGAAGCCGTCGGGACTCGAGGTCCCGCCGGTGACGACGACCGGGACGTCCAGCCCTTCTTCGACGTCCTCCTCGTCGACTTCCTTGACGATGTTCTCGATGACGTAGTCGAGCAGGTTCTCGTAGTAAATCGAGAGCGCACCCTCGACGCCGCCGACGTCGGTCGTGAAGTCGAGTTCGAAGTCGTCTTCCTTGATCGAGGTGACCTTGTCGACGGGCGTCCCGGTCGCGCGGGCGGCCTGCTCGTCGACCCAGTCGCCACCGCGAGCGACGGAGAACTTCATGACAGGCACCGCGTAGTAGGAGAGACAGACGTTCGTCATCCCGGCACCGAAACTGATCCCCAGTCCGGTGAAGTTGTTGTCCGCGAGCTCGCTGTAGATGACGGACATCCCTTCGTTGATCGGTTCGGAGTCGTACCCCATGTCGTCGAGGAACGACTCGATCGTCTTCTGGTGGTACAGCGTCGAGAGATCGGAGTCGATCGGGTCCGCCGGGGACGAGAAGTAGAGTTTCTCGTCCGGATAGGCGGGCTCGCCGACGACTTGCTCGATGATGAGTTTCATCATCGGGATCGCGCTCTGCTCGTCGTTCGAGAGGATCCCGTGTTTCATCGGACGGCGGGTCTCCTTGTTGAAAATATTCGCAAAGTTCAGCGCGTCGTCGCCGACGACGTATACCTTGTCGTCTTTGCGAATGTGGAGTACTTCGCTTCGCGAGAGCATCTGCTCGGCCATATCCGAGTATTCGATCTCGACGAACGAATTACGCTGTTGCACGAAAACCGTATCGTTCCCATCCTGTTGTGCCGACAGAATGTTCATCGTTCCGACGTCTAGGCCTTTGGCCATATGTGGGCAAGGCCACCGACGGATTATAAATCTATGTGAGTTAATTCCAGTTCGCGGGAAGACAGATTAATACGATATTTATCCAGCCCCTTGGTCGTTAATTACGTTTTAGGAGGGTACGGAACCGCTCGAGCAGGTTCTGGAACGGTTTCCCCAACGTGTCGACGGCACCATCGTCGTCGGCGGTCGCCAGTTCCTCCGCTCGTTGCTGCTCGCGCAGTTCCTTGAGTTTCGCCGTCTGATCGTCGACCGTCGAACTCGAGGTCGTCTGCTTCGTCTCGCCGCCTTTCATCCCTTTGAGACCGGCGACCTGTGCGTCGACGCCCGAAGAGCGGGTGGTCGTGGTGCCGACGCTGCTATCGACGTCGACGTCGTCGAGGCTGTCTTCGTCGAAGCTCAGTCGCGTGTGTTCGGTCTTCTCGACGCCGCCCCACGACAGTTCGACGTCGTCCATCGCCTCGTCGATGTCCCGTTGGACCTCCGCGTCGCTCACGTCGGGTTCGTCGTCCGTCTCGTCGGCGTCGGATTCGACTGCCTCGACTCGCTGTGCCATATCCAGGTAGTGAGCGATCAGTGCGGCACCGGTCGACGCGGTAATACCGGCGAGGCCGACGGCGTAGACCGCGATGACCTGGACGGTGTAGTCGTTGCCGTAGCCGTTCCAGTCTTTGGGATAGGCGACGAGGAAGCCGACGACTGCAGCGATCGTGACGGCGGCACCGGCGATCGAGATGTACAACACTCGTCGTTCCGAGGGGAGCAACACGACGATTCCGAGCATCGCGACGGGAAGTGCGACCATCGCGAGGGCGTATGCGGGGCCGACCCACGCGAAGTAGCCGACGGATCGCGCATCGAACGTATTGCCCCACAGAAAGAGCAGGAGTCCGACGATCGCGAGCCCGATTCCGCCGAGAAACAACCCGAACCCGACGTAGACGTCCGTCCGGTCTTCCGGTTCACCGATGTATCGACGGTAAAGGTCGAAGAGATAGCCGTCTGCGGCCTGTTCCGCTGACATTAGTACTCCGTTTACGCTCCAGTACTATGACTGTTGGGACGAAAAACGAACTCGCTGTCCGACCGCATTTTCCCACCGGGGAACGAACTGGTGGACCGAATCGACGAAACGCCTCTTCGGGTGGCGTCCGAACCGTCGTGTCGATACCACCGTGGTCGCCTCCACGACGACGACCACCTGTTTTCGAGCGCGTTCCACGATCGCCCGCCGAGTGCCTGGTGACCGGAACGCCGGACCGAAATTCGACGCTGCGTGCCGTATTTCTGTGTCTCGAAACAACGTGCAGTATATACGTCCGTGGCCGTTAGGACGGCCAATGAGTCAGGAGTCGGAGTACACCGAGGGGGACCTCCGGAATACGGGAATGCGTCTCAAGCACGATCGCGAATGGGATTACGAACTCGAGGAGATCGTCGATGCGATCGAGGAGCGAGACGCGACGAAAGTCGGACTGCAGTTCCCCGAGGGACTGAAACGACGGGGACCAGCCGTCGCGGACGACCTTCGGGCGCTGGCCGACGACGACGTGACGTTCATGCTCTCGGGACAGCCCTGCTACGGTGCCTGCGATCTGGACACCTATCTGATGAAGCGGACCGACGTGTTCGTTCACTTCGGTCACTCGCCGATGAAGGACACGGACAAGGTGATCTACGTGCCGCTGTTCTCGAACGTCGAGGTCACGCCGATCATGGAGGAGGCACTGGACACGTTAGAGCCCCCCGAGGAGACCGAGGGCGTCGGCCTCGTCACCACGGCCCAGCACATGAACCGGTACGAGGAGATGACCGAGTTCCTCGAGGAGCGGGGCTACGAGGTTCAGAGCCGTCGCGGTGACGAGCGACTGACCCACGAGGGACAGGTACTGGGCTGTAACTACGCGAGCGCAGACGTCCCCGCGGAGCAGGTGCTATACGTCGGCGGCGGGAAGTTCCATCCACTCGGATTGGCGATGGAACACCCCGACAAGCACGTCGTCATCGCGGATCCGGTCAACAACGTCGTTACCGTCGCGGACACGGACAAGTTCATGAAACAGCGCTACGGTGCCATCCACCGCGCGATGGACGCCGAGAAGTGGGGCGTCATCTTCTGTACCAAGATCGGACAGGGTCGCTGGGAGATGGCACAGGACATTCTCGACGACAACGATAACGCCTACCTCATCACGATGGACGAAGTGACGCCGGACCGCCTCCGAAATTTCGATATGGACGCGTTCGTCAACACCGGCTGTCCCCGAATTACGACCGACGACGGCCCGCAGTTCCACAAACCGATGCTCACCCCCGGCGAATACCGGATCGCCGTCGGCGACGAACCCCTCGACAGCCTCTCGTTCGACACGTTCCACGGTACCTGGTAGCGCACTGGATCTCGTGCACCTTTCGACGGTCGTCACGCTTTCAACCCCGGCGAGCGTCGTTGCTCATGACGGTCTGCTGAATCGGAGGGTTAGACAGCAGACGGGAGTTCACCGTTCCGTTCGAACGACAATGGTACTATATGGTTGAATATCACCCTGATTGGGAGATATAATTCGACGTTTCCAAAGTGATTTGGAAGAGTCCTTTTGCACGCTAGACGCCGACCAGTAGTCGATGAATAACTCAGTTCCGAGCGGATCGCCGGCCGCTCCTCGCGAGGTGCCGTTCGATGTCCTCGCCGACGCTCGCCGACGGACCGCCGTCCGACTCGTCCACGAAGGGTCGCCGGAGGGTGTCGGGAAACACGATCTTGGGTACCAACTCGCCGCAGTAATATCGGACAAACCCCTGGCCGCGATCACTGACGGCGACCACCAGCGGGCGCTCGTCGACCTCCATCACCGGCTCCTGCCGCAGTTGACGGACGCGGGCCTGCTCGAGGAAGGCGACGACGAGACGATCCGGACGGCCGACCATCCGGTGTTCGACGAGTCCGCGTTCGAAGCGGTCATCACGGGCGATCATACCGCCGACGCCGACGAACTCGATACGATGTTCGGGGCCCTCGCCAACGAACGCCGACGGACGATCCTCGCAGTACTCGACGACCAGTTCCACCCGATCGCGACCGAAACGCTCGCTCGCGACGTCGCGGTTCGCGAGGCCGAGACGACCCAGCGTGCGGTCCCCCGAGAGCGCGTCGACGAGGTACTGGCATCGCTGGTTCACGTCCACCTCCCGGTGTTGCACGACGCGACGCTCGTCGGCTACGACGCCGAGTCGGGCCGAGTCTCCGACGAGCGCCACTCCGCACTTCGCGGACTGGCTCCGGTCCGGGAACGAGTCGCCGGCGACTGAGACGGTCTCCTGTCCGTCAGTGCCGATGGGACCGGGACCCCCCCTTCGGACCCACCGGGAGATCGGGACAGCAAACCGTATGGGGGCGGCCACTGGTGCCGTCGAGACCACCAGTACGGGCGTCATACGCTCGAGGACCGAGCGTCCGACAGCCCGTCGCAGTTCCCGCTATCGGCTGTGGCGGCGGATCGTCGGGCGTCGCTTCGAGTGTGCCGCGCTATCCGTTGAGGTCGGCGATACCGGGTACCGTCGGAGAGGATAACACTTACCCAGTCGGTCGCCGCATCGTCGGGTATGACTCGGAGCGACTGGGGCGACTGGCTCGTCCGCGACGTCGAAGAAACGGATCCGGAGGGCGTCTCGATCTGGTATCTCGGCTGTAACGGCTTCATCCTGAAGGGGACTGGCGGAACGACGATCTATATCGATCCGTACGTCGGCCTCGGCGACCCGCCGCGAACGGTCCGCATGATCCCCGTCCCGTTCGATCCGGACGATGTCGAGGAAGCCGACGCCGTCCTCGTGACCCACGAACACACTGACCACGTCCACGGGCCGAGCCAGGCACCGATCCTCGCGAACACCGGCGCAACGCTGTACGCGCCCGACGACAGCGTCGCGGTCGCCCGCGAGGAGGAGGCGTGGACCGACGAGTGGGCGGTCACCGACGACCAGTTGACCGAAGTCACCGAAGGCGACACGATCGAGGTCGGCGAGTTTACGATCCACGTCGAGCAAGCGTCCGATCCCGACGCGACCCATCCCGTAAGCTACGTCTTCGAACACGAGGCAGGGACGTTCTTCCACGGCGGCGACACGAAGCCGTGCGAGGAGTTCGAGCGAATCGGCGACGAGTACGCGATCGACCTCGCGGCACTCGCCTTCGGAACCGTCGGACAGATCCTCGACAAACGGACCCGCGAGCCGAAACGGACCCGCTGGTACAACGACGAGAACCAGCTCATCGAGTGCGCCGCTGCCCTCGAGTGTGAACGACTCCTGCCCAGCCACTGGGATATGTGGAAAGGGCTAACCGCCGATCCGACGGCGCTCCATCACCACGCACAGAGTTTCGAGTATCCACAGCGCCTCGAGATCGTCGAGATCGGGGATCGAACCGACCTGTAACGCTGACAGTCCCGACAGACGATCCGTCCACACAATTTATAACAGTATGGTAACGTTGATCTCATATGAGTAGTACCGCCGACACGGACGACGTGATCGAGGTCAGTACTGACGGGATAGCCGTCCGAAAGACGTTCGCTGCGGACGATTTTCCCGTCCCTGCGATCCGGTTCGAGATCGAGTCGGACCGCCCGAATCCAGTAACGTTTCAGCTCTCGGAGGAAATCCCCGAATCGTTCCCGATGGACAAAGTCGGGTTTCATCCGGATTATCACAGCGACGACTGGACCGCGTTTCAGGACCATCACGTCGAGTTTACCGCGACGCTCGAACCCGACGAACAACTCGAGACGGTCTATGGCATCCAGATCGACGACGAGAGCCAGGCCGCCGAGTTCCTCACCGAACCGACGATCGTCGAACGCGACGCCGGCACCGATAGCGAGGGAGAGGCCGACGAAGTCGACGACGGGGTGATCGACAATATCGTCTCGGAAGATCGAAACCAGCCCGTCAAAGACATGATTTCCGGAGAGTCGGACTCGGTTCCCGGCCTCGAAGACGAGGCCGAAACCGACGACACCACAGTAGAGGAGTCGGGCGGACTCGACCTGGATCTCGGCGATGTCGATACGGATCCCGATCCGGTCGACGACGAGGCAGACGACACGGCAGCGGAGGACGACACGCCGGATATCGATCTCGGATTCGACGAAGAGGAGATTCCGGAACCGGACGACGACGAGGAGCCCACGGTCGACCTCGACCTCGGAACCGACACCGACGACACCGACGACGAGATCGACCTCGGAACCGACACCGACGACACCGACGACGAGATCGACCTCGGAACCGACACCGACGCCACCGACGACGAGATCGACCTCGGAACCGACACCGACGCCACCGACGACACCGAATCCGAACCCGAACCCGAAATCGAGCTCGATCTCGAGGATTCGGCAGCCACACTCGACGAAGACGAGGAGGAGGAAACCGAGTCTGAGACCGTCGAGACGGTGGATGAACCCGTCGACGACGAGTCAGTGGAGCCGGAACCCGAATCCGAGTCCTCCGAACCGGAGCCCGAAGCCGAATCCGAGGAGACGATCGAAGCGTCGGCCGATCCGGACTCCGACTCCGTAGCCGACACGACGGAGGAAGAGGGGACACCCGCGACCGACGAAGGCGGTGAGCCCGCCACCGATACGGAGACGGTGGCGACCCCCGATCCCGAATTCGAGGGGTCGATCGCATCCCGTCTCGCAACCGAGATTCGCGAGGGGACGATCGACGACAACGATCTCGAGGCGATTCGGTCCGAGCTCGATCTCGAACCCGCGGGCCCCGATATCGCGAAAGTCGAACACCTTCAATCCCGCGTCGAGGAGGTCGCGGCCTACACCGACGCACTCGAGACATTCCTCGAGGAGAACGGCACCGGCGCTCAGCTCATCGAGGAGGTCCAGGCCGAAATGGACGCGCTCGAAGCGGACCTCGAGTCGATCGACGACCGGCTCGAGGGAACGGAATCGAACGTCGACGAACTCGAAGCCGACGTCACTGATCTGACCGACTGGAACAGCACTCTCGAAGCGGACCTGAACACGGTCGACGACGATATCGACGAACTCGAAGCAGATCTCGAGACGGTTGCGGACGATCTCTCGGAGACCGAAGCGGACGTCCAATCCGTCGAGGAAGACGTCGACTCCGTCGAAGAAGACGTCCAATCCATCGAGGAAGACGTCGACTCCGTCGAAGAGGATGTCCAATCCATCGAGGAAGACGTCGACTCCGTCGAAGAGGATGTCCAATCCATCGAGGAAGACGTCGAATCAGTCGAGGAGGACATCGAATCCGTCGAAGCGGAGCTCGAGGACGTGCACGCGGACGTAACGGACATCCAGGAGTGGCGCGACCAGCTCGGTTCGATGTTCTCGGACTGATCGGGACCGCCACCACCGTCGACGGAGGGGAGTCCGGAAACACAACTCGTTTATCCGTCGCCAGTCGAGAATCGGTCGATGGGCGAGACGATACCGATCGCTGTTCCACGTAAGGGGCGACCGCTCGAGTCCGTACTCGATCGGATCGCGGACCGCCTCGATGTCCCCGAACTCGCGGACGACATTACGTCGACGCTTCGTCACGAGAAGGCACTCACGAAGGGGAATATCGACGCCGACGGGAACGACGTGTATCATCGTCTCGCCGCCTACAGTACCGTCGACGATCCGACCGAACCGGAATACACGCTGCTTCGGGACGACCGCGCCGGGAAACCGCGCCGGATCGTCTTCGATAGCGTTACGATCCCGCTGACGGACCTCGAGGGTGCGCCCGACGGGGTGGCGATCCAGCTCGTGGGTCGCGAGGAGCCGTTCCGATCCCTTCGGACTCACGAATTCGCGCTCGGGTTCGACAGCGCCGATCTGGTGCTCGAGGAGGTGGTCGAACTCCGACCGGAGCCACTCGATCGGATCGCCGACGTCAACGCCCGGATCAACCCCTCCGATACCGACGTGCAGGTCGTCACTGGTCTCGGAGACACGGTCTATCATACGCTGTTGGCGACGCCCGCAGTCGCACCGTCGGCGGAATCGATCGACCGGAACTTCCTCGAGAGTTACGAAGGGCCGCTGTGTATCGAGCCGCGATACGAGCGGCTCGTTCAGGCGGTGTTGGGAACGCGGGCACTCGATGGAATCGACTTTCGCTACCCCGAGGAGGGCCGTGAAGAGGAGGCCGCCATCGCCGATGCGGGGCTCGGCGTCTACCTGACCGTCACCGGCTCGACGGCCCGCGAACACGGCTTGCTCCTCGGTGAACAGCTGTTCCCGAGCGAGACGGTGTTGCTCGAGAATACGGCTGAGACGACCGAAACGACCGGCTTCGTTCGCTCGCTGTTGAACGGGACCGACCTCGAGACGGAACTCGCGGTCGGACGATAGCGATCGGGACCAAACCGTCGCCACAACTATTATCGGAGCCAGCATCGCGTCTAGGGTATGTTCGATCGGACACCGACTGTCGCGAATCGGGTAGACGGCGAAAATCGACGACTGAACGGAGCAACTCGAGCCGGAATCGAACGCACCGCCGCCCGGAGTTCGATGTGGGTCACTGGGGGGACCAGCCGATGAGTTCGACGAGCGATGCCGACGCCGAGAGCTTCTTCGAGCAGACTGCGGGCGGCGATCGAATGGTCACTCAGGGCCGAACGATCACCGAGGCCGACGTAACGAACTTCGCCGGTGTCTCGGGGGATTTCAATCACCTTCACACCGACGGTGCCCGCATGGCCGACTCGTCGTTCGGGGAGCGGATCGCTCACGGCATGCTCGTCCTCTCGGCCGCGACGGGCCTGATCTGGCAGACCCGCAGCACGCTCGAGCGCGAATCGGTCGTCGCCTTCTACGGCATGGACGACCTCCGCTTTACCGCGCCGACCTTCATCGGCGACACGATTCGAGTCGAGCGGGAGGTCCTCGAGACGGAGCGGACGCCCGATGCACCGGGCACTGGCACGGTTCGCTACCAGGTCGACGTGATCAAAGACGACGAGACGACGGTGCTTTCCTGTGAGATGACGTCGCTCGTCGATTAGTGCGACCGTCGTCGGCTGATTGAAATGCTCGCTGGATAGACGACATTGCTATAGCGATATATGGTTTACAAGGCAGATCTGAGACAGTATCGGTGAGTACATTCGTAGTAAACCAATCACCCACACACGGATAGACCCGGACAGGTCGGGCAAATCACCGGTGCGAAGCCGCCGATACCGCAGTCGTCGATCGTGTCGTTTCGCCTGCGATCAAGTCACGGAATAGATACACTCGAGATAGGTCTCCCGGACGCGGTCGCCCCAGTTGTGGGTGTACGTATCGATGACGTCGCCGGCGACATCGCCTCGGAGGTACTGGACGATCCCTCGATCACCGGTTCGGTCCCGAAGATGGGTCGTGAAGAAGTGCCGGAAGTAGTGGGGCGTGACGTTCTCCTGGGTGCCACCGCCGGTCCGGTACCAGCCGCGCTCTCGAGCGTGTTTCTCGACGATATAGCGCACGTCCGAGGGCGTGAGCCGCTGGCCCCACGAATCGCGGGTGTCGAGAAAGAGCGGTCGTGCCCCCGAGACCGTATCCGGCCGGATGGCCAGCCACTCGAGGAGCACACGCCGCAGTTCGGCATCGATCGGAACCACCGTCTCCCGCTTTCGCTTGTTCGAGGCTGCCCGCTCTTCGCCGTTGACGATCGTGCCACGAGCGGGCTTCGACGAAACGAACAGCGACGACGGCCGGCGCTCGAGACCGACGCGGGCCGTCCATTCGAGGTCGAGCTCCGGTGTCTCGAGGTGAAGATCCTGCAGATCGAGGTTGCAGAGTTCGCCGACACGCATCCCGGTTTTCAGCAGCGTAACGACGACGGCCCGCTCGAGGGGATGTGCGATGGAGTCGACGAACGATCGCATTTCCTCGACCGAGATGTCCCGTCGCGTCGGGTTCGTCTCGATCGATTCGGACATCTCCTCCATGACGAGGGCCATCGGATTGTCGTCGAAGACGCCGACACGAGTCATGTAGTCGTAGAATCGGTTGAGATACGAGGCGTAGGTCGCGATCGTGCTGGATTCGAACGCCCCGCGCAGCGAGTGAATCCAGGCCATACACTCCCGCCGTTGGGCCGCGCCGACCGCCGCCACGTCGAAGCGCTCGTCGAGGAACGCCTCGAACTGCCGGAGGACGCGTTCGTAGGCCTCGAGCGTCCGTTCGCTCTTCCCGTGATAGCGCTGGTCGTCGAGGAAGTATTCGATTGGATCCGTCACGTCCGAGGGCGCGTCGGCTCCGGGCTCAGTCGCCATCGCCACCACCGTCGACGGTCGTGTAGCCGCCGTGGCGACCGCTGTATCGAATTCGGTTGTTCGATTGTAACTCCTCGAGGGTCTCGTCCAACCGCGACTCGATGTCGTCGGCAACCGCCTCGAGGAGTTCCTCCCACGAGTACGTGTCAGCGGCGAGTAACTCGAGGACCTGTGTCTCGAGGCCGTTACCCCCAGGGTCTGGGTCGTGAGAATCGGGTTTCGCCGAGTCGGATTCGAACCCCTGACGCCCCGCCTGAACCATCGTTCGGACGAACTCGCTCTGGCTCATGTCGAGTTCCTCGGCGTGGGATTCCCACTCCGCTTTCTGGTAGGCCGGAACGTAGGTTTTGACAGCCGTTCTAGACGTGTCCGCCGAATCGCTCATACGACACTCATCAAACGCGGTGATATTCAATCTACCCATTGTTTGATCTAAGTGAGTTTATGTCGATTCACACCACTCCTAACGGGTGATGAATAGTCCTGAGATTAGAGATAAACATCTCTTACAGGCCTATAGAACCGGATATCATTCATCAAAATCTGGGTCTACGGTTTAGGATCTATCTACAAGGGGGAGCAGTGATCGATACGAGAGCCCTCCTCGCCTCACCGACGAGGATCGAACAGGGCGACCGACTGCTCGCCCGACAACCGTCGCGTTCGATAGAAACAGTACGTCGCCGCGCGGCCAAGTGCTCTGCAGAGTTGGTCGGGAACTACCGTCTGAGGAGGGTCGGTCGCGTGCGTCGGAGGTCCCGTCGGTCGCTCGAGAACTGGCGACCGTCTGTCTCCGATCCTGATTCCAGCTGATCAATCTCTCCCCAGTTGTCCGACCGAGCGCACTCTCCTGGTAGCGCGCCCATCATCCACTGGATCGGCGTCCGACCAGCTGTCGGTGCGGATTCGACCGATATCCGCGGTGGTGCCAGCGTGTCTCCCGCGGATGAGCGAGCACCCTGCTGGTGAGACTCGGCTGCAGTGAGTCGTCGTTCTGCCGTTCCTGTCACGAGTGCTGTCGACGAACCGTTGCCCAGCGATCGTGTTCCCCGATAGGTGACGGTTGCCGGAGCTCCATCGGGATCTGGACTCCGCTGTACGGTCGTAGACACGCTCATCGGTTGCGTTGCGACAGTAGCGACGGTCAGTTCGTGTGTCGATCTCGAGTGTCATCGACTCGTTCGTGTGACTCAGCATCGATCGCTTGGAAAGCGGTCGCCAGCAGTACGCCGCGGTCCGTGTACTCGTCGTGATCTCCGTCTCCGATTCTGAACGTCTCGAGACGACCTGACGACTGCGTCTCACGGTCTAATTGGGTACCCATCGAATAGCATCACGCAAATCGCCCCACAGGCAGATACGGCAGGAATCGTCTCAGAGCGCTACTGGGCGGTTTTTACCGAGTCCGGGAAAAGACGTGGCACACACGTTTGCCTCTGATTCGGACAGTCTCTGACGTTCCATGCAGTATCGTCTCCAGGAGCCGTACGTTCGGTGTATCGGTACTTCCACTACTCAGAGAACCGTTGAAACGTTGTCCGGCCCACCACACATAAATCGTATATTGCTATACAAAGTGTCGGGGATCGATACCGGATCGCGTTGACGGAACGTCACAGAGTCGAGATCAGCAGCCCTATCGAGTTCGCCCCCCGTGCCGAGCGTCTCCGTCTGCGGTAGTTATTCCACGCTCGTGTTCGTCTATTCGGGTATGGCCGATATGACCGTCGAAGAGGCGATGGCGAAGTACGGGCCGTCAGAACTCACGCGGGACGATCTCCTGGTCCTCGAGGACCCACACTACACCGCCGAGAACGTCGCGATCGTGACGGGTGCCGGCTCCGGTATCGGACGGGCGACCGCGCTGGCGTTCGTGGCGAACGGGTTGACTGTCATCGCGACGGACCGCGACGAAGACGGGCTCGCCGAGACACGGAGCCGGGCCGCGGAACTGTCGCTCCCGGGAGAACTCGTCACGGTCGTCGGCGACCTGACCGACGACGCGGCCCTCGAGCGGATCGTCGACGAAGCAGCGGCGCAGGGCAACGTTCGGTATCTGGCGAACATCGCCGGGATCCAGACCATCGCCCCCATCGAATCGTTTCCCATCGAGAAGTACGACCTGATGCACGACGTCATGCAGCGCGCCCCGCTGGTGTTGACGAAACACTGCTTGCCACACTTCCGGGACAACGAGGACGGCAAGGGTGTCGTCGGGAACATGTGCTCGGTCCACGGCCACATCGTGACGCAGGACAAGGTGGCGTACAACACGACGAAGTTCGGGCTTCGTGGGCTCACGCAGTCGATCGCTGCCGAGGGAGAGGGGAAGGCGCGAGCGTTTACCGTCAGTACTGCCTACGTGAAGACGGCGCTCGTCGCGAAACAGCTGCCCGAGACGGCGGATCAGCGCGAGATGACCGTCGACGAGGTCGTCGAGAACGTGATGCTCGAGGACACTCGGGTCAAGGAACTGATGGAACCCTACGAGGTCGCGAACCTGTTCGTGATGGGCTGTTCGACTCACAGCAAGCACCTCAACGGCGGCGACATGACCCACGAGGGCGGGATGAGCCTGACCTACTGAGCCCTCGACTCGGGTCGTCGCCGTACATCGGCGGCCCGTCCAGCAGAACGGATCCGGCTCGCTCCCGGTCGTTCCGAAACAGCGTGGGCGATACACGCCGGCGGGCGGTCGAGTGTCGGAACCCACGTTCCGTGGCCGTTTTTGAGTCGGGCGCACGCGACGTCTCCTCGAGCAAACAGTCACTCGCTTCGGTCCCTCAGGTGGGACCGTCGCTCTCGGAGGACTCGTTCTCCGGATTCGTCGGTTCCTGAAACCACCGATCGACCGTCCGCTGGCGTTTGCGCGCCCGGAGTCGGTCCTGTAATCGCTCCTCGATGGCGGTTTGTAACTCGAGGCCGCGATCCGCGTCCACGTCGTGGGCAGTTGCGGTCCGTCCGAGGAGGGAAGCCGAACTGGCGGTATCAGCCGTTACGCTGGCGAGTCGACGCCGACGTTGAAATATCGTCGCCTGGTGGAGAACGGCCTGGACTCGGTAGTAGGGAACGACCTTCGTCGTTCGCCGCCAAAATCCCGTTCGCGTGAGGAGGTACCGGTCGCCAACGTGATAGCCGCGGTTCGACCACTTCAGATGCGCAGCGATCGGGGCGAGCACGGCGAGGACGGCGAGGAGGTACCACCGCTGGACGACGGTCGTATAGCGGGAAGCGACGTACGCGATGCCGACGACGACACCGACGACGAGCAGGTATCGGACCGCGTACCGCTCTCGAGCGCGTCGTGGCGGCGACTCGAGATCGATCGCTCCGAACGGCTCGATCGCGCGTGCGAGTTCGGCCACGCGGTCGGCGTCGGCGAGGGGAATCGCCGACTCGGTTCCGCGGGAGTCAGATTGGCCCGGCGCATAGCCGGCCGTCTCGACGCTCAGCGCGGCGTAGCCGAACCACCGGAAGGGGATCGACTCCGTGATCGTCAGCGTCTGGACCTTCTCGAGGGGGATCGTCCCGCTGTACCGTTGCAAGAGGCCACGCTCGTAGTAGAGTTCGTCGTCGACGCGAGTGAGCCGGAAGCCGTAGTATCTGGTAAACGTGAGAGCCGCGCTGATGATCCAGGCAGCGAGCAGGAAGAGGAAAAGCCCCCATGCGAGTGCGAACAGGCCGGTCGCCGGGCCGGGAAGTTCCGGGAGACGATCGGCGGGAAGCAAGGTCGTGGGATCGAAGCCGCTCGCGAACGAGAGTGCGATGCCGCCGAGCAAACTCGCCCCCGGATCGATGGTGAACACGCTCAGGATCACGAGTTCGTGTCGCTGAATTTCGAACAGGAGTTCTTCGTCCTCGGCCGTCTCCCCCTCGGGAGCGTTCGCTTGGTCTTCGAGGGTAGTCGCCTCGGTAGATGGGGACTCGCTGGCACTCGCACCGCTCCGGAGTTGGCGTCTGAGATGGTGTGCCTCGTCTTCGTCGACGTACTGGAGGCTGACCTCGGTCTGGCCACCACCGGCCGTTTCGACGTGGACGGCAGCGATGCCGAGGATTCGTCCGAGGACGTTTTGTCTGATGTCGACGTTCTGGACCCGTCCCAGCGGGAGTTCGCGGTCCCGCCGCGAGATCACGCCGGACGTGACGTCGAACGTGTCGCCGGTGAGTTCGTACCGGAATCGCTGGTAGTAGGCGAACTCGTAGACGATCCCGATGACGACCCCGACGGCCACGAGCGGAAGGATCGAGAGCACGTCCATTCCGTTTCCGCCGGGCGAGGCGACGATCCCGATGACGAAAAACAGGAGCCCGGTGTTGAGGCTGCGCGAGAGCGACCGGACGGCGATCGATGCCGGATGGAGTTTCCTCATACGGCGTCCTCACCCTCGCTCTCGATCGCGAGTCGGCGAAGCGACTCCTGGAGATCTTCCGCGCGTTCCGGCGTCAGTCCGGGGATCGCGACGTCCGAACTCCGGGAGCCGGCCGTATAGACGACGACCGTCGCGAGACCGGTCGTTCGCTCGAGGGGGGACCGACGGGAGTCGACGTGCTGGACCCGAACGTAGGGGACGACCGTTTTGATGCGGGTAAAGACCCCGTGTTCGATGTAGAGATCGTCGTCCCGGAGATCGAACCGCCAGACGCCGTAGCGAGCCCAGGCCACGAGGACGCCGGCGATAGCGATGAAGAACGCGAATCCGACGGCGGCAGGCACGAGAACCGAGGGTGGGGAGTCCCAAACCGCGGTTCGGGTGAGGGCGACCGCTGCGCCGACGACGAGACCGCCGAAGATCGCGGCTCGGAGGAGCGAGAAGACGAGCCAGACGACTCGCACTCGTGGGGTGAGCCGTTCCATACGTACTGTGAGCGGAGGATCGGATTAAAGGATGGGAATGCGGTGGCGGTTCTCACGGCGTGAAACGGATTCGGTGCATAGCTATTTGTGAGTAGTTAACGTACGACAACTAATGGGCTACGATCACAACATGGTGGACATCTCTGCCCTCCAATCAGCGTCCGGTGAGATGGCGGTCGACGACGTGATCCGCACCCTCGGGAATCGTCACGCTCGAAACGCGATTATCTATCTTCACGACCATCCGAGGGCGACGTTCGACGAGCTCGCCGACGTTCTCGCCGCGAGTGAGGCCAGTAGCGACGAGACGATTTCCACACCAGCCGACCGGGAACGGATCCGTATTCAACTCTACCACGCGATCCTCCCCCGACTCGCCGAGGTCGGGTTCGTTCGATTCGACAGCGAGACGAACACCGTCACCGACACGACGATCCCGAAACCGGTGGTCGACGCGCTGGGGATCGGGGACTAGCTGCCATGCACTCGCTTCGAGAGAGTTTCGAACCCGTCACACGACGGCGAAAAACGCTCGAGATACACACCGACGAGGAGTCGGTCATCACCGAGCTCCGACACCAGTTCGACACGCGCAACGTCGACGTAATCCACCACCCCCTGGGATCGCTCGACGAGACCGGGTTCGTAATCATCCGAACCGACGACGGAGAATTTCAGGGAGCACTGGGAATCGATCACTTCGAGGCGATACTCTCACCCGACAGTCATCCGCCGTGGGAACTCGCCGACACCGATCACGATCACGCGGAGCTGTTCCGATTCCTCGAGAACACGCTGTTTTCGTCGTACAGCCGTCGACAGATGATCGCTACGTCTCGTGAAATCGAAGAACGGGCCTGGCGCGTCGGTCGCGGCCGATTGTACGCGGGCTTCCAGCGGGCTGGTGCGCTCCGTGCACAGGCCGACATCTACGAACGGTTCGGAAACCGCGAATCGATCACCGTCGCAGTGTTCCTCGACGATCAGCGAGACGTGGCGTTTCCCGACCCCGTGACGGTCATCACGGACGCCGAGAGCGAACTCGGGGCGTTCTGGTTCGTCGTGTTCGACGGCGGCGGGAACGATCTGCATCAGTGTGCCCTGGTCGCCGAGGAACGGGATCCCGGCCAGTACTACGGGTTCTGGACGTTCGAACCGGCGATCGTCGGTGAACTGTTCGCGTATCTCGAGCGGACCTACGCCGTCTCCGAACCCGAAAGCGATGACACCACCCGGTAGTTGTTCCGACGGCTGTCCCTCCGCGATCACGACGCCTGAGGACACGAGAGTAACGGTTCGGCGGTTAGTGGGTCGCGGTTCGGACGTCCTCGACGCGATAGAGGTCCTGCTGGAGTCCGTCACCCTCGCAGTCCTCGTTCGGACACTCGTAGTGCCAGCCATCCTGGGTCGCGCTTCCTTCCTGGAATCGCTCCCCACATACCTGACAGAAGAGTTGTCCCTTTTTGCACGTATCCCGGTGGAGTTCGAGGGCGAGTTCGGTCTGGAACGACTGGTTGCAGTTACGACAGGTGTGCATATTTCGTCTGACGCGAGCATCCACCAAAACCCCTTGGGTTCTTTTATTCCGCCGTATTCCGCGTTGATTCGGGCTCGATACCCCGATTTGTCCGCGACGAGCCGGGAAAAAAGAGTGTTCGAACGGCGGATTTACTCGACATCGAGTATTCCGTTTGTTGGTAGGTCGCGAACGCAGTGACTCGTGTGAACACACCGGTCGATGGACTGTCACACCGCTGGTACCTGGAGGATCGACGAGCGATTTCGTTCGAACGGAAACCGCATCGAATTTGTGTCTCCCCGGGTAACAATACGGTCATGAATTCGCTCGTCATCGGCGGGCGGTTGTTCGCAGGCGTGTTGCTCATCCTGGCGAACGCCTTCTTCGTTGCCATCGAGTTCGCGTTGACACGCGCGCGGCAGTTCAGCGAGGAGGAATTCGTCGGTGATACCCCCAAACTACAGCGAGCGTGGGAGATGACCGACGATCTCGAACTCTATCTCACGACGTGCCAGGTGGGGATTACGGCCTCGAGTATCGCCGTCGGGATCGTCGCCGAACCGGCGCTGGCGGCCATCTTCGAGCCGTTTTTCGAGAATACGGCGCTGGCAACGATCGGGAGCGGGGCGATCCTCGCGTTCCTCATCATCAACCTCGTCCACCTGACCCACGGCGAACAGACGCCGACGTATCTGGGCGTCGAACGGTCGCGGCTGGTCTGTCGGTACGGAGCCACACCGCTGTACTGGTTCTACCGGATCATTTCGCCGGTCATCACGCTCGGCGACGGGATCGCGAAACTGACGCTCAAACTCTTCGGGATCGAGATGACAGGGGCGTGGCTCGAGACCGAGGAGGACGTCATCGAATCGCGGGCCGACCTCCGGAATCGACTCGGGTCCGTTCTCGAGGAAGGCGACCTCTCAGAGGAACGCCGCGAGGAGGTGATGAACGCGTTCGCTATCGGCGAGCAACCGATCCAGGAAGTCATGGTCCCGCCGGAGGAGATCGTCTCGCTGTCGACCGAGGCCACCCCCGAAGAAAACTTCCGGAAGATGGAAGAGCGCCCGCAGACGCGGTATCCGCTGGTCGGCGAGACGATGACCGACTTCCGCGGGATCGTCTACGCACCGGTTTTCGTCCGCCACCGCGAGAAACTGGCCGCGGGCGACATCGACTTCGCCGAACTGGCGGCCCCACCGATGACGCTCTCGCCCGACGCGGACGTCAGCGACGCGGTCGATCAGTTCCAGGCGGAGAATCAGGAACTCGCTTTAGTCATCGAAGACGGGGACGTCGTCGGGCTGGTCACCGTGACCGACCTGCTCGAGGCGGTGATGGGCGACATCGAAGATCCGCTCGATCAGGCACAACTTGATCCGGTCGATCGGTGATCGGTCACGACTCGATCGACCGCTGTCGGCTCAGTCGTCCTGTCCGAGAATGCCGCGCTCGGCCATCTTCCGCGGGTCGAGCACCTCGTCGGCTTCCTCCTCGTCGAGGTAGCCCTTCTCGAGGACGACTTCGCGAACGGTCTTGTCCTCCTTGAGCGCGGTCTTGGCGACCTCGCTGGCCTTGTCGTAGCCGATGTGGACGTTCAGCGAGGTGGCCATCGCCATCGACTGCTCGACGCGCTCGGCGCAGTACTCCTCGTTGGCCTCGAGCTTTCGGACGAACCGCTCGCCGAAGACCTGGCTGGCGTTCGAGATGAGTTCGGCCGACTCGAGGAAGTTGTGGGCCAGCACGGGCTTGTAGAGGTTCAGATCGATCTGGCCCTCCGCAGCGCCGGCCGAGACGGCGGCGTCGTTGCCGACGACCTGCTTGTGGACCTGGTTGACGGCTTCGGCGACGACGGGGTTGATTTTGCCGGGCATGATCGAGGAGCCGGGCTGGTTCTCCGGCTGCTCGATCTCGCCGAGCCCGTTGCGCGGCCCGGAGGCCAGCAGTCGGAGGTCGTTGGCGATCTTGTTCAGCGAGCCCGCCACCGTCCGAAGCGCGCCGTGGGCCTCGCTCATCGCGTCGTGGGCCGCCTGGGCCTCGAAGTGGTTGTCGGCCTCGCGGAACTGGACGCCGGTCTCTTTCGTGATGTACTCGGCGGCGCGGCCGGGGAACTCCTCGTGGGTGTTCAGGCCGGTCCCGGTCGCGGTCCCGCCCAGCGCGAGTTCGCCGAGGTGGTCACGCACCTGGTCGACGCGGGCCAGTCCCTTCTCGACCTGCGTGCGGTAGCCCGAGAACTCCTGGCCGAGCGTGACCGGCGTCGCGTCCTGCAGGTGCGTGCGGCCGGTCTTGATGACGTCGTCGAACTCCTCTTCTTTCTCCTCGAGCGCTTCGCGGAGGGTGTCGAGCGCGGGGATGACGTCTTTCTCGACGGCCTCGAGGGAGGCGACGTGCATCGCGGTCGGGATGACGTCGTTGCTCGACTGGCCGTAGTTGACGTGGTCGTTGGGGTGGACGACGCGGTCGCCGATCCCCGAGCCCATGATCTCGGCGGCGCGGTTGGCGATGACCTCGTTGGCGTTCATGTTCGAGGAGGTGCCCGAGCCGGTCTGGAAGATATCGACCGGGAACTGGTCGTCGTGTTCGCCGGCGATGACCTCGTCGGCGGCCTCGATGATCGCCTCGGCGACGTCGTCGTCGACCAGGCCGAGATCGCGGTTGGCCTGTGCGGCGGCCTTCTTGACGACGCCGAGCCCGCGGACGAACCGGCGGCTGAACGTGATCCCCGAGATGGGGAAGTTCTGGATGGCGCGTTGGGTCTGTGCACCCCAGTAGGCGTCCGCCGGCACTTGCATCTCGCCGAGGCTGTCCTCCTCGATTCGGTAGTCGTCTCCGTCTGCCATACGCGGAGCCTCGGGGCCGGTCAGGTAAAATCCACCGAAAGCCCGAGATCGTCCCCGCGAGCGCGCTCGCGCAGCGCCGACTGAAGTCGTTCCCGGCCAGTTCCCTGGAGTTCGCGTGCCGTCTCGAGGTCGACGTCGTAGATCGTCGGCATCCCCCAGGAAAACGTCCGCGAACTGGCGGTGTCGACGACCAGCGATGCGAGCCCGAGTCGGCGCTGAAAGATCGACCGCCGCGTCGAGACCGTCTGGATCCGATAGTAGGGGATCACGGTCGTCCGCCGCTTCCAGAACCCGGTCCGAATCACGAGGTGGTCGTCACCGACGGCGTACCCGAGGTTGACGTACCTCAGGTGCGCTGCGGGCGGGACCGCAACGAAGACGATTGCGGCGACATACCAGCGCTCGAGGCTGGAGACCTGCGCGAGTCCGGCGGCCGCAGCGACGAGGATCGCCCCGATGATGGCGTACCGGACGAGGTAGCGCCGGCGGGCCAGCGTCGGTGGACTCCGGAACCGGGGCGATTCGATGCCGGTGAGAGTCTCGGCGAACCGGTAGACGCGATCGGACCCGGCCAGCGGAACGGCCGACTGGCTGCCACCGCCGCTATCGGGGCCGTAGCCCGCAGTTTCGACCCACAGCCCGGCGTAGCCCACCAGTCGCTGAAGCGGGTTCTCGGTGACGGTGACCGACTGGACCTTCTCGACGGGGATCGAGCCGCTATAGCGCTGGATCAGTCCGCGCTCGTAGACGAAATCGTCCCCTGCCCGTCCGAGGTGGAACCCGTAGTAGTTCGCGACCGTGTAGATCGC
Organism: Natrinema longum; assembly: GCF_017352095.1. NCBI lineage: Archaea > Methanobacteriati > Methanobacteriota > Halobacteria > Halobacteriales > Natrialbaceae > Natrinema > Natrinema longum. The sequence continues at coordinate 139,704 of NZ_CP071463.1, forward strand.
ACTCGCAACGTACGTGACGGCCGCCCACTGGAGAGCGGTGATCGCGATCAACACGAGGAGGGGACCGACCGCGGCACCGTCGAGCGACGCCGGGCCGCCGAAGGGATGCGCAACGTCGAAGACGAACGCAGGAACGGCTCCCGCCTGCGAATCCGAGTCCGCGCTCTGCAGGAACACGACCAGCATGACCGGAAAGATCGCGGCTCCCCAGCGAAACGACGTCGTCGCGTAGAGGACGAGTTCCCGGAACTCGAGGTCGAACAGGGGGATCGGTGTGTCGGCGTCTCGAGGCCGGTCGTCAGGCCCGGGTTCGGCGGCGGGTGACGTGTCGGCGGCCGCGGCCGAATCCGTCGGACCGTCGACCGGCGGTTCCTCGGCCCCGGCCGTCAGCCGGCGGATCTCCGATCGGAGACGCTCGGCCTCGTCCTCGGCGACGTAGTTCAGAGTCGCCTCGGTGTCGCCGCCGCCGGCGGTCTCGATCGAGACGACGGCGAGCCCGAGGACCCGCTGGAGAACGCCCTGCGAGACGTCGACGTTCTGGATACGACGATAGGGGATCTCGCGAGATCGCCGCGAAAACACGCCCGAGGTGACGTCGAAGGTGTCCGCGGTGATCGCGTACGTAAACCGGTAGTAGTACGCGAGGCCGTAGCCGACGCCGACGACGAGCCCGATCGGAGCCAGCCAGAACACCCAGCCGATATCGACTGCGTCCACGAAACTCGAGAGGATCATGACGACGAAAAACGGCATCGAGAATCCGGTGACGCCGCGCTGAAGGGCCATCGACACCGCGCTGAGTGGGTGCAGCCGATTCATGTTAGACGGCGTCCTCGGCCTCGCTCTCGACGGCCAGTTCGCGAAGCGTGTCCTGCAGGTTCCGTGCTCGATCGGGCGTCAATCCCGGAATCCGTACGTCCGCGTTCCGGGAGCCGGCCGTGTAGACCACGACGCTCGAGAGGCCGAGCACCCGCTCGATGGGCCCGAACTGCGTGTCGACGTGCTGGACGCGGACGAACGGGACGGCGGTCTCGACGAACGTGACGACGCCGCGCTCGAGATAGAGGGCGTCCGCTTGCAGTTCGAACCGCCAGACCTGGTAGCGGCGGACGGCGTAGCCGACGGTGAGAAGCAGTGCGACGACGACGGCGGCCGCGATCGCGAGCGCCGGAACGGTGACTCGCCACTGGTCGAGGGCGAGGAGGGCGACGGCGAGGACGATCGCCGCGATCGCGCCGCGGGCGATCCAGATGAGCCTGATGCGGGGATGAAGCGTCTCCATGTCGGAGTAGTGTCAACGTAAATATATAAAACCACGGTTCCGCCGGAATCGGAGAGCGTAGGGACAACCGGGACGGCCACTGTCGGGCCCGGAAAGTTCCGTCTGGCGGGCCCGACGGGCCGGAAAGACGAGCGCCGTCGGGGCTCGCGGTAGGCGAGCGGGCGGCAGCGTCAATCGTCGGCGGGGACCGTCAGGACCGGCACCGACGACGCCCGGCGGACGCGGTCGGTGACGCTGGTCGGCGAGAGGTACCGGCTGAGGCCGGTCCGGGTCGGTTCGCCGATCACGACGAGATCGACGTCGTTGTGGTCGGCATAGCGGGCGATCTCCGCGGCCGGATCGCCGTAGCGGAGCCGTTTCGAGACCGAGATGTCGGTTCCAATGGCCGCGTCGCCGACCGTATCGACCGCCGCCTCGGCGCTGTCTTCCCGGCGCTCGACGACCACGTCCCAGCCGTCGACGGACGCGGTCATGCGGACGACCGACAGCGCGTCGACTCGAGCGCCGTGTCGGGCGGCCTCCGCGACCGCGACCCGGCCGACCGCAGCGGGCGTCTCACCGTCGACCGCGACGAGAACGCGATCGAACCCGCCTGTGTCGGTGACTGCTGCGTTCGCCCGTTCCCGGCCGCCGATTCGGGTCGATTCCTCCGTCCCGCACAACGCCGATTCCATACGTCACTATTCTGGCCACATAATTATATAATTGTCCAGAAAATATTGCATGAGGGACTGTGATTTCATTCCTTCAGGGAAGAATCGGCCCTCGCAGTCGTTTCACGGCGTGAAAGCGGGCGGCGTCGTCCCGATTGGACGGACCGAGCGACCGACCCTTCGATCCGTCCGTCGGTACCCAGCGCGAGAAACGGCGACGAGACTGCGAGCGGAGGGGCGGGAGCGAACGGCGCGGTCTATTCGGTCCGGACTACTCGACCTCGAGTTCCGCGTACTCCTCGGGCGTGTACGTCGAGAGTTCGAGGGCGTGGATGTCGGTCGTCATGTGATCACCCAGCGCGTCGTACACTTCCTGGTGTTGCTGGACGAGCGCCAGTCCATCGAACACCGGCGAGACGACCGTCGCGGCGAGGTGGTCCTCGTCGTGTTCGTCCCGCGCGTAGGTGACCGTCGCGTCCGCGTCCTCGAGGTTCGATTCGATGAGATCTTCGACGGCTGCTGGCTCCATACTGAGAGACTACGGCGCTCGCGGCAAAAGTACCGCGGTCGCAGTCAGTGAAACGGGCAGTTGTCGCTGGGTCCCGACACACTCCCAGGGCGGGTCGCGGCTGGGCCGACGCTGACTGACAGGAGTCCGGAGGAGGGGGCCATGGCATCAAAACGGCGTATCGGGTGGGACATCCGGACCGGACGAGCCCTGTTCGGCCAGCCCGTCGAGGCCGGTACTCACGGAGACGTGATCGATGCCGTCGATCTCGGCCGGCAGCCGTTGCTGGATCGCCTGGGTCGTCATCGGGCTGACGCCGCAGCCGCTACACGCACCGCTGAGATTGATCGAGACGCGGCGCTCGTCGAGGTCGACGTCGGTGATCGACGAGTCGCCGCCGTGGAGTTCGATCTGGGGGAAGTTCCGTCGGAGGAACAGCGAGACGGCTTCGCGGACGGCGTCTTCGGAGGACTGTTCCGGTTCGGATTCGCTCATGGCTGTGACGAGGGACTCGAGCGATATATACTGCCGGGCGAACCGGTTCCACCGTCCCCTCGAGTCGGGACGGACCGGAACGCCTGGAATCATCGTGGACGAAATGGCGCGATTTTATGCCGACTCGAGACGCGGTCCCCACCATGTCACTGGCAGCCGAGACGCGCCGAGCGGTCACCCAGCATCCGTTCTTGCTGACCGCGCTGCGGGCCGACGTCGTCAACTACACCGCCGCCGCCCGATTTCTCGCGGTCGAGGGGGAGCCCGACGCGATCGCGACGGCGCTGCGGCGCTACGCCGACGAGTTGCCGAGCTACGAAACCGAGTCGCGAGACGTTCGCGTCCGAATGGAAAGCGGGATCGGCCCGCTCGAGGGCGAGACGGAGGCCACGATCGACGACGCGCTCGTCACCATCGGTGGCACGGCGTTCGGGCCCTGTGGCGGTGATCGGACCGCCATCATCGCGACCGGCGACGTCGAACCGGCCGATCTCGCAGCGGTGCTCGCGCGGCTCTCGGTTGCGGACAGTTCCCCGAAAGCGGCGGGCATCGCCGATGGAACGATGGTAATCGTGGTCGATCGCCTCGAGGGTGCAGACGCGCTTCGGACGGTCGAGGGGGCACTCGAGAACGCGGTGAGCAACCCGACGCGAGGATGATGTGGCCCCCTCGAGCGGCGCGTCGAGACTTCTATCCCCGATAGCGTCGCCGCGTCGACCGCGTTGAGACGGCGTCGGCGTTCGGGTGGTGACGGACCGACCCCGGAGGACTGTCCACGACGCGGTCTCCGATCTACGTTCGTGCCCGGCAGCGCTTTCTTTGTTACTGACACCTAATCGGTGACGTATGAGCGATACGACAGCGTCGGTGACGTCCCGACCGAGCGAGGCGGACGATTCCAGCGGACTGAGCGACGACGGCGACCGTGTGACTCCGACCCGCGTCGCGATCGCCTGCCAGGGCGGTGGCAGCCATACCGCGTTCGCTGCCGGCGTCCTCCGAACGTGGCTGTCGGACGGAGCGTGGGACGACGAGTTCGAACTCGTGGGAATCAGCGGCACCTCCGGGGGCGCGTTCAACGCGCTCGCCGTCTGGTATGGATTGCTCTCCGCCGACGAACCGACGGCAGCCGATCTCCTCGAGTCGTTCTGGACCGATATCGCGGCGACTGGGTATCCCGATCGGCTGTACAACGAGTGGCTGGCGGCGTTCTCCCGGCTGGAGAGCACCGGCGCTGCAGTCCCGCAGGTGAGCCCGTACTACTCGCCCGTCTCGGAGCTGGGAACAGCCCACCTCGCCCGTGTCCTCGAGCGACACGTCGACTTCGAGGCGATCCCGGCTCTCACCGGCGTCGGGACGCCGGAACTCGTCGTCGGCACGGTCGACGTCCAGGGCGGCGAGTTCGAGACGTTCACCAACGACGACGTGACGATCGACGCGGTCCTCGCGTCGGCCGCGCTGCCGATGCTGTTCGAAGCCGTCGAAATCGATGGGACGGCACACTGGGACGGGCTGTTCTCCCAGAACCCGCCGGTCAAGGACCTGATGTCGGGTCCCGTCGAGCGAACGCCCGAGGAGTTGTGGGTGATCCAGATCAACCCACAGACCCGCGAGGACACTCCCACGACGCCGTTCGAGATCGCAGACCGGCGCAACGAACTCGCCGGAAATCTCTCGCTCAACCAGGAACTGGCGGTCGTCGAGCGGATCAACCGGTGGATCGCCGACGGCCACCTCGATCACCCACAGTACACGACGACGACGATCAGACGGATCGAACTGCGAGGCTATCACCACGCGAGCAAACTCGACCGGGATCCGGAGTTCATCGACGAACTGGTACGTCACGGGGAGAGTCGCGGACGCGAGTTCCTCGAGGGGCTCGAACTCGAGAGCGATGTCACGTATCCGGCCCGAACCTGACAGCACAGGGCCGCCGAAGCCGCGCCAGCGCGGGCCGCTTCCGCTCGAGGGTCCGACCGCTTCATCCAACCGTTTAACTACGGGCCGCAGGTAGACCTTCGTAATGACCCTGCACGTGACGAACACGTTGACGGGCACAACGGAGCCGTTCGAGCCACGGGATCCCGAAAACGTCCTGTTGTACTACTGTGGCCTGACGGTTTCGGACCCGCCACACCTGGGCCACGCACGCTCGTGGGTCCACGTCGACGTCATGCACCGCTGGCTCGAGCATCTCGGCTACGACGTGCGTCACGTCGAGAACTTCACCGACGTCAACGAGAAGATCGTCGCTCGCGTCGGCGAAGACGACCTCGGCGAGAGCGAGTCCGCGGTCGCCGAGAGCTACATCCAGCGGACGATCGACGACATGCGGTCGCTGAATCTGTTGCGTGCGGAAGTCTACCCCCGCGTCTCGGAGCACGTCCCGGAGATCATCGACCTCGTGGAGACGCTGATCGAGAAGGGCTACGCCTACGAGTCCAACGGCTCGGTCTACTTCGACGTGAGCAGTTTCGACGAGTACGGCAAACTCTCGAATCAGGAACTCGACGAGATCGAATCACAGGGGGACCCCGACGAGCGGACGGAGAAGCGCAATCCGGCGGACTTCGCGCTCTGGAAGGCCGGTGGCGTCGACCCCGACGCGGTCGAAGAGCACCGCCACGAGGGCGTCGACCACGGCGACGACCCGCCCGAGGGGCTGACCTGGGACTCGCCCTGGAGCGAGGGACGGCCCGGCTGGCACATCGAGTGCTCCGCGATGAGCATGACCCACTTAGACGAGACGCTGGACATCCACGTCGGCGGCCGGGATCTCGTCTTCCCCCACCACGAAAACGAGATCGCTCAATCGGAAGCCGCGACGGACCAGCAGTTCGCCAACTACTGGCTCCACTGCGAACTGTTCCAGATGGACGAGGAGAAGATGTCCTCGAGCCTGGGGAACTTCGTCACGGTCGCGGAAGCGATCGATCGCTGGGGGACGAACGTCGTGCGAACGTTCCTGACGGCCGGCTCGTACAATAGCAAACAGCTCTACTCGGACGAGACCATCGCCGAGGCCCGGGAGCGCTGGGACCAACTCGAGCGAGGCTACGAGGCGGCCCTCGAGGCCCTCGACTCCCCGGCGGCGAGTTCGAAAGCCGAAGACAGGTCCTTGCGCGAGGAAGTCGAGGGCGCGCGGGAGGCGTTCACGACCGCGATGAACGACGACTTCAATACGCGCGAAGCCCAGTCCGCACTGCTGTCGATCACGACGGCGATCAACCGACACCTCGAGGCGGTCGACGGGGACCGTGACGGCGTCGACGATTACGATTACCGGGGGCTCCGGCAGGCCGTCGAGACCCTCGAGGAACTCGGCGGCGTGCTCGGCCTCTCCTTTACCGGCGAGACGACGGGCTCCGCGGAACTCGCGGGCGACGTCGTCGACCTCGTCCTCGAGGTCCGCGAACGGGAACGGGAGACCGGCAACTACGAGCGCGCCGACGAGCTCCGCGACGAACTCGAGGCGCTGGGAATCGAAGTCCAGGACACGGACGACGGATCGACGTACCGGCTGCCGTCGGGTAAGTGATACGTACCGGTCGCCCGATCGGTGGGGCCGCTCGTCTCGAACGGCGATCGCGAACGGATGGCTATCCCGGCTGCTACCGACGGACGGAGTGATTCACCGGGATCTCAGCGTATTCAAAGAGCAGTGGCTGCTGAAGTATACCCGACCCACCGTTGGTTCACGCGTTCCGACCGTGTGGTCGGTGACACCGCTCAAGTAGGTGGCGCACCGACGACTATCAATGAGACGGACAGGTTCGTTCGTCGCTGCCGGGTTCGACGCCCTGCCCGCACGCGTCGCGATTCTCGACGATCAGGGAACGATCGTCTACACGAACGCGTCGTGGAACTCGTTTGGAACGGAACAGGGATTGGCCGAAGGGACGGGTGGCGTCGGGACCAACTACCTCGCGGTCTGTGAGGACAGCGACGACGCCGATGCGACTGCGACCGCACGCGGGATTCGAGCAGTTCTCGACGGGGATCGCGAGGCGTTCTCCCTCGAGTACCCCTGCCATACGCCGGCGGCGGAGGGCTGGTACATGATGCGGGCGACGCCGTACGAGACCGACGGCGAGGAGTTCGTCCTGGTCATGCACGTCGACATCACCGAGCGACGGCGACTCGAGGAGCGGACTCGGGAGCAGGCCGACAGGATGGAGGCGTTCGCGAAGTTGCTCTCCCACGACCTCCGCAACCCGTTGTCGGTCGCACTGGCGCAGGCAGAGACGGTCGCGCAGAACGACGATATAGATCTCGGGGCCGCGGACGGCGAGGGGAACGCGTTGCGCTCCTCGCTCGAACGGATGGAAGCGATCATCGACGACGCGCTGGCGCTCGTGACGATCGACGACGTCGAGGAGACGGAACCGATCCCGCTCGCGGCCGCCGTCGAAACTGCGTGGGCTACCGTCCGGACGGAATCGGCGAGCGTCTCGGTCGTCGAGGACGTCGCGATCCGTGCGAACGCCTCGGTCGTGAGTCATCTCTTCGAGAACCTGTTCCGAAACGCCGTCGAACATGCCGGCACCGATACCGAGATCGAGATCGGAGCGCTCGAACCGGAGCACGGGACCGAGACCGCGACCGATGCGACGAGGGACGGGGACTCGCTTGAGCAAGCGGTCGCGGACGGACCGGATGCGCTGGCCGCCCTCGATGGGTTCTACGTCGAAGACGACGGCCCGGGGATTCCGGCCGACCAACGCGAGCAGGTGTTCGAGTCGGGCTACTCGAGCGCGGGCGGATCAGGCTTTGGCCTCGCGATCGTTCGGGAGGTTGCCGACGCACACGGCTGGTCGGTTTCGGCGACGGCGGGGAGCGACGGCGGGGCCAGATTCGAGATTCGGGGCGTCTCGGTGGTCGAGCTATAAGCGGCCGCTGCAACGCTCGAGACGGTCATCACGGAGTGAAGACCACCGGGGCGCTTATTCCTTCGACGCTGGTCGGAGTGAGTGAGATGAAACGACGGCTGTTCATCGGGGTACTCGCGGCCGGTGGTGTCGGCACGGCGGCTGGCTGTCTCAGCGGGATCGCCGACGAGGCGACGACGTTTACCGCGGCACCGGCCCGCGTCGACGAAGACGCGGCCGGTGAGGTCGGCTACGAGTACCAGGGGACCAGAAGACGGGTCGACGAGGAAGAAGTCGGCGGCGAAGACATCGAGGCGACGAGCTATCTCAGTCTGTACGATCGATCGATCGAGCTGCCGACCGAGCAGTTCGGCGACGACCCGCTCCGAGCCGGCGTGTTCGGCGTGATCACGACGCCACAGGTCAGTATCGCCGGCGAGGATTTCAACCCCGTCAGCGACCTCTCGAACAGGGAGCTCGCCGACCGGATCCAGGGCCACTACGAGGGACTCGAGCTCGACCGCGCCGTCGGGGGCCGCGCGCTCGATGCGCTTGGCGAGCGGTTTCCGATCCAGTCGTACGGCGGCACGGCGACCCTCCAGAATCAGTACGCGATCGACGTGACGCTGGACATCGTTCAACGCGAGCACGAGGACGATCACATCGTCGTCGCGGCCATCTATCCCACCGACGACCTGCTCCCCGAGGGGTCCGAACAACCGCGAATCGATACTCTGGTCCAGGGCCTCGAGAGCTACGACGACCTCGAGGTCGAAATCGTCGAGGGCGGCGACTGGAACGGGAGCACCGACTCGTAAGCGGTTCGGGGTCACGCCGAGGCGGTCAGGCCGTTCAGCCCGTCGACCGCCATTAGATGCCGATCGCAGTCGCGATCGGGAGGCCGGCGGCGAGCGCGCCGAGCAGATAGCCACCGATCGCGCCGCCGTTGAGCAGCGGCAGCCCGGCGTGTGCGCGTCCCTCGAGGACCATGTACATGAGCACGAGCAGTCCGGCGAGCGTCCCGAGGAGGGCACCGAGTGCCGGCAGATTCACCGCGAGTCCGGGAACTGCGAGCACGCCGGCATCGAGGAAGGCGGCCGCGCTGGCGACGAGCACCGTCGGAATGACGGCATCGCCAAGGCCGATGAAGAGCGCATCGCGCTCGAGCGTGCCTCCCTCGTCCTGGCCATCGGTGTCGGCTGTGTCGGCATCGGTGTGGTCGGTCTCGGCGGGTTCCGTGTGCTCGTCGGCGGCAGTGTCGCTGGTCTCGGCCTCGACGCCGCCGTCCTCGAGGACGTCGTCGGTGCTGCCGGCGTCGAGATAGGAGTAGGAAAGGGTCATCGGGACGACGAGGACGACGGGAATCTTGAGGTCCATGACGCCCTCGGCGAGGTCGAGCATGTGTTCGGTGCCGTAGACGCTGATCGCGTCGTAGACGGCGAGCACCGAGAGCAAGAGGAGCGCCGGGAGGGGACCGAAGCTGATCCCGAAGAGGGCGGCAGCACCGGCACCCATCACGATCCCGGTGCCGTCGATGACGTACCACTCCGGATACCACAGGAGGGCCGCGCCGACGGCCAGCGAGGCACCGATCGCGAGACCGGCCGCGATCTCCGCCGAGACGAGTGGCCCGACCACCGCCGGGACGAGTTCGGCGAAGACGTACCACGAGATCATCACGCTGACGGCGACGAGCAAGAGCCTGATGAGCCAGTCGAGGTCGTACTTGAAGGCGGCGAGCATGAGCCCGGTCGCGACGAGCATGACGCCGACGTAGAGGATGCTGTTGGTCGGATCCTCCGGGTTCTCGACGGCCTGCCGTTCCGATTCGGTGAACGGCTCGACGAGCGCCAGTGCGCCGAGTTGGATGCCGAGAAAGAGGACGACCGTCACGCCGACGGCTGCGAGGATCCGGGTCCGATCGTTCATGCCGCGGCGTTTGTACCCCGCTCGTATTGGCTTTTCCACTTCCAGGTCACCGAAAAAAGAGCGCCGACCTCCGGACGGAACCAGCACACGGCGACCGCGGCAGGCGGGCCCGGAACGACGGGCTACCGCGCGTACAGCGTCGAACCGACCAGCGACGGCAGGTGAACGCCTGCATCCGGCGTCACCGCCAGGTACGGTCTCGAGACGGGGCCGAAGACGTCGACGACGCGACCGACCTCCTCGAGATCGTCGTCGATGACCATCGTGCCGATATCGTCACGGTGGCCGTCGATGTCGGTGGCGCTCTCGCCGCCGTCGACCTCGTCCGCTCGCAGGATTGCGAGCCCCTGCGCAGTACGGACGACCGTGCCAACCCGATGCATGTTACTCACGCATCGCGACGACGTACGCCGCGACGGCCTGGACGAGGTCGTTTTTCGTCGAGTCGTCGGCTCCGCGGACGACGACCCGGCCCCGGTCGGCCCACGGCTCCCGCGAGTAGGCTTTGTCCCGCTCGATCGTGGCGTCGTACCCGATCTGCTGGATGGCCTTCGCGATTTCGTCGACCGTCGGTTCCTCGACTGCCAGATCCTCGGCCACGCGCCGGCCCTCGGCCCGCGAGAGGTCCGCATCGAGATAGGCGGGCCAGATGACGTTCTCGACCATGCACTTGCCTGAGAGGTCCGGCGAGTAAACCCTTTTCAAAACGATACGTCGGAGCGAGACGGGAGATCGTACCGAGGAAATCGGGGCCGACGGCGAAATACGGAATTAACGTCGCCGCGCAACGAAACCGGTAGCAGCCACCAGCGCGACCACAGCGGCGGCGACGCCGAAGCCGGGCATGCTCTCGCCGCTCGCCCCGTCACCACTCCCGTCGGTCCCCGTGTCGCCCTCGTCAGCGGACTCCGTACCGCCCTCGTCGGCCGCCTCGAGTTCCGCGCTCGCCTGCTCGTAGGCCTCGGGATGGACCGTTTCGACGATGTCGACGATCGCGTAGACGACCTGCGGTGCGGGCTGGCTGATGTGATTCGCGTTGACGGCGTGGACGTTGCCTTCTTGGGACGCTGTCGTCGCCTCGATGGTCTCGTGGATCGGCGGCTCGTCCCTGTCGTCGGGGTAGATGATCCACTCGGGGTTCTCGGCGACGACCGTTTCGGGGTTGATCTGCCCGTAGGACGCGATCCCCTCGCGTTCGGCGACGTTTTCGACGCCGCCCGTCGTGAGGACTTCGTGGATGAACGTCTCCGCTCCGGCAGTATAACCGTCACCCATCGCGTAGTACGCCAGCGGTCGCTCCTCGTCCTCGAGCGTCCGGTCGACGATCTCGAGTTGCTCGTCCATCCAGTCGACCGTTTCCTCGGCCCCGTCGCACTCGCCGGTGAGTTGGCCGACCGTCCGGACGTTGTCGCGAACGTCGTCGATCGATCCGGCATCGTCGAGGTGGTAGACGGTGAGCCCGGCGTTGCGGAGTTGCTCGACGTTTTGGCCGTCCGTCGCGTTGGCGGCCAGGACGAGATCGGGGTCGAGATCGATCACCCGCTCGGGAACGAGCTGGTAGGTGTCGGTGACTGGCGTTCGATCGCCGAGTGGCAGATCGCTCGTCGCCGGGTTGTCGGGCATGCCGACGAGCCGATCCTCGGCACCGATTTCGAACACCGTCTGGGCGTCGCTGGGCTGGAGCGCCACGACCGAGTCGGGTGCCTCCTCGAGCGTAATCGTCTCGCCCGTGGCGTCGGTTACCTCGAGTGGGAACTCACAGTCGACGGTCGATTCCGCGCCGCCGTTCGACTGCCCGGCTGCAACGGGAGCGAACGCCGAGACGGCGATCAGGATGGCCAAGAGAACGGGTCGGTATCGTCGCATCGCTCCAACCTCCACCCCACTTCAACAAATATTTGCCTACTGCAAGATTGGTTGCTGAGTATGTACCGACCGGCCCGAACGGCGGCGTGGTCGGCAGCACTGCTCGTCGTGCTCGTCGTCGTCGTGCTCGCCAGCGCCGCACTCGGCCCGGTCAGGATCGACCTCGTGACGGTCGCGATGGCGATGTTGAACGCGATCGTCGTCCCCGCGGGTGTGACGGTCGACAGCGTTTCGGTTCCCGTCTTCGGCCTCTCCGTTCCGGTTCCGGCACTCGAGTACGCCGCGATCTTTTCGTTCGACGTGCCGGCGACCCGCCAGATCATCGTCGAGCGGGTTCGGCTCCCCCGAATCGCGCTCGCGGCGACGGTCGGGCTCGCACTCGCCACAGCGGGGACGGTGATGCAGGGGTTCTTTCGAAATCCGCTCGCGGACCCGTCGATCATTGGGGTGTCCGCCGGTGCCGCCGCGGGCGCGGTCGCCGCGATCGCGTTTCCGGCGCTGCTCCCGTTCGGTGGGCTCCACCTCTCGGCGTTCGTCGGCGCGCTCGGAACCGCGTTTCTCGTCTACGCGATCGCGACCGACGGCGGTCGGACGCCGGTCGCGACGCTGTTGCTGGCCGGCGTCGCGGTCCAGGCCTTCCTCGGCGCGCTGATCTCCTACATGCTCGTCCACAGCGGCGACTCGCTGCGGGAAGCCGTCTTCTGGATGATGGGCCATCTCAACAACAGCCAGTGGAGCGACGTGGCGTTCGCCCTCCCGATCACGCTGGTCGGTGTCCTCGTCTTGTGTGCGTTCAGACGGGAGTTGAACGTCCTCCTGCTCGGCGAAGAGGACGCACACCACCTCGGCATCGAGGTCGAACGCACCAAACTGCTCTTGCTCGCGCTCGCGAGCGTCATTACCGCCGCCGGCGTCGCGGTCGCGGGCATCATCGGCTTCGTCGGGCTCGTCGTCCCACACGTCATGCGGCTCATCGTCGGACCGGATCATCGAATCCTGTTGCCGACCAGCGCGCTCGCCGGCGCGTCGTTCCTGGTCGCGACCGACACGATCGCCCGGACCGGCCCCGCCGTCGTCCCGGTCGGAATCATCACGGCGGCGCTTGGCGCTCCGTTCTTCCTCTTCTTGCTCACCCGACGGGAGGTGCAATCGCTATGACGGGACCCGACCGGACCCCCGCCGAACGCTCGCCGGATACCGATGCCCGTTCGGCTCCCGGCCCGACGACAGTTACGATCGACGACTGCTCGCTCGCGTTCGGCGATCTCTCGGTGCTCGAGGGGATCTCCCTCACGATCGATCCCGGCGAGTTCGTCGGTATCATCGGACCCAACGGGGCCGGAAAGACCACGCTGTTGCGGGCGATCAGCGGCGCGCTCGAGCCCGACTCGGGAACGGTACGGATCGACGGCGTCGACGTTCACGGCGTCTCCTCGCGAGCCTCGAGTCGGCTCGTCTCCGTCGTGCCCCAGGACACGTCGCTCTCGTTTTCCTTCCCGGTCCGCGACGTCGTCGAGATGGGACGGCATCCACACCGCTCCCGGTTCTCCTCGCCGGGACCCGAAGACCGCGCCGCGGTCGAGCGCGCCCTCGAGCGGACCCGCACGGCCGAGTTTGCCGGCCGGCCGATCGACGAGATCAGCGGGGGCCAGCGACAGCGCGTCGTGCTCGCGCGCGCGATCGCCCAGGAAACGCCGGCCATGGTGCTCGACGAACCGACGGCGAGTCTCGATATCAATCATCAGGTCGAAACCCTCGAACTCGTCCGCGAACTGGTCGCGGAGGGACGGACCGTGGTCGCGGCGATTCACGATCTGGACCTGGCTGCCCGGTACTGCGATCGCCTCGTACTGCTCGCCGACGGAGCCGTTTCGAGGGACGGCTCGCCGTCGAACGTGTTGACCGGCGACGCGCTTGCCGACTCGTTCGACGCGAACGCAGTCGTGACGCCGAACCCGGTGACGGGAACCGAAACGGTGACCGCGTTCGCGGCCGACCGCGGGACGGAGGCGCTCCCGAATCGCGTGCACGTCCTCGGCTCCGGCTCCGCCGCTGCCGGCGTCCTCGCCCGGCTCGAAGCGGCCGGGGTCGACCCATCGGTCGGCCCGGTCTCGAGCGGCGACGCCGCGGCCGAGACGGCTCGATCGCTCGGCGTCGACATCGTCGAAACCGAACCGTTCGCGCCGCTCTCGTCGGCGGAACGGGACAGCGTCGAGACGCTGATTCGGGACGCCGGCGTGACGGTCCTCGCCGATTTCGTGGTCGGAGCCGGGACCCAGGCGCTTCTCGAGACCCTCGACGGGTCGGAGTCGCTCGTCCTGATCGAAACGCGGCCCTTCGCCGACCGGAATTTCGCCGGCGGGGCCGCTCGAGAACGCTACGAGGCCTATCGCGAGCGAGCGATCGAGGTGCCAGGGAGTCGCGTGCTCGAGGGGGTGACGGCGGCAGGCAGGAGCCGCTCGCGCTCGCAGTCGTCGACGTCGATCGATTCGACCGACGGCTGAGACGGTCACCCGTCCGTCTGGTGTGGGACCGACCGAGTCGGTGCCGGTCGACGCGGAGCGGGACTCCCGACGGAACGGGGTCGGCGAGGCGGACTGGACGGTTTTTTACCCCTCCGCCACCGAGTGGCCGCCAATGACCGAGTACGATTACGAGGCCCTCGGACTCGTCGCCGGGCTGGAGATCCACCAGCAACTCGATACGGCGACGAAGCTATTCTGCCAGTGTCCGACCGAACTCCGCGACCCCGACGCGTCGACGCGTCGGTTTACGCGCTACCTCCACCCCACCCGGAGCGAACTGGGCGAACTCGACGACGCCGCCGTCGAGGAGAGCAGAGTCGACCGCGAGTTCGAGTACCTGGCCTACGACACGACCTGTCTCGTCGAGGAGGACGACGAGCCGCCCCACGAACTCGACGAGGAGGCCCTCGAGACGACCCTCGAGGTCGCCCAGCTGATGGACATGAAGCCGGTCGATCAGGCCCACGTCATGCGCAAGATCGTCGTCGACGGCTCGAACACGACGGGCTTCCAGCGCTCGTCGCTGATCGCCACCGACGGCGAGATCGAGACCAGCGAGGGGACCGTCGGGATCGAAGACATGCTCCTCGAGGAGGAGAGCGCCCAGCGCGTCGCAGAAACCGACGACGGGGTGCGCTACAGCCTCGATCGGTTGGGGATTCCGCTCGTCGAGATCGGGACGAGTCCGGACATCTCCTCGCCCGAACAGGCCCTCGAGGCGGCCGAACGGATCGGCATGTTGCTGCGCTCGACGGGCAAGGTCAAGCGTGGACTGGGGACGATCCGTCAGGACGTCAACGTCTCCATCGAGGACGGCGCTCGCGTCGAGATCAAAGGCGTCCAGAGCCTCGACGACATCGACGACATCGTGCGCAACGAGGTCGCCCGACAGGCCGAACTGGTCGAGATCCGGGACGAACTCGCGGATCGCGATGCCTCGGTCGGGGACGTAGAGGACGTGACCGAGGTCTTCGAGGACACCGACAGCGGCGTCATTGCGGGGGCACTGAACGCCGGTGGGTCCGTCACGGCGGTCCCGCTGTATGGCTTCGACGGGATCGTGGGTCGCGAGATCGCCCCCGACCGCCGGCTCGGGACCGAACTCTCGGATCACGCGAAACGCCACGGCGCGGGCGGGATCTTCCACACCGACGAACTACCTGCATACGGGGTCACGGAGGACGAGGTCGCGGCCCTGCGCGATGCGGTCGGAGCCGGTCCCGAGGACGCCGTCGCGATCGTCGCCGCCGAGACCGAGATCGCGGAATCCGCCATCGAGGCCGCCGCGGAGCGCGCGGAAACCGCACTCGAGGCCGTTCCGGAGGAGACCCGCGGCGCGAACGACGACGGGACGACCCGCTACCTGCGACCGCTGCCCGGCGCGGCGCGGATGTACCCCGAGACGGACGTGCCGCCCGTGGAGCCGGATCCGAGCGAGGTTCCCGAACCGGAACTGCTGACCGAAAAGGTCGAGCGCTACCAGGAGGAGTACGATCTCGGCGAGGGGCTGGCCGAGCAGGTCGCCTACGGCAAGTACATGCCCCTGTTCGAGGACGTCGTGGCCGAGGGGATCGATCCGACGCTGGCCGCGACGACGCTCGAGTCGACGCTGACGGAACTTCGCCGGGACGACGTGCCCGTCGAGAATCTGACCGACGAACACCTCAACGGCGTCCTCGAGATGGTCGAAGACGGCGACCTCCCCAACGAGGGCGTGGGGGATCTGCTGACGGCGCTGGCGGAAGCGCCGGACCGAGCCCCCGAAGAAGCGGCCGAAGAGGAAGGTCTCGGCGGTGCCGACGAGGGGGAGGTTCGCGAGGCCGTCGTCGAAGTCGTCGAACGAAACGGGAGTCAGGTCGAAGAAGAGGGCATGCAGGCCTTCTCGGGGCTCATGGGCGAGTGCATGGGTGCGCTGCGCGGGAAGGCCGACGGCGATCTCGTGAGCGAACTCCTGCGCGAGGAAATTCGGAAGCGAGCGTAACGCCGGTCCCGATCGGGCTGGGACCGATTTTCACTCGTCAGTCAGTTCCTCGAGCAGCGTCTCTAACTCGTAGCTCTGGAGCGCGTCCCGTTCTTCGATCGCCGAGATGACGAACGTCGAGTCGGTCCGTTCGACGCCCTCGAGTTGTTCGAACTCGGCGATCAGGCGTTCGACCATGCCGCTGTCGCTCAGGCGCGCGACGACGATGAAGTCCGTCTCACCCATCGTGAAGTAGACGTTCGTGACCCCCTCGACGGTCAGGAGCCGATCCGCGAACGTCTCGTAGGAGCCCTGGTAGTCCGCGTGAACCTCGATCAGGACGGTGACGCCAAGCCCGAGTGCCTCGAGATCGATCTCGTAGCGGTCGTTCTCGATGATTCCCTCCTCCCGGAGGTTGTTGAGACGATAGTGGATCGTCGAGATCGGAATGTCGGTCGCCTCGTGGAGCCGTTCGGGACTCCCGGTCTCGAGTTCGGCGATCGCCTTGAGGAGGCGCACGTCGCGTTCGTCCATAGGACGAGGTTCGACCCCGACGGACATGTGTTTTCCGACCGATGTAATTGGATTTTTCTCCAACGAGAGCTCGTTTAGCGGTGGCAGATTCGAAATACGTTCATATGTGTGGTTTTTAGTTCTCAAAACGCCGCTCGATTGTAGAAGGATCTAAATACGGCCGCGATTTTCGAATGGAGTATGAGATCATTCGATTCGGTTCCAGATGGGTACCGCGAAGCGGTACTCTTTTCGATACTCGCACTGTGCTGGGGGAGTTCGTTCGTCGCGATCGAGATCGGACTCGAGTACGTTCCGCCGCTCCTGTTCGCCGGCTTTCGGTACGCGATCGCGGGTGCGATCGTCTTCGGATACGCGGCCGTGGTGAACGATCGGGTTCGGCCGGCTGGTCGGGGCGAATGGGCGGCCGTTGCCGTCGCCGGCACGTTCGTCATCGCGCTCTATCACGGACTGTTGTATCTCGGCGAACTGTACGTTTCGGGCGCGGTCGCGGCAACGATCGTCAGCACGGCCCCGATCCTGACGGCGGGGTTCGCCGGCGTGGTGCTCCCGGAGGAGCGGCTGGCACCCGCCGGGATCGCGGGCTTCGTTCTCGGTCTGGTGGGCGTGATCGCCGTCGTCCAGCCGTCGTCGGCCGCGCTCGGGAGCGACGTGACCGTCGGCGCTGCCCTCGTGTTCGGCTCGGCCGTCGCGTTCGCACTCGGGAGCGTCCTCGTCCGCCCGATCGACTCGGCGCTACCGATCGAGACGCTCCAGGCGTGGGCGATGCTCATCGGGGCCGGCGTGTTGCTCGGCTGGGCGTTCCTGCGCGGGGAGTCGGTCGCGGCGATCGAACTGACGTCGGCGACGGTGCTCTCGTTTAGCTACCTGACGCTCGTCTCCGGCGTGTTCGCGTTCTTCCTCTACTTCGAACTGCTCGAGCGAACCGGCGCAACGCAGGTCATCCTCGTCAGCTACGCCGAGCCGGTGGTCGCGATGGGGGTGAGCTGGGTCGCGCTGGGATATCTCGTCGATTCGCTCACGCTGGTCGGCCTGGTGACGATCCTCGCGGGTTTCGTCATGATCAAACGCGAGGCGCTACGGTCCGTGCTTCGCTCGGCTCTCGGAGGGGCGTCCTCCACGACTCCGTGATCGGCCCAATCGCGAGCTGGCGGTACTGTTTCGCCACCTTCCCGACGGTTCGGTCGGTCCCGGGCCCGTCCCGGCTCATATATGCGCCGTCAAAAACATTTATTAGCACACACGTTGCCCGACCACCTGACTGATGACTATGCAGAGAGAAACTGAACACACGTCCCTTACTGCGGTGTGTTACGTGCGCGCACCGCTGTTGCTCGAGCCGGTCGACACACAAGTCGAGACGCTCCAGGCCTGCGAGTCGGACGGGGCGATCGACGAGCTATTGCTTCGGAGCTGGCCCAAGGAGGTCGCGCTGTCCGAGGAGAGTCCCCACCAGGAGGTCCTCGCGAACTACGAGCGATTCGTCCGGTGGGCCGACGAGCGCGGCGTCAGCGTCCGGCCGCCGTTCCGGGAGCGCTCGACGACCTCGCAGGTCACCGGCGAGACCAGAGACCGGCTCGTGACGCCGTTGCTGTGTCTCGAACTCTACGCCGACGACGAGCTGGTCGGCGTGTTCCCCCACTCGACGGAGACCACCGACGAAACGTATACGACCGACGAGGCGATCGCTACGCTCCGAACCGGGGAGATCCCGACCGCGCTGGGCTCGGTCGGCGACGCGGAGCCCCTCGAGTTGCCGCCCTCGGCGACCTGTCCCGACTGTGGCGGGCTACTGGTCGATGGACAGGGGCTGTTCGGCTGTAGCGACTGTGGCTGGATCGGGACTGTCACCGAATACGGACGGTTCGCGACGCAGCCGGAACCCGCCCCGAAAGACCGCGACCAGTCGGGAACGGACTCCCAAGAGACGGACTCGGGTCCCGCGAAACCGAGCCGAAAGTAGACGGCGACGGCGGCTACTCGCGGGCGAATTCGCCGCCGTACTCGGCATCGATTTCGACCGTCGAACCGTCGGTACCGAACTCGACCGTTTCGGCCTCCGTTCCGAGCGCCGACTCGAGTCGCTCCTCGTCGACGAGGTCGTCGCTGTCGTAGCTGACGACGGCGTGTGCGGTTGCGCTCCCGTCGCCCGGAACCGAGAGCTGTTGGTGGACGCCGGAGGCACCCTCGAAGGGCGCGAACTCGAACTGTAAGCTGTCCTCGTCGCTCGCCTGATCGTCCGACAGCGTTTCCGAGTCGAATTCGTCGGCATCGGTGTACAGACAGCACGTTATGCCGTCGTTCTCGCCGCGCCGAAGCAGCCGATCGAAGCCGTCGTCGGCCTCGTGGTTCGGTTCCCGCTGCCCCGCTGCCGTCGCAACCGTTCGCTCGACGATCGTGACCGGATCGGTCGATGAATCGCCGTCGCTGGGATACGAGTAGGCGTACACGTCGTCCGCGATCCCGACGACCTCGTCGCTCCCGCTGTCGGCGTACACTGCGTACCCCTCCGCGTCGGTCTCGAGGGCGTAGCCCGCGGCCTCGAGATCCGTCGCGACCCCCTCGCGGTCGTACGATCCGACGAGCGCGTAGACGCCGTCAGCGTAAACGAACTGTTCCGCACCGTCGGCCGTCTCGTTGTTATCGTTGTACGCGTCGAATCCGGCCGAGGAACCGAGCTGGGTGAGCCCGAACGAGCACAGAAGGGCGACGACGACGGGGTTGCCGACGAGCGGATCGGTCGGTTCCGCGCCCGCCTGAGCGCCCTGGTCCTCGAGCAGGGTGCTCATCGTCTCGACGTCGATCGCTCCGAAAAAGTACTCCGAGCGATCGGTCGTCGGGAGGATCGAGGCGTACGACGGGAGGGTGCCGTCGATCGAGTCGGTCGACTCTCCATCGCCGTTGGTACCGTTTCCGTCACCAGTCGTGTTCGAGCCGTTCCCGTCGGACGCGTCGGAACAGCCGGCGAGGAATGCCAGTCCACCACTCAGGAGAGACAGTGCGCTCCGTCGACGAAGTGTCGTCATCTCGTGGTCGTGGTTACTGCGGACGTATTACTGTACTGGCCGGCGAGCGGGCCTGTGTTGCGGAAGTTGACAGTTCGCGTGGCATCAGTCTTCGGCCGGCCGTTCCGTCGCCCGGCGGAGGAGACCCAACAGCGTGTTCGCCTCGCGTTCCGTCAGATCGGCCCGGCCGTACACGCGGCGGAGCATGCGCATCGTCTTGTCGCGTTTCTCCTCGGGATGATTGATCTCCTCGAGGAGCGCGGCCCACTGATCGTACAGGCGGTCGACCGTCCGTTCGGGGGCCCGAACGCGCTCTACGTCGGGGAGTTGTGTCTCCTCGAGCGTCAGCGACCGGAGTTCGTAGAGCGTGACGGTGGCGGCCTGTCCGAGGTTGAGCACCGGATAGTCGGCGCTGGCGGGAATCGAGCAGATCTCGTCGATCCGGGCGAGTTCCTCGTTGGTCAGCCCGACGCGTTCGCGGCCGAAGACGAGTGCGGTCGGTGCCTCGACGGTCGGGAGCCGCTCGGCCAGATCGGCGGGCGTCGAGTAGGGAAACCGCATGTGGCTGCGATCGTCCTCGTTCGTCACTGCCGTACAGCCGATCGTGTGGTACGCGTCGGCGAGTCGATCGAACTCGATCTCCTCGGCGTTCGGGAGGACGTCCTCTCGAGCGTGGCCGGCGAACCCGTATGCCTCGCCGTCGGGGTCGAGGTCGGGCGGATCGACGAGCAGGAGATCCGTGAAGCCGAAGTTCTTCATCGCGCGGGCGATGGTGCCGACGTTGCCGGGCGATTGCGCGTCGACGACGGCAACGGCTGGGGCCGTTCGACTCGTGACGCCATCGGTCTCGGACGAGTCGTCGCTCATTGGGTTTTCGACGGGATCGAGAGTCGGTGCGTGTCGGTTCGCGTGTCGTCGGTTCGATGTCGACGCCGTCGATAGCGATCAGCCGGGACGGGGACGACGTGATGGAGATCGTTCATAACGGGAGTGCAGAGCGGGAGCGCAAAAAAGAGCGCGTTCGGCGGCTGCATCGTTCTTTGTAACTGTCTTGTTCGTGATCTAGTATATAGATACTAGAACGTTACTAGACTAGAACTAAACTAGTCTAGACTAGATCTCCAGATCTTACCACGGGTCAAAGCGAGTCACGGACCGACGGCGGAGACGGATTTCTGGACCGTCGTCGCACTGGGTTCGGTGACATCGGCCGGGTGGGTAGGGGAGACACACCCCCGTCGCGTTTGTAAGCCGAACTACGTGTGGGGCCTCTGTTTCACAACACACCCGTCCCGCGGATGTAAATCAGGCTTCGAGAGCGATTCTGCTCCCGAAAAACCCGATATTCTCGTCACCCACCCCCGTCCTTTCACCGTTACAAACGCGACGGGGGTGTGCCCCCATCCGGGAGCACCGAACCAGTCGCTGGCCGCATTCTCGAGTCGGTTTACGCCGACTTCGTGGAAGCGAGCCCTCGGTGACGGAACGAGCGGCCGATCCGAGTATCGGACACCACAACCGTCCGACCGGCCCGAACAGGGGGAACTTACATCCGCGATGGGGGTGTCCGGCTCGAGTCCGGCCCGCTCGGCGGGTATACCGTCGGACGACAGGCCGTTGCCGCCCGCTCACGTCTCGAGTGTGACGGCGTGTGACCGTCGTGGCCGGCACTATTAGAAACGCGAGACGGGCGTCGAGGACTAGCAGCAGTGACACAGCCGTTGTCACCGACTCGAGTCCCTCTGACGGTGTATTTACATCCGCGATCGATCCCCACATCTTTATTTTAATCGAGTTGAAAGGGGCGGGGTACCGCAATGTCCGCCAACGACGATCGAGACCCGCTCTTTCGGTACGACGATCCGGTCTTCGCCGACGAGCGCCTGCTCGAGATCACGCACCTGCCCGGTCCGGATCGGATCGTCGGTCGTGACGAGCAGATGCAACGGGTTGCGGACGCCCTGAACCCGGCGATCTTCGGGAGCGAACCCAACCACCTGTTTATCTTCGGCAAGACCGGAACCGGCAAATCGCTCATCTCGCGATCGGTCACCCAGCGGGTGATCACCGAGGCCGAGCACGACGATATCACGGTCAAGTACGCCTTCATCGACTGTGGCGAACAGAACACGGAAGCCTCCATCGTCAAGACGATCGCCCAGATCGTCAACGAACCCGACGCGAGCGGGGTCACCGTCCCCGATCGGGGCCTCGGAACCGGTGACTACTACAAGCGCCTCTGGCAGGCTATCGATCACTGTACCGACGTCACCATCGTCATCTTGGACGAGATCGACATGCTCGAGGACGACGAAGTACTCCGCAAGCTCTCTCGAGCCGGCGAGAACCGACGGATTTCCGACTCGAGTATCGGTATCATCGGCATCTCGAACAAGATCGACTTCCCGGACCACCTCTCCGAACGCGTCAAGTCGAGCCTCTCGCGGGACGAACTCGTCTTCTCGCCGTACGATGCCAACCAACTCGTCGAGATCCTCGAGAAGCGCCGCGACGCCTTCCACGACGGCGTCCTCTCCGACGACGTCATCCCGCTGACCGCCGCCCTCGCCGCCCAGGAACACGGCGACGCGCGCAAGGCGATCGACATCCTCCGGAACGCGGGTCGCATCGCGAAGAAGCGAAACGACACGCGGGTCACCGCGGATCACGTCCGTGACGCCAAGGAGAAGACCGAGGCCGACCGGTTCAACGAGTTGATCGAGGGCTCTCCCCAGCAGGCCAAGGCGATCCTCTACTCGCTGACGATCCTGACCGAAAACAGCTCCGAAAAGGAGTTCCCCACGAAGATCATCTACAACCAGTACAAGGAGGTCGCCCGCCGGCTCGATTTCGACGTGCTCTCCGAGCGCCGCGTTCAGGAGATCCTTCAGGAACAGAACTTCCTCAACGTCATCCAGTCCGAGCGCGAGGGACGTGGCCGCGGTCGCGGCGCACACGCGAAACACCGGCTGCTCGAGAACCCCTCGATCGTCAAGAAGGTCCTCCTGCGGGATTCCCGGTTGGCCGTCCTCGAGGACGAGGGGTGACGGGGTGCTCGGGCGAATCACTCCCGTGCGGTCGGGGGGTAAACCCCGTCGTGCACCGTTGATAGTTTAGTACTTTCTATTATAGCGCCCACTCTTTCTAAAACACTATTTTATGTGTTTTCCAACCGCATAACAAAACAAACGGCTGCATAGTCGCGGCAGTAGTGAACTTTTATAAACATCGTGTCCGATCTACAATTATCAGTCAATGACGAACTTCGTACGGGAATTACAATCGGCAGCGATGACGAACACGACGGCGACGGCGGTGGAGTGCGACGAACCGGTGACGTTTTCGCAGCTCTGGTCTGCGACGGACTCGTTTGCGGGCGGCCTTCAAGACAGTGAGCTCACTGCCGGCGACAGGGTTACCGTCCACCTCTCCGATCCACGCTCGTTTCTCATCGCAGTTTACGGGACGCTCAGAGCCGGCTGTGTCCCCGTTACGATTCCGGAAGCGTCCGAGAATCGGGACGTCAAACGCGTCGTGGCTGAAACCGAACCGAAGGCCCACGTCGCCGATTCGGGCCGCATCATGGCGCTTCTGAACGGTAGCGAATCGTTGCGCCTCGCCGTTATCGTCGACGACGAGGTACGGCTGGGGGTGTCGCTGTCGACGTTTCTCGAGAACGACGGCATGAACGGCTCGAACTCCCGCACCGGGATCGACGTCGTCCGCCGTGCCGACGACTCGCCGGGCCTGATCGCGTCCCTCGAACGCGATGCTCCTGACCCACTCGCCGTCGTCTACACGCACGCGTCCTTGCGAGCTGCTGCCAACGTCGGAACGACGCTGGGGCCAACCGAATCGGACGGCGAGCTCGAGTCACACCGCAGCGCGCTGTCGCTCTCGAACCCGATCGAACTCATGTACGGGGCGAACGCGACACTTACCGACGGCGGAAGCTATCATCCGATCCCGGACCCGGATCCGGAAACGATCCGTTCGTTGCTCGTGACGACCGATATCGAGCGGACGTTCGTGACTCCACAGCAGTACCGGGCGCTCCGAGCGAGCGACCCGTCCGTCGACGAAGGCGAACTCCGTGTCGTCACGCCGCTCTCGACCGCGCTCGATACCGAGGTCCGTGACGGTGGCGATGCCGTTCGTCTCTGTGTGCTGCCGGAAATCGGCGTCTCGCACGTCAGATCGCCTGTCGACGTCGAAGCGGGACGGCTCGGACGGTCGCTGCCGGGGGTTCGGGCGTGCGTTCTCGAGGAAGGGGGCAGCGACGAACTCGCCGTGAGTGGGCCGGCACTCATGGATGGCTATTTCGACCGCCCCGTACTGACCGACGAGACGGTCACGACGATCGACGGGGACCGCTGGATCGAGACCGGTCTCTCCGTCCAGTCCCGGGACGGGACTATCGACCTCGGGGAGCGAGCGGAAACGGGACGGACGCTTCCGTCGGACGAACGCCCGTGAAACGCAACTCGCGGACAGTCACCTTCCGGGACGGCCGTGTCTGTGCGCTCTCGACCCGATTTTAGCCGACGGATGCCGTCGAGGCGGTACCCGCCCGCGCTGCGTTCCCGATTCGCCGGAACCGCGATACCTTTTTGCCTCGCTTCCACAGACCGGGTATGAACAGCGTCGATGCCGCCGGCCTGGGGATCGGTGACGACTATCCGCCCCGAATCATGGGCGTGTTGAACGTCAGCGAGGAATCTCCCTACGATCCGAGCGTTTTCGACGATCCCGGCGAGGCGGCCCGCTACGTCGACGAGGAACTGATCGACGAGGGTGCCGATATCGTCGACGTCGGCCTCGAGTCGGCGAACAAGCGTTTCGACGTGCTCTCGGCCGACGAGGAACTCGAGCGGCTTCCGGTTGCGCTCGAGACCATCGAGAGCGTCTCCGGGGACGCCGTCTTCTCGATCGAAACGCGGTACGCCGAGGTGGCCGACGAGGCGCTTTCCCAGGGGTTCGACATGGTCAACGACATCTGTGGGTTCGCCGACCCGGAGATGCCGACCGTCTGTGAGGACCACGACGTCGCGGTCGCGAAGATGGCGAGCCCGCCGGACGTCGAACGACCGGGTGCCGTCGAGGAAACCGATTGGGGCTCCCGGAAGTCGCCGGAGTGGGCCTCGCAGGCGGCGTACGTCGATCAGGTCTACGAGGCGCTGAAACAGAACGGGCTGACCGAGAAGACGATCGTCGACCCGGCCTTCGGCGGCTGGAGCGAAGCCAAGACCGTCGCCGACGACCACGAGACGTTCCGCCGGCTGCGGGAGTTCCGGGCGCTCGGCCGGCCGATGCTGGTTTCGATCAACCGCAAGAACTTCCTGGGCGAAATCGCCGACCGTGAGACCGACGAGCGGTTGCCGGTCAGTCTCGCAGCGACCTCGATGGCCGTCGAGCGGGGAGCACACGTGATCCGGACCCACGACGTGGCCGAAACGCGGGATGCAGCCCTGATCGGAAAGGCGTTTACCGAGCAGGCACGCACGACGGCCGACGGGATCACCGTCTCACGACTCGACGTCACCTCGACACGCGAGTTCCGGGCCCAGCTCAGGGAACGGGGCGTCGATCCCGCGTTCGCCGACGACTGGCGGAGTCAACTCCTCGAGATCGAGGGTCTCGATCCCGACGCGAGCGATCGATTGATTTCGATCGCTGCCGAGCACGGGGCGGTTGTCCAACGCGTGTCTGACGGACGGCTGTTGCTGATGGGATCGACGACAACCGTGTCCGACGTATCAGCCCGAATTGCCGGCGAAAACGACGATATCGACGCTCTCGGCGAGAAGTTGTCAAAGCTGCTGCGTTAAGAGAAAGCTTATGCCGGATGCTTCGAAAGGAGGGAGTGGACGCCGGGCTGCCTCCCGGGTAGGGGTACTTTGGAGGCGAATCCCGGCCCACAACACGGAATTATTGTGCTCTTACGTTGCCCAGTGACGTCTGGGCCGTCTGGCCCACCGGAGACCGAACACACAAACGGACCGGGCACCGAGTACGCAGCGAGTATGGAGTTCGACGAGTGGGAGCCCGTCTACGAGGCGATTCTCGACGACTTCGGATACGACCGGGCCGGCGACGAGCGGGGGCGAGATCTCCTCGCATCCCTTCTGGAGGCGTCGTTCGATCCGACCGAGCTGGCGATCGGACCCGACACGACCGTCGCCGTGGCGGGTGCCGGCCCGTCCCTCGAGAGCGATCGGGCCCTCGAGCGGGCACGAGCGGCGGAGTTCGTCGTCGCCGCGTCGACCGCCGTCGACACGCTCGCGAGCCACGGGATCGACGCCGACTGCATGGTGACCGACCTCGACAAGAATCCGGGCACCGTCGAACGACTCACGACGGACGGCGTCCCGGTCGCGATCCACGGGCACGGTGACAACCTCGATGCGATCCGGACCGTCGTTCCGAACTGTGACCACGCGTACGTGCTCCCGACCACCCAGACCACGCCGCGTGGCCCGGTCCGTAACGTCGGCGGGTTCACCGACGGCGATCGAGCGGCGTTTCTCGCCGATCACCTCGGTGCCGGCCACCTCTCGTTCGTCGGCTGGGATTTCGACGATCCCGCCGTCGAGCCGACGAAAGCGTGCAAACTCGAGTGGGCCGAGCGCCTCCTCTACTGGCTCGAGTCGCGCCGCGGCGACCGGTTCGCGGTACTCGACGGACGGCGAGACGGGATCGAGACGATCGGGATCCCGATCGAGTAACGCCCCTCCGTGGCGTCGGCGATCGAGGACGGACCGTCGCTGTCACTCGATCCGGTACTCGACGATGTCGCGACAGCCACA
This sequence comes from Natrinema longum, assembly GCF_017352095.1. Lineage (NCBI taxonomy): Archaea > Methanobacteriati > Methanobacteriota > Halobacteria > Halobacteriales > Natrialbaceae > Natrinema > Natrinema longum. Next base: position 166,138 of record NZ_CP071463.1, read on the forward strand.
CGACGGACACGGGGAGATCGTCGACTCGAGCGTCGTCCCACAGCGCCGGCACTCCTCGATGACCGTCGGCTCGTCGCTCCGGCGGAAGATCGCGCTGAACGCCTTTCGTATCGCCGATCGCGTCGTAGTGTCGGACCGGCTCTCTCGTCCGCCCATGATCGCTCGAACGCTGATATCACTGTTCGTTATTGTCTCGATAACCGATACAACGATCCGTTGCTCGGGCCGGATGCCGTCGCACAGTCCGGCTCCCGTCGGCGAATCACTGCCGTTGGCTCGCCGTTAGCCCCTACGCTTTCGGTTCTCGAGTGCCCGAGTTCGACCGTGATCGTTCACTGGCACCGCCGGGATCTCCGGCCCAGCGACAACCGCGGGCTCGCCCGCGCCGCGGCGAGCGACGAGTCGGTCGTTTCGCTGTTCGTTCTCGATCCGACCGTCCTCGAGCATGCATCGCCGGTCCGCGTCGCGTGTCTGCTCGAGGCGCTCGATGCCCTCCGAGAGTGGTACCGGGATCAGGGAAGCGACCTCGTCGTCGGTCGTGGCGAGGCGAGTCGGGTCGTCCCGGAGCGAGCAGCGGCGTACGATGCGGACACAGTCGTCTGGAACGCGGATTACAGCGGTCTGGCTCGGGACCGCGATCGGGCGGTTCGGGACGCACTCGAGGACGACGGGATCGAATCCGAATCGGTTCACGACGCCGTTCATCACGAACCGGGATCGATTACGCCGAATCAGGGCGAGCACTACTCGGTGTTTTCCTATTTCTGGAAGAAGTGGCGCGATCGGGACAAGCGAGCGCCGGTCGAGGAGCCGGCCGCCACGGACCTCGCGGCCGTGTCGGGCGAACCGATACCAACGCTTGCTGATCTGGGGTTCGACGAGCCCGAAGCGACGCCGCCGACGGTGACGACGGCGGCGGCTCGAGAGCGGGTCGCCGACTTCTGTTCGGGGCCGATCTACCGCTATGCCGACCAGCGCGAGTATCCCGCTGCCGGTGGCACCTCGCGGCTCTCCCCACATCTCAAGTGGGGAACGATCGGGCCACGGGAGCTGTACGCGGCGACGGAGCGAGCCACGGCACGCGCCGAGTCCGAGGACGCCCGCGAGAGCGTCCGTTCGTTCCAGCGCCAGCTCGCCTGGCGGGAGTTCTACGCGCACGTCCTCCGATACAATCCCGAGACCGTCGCCGAGAACTTCAGCGGGTACGAAAACGAGATCGAGTGGCGCGACGACCCCGACGAACTCGCGGCCTGGCAGGCCGGAGAGACCGGCTACCCGATCGTCGACGCGGGGATGCGCCAGCTACACGCGGAGGGATGGATGCACAACCGCGTGCGGATGCTCGTCGCCGCCTTCCTGACCAAGGATCTCCTGGTCGACTGGCGGGCGGGGTACGACTGGTTCCGGCGAAAGTTGGCGGACCACGACACCGCAAACGACGTCGGCGGGTGGCAGTGGGCGGCTTCGACCGGGACCGACGCACAGCCGTACTTCCGGGTGTTCAACCCGATGAAACAGGGTCGCGAGTACGATCCCGACGCCGAATACGTCCGCGAGTACGTTCCGGAACTCGCCGACGCGAGTGCCGACGACATCCACGGCTGGCACGACCTCGAGCAGGCCGAGCGCGAGCGGATCGCGGCCGACTATCCGGCACCGATCGTCGACCACGCCGACCGACGGGAGCGGGCGATCGACACCTTCGAGCGGGCCCGCGGCGAGGCCTCGGAGTAACCCGTTGCATCAGTCTTATTACCTGTAATTCCATAGGCGCTAGTATGTCTGCTCCGGACGAAACGTCGACGCCCGACGGAGAGGTGCCGCCGTCCCAGGCCATCATCGAGGCCGTCGCCGAACGCGAAGGTGTCGACGTCACCGAGATCGAACCCCCAGCATACGACTCGTTGTTTACGGTCGTCAATCCGGAGGCACTCGACGAGCTGTTCGACACGACCACGGGAACCGCCAGCAACGCGGTCGTCGAACTCGAGTACGAGGGGTACGAGGTCGTCGTTCGACCCCACGGCGACGTCGACGTGTTCGATCCCTCGTCTCCCGATTCGCTCAACGAGCGGATCGAGGAGTGATCACTCGGCCCAGTAGGCGTCGCCGGGCTCGGTCTCGAAAACCGCTCGCCCGAGGAGATCGATCGCCTTCTCGAGGCCCTCCCGAGAGCTGGTCAGTGAGTCCTCGTGTTCGATGCTCAGGGCCCCGTCGTAACCGACCATCCGGAGCGTCGAGACGATATCCTTCCAGTGGGTTTCGTCGTGGCCGTAGCCGACCGACCGAAAGAGCCACGATCGGTTCGGTTCGTCGTCGTAGGCGGTCGTATCCAGGACGCCCTTCTCGCGAGCCTGTGCGTCGTAGATCCTGGTATCTTTGGCGTGGACGTGATGGATCGCCTCGCGCTCGCCCAGGTACCGGATCGCGTCGCTGATCGTGATCCCCTGCCAGTAGAGGTGGGAGGGATCGAAGTTCGCACCGATCCGGTCGCCGGTCTCCTCGCGCAGTCGTGCCATCCCGTGGGGCTCGTAGACCAGCATGTTCGGGTGTAGTTCGATCGCGATATCGACCCCCTGATCGGCGGCGTAGTCGGCGATTTCGCCCCAGTACTCGATGGCCTGCTCCCACTGGTACTCGAGCGCGTCGGCGTGTTCGGGCGGCCACGGGGCCGTGATCCAGTTTGGCACCTCGTCGGTCGGGCTGCCCGCTGGGAGCCCCGAGAAACAGGTGACGGTCCCGACCTCGAGTTGGGCCGCCAGCCGGATCGCCTCGCGGAGCTCGGTGTCGGCTTCCTCGGCCCGCTCCTCGTCGGGATGGAGGGGATTGTTGTGCGTCGCGAGCGCGCTGATCCGCATGTCGTATTCCTCGAGCAGGTCGCGGAGCTGGGCCTGTTCGGTCTCGTCGTCGAGGTATTCGGACCGCGTGAGGTGGTCCTCCCCCGGATGCCCGCCGACGCCGGGCTCGATCGTTTCGACACCGAGTCCGTCGAGATAGGGGAGCATACTTTCGAGCGACTCGTCGGCCAGTACTGGGGTATGAACGCCGATCTCCATGGCGATAGCGACGACACCTGAGAAAATAAAACGCGTGCCCCCGAGCATCCGACGGCGGCGTTCGGCCGGCAGCGGGAGCCGATTTCCGCTCCCGACCGAGCCCCGTGGCACGTCCGAAACAGCGCCGTCGCTCGTGGCGGACGGAACAGTCCCGCCGAGTCGCGATCGTCGCCCGGATCGGCGCGTCTACCCGTCGATCCCGATCGTGTGGCCGTCCTTGCTTGAGCGGTAGATGCCGTTGATGACCCGCTGTACCTCGAGCGCTTCCTGAACGCTGTTGCCGTGCTCGGCGTCGTCGACGATCCGGTCGAAGAACGTCCGTTGTTCGTCCGAATGGGTATCGTTCTGGCTCGTTTCGATGGCCATGTCCTCGAGATGGTCGGATCCGACAGTGCTCGCCGAGTGGATACTGAGACCGCCCTCGAGGAGATCGAAGCGAGCGGCTGCGTCGGTTCCGCGGACCACGAACTCGTGGGTCGCCGGTCGGTTGGTCGCCCAGGCGACCTCGAGCGAGATGGTTCGATTTCCCCCACAGCGGATGAACGCGCTCGCCGAGTCGTCGACGTCGAACCCGTCGGGACCTGCATCGTCGGCCCACATATCGAGGTAGGCATAGTCCTCGCTGGAGCCGAACTCGCTGCGGACGACGCCGCTTACCTCCTCGACGTCGGGATACCCAAGCAGGTAGAGGGAGAGATCGATCGCGTGGACGCCGAGGTCGATGAGCGCGCCGCCGCCGGCGATCTGCTGGCGGGTAAACCACGAGCCCCGACCGGGGATCCCGCGCCGTCGAACGTAGTTGGCCTCGACGTGGGAGAGGTCGCCGAGTTCCCCGCGGTCGATTCGGTGAGAGAGGATCTGTACGGTGTTCGCGAACCGATTGTTGAATCCCACCATCGCGTAGCCGTCCGACGTCGCTGCCGCCTCGGCGATCCGCTCGGCGCTGTCGATGGAGTGGCCAAGGGGTTTCTCGAGGAGGACGTGAAGGTCCCGTTCGAACGCGTCGATCGCGTACTCCTCGTGGTATCTGTTGGGTGTCGTAATGATGACGGCGTCGATGGCGTCGTACAACTCGTGGTGGTCGTCGTAGACGTCGACGTCGTACCGTCGAGCGAACCGTGTTCGTGCCTCGGGGGCGATGTCCATCCCACCGGTGAGCGTCACGCCGAGGTCGACGAGCCGTTCCGCGTGATACTGTCCGATGTTACCAAGGCCGACGATTCCAGTTTCGATGTCCGATCGATCAGATGTCATTTCTCTGTGGCTCCAGTGCTAGCCGCAGTCGCGTTTCAGCCTGATACACCAATAACTGCTATATTGAATCCTTTGGCTCGAGCGACTTCCATCCGTCGCCAAACGAGGGTCGTCGGCCCGGCCACAGCCGGAGAGACGTGCGTATCCCACTCAACTGTCCGCTTCGGTCGGTGCCGTGCCGGGCTCTCGGTCCGGGAGATCGGTAATGCCGTGGACCAGCGCGTTGCCGGCGGTCGAATCGAAGATGTGGATCCTCGAGCGGTCTAGCACGACGTCGACGTCTTGGCCCGCCTCGATGTCCGTGTCGGGGGTGACGCTCATCAGCAACTGGTTCGGTGACGTTGCGGGATCTTGCTCCATCGATCCCGCGGCGGCCTCGGAGAGCAGCAGGTAGACGAAGACCTCGTCGCCCATCGGTTCCAAGACGTCGGTTTGGGCGGCGATCCTGTCCGTCGACGACGCGAGCGAATCCGCATACGCCGACAGATGCACGTCCTCCGGTCTGATGCCGAGCGTGACGTCGTCGCCGATTCCCACGTCCGGCAGCCGCGAGGGGTCGAGATCGACGGTGAAGTTGTTCGTCTCGAGGCCGCCCTCGACGAGCGTCCCCTCGACGAAGTTCATCGATGGCGAGCCGATAAAGCCCGCGACGAACAGGTTCGTGGGTTCGTTGTAGCAGGTAAGCGGCGCGGCGATCTGCTGGAGTTTGCCGTCGTTCAAAACGGCGATCCGGTTGGACATCGTCATTGCCTCGGCCTGATCGTGGGTCACGTAGATGACCGTCGCGTCGAGCTCCCGGTGGAGCCGCTGGAGCTCCGTTCGCATGTGGACCCGCAGCTTCGCGTCGAGGTTCGCCAGTGGCTCGTCCATCAGGAACACGTCGGGGTTGCGAACGATCGCGCGGGCGATCCCGACTCGCTGTTGCTGGCCGCCGGACATCTCCGCCGGCATCCGTTCGAGCATCCCCTCGAGTTGGACGATGTCGGCGGCCTGCTCGACGCGACGCCTGACCTCCTCGTCGTCGTACTTTCGGAGCCGCAGTCCAAAGGAGATGTTCTCGTAGACGTCCATGTGTGGAAACAGCGCGATGTTCTGGAAGACCATCGCGACGCCTCGATCCTTGGGGGCGAGGTCGGTAACGTCGTCGTCGCCGATGTATACTCGTCCCTCGGTCGGCTGGGTCAACCCCGCGACCGTCTCCATGGTCGTCGACTTCCCACACCCCGACGGGCCGACGAAGGTGACGAACTCCCCGTCTTCGACCTCGAGGCTGATGTCGTCGACCGCCGTTTCCTCTCCGTACCGTTTCGTGATGTTCTCGAGTCGTACTCGTGACATTGTGTTACTCCTTGAGTGCGCCCGCGGTGAGTCCGCTGACGATCTTTTCCTGTGCGATCACCACGAGGATCGCGACGGGGATCACCCCGAGGATGCTCGCGGCGGCCATGAGGTTGTACAATACCTCGTACTGTCCCTGATAGGCGAGGATCCCGTCGAGGATCGGTGCCCAGTTCTGTGGCTGGCCGTCCGTCATCAGGAACGAGAAGAAGAACTCGTTGTAGACCGCGATGAACGTCAACACGCCGGCCGTCGCGACGCCGGGAGCCGACAGCGGGATGATGACCCGGAACAGCGCACCCAGCCGGGTCGTCCCCTCGACGCGCGCGGCATCCTCGAGGCCGTCGGGAATCTGCCCGTAGAACGTCGTGAGAATGAAGATCGCCAGCGGCATGAAGATCGCCGACAGCGGCGTCACGAGGGCGAAGGGCGTGTTGTACAGTGTCCCATCGCCGGTGATCGGCTCGAGGACGAAAAACGAGGTGTTGAAGAGGTCGTTTAGGGGGATGAAGAAGGCCGCCGGCGGGAAAAAGGAGATGACCAACACGAGTAGCATAAGCGGCGTTCGCCCGGGGAACTCGAGCCGACCGAAGGCGTAGCCGGCGAGGCTGGCGATAACCAGAACGACGACCGTCGAGGCCAGCGCGATTACGAAGCTGTTGAACATGTAGACGTGGAACGGGATGACTTCGAAGACCTCGACGAACGCGCCCGGATTGAATCCATTGGGCGTGAAGACGATGTCCTGAAGCTGTCCTTCCGGGGTCAACGCGACCATGAGCAGCCAGTAGAAGGGAAACAGCGTCGTAAAGAGGAAGAAAATCGCCGCGACGTAGAACATGGCACGGTAGACCCGCTCGGGGTGAGAGATGGAGTCGGCGACCCACTGCTGGAGCGGGCCGCGGTCGAGTTCCGCCTCGCGGTCGTCCTCGAGGACAGTCGTGCCGCCGTCGGTTCGGCGGAGGGTCGGGTCTCGTGGCGGTCCGCCGCCGTCGTCGATGCCTCCGGTGTCGTTCGGATCGGTGGAATCCCTTGGATCGGACATCAGTACATCCCTCCTTCGGTGTCGCGGAAGAGTAGCACGTAGCCGCCGATGATCAAGCCGATCACGAGCGCCGTGGCGAAGGCCACGGCGGCGGCCGTCGCGTAGATGCGGGTCCCGCCGAACATCGCTTCGACGACGAGACAGCTCAGCGAGGGAACGGTCGTACAGCCGGCAGTCGACTCGATCAGTCCGAAGACTCGCATCGCGTCCATGGTTCGGAACAGCATCGCGACCAACAGGGCCGGCATCACCAGCGGGAGCGTGATCATCTTGAACCGCTGCCACGGTGACGCACCGGCCACGCGAGCGACGTCGTACAGACTCCGGTCAACGCTCTGGAGTCCTGCGAGGATCAACAGAGCCATGAACGCCGACGACTTCCAGATGTCGGCCACGAGAATGATGATGAACGCGTCGCGGCTGTTAGCCAGCGGCGTTCCGCTGAAGATGCCGATGCTCTGCATGAGGTCGGACCCGAACCCGACCGTCGGCTGGAACAGCAGGAAGAAGATCATTCCCTGAATGACGATCGGCACTGCCCACGGGAGAATGATCGCTACGCGGACCCAGCGACGCCCCGTGAACTCCTGATCGAGCACGTAGGCCTGGCCGAACCCGATCACCGTCTCGAAGATGACGCTGATGACCGCGAAGGCGAGCGTGACGAACAGCGCCTGCTGGAAGAACGGGGTCCCGAGTTCGATGAACGGGAACGACGACGTCAGCCCGACGTCGAGGAACTGTCGAGCCAGTCGCGCGTTCCCGGTGAGGATGTCGACGTAGTTCTCGATGCCGACGAAGCCGCCAAGGGGGTCGAGTCCCCGCGTCTCGTTGGCGCGAAGCGACATGACGAACGTCCGTAGCATCGGATAGAACGCGATCAGCGTCAGCAACGCGAACGCCGGCAATAACAGCAGGTACGCGTATGCCGCCTCGCTCAGCCCCTCCATCCAGTTGACGACGGCGTTACCGGTCCGTTCACGGTCTCGTTCCCGGCCGGACTCGCCGCCGATCAAACCGTCCGTATCGGTATCAGTTGCCATTTGTTTCCACCTCCGCTTCGCTCTGCTCGAGCTCTGCCGCGAGGTCGCTCATCGCCACCTCGGGGGATTGCTCGCCGCGATACGCCGCGTTGACCGATTGATAGACCAGTGCGGACTGTTCCGGCCAGAGGTCGGTCGCCGGCCGCGGGACCGCGTTCTCGCTGGCCCGCTGAACCACGTCGCCGTAGCGAGCGACGGGGCCCACCTCGTCCGGATCGGCCTCCGCGACCAGGTCGAGGTTTGGCGGTAAGTAGCCCCCGAGTTCGAAGACCGTGAGCATGACCTCCTCAGTAGCGAACGCCTCGAGAACTTGCAGCGCTTCCTCCTGACGCTCCGAAAACGGGCTCACGGCGAGATTCCAGCCGCCCAGTGCCGCGACGGTGCCGCCGGTGCCTTCGTACTCGGCCTCCTGCTGGGAGACCGCGTACGGTCGCGTCGTGACCCCGAGGTTCTCGCCGAAGGCGTCTTCGGTACCCGTCTCCGCGATCGCATACGACCAGTTGCGGTTCGAGACGGCCTCGCCGGCGGCGAACGGGTTGAGCGACTGCTGTTCGGTCCACTGGACGATCGCCGACGGACAGATCTGAGCATAGCCGTCCATGGTGTTTTCCTCCTCACCCTCGATGAACGAGCGCATCATCCGGATCGCGTCGATACACCGTTGCTCGTCGACGGTGATCGGCCGGTCGCCCGCGGTGAAGAGGTTGTTCACCCCGCCGAAGTACGCTCCGCCCCAGGACGTCATCACTTCGTTGAACGTACAGCAGGACAACCCCTCGTAGGCGGCCGCCTGGGTCGTGAACCCGTAGTTGAGTCCGCCCTGATCCCGGGCATCGCGAACCGCCGCTGAGAACTCCTCCCAGGACGGCGGCTCCGACGGCCAGTTGCTGGTGTCGTAGCCGGCGTCTTCGATCAGATCCTCGCGGTACAGCGTGAACCCAAGGTCCGGGAAGAACGGCAGCGCGTGGAGGTCTCCAGTCTGGGGATGACGCGCCGTTTCGAGGATCGCCTCGAGGTAGTCGTCGGTGACGCGCTGGAGCACGTCCTCGGAGAGGTTCTCGGTCAGGTTGACCGTCTGGTTCCGGAGAACGAAAGGGACCGTCCAGCCGCTGTCCATCATGTGGATGTCGGGCGGGGCGCGACCCGCCTCGAGGGCCGACTGGGCGGTTTGCATCCGCGATGCGGAGTCGCTGACGACGGTCTGGATCTCGAGGCTGATGTCCTCGTCGAGTCCGGCGTCCCAGAGCGCCTGCTGGACCGATGGGCCGTCGCCATCGCTGTGTATGATCCCCGCGACACCAGAATCGGCGGTCATCACCACAGTGTTCGGTTTACGACCCCGGCCGAGACAGCCCGTGACGGCGACTGCCCCCGCTGTCGACGCCGATGTAGCCCTCAGGAACGATCGCCGCCCGAGACGGGAGCGGTCACGTTGGCCGGCGGTATCGTGTCCCATGCGCAGAGACAGACCACGTTCTCCACCTTAATTGTTAGCTATAAATTTGATAATAAAATGTGACTGTTCGGATATCGCTTCGGTTACGGACACCGATCGTCGATCGCGGCAAGAACGACGGTCCGTCAGGACCGCCAACCGCGCTCCAATCCTCGATTGTCGGTCGGGCATCGGCAGGTGCCGGCCGATGGACTACCCTTCCGGCCAGCATCACTTCCCGGGGACACCGTCGAACCGGTTCGACGAACTCGTCGACTTCCGACCGTTCACTCGAAGCGATACTCGACGATCCGGGCGTCCGGCGTCGCTGTCAGCGTTCCTCGAGCGTCGGCGGTTCGTTCCGACCGATGTGGATCTCGTGGGCCTCGATGTCCTCGAGGGCGGCGACGCGGCCACCGACGGAAACTTCCTCGCCGGTCTCGGTTTCGATCGTGAGGCTGGCGACTTCCTCGCTGACCTCGAAGGAGATATCGAGGATTCGGCCGCCGACGATCCGCTGGCCGCCGATATCCACGTCCCGGCCGTCGATCGTGGCGTAGAACTCGCCGCCTTCCTCGAGGAGGTCCTTTACGCACCGGCGGATCGAGGCGTACTTCCGGGGATACGTCCGAGCGCTGTCGTCCTCGCCGAGGACCCGGTCGGCAGTCGTCCAGAGGACGGTTCCGAAGAACCCGGAGATGAGAAACCCGAGCGCCGACCGATTGAAGATGACACCGTACCGATCCTGATCGTCGCGCAGGGCGTCCTGTGTCGCGTACACCGAGTAGTTACCGTCGGCGACGGCGACGACCGGCGTCGTGATTCCGCGTCGCGCACGGGCGGTCGATGCGATCTCGCCGTACGCGAACGTCGCCGGATCGGGGGCCTCGCTCGCCGGCGTCACGATCAGATCGACGCTGACACCGGCCTCGACTGCCCCACGCAGTTCCGCCTCGAACCGGGTCAACAGATCCGGCGTCAGGGACAGGGAGAGTTCGTACTCCGCGGCGTCGATGACCTCCTCGAGGTACCGCAGGATCGTCGATCGGGATTTGACCAGCGACACCGCTTCCGTCTCGCGGGCCGGCGCAGTGTAGCGCGCCTCGAGTTCCTCGATCATCTGTTCGAAGGCGGTCTGGACATCGTCGAACGCCTCGTCGGGATCGATCGCGACGACCTTCATCGGGCGCGACTCGCGAAGTTCGACCAGTCCGCGGTCGCTGAGGCTGCGGACGGTGTCGTAGACCCGCGGCTGGGGGATATCCGTTCGGTCCGCGATCTCGCTGGCCGTAAGCTGGCCCTGCTCGAGAACGGTGAGATAGGCGTCGATCTCGTATTCGCCGAGATTGAACCGGTCTCCGACGCGCTCGACGGTCGAGCGAAGTTCGTCTGGTGCCATACTCCCTCCTACATTCCCACCGGCTAAATGATTTATTATACCTCGAGTAGCACGCGTTTTCGAAATCAGGTTGTTCCACCACCGGTACCCAAAACTGACGGTCAGAACGCTTAACCACACCGGGACGCAGCGTGTTGATATGGTCGGGCCCCTCCAGGGAAACGGTACCGTGACGGCCGAGGGCATCCAGAACCTGCTGCCCGTCCAGGTTCCGATACGAGTGATCGAACTCGTGCTCGCACTCGTCGTCCTCGCCGTCGGCTGGTACCTCTCGAAACTCGTCGTTCGGATCGCCGGTCGGACGATCGCCCAACGGATCGAGCGTCCAAGCGTCACCCGGACCGTTCTCCGCGGTGTCAGGGGGGCCGTCTTCCTGTGGGCGGTGATTATCGCGGCCGGCATCGTCGGCCTCGGCAATACGGAACTCCTCCTCTCGGTGACCGTCATTTCGGCCGTCATCGCGATCGTTCTCGCCCCGCTTGCCGGTAGCCTGATCAACGGCCTCTACGTCCTCGCCGACCGTCCCTACGAGATCGGCGACATGATCGAGGTCACTGACGCCGGCCACCGCGGGTTCGTCGAGGACATCACGATCCGGTATACGAAGATCTTCACCCTCCAGAACACCTTCATCGTCATCCCCAACTCCGAGATCCACACGCGCGACGTGGTCAATTACTCCGCGGAGGACGAACGGACGCGCGTTTCGATCCCGTTCGATATCACCTACGAGAGCGACCTCGAGGCGGCGCGACAGGCCGCCGAGCGTGCTGCTCGAGGGGTCGACGACGTCATCTCCGGCGGCCCGGATATCCGGATCGGGAGCGCCCGATACGCTGCAGCCCCCTCCTGTTATATCAACGAGTACGGCGATCACGGGATCGCCCTCGAGTTGTTCTTCTGGATGAAACACCCCTACAAGCAGACCGTCGTCCGATCGGCAGTGCAGGACGCTATCAGCGACCGCTTTGCGGATCTCGACGTCCAGTTCGCCTACCCGCATCGCCATCACGTGTTCGACGAGACCAGCGGTGTCGCGCGATTCGCGGTCGACGATGCCGAGCAGTCGGTTGCGGACCCGTCGCGCGAGTCGGAGACGAGCGGAGATCACGGCGAGAACCCCGTCGATTCCGCCGATCGATAGGAGACCGTCCACTCCGATGGCGAGGGACTACCTTCCCCCTTATGAGGCCGGCGGTCGATCCAGTCGCAAGGTATCGTGAGGGTGATTTATACTGGGGCCGGTCCAATTTACCTGTAAATGTACGACGACATTCTCGTTCCCACGGACGGAAGCGACACGATTCCCGAGACGCTCGCCCACGGATTGCCGATCGCTGCAAACAACGACGCGACGGTCCACGCGCTGTACGTCGTCGATAGCCGGGTCACCGCTGCTGCCGACGACGAGACGAGCGCCGATCTCGAGCGCTCGCTCGAGGCCGAAGGCCAGGAGGCTATCGCCGACATCGAAGCGAAAGCGACGGCCGAGGAACTCGAGACCGTCGGCGAGGTCCGACAGGGGACGCCCTCGAAGACCATTCTCGAGTACGCCGAGGAGAACGGGATCGATCTCATCGTCATCGGGACGCGAGGAAAGAGCCCACGCGAGAAGATGACGTCGCTGGGCAGTGTCTCGGAACGGGTCGTGGACAACGCTTCGATTCCGGTGTTCGTCGTCCGCAACGCGGGTGACGCCGAGTAGGCGACGGCTCTCTCCGGCCGGTCAGGCGCGTGCGCTTTCGACCGTAATGACCTCACAGTCGAGGTGGTTCCGGAGGTACCGGTCGATATCCGGATTATCGGTAAAACGCTGGAAGATCCGTCGGATGCGGCTCGCTTGCTTGCTGCCGATGACGACGGCATCGGCGCTCTCCGCCGCGACTTCGTCGAGAATACTCTCTTCGACCAAAAATCCGGTTCGGACGACGTACCGGGCGTTCTCGAGCCGACCGAACGTCCGCTCGACGGCGTTTTTCAGATCGATCCGCGTTACCTTCTTCCCGTTCTGATAGAGATCGACGTGGAGTATCGTCAACGCTGACTCGCGCTCGCGGGCGACCTCGATCGCACGCTCGAGTGTTCGTCGTGAATGTTTCGTCAACGGATACCGAACGGGAACCACGACCAGTGACATTATCCAACTGAACAGTTCCTGTGCGGGTAAATCTTTCAGTACGGATGGCCAACCCTGTGAATTCATCGCATATGGCCAGTACTCGCATTCCGAAGCGCTCCACGGAAGCTCCCCTCGAGAACCTGCTGTCCTCGGCACCACTCAGTCCTCGAGTGAACCCCCTCGAGCCGGCGGCACTGGCCCAGAGAGACAGTCATTTACCGCGAGCGAAACTACGGGGGACCATGCAAACTCGGTCGACTGCCGACGGTGAGACCGTCTATATTTCGGAGACGGAGGGCGACAGGGGCTCGAAAGGTCCGTTTCTCGTCGCCTACGAATCCCCCGATACCGAGCGTCGTTACGGCTGGTTCTGTACGAACTGTGAGAGCTTCGACAACGCGATGGACTCGATGGGCCGGATCAAGTGCAACGAGTGTGGGAACTTCCGGAAACCGACCGAGTGGGACGCGGCCCACGAGTGACCCCCGTTCTCTAGGTGCCATCAGCGACTGCTTACTCGGCTCGGCAGTAATAGATGATTACTGTCGACAGGACCCGATCGGTTTGACATCGTCAAATAGTGATTCGAGGACAGTTCCGGTTCGTTCGGCGGAACCGGATATTTCTTGTCACACACTAACATTTATGGTGGATGCCGACATAGGTGGTAGTGAATGGGTCCTGTTAACATGCGGCTCGTCGAGCAGGCCAGGTCGATCTTCGCAGAGCTTGGTTACACCGTCGAAGGCAACGGCCCCGAGTTCCGCGCCGAACGAGCATGGAAAGTCGTCCACGTAAACGCCGTCCGCGAGACAGGCGAACTTCCCCCGTCGTCGTCGGGACAGTTCCACTGTTTCGTCGCCGAACCCGAGGACGCAGATGCCCTCGAGGCCCGACTCGAGGGGACCAATCCGAACTACGAGTGGGCGATTATCGTCGTCGACGGAGACGACTATCAGGTCGAACGAGCGCCACCAGGACCACGAGTATCGGCGTAAAAAACACGGGCACCGAACCGCCCGGTAGCGGCTTCCCTTACTTTTCGAGCGCACGTCGCGTCGCAGTCACACCGGCACCCGGATCGACGTCTGCACCCATCGACTCGAGCACGTCGCCCAGCGCCGTGACGACGTAGATCACGTTCTCGGGTCGTGCGGAATGTCCCATACAGCCGATCCGGAAGACCTCGCCGGCGAGGTCGCCCAGTCCGCCCGCGATCTCGAGGTCGTATCGCTCGAGCAACGCGTCACAGACCTTACCGTCGTCGATTCCCTCCGGGACTCGGACGGCGTTCAGACTCGGCAGCCAGTACTCATCGGGGGCGTTCATCCCCAGGCCCATCGCTTCGGCCCCGGCTTTCAGCGCGCCGGCCAGCCGTTCGTGACGCGCCCACCGGTCTTCGATGCCCTCCTCGGCGACGAGCCGTAGTGCCTCCCGGAGCGCGTAGACGTTCGTGATCGGCGCGGTGTGGTGGTAGGCCCGTTCCTCCCCCCAGTAGCCCTCGAGCAAGGAGAGATCGAGATACCACGAGCGGGGTTCCTCCTCGCGGGAGAGGACCTTCTCCATCGCCTCGTCGGAGAGGGTCAGCGGGCTCGCACCCGGCGGACAGGAGAGACACTTCTGTGGACCGGCGTAGGCGACGTCGATGTCCCAGTCGTCGACCCGAAACTCGACGCCGCCGAGGGCGGTGACGCTATCGGCGATCACGAGCGCGTCGTGGTCGTGGGCCGCGGCAGTGAGTGCCGGCACGTCGGGCTGAAGCACGCCGGTACTCGTCTCGGCGAAGACGAACCCGAAGACGTCCGGATCGTGTTCGGCCAGCGCGTCCGCGACGTCGTCCGGATCGAGCGGTTCGCCCCACGGCGCGTCGACTTCGACGACCTCGCCGCCCGCTCGCTGGGCCATCGAGGCCATCCGGCCGCCGAAGTAGCCGTTCGTCGGGACGAGCATCGTATCGCCGGGTTCGACGACGTTGCCGATCGCGGCCTCCATCGCCGCCGAGCCGGTTCCCGAGACCGGGATCGTCCACTGGTTATCCGTTCGGAAGGTATACCGCAGCAGCTCCTGGACCTCGTCCATGATCTCGATGAACGACGGATCGAGGTGACCGACCAGCGGCGTGCTCATCGCACGGAGTACACGCGGGTTGACCTCGCTCGGGCCAGGTCCCATCAGGGTACGATCCGGTGGTGTGAGTTCGCCGACGGACGGCGCGTCGGTCCCCTCGTTCGACGGTGTCTGAGCCATGGCCGTGTGCTCGAGTGCCACCCGCAAAGACCTACCGGCAGCGGCGAATTACAAAGGATCGAACGGAGAAATAACCGCCGACGCGTCGTTTCGTGGCGACCGAGCAACCCAGCCGCCGGGTCGGTAGCCGGCCCGTGGTAAGGAGTCTCGTGGCTGCGAGTCGTTTAAGAGGACTCACCACATAACCGATATATCGTGTTCGTCGGTCACGGCCTCCTCGCGTTCGCCCTCGCGGCGCTCGTCGCCGACTGGCGAGGCTGGGAGTCGCGTCAGGCCCTGCTCGTCGGTGTCGTCGCCGGCGCGTTCGCGACGATTCCCGACATCGACGTCGCGTACGCGCTCGTCGGGCTCCTCGAGTGGCAGGTAGCGGACGGCCCACTCGGCGCGTCGACGGCCTTCTGGGACGCGAGCCGCGTCGTCCACCGCTCGGTCACCCACTCGCTGGTCGTCGGCGCGATCGCCGCACCGGCGTTCGGGCTGGTTGCCGTCCGCGGGGGCACCAGTCGAACGTGGGGCGTCCGTGCTACTGGCCTCGGTCTCCTCGTGGCGCTCGTCGCGGTCGCGCTCGTCTGGGATGGGCCCCTCGCCGCGCTCGTCATGGGACTGTTCGTGGCAAGCGGCGTCCTCGTCGCCCGCGCCGTCGCTCGCAGATCGACGCTCTCGCCGTCGACGGTCGCCATCGCCGCCGTCTGGGGGCTCTGGTCGCATCCGTGGGGCGATCTCGTCACCGGCTCGCCCCCCGACTGGTTCTTCCCGTTTCCCTCCCCCGTCCTCGAGTCCCGGGTCGTTCTCCACCCGGATCCGACGCTGCACCTGCTCGGCGCGTTCGCGATCGAACTCGCCACGATCTGGCTCGCGCTCGCAGTCGTCTGCCGACTCACCGATCGGTCGGTCCTCGCCACCGTCGACCGGCGAGCCACCGTCGGTGTGGCCTACGGCGTGGCTGCACTCGCAGTGACGCCGCCGACGCTCGACGTCTCCTATCACTTCGTCTTCTCCATTCTCGGCGTCGGGGTCGTCTGTGGCGTCGTTCGTGGTAGGCCCGAATCCGTCCTCCCCCACTGGCTCTCCCGACGGTGGCCTTCACCCGACGGGATACTCGAGGTCGCGCTGACGGCGCTGGCTGCCGTGAGCATTGCCCTCGCCGCCTACGTGACAGTCTACCTGTCGGTCGTCGGCCCAGCGTAGACCTCACGGATCGTGGTCCGTCAACGCCGAAGTACGTATCCTTTTGTAAGAACAGTCGGTAGGATTTACTGTGTCACAGACTCCACTCGGGGGCTTGATCGCGGACGACCGCACCAACGCGGCCATCGCGTGGTTATTGGTCGTCGCGATCGCAGCCATCGGCGTCGCCGCGTTCCTGACGGGCGGGGTTCTGTGGGCGACGTTCGCGGCTGTACTCGTGACGTTGGCAGTGTTGCCACCGATCGCGTTTCGGTCGTCGCTGGTGATGCTCCCCTGGGAAGTCCTCCTGTTGGCAGGTCTCCCCGTGCTTGGACTGGCCGTCGGGTCCGACCGGTTGACGGGGCACTTTACCTCCTATCTCTCGGTCGCGGCCATCGCACTCGTCGTCGCCGTCGAACTCCAGTTGTTTACGTCGGTGCGGATGACTCCCGGCTTCGCCGTCGTCTTCGTCGTCGTTACCACGATGGCGACAGCGGGACTGTGGGCGCTGCTGCGGTGGAGCGTCGCCCAGACGCTGGGGATTCCGTTTACCGCCGACCACGACGCGGTGATGTGGGAATTCGTCTACTCCGCCCTCGCCGGGCTCGGTGCCGGCGTCGTCTTCGAACTGTACTTCAGACGGTTCGCCCGCCACGACCAACGCCTGCGGGATCGATCCGCGACTATCACGGAGGCCGACGATGGGTAAGGTCGTGAAGCAACTCCGTTCCAAGCGCCGCCAGCGCCAACTCACCTATCTCATGGAGCTCGGGCTGATCGGGATGCTGTTCGTCGGTATCGATCGCGGCAACGGCGGGATCGTAATCAATACCGGGGTGGCGCTGATCGTCACGCAGCTCCCCCCGATTCTCGAGCGCGACTACGAGATCCCGATGGATCCGCGGCTGACCCTGTGGATCACGACCGCCGTCTTCCTCCATGCCTTCGGGACCGTCGGACTACCGGGAGCCACCGCGACACTCTATAGCCAGGTCTGGTGGTGGGACCACATGACCCACGCGCTGTCGGCCTCGCTGGTCGCCGCCGTCGGATACGCCACGGTCCGCGCACTCCACGAGCACGCGGCGGGGATCTACTTCCCCGGCCGATTCGTCGCCGTCTTCATTCTCCTGTTCGTCCTCGCCTTCGGCGTCCTCTGGGAGATCCTCGAGTTCGTCATCGCGCTGTCGGCCGAGGCACTGGGGGTCAGGGCCGTCCTCACGCAGTACGGACTCGAGGACACGATGCTCGACTTCGTGTTCAACTCCATCGGTGCGATCATCGTCGCGCTCTGGGGCGGTGCCTACCTCACCGACGTCACCGGCGCGATCCGCAAGCGCCTCGAGTCACGGTCCGAGTGACGGTGCGTCGGGTTCGACCTTCGGTTCCGCTTCCCCGAAACCGACGATCAGCTTTACGTTCCCACGGGGTATACTACCAGGGGCCATGGTATTCAAGAAGATTACGCTCATCGGTACCAGCACTGACAGTTTCGACGCCGCAGCCGACGACGCCATCGATCGTGCGGAAGCGACGCTCCAGAACGTCCACTGGATCGAGGTCGACGAACTGGGCGTCGAAATCGCCAGCGCCGAGGACCGGGAGTACCAGGCCGAAGTCACCGTCGCGTTCGAACTCGAGGAGTAAAGCGCCACTCGAGGGGGAGTCTCTATTTGCGGACGCCGCCGTGCGAGCCCAGTATACGAGCGTCGCAACTCGCGATCGACGGGGTGAACCGTAAAAACGGGACGGCGGCGTGAGACGCGATCGAGTTACGTTCGGAACGATTCGCCACAGCCACACTCGCTGACGACGTTCGGATTGTCAACGTGGAACCCTTCGGCCTGCAGGCCGTCTTCGTAGTCGAGGACGCTCCCCTCGATGTATTTCAGGCTCGCCGGATCGACGAATACGCGAAGGTCGTGGTGTTCGTAGATGGTGTCGTCCTCGTCGGGTTCGTCGTCGAACCGCATTCCGTACGAGAGACCGGCACAGCCACCCTGCTGGACGAACAGCCGAAGGCCCGCCTCGGTCACGTCGAGGTCTTCCCCCTCGAGCAAGGAAAGCGCCTGCTCGGCCGCGTCTTCGGTGACCTCGATCTTCGGCCGCGTGTTCGCCTCCCCGCCGTCCATACTGTCCGTGCTCATACCTCTTCGTTTCGGCGCGACGATGTTAACTGTGACGCCATTCTCTCACCGGTGGGCTAGCCGAATCCGGTTTCGTTCGGCCCGTACCGACCGTCTCCGAACCCGCCATCGGTACTCGTGCTCCTTCGAGCGACGGATCGGACGGTCCGGATCTCAGTCACGATTCCGGGCCTTCAGTCGCCGTTCTGCGAGCCCGCACTCCCGCCCCTCACAGGCGGTCGGAGGGCCCCTCGAGTCGACCCGCTTTCGCCGTCGACCGTCGCAGTACGGTCGCGATATCGGAACTCGGTTGCCGAGTCGGAACGCCGAACCCGCGTTCGACGTTCTCGTTCGATGGGGGCGACTAGCGCTCGGAGTCCGTCCTCTCTCCGAGTCGAGTTCGAACGCTTTCGGCGTGGGCTTCGAGGCCCTCGGCGTCGGCGAGCGTGGTTATCGTCTCGCCCAGCTCGGCCAGTCCCTCGCCCGAAAGCCGCTGGACCGTAGTCGATCTGAGGAAGGTCTCGACGGAGAGCCCGCCGGTCACGCGCGCGCCGCCGTTCGTCGGCAGGACGTGATTGGTGCCGCTGGCGTAGTCGCCGGCCGCGACAGGCGTGTTCGGCCCGAGGAAGACGCTCCCTGCACTGTCGATCCGCTCGAGGAGCGATTCGTCGTCCTCGGCGATGATCGAGAGGTGTTCGGGGGCGTACTCCTCGGTAAAGAGGATCGCCTCGCTCATCGAGCGGGCGTGGAGAACCCCGCTCGTCTCGTTTGTGAGGGCCGCTCGAATCACGTCGGCCCGCTCGCGCGCGGGAACCCGCTCGTCGACGGCCGCGACGATGGCGTCCGCGGTCGCCTCGTCGTCGGTGACGGCGACGACCGAGGCGTTGGGGTCGTGTTCCGCCTGGGCGAGGAGCTCCGCGGCGACGAGCTCTGGATCGGCAGTCTCGTCGGCGACGACGACCACTTCGCTCGGTCCCGCGAGGAAGTCGATTTCGACGTCGCCCCGGACCTCGGCTTTGGCCGCGGTCACCCACTTGTTCCCGGGGCCGACGATCTTCTGGACCCGGGATATCGTCTCCGTCCCGTAGGCCAGTCCGGCGATCGCCTGTGCGCCACCGACGCTGTAGACCGCGTCCGCACCGGCAGCGTGAATCGCGGCCAACGTCACCGGGTTCGGATCGTCCGCCGGCGGCGTGACGACCGCGACGTGACCGACACCGGCCACGACTGCCGGGACGACGCCCATGATCGCACTCGAGGGATAGGCCGCCGAGCCGCCGGGGACGTAGACGCCGATTCGCTCGAGCGGTCGAAAGCGGCGGCCGAGTTCCCGTCCGGTATCGAACTCCCGCTGCCAGTCCTCGGGGAGTTGTGCCTCGTGGAACTCGCGAACGTTCGCCGCGGCCGTTTCGATCGCCGTCCGAATCTCGTCGTCTATGTCCTCGTACGCACGCGCACACTCGTCGGTGATCTCGAGGTTACCGACCTCGACGTCGTCGAACTCGCTCGTGAACTCGCGGACGGCGACGTCGCCTTCCGTCTGGACGCGGTCGACGATCTCGCTTACGTCGTCCCTGACCCCCTCGATACCGGCGTCGCGCTCGAAGAAAGCCACGCGGTCGTCGGGCCCGAGATCGGCGATCGGCTGCACGTCGATGGTCATGCTCGAGGGTTCGAGCGGCGGTCGAAAAACGGTTTCCTTCCGTTCACGGGTCCGAACGCTCGACTTCCCAGACCCCGATCGCGTCGAGCGTCGCCCTGACGAAGAGATAGATGAAGAGGCCGAACCCGACGACGGCAAGGGGTGCCTGGAGCAACGCCGCGGTTTCCGCGCCGAGGACGAGCCGGCTGAGTCCCCGCACGAAGAAGCTCACGACGACGAGCCCGAACGCGATGACCGCGAGTTTGACGAATCCCGATCGGTCCATACGTCACCCTCCCACCACGACCGCTAAATCGTATCGGTTACGCCACGCCAGTCGAATCGCTCACGCGACGTTCGGCCCGATCACCGAGCCCGTTACCGGACGTCGGCGCTTGCGGCCCGGCCGATCGCGTAGACGGCGACCGACCCGAACAGGACTGCCAGTCCCAACAGGACGGCCAGCGCGGGAACGAGCGTATCCCACATGCCGCCAAATCGCGTCACCTCGACGACGGTCATCGTATCCTCCCCGAGCATCACCGCGCGGGCGGCGTCGACGCCATACGTGATCGGATTGAACGTCGCGACGGTCCGAATCCACTCCGGCAGCGCCGGCAACGGAAGGAACGCACTCGAGACGAACAGCAAGGGGAGCTGGAGCAGGTTCGCCCCGATGATCGTCGACTCCTCGTCGCGGGTCACCACGGCCAACATGTTCGAGAACGCGGTAAACCAGACCGAAAACAGGACACAGATGCCCGTGATCGCGAGCGCGCCGACGACTCCGGTCGCGATTTCGGCTCCGAGCAACACGCCCAGTCCGAGCACGATCGCGACCTGGGCGACGATCCGAACGACCTCGGCCAGCGTCTTGCCCAGGAAGAGCGCGCTGCGGTTCATCGGACTCACGAGCGTCTTCTCGAACATGCCGTTCTCGATGTCGTTGACCAGCCCGATGCCCGATGTCGCCGCCGCAACCAGGGCGACCTGAATCACGATCGCCGGCACGAGGTAGGTCTCGTAGCTGATTCCCTCGAGCGCACGCGTCGCGACCCCACCGAACACCTGCGTGAACAGGACGAGGAAGATGATCGGCTGCACCAGCGAGACGACGAGGACGAACGGGTTCCGAACCGACTTGATCGTCCACCGAACGAACGTGACCCACACGTCGCTCGCGAAGCTCCCGCCGTACCGGTCGACGCTCGGCGTGCTCATCGATCCACCTCGCCGGCCGCCCCGTTGCCGTCGCTCGCTCCTGTCCCGCTCGACTCGTGGCCCCTGGTGCCGATCGCCTCGGACGAGACGGCGTCGGTCGGCACCGACTCGCGTCCCGCCTCCGAACCGTCCCCGGTTCGATCGCCAGTCACCGCGAGGAACACGTCGTCCAGCGTCGGTGCCCGGACGTCGAACCCGACGACGTCGATGCCGGCGTCCCGAAGGGCGACCAATAGATCCGTCCCGCGCGTCCGCGCGTCGCGCGCGGTCACCGTCACTCCCGACTCGCTTGGCTCGATCACCGCGCCGTCCGCGAACAATCCCTCCTCGCGCGCGATGGCGACGGCCCGGTCGTTCTCGTCGGTATTCGCCAACTCGACGGCGAGGATCTCACCGCCGACGCGGCGTTTCAGCGCCTCGGGCGTCCCCTCCGCCACGACTGTTCCCTGCTGAATGACCGACAGCCGATCACACAACTGGTCGGCCTCCTCGAGGTACTGGGTCGTCAGGAAGACGGTCGTCCCTTCGTCGTTGATCCGCCGGAAGTACTCCCAGAGCCGGTTTCGCGCCGCCGGATCGAGCCCGGTCGTCGGTTCGTCGAGGAAGACCAACGGCGGCCGGTGGACGAGCGCGGTCGCCGCGTCGAGACGCTTTTTCATCCCCCCGGAGAAGTCGTCGGCGACCTTGTCCGCGACATCGGTCAGCTCGACGAGTTCGAGCAGTTCGTCGATCCGGTCGCCCCGCTTCGCTCGCGGAACCCCGTAGGCGTCACACGCGAACCGCAGGTTCTCTCGAGCCGTCAACTCCGGATCGATGCTCGTCTCCTGGGCCATGTATCCCACCGTCGCACGCACGCTGCGTGGTTCCGCGACGGCGTCGAACCCGTTTACCGTCACCGTGCCGTCGGTCGGTCGCAACAGCGTGACGAGCGTCTTGATCAGCGTCGTCTTCCCCGCGCCGTTGGGGCCCAGAAACCCGAAGAACTCTCCCGTCTCCACGAGGAGGTCGACGTCACGGACCGCTTCGGTTCCGTCCGCGTACGTCACCGCCACGTCACGGGCCTCGATAGCGTAGTCTGTCACAGTCCCGTTAGGACGACCACGGCCATATATTTGTGAGTGTGAAATCACGTTCCTACTTCGACATTCGAACTATTGGGGTCGAAAAGGCGGACCGGCCGATCACCGACGCCGCTACTCCGTGGCTCCTTCGAGGTCGTACTCGATGGCCCACGCGTGGAGGTGGCCAAACGCCGGAAACACCCCACGACACTTCTCGGTGGGCTCGTACTCGACTCGCGGCGGAGAAAACCCACCGCGACCAGTTCTTTGAGACGCTCCGAGAGCGTGTTCGCCGGCACCTCGAGTCGCTCCTCTAGGTCCGAAAAGCGAAGCGGCTCCTCCGCGAACGCAAACGCCGACAGGATCCCATCGTGTGGGCCTTTCCGAAGAGCTTCAGCAACTGTGCGACCGTCCGCTCGACCCGTGCTCGTTCCTCGGGCTCGAGTCGGTCACGGACCGATTTCGCCCCGTCTCGCGTTCGTGCGGCGTCGATCCCCGCCGTCCGACCGTCACCGCTCGCCCCTGTCTCCCAGTGGTAAGACATCACACCCTTCGATCGCGCCTCGTCGCTCGGTTCGTCGTCCATACGACCGTTAGCACACCACGGGCCTAATACTACAGGCACCAACCGAGCGCTCGAAGCCGTTTCGACGCCGTTACTTCGATACTTCGAAGTTAGGAGCTTAAGACTCGGCCACCCGAAGTACTGCCCGTGAAACGCACCGTTTTCGGCGCGACGGGCCGAACCGGTCGCCCGCTCCGTCGGCAGGCACTCGAACGCGGCCACGAGGTCGTCGGTCACGTCCGCTCGCCCGAGACAATCGACCACGGCGACGTTTCGCGGTTCACTCTGGACCGTCTCGAGGACGACCGCCATCTCCGCGAAATGCCAACGGTGGGGCCAGTATGAGCACACGATCGTCCATCGCTCGTCGCGGTGTGCTGGCCATCGGCGCTGCCGTCGTAGCGAACCTGTTCGTTCTGGGCGGGGCACTCGTCGTTCTGGGTTCGGGCGGATTCGACCCGTTCACCGTCGGTCCGGTCGCGATCTCCTCGGGAGTCGGGGCCGCCGGTGCGACGGCCGTCTACGCCGTATTGGCGCGACTGCGGGAGCGTCCGGACCGTGTTTTCGTCGCTCTCGCGGCGGCTGTCCTGTTGCTGCCGTTCGTGACGCTCACCGAAGCGACAGCCCTCGAGGGTGCGACGACGAGTCGGCTCGCGGTGCTCGCTCTCATGCACGTCGTCGTCGCGGTCGTCTCCGTCGTGGCGCTCGTGGGTGACCCGCAGTGACGCACGTCCTCGTCACGGGAGCGACCGGCACCGTCGGTCGCCACGTCGTCGATGGAATTCGTGACGTGCCGGATCTCGCCGTCACTGCTGCGAGCCGCGATCCCGTTCGGGCTCGCGATCGGCTGGACTGTGCGACCGTTCCCTTCGACTTCACGGAGCCGGCGACCTATCGTGACGCGTTCGCCGGTGTCGAGGCGCTGTTCCTCGTTCGTCCGCCCGCACTGTCCCGCGTCCGCCGAGACGTCGTCCCAGCCCTGGCTGCCGCCGTCGGTGCCGGCGTCGAACACGTCGTCTTCCTCTCGGTCATCGGTGCCGACACGAACCCGTTCGTTCCCCACGCCCGAATCGAGTCCTGGCTCGCGGACGCTGGGCTCGAGACGACGTTTCTCCGTGCGTCCTTTTTCATGCAGAACCTGTCGACCACTCACCGCGAAGAGATTCGAAACGGTCGACTGGCCGTGCCCGCCGGCAACGGGAAGACGAGTTTCGTGGACGCACGCGACGTTGCCGCCGTCGCCGTCCGAACGCTCCGGACGAGAACCACTGGCGCATACGACCTCACGGGGCCGGAGGCACTCGATTACGACGCCGTGTGCCGCCACCTCTCGGCGGTTCTCGACCACGACGTCGCGTACACCGACCCGTCGCTCCCCCGGTTTCTGGTTTCGCGGTACCGACTCGAAGGTGACCTCGCGAAAGTCGGCGTGATGGCCGCGATTTACACCACTACCCGGCTCGGGCTGGTCGATCGGGTGACCGACGACGTTCACACCGTCCTCGATCGCCCTCCGATCGACGTTCGGACGTTCGCCCGCGACAACCGGTCGGCCTGGCTGTAATCGACTAGACACCGCCACGGTTTCACCGTCCGTAATATCGTCTTTCCTGCTCTCGATATACCGTTCGCAAATACCGTGTCTCGATCCCGTCCTCGAGACCGACTCGTCCGGACCCACCAGCGGCGACAAGTACTGCATAACTATTCTGTGCCCACCGCAGTACCGTCCTATGTGGCCGTGGGAACACGCGATCGTCGGCTACCTGCTCTACTCGTTGTGCTGTCACACCGTTTTTCGCGAGTCACCCGGCGGGCTCGAGGCGTTCGCGGTCGTCGTCGCGGCGGTCCTCCCGGATCTCATCGACAAGCCCCTGGCATGGGAGTATGGCGTCTTCGACGTCGGGTACGGGATCGGTCACTCGATCTTTTTCGCGGTCCCGCTGGCGATACTCGCCGGAACGATCGCCCGCGCGGCCACACGGCCCCGAGTCGGCCTCGCGTTCGGACTCGGCTACCTCTCTCACCCCTTCGCGGATATCGTCGATAGCCTGTTTCGACAGGGCGTCCTGCTCGTCGACCTCGCGCTCTGGCCGATCGCCTCGGTCGCGGGATCCCCGCCTGGACCAGGGGTTCTCGAGGTGTTTCTCCACCGGTCCGGCCGCTACGTGAGCGCCGTCCTCGCGGGCGACGTTTCGACGTACCTGTGGATCCAACTCGCCCTCGCCGGGGCGACGATGGTCGTCTGGCTTCTCGACGGCGCGCCAGTCGCTCGCGAGTGTCTGCAGGCGATCGCTCGATCGATCGGCGGGATTCTGCGTCCCGACGCTCCCTCGAACCAAAACGAAACGAACCGACGATGAGACCCGTTTCCCGATTCCGGCGGCCACTCAGCCGCAGTAACAGTTCCCGTCCGGACAGAACGACAGTTCCTGATCGCCGACGTCGACGCCGAGCGCCGAGAGCGACCCGAGCAGGCGCTGGCTCGCGTCGGTATCCGGACGGACGGTTCCAGCAACCGCGCCCGTCGGCGATTCTCCCGCGTCGATCGTCATCACGACCTCCCGCTTGGCGTGATCGATCACCGCCACGTGGTTGGCCGTCTGTACCGGTACGTACAGCTTCTCTCGGGACGGGCCCCACGCGCCCGAGATCGACCGTCCGCCGACGTCGAGTTCGCCCGCAACCGTGGCCGACTCGAGATCGACGACCGTCACGACCGCTGCGTCCGGCGTGAAGAGATAGGCCACTTCGCCGTCGGAACTGACCTCGCTCGTGATCGGTGCCGACGGTAATCCGTCGTCACGCGTGATGCGTTCGCGCTCGACCGGCGCTTCGGGATCCGAGATGTCCCAGATGCTCTCCGACCCCTCCCGTGGCACCGTCGGATCGGCACCGAGTTCGCCCTCGCCGTTTTCCACGAGCAGGCGGTCACCGTCGAACGAGGCCGTCCCCATGAACGGCAACACGCTGCCGTCCCCGACCGGTTCACCGACATCGACCCGCGTGACGATCTCGAACGGGTCGATAGAAACGACCGCCAGCGTCTCGTTCGCGATCTCCGGGATGAAGGCGTACTCGCCGCTCGGCTCGAGGGTCACGTCGCACGGGCCCGTGTACTCGGTCTCGATCACGCCCGTGACCGTCCCGAACCCGTCGCTCTCGCGGTCGGCATCGATCCGGGCGATCGCGTGTGTTTCGGGCTCGTCGGGAGCGGCTCGAGCGTGGTCGTCCCACCCGACGCGACCAGCAGATGCTGCTCGTCCGGCGTCAGATTCGGATAGTTCGGTTCGTACCCCGTCTCGACGTGCCCCACTTCCTCAAGCGTGTGCTGGTCGAACGCGCGGACGCCCCCGCTGACGTTGAGCCAACAGACGTCGTACGCAGAGTCAGCACTCGTTCCGTACTGGTTCGCGGGAAACGACGCCGTCGTATCGATGAACGGACTCTCGAGGCGTTCGTCCGCTTCGGCGTCGATGACAGTTACCGTCCGATCGCCGTTGTTGAACACGTACATCGTCGGTGCCCGCTCAGTGGCGTCCTCGGAGAGACACCCCGAGACCGAAACCGTCGCACCGACCGCGACGGACGACTCGAGGAGCCGTCGCCGACCGACGCCGCTTGCAAACGGATCGATCGGATCCGTCCTCGATGCCGACTCACCGCGACGGTCGGTCCCCTCCGGTCGGTCGTCCATAGTCGCCTCTCACTGGCTGTGACTAAAGAGACCATGCTTCGTGGGATCGCCCACGTTGGCCCCTTCACCGAACCCGAAATGCAGGAATCGCCATCTAGAGCCGTTCTCGAGTCGATAGACGCCCATTGCCCCGTTCACGTTTTTGCTGGCACGCCCGCGTGTGAAGGCGTTCCCCTCGCGAATGCCCAACGTAGCCCAATGCGAGGCCGAGACGACGGCCTTATCAGTTCACCCGACTTTCGACAGTAATGCGAACAACGTGGCGCTCGCCGCCACGTCCTCCGGCCGTAACCCGGCACGGAGAGAGCACTCATATCCACCCTCTGGAAGGCAGCGGATCGGTCCGGTGCGTTTCCTCTCGAGGGTACTCGGATTCGACGCGACTCACGCCGGTTCGCCGGCGTTACAGTACGATGCCCTTATATAATGAGGGCTCGTACCTCGAGGCACGCGGAAGTCCACGCCGGATGCGGTTTTCGGCGCGGCTGTGATCCGATGCCCTTATATGTACGAGGGCAGTTGGATATGAACGCGAAAGAAGACGTGATCGACGGGACGTTCAACTCGTTCCGTCATCCCGGATGGATCGAACCCAAAGGGGTTATGTACCCCGGACGGTGTACGATTACATCCGCAAGAGATGAGGATTCCACCCCTGCGGTCCGCCGTACAGATGGGATCTGATGTTAGCCTTGGTAGTTCGGTGACGCCCGATCGGTCGACGATCAGTGTGTCATCGAACGTGGACCCATTATGTGTGAGTGTGTACTAACATTCACCGCCAACAGACCCTCCCCACACGGGGAGTAATATAGCATTCCGGTTGATCCTGCCGGAGGTCATTGCTATTGGAGTCCGATTTAGCCATGCTAGTTGCACGAGTTCAGACTCGTAGCAGATAGCTCAGTAACACGTGGCCAAACTACCCTATAGACGGCGATAACCTCGGGAAACTGAGGCTAATAGCCAATACGGTTCGACACCTGGAGTGGTGTGAACCGGAAACGTTCAGGCGCTATAGGATGTGGCTGCGGCCGATTAGGTAGACGGTGGGGTAACGGCCCACCGTGCCCATAATCGGTACGGGTTGTGAGAGCAAGAGCCCGGAGACGGTATCTGAGACAAGATACCGGGCCCTACGGGGCGCAGCAGGCGCGAAACCTTTACACTGCACGCGAGTGCGATAAGGGGACTCCGAGTGCGAGGGCATATAGTCCTCGCTTTTTGCGACCGTAAGGTGGTCGCAGAATAAGTGCTGGGCAAGACCGGTGCCAGCCGCCGCGGTAATACCGGCAGCAAGTGATGACCGCTATTATTGGGCCTAAAGCGTCCGTAGCTGGCCACGCAAGTTCGTCGGGAAATCTGCGCGCTTAACGCGCAGGCGTCCGGTGAAAACTGTGTGGCTTGGGACCGGAAGATCCAGAGGGTACGTCCGGGGTAGGAGTGAAATCCCGTAATCCTGGACGGACCACCGGTGGCGAAAGCGCTCTGGAAAGACGGATCCGACGGTGAGGGACGAAAGCTCGGGTCACGAACCGGATTAGATACCCGGGTAGTCCGAGCTGTAAACGATGTCTGCTAGGTGTGGCACAGGCTACGAGCCTGTGCTGTGCCGTAGGGAAGCCGTGAAGCAGACCGCCTGGGAAGTACGTCCGCAAGGATGAAACTTAAAGGAATTGGCGGGGGAGCACTACAACCGGAGGAGCCTGCGGTTTAATTGGACTCAACGCCGGACATCTCACCAGCATCGACAATGTGCAGTGAAGGTCAGATTGATGATCTTACTGGAGCCATTGAGAGGAGGTGCATGGCCGCCGTCAGCTCGTACCGTGAGGCGTCCTGTTAAGTCAGGCAACGAGCGAGACCCACGTCCCTAATTGCCAGCAACACCCTTGTGGTGGTTGGGTACATTAGGGAGACTGCCAGTGCCAAACTGGAGGAAGGAATGGGCAACGGTAGGTCAGTATGCCCCGAATGTGCTGGGCGACACGCGGGCTACAATGGCCACGACAGTGGGATGCAACCCCGAGAGGGGACGCTAATCTCCGAAACGTGGTCGTAGTTCGGATTGAGGGCTGAAACTCGCCCTCATGAAGCTGGATTCGGTAGTAATCGCGCCTCAGAAGGGCGCGGTGAATACGTCCCTGCTCCTTGCACACACCGCCCGTCAAAGCACCCGAGTGGGGTCCGGATGAGGCCGACGGAACGTCGGTCGAATCTGGGCTCCGCAAGGGGGCTTAAGTCGTAACAAGGTAGCCGTAGGGGAATCTGCGGCTGGATCACCTCCACAGACCGGGACTGGGGCGTCGCCCCAGCCCACCTTAGCGGTTTCACGTTCGATCGACCAGCGTCTGGCCGATCGGGCACCTTTGAACTACCGAGGCTAACATGATACGCTCTGTCCGCCCGAGAGGGCGGACGTGGGCCCATAGCTCAGTGGTAGAGTGCCTCCTTTGCAAGGAGGATGCCCAGGGTTCGAATCCCTGTGGGTCCATGTCTCGGAGGACGATCGAATCGTGCCCCTTAAGTGGGTTAGTCGATTTCGATCTAATCCGAACAACGAACCGATGCACCACCCCGTGTAAACGCGGGTGGGAAGGGTTAATGCATGCCGCGTCTACGGCGTGCAGATGAGACCGTGTGTACGTGTAGTCCAGGCGTCCACTGGACCCGTTCCCGGGTCACTCTAACGTTGCGACTCCGTCGCAACGCAGATCCGATGAACGTGGCTACTGTGCCAGCTGGTGGATCGCTCGGCTTGAGAGCTGATGAAGGACGTGCCAAGCTGCGATAAGCCTGAGGGAGCCGCACGGAGGCGAAGAACTCAGGATTTCCGAATGGGAATCCCCACCGCAATTGCTTCGCGCAATGGGGAACGTCGAGAATTGAAACATCTTAGTATCGACAGGAAAAGAAAGCAAACGCGATGTCGTTAGTAATGGCGAATAAACGCGACAGAGTCCAAACCGAAGCCTTCACGGGCAATGTGGTGTTCGGACTGACGATCACTTCCCGAACTGCGACGCGAAGTCTCTTGGAATAGAGCACGAAACAGGGTGACAGTCCCGTATCGTCGAGTAGTACGGAACGAGTCAGTTCCAGAGTATCGGGGGTTGGATATCCCTCGTGAATATCGCGGGCATCGACCGCGAAGACTAAACACTCCTCAAGACCGATAGCGAACAAGTAGCGTGAGCGAACGCTGAAAAGCACCCCACGAAGGGAGGTGCAATAGGGCGTGAAATCAGTTGGCGATGGAGCGACAGGGCATACAAGGTCCCGGACAAAACGAGCGAGGCGCGAGCCTCTAGTAGGAAGTTTGGGAAGCCGGTGTTCTGTCGTACGTTTTGAAAAACGAACCAGGGAGTGTGCCTGTTTGACGAGTCTAACCCGATTATCGGGGAAGGCGTAGGGAAACCGACATGGCCGCAGCACTTTGTGCGAGGGCCGCCGTGTTCAAGCGCGGGGAGTCAAACGGGCACGACCCGAAACCGGACGATCTACGCAAGGGCAAGATGAAGCGTGCCGAAAGGCACGTGGAAGTCTGTTAGAGTTGGTGTCCTACAATACCCTCTCGTGACCTTTGTGTAGGGGTGAAAGGCCCATCGAGTCCGGAAACAGCTGGTTCCAACCGAAACATGTCGAAGCATGACCTCTGCCGAGGTAGTTCGTGGGGTAGAGCGACGGATTGGGGGACCGCACTCCGAGAGGAGTGCGCCCCCCTGTCCAACTCCGAACCTACGAACGCCGTTTGACGCAGGGAGTCCGGTGCACGGGGTAAGCCTGTGTACCGTGAGGGAGACAACCCAGAGCTGGGTTAAGGTCCCCAAGTGTAGACTAAGTGCGATCGAAGGTGGTCTCAAGCCCTAGACAGCCGGGAGGTGAGCTTAGAAGCAGCTACCCTCTAAGAAAAGCGTAACAGCTTACCGGCCGAGGTTTGAGGCGCCCAAAATGATCGGGGCTCAAGTCTACCACCGAGACCTAGCAGTGCGGCTCACACCGCAATCTTGTAGGTTGGCGTTCTGTTCGGGTGGAAGCACGGAAGAGATTTCGTGTGGACCGTTCAGTAACGAAAATCCTGGTCATAGTAGCAGCGTTAGTCGGGTTAGAACCCCGACGGCCGAACGAGTAAGGGTTCCTCAGCAATGCTGATCAGCTGAGGGTTAGCCGGTCCTAAGTCTGCCCGTAAGTCGAAGCAGACAACAGGGAAATAGGTTAATATTCCTATGCCAGTGTGCACTCAAAGCTGACGCTTTGGGGCCGCCTGAGCCGGGCTTTCGCCCGGTCGAACTGTCGAAGAGCGTGGAAGCCGTAATGGCACGAAGCGTTCGAATGGCAGGATCGCGCAAGTCAGGTCTACCCAGAGCCCGTGAAAAGGCGAGCACACTGTCCGTACCGAGATCCGACACAGGTACTCATGGCGGCGAAAGCCAAGGTCTGTCGGGATCAACCGACGTTAGGGAATTCGGCAAGTTAGTCCCGTACGTTCGCAATAAGGGATGCCTGCCTCGCGAAGAGGCAGGTCGCAGTGACTCGGGCGCTCCGACTGTCTAGTAACAACATAGGTGACCGCAAATCCGCAAGGACTCGTACGGTCACTGAATCCTGCCCAGTGCAGGTATCTGAACACCCCGTACAAGGGGACGAAGGACCTGTTAACGGCGGGGGTAACTATGACCCTCTTAAGGTAGCGTAGTACCTTGCCGCTTCAGTAGCGGCTTGCATGAATGGATCAACGAGAGCGCCACTGTCCCAACGTTGGGCCCGGTGAACTGTACGTTCCAGTGCGGAGTCTGGAGACCCCCAAGGGGAAGCGAAGACCCTATAGAGCTTTACTGCAGGCTGTCACTGAGACGTGGTCGCCATTGTGCAGCATAGGTAGGAGGCGGTACACAGGTACCCGCGCTAGCGGGCCACCGAGCCAACATTGAAATACTACCCGATGGTGACTGCGACTCTCACTCCTGGCGGAGGACACTGGTAGCCGGGCAGTTTGACTGGGGCGGTACGCGCCTGAAAAGATATCGGGCGCGCCCCAAGATTTCCTCATCCGCGTCGGAGACGCGGAAAAGAGCGCAAGAGCATATGGAAGTCTGACAGTGTCCGGCACAACGACGGACGCTGACGCGAAAGCGTGGTCTAGCGAACCAATTAGGCTGCTTGATGCGGCCAATTGCTGACAGAAAAGCTACCTTAGGGATAACAGAGTCGTCACCCGCAAGAGCACATATCGACCGGGTGGCTTGCTACCTCGATGTCGGTTCCCTCCATCCTGCCCGTGCAGAAGCGGGCAAGGGTGAGGTTGTTCGCCTATTAAAGGAGGTCGTGAGCTGGGTTTAGACCGTCGTGAGACAGGTCGGCTGCTATCTATTGGGGGTGTTACGGTATCTGACGGGAACGATCGTATAGTACGAGAGGAACTACGATTGGGTGCCACTCGTGTACCAGCTGTCCGGAAGGGCACGTGCTGGGCAGCGACGCACCACGGGGTAAGAGCTGAACGCATCTAAGCTCGAAACCCACCTGAAAAAGAGATACCACAGAGATCACTCGTAGAAGACGAGTTCGATAGACTCGGGGTGTACGCACCAAGGCAACGAGGTGTTGAGCCCGCGAGCACTAACCGATCGAGCCACACACTCATACTACATCGCATTGGATCCGTGACGCGAGAACGGGTCCGGACGCAAACTGGACTACACGTATACTACGGTCTTGGACACACCGACCGATATTGGTATTACAACGGTTCGATCCCGTTGATCGGCATTACGGCGGCCACAGCGGCGAGGAACCTCCCGTACCCATCCCGAACACGGAAGATAAGCTCGCCTGCGTTACGGTGAGTACTGGAGTGGGCGACCCTCTGGGAAATCCGTTTCGCCGCCACCACTCATACTACTTCAACCTCACACAGCGCCGGCTGTGTGGGGTTTTCTGCGTATATACCACTGTTCTCGTACCGATCGGAGGACACCAAACAACGTACCGAGACATCTCGTTTCTACCATTCAGTATTGATCCGAGATACTCTCGAGTATCCGGGAGAGAAATGTACGCCCGGAACACTAACGTCCAGCCTCATCCCGTGGCGGCGTGCCGCGTCGGCTGGCTAACCCTCGTGCCGGGCGGGGGAACTCGTGGGAGTCCCCCGAACTACTGTCGCGTGCCCGGGTTCGCCGTACTGTCATCGCACCCGAATGGGTCTACTCGGACGGGGACTAAAGGCACGCAGCGGTTCTAGGAACCGGGCCCGTTTAACTCTTGTAGGCTCGTCGGTCCCTTCGGTCGGGGAGTGATCGACGCCGGTCTCACTCGAGGGCCGGTGCGTCGGTGACGGTGTCTTTGGTATCGTGTTCCGCGAGCCACTGGTCGTAGGTTTCCGAGTCGACGGCGACGATCGAAGCCGCCATTCGCGAGTGGCCGGCACCGCAGAACTCGGCACAGACGACGTCGTAGCGGCCGGGGTCGGAGACGATGGTTCGAGCGCGAGTGAAATCGCCGGGGAACGCGTCCTGTTTGATCCCCAGATCTGGCACGAAGAGCGAATGGACGACATCGTCACTGGTCAGCCAGATCGTCACGTTTTCGTCGGCGGGGATCACGATTTCGTTCTCGGTCGTCACGTTGGAATCGGGATAGGTCGCCTGCCACTCCCACTGATAGCCACGGACGAAGACCTCCTCGTCGTCGCTGTCGGGAAGGTCGTCGAACGAGTCGAACTCGTCCCGATCGGGGTCCTCGGTAGCGATGGACTGTGATGGCGACACGTAGGGATTGACGAGGACGCTATAGCCCGAGAGGCCGACGAACAGGAGGATGATCGCCGTTGCGACGGTCCAGGTGATCTCGAGGGCGGGGTCCTCCGTGGTCGGCTCGGGGTCGTCGTTGTCGTGGAACTTGACGGCTGCGTAGACCAGGATGATGAGGACGAAGACGGTGAGCGGGAGGGCGACGTAGAGGAGTTGGTACTCGAGGCCGTCGATGAGGTCGCGGTTTTCCGACTGTGCGGCGACCGTGCCGGTGAGTGCGACGAGACTCGCCAGCGCCGCGAGCGCGATAAGCGTGCGTTGACGCCGACCCATTGGCGGGGATTCGACGACCGGTCTGATATACGGCTTTCATTGAGATGGTGAGTGTCAGTGTTTCGGACCGGTCAGCAGCGGTGTGGGCGTATCGGGAAACGTATCATGGGTGGCGACACTCACGGAACTGTCAGTTCATCTTTATTGGGATCGATGGTGAGTCCACCGCTATGCACGGTGACGAGCCGCGCGGACGGGCCATCGGGGGTGACGGCCGACGATGAATCGTGCATTCGCGGAGGTCGCGTTGTTCGGGGCTGTCGTCGTCAGTTGTCTGCTGGTTGTCCTGTTCGCACGGCGGTTCCGAGCCGAACCCGCTCCGGATGGTGGCTACGCGAGGGGTCGGAGACGGCAGTTCACTCTCGGCGACGCGAGGGCGGCCGCCGTCCGCTGGACGACGACGACGAACCACCGCGAGATCGGGCTGTTGTACATCGCGTTCGGTGCTCTCGCGGCGATCTGGGGCGGGATCGACGCGATGATGATTCGGACGCATCTGCTGACGCCCGAGGCGAATCTCTGGACGGAACAGACGTACAACGAACTGTTCACGATGCATGGCCTGACGATGCTGATCTTTTTCGTGACGCCGGTGTTCTTCGGGATCGGGAACTACTTCCTGCCGTTGCTGATCGGGGCCGACGATATGGCGTTTCCGCGGCTCAACGCCGTCGGGTTCTGGTTGCTGCCGCCCTCGCTGTTGCTCGCCCGGCTGGGGATCGTCGCGGAAGTAACAGGGGCAGTACTGGCCGTCGTGGTTCCGAACGACTGGCTGTCGGTCCTGTTCGCGTTTCAGGAGCCGGCGATCGGGTGGACGATGTACCCGCCCCTGTCGCTGTCGCCGAACCCGCAGACGAACTTCCTCCTGTTGGGGCTCCACCTGAGTGGCATCGCGACGACGATCGGGGCGATCAACTTCATGACGACGGTTATCTACGAGCGCGACGAGTCGATCGGCTGGGCGAACCTCGATATCTTCTCGTGGAACATGCTCGTTACGAGCGCGGTCATCCTCTTTGCGTTCCCGCTGCTGGGGACGGCGCTGCTCATGTTGCTGTTCGATCGCAATTTCGGGACGACCTTCTTCGCGGTCGAAGGCGGCGGCCCCATTCTCTGGCAGCACTTGCTCTGGTTCTGGGGGCACCCGGAGGTGTACATCATCTTCCTGCCGGCGACCGGGTTGATGAGCCTGATTCTGCCGAAGTTCGTCGGCCGCAAGCTGTTCGGATTCAAGTTCATCGTCTATTCGACGATCGCGATCGGCGTCCTTTCGTTTAGCGTCTGGGCCCACCACATGTTCGTGACCGGGGTCGATCCTCGCGTCCGGGCGAGTTTCATGGCGACCTCGATCGCGATCGCCGTCCCCAGCGCGATCAAAGTGTTCAACTGGATCACCACGATGTGGAACGGGGACATCAGGCTCGCCGCGCCGACGATCCTCTGTGTCGGCTCGATCGGACTGTTCATCGTCGGCGGCGTCACTGGGATCTTCCTCGCCGTCATTCCGGTCGACGTCATCTACCACGGCACCTACTACGTGGTCGGACACTTCCACCTCATTCTCATGGGGATTATTCCCCTCATGATGTTCGCCGCGAGCTACTACTGGTATCCCATGCTTACCGGCCGCATGTACGACCGTCGGCTCGCGATTTTCCAGTCGTCGCTGCTGGTCGTCGGCTCGGCGCTCACGTTCATGACGCTGATGGCGCTTGGCTTCCTCGAGCTTCCCCGTCGATACGCTACCTATCCCCCAGGGTATTCGGGGCTGCAGATCGTCGCGACCGTCGGTGCGTTCATCATCGGTATCAGCGTCCTCATGTGGCTGTACAATATGCTCTGGTCGTATTTTCGGGGGACGCCGATCGAGACCGCCGACCCCTGGGAACTGAAGGCGACAGAGCAGTTCACGCCCGAGTGGCAGTGGTTCGAGGACCGTCTCGAGCGCGAGCGTGGGGTCTCGCCGAGCGAGCCCGAGGAGATCCGTCCGTCGTACGTGCCCGCACGGGGCGAGCGACCGCTGTCGCTGTACGGTCGGATCAGGCCGGTCGCCCAAACCGTCGCGAACGACGCCGGTATCGGTGCGGCTGGGGGATTCGTCGGAACGATGTCGATGACGGGGGTCCTCCTCGTCGCGGTCGCGCTGGGCGTGTTCGACCTCGAGTCCATCGCGACCCTCGCGACGTTCGTCGGAT
Organism: Natrinema longum; assembly: GCF_017352095.1. Lineage (NCBI taxonomy): Archaea > Methanobacteriati > Methanobacteriota > Halobacteria > Halobacteriales > Natrialbaceae > Natrinema > Natrinema longum. The sequence goes on from NZ_CP071463.1 coordinate 201,833, forward strand.
TGCCGGCGGACCTCGCGCTCGGATACGGGCTCTTCCTCGTCGGTGGAATGACGGTCTGGCCGCTCTTGTTCCTCTCGCTGGGCGAGTACCTGCCGGGCGAACTCACGCTCGTCACCGGGTTGTGGTACGCGACGGTCATCGCGACGGGGTTCGCGCTCGCCTTCTATACTGGCCAGCCCGGGCTCGAACTGGTGACGTACCTCATCTTCGTGGTGCTGGCCCACTGGATCTACGGCCTGGGGTTGGCCGGGACGATCACGTATCTCGGCGGTCGCCAGCGGCGTCCGTCCACGGAGGACGAGACGGAATGAGTGGCGGCGACGAGACACCTTCCGACGCGACGGAGCCGCCGGCCACCGACGGGACGGGGCCGGTCGAACCGACTGCGGGATCGGAGTCGCTGCTGTTGACCTACGCCGCACCCTTTCTGGGGGTCCTCCTGATCGCTGCCGGCCTCCCGCTCGCGATCGTCGGCGGCTACGTCGTCGTGCAGGACAGCGTCGGCCTCTGTGGAACGCCCACGATCACGGCGACGCCGGTCGAGGAGGACGATACACCCCCGGAAACCGTCGAGACGGTCCCGGCGGCGGACCTCACGTCGGCCGAGCGGCACGCTCTCGAGGAGGCGATTGACAGCCCGCTGCGGGAAGGGAGGGTCGACGGGGAACTCGGGAACCGGGCGGCGCTACTCGAGGGAGCGCTCGTCGAGTACGAGGGCGGACGGTACTACGTCCAGATCGCGTCCCAGAACACCTGTCTCGAGGTCGAACCGCTGTTGTTCCCGATCGGCGCGATCGCGATATTCGTCGGGATCGTGGGCGTACTGACACCGCCGATCTACCGGCAGATGGCAGGGTTCGAAGAGCGGATGGACCGTGAACGGAGGGACTGATACGGTCTGCTGTCCCGATGGACCGTCGATCTCGAGTAGCCGATCCGATACGTGGGGTCGAGACACCGTCATCGTCCGTAGACTGGACTCAGTCGACCCGTCACCGGGGTTTTTCGTCGGTAGCTGTGGTACGACCACTCCCAGAGGTGACCCTAGTGGGCAACGACGACAAACGGCGAGCGGCGGCCGAATGCGACGACTGCGGCGAGATCGGTATCGTCCAGATCTGGCCCGACGGGAGTCTGCAGCCACTCGGTCAATCGAATTTCTGTGACTGCGAGTCACCGTCGCTGGCGGTCCTCGAGACGGATCTCGACCACGACGAGAGACCGTGATTCAGTCGGCGACGATCGCGATCGGCCGTGTGGCCCTCTTACACCGATGCACCGACGTAGAGGACGAGGACGAGGACGAGCCAGACGGCGTCGACGAAGTGCCAGTACAGCGAGACGGTCGCGACCGACGTGTCGCGATCCGGGCCGTAGTGGCCCCGGAGTGCTCGCCAACAGAGGACGGCGATGGCTCCGACGCCGAGTGCGACGTGGAACCCGTGAAGCCCGGTCAGTCCGAAGAAAGCGGTCCCGAAGACGCCACTCGTGAGGGTAAATCCCTCCGCGGCGACGAACTCGTAGTACTCGTAGGCCTGACCGGCGAGGAAGACGAGTCCGAGCACGAGCGTCGCCCCGAGCAGTCCGAGGAATCGTCGCCGGTCGTCGTCCTCGAGCGCCTCGTGTGCGTAGTGGAAGGTGACGCTGCTGGCGACCAGGATGGCGGTGTTGACGATCACGAGCGAGCCAAGCAGCGGCGGTAACTCCTCGGGCGGCCACGTCCCGATCCTGACGAAAAAGTAGTAGACGAACAGCGCGCCGAACGTCGACACGTCGGTCGCGAGAAAGAGCAGGGTCGTCGACACGTACGATTCGCGGGACGTGGGGCTGCCTTGCGGACCTCGAGCGGGCGGCAGAAACGCCTGACCGACCCAGCCCGCGACGCCGGCCAGCAGGACGATCGCTCCGACGACCGCGAGGGCGATGCCGATCACCGACGGGAGGAGATCGGTGACGTCCCCGAAGATGGAGATTGCGACGCCGCCGTAGAGTCCGGCGGCTCCGGCGGCGGCGACGAGCGGCCAGCGACTGCGGTGGTCGTGCTCGTCGTGGTCGCCGCGACCGCGGTGGTCGCCGTACTCCTCGGGTGCCTGCCCCTCGGGAACGCGGTGGCCGGAGCCGTCGGCTCGGGACGCGTGCCCGTCGGACGAAGGGGTGTGTCCACCGGAGCCCATACCGTCGCTTCCACGCCGATCCCGAAAAAGGACCACCGCGTACAGGCAGTTAGCACTCCCTTACAGCGGCTGGTTTCGACCGTATGCCGAGCCGGCTCCCTCGCGTCACACCAGCACAGACACGGTTATCGGACGGGGGAACTCCGGGGTGGCCGATTCATACGGATCGTTAGTAGTCAGCGCCAGCACCCCCACGACCAGACCGTGGGGTCGCCGGTCGACGGACAGGGGCCGTCTCAGTAGAAGTAGTCGGCTTCCGACAGCTGGACGTAGCGACCGTCGCGGTAGGAAAACTTCTTGTGCTTGTACGTCGCGAGGATCTTTGCGGCGTCGAAGCCGGCGGAGTACTTCTTGGTGACCAGGGCGTTTTCCGTCCCGTTGCCCTGCATGTCGGTGATCGTGTCGAACGCCCAGTCCCAGTCGTCGGGCCCGTAGTCCGCGACGATGTCGGCGAACGAGACGTTGCGCAGGATCTCGTCACCGATCGCGTCCTTCCAGATGTCGTTGTAGTTCTCGAGGGAGTCGGTCGCTGCGAGTCGGCCGGCGATCTTGCCGGTGCGGACGGCGACGTGGTACCCACCCTCGTGGAACGCCGAGGTCGTGCCCATCGCGCCGCCGGCGACGACGATGTTCGCACCGACGGGCGATTCGATCGGTCGGGTCGAGGAGATCGGGTAGGTTTCGGTCCCCTTCGACTTGCCGCGATCTTCGACGCGGGGGATGTCTTCGTCGACGTCGTACTCGTCGCCGTACTCCTGTTCCAGGAGGCGGCTAATGTACTCCGCACCCGAGGGAATCCGATCGTCCTCGGGCCGAAGGAGTTTGTAGCTACCGGGGTTGTCGACGTCCGCGAGGGTCATCCCGATGGGCATCGTCAGCCCGACGCGGGCGACCGTGCCGTCGTTCGGGAAGACCCAGGGATAGGCGGTCTCGCCGGGCATGTAGCCCCACCAGAACTTCAGGTGGTCCTCGAACTCCGCGAACAGTTCGTCGGGGAACTCCCGATACTCCTGATAGGCGATGTGGTTCGCCGCCGGCGGCGAGAGGTAATCGGAGACGCTCCGGCCGGGGGCCGTGAACTGATCGAGGGCACCGAGGGTGATCCGACGCTGTGGGCCGTCCGCGAGGACGACGTACTGGGCCTCGAGTTCCGCGCCGTTCGAGAGAGTCAGCGTGTGGGTCGGGCCCGCCGGACTCGAGGCCCGGAGATCGGTTTCGAGGTCCTTGACCCCGATTCCGACGCGCAGGTCCGCGCCCGCGTCGGCCGCGCGTTCGTGGAGCCAGTCGTCCATGCGTGCGCGGTGGAAGGTGTAGCCGAAGTTGGGATAGCTGGCGTCCATCCCCGTCGACGTCAACTCGACGGTGCTGTTCGGGCCGACGAACTCCGTGCCCTCGAGTTCCCGATGGATGACTTCCTCGGGGATCTCCCGGTAGTCGAAGTCCATGATGTCGATCCAATAGTCGAGCATCCCGGCAGCATCGGTCGAATCCGGGCCGACCCCGTCCCGATCCTCTCGAGGGACTCCCTGCTCGAAGAGGACCGTCTCTGCGCCGTGGGCAGCGGCCCGTTCGGCTGCGGACGCTCCGGCGGGGCCGCCGCCGACGATCGCGACGTCTACGCGTTCCATACGGCGTGGAGACTCGTTGAGCCATTATAAAAACTGCGAGGCGAATTTTCCAGGGCGTCGAGGTGTGTGCGAGACCGGCCGCTGGCTCGACGGTACTCGAAAATCGGATCGGCGAGTGCGGAGACCCGACCCCTCGAGTGTGGCAACACGGTTGTTGTAGGCGATCTAACGGGTCGACGTGCGTGATATCGTGCCACTGCCGGACGGGAACGGAACCCTTTTCATTAGCCCTCGGCAACAACCAGTTGCGACCAACGCTCCGTTGGTGTAGTCCGGCCAATCATTTCGGCCTTTCGAGCCGATGACCTGGGTTCAAATCCCAGACGGAGCACTTTTCGGCGAACAAATCCGTGAGCCGAAAATGTGACCCTGGATTTGAATCAGACCAGTCGCGCGCAGCGTAGCGAGCACGTCTGGGCGTGGTTCAAATCCCAGACGGAGCATTCTTCTGAGGAACGAAGTGACGAAGAGGAAGCGTGCGGTCTGGGATTTACATTAGAGAGCGACAGCGAGCGTTTCGCGTGGGACCCTCATGGACGGAGGGGCTTCCGACGAGCGAACTCTCGAGTCGCAACTGTGGCTGTGACGCGATAGGCGAGCGGGGAACTCGTCTCACTCGAGTTTCCGGAAGCAGTTGTGACAGAACGACGCGAACGAATCGTTTCCCGCGGCACAGACTCCACACTGGCCATCACGAGTCGTCGATGGCCGCGACTCGGACGAGGGCGTAAAGAGGCTTTTCCGTGGGTCGGAGTACGCGTCGATGACGTCGCCCCACGTGACCGCCGGATCAGTATCGCTGTATCCTGTGCGGGTCCGTGTGCGTGAAAGCAGCGAACTGCGTTGCATGCGGAGAAGTCCGTGCCAGAGTCCGAGGAAGAAAAGCGACGGGAGGAGGCAGAGCAAAAGGACTGCTCCAGCGAGTACGAGGCTCATAGAGGGCGGTTCGTCTCGCTCACTATAGTCACACTCGTGCAATCGTTCGCGAGTAATATGCGCCCCCAGCGATCACTGCTGGTCGGTCTCCAGTTCGATCCGATAGGATCGGGCGGCGTGTGAACGGCAAGTCACGCGGACTGATACGGTCTCCTGTCCGTCAGTGGCAGTGGGACCGGGACCGCCCTGGGGTCCCACCGGGAGATCGGGACAGCAAACCGTATGAGCGCGTGCGACCTGAGAGTGGTACCGTTCGACCATACTGTACGGAAAGTTACAAAACCGACGTTGAGCGAGGTTCATCACTCACGGCCGGTTTCCCGTGCATCGCCGAACAAGCCCCGGTTCACCAGCACTCTCCTCAACTGTCGTTTTGAAACGATCTCGATAAATTATCAAATTTGCGATAGTTTTATTGCTGTTGCCGGATCGACTCGCAATGACGATACTGGAGACACGAACTATGAACCCGAGCACTCCCGGTACCCCACGAGACCAGCCGAATCGGACGACCAGCGATCGGACCGACCGACCGCAGTCGGATCAACTACGCCCCATGTCGGCCGAAGAGATCGCCGATTCGTACGGGGACGTAGCTGACGAACTCGCTCGATGGAGTCGACTCGAGCGACTCTTTGCGGGTCGATACCGTCGCCGACAGTTCGAGAACGCGGCCGGACGAGTCCTCGATGTCGCCTGTGGGACGGGCCGGAACTTCCGATATCTCACCACGGCTACGGACGTCGTCGGCATCGACATCAGCGACGAGATGCTCGCTCACGCCCGTGACGAACTCGACGGCCTCGCTCTGGATGGCACCCTCCACCGGATGGACGCACAGGCACTCGCGTTCCCTGCCGACAGCTTCGATACCGTCATTTCGTCGTTTGCCACGTGCACGTTCCCGGACCCAATCACGGCCCTCCGAGAGCTGCAGCGAGTCTGCAAACCGGGCGGTCAGCTACTGTTTCTCGAACATAGTCGCAGCGACGTGGCACCGCTTGCCTGGCTCCAGGACTGGCGCGCCGAGTCCCACTACCAAACGGCCGGCTGCCAACTGAATCACGAGCCACTGGAAACCGTTCAGAAAACGGAACTCGTGATCGAGAAGACCGACGAGCAACTCTTCGGACTCGTCACCGGGATCGAAGCCACCCCTCCCTGACGAATCGATGACTCGAGAACGACTCCGCTCGAGAAAACGCGGTAAGGACCGACCCACCAGGCGACGGTTCCTCGGTGGACTCGGTGGCATCGGTCTCGCCAGTCTCGCTGGTCGAGCGAGCGCCACTATCGGATCCGTCCCCGATTCCCCACCGGGAGATGACGGCCAGTTCGGTGCCCCGGACGAACTCGAGGCGTTCGTCGACGATGTACTGGCACGCCGAATCGGGAACGTCACTCCTGGCGCGAGCGTTGCCATCGTCGAGGGTGACACACCCCTCCTCACCAAGGGATACGGCGAGGCTGACGTGGACACTGGAGTCCCAGTTACGGCTGACGAGACCCCGTTCCGTGTCGGATCGGTCGGCAAACTGGTGACCTACACTGCGGTCATGCAAGGGGTCGAACGAGGAGTCGTTGAGCTCGACGAAGACGTCAACACGTATCTCGAAGACTCCGCGGTTACGGTTCCAGAGACGTACGACGCCCCAGTGACGCTGCGGCATCTCGGAACCCACACCGCCGGCTTCGAGTCGGCCCTCGATCCCGAAGTCGTCACCGATCGAGACGCGCTCGTCCCGTTAGGCAGGCTTCTCGCTGCCCACCAGCCGTCCCGTGTACGCCCACCGGGCGAAACCGTGGGATACTCGAACTATGGTGCAGCCCTCGCCGGACATATCGTCGCCGAAGTCCACGACACAACGTTCGAGGAGTACGTCCAGTCGGAACTCTTCGAGCCGCTCGAGATGGGTCACAGCACGTTCGCTCAACCAGTCCCGGACGGCCACCCCGGTGACCTCGCGGCTGGCCACACGCGAGACGGCGAGACGTTCACGACCACAGACGAGGTATTCATCAACATGCGCCCCGCGGGAGCGATGAGCGCGACGGCGAACGATATGGCTGCGTTCATGAGCGCACATCTCGGTGCCGGTGCGGTCGGCGACACGCGAATCTTGAATGCGGACACGGCGAGGACGATGCACGACCGCCACCACGTGCGCCATCCGGCGGTCACCAACTGGCGATACGGGTTCCACGAGTACGGGGATCCGGACGGTGACCTTATCGGCCACTCGGGCGCGACGATCGATTTCACGAGTCAGCTCGTTCTCGCACCCGGCCACGACGTCGGGATCTTCGTCACTTACAATAGCAACAGCAGCCAGCCCCCTGGGGCCGTCGTCGATGAAATCATCGCCGAATACGACCTGCAACCATCCCCAACCACGGTCCCGCCGACGCCTGGCGATCAGGAACGTGCCAAGCGGGTTGCCGGTGAGTACAGCGTCACGAACCTTCCCCAGAGCGGTCCGCTTCAGGTGGTCGAGTTGTTGGCGCGCGTCTCTATTGAACCGGCAGGTAACGGCCGTCTCCTCACTGAGACACTCGATGGAGACGCCCGGCAGTGGATCGAAACGAAGCCGTACGTGTATCGTGAAGACGGTGGCCACGACGTCCTGGCCTTCGAGGTCGCGGACGGCGACGTGGAGACGATGTACCTGAGCAGCGAACCCGCTGGGAGTTACGAGCCGGTCCCGTTCCACGAACGGCAACTCGTCACCGGTAGCGTCCTCGGCACCGCCCTCACCGGATTTGGACTCTCACTCGGCGGGTGGGGTGCGGTCGAAGGGTGGCGACGATGGACGGACCGAACCACTGACAGCGAGAACGACACGGAGGGAACCGGATGACGGACCACACCTCGAGGAACCCAGCGTCACGGTCGGACGAAGACGGCTCCTGGACCACAGTTCGACGCGGCCTTCAACGCCGTCTGACCAGCCTCGCGTGGCTCGCCAGAGCAGCGGGGGTCGGACTGAGTAGCGTCTCGGTCGGCTTCGTCTCGATCTTTCTGCTCGTCCTCGAGCGCGGCGGCGAACTCACACTTATCACACGGCCACTCCCGATGCGAATCGCGCTCGCGGTTCCTCCCCTGATCGCGATCCTCGCGCTCGCGACGACTGCTGGTGCGATACTCGGATGGCGGAACCGCTACTGGTCACTATCCGCCCGTATCCACCAGACGATACTGGCACTTCTCGGTCTCGGCTTCACCTGGCAGCTCCACGTCCTCGGCTTCACCGCGCTCTAACCGGTCTCTCCAACGGTACTGTTCTTCGACTGGGGTCTCTCGGCCGGTAGGGTTCGCCGTGAGCGATACGTGAGGACGGGGGTGTGTCGCTAGTGACGAGTCCGAGAACCGCCAGTGTGGCGCTGAAACTACACTAATTGACACCTCTGCAAGACTTGACCGACAACACCACAACACCGACTCACTCGATCCGGATAGAACTGGATATTCGTAAACACCTAGTAGCAGGAGTACTTCATACCGAGCAATGACCTACGAACACCTCGATTCGGATCTCGTGAACGAACTGCTCAACGACGGTCGGGCGAGCCTCCGCAGCCTCGCCGAAGAACTCGACGTCTCCGTGACCACCGTTTCGAACCATCTCTCGGATCTCGAGGAGGAGGGCGTGATCGAGGGCTACACCCCGAAGATCGACTACGATGCGGTCGGTTACGACGTCACCGCCGTCATGCAACTCAAAGCCGAGGGGAACGCCCTGCCCGAAATCACGGAGACGTTGAAAGATCACCGCCAGATGATCTCCGTCTACGAGGTCACGGGGGATTACGACGTGATCGCGATCGGGAAGTTCAAAGACACCGACGACATGAACGATCAGATCAAGATGTTGATCACGGACCCCGACATCAATCAGTCGAATACGAGTATCGTCCTCAACGCAGTCTCGGAAAACGAGCAGTTCGAACTCGACACGGAGTGATCCACGTCGGGTTGTAACGCCTCGATCGGATCCGTTCCGATCGACGAGTTGGCCGGGTTGGTTTCACAGTCCCGACCGTTTCGATCGATCGGGGGAGGGTCGGGACGGTTCCCTTTTGCTACCTCGTTGGCGAGACGTCCGCCCAACGGTCGACGGAGTGGGGCTCGTCCAGTTGACGGGCATAATTCGGCGTCCGGAAGCACCGGCTACACGTCGTGGTCTTCCTCGATCTGCGGGACGCCCTGAGCAGTGATGGTTTCGCCGACCACGTACGACGAGGCGGGGCTGACGAGGAACTGGGTGAGGTCGGCGATCTCCTCGACGGTGCCGATCCGGCGGGCGACCTCCTCGCGGTCGATGTCGTCCGCGGAGACGCCCATCTGACTCTCGACGCCCGGCGTCGCGACGAAGCCGGGCGCGATGCAGTTGACCCGAACGTCGTCGTCGGCCCACTCGTAGGAGAGCGTCGTCGTCAGGTTGATGACCGCGGCCTTGGCCGCGCCGTAGGGACTCATCAGCGGCGAACCGCGCTGGCCCGCGACGCTGGCGAGGTTGATCACCGAGCCCCCGCCGTCCTTGAGGTACTCCGCGGCGGCGTGGGTACAGTGATAGGTGCCGTTGATGTTGATGTCGACGATCGTCTCCCAGCCGTTCGGGGAGATGTCGTCGAAGTCGGCCATGAACGAGGCCCCGGCGTTGTTGACCAGCACGTCGAGTCCGCCGAACTCCTCGACGGTAGCCTCGACCAGCGCCTCGACGGCCTCGCGATCGGTCACGTCACACTCGACGGCCAGCGCTCGGCCGGGGCTGTCCCCGTCGTTGATCGCCTCGGCGACCGGATCGACGTTGTCCTGCTCGCGCGAGCAGACGACCACGTCGACGCCGTCATCCGCGAACCGCTCGGCGATCGATCTCCCGATCCCGCTCGAGGACCCCGTAACGATGGCGACGTCGCCGTCGACGCTGAACTGGTCGGTACTCATGCGCGATCACCTGTCACCGAACTCTCGGCCTGATCTATTACCATTGTTAGATCCACTCGTACATTTGCAGTAACTGTTAATAAATATGGGGATGGATACCGTACCGTTAAGTGGGTGGCAATCCCTGCCATAGATATTCACACGACGGCGCGGCCGTCACCGACACACCAGCTATGACACCAGATACCCCCGACTACGGACCGGATCGACAGGCCGAGGTCTACCTCAGCGGGATGCTCGAGGACGAACCCCCCGAGTTTCCCGTCTCCTTCGAGGACCTCGAGGAACGCGCCCGCGAGGAGTTGAGCGAGGAGGCGTTCGCCTACGTCGCGGGCGGCGCGGGCTCGGAGTCGACGGTCGCGGCGAACGACCGCGCCTTCGACGACTGGCAGATCGTCCCCCGAATCATGCGCGACGTTTCCGACCGGGATCTGTCGGTCGAACTCTTCGATCGCGAGTACCCCTCACCGGTCATGCTCGCGCCCATCGGCGTCCAGTCGATCGTCCACGAGGACGCCGAACTGGCCGTCGCTCGCGCGGCGAGCGACCTCGAGGTCCCGATGATCTGTAGCTCCGTCTCCTCGTATTCGATCGAGGAGGTCGGCGACGAACTCGGCGAGAGCCCGGGCTGGTTCCAACTCTACTGGAGTTCCGATCGGTCGGTCGCGGCGAGCTTTCTCGAGCGCGCCGAGGACGCTGGCTACGAGGCCGTCGTCGTTACGCTCGACACCCCGAAGATGGGGTGGCGGGAACGCGACATCGAACTCGGTTACCTGCCCTTCCTCGAGGCCCAGGGCGTGAAGAACTATTTCGAGGATCCGGCCTTCCGCGACCGCCTCGACGGAGCCGATCCGTGGGAGAACCAGGAGGAGGCGATCGCGTCCTGGCAGGCGTGTTTCGGCGACGCCTCGCTGACCTGGGACGACCTCGAGTGGCTCCAGGACCGGACCGACCTCCCGATCGTCATCAAAGGCGTGCTCCACCCCGACGACGCCCGCGAGGCGGTCGAGCGCGGCGTCGACGGGCTGATCGTCTCGAACCACGGCGGCCGACAGGTCGACGGCGCGATTCCGGCCCTGGACGCGCTGCCCGAGGTCGTCGACGCGGTCGACGATGCGACCGGCGGCGATCGCGAGGTTCCCGTCCTCTTCGACAGCGGCATCCGCCGGGGGAGCGACGTCGTCCGGGCGGTCGCGCTCGGTGCCGACGCCGTCCTGCTGGGTCGACCGTACGCCTACGGACTCGGCATCGGTGGCGAAGACGGCGTTCGGGCCGTCCTCGAGAACCTGCTCGCCGATCTCGACCTGACGGTGGGGCTCTCGGGGTGTGCGTGCCTCGAGGAAATCGATCGGGCGACGATCCGGAGGGCCGACCGATGAGCGATCGCTCGACGACCGACGGGGCGGACGAGCCCGGTCCCGAAGAGTGGGAGGCCGTCTTCTGGGACATCGGCGGCGTCATCCTCGCGCTGGACTCCGTCCAGGCGGCCCACGCCGAGTTCGTCGCGGACCTCTGTGACCGCCACGACGTCGACGCGACGGTCGAGGAAGCCGTCGAGACGTGGCGGACGACCGTGGGGGACTACTTCCGCGAGCGCGACGGCACGGAATTCCGGTCCGCGCGCGAGGGGTACCACCGGGGCATCGAGGCCATCGTCGGCGAGGAGGTGCCACGAGAGGAGTGGAACCCGCGATTCGAGGCGGTCGTCCGATCGTCCATCGAGCCGATTCCCGGCGCTCCCGAGGCGATCGAACGCCTGGCCGAGCTGGACCTCCACGTCGGCGTCGTCAGCGACGTCGACGACGCTGAGGGGCGACGGATGCTCGAGCGGTTCGACGTTCGCGACCACTTCGACTCGATCACGACCTCCGAGGAGGTCGGGCGCACCAAGCCCGATCCGGTGATCTTCGAGACCGCACTCGAGAAGGCCGGCGTCGCGCCTGAACGATCCCTGATGATCGGCGACCGGTACGACCACGACGTGAAGGGGGCCGCCGACATGGGAATGCACGGCGTCGCCTTCGGTGCCGACGATGGTCCCGCAGTGGCCTATCGGATCGAGTCACCGGAAGACGTACTCGAGATCGTCGACGAGGAGTGATCTTGAGGGGGTTCTCGGCCGGCGGCTGCTCCCCGTCGGTTCTCTCTCGAGATCCGTTATCGTCCGTCCGCACCCGTCGCGAACGTGGTATTCGATAACTTACAACGGACAAACATTGTAAAAGATAGTTCGCGGCGTAACTATTTTCGTTAAGGGGTGTCATATTAGGACACGACAATGCCAACCGAGAACCGAACCGCGCGAGACGACGCCGTATCGGCCTATAACGCCGACAGTAGCACCCACTCGTTCCCATGAGCGACGACTATTACGAGCGTCTCGTCGACGAGGACGCTCTGGTCGCGTATCTGGCGGATCACCTAGGCGACGTCGACGACTACGACATCGCTCGCCATCAGGAGGGGCACTCGAACGAAACCCTGTTCGTCACCTGGGGCGACCGCGAGCTCGTCATTCGACGGCCGCCGCCGGGCGAAACCGCCGATACGGCCCACGACGTTCTCCGGGAGTATCGCGTGACGAACGCGGTGGCCGACACCGAGGTGCCGGTTCCGACGCCGATCCTCGCCTGTGACGACCACGACGTCATCGGGAGCGACTTCTACGTGATGGAGCAACTCGAGGGCGATGTCCTCAGAGAGGACGAACCCGACCGGTTCGCGACGCCCGACCACCGCGAGCGGATCGGCGAGGAACTCGTCGACACCCTGGCGACGATTCACGACCTCGACTACGAGGCGATCGGGCTCGGCGAGTTCGGCCGGCCCGAGGGCTACACCCAGCGACAGGTCGATCGCTGGGGGAAACAGCTCTCGTGGGCGTTCGAGGTCACCGAGGACGAACGGGAGGTACCGATCCTCCACGAGGTCGGGGAGTGGCTCCGGAACAACGTGCCCGAGGACCATCCACACACGCTCGTCCACGGGGATTACAAACTCGACAACGTCATGTTCGGCCCCGGAACGCCGCCGGAACTCGTCGGCGTCTTCGACTGGGAGATGGCCACGCTCGGCGACCCGCGTGCGGATCTGGGTTGGATGCTCTCCTACTGGCGCGACGCGAAAGACCCGGAGCCGACGATCCCCGAACTCACTACCCGGTTCATGGAACGGGAGGGCTACTCCAGCCGGGTCGATCTGGTCGACCGCTGGGAGTCACGAACCGGCTACGAGTTCGAGCACGAACGGTTCTATCGAACGCTGGCCGTCTACAAACTCGCCGGGCTCGGCGAGATGTTCTTCCGGCGCTATCTCGAGGGCAACAGCGACGACCCGATGTATCCCAAGATGGAGCGTCGGGTCCCCGGACTGGCGAAACGAGCAAAGCGGATCATCGACGGCGACGAGCCGTTATGACATCCTCTCCGTGGTGAACGGTGGGGTTTCCTCCGTGGAGTCACGGCCCTGCTGATTCCCCGGAAGCGACGTTCCCGTCACGGTGGACGGTACTCGGGTCCATGCGCCGTTCGTTGAGACGGTAGATCGCTCGGATTCGCCAGCGGACGCTCGTCCTCGAGGGGAGCACGCTCGGCCAGTCACGCGTCGAAGACGACGGAGCCCGTCGACATCGCCGCCGACTTCTCGTTCGACGTTTCCGATCTCGGCCGGCACCGCGACGGTGACGACCTGTTGTTTGATGGTGGCATGTCGCTAACCTATGGGTGACAATGCCCGGAAACACCAGTCCCAGTCTCGAGGACATCGACGAGATCAGCCACGAACCCAGCCGTGAGTTCGTCGAATCGACCAACGTGTACGACTTCATGCAAACGTATGGGATCGACGACTACGAAGAACTGATCGAACGGACGACGACGGAACTGGCTGGCGAACCCGAAAGCGGCGTCGACTGGTTCTGGGACGAACTGGTCGACTACCTCGACATCGAATTCTACGAGGAGTACGACGAGGTCCGAGACGACAGCGCGGGGCCGCAGTTCTCCGACTGGTACGTCGATGGCGAACTCAACATCGCCCACAACGTCGTGGACCGGCACGCCGCGGTCGACAACGACCGCCGGAACAACGTCGCCACGATCTGGGAAGGCGAGGACGGCGAGGTTCGGGAGATAACGTACCACGAACTCCACCGCCAGTCCAATCAGGTCGCGAACGCGCTCGAGGAACGCGGTATCGGAACGGGCGACACCGTCGGGCTCTACATGCCGATGGTACCCGAGGTCGTCTCGATCCTCTATGGCTGTTTCAAGGTCGGCGCGATCGCGGTCCCGATCTTCTCGGGCTTTGGCGTCGATGCGGCGGCAACGCGGATCGCGGACGCCGAGTGCTCGGTGCTGTTCACCGGCGACGGATTCTACCGCCGCGGCGACCCGGTCTTCCTCAAATCGGCCGCCGACGAGGCCATCGAAGAGGCGGGCCACGTCACGGAGACGATCGTCTTCGATCGACTGGGATCGAGCAGTAAAACCAGCGAACGCGAAATTCCCTGGACCGACGACCGCGACGAGTGGTGGGCCGACGCCGTCGAAAGCCGGGACGACGACTACGAGACGAAGTCACTCGACTCGAGCCAGGAGTCGATGCTCCTCTATTCGTCGGGGACGACCGGGAAGCCGAAAGGCATCGTCCACACGCACGCGGGCGTGCAAGTCCAGTGTCCGAAGGAGGTCTACTTCGGCATGGACCTCAAACCCGGGGACCGGTTTTTCTGGGTCAGCGACATCGGCTGGATGATGGGGCCGTGGTCCCTGATCGGCACCCACACCTTCGGTGGGACCGTCTTCATGTACGAGGGCGCGCCAGACCACCCCGAACCCGACCGCTTCTGGGAGATGATCGATCGCCACAAACTCACCCAGTTTGGCATCTCGCCGACCGCGATCCGCGCGCTGCGAAAGCACGGGGACGAGTGGCTGTCCGGCCACGACCTCTCGAGCCTGCGGATCCTGGGCTCGACGGGCGAACCGTGGGATCCCGAGTCCTGGCACTGGTTCTACGAGAACGTCGGCAACAGTGAGGCCCCGATCATCAACATCTCCGGCGGGACCGAGATCTGTGGCTGCTTCCTGATGCCGATGCCGACCGAACCGCTGAAACCCTGTACGCTCGGCGGCCCCGGACTCGGGATGGATATCGACGTCGTCGACCGCGATGGCACCTCCGTCAAAGAGCACAACGAACGCGGCTACCTCGTCGCTCGCGACTCCTGTCCCTCGATGACGAAGTCGCTCTGGTCGGGCGACGAGCGCTATCTCGAGGAGTACTGGTCGACCTTCGAGGACATGTGGAACCACGGTGACTGGGCCCAGAAGGACGCGGACGGCTTCTGGTTCCTCCACGGTCGGGCCGACGACACGCTCAACGTGGCCGGCCGCAAGGTCGGTCCGGCGGAGGTCGAAGGTGCGCTCATCGACCACGAGGCCGTCAACCAAGCGGCGGCCATCGGCGCGCCCGACGACACCACCGGCACCGCCGTCGTCGCCTACGTCGTCCTCGAGGAGGGCGTCGACGAAACGGACGCCCTTCGCGAGGAACTGCGCGCCCAGGTCGGCGAGGAACTCGGGAAACCGTTCCGCCCGCGCGAAGTGCTCTTCGTCGACGAGTTCCCCAAGACCCAGTCGGGCAAGATCATCCGCCGAGCCATCCAGGCGACGTACACGGGTGAGGACCTCGGGGACATGAGCAGCATCGAGAACCCCGGCGCACTCGAGGAACTCGAGGACGCGAGATAGCACGGGGAGTCGTCCCGGAGTTCGGGAGCCGAATCGAAAACCACGCGTTGCGAGGGGCGAGTTCACTGCCGTTTCGTGGGTCGTTTTACTGGAATGCAAACTGCTACGAATACGGCCGTGAGCCCCGCGTCCGGATTTAATTCGGGTGTGCTCTCCGCCTAGTAACCTTTAAAACAAAGTGCGCACAATACCCGTCCACGATGGCCAGCAACAAGATTCTCGGAATCGACCTCGGGACGACGAACAGCGCGTTCGCGGTGATGGAAGGTGGCGATCCGGAAATCATCGTCAACGCCGAAGGCGAACGGACGACGCCCTCCGTCGTCGCCTTTACCGACGACGAGCGACTCGTCGGGAAACCGGCGAAGAACCAGGCGATCCAGAACCCCGAAAAGACGATCGCGTCGATCAAGCGCCACATCGGCGAAGAGGACTACACGGTAGAGATCGAGGGCGAGGAGTACACGCCCGAAGAGATCTCGGCGATGATCCTCCAGAAGATCAAACGCGACGCCGAGGACTATCTCGGCGACGAGGTCGAAAAGGCCGTCATCACGGTTCCCGCGTACTTCTCCGATCGACAGCGCCAGGCGACCAAAGACGCCGGCGAAATCGCCGGCTTCGAGGTCGAGCGCATCATCAACGAGCCGACGGCCGCGTCGATGGCCTACGGCCTCGAGGACGATCAGGATCAGACCGTCCTCGTCTACGACCTCGGTGGCGGTACTTTCGACGTCTCGATTCTCGATCTCGGCGGCGGCGTCTACGAGGTCGTCGCGACCAACGGCGACAACGACCTCGGTGGCGACGACTGGGACGAGGCGATCATCGACTGGCTCGCCGACGAATTCGAGGCCGAACACGGGATCGACCTCCGCGAGGACCGCCAGGCCCTCCAGCGGCTCAAAGACGCCGCCGAGGAGGCCAAGATCGAACTCTCCTCGCGCAAGGAAACCGAGATCAACCTCCCGTTCATTACCGCGACCGACGACGGGCCGATCCACTTGGAGGAGTCGATGACTCGCGCCAAGTTCGAGTCGCTCACCCAGGACCTGATCGATCGCACCGTCGAACCGACCGAGCAGGCACTCGAGGACGCGGGTTACGACGAGGACGAGATCGACGAAGTCCTCCTGGTCGGTGGCTCGACCCGGATGCCCCAGGTCGCCGAGAAGGTCGAGGAACTGACGGGCAAGGAGCCCCAGAAGAACGTCAACCCCGACGAGGCCGTCGCGCTGGGCGCGGCGATCCAGGGCGGCGTGCTGGGCGGCGAGGTCGACGACATCGTCCTGCTCGACGTGACGCCGCTCTCGCTGGGTATCGAGGTCAAGGGCGGCCTCTTCGAGCGCCTCATCGAGAAGAACACGACGATCCCGACCGAGGAGTCGAAGATCTTCACCACCGCAGCGGACAACCAGACCACCGTGCAGGTCCGGGTCTTCCAGGGTGAACGCGAACTGGCCGAAGAAAACGAACTACTCGGCGAGTTCCACCTGACCGGGATCCCGCCGGCACCCGCAGGCACCCCACAGATCGAGGTCACGTTCTCGATCGACGAGAACGGTATCGTCAACGTCAGCGCCGAAGACAAAGGCAGCGGCACCACCGAAGAGATCACCATCGAGGGCGGTGCCGGTCTCTCCGACGAGCAGATCGAGCAGATGCAGGAGGAAGCCGAGAAACACGCCGAGGAGGACCAGCAAAAGCGCCAGCGGATCGAGGCCCGCAACGCCGCCGAGGCGACGATTCAGCGCGCCGAGACGCTGCTCGAGGAGAACGACGAGCAGGTCGACGACGACCTGCGTGGTGACATCGAGGCCGCGATCGAGGATCTAGAGGAGACGATCGACGACGACGATGCCGACGCCGAGGCCATCGAGTCCGCGACCGAAGCCCTGAGCGAGGAACTCCAGGAGATCGGCAAACAGATCTACCAGGAGGCCGGTGCGGGCGGCGCTGCTGGCGGTGCCGCAGGTGCAGGCGCGGCAGGCGCTGGCGGTGCTGCGGGTGCAGGCCCTGGTGGCATGGGCGGCGGTCCGAACCCCGGTCCCGACGCCGGCGCTGCCGGCGACGAGGGCGAGGAGTTCGTCGACGCCGACTTCGAGGACGTCGACTTCGAGGAAGACGACGAGGAGTAACAGTAACTCTCCGGGCGTTGTCTGACGACCCCGAGTTCGATTCCGTTCGAATCTCGGCTACACGTTCGCTCGAGCGCGGTGACGGAATCGGGACCGACGTTTTGGTTACCTCCGGCGGTCGTGACTTCCGCGTGGATTTCCTCCGAAACCGACTCGATTCGCTCGGTCACCATCGAGTCCCTCTTCGGTCGAGACGCTGTCGACGTACGTCGATTTCTTCGAGAATTAGAATCGAGGGTCTGTTTGTATTTCTGAGGAGGACATATTTCAGCCATTCCGATAAGTAGCAAATATGTCTACCCGCCGGTCTCTGCTCGCTTCGATGGGTGGCCTCTCCACCGCGACGCTCGCCGGTTGTTCTATTCCCACCAGTACCCCCGACATACCATAGATAGAGCGTGTCATAGAATCCATCTCATAATATCTCACAGCCCGGATCGTTTCCTCGCTCGTAGTTGGTGATGGCAACGCCGAGTCGTAGACAGAGCGCAACAAATACTTCTGTTCGTGCGTGAACCCGGCCTCGGGCGCGGACATGCCCGAGGCAGCAGTCCTTGACCGCGTCGTTGGTTCGTTCGACGCCTGTCCGGTTGTTGTACGTCTCGTTCAAGATAGATTGCTTCAGCTGAACATCCTCGTTATGTTCCTCGATGCGATTTTCGACCCTGTACCCGATGTCTTTCGGGTCGTCAGTGTTTCGTGGATTGTACGGAGCGATTGGCACGACCCCTGCGGCCAGCAGGTGGTCGTGCCAATCAAGGACGTCGTAGGCGTTGTCTCCGAGCATCCAGACCGGCGTACCGACGGCGATGCGCGTCACGCGTGACGCGCTCGCCGTCTCTTGAGATGCTTGCTTGGATTGGGTGAATTCCGCTGCAATTAGGATCTTTGAACCGGTTGAGACGATTGTACAACCGAAGCCGTAGTAGTACTCCTCGGCTGTTGGGTCGTAGTTCCACGATGCAGCGTCGTTGTACTGGATCGCCTTGACATGGGTTGAATCGATAGAGTATGTTAAGTCGAGCAGGCCGCGGACAGCGGCCTGCTCGATGAGCCTGTCGAAGACATCGTCAACAATGTGTTCGAGGTCGGTGAGAAATCGATCAATCGTGTCTCTAGATGGCGGTTTGTCGAGTCCGCAGTAATACCAGACAAGACCGTTCTGAAGTTCTCGTGTAACTGGGCGCGTACCGTAGACATCCCCGTAGTAGCAGTGCAGAAAGCCACGAAAGAGATCCGGTGGCTAATGCACTCGTGTTCGCCCCCGGCGAGCGGGGGCGAACACGTCGTACTCCAACAGAAACTCGAACGCAAGATGATCAAACAGCAGTACTGTCTCGGTAGCCGCCGCATCCAAGAAGTCGTCTACCGAAGCTACGTCTTGCAGGGTGTTGGTACTGCTGGATACGGTTTCCAAACCCTGCGGCCTCCTATCGGAGTCTTTCTATAATATAATCTAATAGGAGATGTGGCAAAGATTTATAATTAGCAAGGATAAAATATGAGTGTAGTCATGAAAGAAGTCTATAATGGTGTGAATAGGCGTAGTGTTCTTAAATCAGCTAGCGGTCTTATTGGTGGCAGTCTTATGGCTGGCTCCGCCGCTGCGGCAAAGGACAAGAAAGCGATTGGCAATCAGAAGTCTAATAAGTTCGAAAAACTCACAGATTCAATCACGGTCGCCAACGGTAAGGCAAAAGTGAAAGGTCAGGCGAACGCACTCGGGAAGGAAAAGGCGAAACGTCGGACATCTGGGAAGGAAAAAGTCGAGATCTCTGCTAACGGGAAATCGCTCACATTCACTGTCCAAAAAATTGTTAAACAAATGAATAAGGGTGTAGAAAAAGGATACTGGAAAATAAAAGAGAGTGCTGGCGAACTTGACATTGATCTAACCGAAAAAGGGCGTAGTGAATTTTTCAAGAGTGACAACAATCGGCAAGGTGAGGTGCGGATCCAAAGCCACTGTAATGGGAAATCAGAGATTAACGGCGACGTGGCCTATCTTGGTGACGACGCTGTCGATGAGATTCAGTGGGGAAGCGTATTAACTGCCGGCACCTTCACTATCGCTACTGCGATCGCCGCCTATTTTGGAGCAACTGCATTGGCGCCGGTTGTGATGGCAGCGGCAGCCGTCCTCGCGACAGTGACTGCGGCCTATATCGGTTTAACTAATGAAGGATGTGGCATTAAAATTGGGACTGATTCAGATGTCGTATCTTCACAGCATTGTGACTGCTAAGATTGGTACTTCCCAACCGACGTAATCAGCTGAATCGTATCGACGAGTTGTCATGAGAAGGTCTGCGTCTGGATGTGTTCAGCATCTGTTTACAGCCGTCATCCGACCGCGAAAGGGTGGGCGCGACCTACTCGAACAGTTCACATTCCAGACGTTCTGTGGCTGGATTCGCCATGAAGTAGAAGCAGAGGTAGCGTGGCGGTGGAAGATCGAGACGAACGTATCGGCGTCCCGACGCGTACGCTCCGGTCACGGGCTGACGGTCAGCCCGCGACCTTGGGCCGGCAAGTCTTCAGTAACAGCACTCGTCAGAAACCGCTTCAACTCCCTCCTTCACGCTGAGGTCAACACTCAGTCTTCAGCGTACCTAAATACTTTATACGTTCCACATCAAAATCAAATATGAAATATAATACCGAAAGCTCGGTAGTTTCACCGGATGGATTGGGTCCTCGATTCGGCGTGCTCGTCGGCAGCTACGTAGCCGCGCTGATTGCGCCGACGCTTACTTTGTTCACTGTGGAGTATTTGGGCTTGCGCAGCAAAGTGCTTGCATTCGCCGTTCTAGGAACGATCGGTATTACTATTGGTTCCGGGACGGCATTCCTAACAACCGACAACGGACAAATAGCCTCTTGGCTGAACTCAGGTTGGGTAGCCTGGCTCTTCCCGCTTCTCGGACTCGTTCCAATGATGGCTTACCATTTTAGTGTCCTCGAGGTGGTCGCTGTCTATCTCATCGACCCGGCTGCCATCCCTGTGTCAAGTCTCGTCGGTGCGACCGGGTTCCTACTCGGGATTGTCGCAGCTGGGGCAGGTGAGATCGCCATACGAGCGGCCCGTAATCGGGTTGCGTCTTCCGCTATCGCATCCGAGAATGTCCTAATAGAATGGACTTCCAGGTGGCCGCGGGGTCACAAAATAAAGGTGCAGATATTCACCATGGTCACTGGATTGGTCCTAGTTGGGCTACTTTCATTTTGGTATCCTCCATATCTGACTGTGTTAACTGCTCTCGTTGTCGTCACACTTGTTGGTACAACAAACACACTGCTGTCTGATAGAGCGTATAAGCTTACTCCGGTTGGGTTAGAGCAGCGTCGGAGTGGAAGTGGAAAATTGTTAACCTGGCATCAATTTATACCAAAGTCACAGATAAAATACTTTACAGTATCAGAGAACGATGTAATATTACATCGATCAGGTCTTTTACCGAGTATTCGATTCGACCGAAACGATCTCCGGTTTGATGACGAAGAAATAATCAATAATCTCGAAGAATACCTTAATAGACGAGAATAAAGTGACACGGATCCGCCCCATAGCGTGATAACCCTGCCTCACGGAGCGTCTTCTTGTCCTGTGCTTTCGCCTCGCCGTCGCTATCACAAACTACGAACGCGGAGACAATCCAGGAAACACGATCATCACGATGTGAGAAGATTTCTATGATACCCTCTATATATGTCTAACGGTAGTGATGAACGGCACGTCTTCGCAGTCTCTGTTACCAACGAGAACGACGGAACGATATTCGAGGAGGAGTTCGATCTCGGTCCGAATACGGTCGATGAGAATCTGGTGATCGAAGGAACGCCTGCGACGATCTCGGTCACGATCGACGACAGAGAACCCGTGACTTTTGCATGGGATCCAGAAGCAGGTGCCGGTGACCATTCCGGAGAGTGCCAAGAGGGGACGTCCACCAGCGTGAGTCTCTGTTACGATCAGCAAGACGGGGAGGTTTGAAACAGTTGTACGGATGTGAGACGGCTCGGAGGACGTAGGTTACTGCCAACTCTGTTTCTCCCATGAGTAGCGTTTTGCGGTGGAAGTGCAAGCGCAGCATCCGCGAGCGAACGAAGTGAGCGAGCGGCCTTTTTAGCGTAGATTTTTGCGCCGAGCGGTGAGCGAGTGAAACGAGCGAACCCGAGGCGTAAAAAGGTACTTGTGGAACGTTCGTTTCAAGTGTCTCAACCGAGTAACGGTGGAACAACGAATGAGCGAGGACTTCTACGACGTTCTCGGCGTGAGCCCCGACGCGTCTACCGAGGAGATCAAACAGGCGTATCGGTCGAAGGCCACCGAGTACCATCCCGACGTCAGCGACGACCCCGATGCCGAGGAGAAGTTCAAGAAGATCCAGAAGGCAAAGCAGGTCCTGACGGACGAGGAAAAGCGCGAGGCCTACGATCAGATGGGCCACGATCGCTACGAGCAGGCCGAAAAACACGGCTTCGATGCCAGCGACGCCGGCGGTGCCGGCGGCATGGGCGGCGGCCCGTTCGGTGGCGGCATGGGCGGGGGCGGTATGGGCGGCGGCGGTCTCGGCGACCTCTTCGAGCAGGTCTTCGGCGGTGGCGGCGGTCGCGGTAGCCGCCGGCCCCGCAAGGGCCGCGATCTGCGGACCGAACTCGAGATCGACCTCGAGGAGGCCTACGAGGGCGCGGAGAAGCAGTTCACCGTCGAGCGCCCCGAGGAATGCGAGGTCTGTGAGGGCGAGGGCCATCCGCCGGAGGCCGACGCCGAAACCTGTCCCCAGTGTCAGGGCCGGGGCCAGGTGACTCAGGTCCAGCAGACGCCGCTCGGTCGCGTCCAGCAGACGACGGCCTGCCCCCGGTGTGAGGGCGAGGGAACGCTGTACTCCGACACCTGCGGCGAGTGTCGCGGCGAGGGGTACGTCCGCACCGAGGCGACGCTGACCGTCGAAGTTCCGGCCGGGATTCAGGAAGGCCAGACGCTTCGGATGGAAGGTGAGGGTGCGCCGAGTCCCGAAGGCGGTCCCCACGGCGACCTGCTGATCGATGTCACCGTCCGCGAGCACGAGGCATTCGAACGCGACGGGGACGACCTGCGCTACCGGCTTCCGATCTCGTTCCCGCAAGCGACCTTCGGCGACACCGTCGAAGTCCCGACCCTCGAAGGGGCGGCCGAGTTCGAGGTTCCGAAGGGAACCCAAAGCGGCGAGACGTTCCGCCTCGAGGGTAAAGGGATGCCCCGACTGCGCGGTCGCGGACAGGGCGACCTCTACGTCCAGGTCCAGGTCGTCACCCCCGAGAGCTTGAACGAGGATCAGCGCGACGCACTCGAGGAGTTCGCCGAAGCGGGCGGCGACGAGATCGAAGTGAAGGAAGGGTTCTTCGAGAAGATCAAGCGGGCGTTCTAGTGGTGGTCGGTGCCCCCACTGCAGGGTCGGGTCAGCCGTTCGGGACCCCGGTATCGTTATGATACTCGTATTCGATATGTCGTACTGATGTCCGATCCGTGGGACCGTGTCGGCGTCGTCGAGACGTATACGGGTGGCCGATTCGATCTCTTCGATCCTGATCCCGACGACATTCGGCTGCAAGACATCGCGACGGCGCTGGCACACACCTGCCGATTCGGGGGGCACTGTCAGTGGTTTTACAGCGTCGCCCACCACTCGATTCACGTGAGTCGGGAACTGCCGAGCGCGGACCCGCGCCTCCAGTTGCTCGGATTGCTCCACGACGCGGGCGAAGCCTACATCGGTGACATTCCCCGCCCCCTCAAAGCCGAGTACGAACAGTTCGACCGGGTCGAAGAACGCATCCTCGAGGCCGTCTGGACTGCGGTCGCTCTCGAGCCACCCAGCGACGGGGAGTGGGAGCGGGTGATGGCCGCGGACGATCGGTTGCTCGCCTACGAGGCTGATCGCGTCCTCGAGGACGGCTCCTGGGCCGAGAGCGTCGCCGATCTGGGGTACGACCTGCAGTCCGATTCCATCGACGCGATCCGCGACCGGTTCCTCTCGCGTGGGGAAACGCTGTTGAACCGACTGCCGGAACAGCCCTGAACCAACCGCCCCGGCGCTGGTCGGAGTTCTCGCATCGCTCGAACCGATATCGCCGGCCGAACCGACGGCCACGACTGACGGGGCGATGGGTCCGGACGACCCCGTCGTATGACGGCTCACGACGATTACGCCGGTGTCCGGAGTCGGCGCGCTTTTTTCGCCTCGCTCCCCAGTCATCGATATGAACGCTGCCACGGTCGACGACCTGCTCACCCGGGAGCTCCGGGACGACCGGATCGCGCTCGTCGACGCGACGGGCCGGGAGTACGACTACCACTGGCTGTGTACGACCGCCTGGAAGGCCGGCAACTTCCTGCGCCACTCGGGCGTTCGCGAGGGCGTCACGGTCGGCGTCGTCGGCGACGGCCCCCTCGCACTGCTGGCCTGTTTCGGCACGACGCTGCTCGAGGGCCGGACTCGATTCGAGCCGCCCACGGATCTCGCCGCGGAGACGGACTTTCGGGCGCTCGTGGCACCCGTCGACGACCTCGAGGCCTACGACCTGCCCCCGGGCGCACAGCGGGTCGGCTACGGCGACAAACCAGAGACGCCCGACATCCACCACTTTGACGCGGGACTCTGGAGCGAGAACCCGTCGTTCCCGCCGCTGTCGATCGATCCCGAGACCGACATCCTGACCGATGGCGACCGGATCGTCACGCACGCGCAGGTGCTCGAGGCCGCCCACGCGGTGCTCGAGGAGGCAGGGCTGGAGCCGGACGATCGCGTCGTCGTCCGCGGGCCGCTGTCGGACCCCCGGACCGTCGTCGCGGGTGTAATCGCGCCATTGCTAGCCAAGGGCGTGATCGTGCTTCCTGGCGACGACGGGGACGAACTGGGGACGCACGCCGTCTCGAACGGAGCGGTTCCCGAGCCCGATCGGATCGACCTCGACGCGGTCCCGCTTTGAGACGATCGAGTCGCGCAGTCCCGGTCACAACTGGCGGTAGAGCAGTCCCTCGAGGGCCGGTCCCGACAGCACCTCGCCGTCGTGGGTGAACCGCGAGCCGTGACAGGGGCAATCCCAGGTCCGCTCGGCGTCGTTCCACCGGACGAGACAGCCCATGTGTGGACAGGTCGCCGAGACGGCGTGCGTCGTCCCCGATTCGTCGCGATAGAGTCCCACCGGCTGGCTCGCACGGCGGACGACGCGTGCGTCGCCTGGGGGAAGGTCGGCCACACCGTCAGCGCCGAGCGACGAGAGCAGTGACGTGATCCGGTCGCCGACGAAGTTGCCGCCGACTTTCGCGTTCTCTTCGAGGAAACGCTTCGCGGACGCGCCGGGCGTGAGCCGCTGGGGATCGAACACGTCGGCCCAGGGGTTCGATCCTTCGACGATCAGATCGGCGAGGATCATTCCTGCGGCAGTACCGTTCGTCATCCCCCAGCCCTCGAATCCGGTCCCGACGTAGACGTGCGCCGACAGGGGATCGATTCGACCGATGAAGGGAACTCGGTCGACCGGCGAGTAGTCCATCGTCGACCAGCGGTACTCGATCGACTCGACGTCGAAGTGCTCGCGGGCGAACGCCTCACAGCGCCGGTAGCGCTCGGAGGTCGGCGGCCCCTCGAGGCCGGGCGTGTGGCTCTGCCCGCCAACGAGCAGGAGTGTCTCGGCCTCGTCGTCCGCGCTCCCCCCGCTCGTCGGATACCGACGCATCGTTGCCGGCGGGGAGGCAGTGTTGTAGTACATCCCCTCCGGGGGCGTTCCGTCGATTCGGACCGCGAGCAGGTACGCGCGATGGGGGTGCATCCGCGCGAAGTAGCCGGCGCGGTCGAAGAACGGGAAGTGCGTCGCGACGACCACGTCGTCGGCGGCGACGTCTCCGCGGTCCGTCTCGACGCGACACGGCGAGCCGGGCTCGAGACCGAGCGCGCGCGTCTCCTCGTACACGTAGCTACCGTCGCCGTGGACCTCCTCGGCGATCCCCAGTAGGTACTGCCGGGGGTGGAACGCCGCCTGCTCGTCGAACCTGATCGCGCTGGGGACGTCGAAGGGAAGTGGCGTCTCCTCGACGTACGACGCCGGGAGCCCGAGCCGCTGGGCCGCATCGACCTCCTCGCGGATCCGCTCGAGATCGTCGTCCGAGGCCGCGTAGGTGTACGCTTCCGTTCGCCGGAAGTCACAGTCGACGTCCCCGTCCTCGATGCGTCGCTCGACTTCCTCGATCGCCGCCTCGTTGGCGTGTGCGTACTGTCTCGCGTTCTCCTCGCCGAACTGGGAGACGAGCGTGTCGTAGATCAGTCCGTGCTGTGAGGTGAGTTTGGCGGTCGTGTGGCCGGTCGTGTGCTCGACGATCCGATCGGACTCGAGGACCGCGACGCTCCGACCGGCCTCGGTCAGGTTGATCGCCGCGCTCAATCCAGTAATGCCCCCGCCGACGATAGCGACGTCGACCTCGAGGCCGCCATCGAGGGGGTCGTAGTCGGTCGTCGACGTCGTGGCGAGCCACAGCGACTCCGGTCGGGGTGACTCGGATTCGGGGTCGATATCCGTCGCCATTGGAACCAGCGACTCGTGCTATCCACGGTCAGCGAGAAAGGAGTCGGGGCTGACAGTGCTCGCTCGAGCGATCGAAACCGCTTCGAAGCGGCCGAGCTCAGGCTACCGAGCCGCGGAACCGGGATGCCCCGAGGCCGACGGCGGCGACGCCGGCGACGGCACCGGCCGCGACGAACACGCCCCCGACGCCCGCGATCGGCACGAGCGCGCCGAACAGTACCGGCGAGAGGAACTGCCCCGTGTAGCCAGCGGAGGCGATGTAGGAGCTGAACTGGCCCTGTCGATCCGGCGGTGCGAAGGCTTCGACCCACGCGAACGTCGACGGAAAGACGAGTCCGATGCCGAGGCCGAACAGTATCACCGGCAGCGCCGCACCGACGGCGGTTCCCACCACCGTCGCGATCCCGAACGCCGCGGTCCAGAGGACGAACGCCGCACCCACGAGCGTCGATCGACCGGCGTACCGCAGCAGCCGATCGTATGCGATCGCCGAGACGCCGCCCGCAGCACCGTTCGCGGCCAGATAAAGGCTGATATCCAGGGACGCGGTCACGCCGATGCCGGCGAGAAACTGCGGGTAAAAGACGACGATCACGTACAGCAACGCGTTCGCACCGAGGTACAACACGTAGACGAGCGGAAGCGCCGGTCGGTCACGGAACACGGCGGGGACCTCGCCGATACCGCCGGCGGCCTCCTCGGCGCTTCCGCTCCCGTCCGCGGCCGGGGCGTCGCCCGCGGACTGCGTCTCGGGAATCGTCGCCGCGGCGAGGAGGCCAAGCGGCACGGCGACGAGATAGACGCCGAACGGAGCGTTCCACGCGAGGGTACCGGCAGCGCCGCCGATCAGCGGCCACACTGCGGCCCCGGCGCTGTTCGCACTGCTTCGATAGCCCAACGCGCGCTCCATCGCCTGCCCCTCGTAGAGTTCGTAGATCAGCACGGTAACCGACGTGTACACCGCGGCGGTCCCGAGCCCGAGGACGACTCGAGAGGCCAACAGCGGGTAAAACGAGTCGACGACCAGTCCCGCACCGCCGCCGACGCCGTAGACGAGCAGGCCGCCGACGAAGGGACGGCGGGGGCCGATCCGGTCGACGAGCGATCCCACGAGCGGGCTCGCGAGGACGATCACGCCGCCGTGAGTGGTGATGATGAGGCCGGCCGCGGAGCCGGAGACGCCGAGTTCGCGCTGGATCTGCGGGACGATCGGTCCGAGGATCGCTCCCGACATGACCGTCAGCGTCGCTGCAGCGACCAGTACCCAGAGTGATCGTCGACGCTCCGTCGCGGTTGCCACTGGGTTCGCCTCGGGCGAGGAGTTCCAACAGGATTGCGGTCGCGGCGGATCGGTCCGGCGTCCGAGGAACCGCCGCTCGAGACCACATCGAGCGGGGACGGACGGTGTCGGCGTCGGGTATGCGAGCGCTCGTGACAGTCACGCGGACCGGTGAAATCGGTTATTCCGCCGTTCGTGGTCGGTCCGCCCATGCCAGACGTCGCGATCGTCGGCGGCGGCCCCGCCGGCCTGAGCGCAGCGCTCTTCACGGCGAAGAACGGCCTCGAGACCGTCGTCTTCGACACGGACGAGACGTGGATGCACAAGGCCCACCTGTTCAACTATCCCGGGATTCGGAGCATCAGCGGGAGCGAGTTCATGGCGCTCACACGCGGGCAGGTCCGGGACCGCGGCGCGGACGTACGCGTCGGCGAGGCAGTCATCGACGTCGAACCGGGCGACGACGGCTTCCGGGTCGAGACGGCGGACGGCGAGTACCAGGCCGACTACGTCGTGCTCGCGACCGGTGCGGATCGCTCGATGGCCGAAGACGTGGGGGTCGAGTTCGACGACGACGGCACCGTCGACGTCGACCTCGATACGGAGACGAGTATCGACGATCTGTACGCGACGGGCGCGACGGTCCGGGACGAGGAGTGGCAGGCGGTCATCGCCGCGGGCGACGGCGCGTCGGCGGCACTCGATATTCTCAGCAAGGAGAACGGCGAGCACTTCCACGATTTCGACGTGCCGGACGACGTGCCGTGATCGATCGGAGTGAGCAGTGGATCCCATGCGGAGGAAGTCCACGTTCCACGGTGAAAACGACCGACAGCGCCGCGCCTGCGTGTTCGGGGCATTCGACTAAGCGACTGGTCGGTGGCAGTTCGTCTGCATGGCAATGAACGACCTTCACGAGTTGTTCATCCACAAGCTCGCCCAGCAGTACTACGTCGAACAGGAACTCGTCGACACGCTAGACGAGATGGCACGAAACACGACCAACGACCGGATGAGCCAGGGCTTTGCGGACCACCGCGACGAGACCCGAACGCAGGTCCAACGCCTCGAGGAGGTCTTCGCGGCACTCGATCGGCCTGCGGAAGCCCGAGACGCTGCCATCTTCGAGGGGATCGAGGAGGACCGCCGCGAACTCGAGGCCGAGATCGAGGACGACGAACTGCTGAACATGGTCTACCTGAACGCGGGGATGATGACCGAACGCGTCGAGATGACGGCCTACGAGGGGCTGACGACGATCGCGGAGCAACTCGAACTCGGCGACGACATCCAACGCCCCCTCGAGTCGAACTACGACGAGGAGCAATCCGCCTTCCGCGAACTCGAGACGCTGGAGACGGCGACGGACATAAATTCGCTGTGGGATCGGCTGACGCCATCGTGAAGCCTCCGTTTCGGAGCGGGTGGTAGATCCGTGTCGTGAGCGCTCGACGAGCGACGAGCAGTCCGCCGTACAGGTCGGTGAACCCGCGGCTACAAGAGCTATCGCGCCGAACGACCGGCCATGGAACTCGAGTGTGTCTTCTTCGGCCCCTTTCGCGACGTCGTCGGTGAGAAGACCGTTCGCTACGAGACCGACGCCGAAACCGTCGGCGACCTCCTGGTCGAACTCGAGGCGGCGTACCCGCGCCTCGAGGGCGACCTTCTAGACGACGGCGACGGACTGGCGGGGGACACGGTCGTTACAAAGGACCAAAAGAACGTCGTCCACCTCGACGGCCTCGAGACGGCCCTCGAGACCGACACCGTACTCCGGCTGGTGCCGTCGGTGTACGGCGGGTGAGCGACGGGTCCGATCGGACCGCTCTCAGTCGGCCGAGGGCGCGATCGACTCGAGTGCCGCGTCCGGAACGACCCCATCGTCCGTCAGGCCCCGGGCCTCGTAGTACTCCCCGATCGCGGCCTCGAGGTCGGGAATCTCGTAGGGCAGTCCGTCGTCGCTCCGGTCGAACCCGCGCTGGTTGTTGAAGTGGCGTTCGAGGCGAACGGTCAGGGCTCCGATTTCCATGAGTTCCCCGTAGTCGGCGTCGAACAGGGTTTCGAGTCGCTCGTCGGTCACGTAGTCGCCGCCGAACGCACAGACGATCCCCGTGTCCCGGAACGCCGAGGCGTTCTCCTCCTGGACGAGTCGCTCGGCCTTGCCGAGGGTACCGTCGGGATCGAGTTCGCCGCTGTACTCGAGGCTCAGCATGCCGGCGTACATGTGGTCCCCACCCCGGTTCGCGACCGCGTAGGAGAGCCCCTGTCCGTGGAGGACGCGTCCGTCGTGGGCGGCGAACTCCATGCCCTTGACGGTGTAGTTGTCGACGCCGAGCTCGTCGTGACAGCGGTCGACGCCCTCGGCGAGGGTGTCGCCGATCCCCTCGCGGAACGCGATCTGTTCGGTCACCTCCCGTGCGAGTTCGGCGTTGCCGAACTCGTCGACGCTGTCGAGATAGGCCGCGACGGTGACACCGGCCGAAATCGTGTCCATCCCGAGACTGTCACAGAGCTCGTTTGCCTTCATCACGTCGACGATGTCGCCGACCCCCTGGCTCGAGCCGAACGCGTAGACGGTTTCGAACTCGGGCCCTTCGGTTTCGACACCGCTCTCTTCGTCCCGCGTGGGGAGCTTGCAGGCGTAGGCACAGGCCGAGCACGCGCCCTTTTTGTACTTCTTCTCCTCGACGGCGTTGCCGCCGATCCCGTCGGCGTGTTCGAACTCGTACTCCCGGAAGTAGCGGGTGGGAAGCGAGAAGTTGTCGTTGATGAACTCGGTGCCGCCGGTCGTCCCCTGCCGTCGCATTCGGTCGTCGGACTGGGCCGCTTCCCGGTGGATCTCCATCTCCGGCGGGTCCGGGATTTCGACGGGGGGCGCGCTGTCACCCTGGAAGGTGACGCACTTGACGTTCTTCGACCCGAGGACGGCACCCAATCCGCCGCGGCCGAACGCCCGCGAGTCGAAGGTCATCACGGAGGCGAACCGTACTCGGTTCTCGCCGGCAGGCCCGATCGCGATGCAGTTGTCCGGACCGAGGTCGTGGTGTTCGGCCACGTAGTCGGACGTCTCGGGCACGGTCGCCCCCTCGAGTTCCGGCACGTCCTCGAACTCGACACCCTGATCGGTGACGTGCACTGCCAGCAACTCGTCGCTCTCGCCGGCGAGCTCGAGGACGCTGATCCCCGTCCCGACGAAGTTCCGCGAGAGATAGCCGCCGGCGTTGGTCGAGACCAGGCCGTCGGTCAGCGGCGAGAGGGCGGTCATGTTCATCCGGCCGGTAAAGGACATGGAGGACTGCTGGAGGGGGCCCGTGGCGAGATACGCACGGTTCTCGGGCCCGAACGGGTCCGCGTCGAACGGGATCCGTTCGTGGGCGAGTGCCGTGGCGACGGCGCGTCCGCCGACGGCCGTCTCGAGCGTTTCGTCGATGGTCGTTTCGGTCGCAGTTCGGTCACCGACGTCGACTGCGAGCAGCGGCCCTTCCGCGTGGAGCATGCGATGTAATAACAGGCGAGGGGTCTTAGCTCTGGGTTGTTTTCGATGCAACCGAATCCGTTACGAGACTGTGACACACACACATCAGTCAGAATTATTATCGCAGAGCGGAAACGACCGCTCAGCTATGCACTACGATGCGGTCCTGTTCGACTTCGACGGGGTCGTCGTCGAAACCCCCTCGCCCCAGCGGTTTCGCGAGGCGCTCGGCCGGACCTACGAGACGCTTGGCCGATCCGGGCCGGAGGCCGAGACGTTGCGGGAACTCGCACGCGGCGATTTCGAGTCGATCGCCGACCGGTGTCGCAGCCTCGACATCGACACCGACGCGTTCTGTGCCCAGGCCGCCCGGGAGATGGTCAGGACCCAGCGAGCGGCGGTCGAAGACGGACTGCGCTCGGCATACGACGACGTAACCACGGTTCGATCGCTCGAGCAACCGCTCGGGATCGTCAGCGACAACCATCCGACGGTCGTCGCGACGCTGCTCGACCGGGTCGGACTCCGGTCGCCGTTCGAGACGATCTACGGCTGTCCGTTGACCCCCGACGGGCTGGCCCGGCGCAAGCCGGATCCGACCAACATCGAGGCCGCGATGGAGACGCTCGAGGCCGACGAGGCGATCTACGTCGGTGATCGCGCCGTCGACGTGCGCGCGGCCGACAACGCGGGCATCGATTCGGTGTTGCTCACCCGATCGGATGAGGGGGACCCGCCCGAGGCGGACGTGGACCCGACCTACCGGCTCCCGTCGCTTTCCGGCCTTCCGTCGGTGCTCCAGTGATCGGACGGTGAGGCCTCGAGACGCCGAGTCGACCGCACGACGACCGGTGCAGGGACGAGGAGGGACACCGGTGGCAGATTCGTGGCACCGGTTTTTCCGCCCGCTCGTCGTAGCCGCCGTATGGACGCCGACGACACCTGGACGAGCCTTCGACGGGAGTGTCGCGATCTCGAGTCGGGTGCCCAACTGGTGACGCCGGTCTCCGGACGCCCCTTCGGGATCGAGCGGACCGACGACGACCGGATCGTCGTCCGGTTCGGCGATAGCGGCGAAACGCGGCCGCTCTGGCGCGAGCAGTTCGTCGTCTTCCTCGAGCAACTCGACGAGGGGGACGTCTCGATCGACCACCTCCAACCGGGGGTCGAACCCTACGCCAGCGTCGTGACGCTCGCCGACGAGTACGCGGCCGACGACGACCGGATCAGGTACGATCCCGCTGGCGTCGGCGGAGCGAGTCCGTTTCTCGTCCCGGCGGCGGACGCACGGGAGCCATCCGAGCGGGTTCACGACGACGCGATGTTGCTTTCGGTACTGCTCGAGGGCCTCGAGGGCGACGAGCCGTCGACGCTCGATACTGACTCGCTGACGGATCTCTACGTGCTCGCGTCCGACGTCCAGCACGGTGCCGATCGGTTGCGCCGGTCGGCGAGGGATCCGTTACTCGAGCGACTCGGCCCCGACCAGGAACTCCACGGTCGGTACGGAACCGTCCGGCGGACGACCCGACAGCGACGACGGCCGACGGACGCCGAGACGATCTTCGCCGCTCTCGACGAGCGTGGCATCCCACGCGAGTGGGTCACTGGCGTCGACCGCGACAAGTTAGACGTGGTCCTCGCCGTTACCGACCTCGAGGAGGGAGAGGTCTACGACGTCGAAGAGGACGTCTACGTCCAGAAGACCGGCGTCGACGAGGACGAGAAGTACTCGCGACTCCAGGGCATCGCCGATCGGATCGACGACCTCGAGGGTGCCGAGGGCGAGGAGTTGCGCGCGGAACTCGACGCGATCGAGGACCGACTCGAGGAGGCGCTGTCGGCGGGGTAGCGTTCGCGGTGCGGACGGAGTCCCGGCGCTCACCGGTGCAGCCCGACTGCCAGCACCAACTGGAGCGGCCCGACGGCTGGTGCGTATCGGAACAGCCCAGCCGTCGGTTTTCGATCACCGCGACGACTTCCCGCCGCGACCGGTCGGGCCGTCCGATACCCGTTTTACGCGGCCGTCCCTAGACGCGACCGACAACGATGCGTCCTCCTCGAGCGGGAAGGGGAACCCGGCTCCTGATGGCAGTCGTCGGATTCGTACTGCTCGCCTGGTACCTCGTGCTGGCCGCGGTCAGCTACTGGGCGCTGTCGGTACTTCGGGTGACCGCACCGGGGCCCATCGGCACGCTCGCGTTGATCCTCACCGTTGCCGTCGTCGTCGGCGTGCTGAGCTACCGGTTCGGCACGTCGCAACTGCTTTCGAGCGTCGAGGCGGTCGAACTCCCCCGGTCCCACGCGCCCGACTTTTTCCGCCGGCTCGATCGCCTCGAGTCGCGGATGAGCGTCGACTCGCCGACGGTGCTGCTCGCACGATTGCCCACGCCCAACGCCTTCGCGCTGGGCACTGCGCGCAACGGGACGATCGTCCTCGACCGGTCGCTGTTCCGACTGCTCTCGCCCGACGAACTCGAGGCGCTGGTGGCCCACGAACTCGCTCATCTCGAGGGCTACGACGCGTTCGTCCAGACGCTCGCCTACAGCGTTTTCCGGACGGTCGCCGGACTGGTCTTTCTCGTCCTGGCCCCGCTGTTGTTACCGATCGCTGGCATCGCTCGAGCGATCGCGTGGATGCGTGGCGATCCGGGGTCGTGGTCGCGGACGGTCTTCGGACGGCTCTTGGGGACGATCGAGGCTGGTGTCGTCGTCTGTTTGCTGGTCGTAACGCTTGCCGTTCGGGCGTACCCCCGACGACGGGAGTACGCCGCCGACGACCGTGCCGTGGCGGTCACCGGTCGACCGGTCGCGCGATCGAGCGACGGCCGGCCCACAAACCCTTTTGGCTGCACACCACCTACGTCGAATCATGTACGTGCGGGACGCGAAAAACAGGGAAGAGGTCTGGTTGCTGGATCACATCGAGTCGATGGGGCTCGACGAGACGGCGTTTCGCTCCCGTGACTACGTCGTCGCGATCGACGAGGCTTCCGGCGAGAAGGCCGGCTTCGGTCGGATCCGCGTCCACAAGCCCGACGACGAGTCGGCGGCGGACGTCTGTGAGTTGACCAGTATCGGCGTCCTCGAGGGGTGGCGCGGACAGGGCGTCGGGGCGCACATCGTCGAACGACTCGTGGAGTACGCCGGCGACGAGGGGTTCGACACCGTCTACGTCCTGACCGGCGAGGGGGCCTACCTCGCCCAGTTTGGGTTCCAGCGGATCGAGGAGTCCGAACTGCCGGGCGTCCTCCAGCAGCGACTCGCGGACAAGCGCGACGGCGTCGATCCCGACGCGGTACCGCTGGCGATCGATATCGAGGAGTTCAGGATGCCCGATCGGTTCCGCGAGGCGTTCAAGCGAGCCCCGGAGGGGCGCGAGGAAACGGACGACCAGGAGTCCCCGGAGGACTTCGGGATCGACCCGGAGTCGGCCACGTACAAGTACGATACCGGTCGGTAGATGACTGCGGGATGGCAGGGATCGGCCGTCGGGTTTCAGCCCTCGTACTCGGTGTCGGCGGGTCGCTCACCGATACCGTATCGGAACGCGACCCAGCCGATTCCGGAGAGAAACACCACCGGTGGCACGATCGCAAACGCCCACAGCGGGTCCACCCCCCAGCCCAACAGGAGTCCGAGGTTCACCAACCCGAGCGCCAGACAGGGCGCGACGTAGCGGGCGGCGCGGCGGCGATCACCGGTTCCGGCGGTCGACGCTGCCGGGTCCCCTGGCATAGATGGCGCGTCGATACCACGAACCATAAGCGGTTGTGGCGATACGAACGATATTCATGAACTCCAACGAATCGGATTCGGCAGTCGAGAGCAGCGATTCCGACGAGAACGGCGACGAGGTCCGCGTCTGGCTCGTCGAGCGAACGTACGGGGACGACGAACTCAACATCATCATCCTCGTGTACGCGACGGAAGACGGCAGCCGCTACCACCGTCGCGAGCGGGCGCTGACGAGCTTTACCGGCCCCGCTCGAGAGACCAAAGCCAGCCTCCTCGTCTCGGCCGACGCGCTGGGCACCGTCGACGATCCGGAGACGCGGGACCGCTATGCCGAGGAAGCCTCGCGGATGGCGGCTCGACACGACCCGGAAGACGGCGTCTGAAGCGGTTCAGGACGACGCCGGCGACCGTCCGCGGAAGCTTGACGTGTTCATCAAAGTTCAAGCCCCGCCCGGTCCACGATGTTCGTAATGTTCGATCCCGACGAACTCGAGGAGATCCGTGCCAGCAAGGAAGCGTGGCACGAGGCAGAAGTCGAACCGGTCCTCGATCGGTTCGGCGAGCGCAAGGAAACGTTCACGACCGATACGGGCGGTCAAGAGGTCGATCGGCTCTATACGCCGGCCGACGTCGACGGCCTCGACTACGAGGAGGATCTGGGCAATCCGGGGGAGCCGCCGTACACGCGCGGCGTCTACTCGACGGGGTACCGCGGTCGGCTGTGGACCATGCGCCAGTACGCCGGGTTCTCGACGCCCGAAGACACCAACGAGCGGTATCACTACCTGCTCGATCAGGGCCAGACGGGGCTCTCGATGGCCTTCGACCTGCCGACCCAGATGGGGTACGATTCCGACGCCGACATGGCCGCCGGCGAGGTCGGCAAGGCCGGCGTCGCGATCGATTCCCTGGACGACATGGAGACGGTCTTCGACGGCATCCCGCTCGACGAGGTCTCGACGTCGATGACGATCAACGCGCCGGCGTCGGTGTTGCTGGCCATGTACATCGCGGTGGGCGACCAGCAGGGCGTCGACCGCTCGGAGCTACGGGGGACGATCCAGAACGACCTCCTGAAGGAGTACATCGCACGGAACACGTACATCTACCCGCCGGAGCCGTCGATGCGGATCATCACGGACATCTTCGAGTTCTGTGCCGAGGAGACGCCGAAGTTCAACACCATCTCGATCTCGGGCTATCACATCCGGGAGGCCGGTTCCACTGCCGCCCAGGAACTCGCCTTCACGCTGGGCGACGGCATCGAATACGTCGAGACCGCGATCGAGGCCGGCCTCGACGTCGACGAGTTCGCCCCTCAGCTCTCCTTTTTCTTCAACGGCCACAACAACATCTTCGAGGAGGTCGCCAAGTTCCGTGCGGCCCGCCGGATGTGGCACGACCTCATCGAGGAGCGCTTCGACCCGGACGACCCCAAATCCAAGCAGCTCAAGTTCCACACCCAGACGGCGGGCTCGATGTTGACCGCCCAGCAGATCGAGAACAACGTCGTCCGCGTCGCCTACCAGGCGCTTGCAGCTGTGCTCGGGGGCACCCAGAGCCTGCACACGAACGGCAAGGACGAGGCACTCGCCCTGCCGACCGAGGAGTCGGTCCGCACGGCCCTGCGAACCCAGCAGATCCTCGCCCACGAGTCCGGCGCGGCCGACACCATCGACCCGCTCGCGGGCAGCTACTACGTCGAATCGCTCACCGACGAGGTCGAGGAAGAAGCCTACGAGATCTTAGAGGAGGTCGAAGAACGCGGGGGCATGCTTGAGGCCGTCGAACAGCAGTGGGTCCAGCGCCAGATCCAGGACACGTCCTTCGACCGCCAGCGAGAGATCGAGGAGAAAGAACGGATCATCGTCGGCGTCAACGAGTTCGAGGTCGACGAGGACCCCGAGATGGACGTCGAAGAGGTCACCGAGGAGGACCAACAGCGACAGATCGACAACCTCGAGGGTGTTCGCGCCGAGCGCGACGACGAGGCGGTCGACGCGAGCCTCGAGGCGCTGCGCGATGCGGCACGAAGCGATCGGAACCTGATGCCGTACATCATCGACGCGGTCAAGGCCTACGCGACGGTCGGCGAGATCTGTAACGTCATGCGCGACGAGTTCGGGGAGTACCAGCCAGGCGGCGCGATGTGAGCGATCGAACGACGGTCGGGGCCGGGTAATATCCCTGCTGTCTCTCGAGTAATACCGTTTTACACCCGATTCGGTCCGGCGGTTCGAAGACAACGTTTTGTTGTGCTGGGAATTCGGAGGAACGGTCTGGTCCGTTTATCATCACCTCGGGTGACGGCGCTCTCGTGAGCACATCATGAGCGAGCAACCCGCCGAGCGGTCGATCCCGGTCGGGGAATCATCCCGTAACTATGCGTCCCGCCGTCGCGTGTTACAGGCCGCCGCCGCTGCGGGCGGGGTCGTCGGGCTGAGCACCGCTGCGTTCGCCCAGGAGGCCGAAACGATCGAACTCGGGGGTGAGACGAGCGGCTGGCAAGGCGTCGCACCCGAGGCGATCGCGGACGAGACGAACCCGACGCTGGAACTCGAGGAGGGGACCACGTACGAACTCACGTGGGAGAACCTCGACGGTATCGCGCACAATATGGTCATCGTCGACGGCGAGGGCGAAGCACTCGAGCGGACCGAACTCATGAGCGAGCAGGGCGAGACCCAGACGCTCGAGTTCGAGGCCACGAGCGAGATGGCCGAGTACTACTGTGAGCCCCATCGGGCGACGATGCGCGGAGACGTGTCGGTCGGCGGCGGAAACGGGGCCCAGGAGCAGCCGGAAGCCGGCGATTCGGAGGGGTTCTTCCAGCCGGGGGCGGAGATCGGCGTCCGGACGATCGCGGAGGGGATGACCGCGCCGACGGACATGGCAGTTGCCGACGAGGAGCGAGACCGGTACTTCGTCGCGGATCAGACGGGTGAGCTCTGGGTCGTCACCGACGACGGGCTCCGGGACGAGCCGTTCCTCGACGTCAGCGACCGGCTCGTCGAACTCGGGACGTTCGAGGGAGCGTACGCCGACCCGAATCAGGACTACGACGAACGGGGGTTGCTCGGCGTCGAGTTCCATCCCGACTTCGCGGAGAACGGACAGTTCTACGTTCACTACAGCGCGCCGCCCAACGACGAGACGCCCGACGGGTGGAGTCACGTCGAAGTCGTCTCGGAGTTCCAGGCCACCGACGATGCGAGCCAGGGCGATCCCGAGTCGGAACGAGTGCTCCTGGAGTTCCAGAAGCCACAGTACAACCACGACGCCGGGCCGATGGCGTTCGGGCCCGACGGCTACCTCTACGTTCCGATGGGCGACGGCGGCGGTGCGAACGATGATATGGAGGGGCACGTCGACGACTGGTACGACGGAAACGACGGCGGGAACGGCCAGGACGTCAGCGAGAACCTGCTCGGAAGCGTCCTTCGAATCGACGTCGACAGTGAGGGAACGGACCAGCCGTACGGCATCCCTGAGGATAACCCACTGGTAGACGAGGACGACGCGCTCGACGAACACTACGCGTGGGGGTTCCGGAACCCGTTTGGCATCTCGTTCGACAGCGACGGACGACTGTTCGTCGCCGACGCCGGCCAGGACCTGTTCGAAGAGGCGAACCTCGTCGAGGCGGGGGGCAACTACGGCTGGAACGTCAAGGAGGGGACCCACTGCTTCAGCACGGACAGTCCGAGCCAGCCGCCGGCGGAGTGCCCGGATTCGGCACCCGAGGACGCGCCGTACAACGGTCAGGAACTCCAGGATCCGATCGTCGAGTATCCCCACATCTATCGGGAAGAGATGGTCGGCATCGTGATCGTCGGCGGCCACGTCTACGAAGCCGGGCAAATCGCCGGCCTCGAGGGGAAGTACGTCTTCGGCGACTGGACATCTGATCCGTCCCGCGAAGAGCCGGCAGGGCGACTCCTCGCCGCCGCCGATCCTGACGGCGGCGGGGCTGAACCAATGGCTGGTGCGGACGGTGGGAACGAGACGGCGGAGATGAACGAGACTGTCGATGCGAACGAGACGGCAGGAATGAATGAAACTGTCGACGGGAACGAGACGGCCGACGGGAACGAAACCGCGACCGAGGCGGGTTCGGACGGCGACCAACAGGTGGTTCCGCGGGACGAACTCTGGGAGATGGAAGAATTGCAGGTCGCAGGCACCGAGGACGGATCCTTCCCGTACTTCGTCCGCATGTTCGGTCAGGACGACGAGGGGAACGTGTACGTGCTCGCGAACCGGGAGGGCACTCCGACGGGCGACACCGGTGCGGTCATGCGGATCGTCCCACCGGGCGAGGGCGACTCCCTCTCGATGCCCGAGGGGGCGGCGGGAACCCCAGCCGAGGAGCAGGAACCCGACGAGAACGCGACGGCGGACACTCAGGACGAACCGATCGCCGACGGCAACGAGACGGCGGCCAACGAAACGGAAACCGAGACCGGTACGAACGAGACCGCGGCCGACGACGCGTAACGGCTCGAGGCACTGCCCGACGGCACGTCGAGGTCCCACCCTCGAGCGGGACGTGGGCGACCCGGACACCGAACCGTCGTCCGAACGCGAATGCGAGATCGGCGTCCGTCGCGGCAGTCTCGACGGAGTGAGCGGGAACCGAACGCCACGAAAAATCATAACAGTAACACGGCCGCTCCGAGGAGTACAATCCGATGCACTTCGATCACGCCGGGATCGCGACCGACGACGCACAGACACTCGCGGAACTGTACGGCGACCTCTTCGGGCTCGAGAGCGTCCACGAGGAGGAGTTCGACGGGCTACGCGTCGTCTTCCTGGAGTGTGGCGACGGCTATTTCGAACTGCTCGAGCCACTCGAGGAGGGGACGATCTCGCGGTACCTGGAGACCAACGGCGCGGGGATCCACCACCTCGCGCTCGCGACCGACGACATCGAGTCGGCCCTCGAGACGGCCAGGGAGCACGAGGTGTCGCTGATCGACGAGGAGCCACGACCGGGTGCGTGGGGTCATTCGGTGGCGTTTCTGCACCCGAAAGACACTGGCGGAATTCTGATCGAACTCGTTGAACACTGATCGGATAGCCTGGCGACTGAAACCCCAGCCCCGAAGTCCCGAGAGCGACCGGCGACCGATTCCCGTCACTCCCCTAGTTGATAGTCGACCGCGGTGACCTGCCGTGTTTCGGCAGGGGTCTCGTGGGAGACTTCGACGCGGCCGGGATAGCGCCCCTCGAGATCGATTCGGGCCTCGTAGTCGGCGACGCCGAGACAGTCGACACAGGTACCCGCTTTCTCGTCGTCAACGGCGACGGTGATCGCGAGGGCGTCGCGGCGCTCGTCGTACTCCGTCTCGGCCAGCGAAAGGTCGTGACAGGGCGTCGGTGTCGTACTCTCGCCGTCGACGATCACGGCTTCGTCCGCGAATTCGACGACCGCCTGGTGGCCGTCCATTCGACCCGCACATGTCCGTTCTCCGATCTCGAGCGACGTGTCCGCGACCGACGGTACCGGACAGGGAACGGATGACGAAGTCGACTCGGACCGCACGCCGGTCTCGCTGAGCGTCACCGTCGTGCGAGAACGGACGCAGTCGAACGGGTGTCGATCGACCCCGCTGGTCACTGTCGACTCGTTGCTCCCATCGTCGCTGCTGGTTCTAACGGTGACCGTGTACGAACGGGGCTCGACGAGGACGAACGCGAGCCGCTCTCCCGCCGGCAAGTCGAACTCACGCTCGAGCAGCGGGTCGGTATCGTCGCCGTCGTCGTCACGGTCGGACTCCACACCACCGCCGGCCGTGATCACTACCGACACAGGTCGCTCGGTCTCACCTGGGTTCCGGAGTACGACTTCGTGTGGCGGGTGCGCAGGGAGGAACGGAACGTCGTCGGGGTTCCCGACTTCGATTGGGGTGTCCGATTCGGCGTCGGTCCCGTCCCGGTCAGGGCCGTCACTCGAGTCGTCGGCTGGCGCGTATTCGGCGGAACTGCTCGCTGCCCGGAGCCGCTCGAACTCCGAACCCACGCAACCCGCCAGCCCACAGAGTGTGACAGCCGTCCCGACGAGGAGGTCTCGGCGTCGCATACACGACCCAACGATAATGAGGCCTAAACACCTTTGTCACGCTCTCCGAGAGGTATTCTGAGGAAACAGTCTGTACTCCCGAGGCAGGCATATGTCACGGCCCGGCTGAAACCCGTCGCGCGTGTATTCCGGAGCATGCGTAATCCGATACAGCGCGAGACGCGGACGAGCGAGCGCACCCCACTCCGTCAGTCGGAGTCGAACGGCGGATCGGTTGCCGAGAGCGGACCCTTTCGCCTTGCACGCGTCCTGTTCGGTGCTGTTCTCGCGTTCATGGCGACGGACAACTTCCGAAACCTCGAGGAGCGGATCCAGTACGCCGAGTCGAAGCACGCGCCGGTGCCGTCGCTGTCGGTCCCGGCGATAAGCGGCGGGCTCCTGTTCGGCAGCGTCGGGATCGTGCTGTGGCGGATGCCCGTCGCGTCTGCCGCTGCAGTGGCGGTCTTCTTCGGGAGCGTCACGCCGCTGCTACACGACTTCTGGAACGTGGACGATCCCGAGGAGAAGCAACAAGAGCTCATCGAATTTTCCAAAAACGCTGCACTGCTGGGTGCAGCACTCGCTTTCCTCCAGTTGGGACGGTCGCAGGGCCCCGGGGAGTAGTTACCCGAAGTTTTCGATCAGCGCGTCGTCCGGATCGCCGCCGGCATCCTCGATCGCGTCGGCGACGAACGTGACGAAGTCGTCGAAGCCGAACGCGTACAGTTGTCCCTCCTCGCGGTGGGTTTCGATGGCATCCGCCAACTCGTCGTTCACGCCGTCGTCGACGAAGACGACCGTCGCGCCCGCGTCCTCGAGGGCCTCGAGACGGTCGGTGTGTGCCGGTTCGTCGGCCTGATAGATCACGACAGCGTCGTGTCCGGCGTCGTGGGCCGCTTCCGCGACAGCGACCGAGGGGCCGATTCCCGGTCCGCCGGCGAGCGCGACGACGTCGTCCTCGCCCTCGTAGGTGATCCGACCGAACGGACCGTCGATGTGGACGGTGTCGCCGCGTTCGAGCGCCGCGAGCCACGGCGAGAGATCGCCGTCAGGATCGACGCCGACGGTGAGTTCGAACGTTTCGCCCACCGAGGGCGACGAGAGCGTGTAATGTCGGGAGAGTACTTCCTCGTCCGGTTTGGCCCGGAGCAAGACGAACTGTCCCGGCAGGGCATCGAACCCGTCGGGCGTCTCGAGTTCGAGCGTGACGGTCTCGGGACCGACTTCGCTGACCGATGCGACGGTGACTGGCGTCCCTTCCATGTCGAATCCGTTCGGTGGCCGGTTGAAAAGACGTTCCGTTCCGTCCGCGGTGTCGTGCCGACAGCGTTCACAGCTCCACCTGACAAAATCTACTGGACTGCGAGCGGACACGGTCACGCAGTTGTCCGTTTCTTCCACCGTGTGAATATCTTTTGCAGATTCTATAACGATTAATGAATAGTTACCTTCTCTGCCGAACACATCACCCGCTGTTGCGGTTGTCCGGCTAGGGTTTCAGAAGCCTTTTCATTTATGGGAGGCAAGGCCCAGCATAACATGGCTGAGGACCTCAACTGGGCGGTTGGAGGCGAAGCCGGGGACGGCATCGACTCCACGGGCAAGATCTTCGCTCAGGCACTCGCCCGAGCCGGACGGCACGTATTCACCTCGAAAGACTTCGCGTCACGGATCCGCGGGGGGTACACGGCGTACAAGATCCGCACCTCCGTCGAGCAGGTCCAGAGCGTCGTCGACCGACTGGATATTCTGGTCGCGCTCACTCAGCGGACGATCGACGAGAACCTCGACGAACTCCACGAGGGAAGCGCCATCATCTACGACGGTGAGCGATCCTGGGAGGCCGAAATCCCCGACGAGATGACCGCAGTCGACGTGCCGCTGAAATCGCTGGCCGAGGAGGCCGGCGGCGCGATCATGCGCAACATCGTCGCGCTCGGTGCCGCGTGCGAGATCACCGGCTTCGACGTCGAATACCTCGACGAAGCCCTCGAGAAGCGCTTCGGCGGCAAGGGCTCGAAGATCGTCGAGAACAACAAGGCAGCCGCTCGAGCCGGCCAGGAGTACGTTCAGGAGAACTACGATCTGGATCACCTCGGGTACAACATCGAGACGACCGACAGCGACTACGTCCTCTTGAACGGCAACGAGGCGATCGGCATGGGTGCGATCGCCGCCGGCTGCCGGTTCTACGCCGGGTATCCGATCACGCCCGCGACCTCGATCATGGAGTACCTGACCGGTCGCATCGAGGAGTACGGCGGCCACGTCGTGCAGGCCGAAGACGAGTTATCGGCGATCAACATGTCCCTCGGTGCCGCACGGGCCGGTGCTCGATCGATGACCGCGACGTCGGGAGCCGGGATCGACCTCATGACCGAAACCTTCGGTCTGGTCGCGACCAGCGAGACGCCACTGGTCATCGCCGACGTTCAGCGCTCGGGTCCCTCGACGGGGATGCCGACGAAACAGGAACAGGGCGACCTGAATATGGCACTGTACGGCGGCCACGGCGAAGTCCCGCGGTTCGTCGTCGCCCCGACGTCGATCACCGAGTGTTTCTGGAAGACCGTCGAAGCGTTCAACCTCGCCGAGAAGTACCAGACGCCGGTCTTCCTGGTCTCGGACCTGGCGATGTCGGTCACCGAACAGACGTTCCCGCCCGAGGCCTTCGACATGGACGAGGTCGAGATCGACCGTGGCAAACTCGTCGACGAGGACGAGGTCGACGAGTGGCTCGACGCACAGGGCCACTTCCGCGCCCACGCCGTCACCGACGACGGTGTCAGCCCGCGTGCCATCCCCGGCACGACCGACGCCGCACACATGTCTACCGGCCTCGAGCACGACGAGCTCGGCCGCCGGACGGAAGCGGAAGACGAACGCGTCCACCAGGTCGACAAGCGCAATCGCAAGGTCGAGACTGCCAGGGACGACGAGGATTGGGACTACCGCGAGTTCGGCGACCCCGACGCGGACAACCTCATCATCTCGTGGGGATCCAACGAGGGCGCGCTCGTCGAAGCGCTCGACTACCTCAGAGAGGACGGCATCGACGTCCACGTCATCTCGGTGCCCTACATCCACCCGCGGCCG
The DNA here is from genome assembly GCF_017352095.1 of Natrinema longum. Classification (NCBI taxonomy): domain Archaea; kingdom Methanobacteriati; phylum Methanobacteriota; class Halobacteria; order Halobacteriales; family Natrialbaceae; genus Natrinema; species Natrinema longum. Next base: position 245,624 of record NZ_CP071463.1, read on the forward strand.
GACCTGACCGAGGAGATCGAGGCCGCCGACGAGACGATCGTCGTGGAGTGTAACGCGAACGGGCAGTTCGCCGACGTGATCGAACACGACGTACTTACCCGCGTGAAGCGCATCAACAAGTACACAGGCGTCCGCTTCAAGGCGGACGAACTCGCGGACGACATTACCGAGAAACTCTCCGAGGAGGTACCAGCATAATGAGCTCCGACGTACGATTCACCGACTTCAAATCCGACAAGCAGCCGACGTGGTGTCCCGGATGCGGCGACTTCGGGACGATGAACGGCATGATGAAAGCCCTCGCGAACACCGGCAACGATCCCGACAACACCTTCGTGGTGGCGGGCATCGGCTGTTCCGGCAAGATCGGGACCTACATGCACAGCTACGCCCTGCACGGGGTTCACGGTCGCGCGCTACCGGTCGGGACCGGCGTCAAGATGGCCCGCCCCGACATCGAGGTCATGGTCGCCGGCGGGGACGGTGACGGCTACTCGATCGGTGCCGGTCACTTCGTCCACGCCGTCCGCCGGAACGTCGACATGACCTACGTCGTCATGGACAACCGCATCTACGGACTGACCAAGGGGCAGGCCTCGCCGACCTCGCGGTCGGACTTCGAGACCAGCACGACGCCCGAGGGGCCAAAGCAGCCGCCGGTCAACCCGCTTGCCCTCGCGCTGGCCTCCGGCGCGAGCTTCATCGCCCAGTCCTTTAGTTCGGACGCGATGCGCCACGCCGAGATCGTCGAGAAGGCCATCGAACACGACGGCTTCGGCTTCGTCAACGTCTTCAGCCCGTGTGTCACGTTCAACGACGTCGACACCTACGACTACTTCCGCGACAGTCTCGTCGACCTCGAGGAGGAGGGCCACGACCCGACCGACTACGAGGCCGCCAAGGAGGTCATCCTCGACAGCGACAAGGAGTATCAGGGCGTCCTGTATCAGGACGAAAACTCCGTGCCGTACCACGAGCAACACGGCGTCACCGAGGACATGTCCGAGATTCCCGACGGCGCACCCGAGGACGCGATGGACCTCGTCCGCGAGTTCTACTAACGGCCGCCGCCGCGCTCCGGCAAGTCTTTTCGTGGGCTCGACGACACGCTCGAGGAGCGGCGAGGACGGCTCAGATCAGGATCGTCGCGTGGAAGCGAGTATCGAAACGGTCGAGCAGAGCGGGGAGCCGACCGTCGACGAACGGAGTGGCAGTCAGTTTTCGACCGGATGCTCGGCGGATTCCATCAGCAACTCGACGTTCGCCGACTCTTCGGTGAGCGTCTCCGGGAAGACTCCGAGCAGGACGAGCAGATCGCTCTCGTGATCGAACGACGTAATTTTGATTTCGACGTCGATCGATTCCCCCTCGAGGTCCGTTGTGCCGACGAACGTATCGACGTCCCGGCTGTCGTCGAGGATTTCGAGGGAAAACGAGTTCTCGTGTTGGATGTCCCTGACGTCGCCGTGCTCGCCGTCGACCTCACTCAGAAACTGCTCGAGCAGCTCTTTGTTCGACATCTCGTCGAGCGGGTTGACCGATTGGCCGACGACCTCCATCCCCGGAACCGAGACGGCCGCGAAGGCACTTCCATCGCGCGTTTGGCCCCCGTAGTCGACCGTCTTCAGGTAGGTCGACGTCCAGATCGACGCCTCGAAGTCGCGTTCGACGCCGCCGATTTCCTCCGTTCGCTCGAGCGTTTCCTGGGTGGCCGTCTCTTCGCTGTAGCCGGTGTTCTCGAGGGCTCCGTCGGCCGGCGCGGCCTGGTCGGCATCGAACTCGAGGGGCTCGTTCCCGAGGACGAACCCGAGACAGCCGGCGGTCAGTGTGAGCGTCCCGGCTGCGCCCGTGGCGAGCACCGATCGTCGCGAGAGAGTCATTACCCAGGGATTCGAGACGAGCGCCATATTTGTTGTGACTCGGGCAGTCTCACGGCCCGAATCCATCGGCGGTCCTGATCGGTCAGTCACCGAAACGAGTCTGCCGAACACATCAAGAGTTATCGGGGTCGACCGCCCCCGTTTAGCCATGACTGACTTCGCAACTCGAGTCGAGAACGTGTCGATCAGCGGTATTCGTGAAGTGTTCGAGGCCGCGGGCGAGGACGCGATCAACCTCGGACTCGGGCAGCCGGACTTCCCGACCCCCGCCCACGCACGTCGCGGGGCGATCGAGGCGATCGAGGCCGGGCGGGCCGACGCCTACACCTCCAACAAGGGGATCCGCCAGCTCCGAGAGGCGATTTCGGCGAAGTACGATCGGGACTACGGCCTCGAGATCGATCCGGGGGACGTCATCGCGACGTCGGGCGGGAGCGAGGCGCTGCATCTCGTGCTCGAGGCCCACGTCGATCCGGGCGACGAAGTGATCTTCCCCGACCCCGGCTTCGTCTCCTACGACGCCTTGACCCACATCGCGGACGGCACGCCGAAGCCGGTCGGCCTGCGCGACGATCTGACGCTCGACCCCGCGACGGTCGAGGACGCGATCACCGACGAGACGGCGGCGTTCGTCGTCAACAGCCCGGCGAACCCGACGGGGGCCGTCCAGAGCGAGGCCGACATGCGCGAGTTCGCCCGCATCGCCGACGAACACGACGTGCTCTGCATCTCCGACGAAGTCTACGAGCACATCGTCTTCGAGGGCGAGCACCACTCGCCGCTGAAATTCGCGGAGACCGACAACGTCGTCGTCGTCAGCGCCTGCTCGAAGACCTACTCGATGACTGGCTGGCGTCTCGGCTGGGTCGTCGCCTCGAACCGCCGCATCGAGCGCATGCTGCGGGTCCACCAGTACAGCCAGGCCTGTGCCTCCGCGCCCGCACAGTTCGCCGCCGAGGCCGCCCTGACCGGTCCACAGGAACCGGTCCAAGAGATGGTCGAAACGTTCGAGGAACGGCGCGACCTCGTCCTCGACGGCCTCACCGACGCCGGCCTCGAGGTACCCACCCCCGAAGGAGCCTTCTACGCGATGCCGAAGGTGCCCGAGGGCTGGTGTGAGGAAGTACTCGAGCGCGGCGTCGTCGTCGTCCCCGGCGACGCCTTCGGGGCGAACGGCGAGGGATACGCGCGACTGTCCTACGCGACGGGAACCGAGGAACTGAAAGAAGCGCTCGAGATCATCGACGACGCGACTCGAGCCGTTCGATAGCGGCTGGACGGCGGATCGCTTCCGACGCCTGTCCAATCGGGAGCGGGCGGCAGCGTCGCCGGGAGTGCCCTCGACGAGCAGAAGCCCCTTTTCTCGAGTGTTCCTGTCATCCGAACCGTGGTGGACGGGACGTTCTCAGCCCGCCGGTTCGATGTTCTGGTTCACGGCGAAGAAGTTGTCCGGATCGTATTTCGCTTTCACTTCCTGCAACCGCTCGTAGTTGTCGCCGTAGGTGGCCCGGATTCGATCGTCTCCCTCCTCCATCATGAAGTTGACGTACGAGCCACCGGCCGTGTGCGGGTGAACTGCCTCCCAGTAGTCGCGGACCCACTCCGTGATCGATTCAGTGGCTGTCGGGTCCGGGTCGACACCCACGATGACCATCGACCAGGTGGCGTCGCGCATACTCCAGGCCGTCTCGTCTTCGGCGACGTTGTGAACGGCCCCGTCGATGGGATAGAGGTGCATCGACGACTTCGTGGTCGGTACCTCGCTAAACCGCCGGTGTTCGGCGATGGCGTCGTCGGTCAGTTCGTGCACGAAGTCCCCCTTCCAGTAGTGGTGGTCACCCGGCGGGTACAGATCGTCGAACATGGTCTGGAGCGCCGGATAGGGCATCGGCCCGATGTGCTCGAAGAGCGGTTCGGCGACCTCACGGGCCGGTTGGATCACGTCTTCCACCGCATCCGCTGGCCCGAGATAACACCACATGACTCCACAGACGCTCTCGCCGTGGAGTTCCGACGGGAAGGGATCACCCGGTACCTCGGCAGTCATATAGAAAGCGTAGACGTCTTCCGGTGCCTCCGGCAGCCACTCCCGATACCAGCGCATCGTGGACTCGAGTTCCTCGATCGGCCAGAATAGCGGTCCGGCGATAACCGTCTCGACTGGATGCAACTGGAACTCGAAGGAAGTGACCACGCCGAAGTTGCCGCCCCCGCCGCGCAGCGCCCAGAAGAGGTCCTCGTTTTCGTCCGCGCTCGCATGGACCAGTCGGCCGTCTGCCAGCACGACGTCCGCACTCACCAGATTGTCGATCGTCAGGCCGTACGTGCGGCTCAAATAGCCGTGCCCACCGCCGAGGGTCAGGCCGCCGACGCCGGTCGTAGAGATGACTCCACTGACCGTTGCCAGTCCAAACGCGTGGGTCGCATGATCCACGTCCCCCCAGGTACAGCCGGGTTCGACGTGGACAGTCTTCGCCGCCGGATCAACGCGGATGCCGGTCATCTCCGACAGGTCGATGACCAGTCCATCGTCGACGGTTCCCAATCCAGGGGTACTGTGACCACCGCCGCGGATCGCCGTTTCGAGGTCGTGTTCGCGGCCGAACTGGACGGCCGACAGAACGTCCGCGACGTTGGCACACCGGGCGATCAGCCGCGGGTGCGTGTCGATCATCGCGTTGTAGATCGCACGCGCGTCGTCGAACGCCGGGTCATCGGGCTGGACCAACTCCCCTCGGAGCGTTCCCGCTAACTGTTCGATCTCCGTCTCGTCCGTTGGTGTCGTTGCCATGGTTTTTCCTCCCGTCCTCCAGGTGGAGAGCGGTTCGTGCCCCCAGATGCGTGTGTGGCGTTACCAAGGGTCGGGGTAGCTACCGCCCGGTGACTAAGATAGCTATCGGATGACATTCCCGCAGCTAGTAGCTCGTGTGAACACGCTGCAACCTGGTCAGCTCCTGCAACCGAGAACCGAGAGCGGGTCTCCGTCGTCCCGGAGTAACTGGGTGAGTATCACACCGCCGCTTCCCTCCGCCGACACGCCGCCCTCGCTACCGCTCCACGATCGTCCCGCCGGCCAGTCCCTCCCATTCCACGCGATAGCCCAGCCGCGAGAGGATCGCACTCGAGTCGGTTATCCCGTACTCCTCGAGGATCGCGTTGGCCGCCGCGAGATCGGTTCCGGGATCGATCTCGTCGGCGAGCGTCTCGAGGACGGCGGGTCGAATCAGGGTCCGACCGACTCGGTCGTGCTCGGGAAACGAGACGTCCGCAAGCGCGTCCGTACTCACGTCGTGGCGGGCAGCCAACGTCTCAAGGCCGACCACGTCCGCGTCGGGGCGGAGCTCGGCGGGGAGTGCGGCGGCGCTCTCGGCCACGAGTTGGCGCTCGTACTCCCGGAGGACGTCGGCAACGTCTTTGACTCGCACCGTTCCCGAGTAGGGGATCGCGCGGTGGTCGCGGGCGGCGATCTCCTCGCCGACGCCCAGCGACTCGTCGACGGCGACCAGCATGTCCACGTCCTCGAGGCTCGCGAGCTGTGAGAGCTTCTTCGCGACGTACTCGGGCGTCCAAAAGCCCATGATCTCGAAGTAGAGGCGGAAGTCACCGTACTCGTATTCGAAGGCGAAGTCAGGGATCATCACCCGCGTTCCCGTCGCGAGCGGTTCCGGTTCGCGGACGAGCGTCCAGTCGAGATCGAGGTTCGAAAACCGGGCGGCGAACGCCGCCTCGACGCCGCTGTCGAACGACACCTCCGCGACCGGCTCCGCGTCGGGGACGCGAACGGGGTCCTCGTCGGAGAGTTCGAGCGTCCGTTCCGTCCCGCGGTCGTCGATCGTCGCCCCGAGTTGCCACCGGTCGGCGTTCGCGACCGTCCGCAGGAGGCGGGCGAATCGGGTGCCGTACCGCCGAGTGGCACGAAAGAGGTGTGTCGGTCCCGTGACGACGACTTCCCGTTCCGACAGGTCGCCGTCACCCGCGGCCCCCTCGTCTCGGCGGATCTCGTACATCAATCGCAGGCGCTTGATCGCCGAAATCAGCGCCTTCGGGTCGCTCGAGCGGACGCGAACCTCGGTCGCATCGAACAGCGCCGTCTGTGCGAGCGAGAGGTTGTACTGGGCGATCAGCCCGTCGGGATCCCACCGAGGCTCGACCGCGGACAGGACCTGTCGATCCTCGAGATCCGCATAGAGTGCCGCCTCGAGGTCGTCGGCCGAGACGTCGAGCGATTCGCCCGCCCGGATGAGCGCCATCGCGCGCTCGTCCTCGGTGACGACGCCGACGGCTTCGGCGGCTTCGAAGGCGGCCCTGCGGGCCCGTTCGGGGTCGACGGCCGCGTTCGTCTCGAAGACCGCCTCGCGCTCGAGCAGCGCCGCCAGCCCGCGCACGAGTTTGAAATCGTCGGCGTCGCGCTCGAGTGCGGTCAGTGCGTCCTCGAGAGCCCCGCGCGATTCGCCGACGTGACCCTGATAGGTGCCGATGACCCGGGCGGCGAGTGGCCGGTGGCTCCGGACCGCGAACTGCGGGTGGTAGCCGCCGCCGGCCCGCGAGACGCGAAGCAGGTCCTTCGTCAGCATCGCGTTCGACTCGGTGTGGCGTCGGCAAAAGTCGTCCGGACGACCGGCCCCTCACGCCCGTCGGCTCGCCGTCGGAGCGCCCCGGACCGAGCCCGCACTATCGTCTCCGGCTGGCGACGCGCTCCTCACCGGTATCTTCGCTCACGACTTCGTAGAGCAGCGCCCGCTCCCCGTCGGCCGTCGGCCGCAAGATCCGCCCGAGTCGCTGGGTGAACTCGCGTTCGCTCCCGCTTCCCGATAGCACGACCGCGACGTTGGCGTCGGGCACGTCGACGCCCTCGTCGAGGACGTTCGAGGTCGCGATTCGGGTGTAGGTCCCCTCGCGGAACCGCTCGAGGATCTCCCGTCGCTCCGTGGTACCGGTCTGGTGTGTGATCGTCGGAATCAGGAACCGCTCGCTGACCTCGTAGGCGAGGTCGTTGTGGGCCGTGAAAACGATCGTCCGCTCGTCGCGGTGATCGGCGAGGATTTCGGCGAGGGCCTCGAGCTTGGCCTCGCTGCCGAGCATGATCTCGCGTGCGCGCTGGCGTGCGAGCAACGCCTCGCGCGCTTCGGGGTCGTTGCCGGACCGCTTGACGAGTTCCTGGTAATCCGAGCCACTGCGCATCTCGATACCCGACGTCGCCAGGTAGTCCGTGAAGAGCCCCTGATTTCGCTCGTATGCCTCGCGCTCCTCGGGGGTGAGCGAGACCTCGAGTCGCTTGAGGTCGTAGTTGGCGAGGTGGTCGCCCGCGAGTTCGTCCACGTCGACGCGGTGGACGAGTGGGCCGACGACGGCTTCGATCACCTCGTGTGCGCCGTCGGGACGCTCGAATGTGGCGGTCAGCCCCAGTCGGGCGGGTGCGGCGAGCAGTCGAGCGATCTCGCGGTACCCCTCGCCGCCGAGGTGGTGGACCTCGTCGAAGACGACGAACCCGAACCGATCGCCGACCGAATCGGCCTTCAGATACGCCGAATCGTACGTCGAGACGGTGATCGGCTCGAGGCGCTGTTCGCCGCCGCCAAAGCGGCCGATCGGCGGGCCGAACTCCCGCTCGAGTTCGCGTTCCCACTGCTCGAGCAGGTCGATCGTCGGGACGACGACGAGCGTCGGCACCGAGAGTCGGTCGATCGCTTCCAGCGCGATGACGGTCTTGCCGCTGCCGGTCGGGAGTTCGAGGACGCCGGCAGGTGCGCGAGCGATCGGCTCGCGATCGGGGAGGTCGGCCCACCGGTCGGTTTCGAGCCACGCCTCGAGCGCAGTCGTCTGGTACTCGCGGAGTTCGTACGCCGAATGGAGGCCGGAGACGGTCGCCAGATCGAGGACGCGATCGTCGACGGCGACGTCCCGTTTCGTCAGGGCAGCCCACAGGTCGGCGTAGCTCGCGGCGGGGACACGCCAGTCGCCGGTCCGTGGATCCGCCTCGAGGTCGGATACCGACTCGCGGAGCGACGAGGGAGACACGATCGAGTCCTCGAGGCCGTCGATCCGGACCGTACCGTCCGTATAGCGGAGTTCGATCGCCGCGGAGTCACTGGTCCGCGTCACGGGTCACAGTCGGGACAGGTGCCACATATACTGTCGGTTCCGGTTCGGTGGGTCGACTCGCCGCGCCGGGGTGTGGAACGCACGGCGTCAGATGGACAGGGGCCGTCTCAGGCGATCGAGCTGTCCTTGTCCGATGCGGCTGCCAGATGCTGTTTTCCCCACGTTTGCATCGCGTCGATAACCGGTTCGAGCGATTCGCCGAGTTCGGTCAACGAGTACTCGACGCGAACGGGTTTTTCGTTGACGATCTCCCGATCGACTAACTGCTTCTCCTCGAGGTCGTCCAGGACGTCCGAGAGGACCTTGCTCGAGATGCCGCCGATTTCCTCCTGGAGGGCGTTGAATCCCAGCGGCCCGTTGTCGAGCAGCCGGTGGACGACGACGGTGTGCCACTTCTTCCCGATTAGCGTGGCGGTCGACGTGATCGAACACCAGTCCTCGCCCGCACACCAGACTTCCAGCTGTTGAGTCGACTCTCCCATATGGCGGCGTTGGCGGTGGACGGCCTTATAGTTACCTACTGTAACTCACTTACGTTATGTAGTTGGGTTTCCCGTCCCCTGACGGCGCGATCCGCCGCCTCGGTCGGCCGACGATACCGTCGTTCGACGTGACGTTCACCCTCAGTAATCAAAAACGTTCGGCGATCCCGTCCGGCGATTTCGGACCACGACTTACCGATCCGTAACCGGGTCACCGTCCTGTTAGCTGAACGTTATACGTGTGGGGTCGTAACCAGGTTACAATGAGTGACTCCGAACGGAAGACTCGCGATGCGACCGGAACCGACCACCGCTACGAGGTCGTCGTCGTCGGCGGCGGCCCGGCGGGATTGACGACCGCGCTGTACGCGGCACGACTCGGCCACGAAACCGCGGTCTTCGACCGCGGCGGTGGACGGGCAGCGATGATGCAGGACACGCACAACGTCATCGGCACCCCCGAATCGGTGTCGGGCAACGAGTTCCTCTCGACCGCCGTCGAGCAGATCGAATCCTACGGTGCGGACTACCGACGGGAGTTCGTCACGAACGTCGAGCGGACCGGGGAGTCGTTTACACTCGAGACGACCGACGGCTCGGCCGTCGCGGACAGGGTCGTCCTCGCGACCGGTTTCTCCGACGAGCGGCCCGACCCACCGTTGCCCCGAACCGGGCGCGGACTCCACTACTGTCTCCACTGTGACGCGTACATGTTCGTCGACGAGCCGGTGTACGTGATGGGCCACGGCGAGAGCGCGGCCCACGTCGCGATGATCATGCTCAACTTCACCGACGAGGTCGACCTGCTACTCCGGGGCGACGAACCGACCTGGAGCGACGAGACGGCACGGCTGCTCGAGGGCCACCCCGTCGACGTCGTCGACGAGGACGTGACCGGCGTCCGAAACGGCGACGACGGCTGGCTCGAGGCCCTGGAGTTCGCCGATGGGACGATCCGCGAGTACACCGGCGGCTTCGCGATGTACGGAAGCGAGTACAACAACGGGCTCGCGGTCTCCCTCGGCGCGGAACTGACGGACGACGGCACGGTCGCCGTCGACGATCACGGCCGAACCTCGGTCGACGGGCTGTACGCCGTCGGCGATCTGACGCCGGGACACAATCAGGTCTCCGTCGCGATGGGCCAGGGCGCGAAGGCGGGAATCGCGATCCACAAGGAACTCCGCACGTTCCCGAAATCGCTCGCCGAACTCGAGGCCGAGGGTGCCGTCACCGCGAGCGACGTTCCAGCGATACCGGACGGGTTACGGAGCCAGGCCGCCGACCACTCGACGGCGGACGGAGACTGATCGAAACGGATCGCGGGTCGTAGCAGCTACCCCATTTTCCCGGATAGCACCTTCGCGGCGACCAGCACCGGATCCCACGTGGTGTTGAACGGCGGCGCGTACGCGAGGTCGTAGTTTTCGACGTCGGCGACGGTGGCCCCCTCAGAGAGCGCCGCGACGACCGCGTGACTGCGGTGGACTGCACCCTCGCCGTACTCGCTGACGAGGCTCGCACCGAGGACCCGTTCGGAGTCGCGGTCAGCGGTCAGCGTGATCGTGACGTCCCCGCCCTCGGGGTAGTAGCCCGCGCGGGATTTCGCGGTCACGGTCTCGCTCACCGGATCGAACCCGGCTTCGCGGGCTTTCTCGGGGTCCAGGATCCCGGTGCGTGCCGCTTCGACGTCGAAGGCCTTGACGGCGGCCGTGCCGGCGATATCGCCACCCTCGGTCGGCGTCCCGGTAACAGTCTGGCCGATCGCACGTCCGTGTCGGTTGGCGGTCAGCGCGAGCGGCACGTACGCCGGCTCGCCCGTGACGACGTGGGTCGCCTCGGCACAGTCGCCCGCCGCGTAGACGTCCGGCGCGCTCGTCTCGCGGTAGGAATCGGTGGCGATCGCACCGGTGTCACCGAGTTCGATACCCGCGTCCTCGGCGAGCTTCGTTCGGGGACGAACGCCGGTTCCGAGCAACACCATCTCGACGTCGATCCGGTCGTCCGCGGTGACGACGGCTTCGACGCGGTCTCCCCCTGCCAGCTCCAGGACGTCGGCATCGAGGTGGAGTGCGACGTCCTCGTCTCGAAGGTGGTCGGCGACGTACTCGCTGGTTTCGTCGCTGAACCCCTTCAGAACGCGGTCCCCGCGCTGAAAGAGATTTACTTCGAACCCGTTCGCTGCCAGCGCCTCGGCCATCTCGACGCCGATGTAGCCGCCGCCGACGACACCGACGGGGCCGGTACAGTCCTCGAGGTAGCGACAGGCCGGCCCTCGATCCGGTTGCTGGAACGATTCGCCGTCGCGAGCGCGCGCGACGTACTCGCGGAGTTCCTTCCCGTCGCTCATCGAACCGAGCGTGTACACTCCCTCGCGGTCCGTGCCGTCGATCGATGGCACCACCGACTCCGCTCCCGTCGCGATCAGCAGGTGGTCGTAGGGCTGGACGACTGTCCCGGCATCGCCCTCGGCGGTGACCGTCCGATCCGCGGTGTCGATGTCGACGACTTCGTGTCCCGTTCGGAGATCGATGTCGCGTTCCTCGCGAAACTCCTCGGGAGTCACCGAAACGAGTTCCTCGAGCGACTGGATTTCGCCTTTGACGTAGTAGGGCAACCCGCACGCGCCGTAGGAAACCCACTCCCCCTTTTCGAAGACGACGATGTCGCGGTCGGGATCGTCACGTTTCGCCTTGCTCGCTGCGGACATCCCCGCTGCGTCACCGCCGACGACGACGAATGGGTCGCTCATACCACCACTGTGAACAGTGAGCTATATAAGAACTAACCGGGCGTGTACGGACGCCCCCGGAGCGCTCGTCGTCTGTAATTCGAACGCCACCGGCAAGCGCCCGTGGCATCCCGTCGGAAATCCGACTCGGCGTTACTGTCGCCGGAGCAGGATCGCCACACCGGTGGCGAGGAGTCCGATCGCGCCGACGACGGCGGCGACCGTGAGATCGGATCCCAAGCCAGCCGCCTGCGTCCGGTTCTCGTCCGTGTCCCCGTCCGACGCTTCGTCGGCGGTAGCGTCACCGGGGTACTCGAGGTCGGTGTGGTCGTGGACGGTCGTCTCGAAGTGCGTGTGCACGTCGGTTCCGTCGAGGCTCCCCTCTAGGTGGACGACGTAGTCGCCGGGATCCGTGAAGACGACCGGCGCTTCGTAGACCCCCGGTTCACCGTGCTTTTCGCTGACCTCGAGGGCTCGCTTCTCGTGGTCGCCCGTCTGGACGGAGACGGTCAGGTTCGCGGCGTGGGTTTCGACCGGATCGCCCGATTCCGCGTCGACGACCGAGAACTCGAGCCACATTCGGTCGCCGGTGACCAGCGGTTCGTCCGCGCCGCCGAACGTTATCTCGTTCCCGTCGATAGCCCGTGTTTCGTGGGCGACGGCGGGGCCGACGGCTCCAACGAGCAGTACCGCGATCGTTCCGACGACGACCAGTCGTCTAGGAAACATCATTACACGATAGCGGAGGACGCATCGAACGGAAACGATTCTGGTTCGATTCGCGAACGCTGCCCCGCCGCGAGGACATCGAGACATCGCAACGCACGGAGTCACGTGGCTGGTGCGAAGCAAACGGCCCGAGATACCGTCGATCGCCCTCGTAACGGGATGGATGCGACCGATCGCTGGTGAGCAGACTCCGACGGACCGACGAACGCGAGTGCTACCACTCGAGGTCGTCGGCGAGTTCGTCGAACGCGCTGGCGACGTCCTCGTACCGGTCGGTCGAATCGAACCGGAACCGAGTCGGTTTCTCGGGACTCAGTTTGCCGACGAGTCTGGAGCGGACTGTCTCCGAGCCGGTCTCCCATTCGAGGCGGATCTCGCGACGGTCGTCGTCGAGGGCGACGCCGGCTATATTCGTCAACGCGTGGCAACCCTCCTCGAGACAGAGATGTGGCGGTGAGAGTTCGTAGTGGTGGCCGTCGGCGTCCCAGTCGACGAGGGGGCCAGCCGGAAGGAGTGTTGCGGCTTCGGTTTCGACACTGCCGCGGATCGCGGCCTCGACACCGGAACTGACGGTCGTCTTCACCTCGAACGTTCGGTGGTCCGGGACGTAGGTGAGCAGTCGCTGCCCGTCTCGAAACGCGTCCAGACGCCGTAGCGAGACGAACCGATGGAACGAATGGTCCGACAGTAACGCCGAAAGACTGCTCCTGACGTCGTCGACGGTCCCCCTGAAGCGATCGTCGCTCACGCGAGCGAACGCATCGCGGAGAGACGCGACGAGAGCAGGGTGGTCGTCGCCCAACTGCGCTTCCTCGATCCAGATGTCGACGGTATCAGCGTGGTCGAGTATCGCGTCGATCGCGGCGTTCGTCGCGCGAATTTCGGCCGCCTGGTCGCCCGTCACGACCAGGACGTGCGTCGGATCGAATCCGGAATTCTGTCGAGTCATCGGTTACTGGATTCCACCACCGACGTACCTGCCCTTCGCCGTCCAGCGTCCTAACGGCTGCGATGGGTGGCGTGGCTGTCGTCTCGGGTCGTTCGACCGTTCCGCCGAGCGAAAGTGACGGTCCGAGGATGAGTGACGCCGGATGCGCGTCTCGTCAGGAACGCGATTCAGCTCCGTTCTTCCTCGGAGAACCGCCACGGGCTCTCGGCTTCGGTCGGGGACTCGTCTTTCGCCAGCGGCACGTTGTGATACAGTTGCTCGAGGTGGTCCATCGTGTAGCTGACCGAGTAGCGTTCGACGGCCCCTCTGGTCTCGCGGTCGGTCGACAGACAGGTCTCGATCGCGTCGACCATCGACTCGAGATCGCCGTATTCGAACCGCTCGCCGTTCTCGGAGCCGATCGTTTGGTCGAACGGCGGGACGTCGGCGGCCGCGACGGGCGTCCCGCAGGCGTTGGCCTCGAGCGTCGAGAGCCCGAGGGTGTCCGCGGTCGAGGCGGTGACGAACGTGTCGATCGAGGAGTAGAAGATCGGCAGTTCCTCGCGGGGGAGGAACTCCCGGAGTTCGACGTTTTCGGGGGCGTTGCGCTCGAGACAGTCGCGATACGGTCCCTCGCCGACGACGACGAAATCGTACTCCGGCAACGCCTCGGCGGCCCGCAGAATCTCGCTGACGTTCTTCTCCATGCTGAGTCGACCGCTGTAGCCGATGACCCGCCGATCGGGGTACCAGTCTTCCGCGGTCGGCTGAAAGAAGTCCATGTCGATCCCGACCGGTAGCTGGACGTGTTCGACGTCGCGGTCGATTCGCTCCGTCGACGCGGTCACGACGTCGAAACTCCCGAGGAAGCCGTTCTCGACGGGGACGTACAGCTTCGAGAGCAGCCCCGCGATCGACTCGAGTTTGATGCTCTGGTGGAAGTACTCCTCGAGGGGCGTGTGATGGGTGTAGATCGTCGGTAGGTCGTGTTTCCAGGCGTAGTAGCGGCCGAGAACGCCGATCGGGGCGGGGCCGTGACAGTGGACGATATCGAGGTCGGGAAGCGTCGAGGCACGGCGGGTCAGCGGGATCCGGTAGCCGGCATAGAAGGGATTCGGGAGCGATCTGACCGGGACCTCACGTTCGTCGGGGTCGTAGTCGCCGTCGGGGTAGACGACGTAGACCTCGTGTCCTTTGCGTTCGAGCTCCTCACGCCAGAGCTTGATCGTATACGTTACGCCGTCGATCTCTGGGAAATAACTGTCCGTAAAGAATCCGATCTTCATTCAGGCCACCTCCTCGTATAGCGACTGATACTGGTTCGCAACCGTCGAGAGCGAGAACTCCTCGCTTCGCCGTGCCGCGTTCGTTCCGAGCCGATCCCGAAGCGTCGGATCTTTGAGCCGGTTCAGCGCCGCCTCGAACCCACCGACCCCCGAATCGGCTACCTTCAGGCTATCGTCCCCGTCCTCGAGCCACGAGAACGTCTCGATGTCCCGGACGAGGACCGGTTTGCCGGCGGTCATCGCCTCCAGCAGCGCGATCCCTTCGTTTTCCTCGTGGGTGGGGAAACAGAAGACATCGCCCGCTGCGAACGCCCCGCGAATGTCGTCTACGTAGCCGGTGAACGTACAGTTGTCCGGCGAGTTTTCGATCAGCCTCGTCGTTTCCGTCCCTTTCAATGAAAGGTCCAGCGGGCCGAACCACGCGAAGTCCAGTTCGGGCATTCGGCGGGCCAACTCGACGAACGTCTCCAACCCCTTGCGCTTGATGACGTGGCCGACGAGGAAGACGGTCGGCGGATCGAGGTCGTACCGTTCGCGGTACTCGGCTTCCAGGGACTCGAACCCCTCGAGTTTCTCGCGGTCGACGCCGTTCGAAATGACGGTCGTCGGCGCGTCGGTGTAGGTTTCGATCAGCCGCTGATTGTACGCCGACGGACAGACCAGCGCGTCGGCCAGCCCGTAGGCCCGTTCGAGGTAGGGTTTCAGCGGTTTGGCGAGGGCGTTCGTGAACCGAAAACTGTCCCCGAAGTCCTCCGCGGTGACGTGGGTGTTGGCGACCACGGGAACCCCGCGAGCGCCCGCCCGCCTCGCGTACCAGACCGAGCGTGGTCCCATGAGATTACAGTGGAACACGTCGGCCTCGAGCGTCGGCTCGGTCGTGTACTCGATGTCCAGCCGATCCAGCATCTTCCGCTGGTGGACGACAGACTCGTGAATGCCGCCGGTGACGCGGTCCTCGAATTCGAAGTAGTGACTGATCTTCATGTCGAATTCCGATCCCGATCGAGACGGTCGATCACTCGAGATCACCGGCCCGAACCGGTGCTCGCCCGTCTCGGTCGAATTTTCGGCGTTACTCGACTTCGAGCCACGGGACCTCCATCAGCGGCGGAATGTGGGTTTCGATGTGGTGTTCCCAGACGCCCTCCTCGCCGAAGGCCTCCCCGTGGTCGGCGGTCACGACGACCCGTCCGTCCAGTTCCTCGACCAGGTCGGCGACGGACTCGAGTGCGATCCGGAGGTTCTCCTCGTACAGCGCCAGTGCCGCCTCGCGGGTCCCGTTCTTGACGAGGTCCGCCGGGTCGAGCTCGAGCCAGAGGCCTGCTTTTTGTGCGAGTTCGCTCCCCTCGAGCGTGTTCTCGACTTTCGGCCGGATCGTATCGCCGAGCGACGAGAGGGTGCCGCCGCCCTCGCCGTCCGACTGTTCGGCTTCCTCCTGTTTGCGGATCCCCTTCTGGATCTGTTTGAGCTTCTGTCCCTTCCCCCGGGAGAGATAGGGCGCGTGGGGCTGCATGTAGTGAATCACCGTCCGTTCGGCCCGCTCGACGGCCTCGGGATTGTTTCGGAACGCGTCACCGAGGCTGTCGGGCGGAACCGTTCCGAGGTCGTCGTCCCAGCCGGTCTTCCAGACGTCGAAGACGTTGCTGATGTGATCGGACGCCGACCACTCGTAGTCGCAACTCGCGCCCCACTTGAGTTCGTTGAGCGGAATGCCCAGGTCGTTGATGAAGGGGTTCCCCGAAAAGTACGCGATGTCGTGTTCGTCGGTGAACGTCCGGTATGCCCACTCCGGCGTCGACGACCCCGTGCTCCAGCGCTTTTCGAGCGTGCCGTCGAGATACTCGTCGTAGACCTCGCTGAACACGTCGTATCGACACGCATCCAGCACGAGACAGTAGTCCCACTCCGATTCGAGGAAGTGCTGGTCGTCCATTAGTTGGCGCTACCTTTCGATTCGACCACTGTATTCTTATTGGTTCTTGAAAGTCACCGGAACTGGCCGAAACCACCGATCATTCACCGACTACGCGGTCGATTTCGGCGTCCGGCTCGGTCGGTGACTCATACGGTCTACTGTACGTCAGTACCGGTGGGACCGGGACCGCCTTGCGGTCCCACCGGTACATCGGTACAGCAAACCGTATCACTCGAGATAGCCGAGTTCGCGAAGCCGCTCCTGTGTCTCCTCGTCGGCCTCGGCCAGGGCATCGGCTTCGTCCCTGTCCGCCTCGGTCGGGTCGTCCCACGCGCCGCCGACGGCGTCTTCGAAGTTCGCGAGCGCCCGTTCGGTCGCGGCGACGGTCTCGTCGTCGGACGGCTCGATGGCCGATTCCTCGTCCGGATCCGCGTCGAGCCGATACCCTTCGTCCGGGATGCGGTCCGCGCGGACATACTTCGCGTCGGTACTGCGGGCGGCGCGAAGCCTCGCGTACGCGCGATGATCGTCCGCGAGTTCGATGCCCGCCTCGCTGGCCTTCTCCTCTAAGTGATGGAGTTCGATGACCGGCTGTGCGTACTCGACGAACCCGTAATCGGCGTCCCCGTCCCCCTCGAGGACGGCCTGCTGGCCGGGATCGGGATCGGCCGTGCCGTCGAACGCCCGATACTCGCTCGAGAGCAGCGATCGCGTCGGGTCGCGAGCGACGGGCTCGCCGTCTGCTGCCCGAGTGACGACGGTCTCGGGGTCGACGTCGAGTGCCTCGAGGACCGTATGATAGCAATCGAGCAACTCGACGAGGTCGTCGCGCCGGTCGGCCTCGAGTTCCGGGTGTTTCACCAGCAGCGGGACGTTGATCAGTTGGTCGTAGAGGGCGAACTCGTGACCGTAGAGGTCGTGTTCACCGTGGAGTTCGCCGTGATCGGCACAGACCACGACGGTCGTCTCGTCCCACTGTCCGGTCTCGCGCAGCCACTCGAACAGCCGGCCGAGTTCGGCGTCCATGTGTGCGATCTCGGCGTCGTACAGCCCGCGGATCGCCTCCCACTCGTCGTCGTCGATCGCCCGCGCTCCGGAATTGTACTCTTTGGAGTTCTGACAGACGTCGTCGGGATCGACGCCGGGTGCGAACTCCTCGCGGTACTCCTCGGGCGGGTAGTAGGGGAGGTGGGCGTCCATCAGGTTGACGAACGCGAACCAGCCCTCGTCGCTCCCGCTGTCGTCGATGAACGACTTCGTGCGGTCGATGACCGAAGGTGTCTTCGAGTCCGCGCCCTCGCCGCTGGCGAGTTTGGCGTGGGCTTTCGCTCCGAGGTGGACGATCGTCGAGGCGAGGTCCCGGAGGTATTCGTTGTCGTTGACGGTCTGCCACGCGCTCGCCAGCGGGCCCGAGAGGACATCGCGGGGAAGGACCTCGAAGAACGAGTCGTGGTGGTCGAACCCGTCGGTGAGCCCGGTGTAGGGCGTGATCCAGGCGTTCGAGGAGTAACAAGCGGTGTCGTAGCCGGCCGTCGACAGCACTGACGCGAGGGTCGTCGCGTCCTCGAGGTAGGGACTCCCCTGGTCGGCACCGTGCTGGCTCGGATAACGGCCGGTGAACAGCGAGGCGTGGACGGGCAAGGTCCACGGGGCGGGGGCGACTGCTGACTCGAAGACCGTCGCCTCCTGGGCGAACCGAGAGAGTTCGGGCGTCGTCTCCCGCTCGTAGCCGTACGGACCGAGCCGGTCCTTTCGGACCGTATCCAGCACGACGAAGAGGACGTTCGACTGGCGAGTCGGCTCCATTACTGGCGTTACTCACCTCCACGCAAATAAATCGATTGAACTACCCGGACGGCCGACCGTCACGCCGCGTTCGCCGACGTCGATCAGACGTTTCAAGTTCGATGACGATTCATACCAGCCATGGACGAGCGAAACCGGCGGGCATTCCTCATCGGAGCGTTCGGGGCGATTGCGGTCTTCGCCGTCCTGCTTTTCCTCGTCGGCGCACGGAGCGTCATCGACACGTTGCTCTCCGCGACCCCATCCCTGGTCGCCGCCACGTTCGCCCTCGCTCTCTGTTGGCTGGCCGCCTGGAGCCTGATGCTTCGAACAGTGCTCGCCGCTCTCGACGTCGAGATCCCCCTCGTCAAGTCGTTTTTCGTCTACGCCGGTGCCGTCTTCGCCAACAACGTCACGCCCTTCGGGCAGGCCGGCGGCGAACCGATCGCGGCCCTGCTCGTCTCGAAGGTGTCCGACGCCCGCTACGAAACCGGACTCGTCGGGATCGCGACCGTCGACGTCCTCAACGTGATCCCGTCGATCTCGCTCGTCCTCGTGGGCGTCGGCTACTACGCGACCACCGCAGCGATCGGGGAGCGCCTCGAGACGGCCGTCGGGTCGGCGATCGCACTGATCGGAGCTATCGTAGTCGTCATGGTGCTCGTCTGGCGGTACCGGGATGGACTCATCGATCGTCTCCCGGCGATCATCGCCCCGCGTCTCGGCCGGCTCGGCCTCGATCGCTTCGATTCGGAGACGCTCGAGGAAGACCTGACGGATCGGATGGGCAGGTTCTTCGAAAACATCGAACGCGTAGCGACCGATCGGTGGCGTCTCTCGGCGGTGATCGGGCTGTCGCTGTGTGGCTGGCTCTTCCAGACGGCCGCACTCTTGATCGCGTTCGCCGCACTGGGACAGACCGTCCCGCCGTACGTCCTGCTGTTCGTGATCCCGCTCGCGAACCTCGCGGGTGCAGCCCCGCTTCCGGGCGGACTCGGGGGGATCGAGGCCGCGTTCGTCACGCTGCTCGTCCCGACCACCGGCGTCCCGGCGTCGACGGTTACCGCGGCCGTACTCATCTTCCGGGGTGCGATCTACTGGATGCCGGTCCTGATCGGCGGGCTCTCGGTGTCGGGCTTTGGCGTTCGGGCACTGCGGTGAGTCGGGCTCGCCGGACCCGTCGGACCGTCGTCGCTACTCCTCGAGGACCGCCGTCACCTCGAGTTCCAGGAGGTAGTCGGGATCGGCGAGGCTGTCGGCCCCGATCAGTGCCGACGCCGGGAGCGCGTCGTCGCCGTAGAAGTCGACGACGTGGGGGTACGCTTCCTCGACGAAGGCGTCACAGTCGAGCGCGTAGATCGTCTGTCGAACGACGTCGGCTGGATCAGCGCCGGCCGCAGCGAGCGATGCCTCGACGTTCGTCAGCGTCTGCTCGATCTGTTCCGCGTAGGTCTCACCGACGACGAGACCATCCGAATCGCGGGCGGTCGTTCCGGCGACGTGGATCGTCTTTTCGCCCGACGAAACGACTACCTGCGAGTAGAGATCGTCTACTGGATCGGCGATACCCTCCGGGTCGATTCGATCGTGTCCCATATCGGGCCTCTCCCCCGCCCCAGGTTATATGTTACCAATCATGTGGAAGTAGTCGCGAACGGGATCGGCGTCGTCGGAGAGGGGCGTCACGACTGTCTCGTCGATGTCGCCCTCCCCGAGCAGTTAACCGCTTGCGGATCCGAGTGTGGCCGACGATCCGAACGCATGTACCGAGACGGCCACGCCGGATTCAACGCGCTCCTGTACGCGCCGTTCGTACCGCTGATAGCCGCCAGCCACTCGCTCGAGGCGGCTCTCTGGGGTGGTGTACTCGTCCTCGCCACGGCGACCCTCCCCGACATCGACAACGGAATCGACCGAGTGGCTCACCGCGGGCCGACGCACACCGTCTGGTTCGCCCTCCTGATTGGGTTCGTCGCCGGGACGGGAACAGTGCTCCTCGCGCGCTCGAACGTCGGGATCGATGGTAGTTTCGAGTTCGGGTTCGTCCTCGGGGTCTGTGGCATCCTCGCCCACCTCGCGGGCGATCTCGTGACGCCGATGGGGATCACCCCGTTCGCACCACTCTGGCGGGCCCACGTCACGCTGGACTGGTTCGCGTCCAAGAACGGTCGGATCAACCGCGCGTTCCTGCTCGTCGGATCGATCGCGCTGTCCGCGTCGATGAGTCTGGCGATCTGGCAGCCGATCTCGTAGTCGTCGCCGTGCCCGCGCCGAGATCGACCGATCCGTTGCCACGGGCGCTAGTCGCCCGATCGAAACGCGTCGGTTCGCCACGCGAGAAGCCCGACCGACGCCGTCCAGAGGACGACCGTCGCGGTCGGTCCGTGTACCGGGAGCCCGGGACTCCAGTTCGTCTCGAGCGGGAATAGCGGGTCGATTCCCATCGGAGAGAGCGCGTCGATAACGAGATGTGACCCCAATGCGAGAGCGACGGCGGCCGCGATCTCTCGACTGCGAGCGATCGCGTAGCTGCCAGCGACGACCGCCAGCACGAACAGGGGCGTGTGAGTGATCCCGCGGTGGACGAACGGCTGCCCCCACTCCGAGAGAAAGAGGAAATCCACGTCGGGAACGAGCCCGAACACGATTCCGAGTCGCGGATCGGCTCCAGTACCCCCTCGAACGAGTGCGTAGCCGACGATCGCGTGGGTCGCGAACGCTCCAGCGAGGAACGCGAGCCGTCCCGGCCCCATCACGATTCCCTTCGGACGGCTCCCGAAGATAGCTTGTGGTTCGCGGCGGGGAGACCAGACGTATCGCACGCACTCGGAGAGACCAATAGTACTTACACCACGGGAACAGTACCGACCGCTATGCTCCCGCTGCAACTCGAGGACACGCCGCCCCGGCTCGAGTCGCTGTTCACGTCGGAGTTCGCGTTCGCAGTGTTGTTCGGGATCTGCGTGCTCGAGGGGGCGATGTTGCTCCGCTTTATGCCGAGCGAACTCGTCGTCCCGGCCGCACTCGCCCTGATCGGCTCGTCGATGCCCGAGTCGATCACGATCGTCGCCGTCGCGGTCGTCGGCACGACGATCGGTCAGTGCGGGCTGTTCTATCTCGTCCGTCGGGCCGGTCGCGAGTACGTCCTGCGAAAGCGCTGGTTTCCGATCACCGAGTCGCGACTCGAGCGCTTCGACGGCTGGTTCGACCGCTGGGGCGCACTCGCGGTTCCGGTAAGCAACACGTTGCTGTTCGTTCGCGGACTGGCCACCGTGCCCGCCGGCCTGTCCGAGATGGAGTGGCGTTCGTTTGCCGTCCTGTCGGCGGTTGGGTCGCTTTCCTTTCAGTCGATCCTCGCCGCGCTCTACCTCCTCGGGGGCCACCTGCTCGCCTAGACGGGGATCGCGTAGTCCTTCGCTCGGATACCAGCGACTCTCGCGGTCGTCTCGAGAACGGTGACGCTCGAGCGGTCCCAGAAACGAGGTCGTGTCGAGGTCGTCTCGCCCGATTCGAGCGACCCCGTGCCTACCCGGACGACCGAGAAGCGAGCGCGGGCATCAGTCGCCGCCCCCTCGGTAGACGGGCAGCCGGAACCTGATGCCGGCGTCACGGAGTTGCCACCTGATCTCCATGGTGAGCCACGTGAGTCCGCTCACGAGCGCGATCCCGATGGCGGCGAACTCCGATTGGCCCATCCAGACGGGCGTCGCAAAGAGGAGTCCGTTGTAGATCCGGTGGGGCAGAACGGATTCGATGAGATCGCCGAGGAATCCGAGCGGATCGATGTCGAACCCGCCGCCACCGCTATCGCCACCGCCGCCGGTGTCGGCTTCGGTCCGGGACTCGAGGCCCAGCGCCGCCGCGCTCTGGCCGCCCTCGCTTTCGGGACCCGTCTCGAGGCGTTCGGCCTCGTAGGGCAGCGTCGAGCCGACCTCCCAGACGATATCACCGGTGGCGTTGACCTCCATCACGCGATTGCCGTGGGTGTCGGTGATCAGCGTGTTGCCGTTGGGGAGCCGGTCGGCATCGCGGGGCCACTGGATCCGATCGTCTTCCCACTCCCAGGTACGATTCCACTCGCCGTCCTCGCGCTGGAACTCCTGGACGCGTCCGTTCTCGGAGTCGGCGACGACGACGGCGGGGCCGCCCTCGCTCTCGGGGATGTAATCGGGGTTGTGCTGTTCGTACTGCACGTCGTACTCGTTTTCCGCCCCGAGCGTCCAGTCCTCGAGCAGGCCCTCCTCTCGGTCGAGGAAGACGACCTGGTCCTGGTTCCGGAGACTGGCCATGATCGTCCCCTCCAGTTCGCCCTCGTCGATGTATTCGACGTCGTTGACGTGGGCCCAGTCTTCCGGATAGGGGCCGCCTTCCTCGACGGGGAAGTCGCTCTGGGCGTCCCAGAGCCACTCGACGACCTCCGTCTCGGTGTTCACGACGAACACCTGATCCGCGACGATGTCGGCGACGACGACGTGGCTCTCGTTGATGCGGTCCGCGTCGTGCCACTCCCCGGCGGTCTCCTTGTAATCGTAGCGCTCGTAGAGCACCTCGACCTCGCCGGTCTCGAGGTCGGCCCGTTCGATGACGTTTCGCGCACAGGGCGGATCGGAACAGGCCGGTCCCTCGGTGTGGATCGTGTCCGTCGCGGTGTACTCGACGGTCAGCGGGTCGTCTTCGACGGGGTCGACGTCGAAGTACTTCGTTCGCGTGTTGTTGTAGTAGAGCACGTCGCCGTCGGGTTCGTAGGCCGTAATCGTTCCGGCACGGCCCGATTCGGTGACGACGGTATGGTTGTCCGTCTCCGGTGCGTTCGGAACGGCTTCTTTCGACGCCGTCGAAATCCCGCCCGACGACGCGCTGACGACGACGGCGGCCGACACGAGGACGATCGCTACGAACGCGATTCGGAGTCGGTTTCGCGACAGTGCCGACCGGAACCGAGCGAGCGATGGACGCGATCCCTCGGTCACGATTCGATCACCGGCGAGCACGTGAGCACCGTTGTGCGGACCATTTGGTTCTGGTTCATCGATCGGACACAAGTATTTTTTCTAACTCGTTTCCGCCCCGAATCGACAGCGACGACGCGGTTCGGGGACCGCGTTCAGGCGGCGGACTGGCAGTCAGCGTTGGCCCGGCCGCGACCCGCAGTGGGGCGGGGGGCCGGGACCCAGTGCCAGCAGCCGGTCTCAGACGGTCTCCCGTCCGTCAGTGCCGGTGGGACCGGGACCGCCCTGCGGTCCCACCGAAAATAGGGACAGCAAACCGTCTCAGTCACGTTCGGCCGTTCGTCTCGTGGTGAGGACCGGCACCGGCGACGTCTGGATCACGCGCTCGCTAAAACTGCCGAGCAGGTGTCGATCGAGTCCGGTGTGACCGTGGGTCCCCATCACGACGAGGTCGATCCCCTCCGCGTCGGCGTAGGCGGTGATCTCTCGTGGTACCGAACCGGTCGATACCGTCGTCGTCACGGGATCGGCCCCCGCTCGTCTCGCGATCGCTTCGGCCTCGTCGAGGACCTCCTGGACGTTCTCCTCGAGTTGTTCGGAGAGTTGGGACGACCCCGAGGCGATCGTTTCCGGCAGTTCGTCGACGATCGATAGCAGGTGGAGCGTCGCGCCGTGTCGGGTTGCGATCGACGCGGCCCGTTCCACTGCGGCCGTCGCGTGGTCGCTGCCGTCGGTCGGAACGAGCACGTCGGCGTAGGGGTAGCGCCGTGTCGCGTCGTCGGCCCCACGGACGGTCACCACGGGAACCTCGCTCCGATTCACGACGTAGTCGGTGACGCTTCCGAGGACGTACTCGCTGATCCCGCGTCGCCCGTGGGCCCCCATCACCACGAGATCGACTTCGTCGACGGTGGCGTGGTCCGCGATCGTTTTTCGCGGATCGCCCTGAACGACGGTCGTGGTAGCGGAGACGCCACGATCCTCGGCGAGTGCGGCGGCATCCGAGAGGATCTCGTCGCCTTCACGCTCGAGGACGTCTACGACGTCGCCGCCGAGTTGCGTTAGACTCGGTTCGTTCGTGTCCGCAACGTAGAGCACGTTGACGGTCGCATCCCGATCGGCGGCGATATCCAGTGCGTGCTCGAGCGCCGCCCTCGCGGAATCGCTCCCGTCGGTCGGGACGAGCAGTCGAGTGGTCATGGAACGAGGTTCAACACCGACCCGCTTACATGTACTGGACGCTGCCCGTCGTGGCCGCTCAGCTGTCGCGGAAGCGATCGGAGAAAAGGCAGAAGCGACGGAGCGGTACCGATCGCTAGGCTGATTCGATATGGATTTCGCCGCCGGCAGTGACCGTTACCAGACAGTCGCTGTATTCGAACGTGACGGAACCGCCCGAGCGGAGACCGTTCGCACGCGGTTCGAACAGCCGCTCGAGCGCGTCGGCGTTGATCGAGTAATGCAGCGGCTCGATCTCGGTGACGGCTTCGTTGCGAAACGTTGCGACTGCCTCCGCTACGGCAACGCTGAGCGGTTCGTCGTCGAGTCTATCGTATTGCACGGAATACTGATCCCCCATTTCGGTCGCCGGTGATCGTGAACTCATCTCTGTCATATATGTTGTACGTACCCCCAGTACGTCCGTGGGAAGTCATTCTCTCGTTCACGAGTTGTTGTAAAGAGTCTGGTCGTTAACTGTATAACGGGTCTCGAAGGGGATGGTTAATCAGTTAACTCCTCACCGGTCGTCCCCTCGAACAGGGCCGCGAACAGCTTTCGCTCGGCCGACCGGACGTGTTTGTGAAACGCGGGCGGGGAAATGTCCAGCGAGCCGGCGATTTCCTCGCCGTTTGCCTGCCGGGGCCACTCGAAAAATCCGCCGTGGTAGGCCGTCTGGACGACCTCCCGCTGCCGATCCGTAAACGTCTCGAGCAAGGTGTTGCGCGCGGGGCCGTCGATCGTCTCGGGATCGTTCGTGCGTTGCTCGCGTCTGGCGACCATCGAGACCGACGGGCCGCTTCGGGTGATATTGGCCAATACGTCGCGGACCTCGACGGCGTCCGGGACGTCGACGATCGCGCGACCACCGGATTCGTCGGCGACGAACTCCCGTAACCGCGCGCCGTGTGAATCGGCGATCGATCCGAGAAACGGATCGGTGAGCTGTATCTGGAGCAACGTTTCGTCCTCGTGTTCGGCGATCGTCGACACGCCACTGATCCCCTCGAGTGTGGTCTCGTCGATGGCGGCCACCGATCCGTCGGCGGCTCCCTCGACAGCGGCGAAGACGAGCTGCGAGCCGTTGGCGCGGACCGTCGCCCCCTCGTAGGTGACGGCTCTCTCGAGCGAGGCCGCGAGCTGACAGAGGGTCGCATCGGCCGCGACCTCGAGTTCGACCTCGGTGTAATTGTCGCCGACCAGCGCGTTCTTTCGCTTGACGGCGTCGATCGCGTACGCGATCGTTTCGCCGAGTTCGCTCAGCATCGATCGAAGCGTCTCGTCGAACCCGTCCCGCTTCTCACCGTAGATCGACAGGACGCCATAGAGGAACCCATCGTAGACGAGGGGCACTGCGAAGACGGACTGGAAATTTCGCGACAGGGCATCGCTCCGCCAGTCTCCGTCGTGTACCGATTCCGCGACGTTCTCGACGTAGACCGGCGTTCGGGTGCGAGCAGCCCGCCCCGCCGGTTCGGCGGCCGAATTATCGACCGTCGTCACCGTCACGGCATCGAGATACCCGCGCTCGAAACCGGCGTGGGAGCGTGACTGGAGCCGATTGCCACTGGGGTCTGGCTCGCCGATCCAGGCCAGCGAGCACGCCTCGAGTTCGGCGAGGCGCTCGGGGATTCCGCGTTCGATCTCGGTGCGGGATTCGGCCAGCAAGAGGAGCTGTTCGAGATCCTGTCGAACCCCGTTAGCGTCGTTGAGCCGCTCGAGATGTTGATTCTGCCGTTTGAGCTCCTGCTCGCGGTCGTGGAGTCGGCGCGTCCGGCCGATCCGATCGAGTGCGGCCTCGGCCGCCGTCGCGAACAACTGGGCGAGCTCGACGGTTTCGTCGTCGTACTCGCCGACCGTCGTCGAGAGCGCGACGAGAACGCCGTGTTCACCCAGCGGGACGTAGAGGCCACTTCGGGCGGCGGTCCCCTCCTCGTAGACCCGACCGTCGGATCTCACGTCGTCGTAGACGACGGCGTCGCCGGTCACGAACGACTCCCAGGTGATGCTGTCGTTTGGCTGGAGCCGCGGCGGCGGGCCGATGGCCGATTCGAGGGCCGACGCGGCCGCCGCCGGCTCGAGTTCGTTGTTCTGCTCGTCGAACCGATAGACGACGCTGTCGAGTTCGAGGACGTGGGTTGCGACGTCGACGATGTACTCGCAGGCCTCGTCTTTCGATTCGACGGTCAGCAGGTGACTGGTCGCCTCGTGCAATGCATTGAGCGCCTCCTGATACTGCACCCGTTCGGTCACGTCGTTCGCGATGCCGATCACGCGATCGACGGTATCACCCTCGCCGTCCGTTATCGGCCGATACCACGTCTCGAGCACGCGATCGGAGATCCGTCTGCGTGAGTGGACGGCCTCCCCTTCGAGGGCCGTCCTCGCGTCGGCACACGCCTCGTGGTAGTCCTCCAGCACGTCGAAAAACGACTTGCCGACGACGTCTTCGGAGTCGAAGCCGAGGTTTTCGAGTCCCCGTCCCTCCGAGAGCGTGAGCGTCCCGTTCTCGTCGAGAACGAACAGGATGACGGGGACGTTCTCGACCAGCGTCTGTAACCGCTCGGTCCGCTTGGTCAAGTCCTGTTCCCGCTCGACACGTTCGGTGACGTCCCGCCAGTAGACCGAGAGTCCCGAGGGGGAGGGATAGATCCGTGCTTCGACCCAGCCGCCGTAGGGGTCGAAGTACGTTTCGACCGTCCGGGGCTCCTGGTCGTCCATCGCCGCGACGGCTGCCGTCTCGAACGCCGAGCCCTCCATTTCCGGGAACACATCGAGAACCTTCCGACCGAGCAGCTCCGAGCCATCGATATCGAGCAATTCGAGTGTCCGATCGTTGACGTACGTAAATCGCCTGTCGGCGTCGAGGGCGTAGAAGGCGTCGGTAACGCGTTCGAAGGACTTGCTGAGCTCCTGTTCGATTCGGTGATACGTCGTGATGTCTCGAATCGAGGCGACGATCCCGTCGACGGTCCCGTCTCCGAGTCGATTCGTGAGGACGGCCTTGTGAACGTACCAGGTGTCGTCCGCGTGTTGACACGTGTATTCGACGGTCCGCGTCGAGCCGCGCTCGGCCTCACAAACGTCCTCGAACGCGTCGGCCACCGTCTGCATGTCGTCGGGGTGGACGTAATCGAGCATGTGCGCCCCGCGCATTCTGGACGAATCGAACCCGCCGACGCGTTCGACCGCCGGACTGACGTACGTGACCTCACCACCCTCGTCGAGGATGACCAACAGGTCCGAGGACTGTTCGATCAATGCCTGGTACCAGTCCACGCGACGGTCGTCCTCTCGTCGCATCGAATCGTACTCGAGAGCCTGCCGAAGCCGATGTGCCACCAGTGGCGGCTCCTGAATCGTGCTCGTGGCGATCACGTCGGTGGCACCGTCCGCTCGGAGTTGTGCGACCGATTCGTTGGTGGCCGGATCGACGGCGTACACGATCGGACACGTCTCGCCGAGCGCGGCCAGAACGTCCCGGTCGTCGGTCAGGACACAGTCTGCCGTGTCGATCCGCTCGTCCGTGAGTTCGGACGCCGACGACACGGACCCCGTGACGGTGACCGACTCGTCTGCCAGCCCCGCCGTGGCCGTCCGGAGCCAGTCGGACGTGCCGACTACAAGGGTACGAACCGGGGTCGTCTCGACGCCCTCGAGACCGCGAGCCATACCGCTTCGTCGGCCGGGACGAATAAAAAGTTCGCGTCGATCTCCGCTTCAGGGATCGGGGGTCACGTCCGATACTAATAGCCGATCACGAGCCCGTCCTTGCGCGGCTCGGTCGCCCCGGCGAGGGTCGCTCCTCGTCGACGAACGAGCTGTGCACCGCCGAACATGACCGGGGGGAGGACCCGAACGTCGTGTCCCGTCCGTGCGAGTTCGGCCGTATTCGGCAGTCGTTCTTCGACGCCGAGCGTTCCCTCCTCGCGGTATCGCCAGCGTGGTGCGTCGAGTGCGGCCTGTGGCGACAGCCCGTAGTCGACGACGTTCGAGAGCACCTGGACGTGACCCTGGGGCTGCATGTAGCCGCCCATGACGCCAAACGCCATCCAGTCGTCGTCGCCCAACTTCGCGATCGCGGGCACGAGCGTGTGAAACGGGCGTTTGCCCGGCTCGAGGCTGTTCGGATGGTCGGGATCGAGCGAGAACGACGCCCCGCGATTCTGGAGCGCGATGCCGGTGTCGCCGGCGACCAGGCCGCTCCCGAAGCCGGCAAAGCGGGAGTTGATGTAGGAGACGAGGTTGCCCTCGTCGTCGCCGACGGTCAAGAGCACGGTGTCCGAATCCTCGGCGCTCGCGTTCGGAACCCCGATCTCGGGGTCCCGTATCGGCTCCGGCTCGATCGCCCGCGCCCGCTCTCGAGCGTAGGCTTTCGAGGCGAGGGGCGGGACCGACTCGAAGGCCGGATCCGCGACGTAGTGGTGGCCGTCGACGAACGCGAGCTTCGTCGCTTCGGCGAAGGCGTGGACCCGTTCCGACGAGTCGTAGTCGTGTCCCCCCGCGTCGATCGCCTCGGCGATGTTCAGCGCCTCGAGGGCGATCAGCCCCTGGTTGTTCGGCGGGAGTTCGTAGACCGTCGCGCCGTTGTAGCTCGTACTCACGGGGTCGACGAACTCGGGTTCGAACGCCGCGAGATCGTCTTTCGTCATGAAGCCGCCCGCCGCCCGAATCTCCGCGACGATCTCGTCGGCGATCGCTCCCTCGTAGACGACGTCGGCCCCGCTGTCGGCGATCGTTTGCAACGACTCGCCGAGGTTCGGCAATCGAACCGTCTGCCCCGGTTCCGGGCTCTCGCCGTCGAAGAGGTACGCCTCGCGGGCGTGATCGTCCACGAACAACTCCTCGGCGCTCGACCAGTGGTGGGCGATCACCGGCGAGACGGGATACCCCTCGGTCGCGTATTCGATCGCGGGCTCGAGAACCGTCGCCAGCGATTTCCGCCCCAGTCGCTCGACGGTCGCCTCCCAGCCCCGAGCGGTACCGGGGACCGTCACCGCGTGGGGCCCGAGGAAGGGCATCCCGAGCTCGTCCCCGCTCGCGTCGCCGTCGACGGCGTAGCCACGGGACGCGGGGTAATAGCGCTCGGGATCGTCGTCGGCCTCGAGAGCGCTCCTGACGGCGTCGATCGTCGCGTCGGTCGGGGCACCGCCACAGGAACGCATCGCGCCGACTTCGCCGTCGGCGGTCCGATAGAGTGCGAAGACGTCGCCGCCCAGCCCCGTCGAGGTAGGTTCGACGACGTTCAACGCGGCTGCGGTCGCGACCGCGGCGTCGAAGGCGTTGCCGCCGTCGCGGAGGATCGAGATGCCGGCCTCCGCCGCGAGCGGTTGGCTCGTCGCAACCATCCCGCGGGCGGCGTAGACGGTCGAGCGCCGCGAGTCGAACCGATCCAGGTCCACTGAGTCGTCCATACCTATAGCGAAACGCCGACGCTCAAAATAGTAGTCCCCCGCCACGCGTCGATCGTCGGGACGACCCGGACACCCACGGCGGTTCGCGATTGCGCCGGGACATCTGTACAGCGGACCGTCTCACTCGAGGACGAGGGGCGCGTGCTCGAGTCGGTAGCCATCGTCGGTCTCGTGGACCGCGCTCACTTCGCGCAGCCGAATCCCGCGCTCCATCTTCGTGACGACCGGCGTCTCGTAGTAGTCCGCGTCGTACTCGAATCCCTTGCCCTCCTCGCGGCGGCGGTCGACGAACTCGCGGTGGCGCTCGAGACGCGCTCGGCCGATCGATCGCGACAGCGCCGGGACCGCCTCGACGCCCTCGTCGAACACCTCGAGAAAGGCGTCCTCGAGTTCGTAGCCGACCGAATCCCGACCGGCACACATCGCCGCGAGCGTGGTCGTCCCGGTCCCCCAGAACGGATCGAGGACGGTATCGCCGTAGGCCGAATACATACACAGCAGGCGGTAGGGAATCTCGAGAGGGTACGCGGCGGACCGTTCCCGGAGGTCGTCGTCCGTCGCGTCAATCGCCTGTAGCTCGCCCCTGACGTCGGTCCAGACGTCGGTAAACCAGCGGTTGCGTTCCTCCCAGAAGTAGGCGGCCTCGTAGCGCCGGTCGGCCCCCGGTTCGAACGAGCGGCTCTCTTCGCCCTTCCGAAACACCAGGATGTACTCGTGTTCCAGGGTGACGTAGGCGTTAGGCGGAATCATCCCGCTGCCCATGAACTTGGCCGCGCTGTTGGCCGGCTTTCGCCAGAGGATATCCGGGAGCGGATCGAATCCCCGCCGCTCGAAGGCCTCGAGCACGCGGGCGTGGTTCGGATAGACCCGGAAGCTCCCGTCGACCGACCGGGTCGCATCGCCCACGTTGATACACGCGATGCCCCCGTCGACCAGCACCCGCTCGAGTTCGTCCCAGACGCGGTCGAGCTGGGCGTGCATCGCCTCGAACGCGTCGCGTCCGTCGCCGGCCGCCAGCGCCTCGCCGACCGCCGGGTCGAGCTCCGTGAAGAGATCGTCCCACATCTCGATCATCGGATACGGCGGGGACGTGACGACGAGTTCGACGGAGTCGTCGGTCACCTGCGATAGGTCACGAGAGTCACCGACGAAAACGCGGTGGGTCGTCTCCATTACGTTACCCTGTCGGCGTCACTCCCTTAGCCTATTGTGGTTCGCTCTCCTCTCGGGACAGGGAACCGTAGCAGGCCCTCGCAGGACTCGAGTGGACGGACACTGATCGCCGAAAAAACGGGCCACGGAACCGATGGGGGTACGCGAGACCACGCTGTTGCCGTCCGCTCACTCGAGTCGGTACCGTCCGCTTACTCCTCGTCGATCTCCTCGTCCGTCTCGTCCGCCGCCGCCGGTGTTTCGTCCGTCTCCTCCTCCGTCTCGCCGCCCGTCGCCGGTTCGAACTCCTCGATCGGTTCCCACTCCTCTTCGGCGTCGGAGGAGAGCCGACGGCGGAGAACCACCGCCCCTGCGACCGCACCCAGTACGAGGAGGAGCCGTGGCAGTCGCCGCGAACCCGAGTCGCTCTCCTCGGTTTCGGTCGTCTCGGCCATCTCCTCGCCGCCCTCCTCGGCCGTCTCCATCACGTCCTCGATGAGTTCCGGTTCCTCGAGGGACGACTCCTCGAGTTCGGGCGACTGTCGACCTGCCAGGAACCCGACGGCCGCGCCGAGACCGAACAGCACCCCTGCGAGCGGAAGCCGGCTGCCGGATCCTCCCCCCTCCGATTCCTCGACCGCCTCGAGGATCGATTCGCGCATCGGGGAATCCATTCCTTTACTGATCGCTTCTTTGACGATGAGTTCGGACAGCGTTTCGTCTTGTTGTTCCATCTCCGGCATAATCCGCTACAACCACACCACCGTACATAGTTCTGTCCACCGTTTCCACAGTGGGCTACGCTCGTCGTCCCCGACGGAGTGATCATTCAATCGGTCCGACAGTATAATCGGTTATTACGGACGCTCCCACTAGCCGACACCGATCGAACGGATCTATTACGAACGGGCGAGAACGGGATCGAGACGGCGTCTCACTGTCCGTTCTCCGAAATACCGTCCCTCTCCTGTCCGATCGATGTCCACCGAGAGCCAGGTGCGCTCCGCGAGACGGAGACCGTGCGCTCGGTTGCGGTTCCGATGGGATGTGTCGCTCCGGCTATCGATCACGCCGGTAACGTGGTAGTACCCCGGCCGATCGCAGACGGCCGGCGCGCTCCGAGCCGGCCGACGAAAGGCTCCCATAACGAAAGGGACTCCCCGGAATGGGGTCATGATATGAGCGTTATCCGCCAGCCACGGGCCCTCGGTCGAACGACGCGGCGACGCGTCATGGGCACCGCTGCCGCGCTCTCGACCGCGGTCATCGAAACGATCGCAGTCGGCTGCTGGTTCGCTCTCGTCGTCGGCTCCCGGACGACGTCGACTGCACTCGCGGGGCTCGGACTCCTCTTCTGTGGCGCGCTCTCCAGGGCAGGGATCTTCGGCGTCACCGTTACCCACCCCGGAGACGTGTTGCAGCCACGCCGGCTCGCCGTAGCACTCCTGTTTACGGCCGGCTGGATCGTCTGGCTCCTCGTCGCCGAACTGGTCGGGGGCGTGGCCGGCGTTACCCTCGCTTCCGGTCTCCTCGCCGGCATCCTCAGCGTGCAGTTCGCCCTCGAGCACCGCGTTTTCAGCCGCTCGTCGGGGCCGCACATCGCCGAGACGCCGATCGTTTCGGGACTGTTGCTGGCCGCCGGCGGCTCGACGCTGCTCGCTACCGCCTGGTTTTTCGACTGGGGACTCTCCACACCGCCGCTCTCGGTCGGGGT
This sequence comes from Natrinema longum, assembly GCF_017352095.1. Classification (NCBI taxonomy): domain Archaea; kingdom Methanobacteriati; phylum Methanobacteriota; class Halobacteria; order Halobacteriales; family Natrialbaceae; genus Natrinema; species Natrinema longum. The sequence goes on from NZ_CP071463.1 coordinate 277,909, forward strand.
CACGACGGTCGTCGTTCTGATCGAACCCCTGCAGATCGGGGTGGTCGTCTTCGGTCTCTTCGCGTTCCTCGCACACTACCACCGGCTCCGGCGGTTCCTCGACCCCTGACCGTCTCGCCCGTCCCGATCACTTCCCCGCCGCGCCCACGTTTTGATCGCTCTCGAAGGAGTCCGGATCCGGCTCGATCGCGGCGTACTGGACCGCTCGCCGCCCCAGCGTTTGGACCCGCTCCTCGAGTTTCGGGTCGACGAACTCGCCGTCCTCGACGGCCGCGCTCGCGTTCGGGATCGCCGCCTCGTGGGGGATCACCCACGCGTTCAGCGCCCGACAGACCGACCGCATGTGCTCGAGGGCCGTCACGGGGAAGGCCCCGCCCGAGACAGCCAGTAACCCGACCGTCTTGTCTTCGAACTCGTCGAAGCCACAGTAATCCATCGCAGTCTTCAGCGGCGAGGCGTACGATCCGTGGTACATCGGCGAGCCGAGCACGATGGTGTCGGCGTCGCGGACGCGCTCGGCCAGCACCTCGGCGTCGCCCGCCGCCTCGCGGTCGCGATCCGCGTCGAACGTCGGGAGTTCGTACTCGCGGAGATCGAGCAGTTCGGTCGTCGCGCCGGCGTCCTCGGCGGCCGAGAGGACGGACTCGAGTGCGGTCCGGGTGTAACTTCCCTCGCGGAGACTGCCACAGAGTGCAGCCACGTGAACGTCGCTCTGGCTCATACCCCTCCGGACGACCGGAAGCGGGAAAAGCCACCCGAAACGATCGCTCGTTGATATGAACCTGCCGGAGACGGTCTCCGGATTCGATACCCATTTTTCGCGGGACGGCAAACCCCTCGTCGTGCAGTCAGTCCTGCCCGTGCTCCTCGAGGAAGCGCTCCCGCGCGTGCTGACGATCGCGGTCCTGATCGGTGCGGGCGTCGGGCTGGCAAACCTCGCCGTCGAGTACGGACTCGTCGCAGTCGTCGCGCGCGTCGGACGATATGTGACGGAGCCGGCGAACCTCCCGTCGGAAGTCGGAACCGCCGTCCTCACGAACGCGGTCTCGGTGACGGCGGGATACGGCATGCTCGCGGAGTTTCGCGAGGCCGGCCTCCTCGACGATCGCGCCACCCTGATCGCCGTCGTCATCAACACGTTCTTCGGCTTCGTGCAGCACATCTTCACCTACTACGGGCCCGTTCTCGTCCCGATTTTGGGCCTGCAGGTCGGCCTCATGTACGTCGGCGCGCGGGCCGGCATCTCGCTGGCCATCACCCTCGTCGGCCTGCTGGCCGGTGCCCTCCTGTTGCGTGGTTACGAGTACGACAGCGGTGCCCTCGAGCCGGACCTCCCCGACGAAGAACCACGAACGAACCGCGACAAACTCCGCGAGGCCGCCGAGAGCACCTTCGATCGCCTGCGTTCGATCGTCCCGCGACTGGCAGTGGTCTACTCGCTCGTCTTCCTCGCGCTCGAGTACGCCGATCGGATCCTCGCGGCGTTCGCGTCGGTCGGGATCGACGATCCGGGTGCCCTCCTCGAGCCGATCGCCGGCCTGCTCGGGCTGCCGGCAGCAGCGGTGCCCGTCATCCTCGTCTCGCTGGTCGATCCGACGACCGGCGCGATCACCGTCGCCCCCCTGATCGGTGACGTGTTGACGCCGTCGGAAGCGGTGATCACGCTGCTCGTGGGCAGCCTCGTCTCGCTGACGATCGGGACGGTCAAGCGGTCGATCCCCTTCCAGTTCGGGATCTGGGGAGCGGCGTTCGGAACGAAAGTAATCGTCGTCAACGTCTGTCTGAAAGCCGCGTTCATTCTCGTGGCGATCGGCGTTTTCTTCCTGGTCTAGGGCGGACGAACCGACTGCGACCGGTATCAGGCGGTCGCCGCTGTCGGCTTCGACGTTCGGAGGCTCCCGTAGACGCCGGCCAGCGAGAGGATCGCGATGAGCGCACCGGAGACGCCGTTGACGCCCAGTACCAGCTCGCGGCTCACGTCGAAGAGAACGATCGGCGCGACCGCGATCCAGACGCCAAGCACTGCGAGCAGTGCCGCGAGGACCACGTTCGGGCTGTGCGTCGTACTGACCCGATACGCCTGTACGGACGCGATGAGGGCGACGACCGCACCGACGAGGACGTTGTGGATCCCCATCGTATCGGTGATCGTGAAGACGGCCGAGGAAACCATGACGAACGCACCCAGCGCTGCGGTCAGTCCGGCCGTCCGTTCGACTAACACGGCTGCACCGTCCGCGGATCGTGTCCGGCTCATACCTAGTTGTAATGCGATCGATATATTTCAGCGCGTCGGTCGGTTTTATACCCTGGGAACGGTGTTTCCGTTCCTCAGTGGCTGCCCGACCACCGAGCCGACGAGTCGTCGGCCAAGACGCCGAGGCGTCGATTCGTCGCCAGAATCGACTCGACGGTCGCTCGAGCATGGCTCGCTCGCACTCGAGTCCCGCCACCGCGAGCCATCCGTACTACTGACATGACCCCCGACCCGCAACACTGATTACCGATCCGATGGACACCCCCGTTCCGAGGTGGGAGTTACATGAACGGTACCGCTCGAATGCAGTTATCCCTGCTCTGGCGGATGCTCGTCGCACTGACCGTGCTGACGGTCGTTTCGATACTCATCGCCGGCACGGCGATCCTCGTCGGCGGATTCCTGTCCTGGCTCGTCCTCCTCGTGGCTGCGTTCGTCCTCGGGATACTCCTGTTGCCGGTTCCCGGGGACGCCTACGGACTGCTCTCGACCGTGCTCGCGAACCCGATTCCCATCGTCGTCGCGACCGGCGCGGTCTTGTTGCCGGTCCTGTACTACTGGCCCGTCCGTGAGGAAATCCGACAGTTTCGGGCGGAACTGGGGGAATCCGGTGCCCCCGCGTCCGAGACCGATCCCGACATCGCCGCGATGACCCGTCGGCTCGCCCAGCAGACGGCCATCCCGGAGCCGGACGTCTACGTCGCCGACCGCCGGCGTCCCGAGTCCTACGCCGTCGGCGGCCGTCTCGACGGGACGATCATCGTCACGACCGGGCTGGTCAGTCGGCTCTCGGCGGCCGAACTCGAGGCCGTGATCGCCCACGAACTCAGCCACCTCGTCAACGGCGATAGCCGGATCATGGATCTCGTGCTCACGCCGCTGCTCGTCGCCGAACACATCGGATCGGACGAGCCACCGACGCGACGGCTGCTGCTCAGCCAACCCCTGGCCTACGTCGCCTATTTCGTTCTCTGGGCGCTGCTGACGGCCACCACCACCGTCCAGCAACTGTGCTGTCAGTTCGGTATCGCCGTCCTCTCGCGTGGCCGGGAGTTCGCCGCCGACAGGGCCGGCGCGGAACTGACCGGCTCCCCGAGCGACCTCGCCAGCGCCCTCGAGACGCTCGACGACGGTCGCGAACGACCCAGCGAGGACAAACGCACCTGGGCGAAGTCCGCCAGCGCGCTCGACATCCTCCCGCGGGAGACCCCGGCCGGATCGTGGGACCTGTTCCGAACCCATCCCAGTACCGACGAGCGCATCGCCCGCCTCGAGGGGCTGGTTCTCGAGCAGGTGTCCGACGGCCGGGACGGCTCTCGTCGCCACTGATACGTCCGAACGTCGCCGCACACCGACGCGAACGACAGCGGTGGGAGTGGCGTGTCCTCTGGCTCCTCTCGACGAAAAGCGACGAGTGGCTACTCGAGGATGGCGTTTAACTCCGTCACGAGCGTCTCTTTCCTGCTGGCGGGGACCGTCGTCGAGAACTCGGCGGCCGAAAGCGCCGAGCGGTCGATCCCGGTCTCGAGCAAGCGAAGTCCCTCGGCAACGACGGCACGATCGCCGACCGTCGCGACGCGGTTGCGAGAGGTCCAGAGGTCGACGTTCTGCCGGCGTGCGTCCCGGCGGCTGACGCTGGGCAGGACGTAGCCGTCACAGCCGTCGATCGGGGCGAGGACGTCCGTCGTCCCGTCCGTGACCGTCCGTCGCAGTTTTACCACCTGGCCGTCCGTCACGAAGGTGTCCCACTCCGACCCTCCCGAGACCGTCGGTGGCCCGGCCAGCGCGCCCGGGTCGCTCACGTCGACGCTGGCGAGATCCGCGTGCCGCCAGTCGGCCACGACGGGGGCGTCGCTGTCCTGTAGTATTCGCCGTTCGAACGCCGGCGTGTGGTAGCCGATCGCGTCGTCGTCGATCGAGACGCGACCGACCTGTCGGGCCGTCTCGAGCAGGTCGGTTCGCTGGGCGAGCGCTGCGGGCCGGACGAGCGGCGGGAACAACACGAAGTAGAGCCGCGCGCCGGGGCGGACGTGCTGGCAGGCGCGATAGAGCCACGCTTCCGTGTGCTCCGGATACCAGGGCGGGTCGAAGAAGACGACCGGAAACGTCGACTCGAGGGGTAACGGTTCGTGGACGTCGGCCTGGCAAAAGCGAAGGGAGTCGAGATCGGTTTCGAACCGCGTTTCGAAGAGGTCGTTGCGGTCGACGAGCGTCACGGGAACGCCACGTCGGGCGAGGCGGGCGGCGACCGTCGGCGCGCCGAGACAGAGGACGGAGTTGCCCGCATCGCGAAGCGTGGCCGCGATATCGGCCACGGAATCGTCGGTGAAGTACCACTCGAAATCGAGCGGGTGGAGTTCGGGCGTCCGGACGGCTTCGGCGGCGTCGACCGATGCGGGGTCGCCCTCGGGGAGTTCGTCGGCGAGACCCAGGTGTCGTAACCGCTCGTAGGCGACCGTCGGAAATGCACCACGGGTATCGCGAAGGACGCTCCTGACGGTCGCTCCGGGAGTCGTCGCGACGGTGGTCAGTCGATCGTCGAGCCGACGGTAGTATGCGGTGTCGCTAGTGGTGTGCTCGGTCATCGGTGATGTGGAAATTTGAGCTGCGTTCGACGGAACGGTGCTACCGTGGCGGTGTGCCAGCGGACCGCTGTGGCCCGCGCGGCGATCCGCCCGACGCACACGATCGGAGTTCAATTCAATTACAGTTAAAATTTTAGTTTAATAACACGAACTGGGAACCCCGTCCGCCGCGGTCCACATCCGAGTGACGGCCTCGCTCGGTTCGTCGGGTCGTCGTGGTGTCTCGAGGGTCCGTCGTCCGCTCGACTCTCCCCCACGCGGGCTCGGCGTCACGGTCTCGAGGGAGTGGGGTCCCCACTGCCGGCGGACGACCGGGATGGGACGATAGGAGTTGTTGCGGCCGTCAACAACGTTATTCGGGTTCGGGCCCTATCCCTGTTAATGAACGCAATCAGTTCCCCACTCGAGGGAGTCTCGTCGCGGAAGGCGACGCTTCACTGCTTCGAGTGCGGTCACGAGAGTCCCATCGGCGGCGACTGGCTCGTCCGCGCCCACGACGACCGACTCGAGTACGAGTGCCCCGACTGTCAGACGACGATCGATTCCCGACCGACCAGCGCCGATTCGACCCCGAAGCGGACGGAGACGCTCTGTTGCTAGCCGGACCGTCGATTCGCGCCGTCCCGTTTGCGGCCGTTTCGACGGCGTCCCGCCGTCGCGAGCCGTCTCGAGGAGTCGTCGCACATCGACCGACGTCCTCGAGGAACGGCCACTGTTCGCGTCGTTTCGCTCCTCGAGACGCTCCCTCGAGTGGCGACGTGATCGAGAACCTCGTTCGGGGCCGATCGGCGGCTCTCGCTCGTCGTGATCGTCACCGGAACGTGACTTTCAGCCGCGCTATCTCTTTAAATAGCCGATTCGGAAGGGATATAATCGCGCTCTCGTGATGGATGGTATGGTTCGCTATTCGGCCGAGCGCTGTTCCGACTGCGGGAGTAAACAGAAGCGCCGAGCCGACAACACCGTCTGGTGTCCCAACTGTGCCCAATTCCTCTCACCCGGAGTGAATTCGTAACGGGCGGTTACTACGGCATCCTCGGCTGACGGTACTCCCCGAGACGCGACCTCGCGGTCGTCTCACGGACATCGATTCTTTCTCGAGATCAGATCGAAACCCGGCTCGTCGGAGTGTCACCGCGCGCGACTCGCGCGTGGTCCCCCGCCATCGGTCGCCGCCCGGCGACAGTCGATCCGAGTCACATCGGTAGCACGGCCTCCGCCGCGTCCCGCCGTCGGTGTACGAATGCGACCTGCTATCCCGTGTCTCAGCAGTCATATACGTTGACATCTCCGAGGGAGTACATGAACGGCGACGACGACAACAGTTCGGAGCTCTCGATAGAGAGCCCCTACTTCCTGTTTCGCCTCTTCGAATCTGACGTCATCGCGGCCGAAATCGACTGGGAAGACGAGAAATTCGTCTTCTATCCGGTCAACACGCTTCCCGACGGTCACACCGGACCCTGACGGGTTCGTCACCCGGAGCGTGGCGTCGCGGGGCGTCTCGCGATCTCGCTCGTCGGAGGTGCCGAGTCGGCTCCCCGTTCCACGTCGTTTCGCGTCGCGGTCTCGGATCGTGAGGCGGCACGGGCAGCGCGACGCGACAGAACAGCGGACGGTCTCGAGGGACTGACGCGTTCTTTATCGTCTCGAGGAGGCTACGGAGCGACGTGAGCGAAGGTGACGAAGACGAAACGGTGATGGCCGCGTGTACGGCGTGTGAGTCCGTCTTCGCAGCGAAGGAGACCGCCAACGGGACGATTCTCCCGATCGGTCGACCGCAGGGCTGCCAGTGTGGCTCGACCGATTTCGAGCCAGTAACTACCCCCGACGACCGACTGTCGAAGCGTGCCTCGGACTGATCGATCCAGGCAGTCACTCCGCGCGGGTTTTCGACGGTGTGCCATCTCTCGCGGCCGACAGCCACGTCTGACTCCACAAGCGCGTTCCGGAGGAGGCCTCCCCCGTCGCGGGATCGGCGGCCACGAATGCCGCGACCTCGGCGGTCGTGAGCCTCGAGTCGGCACCGCCGGTGGCGAGCGACTGCCCGCGGACCGACGCCGACTCGAGTTTCCCCGTCTCCGAAACCCCCTTGCTCACCGTGTTCCCCCTCGAGTCCCCCTTCTCACCACGATTCCCTCTCCCCCGTCCCCCTGCTCACCGCGATTCCCTTCCCTCGAGCGAGGGGCTCCGATCCGAACTCGGGGCCCGCGGGCGGTGGCTGCCGATCGCGTCGCGGGCGGGTCGTGTGGGGCCGAGCGATCGCGTGGACTCCCCTTCGGAGACCGCCGATCGGGAGCCGCCGCTTCAGGTGAGCCGCGCGCCCTCGTCGTCGAGCGCGAGCGCGCAGTCGTCACAGAGCCACCAGCCGATCAGCGGATCGCGTTCGGGAAGCACCGCGCCGCAGTCGGGGCACCGCCTGGGCTCCTCGTCTCGAGTCCCGGTCATTCGTCCCCCTCGGGGTCTCGAGGGGCGGCCTCGCCCGTTCGGGAGGGACCGTCTCCCGCCCGTGACGCGGGCTCGTCAGCGGCGTGGGACGTGGCCGCGCAGGCTTCGAGGAGGGCGTCGGTGCGCCGCGCGAGCAGGCTCCGCCCCGCGTCGGTGGGGGTGTAGTCGCTCGTGCGCTCGTCGACCCGGCGGCTGACCAGCAGGTCGCGGCCGACCAGCGCGGCCAGGGTCGACTGGAGCTGGACGTGGTCGACGTAGGGGTAGGTGCGCTCGAGGGCGTGCGTGATCGCGCGCTGGTCGGTGGTGTCGGCCTCGCCCTCGAGGCGGGCGATCGCCGCGAGCAGGTCCCGCTGGAAGGCGGTGAGCTCGATCCAGGTAGGGCTGTCCTCGTGGCTCGGGGCTGTCGTGCACTGGGTGTCGCGGTGGTCGGGTGGCGATGCGTCCGCTCGAGCGGGGGTTTCACAATCCCGCGAATCGTCGTCGAACATGGCTTGTGTGCCTGCGTACGCGAGCCACGCGGACCCGGTGTCTGTAGCACCGGACCGCATTTTCGAGAGATTCGACGAAGAGTCGACTCTCTGCGAAGCCCGCGGTTGCTATTTCTTCTCGAGGCGATATAAAGCCTTCTACGATATTGTAGAGTTTTATCTACGTTATCGTCTAACCACTCGAGCGTTCCGAACGATGTAAGAAGCCGGTCAGAAACGGATAACTGATGCGTAAACCCGGTGACTGGATGCAGAATCCGACAGATGATCGGATTCTCGAGGTTCTGAATACCGGGTTAGAGCTCGGCCCGACCACGATCGGGAGAAACATCGATCGCGATCGAACCGGCGTCAGTCGGCGGCTGTCCAAGTTAGTGGAGTACGGGCTCGTCGACCGAGTCGATGAAGGCTACTACGTTATCACCGATCTCGGGGAGCAATATCTCAATGGGGAGCTTGATGCGGACGGACTCGAGTCGGATGCTAATTGAATAGTTCTCCTTCACAAGCATTCACCACTGCTTTCGTCGTGTTGCAGTCGTAGCAATCAGCTGCGTTCGATCGCGTCTCGTCAATACGACAATCGCCGTTGGTTCTGATTCGTACACTTGTCCACACGACCCCGGAAATCCTAGTGTCTCGACTAACGGAATGGGTATCTCGACCCTCTATCAGTGGAAGTCGTCGTTCATCCAGCAGAGAACATGGTTCCAAACGATGTACCGACTCGAAATAAACACACGACGATCTGGATCTCGTATGCATATCGAGAATCTAATTTTGACGACGGACAACCAAAGGGGAGCGGAGGCTTCCAATCAGACTACGTCGGAAATGCGCGAGTAATCAATAGCTTGTGTTCGTAACTCGATACTGTCGTCATACGCGTTGTAGATACTCTTGTCGATCTTCCCCCCATCTCGACCGTCATAGTGCATTTCATGCCACCAAATATGCTTCAGACACTGTGCATCGTTGAGGCCACCGATGTCAGTCGTGACCTTGAACAGGACCTCGGCAAAGTGGAGATCATCTAGTGCCGGCATCTCTGGGTCTGGGTTACTCGGCGACGGGTATTCGTTCGGGAAGACGATCACATCAGGGATGACACGACCGTTCTCCGTACGGGCACCTGCTGGCGGGTCGCGGATAATCATATACCGTGGGTCCTCATCTTGGTTTAGTCCCCATCGCACTGCTCGGTTGATTACCTCGTTCAGCCGAGATGCGGGAGATTTGGTATTGCGAGCGTTCCGCTCGCTCCACAACATCAGGGTGTCAGTATTGGTTGGAACGAGCAGGTGACCGATACTCTGCCCTTCACCGCCCTTCACGTCCATCGCAAAGATCTCTCCAGTGTTCTTGAGTCGACCTTTGAAATCGATACGTTCACTCCCACGCTGATCGGTGAACGAGAGGTATCCTTGCTCCTCGGCGGGTTCCAAGAAAACTTCGCGGACAATGTCCTCGTTATCCGCGCCGTGTGACTGTCGGAAGCTTCCACCGAGTGAGAAGACCGCATCTTTGAGTTCGCGTTGGTAGTCACCGGCGTCAATGTTCCAATCCTCAAATACCTCTGGGTGCTCATTCCCGAGCGATTTGATGAGTTCCTTCACCTCATCCAAGGTCTGTTCACGCTCGTCGGTACCTAAATCGGTAAATCCGAGTGTATCTGTCCAAGGGTTATTGTCAGTCACATAGAATCCCGCACACTGCGACGGGATAACCTATGAATCCGTGATCAGCTAGGCATAGTCACTCACCTATGTGACGAAGAAAATATAGTTGTACTTCTGTACTCTATAATACATTATATCTTGTAGGACGAGTATCGCTTACTTTTCATAGAGGTCCTCTGAATCTCTTCGATTGCGATTCTCTAAAGTGAGAATATTAGCTGTTCAGAATTCAGTTAATGAGCGTTGCTGTAACGACGCGAGCCGCTCAGCGACAACTTCACGGAATTCCTCATTCAGTTCGTAGCCGATACACTGACGGTCAAATTCGAGAGCGGAAACCGCGGTTGTCCCACTTCCGAAGAACGGATCAAGCACCGTCTCGCCGGGATCCGTCGAGACCTTGACGATGCGGTTGATGAGCGAGGTTGGGTAGGGGGCCTTATGTAACACGTTCTGACCCGCAGTCCCTCGCTTCACCGGGTGCCGCCACAGATTACCGAGACGGTGTTTTTCCGTGACAGCAGGGTCTTCGAGACCGTTTTGTCCCTCTTCTTCTCGGAATTTGTGGTTCTTCGACTTTGATAGGTAGACGACGTATTCCTTCTTGTTCACCACGTTGCGATCAGTCATGCCAGCGATGGCGGTCGGCTTGTACCAAGTGACCATATCTTGGAGTACGAACCCAATATCCTCGGCCCGTTCAGCGATATGGTATGGCAGGAATTGGAGATCGCCCCGCTCCATTACGGTGTCAACAACTACCCACATCGTTCCGTCATCACGCAGTACATCGTAGCACTCACTCCAGACAGCCTCCATCCGGTCGTGGTAGTGTTCGTACGACTCATCGGCCGTCCCGATTTGATTCTCGTGTCCGTAGTCTTTGAGATCCCAATAGGGTGGTGAGGTGATAACCGACTGTACGGTCCCGTCCTCGACCTCAGTCATCTCTTCGCTTGTACTCCAGTGTACTTCGAGGTCGTCGATTTCGTCTATGTCGAGCATCTATCCACTCACCTCTTCACGTAGCACAGTCACATCAAGTGGCTCAGCAACGCGCTCCTCATCGGAGACCATATCTTCAATTTCGTTTGTCCAGAGTGTATAGACGGTCTCGCTTTCGTTGGTGCCCACGAGAACGCACCGACGGAGCGCCTCACGGAGAGGGATTGGCTCAACTTCATCGACCTCTTGGTTATCGGTCTGCGTGCGATCTTCATCTAGCCAGACGTTGCCTGGGTCCTTGCCGTCAGGGTTGTATCGACGGACCTTGGTGTTGTGGTAGGCGCTGTTACCTTCCTTGCGTTCGCCGCCCCACTCGTTGCCCTCGTATACGTGTGCCACACGGATGTCGTCCTTGTGGAACTGATATTCGCGTTTATCTTTCACGAAGAACAGGATTTCATCATATGCCGATTCCATATCGGCTCCACGGTCTTCCCATCGGTGGACTGTTATCGTGTTCTTCAGGGTGAGTCCTGATTCTTCTCTGGCGTAGTCAGCTACTGCCATCGCAATAGGCCACATACGGCCGTCTCGGTACGCGTTCGGCGCGACGACCCATAGCGTCTCGGTCGGGTCCATGCGCTCGTAGATAGCGCTCCAGACTCCCTCCGTCGCGCTAAGAACATCTTCCTGGGTGTCAGCATCTGACACCACTCTTTCGAGATCAACGAGGTACATCTGATTGGTCTCTCGTTTACCCTTTGGGGCACTTGACTGTTGCATCATCTTCACAGATAGGTAGGACATTACCAATGCATAGGCGCTTGGGTATACATCGCTTATCAGCAATCCATGCAAACCCCAGGACGAGATGGGGCTAACACTGACAGATGCGAAGCGCAGGATACTCGCCTTACTTGATGAAGAGCCCCGCCACGGCTACGCACTCGCCAACGTCCTCGGCAGACAAGGTCCTACGGTGTACGAACATCTACAGGAACTAGAAGAGGCCGGGTATATTGAGGGAAAGCAAGAAGGGCGACGGAAGATTTACTCGCTTACTGAGCGCGGCAAGCTCACTCTACAAGCTGAACGCGCCGGTGAGTGAACCGATTACCTGATACAGTAGACCTGATTGGAAGATGTAGAATATCTAAGCAAGGTTTCTGAAGTTCCAGATTACCTCCGGTCGTTGTTTCGACTGTTTCCTGTGGAACAGAGCTTTCGACTGGAGACGGACAGAAGTGGAGGAGGAATGCTGTGATTTTTGGGTGCTGTCGCCTTGGCGACACCCGCCAAGGGGTCGTTCGCGCGAAGTGCGAAACGACCCCGCAGGTGTTGCGGTGCGATCACGGTTCTGACCCCGCCCTCGAGAAACTGGTTCCAACCAGAGTTATCTAAGCAGCGATGGTATTCGACCGAGCGTGTAGCACACGGCGAAAACGAGAGTGGTGCTACCACGTGAGCCGGTTCCACGTTCTGCGACTGCGTCGACGAATCCGAATTCAGTCCCGCTACCGGGAGTCACGTCCGCTCGAGGCCACGGCGTTCGGTCGAATCGCTCCCCGACTTCGCCCACTTCTCGAGGCCTTCACTCGCGATCATCCCGACGTTCTCGAAGCTATCCGCGTTCAGTCGACAGCAAATCCGATCCATCTCGTTCCTCGAGACTCGCTGTAGCCATCGAGCGTCGCAACAACGCCGAATCGTTTCCGGCGAAAAACTAGACCGTGCTATTGCGACACACAGCACGTGTTGAACAACATGTCTGTCCTTGCTTTGCGGTTCCGAACACCTCGAGTGGCGGCACGAACGCGTCCCGACAGTCGGCATCTATTTCTCCTCGGTTCGGTTCAAACGCACACCCAGTACAGCGGTAGCGACGGCTAACAAAACCATCCAGACGACTATTGCCGCACCGATGGCGAATAGGAGATTGGGCCCAGCGAGGGCAACAAAGACATCCAGATACCGGACTATGTAATGGGCTACCCAGAGAAAGAGGAGCCCCGCAATGATGTAGAGTCCTGTTCCGACTGCCCTTCTCGGAGACTCCTTTCGTACAAGGAACGCGAACGTGAGCACGGTGATGACCGGGAATGGAAGTAGCGACTCCCACTGTAAGTTTATAATTGCATAGCTCACGTATCCAGCGACCAGCGCAGTCCCGACCGCTGCGATCGTCACCCACACGTCTGTTGGCAGATACCCGTCATCGGATGGCGGTGCTCCCGCCCCCGCCTTCCCGCTCGAGCCGTCTGTCGCCACTTCCTTCGCGGCAGTTGCCTCAGACTGACCGCTGCCGCATTCAGGGCAACTGTGCCCGCTCTGGACGGTCACACCGCAAGCCTGACAATCCCATATCATCTTTGATTCCTCCGAGAGCGATTCATATTCGCTCACCTATGCCTATTGAAAAACGTCTTGTGGGGACCAGCTGGCGGTGTTGTCCCTATCTTCTTCGAAGTCGGATCCGAGAGGTCGAGTGATACGATCGAACGGCTGTGTTGAATCGCCATACGGCGGTGGATTTCACTGTTTGACGGCCCGCTTGATGTTATAGACGACACACATCAGGGTAATTTCACGGAACTCTCGATACCAGGTACGCGCTCGCACGGCGTAGCCGAGCGAGCGCTTGATTGCGGAGTTCACGGTTTCAGTCATTGATCGCTGAGCGTACCGATTGTCGTCAATACGAGCGTTGTGAGCGTGATCGTATGGGGCGAAGATCCGATGTTTGATCAGCGGGCGAATGTCGAGTTCACGGAGCTGGTCGCGGAGCGCTTGCTTATCGTAGCCCTTGTCAGCGGCAAGGGACCGGAGATCGCCCGCATTCCGGCGGGCGATCTGCTCACAGAGGTCCGCGTCGCTTCCTTCTAACGTTGTTGAACAGTGGAGATCAAGAACGGCTTGCGTTGCTGTATCGACGAGTTTTGTGACTTTGAGCGTTTGAACGCGGTAATTCGTTCGGTGGCAGTAGTGGCGGCTCGCACGATCACGTTCGTAGAATGTTGCGTCGATAGCAGCGTGTTCAGAGGGGTTGTGCAGCTGCGCCGAGTGGCGCAGCAGCACTCGACAGACACTCATCTCGATCCGATCAAACGACTTACACAGCGTAGATGGATCGGGGAGATCGGCCACGTCAAGGCCGATCTCCCCTGTTATTTGCGGCATTTCCTTCAACAGATCGATCGTCATCCGGTAGGACGTATCGAGGTAAATCCGGAGGCAATGCAGCGAAATGAGGGCATAGTCGGCGAATCCGCCGCCACCAGTCGGGGCGGCGGATTCGCCTCGTTCACCCGTAACTCTTTGTGCAATCGAGACGCAACGCTCGGTGAAGCGGGAGATTTGTGTCATGGACAACCAAATTTCCCCGCTTCAACTCCTTCGATTTACTGACCTTCCCCGACGCCGTCTAGTGATTCAACGCAGCCGATCGAACATATTCTTGATTTATTCTTCCAGGAATAAAGCCTTCCTCATATAATTTAGACGTTACGTCAGGATATGGATTTACGTTCTCGATCTCGTAGTAGCTCCCTCTGGCACAAATAGACTGTCCCCGTCCGAGTGGCGGTGTTCAGATAAGGACTGAAAAGTGAGGCGGAGCGTTTTCCGAGTGCTCTATGCCCGAAAACGCTCGCTTCAACGGTTGTTTAGACGAGATCAACTTAGACATTGTCGAACGAGAAGTGACACATGTGTTTCTCGAACTGTTTTAGCAACGCCGAAGCAGAAACCGCCGACGAGCGGATCAGATCGTTCAGCTCCGCATGGAATCAGCTTATTTGAACACTACCCCGAAAACAAGGAAAGATATTATAGTCAATGAAAGGAATACTTTGTATTTATTGGAGTATAGTACCTCCATAGCGTCACTAGAGGCATATACGAATAATGACATCACACCAATCAATATATACAACGTAGATAAGATTGGCTCAACTGTTATGAATGCTATTGCTAGTAAGACCATTCCAATTGCCACTAGTGCTGTGGATAGTTTTCGCATACGATCGTTCTGAGTGAATCCCATGTAGTTTTCTGTGATTTCAGATATTGTATTCTTATTTAACACTATGGGACATAGATGTTTTGATTAGATAATATGACCCATTTATAAATCAAATATCGTAAGAAGTTTTATCAATTCATCGGGCTATGAATTATAGCGTAGTGTCAGAAACAACCTCCATAGCTATCATTAATTTCGCCCACATCATCCCAGTCATTTAAGAGAATTCTCTTATCATTTGAAGGTTCATATTCAGAGCATGATGTGTCATGATCTTCATAGAAGTTTTCATTTAGAGAAACTTTTGCATCTGTACAACCATGGTCTGGTAAACATCCGTGATTAATTAAATAAGTGAGTCCGCCAAGGCCTGCGATGCACCCGACACACCCGAGAGGATTACCCATTGCACAACTAGTACATCCCGTAATGACTCCTGTAAATGAGGTTATGGTCTGAATGACACACCCAATATCACTCAGGGAATTATTCCAGACACAGGCATCAACAACACAACAATTGGAATCGGATGCCGCGCTGGTGAATTTCTGATCACCTGTTTCTGATTTAATCTGTTCAGAAAAGTCGTTCTCTTTCACTACCACTTCCCTAGTAGATGACGAATGGTTCACTTGACCACCATTCTCATCCTCGTTCGGTTTATATATCGAAGTACTCCCACTATATCCAAAGAAAGTATAATTCAAATCAGAATTAACCTCGGATTCTTTAGCTTTCTCAAATATTTGAATAGCCGCGTTTGTTTGTAAACTGTTTTTGGTCGTATTATCTCCAATCCAAGACAAGAAAGCATCTTTTCGATCTTCAAACTGATTATGCAGTTCGATTACTGCCCATTTATACGACCCTGACTGAGTCGAAGTTTTTCCACATCTTGCACCCGACCAATCTGGTGTCCAATTTCTTCCTTTAGCTTCCTGAAGGACCTGCTTGAAACCGATCTCCTGCTTGGCCTCTCTAAGAACCTGTTCAATCTTGCTATTTTCTTCATACGTTTCGACATCCACATCACTTGGATCTTTACTCCTTGCTTGAACGGAGCTGGCGCCCACGATCCCAATGCCTGATGCTGCACCGACTGACTTGAGGATTTTTCTTCTCCTCATAATCTATAATATTTCTACAGGTATACAATACTATCTTATTAAAAAGTATTAAAATTCACTCTAATTACCTAATCCAAGGTGCGATGTTAGATAGTAATTAAACATCGTGTAGATGTGTCTTAGATACGCTCTGTTATTTCTCTGTCCATTATGCAACCCGAACGACAATGCAGATATGCTCATTACGATCGCCGTCGCAGAACAACGCCAATCATTCCGGCGCGGTCTGCCGGGGGCGTCCTATTGACCGTTTAAAAGGCATAATCGTGGTGCTCCGACGTATTTTCGGCGATTTTGTGTTCGATGGTCTCCCGATCAGCGTAAATAAACACGTCGTGGCTCATACGTCCATCTCGATTCCGAGTGCGTAGAGAATTCGTCTCGTCCGCTCGTTGGTGACGGTCGTAATCCTAAACCCGAGAACACGGCCATGCTGCGACGGTGAGGTAACGAAGCGCCCCGTCGGATAGTCCGACGTCGCTTCGTCGAGCCGCCCCTCTGCATCGTCTGGCTCGCAGCCGAATCGGGACTGTCACAGGCCGACGATCGTGTCTCGATCGGCCGGGCGGTACCGCCGAACGCCGAAGACGACGGGTCCGGTTCTGAATAGGTCGTGTTTGCTCATTGCTGTCGGTCGGTTCGTGGCCGGTTCTACCCGTTCGGCCTCGTCGACGCTGTCTGGAATTTTCCGGGCAGGTTCATTGATTTCGCCCTCCGCCCATGTACGCGCGGACCCGCTCCGCCTCTTGGCGAGCTCTCCAGCCGCGGAATAGCAGATACGCGAAGACAATCACGGTGAGCCAAATCATCGGTCCGAGGACATCGAGCCCGCGCATGAGCGGGACTGTAATCGTACCGGGCGCCGCGCTCTCGACGACCACGAATCCGGCGATACCGACGCCGCTCGCCGCTCTCCCAGTGGCGCATATTCGGGAACCGCGGGCCTATGTTGTACGATGCCTTTCGCTCGCCGCGCCCACGGCCCAGATATCCCACTCGTAGAGTCGCTCGGCGTTGATCCCGTCCGACAGCCGAGGTGCGAATCCCGACTTGCTATAGCTCACCTCAAGGAGCCAGGGCTCGCCATCGACTTCGGTCGTGATTTCGAGGTAGCCCTCGAAGGGCGGTCCGAGCATCACCGACGACAGCGCGTCGTACGGACCACGACCCCAATCGGGCCACTTCCAGCGGCCCTCGATCTCATGTGGTGTCGTCTCGATCTGCGACATCACGCATCCCCGGCCTCAGCGAAATTGGCAAGCGTCGATTCCGCGTCGTCGTCACTCTCGTTATCATCGGTGCCGAAGGAGTTTGTCGACGGGTCTGGATGGTGAACGACTTCGATGTCTTCGATCTGGGCGCTGATCGTGTTCGCGGGCAACCGTCGGTGACACCAGTGAACGTCTTTCTTCCGACAGACGAGCCAGACATCCCGCTCGCAAGCGCGGTCCGACAACTCCACGATCACCGTCTGTGAGCCCGGTTGCTTGAGGTGGTCTCGGTACCGCCGCTCGAAGTCGACGGAATTCCACGCGATCGCGGCCGGGTTTGACTCCCTGTTTTCGGCGGCGGCCTCTGCGGCGTTTCGGCCCCGATTGGCATTGTCGGCAACGCTCACAGCAACTCACCACGAACACGGCGAATCTCACGAAAGCAGTCGGGACACAGCGGTCGGGTCGTGGAGACGGTCGCCTCGCACTGTGGGCACTCGTCCCGTTCGGCGAACCGGGTCACACTGGATCACCTCCAGAGGTCTCGATCACCTCACTGACGTCGTCGGTCAATCGGGTCACTGGATGATCCATTGGCGTTCGGCTCTCGACGTCGAATAGCCGACTCGCTGGGACGAACCCAATCATCGCTGCGCCTCCTCGCCGTCGACTAGTGCCGGGCGGACCCGGTTCGAGCCCGTACGCTCGAGTCGGCGAGAACACCCTCGCTTGTGACCGGCTTCCGACTGACCGTCGAGCAACAGAGTACAACGGGCACCGCATTCGCCACAGCGGAACTCGCGGCTTTTCGTCGGCAGTGGTGTGAGCCCCCGGTTGATTCGGAGACGATTCGCTTCCGTTTCGGAAAGCGTCACGCTGACCACCTCGTCAGGTATAGATTCTTTCTAACAGATTTAATTCGTACGAAGCCGCAATAATTAAGGTCAGAGTGGGGTCGGAGGGATTTGAACCCCCGATCTACTGATATCTCCGGTGCGCCTCGGAACTCCAGAGGGTCATCACACGGACACTGATCAGGTGTCCGATCAGTATATCAGTCTGGAGTGTCGTCCCGGGCGCCGTAGCCTCTGGAGTCAGCCGCCATGCCTGGCTTGGCCACGACCCCTCGAGTCTCCGTTGGGCCATCGTCCCTAAAGTGGTTTCGATTCGGCACAGAATCGCGCTACAGCCACGGGGCCCGGCCCGCGGTGTCCGTCCCGTCGTCGCTGGGATACGGGTCGGACTCGCCACCCTGGTCCCCAGGCGCGGGCTCGCCCGCGTCGGCCCCGGCACCGTCGGCCATCGCGTCCAGCTGGGCCGTCGCGTCGGTCGGGGGCTCGTCCGCCTCGTCGTCGGACTCCCGGAACGGGAAGTCGACGGCGAAGACGGCGGCGACGAGCAACGCGGCCAGTGGAGCCTGGCCGAAGGCCATCCCCAGCAGGGACAGCGGGAGCAAGCCGAGCGCGACCGCGCTCCCGAAGCGGAACCGATCGATGTCCATGAACTCCCGGAGGTAGGGCCCGGTGAGGGCGATCCCGAGCGCGAAGCCGACGCCGACGGCGGCGGCCAGCGTCCCGTGGGCGACGAGGGCGGGATCGGCCATCACCGAGAACGTCGCCCCGGAGGGGTCGATGCTCGCGACCAGCCCCAGCCCGATAATCACGACGGGGTTGGGGAGGTACTCTCCGATCGTCGCGCTGGCGGTCTGGGCCGCGATCGCGAGGATGACCAGCGCCGCGAATCGGGTGATGGTGGCGTCGTCGAGGACGCTGCCGATCGCCGGTGCGAGGGCAGCCTGCACTGCCGCGAGCAGTATCAGCGGCACTCCAACGAGCAAGACGACGGTCGCCTGTTCGCGTGGCGTCCCCTCCATCTCCGCCAGAATGACGGCGACGGTCGCGCTCCCACCGAAGATCAGGAGCCCGACCTGGATCGCACCCAGGGGCTCGTCGAGTGCACCGGCTAAGATCAACGCGGGGAAGACACCGTCGACTAACGGTAACATCATCACCAGCGCCAGGAGCCTGGCGTCGCCGCCGACGATGCGCTCCATCTGGAGCGCGACCGGATGCCGTGACGTACTCATCGGTCAGGGCCGATGGCCGTGACCCGAGGCCAGTGGGCGATATGACGGGCAGTCCCGTACCGACCGGTGTGGAGACCAGTCGATCGCATTCGGCGTAGGGCCTCGAGCTGTGAGTTTACCTGTAAAATTCCCGAACGCGGCGTCGACGGAGTCGGAACTCGTCATGCCAACGGTTCGGAACGCGGCTGCACTCACAGCGTACATACCTACAGGAACGGGGGGACCGTCAATAAACGTTGTGTGAGACGGGATTTCACGACCCGGTAGTGTTCCGGCAGTAGCGTCCAGATCCGTGCGGAAATGCACAGGTCTGGACCGCATGCGTGGACTCGAGCCGACGGTCCGCCCGCGTCCCGAGATTGTACCCGTCAGCCGCGAAACCGGTCGGACCGCCCCGCGAGTCCGACCGAGGACGGGCGCGACGGTCACCACTGCGGGGCGAATCGCCCGTTGACGGCCCCGTCAACCGTTCACACCCGTATTTATCTCGCAACGCTTTTTGCACAGGGGGCCGGACGGCTTACATGGCGAACGACGTTCCAGAGCACGAGCCCTATTCTTCGAAACTGCAGGTACCGGAAGCGCTAACCTTCGACGATGTCCTTCTCCGCCCCAAGGAGAGCCGCGTCGAACCCGACGACGCCGACCTCACGTCGAACGTCTCGAGAAACGTCGAGGTCTCCGTCCCCATCCTCTCGGCGGCGATGGACACCGTCACGGAGAGCGACATGGCGATCGCGATGGCCCGCCACGGCGGCCTCGGCGTCCTCCATCGCAACATGAACATCGACGAGATGGTCGAGGAGATCGGTCGCGTCAAGAGCGCCGACGAACTCATCATCCCGCTGGATTCGGTCGTCACCGCCGACCCCGAGATGACCGTCCGCGAGGTCGACGAACTGATGGCCCGGCAGGGCGTCGGCGGCGCACCCGTCGTCAACACCCGCGGCGAGGTCCTGGGGATCATCTCGAGTACCGACATCCGGCCCCACCTCGAGGTCAACGAGGACGACCAGGTCACCGAAGCCATGACCGACGAGGTCATCACGGCCCACGAGGACGTC
This sequence comes from Natrinema longum, assembly GCF_017352095.1. Classification (NCBI taxonomy): domain Archaea; kingdom Methanobacteriati; phylum Methanobacteriota; class Halobacteria; order Halobacteriales; family Natrialbaceae; genus Natrinema; species Natrinema longum. The sequence continues at coordinate 297,820 of NZ_CP071463.1, forward strand.
GACTCCCGCGACGCGTTCGAGATGATGTACGACCACAAGATCGAACGCGTGCCTGTCGTCGACGACGAGAACCTCCTCGTCGGCCTCGTGACGATGCAGGGCATCCTCCAGCGCCGCGAGTATCAGGAGGCCGTCCGTGACGAGGACGGTCGCCTTCGCTGTGGCGTCGCCGTCAGCCCGTTCGAGCAGGACCGCGCGGAAGCCGCCGACGAGGCAGGCGCGGATGTCCTCTTTATCGACACCGCGCACGCGCACAACCTGAACGTCATCGACGGCGCACGCGAGATCAAGGAGGCCGTCGACGCGGATGTCGTGGTCGGAAACATCGGCACCCGGGAGGCGGCCGAGGACCTCGTCGAGTTCGCCGACGGCCTGAAGGTCGGGATCGGCCCCGGTTCGATCTGTACGACGCGAGTCGTCTCGGGGTCGGGGATGCCCCAGATTACGGCCGTCGCGCAGGTCGCCGACGTCGCCGCCGAACACGACGTGCCGGTCATCGCCGACGGCGGTATTCGCTACTCCGGCGACGCGATCAAGGCGATCGCTGCGGGCGCGGACGCGGTCATGCTCGGCTCCTACTTCGCCGGCACCGACGAGGCACCGGGTCGCGTGGTCACGATGAACGGCAAGAAGTACAAGCAGTATCGGGGCATGGGCTCGGTCGGCGCGATGAAGTCCGGCGACAGTGACCGCTATCTCAAGGACGAACCCGACGAGGAAGACGAGTACGTCCCCGAGGGCGTCGAGGCCGCGACCCCCTACAAGGGCACGCTCAGGTCCGAGCTCCACCAGCTCGCGGGCGGCATGCAGTCGGGCATGGGCTACGTCGGCGCGGAGACGATCCCCGCGTTCAAGGAGCGCTCGGAGTTCGTCCGCGTCTCCTCGGCCGGCCAGGCCGAGAGCCACGCCCACGACGTCGTCATCACCGACGAAGCGCCGAACTACTCGCCCGACAGCGAGTAGCGACCGTCGCCGCTGAACGGTACCCTCTCGGAGCCACTGACAGTCACTGCACACCGACTCACACGACAGCGGTGCGAGTAGTGTGTCGATCGTCTCAGTGGCTCTATAATTCCGTCCGCCGGATCTTTCCGGTCGTCGTCGTCGGCAGTTCGTCGACGAACTCGATCTCGCGGGGGTACTCGTATTCCGCCAGCCGCTCCCTGACGAGGGTACGGATCTCCGTCCGTAACTCGTCCGATCCCGCTTCCTCTGGGACCGGCTGGACGACCGCTTTGATGATCTCACCTCGCGTATCGTCGGGCACGCCGACGACGCCGACCTGTTCGACGGCCGCGTGCTCGAGGATCGTCTCCTCGACTTCCCGCGGGGCGACGCGGTAGCCGCTCGTGATGATGAGGTCGTCGTCGCGGGAGACGAACCAGACGTACCCCTCTGCGTCGCGTTTCGCGAGGTCCCCGGTGAGGTGCCACTCCCCCGCGGTCACGTCGGCCGTCTTCTCGGGGGCGTTCCAGTACTCCTCGAAGAGCACGGGGTCGTCGCCGCGCCGAACGGCGATCTCGCCGACCTCGCCCGGCTCCACGGCCTCGCCGTCGTCCGGATCGACGACAGCGACATCGTGTCCGGGAACGGGTTTCCCCATACTTCCGGGCTTCGCGGGGAACCACTCGCGACAGTTCGTGACCAGCAGGTTCGCCTCCGTCTGGCCGTACAGTTCGTTGACGGCCGTCCCCGCCAGTTCTTCGTCGGCCCACTCGAGGATCTCGCTGGTCAGCGGTTCGCCGCCCGAGCAGATCGCCTCGAGCGAGAGGTCGTAGCGGTCGGTCGGCTCGTCGACCCCCATGAGCATCCGGATCGCGGTCGGCGGGACGAAGGCGTTCGTCACGTCGAATTCGGCGGCGATCTCGAACGCGGTTTCGGGATCGAACGACCCCATCGGGGAGCCGACGACCGGCCGGCCGTAGTGCCACGCGGGGAAGACGAGATCGCCCAGCGCGCCGATCCACGCCCAGTCGGCGGGCGTCCAGTAGACCGACTCGCCCCTGAGGTCCCGTTCGAAGTACATCGAAAACGCCGGACAGTGACCGATCCAGACGCCGTGGGTGTGGAGGACCCCCTTCGGATCGCCGGTACTCCCGCTCGTGTACATGATGATCGCCGGGGTGTCGGCGTCGGTCTCGACGACGTCGTACTCGCTCGAGCGATCGTCGACTGCCCCCTCGAAGGTGTGGACGCTCGCCTCGCCGACGCGCTCGTCCGCCGGCTCCGCGTCGACGACCAGGACGTGTTTCAGTGTAGGGCAGTCCGGCGCGACGGCGCGGATCGTCTCCCACTGGGCCGCGTCGACGACGGCGACTCGAGCCTCGCTGTCCTGCAGGCGGTATCGCAGGGCACCGTCGCCGAACAGCACCGACAGCGGGAGCGACACCGCCCCGCGCTTCCAGCAGGCGAGGTGGGTGAGGACGTTTTCGGGTTTCTGGGGCACGACGACCGCGACCCGGTCGCCACGATCGACGCCCATCGACTCGAGGGCGTTGGCGACGGCGTTGGACCGCCGGTCGAGGTCGTCGAAGGTGTACGTCTCGCGGCGACCGTCCGGGGACGCCTGGAAGAGCGCCGGTCGGTCGCCGTCCGGGTGTTTCCTCACGAGATCGGTCGCGGCGTTGAACGCCGCCGGAACGTCCCACGCGAACGATTCGCGCGCCGCGTCGTACGAGTCCGCCTCGAGCGTAACGTACCACGTCATACCACGACGTACCACGAAGGTCGGGATAAACCGTCGGACGAGTCACAGTCGACGGACCCGATGCGACTCGAGTTTAGAGGCGAGGGAACCGCGGTGTCTCGACGACCACGTCCACGCCCTCGAGTCGCGGATCCGACTGCAGGTCGGTCACGAGCTCCCGCTGTGGATCCGCGGTCCGCGACTGGGAGAGGGTTCGTTCCTCGTAGTCGCCGTCGCGTGGCTGCCAGCCGACGACGAGTCGCGCCCGACGCAGCCGCGTCCCGGTGACGAGGTGGAGTTTCTCGAGGGCCTCGAGCGGGACGGCGATGTTCCGATCGTCGAACGCCGCGATCGCGTCGGGGGGCAGGTCCGCGATCCGCTCTCGGTCGCGCTCGCCCATATCAGCCCGCAGGAGCAGCGATCGGTACGACTCGCCGACGAAACACCACAGGAGGCGCTCGTCGGTCACCACCAGCTCCCAGAACTCGAGCGAGTTCGGTCGCTGGCGAAACCAGTGTGTCAGTCGGGCGATGATCGTCTCGGTTGGCATTGGGTCCTCGCTTCCGTCGGCCGCGAGTCGGGTTCGGTGGTCGGTCACGGGCGATCAGCGCTCGAGCAGTGCGTGGAGGTCCGCGGGGAGGTCGTCGCCGTCCTGGGTCAGGATCGAGACGCCGACGAACAGGACGATCGCGACGAGGAGCGCGACGGTTCCGACCGGGAACACGTCGGGGTAGGGGTAAACCCCCATGACCAGCGTCACCAGCCAGTCGACGTTGGCGGCCCCCGCAGCCTCCGGGATCGCGCTGAAGACGATGTTCACGACCAGGCCGCCCAGGAGGGCGGCGATCGCCCCCCACTTCGTCGCACCCTTCCAGTTCATCCCGAAGACGACGACCGGGACGAAGGCGGCGGCGAAGAAGCCCCAGCCGATCGTCCCGAGGATGCCCACCAGCGCGTCGGAGAAGTAGACGACGCCCGTCGCGAGCACGGTGAGGCCGGCCAGCGCCGCCTGCGTGACGCGCAGTTCCGTCCGGTCGTCGTCGATCGGCTGGCCCATCGCTCTCGGGATGTCCCTCGAGATGGCCGCCGCGCCGATGTTGAGGAACGAATCGCTCGTCGACATGATCGCAGCCAGCAGCGCCGCGAGGATGAGCCCGGCGACGATGCTCGGCGTGTACTCGAGGACGAAGACGGGGCCGACCTCGCTCGCGCTGAACGTCTCCTGAATCTCGCCGGCCTCGACCATCGAACGCATCGAGAGCCCCGCCGAGAAGGCGATCAGGCTCGAGACGGCATAGGAGAGGGCGGCGATCGGCGCGCCCCACTTCAGGATCTCGAGGTTGCGGCTCATGTAGAACTTCGTAATGAGGTGGGGCTGTCCGGCGGCACCGACCGAGAACAGGATCCACCACGCGACGCCGACGAGGACCGCCGTGGTCGCCCCGCCCATCGCGCCGAACGGCGAGACCAGCGCCGGATCGGCGGTCGCGAGGTTGCGAGAGATGGCCCCCATTCCGCCGCCGAAGGACATGGCGTACGCGAAGACGAACACCGCGCCGGTGATCATCGTCAGCGCCTGCAGGAAGTCGGTCCAGACGCCGGCGATCATCCCGCCGAGCATGCTGTAGAGCAACAGGATGAGCGCGCCACCCAGCAGGCCCCAGATGACGGGCACGCCGAAGATCGCGCGCATGACGAACTGCAACGCGGCGAGGTTCGTCGCCAGATAGGCGATCACGCCGACGACGACTGCGAGACCGGTGAGTCCACGCACCCAGTCGCTTTCGTAGCGGACGTACATCCCGTCGGCCAGGGTCAACACGTTCCGGATGTCCGCGAGCAGGCGCAGCCGTTTCGCGAGGACGACCCAGGTGAGCAGGAAGCCAAGCGGTGCGGTAAAGAAGATCCACAGCGGCGTCGTGCCGAACGCGTAGACGAGTTCGGGACCACCGACGAAGCCAAAGCCCGACTGGATGACCGAGAAGGCGGTCATCGCGAGCACCCAGGTCCCGATGCTCTTGCCGGTGATGAGGAAGTCGCCGGTCGTCTGTGTCCGCATGTATCCCCAGATACCGATCAGGACGACGATCAGCAGGTACACCGTTCCGAACCCGAGGATGATCGGATCGTCCGCGACCGGGATCCCGCCGGTCTGTAGCGGGACGGGCGGGAGCGTGGTTGGTTCAGTCATCGTCATCCCCCGCGTCGGCCGTTCCGTCGCGGCCGTCCCCCCGGGTAGCCCTGTCGATTCGCCGTGGAGTGAGCGGGAGGTCCGCCCGTTGCTGTCGGTCCCGTGCCTCGCTGATGATGTCGTCGACGATCGCCTCGCTACCGATCCGATCGAAAATCAACGAGTAGTAGATCGCCGCCAACGCGGGAGCCAGCCACAGGAACGCGAAGTAGACGAGCGTGGGCCTCGGAACGCCGAGCGCGTACGTATAACTCGTCACGCCGGGGTTCCACAGCAGCCAGATCCCGGCGAGCCCGAGGACGAACATCCCGGCGAGTCCGGCGACGAGGCCGGTGTATGGCTCGAGCAACGAGCCGCGATGCTCGATCGACGCCGACGCGACGACGGCCAGAATGAACGCCGCCGCGACGAACGAAAACGTTCGGTACAGTCCCATACTCGCGGTGACGAGTGCGCCCACTGCGAGAAGCCCGATCGCCGTCATCATCGTGTTTCGTGGCATCGCTACACCCCACCTGCCCTCGGAAGGGCCCCCGGTTCCTCCCCCTCGACCTCGCCTGTCCGTGGACGCGTGTGAGTCGAACTGGTGGCGACCGTCGCGCCTCCGCGAGCGCCCCGGCCGATGCGGTCAGTACTGGCCACGATCATGTATAAATTGTGGGATTGTGGATGATTATTTTACTAGCTACTGATATCACAGAGCGAAGCGAGCCCCCCACTTTTATTGCCGTTCGGGCGGCGTCGTCGACCGCCGTCGTCGACCACCGGCGGAGCGATCGGTAACAGTCGCTATCGGCCCTACCGCCCTCGGTAACCGCCACTGTGCACGCGCTCACCGGCTGCCAGCGAACGGGACGGTGGCCGCGTGGCTGCACGCGACCCGTTACTCGATGACGAGAAGACAGGGCGGCGACGATCGAGGACGCGGCGCGGTCCCGACGGTTAGACGTCCATCGGCGGCGTCGTAAACGCCCCTTCGTCGATTCCGGGATCGTACTCCTCGATCGCGGCTTTGACGATCGCGAACACGCCGGTCTTGCTCCACCGCGCCGTGTTGATCTGGAGGTCGTAAAACGCCTGGTCGTCGATATCGATCTCGTAGTAGGACTGGTATCGGCCGGCCTCGCTGACCTCGCGGACGCGCATCTCCGCCTCGGTTTCGACCCGATCGTCGATCCGCTCGAGTCGGACGTGTTCGGGTGCGTCGAGCCAGATGCGCAGATCCGCGCGGTCGCCCGCGAGCCACCCCGCGAGCCGGGACTCGAGGATGAACGGTTTGTTGGCCATCCCCCATTTCTCGGCGATCTGCTGGAGGCGCTCGTCGAGCGCGCGGTCGATCTCGTCGGACTCGTCGGCTTTCGCGGTGAGCTGATTGAGGTTCATATCGCGATCCGCGGCGAGTTCGCGGAAGATGTCCCCGCCCGAGACGTACGGACAGCCGATCGCGTCGGCGAGCCGTTCACAGAGCGTGGTCGCACCACAGCCCGGCGGTCCGGAGACGGTGATGAAAAGCGTCGTGTCGATCTCCGCGCTCGAACTGTCTTGGACAGCCATACGTTGATGCTCTCGGTCCCTCGTGAAAAGGTTCCGGCTACGGACCGCCGGGCGGGAACTCGTCGCACGCCGGCGACGAGCTACCCGAGCGTGAACGTGTTCTCACACTCGGTACAGGTCAGTCGGAACGCCCCCTCGTCGGTGAGCTCGAGCCCGTGGCCGAGCTCCTCCTCGCACTCCTGGCAGTAGACCAGCGACTCGAGTTCCTCCCAGTCGTGTTGCGATTTGGGCGCGCCGAAGGCGAAGCCGACGACCCGCTCGTCGGTATCGTTGTAGCCCGTCTGGAAGTCGCCGGGCTCGAACCGGATCACTTCACCCTCGTCGACGACGACCTCACCCTCCTCCGTGTCGAACGTCGCGGTCCCCTCCTGCACGTAGAAGACTTCCTCCTGGTCGTAGTGGGTGTGCATCCCCCCCGAGAAGGATTCGTCGGGCTCGAGTTCGAAGTAGTTCATCGCGAAGTCGGTGAAGCCGAGCGCGTCGGAGATCGGCCGTCTGACTGAGTGTACCTCCATCGGGTTGACTTCGATGTCGACGTCGTCGATCGCGACTTTTTCCATGGTTTTACATTCGGCGTTCTATTCAAAAATCCTCTGGACGGGGAGGAGTGGGTGATGCGGGGGGCGATGGGTGCAACGTCGACCCTCGGCGGCTGGCCGCGATGTCGATCGAAGAGTAACGCATACGGTCGTCCGACCCTGAGGGCACCACGTGAACCGCCGTACGCTACTTCGAACTGCCGGGGTAGCCGCGACCGTGGGGCTCTCCGGCTGTCTCGAGGCCCTACAAGAGCACTACCAGGGGAGTTTTCAGGGGCTCGTTCCCATCGAGATCCACAGCGAGGCCGACCGCCACTTCGATCTCACGCTCGAGGCCTACGAACCCGGCACGAACCGCCAGACCTACGACGAGAGTTACACGGTCACGGCGAACCAGTCGGCGTCACCGCCCCATCTCGAGGCGACCGAGCAGAACTTCCGCGTGGTCAAGTACGGACGGGAGGGCGACGAGGAGACCTTCCGAGAGACGACGATCACGCCGAGCACGAAGTTCGTGAACATTCGGATCACGAACGACGATCTGATACTGGACGTCGATCGGGGGACGGAGACGGAAGCGAACGACCCGAACGCGACGGCCTCCCCGACCACGGCCGAGTCCGGTTCGAACGGGACCGAACCGATCGACGGCAACGGCGAATCGTCCGACACCGACACTGCCGATTGAGCCCTGCTCTCGCGACGGTCCCGTGGCAGCGACCGCCGATAGACCGAGACGTCCGTTCGATCGACGATCCCGTCAGGGGTACGGATGGAAATCCCGCTCGAGCCGTGGCTCGAAGCCGAGATCCGCCGGGACGGTCCGTGCCCGCTCGCCGAAGAACGGCGTGTCGGTGAACAGCGGTTGGGCACCGGGAACGACGACCCGAACGGCCTCGAAGCCGATGTCGGCGACGTCGCGGGTCGTCAGCCGCGCCCCGTAGGGCGTCAGTCCGGCAGCGGCCACCCGCGAGCACAGCGTCTCGAGCCGATCGAGACCGGTCGGAACGGGATCGGGACCGACGTTGGCCGCCGGAACCGTCCGATCGGTGTCGACGAACGCCCGCCCAGCGGCCGGGCGGGACGCGTACTCGCCGATCGCACCCCCGGCCTCGTCGGCCGCTTCGGGCCCGAGGTTCCGCAGTTCCATCCAGTTTTGCAGCGCTTCTTCGAGCGCCGACGTCGCGGCCGCCTCGGCATCCAGGTCGGCCGCGGAGCCGACGGCGAATGCCGGCCACGGCTCCTCGCCGGGCGATATCGCGTCGCCGTCGGCGTCGCGGTGCACGGCGACGGCAACGACCGGGACGTCGATGTCCTGCGTGACGAGCAGCGGCGTCACGGATAGCCCTTCGCTTCGAGCGCGTCGCTCGAGGCGTTCGAACGCCGGCGTCGCGACCGACAGCCCCAGCGGGTCGAACGTCGAGTACCACGCGAGCATCGTCGCGTCGCGCTCGATCACCTCCGTCAGCCCGGAAATCAGCGCGTCGACCGTCGAGGAGCCAAGTCCCAGTCCGGTCGTGATCGCCGGAACGAGCGAGTCGCCGGGCTGGGGAAACTGGACCGCCGCGGCGGGGAGGTGCGTCGGGTCGCCGGTCGCGAGGTTCTCGCCTGGCACCCAGCGGTGGTCGGCGCTCGACTCGTAGGCCGGCGCGTCGTCCGGGCGGACGAGGGCCGTCGGGGCCACGGCGCTCTCGAGGTCGTCCTCGCTCGCGTGGACGAAGTCGGCCTCGCGGTAGACGCCGGCACAGTAGCGCTCGAGTCCCTCGCCGACGGCTTTCATCAGCGCGGCGTTCCAGTCGTCGGCCACGCCAGCCGCCTGTCGCGGCGCGCTCGCGTCGCTGTAGGCGGTCGTCTCCGCGACCGTCGCCAGGTAGTAGGGGGCGGGGAACGACTCGATCTCGCCGATGCTCGCGATCGCACCGACTCGGTCGTCGATCGCCCCCTCGGCGTGTTCGACGGCGGCGTCGAGTTCGAGGGCGTCCGCGTCCCGATCGAGGGATCGGTCACGGTCCGTCTCCGCACACGCACAGCCGGGAACGGGCAGGAGCCGCCGCCGGGCGTGTGGCACTTCGCGAACCTGTCCGATGATCGACCCTTCAGCCCCCGAGAGGACGCGAACGCACTCCCGGCCGGCGACCGCACCGGCGAGTCGCGCTGCACTGCGGTCGGCCTGTGGGCCGTCGGCTCGCTCCTCGAGGTTCGACGCGACGCGAGCGCGGAGACAGTCGAAACAGCCGGTCGCGGGTGCGAATCCGGAGATGGCGGCGTCGACGGCTTCGATGGGGTGGCCGCCGACCCCGCCGATCTCGACGGCGATCCAGGGCGTTCCGCCGGACCGGGCGGCCTCGGTTGCCCGTTCGAACGTCGCCGACCCCGCGACGTCGCTGACGACTGCGAAGCGGGCGTCGTCGAGTTCCGCTGGAGCGGCGTCGCGGACACCGATATCGACATCGTCGAGCGCGGTGACGACCGCCTCGCGAACGGGATCGTCACCCACGACGTGGACGTGCATACCTCTAGCTGCTGGCGCGGGCGGCAAAAGCGCCCCGCTCGAGCCGCGACGGTGTGGCCCCGAGAGCGAGGCAGTGCCCCCCATACGGTTTGCTGTCCCGATCTCCCGGTGGGACCGCAGGGCGGTCCCGGTCCCACCGGTACTGACGGACGGGAGACCGTCTCAGTCCTCGACGGGCGTCGCCGAATCGAGGTAGACGAGTTCGTCCCTCGCCTCGAGCAGGCGCACGCCCCAGGTGACGGTGATCGGGACGAGCGCGGTCGTGAAGACGGCGATGAAGACGAGGATCGAGAACATCGATTGGTCGATGACCCCGGCCTCGAGGGCGACCCTGGCGATGATGATTTCGACCGTCCCGCGGCCGTTCATGCCGAAGCCGACGACCAGTCCCTCGCGAGAGGAAAGCGACGTCGGCAGCGAGAACAGCCAGGAGCCGATGATCTTGCCGAGGAAGGCGATCACGACCAGCGTGGCGAGCACGCCGAGCGAGTCGGAGAACACGTCGAACGTGATCTGGAAGCCGACGGTGACGAAGAAGACCGGCGCGAACAGCCCCATCGCGAGGTCGTACATCACCGTGTGCATGTGCTCGTAGAGCCCCGGCTCGACGTCGGCCTGCCGGAGGAACATCCCCGCCATGAAGCCGCCGATGATCATGTGCAGGTCCGCCAGCGTCGCGAGTTGCGCGAACAGGAGGGAGACGAGCAGGGCGAACGTAAACGCCGTCGTTCGATCGACGAAGCCGTATCGCTCCCGCTGGCGTTCGATGTATCGCCACGCGATCGGCAGGAAGCGATACCCGATGACGAGCGTCACCGCGAAGAACCCGATCGCCTGCAGGAGGATCCGCCCGATCTCGGTCGGATCGAGCGTGCCCGCGGTCACGTAGCTGTCGACGCCGGCGAACGCGATGAGCACCCCCACGTCGGAGGCGAGCGCGCCGCCGAGTAACACGTTCGCGATCCGCGTATCCAGAAGCTCGAGGTCGGCGAGGATTCGCGATTTCGTCGCCAGCGAGGTCGCGGCCATGGCGAGCCCGAGAAAGAGCGCCGCGCCGACGGAGACGCCGAGCCAGACGCCGGCCGCGTAGCCCAGTCCAAAGGGGATGACGAAGGCACCGAAGGCGATCAGCAGCGATTGGGGGCCGAGTTCGAACAGTTCGCGGAGATCGACCTCCATGCCGACGTAGACCATCAGGAGGAAGATCCCGAGTTCGGCGAGGACCGAGAGCAGCTCCGACGGTCGCAAGAGTCCGAGCAACGCCGGTCCGAAGGCGATCCCGGCGAACAGCTCGCCCATCATCGTCGGGTAGCCGAGGCGCTCGGCGAACGCGCCGAACACCCACGCGACCGACAGGACGAGCAGGAGACTGAGGATGTCGATCGAGACGGCCTCGACCATCGCGGTTACCCTCCCTCGTCCGGGATCGAATGGTTGGATCGTCGTTTCGGTTCGTCGTCTCGAGAGCAGTGACTCCAGTTCGGGTGGGGCATCGTAGTCGGGTCAGGTCGAATCGACGGTTCAAGAGTACTTCACTGGTGTGGGTACCGACACACTCGTCGGCGTCAGTCGTCGGTGCTGGCCTCTCCCACCTCGAGGTTGTCGCCCGGTCCGGGGGCCATCGGTTCGTCGGTGACGTCGGCGTCCCGCCACGTTCCGCGGCGGTACCAGCCGTAGGCCAGCGCCGCACCGACGACGTTCGAGACCGCGAAGGCGACCCAGATCCCCCGGTAGTCGTAGGCCGTCGCGAGGCCGTAGGCGATCGGGAGCCGCACGAGCGCGTAGATCACGATGACGATCGCGGCCGCGGTCAGTGTCTTGCCGGTCCCCCGGAAGCTTCCGTTGTAGGCCCGCATCACGCCGATGAAGCCGAAGGAGGGAGCGACGTATCGAATGAACGTCGTCCCGATCTCGATGACTTCGGGATTGTCGGTGAACGCGGCGGTGATCGGCTCCGCGGCGAGCCACGCCACGACGCCCAGCGCCCCGAGGACGACGAGCATCGTCCGGGCGGCGAAGTCCGCCGCGGCTTTCGCCCGGTCGGGTTTGCCCGCGCCGACGTTCTGACCGGTCATCGTCTCGACGCCGCGGGCGACCGCGATCGCCGGCAGGAAGATGACCGAGAAGACGCGGGTCCCGATCCCGTAGGCCGCCACGACCGTGTCCGGGAAGAACGCGACGATCACCAACAACAGGTTGATCGACAGCGCCCGGCCCATCCCCTCGATCGAGGCGGGGAAGCCGATGCTCACGAGCTTCTTCGCGAACGAGAGGTCGGGCCGCATCTGGGCCAGTCGGATCCGGACGCCCCGGACGCCGCTGAACATGATGGCCAGCCCGACCACGAGCGCGAGCGAGCGCGAGAAGACCGTCGCGATCGCCGCGCCCTCGATCCCGAGTTCGGGGAACGGCCCCCAGCCGAAGATCATGAACGGGTCGAGGATCACGTTGAGCAGGACCGAGCCGAACATCACGAGCATCGGCGTGATCGTGTCGCCGTAGCCCCGCATCAAGGCGATGAAGACGAAGAAGCCGAACATGAAGGGCATGCCAAGCGAGATGACCTGCATGTAGTCGGTCGCCAGCGGCAACACGGCCTCGGAGGCACCGAGCAGGCCGAGCAGTTCCTCGACGAAGACGTAGCCGACGACGCCGAGTAGCAGCGCCGCGAGCAACGACAGCGCGACGGTCTGGGAGGCGGCGTACTCGGCGTCGGACTCCTCGTCGGCACCGATATACTGGGCGACGAGGACGCTCCCGGCCACCGAGAGCCCCATCCCGACCGAAATGAGCAGAAAGACCATCGGGAACGCGAAGCTGATCGCCGCCAGCGCCTCGGTGCTGTACTGGCCCAGCCAGAACGTGTCGATGAGGTTGTACGCCGTCTGCAACAGGTTCGTTACGATGATCGGCAGCGACAGGTAGAACAACGGTTTCGCGATCCCGCCCGACGTGAGGTCGAACTCCTCGCGGCCCTTGAACAGTCCGGAGAGTGGGTCCAGGATTTGCCGTTCGATCCAGCCGACGAGGCGATCGAGCAGGCTCATTCGCCTGCCTCCGTCGCATCGTCGCTATCACCTGATCCCACGTCTCCACCGTTCGAGCCGTCTGCCCGCAGGGTGTCGTCGATGTACGCGTGGACGTAGCGCTTCGTACACTCGGGCGATCGATCGACCGCGGCCGCCCGCGTCTCCGCGCCGTTGAAGATGGTGACGAGGAAGTCGGCCGTCTCTTCGGGGTCGACGTCCGCGCGGAACTCCCCCGTCTCGAGTCCGTCCGCGACGAACCCCGCGATGCGGTCCCGAAGAGTGTGATCGAACTCTCGCAACCGCGCTCGATAGGCCTCGTTGTACGGCGACTGGGCCTTGATCTCGAGAATCGCCGTCCGGAACTCCTCGGCCGACTCCTCGTCGGACGGCGTCAGCAGTTCGTCGATGTACTCGTGGAGCCGCTGGGCCGCCGTCTCGCCGGGGACGGTTTCCGTTCGCGCTTCGAACTGATCGAGAAGATACTCCAGAAACGACTCGAGGAGGTCCTGTTTGCCCTCGAAGTGGTAGTGAAGCGTGCCCTTGGTCTTGGTCGATTCCGCGGCGATATCCTGCATCGTCAGCTCCGCATACCCGTGCTTACAGAGTGCTCGATACGTTGCCTCCATCAGATCGTCGGTCGTCTCGTCGGTCATTCAACTGGTATCTACACGTACTTACTGACTGGTCAGTCAAAAGCCCTTCGCCACCGGACGATCGTGTTCGGTCGACGAACGACCCACGTGGTACTCGAGGGCGATAGACCGCGTCGACAGCTCCCGTCGGACAACACACCCGCCGACGGCACCCATTGAAACGGGTCACACACCGATCGCACTGCCGTCCTGGGTCGGGTGTACAGTGACGGTCAGTGGCTCCGATCGCTGAGAGACCACTGCGGGGAGCGCCTACCCCTGCTCGCGCAGTCGCTCGAGGACTTCTTTGGCGTTTTCCACGGCCCGTTCCTTCTTCGCGGGGTAGGCCTCGACCTTCCCGCGGAAGGTGATGCCGTCGCCGAGGCGGACCTCGTCCTGAAAGGCGGCTTGCTTGTCGAGGCGCAGGAAGAGTTCGGTGTTTTCGGTGACCCGCTCGTCGAGTTCGTCGATCAGATTGTCGAAGGACTCGAGGTCGGCCAACCGCGAGAGGACGTAGCGGACGTCGTCGGCGTTCTCGACGCGAGCCGAGAGCACGAGGATGCGGTCGCCGTAGTGGCCCTCGCTCTCGGCGCGCTCGATCTCGAAGGGGTCGTCGTCGCCGTCGGGGAGGAAGGTTCGCAGCGCCTCCTCGACGCGTTTTTCGTCCTCGGTGGCGTAGCAGAACGTCCGTAAATCGACGTAGTGAAGCGGGATCTGTGGCATCTGCGGTTCGAAAGTGGCTGGGTGTGGCGCGGTAGTGACGGGTGCGTGGCGCGAGAGACGACCCGCGAGTGGTGGTTACTCCTCGTCTGCGTCGACGTCGGCGTCGTCGGCTGCCTCGAGGGCGTCCTCGGGGACGCCGGCCTCCTGGCCGTCCTCGAAGCTGATGGTGTAGGTGACGTCGCCGAACATCGACTCCATCGTCTGGGAGACGGTGCCGATTTGGCCGTCGAACTCGCTGTGCTCGTCGTGCAGGACGACTTTGTCGTCTTCCTCGAAGCTCATGGTCGATGATTCCCCGCCGCCGCGTAAAAAGGGACTGATTCGCGCCACGACGGGAGCGTGGGCCACTCCGACCCCCCTCGGCCGATATCGACCGGATCCGTCTCGCGGCCGTGTTCTCGACCGAGCGCTCGGCGCGTCGCCCTCGTTCGCATCTCGCGCCGTTGGCTCCGTCGAAATCCTAGTATTCGGATTCCCGTGGCACTACTGCTCACTCTTCGTTTCGGACCATCTTGTTCCATTGTGGTAACCACTCGACGTTTGCTAGGATGGCTGTCAACAGATATGCAGTGATTGGAAGAAGGAGGCCGAGTCTGACGAGATAGGTCGGGTCGATTTCTCCGGGATTCCCGGAGAACACACCCGTATATTGAACGACGGCGAACGTCGCGAGGACCGTTGCTACGAATTCGAGATGCTCTCTGAGGGAGGGCGAGGGCACCTTCATACAAACACCGAGAGGCTGTCAGAATATAAATTGACGCTCATCCGTAGGAGATTGTTGATACTGCTGAGCGGTCGCTGTGAAGTCAAAGAGGACAAGGGCACCGCGTCAGCGGTGCCCGACACGAATGATTCCACTCGATGTGTTTGGGTCGGAATCGGTCGCAGCGGACCTGTTGCAGCAGGTTCGCTGGCGTGACGGTGTTACCTGTCCCCGCTGCCGTTCTGACCGTACGGTCAGAAACGGCAGCTACAGAGAGTTCCAACGGTATCTCTGTAAGGATTGCGACCGCACGTTCAACGACAAGACGGGCACGATTTTCGCTCACTCGAAGGTTGCACTCCGCCGGTGGCTGTTCTCGATCTACGCGTTTCTCCGGTTTAACACGAGTCTCCGACAACTCCAGTGCGAAATCGAGGTCACACATAAAACGATGCACCGGCGCATCGAGCGCTTCGCCAGAGCGCTCGATGCGCCCTCTCTCGATCTTGTCGGCCCGGTCGAAATCGATGAAGTGTACGTTTCTGCCGGGAAGAAAGGCCGCGAGCGCGACCAGGAGTCGCGCTCGCGTGGCCTGTCCACGCGTGGGCGAGGTTCATATGACGGCGACAAGCCACCCGTGTTCATTCTCGCTGATCGCGGCACAGGACAGCGGTACGTAATCCCAGCGAAAGCCGCCAACGAGTCGACGATTCGACTCCTCTTGGCAGACCGCCAAGAGGAGTCGTTGACTGTCTATACTGACGGCTTTCGAGCGTACGAGCCACTCGAAGCGGACGACGCATTCACCCGTGAATACGTCGTCCACGGTGACGGTGAATACGCCGACGAAGAGGTCCACGTCAATACCTGCGAGAGCCACGCGTCGCTGACGCGACGGTGGCTCTCGCCGCATCGAGGTATCTCGAAAGATAAGCTGACACAGTATCTCAGAGCGTTCCAGCTTCGCCGAGAACTATATCGAAAACCGGGACGAGACGCACTCAAACACGCTATTCGAGCAACACTCTGAAATCAACAATGAACTACGCAAGAGCGTAAATTGAAGCTATAGTCGCAACTGAAAGTCATTGCACACCTGATCGCACGACAGCGTTTCGATCAGTGTGGAACTCGTTTCAGTTGCTACTATTGTCGATGACGTTCAGTACTCGACCTGTCCGTACCGTCGAGGACGCCAGACGTATAACGGAGGCTTTCAGCGGAGCTTCGACGTTCGGACGGGCGACACCACGCGCCACCGCAGGGCGAGCGATTCGTCTGCGGTGTTTCTGGTAGTGGCCGCGTGGCGACGCGGAACGCGAAGCGGTTCGCTGTCTCCCGGCGTTATCGCATTCCATCGAGCGCGACGACGGTATCCGACATGAGCCACGCGTCCTCGCTGGACGCGTCCTCGATACTGAGCGCGAAAAACGATTCGCGGCCGTCGTCGACGGTGATGTGGTAGCCGCGACTCTGCAACGACCCGGCCGGTTCGGACGGATTCGATCGAGCTGAGTCCACGCACGTGTTCGGGAACCGGTGCTGATAACTGGCTCGGTCCGGCCCCCTCGGCTGCGCGCCTCGAGTCACGCCGGGCCGCTGGGTCGACGACGCTCGCGAGTCGATCAGTTCGAATCGACTCGAGTCGGGTCCGCGTTCAGGCCTGCAGTTCGATATCGAGTTCCTCGAGGAGCTGATCGGCCGCCGCGCTCGAGGAGCCGGGACCGCGGGCGGTAATCAGGTCGCCGTCGACGGTGACGCTGGTCGCGGAATCGAGTTCGGCATCCCAGTTCCCGCCGGCGGCTTTCACTTCGTCTTCGGTCCAGTAGGGCAGTTTCCGACCGTCGGGCATCCGGTCGGCCTCGTCAACGATGCCCTCTTCCCACTCGTTGGGGAAGCCGGTCACGTCACGACCGTTGACGATGAACGCGCCGTGGCTGTCGCGGGCGAACCCGAGCATGCCGACGGCGTGGCAGACGACGAGCGCCTTGCCGTCGCCCTCGACGATATCACGGAGCAACTCCCGGGCGTGTTTGTCCTGATTGATGTCCCACGCGGTCCCGTGACCGCCGGGGAAGACGACGGCGTCGTACCCCTCGGCGTCGGCCTGTGCAACCGGGATCGGATCGTTCAGCCGCTCGTCGTTCTCGTGGACCTCACGGACGTGTTCGACGGTCTCTTCGTCGACCTGTTCGGGGTCGAGCGATCGCTCGTCGATGACCGGTGGGCTCCCCGACGGCGTCGCGACCGTAATCTCGACGCCGGCTGCGGTGAGCGTATCGAGTGGCTCGACGCATTCTTCTCCCCAGTACCCTTCTTCGCTGACTACGAATAGTGCGTCCGTCACGCTCAGTAGTACGGGCGGGAGCGTAAAAACGACCAGCCCTTCATCCAGTTCTGCCGGGAAATTTACCCGCAAACGGATTAGTGTATCGGACCGGCAGTCCCCCGGGGGGTTGCCTTTTTCGCCGTCGGCAACGTAGCTCCGGTCGGTGATAGCATGTCAGATCGACCTCGTCCCTTCGACGGAATCGACGACCTGCTCGAGCGATTGAATCGCCAGATCGAAACGGCAGCCCGATCGTGGGAAACCCAGGTCGACAACCGGAGCCAACTCGACCTCTCGATGGGCGGTTCGGAGACGAGTCTGGACCTCGCCGACGAGGAAGACGAGTTCGTCGTCACCGTCGACGTGCCGGGATACGAGAGCGACGACCTCGAGTTACGGCTTACCGGCGACACGCTGGCCATCTCGGGCGAGCGTGAGCACCGCCAGGAGAACGGTGACGAGAACTACATCCGGCGCGAGCGAAAGACACAATCGTTCAGTCGGCAGCTTCGACTGCCCGCTCCGATCGACGTCGATGGCGTAATGGCAAGCGTCAACAACGGGATTCTGACGATCCACCTCCCGAAACGGGAGGCAAGCGAGGAGGCACGCTCGATCGACATCGAGTAGCGGCTCGCGACGCCGACCGGTCGCTCGAGGGTGCCCGCGTACGGCCTGCCGTTAGTGGGTCCCGACGCACCTGCGACCCGCTGTGTGGGCGTGCCGGCACCGACCGACAGGAGCCCGTCTCAGTCGTCGAGGTTCAACGCGTCGAAGAACCGACGGGTGAGTCGCCCACCGACGAACGCGAGCAGTTCGTCGGCGTCGTCGTTGTTGTCGGCGAAGAGTCCGAGTTCGATCCGGCCGCCGGCCATGTCGTGGTGGCCGCCGACCGCACCCAGTTCGTCGAAGCCCGCTTCCAGCGTCTCGCCGATGTTGACCCGTGGATCGATCGAGCGCCCACTGAGCCGGATCACGTCGTCGACGATGCCGTAGACCAACACCGTGTCGACGCCCTCGAGGTTGAGGAGGTAGTCCGCAGCCTGGGGGAGCGCATCCGTCTCACCGGTCTTCCCGACGCTCGCGACGAGCGACGAGCCCCGGCGTTCCCGGCTGGCGATGGCCCGTCCGATCGCGTCCAGCGTCCCCGGCGAAAAGGCGCTGCCGTACAGTTGCTCCAAGATCTCCAGTTCCACGTCGGGGTAGACGGCGAGTGCGGCCTCGTACTCCCGTCGCGTGGGCTCGCGAACGAAGTCCAGACGCTCCCGGTGGAGCGCAAAGAGCAGTGCGGAGGCCAGCCGCGTCGTGAGGTCGACCTCGAGTTCCTGGAGGTACTCGATGAAGATGGTCGCGGTCGCGCCGTACTCCTCACGAACGTCCGCGAAGGCGGCGTCCACCGATTCGCCGGGGTGGTGATCGACGACGATGTCGGGCGTGACGCTCGCCGACACTTCGGTGTTCGCGCCCGGTCTGGAGTGGTCGACGAAACTCACGCTATCGTACGCTCCGATCGTGGTCTCCGAGAGGGTCTGCAAACTGATCTCGAGCAAGTTGACGAACGCGCGGTTTTGCTGATGAGAGATCTCGCCGCCGTAGGCGATCGTCACGTCCTCGACGTCGTGGTCGAGCGCGATCGCCTCGAGGGCGAGTGCGCTGGCGAGACAGTCCGGGTCGGGATTGTCGTGGCAGACGAT
This sequence comes from Natrinema longum, assembly GCF_017352095.1. Taxonomy (NCBI): domain Archaea; kingdom Methanobacteriati; phylum Methanobacteriota; class Halobacteria; order Halobacteriales; family Natrialbaceae; genus Natrinema; species Natrinema longum. Next base: position 316,415 of record NZ_CP071463.1, read on the forward strand.
CGCCAGCGAGTCGGTCCGCTCGAGGACGGACACGAGTTCGTCCGCGCGTGACATACCGGAGATACGCGGACGAGCCGCTTGAATCCCGCGTCGCGTTTCAGTATTCCTGAATTCCATCGAAGCGGGGCGACCGATCACGTCCGCGGTCGCCGTGGGAGTCGAAATCGGCCGGTTCCCAGCGACTGCGAGCGGCCGGGGCGACGCTGATCGAAGCCCCGTTCGAGTCGCCCTCCGGACGTGATTCGACGGAGCAGTCGCGGAATCACACCGCCACCGGTATCCCTCCCCGAGCCGGCCAGCGAGTGGCCATCGAGCCGGGCCCGTCGGGACCCGTTCTGCACGAACGATCGTGACCAAGTGTACACTTATTTCACAGCGGCCATCAGAAGGGCGAGTATGCGAGACGCCTACCTCGTCGGCGCGGGACAGTCGGATTACGGGGCATTCCCGTCGGAAAGCTACCGGTCGCTGTTCCGCACGGCGTTCGACGCAGCGACGGCGAGCGTTCCGAAGGGACTCGAGGCCGCGGACGTCGACGAAGCGTTCGTCGGCAACCTCGGCGTCGGCGGCCGCCAACTCGGTCTTTCCGGCCCCGCAGTGACCGAACACGTCGGCCTCGACGGCGTGCCGACGACGCGGGTCGAAAACGCCTGTGCGGCCAGCGGATACGCCGTCAGACAGGCCGTCCAGGCGGTCAAGTCGGGGATGGCCGACGTCGTCCTCGCGGGCGGCTTCGAGATCATGTCCGACACGAGTTCGGACGCGACGAAGTACTGGCTCGGCGTCTCCGGGGAGACCGAGTGGGAGCGACTCTCCGGGACGACGTTCTCCGGGGTCTACGCCCAGATGGCCAGCGTCCACATGGAACGGTACGGCACCACGCGCGAACAGCTCTCGCGGGTCGCCGTCAAGAACCACGCGAACGGCGCGAAGAACCCCCACGCGCAACTGGGCTTCGAGTGCTCGCTCGAGGACGCCCAGTCCGCGCCGGTCGTCGCCGATCCCCTCAACCTCTATCACTGCTGTCCGACCTCGGATGGCGCGGCCTGTGCCCTGATCGTCAGCGAGGACGTCGTCGACGACTACACGGACGACCCCATCCGCGTCGCCGGCGTCGGTGCCGGCAGCGACACCGTCGGCCTCTTCCAGCGCGACACCTACACCGGCATCCCGGCGAGCCAGCGCGCCGCCGAAACGGCCTACGAGATGGCCGACGTCGAGCCCGACGACCTGGACTTCGCGGAGGTCCACGACTGCTTCGCCATCGCGGAACTGCTGGCCTACGAGGACCTGGGCTTCTGTGAGACGGGCGAGGCCGGCCGACTGATCGAGTCCGGCGCGACCGAACTCGGCGGCGAACTCCCGGTCAACACCTCCGGCGGGCTCAAGTCCAAGGGCCACCCCATCGGCGCGACAGGCGCGGGGCAGGTCGTCGAAGCGTTCAAACAGCTCTCCGGCAAGGCCGGCGAGCGACAGGTCGAGAACCCGACCCGCGGGCTGACCCACAACGTCGGCGGCAGCGGTGGTGCCGCCGTCGTTCACGTGTTCGAGAAAGAGCAGGAGGTGACAGCATGAGCGCGATCACCGGCGTCGGTGCCTACGCGCCACGGTTCCGCATCAGTAGCGAGGCCTTCGAGGAGGCCTGGGGACAGTTCCACGCCGCTGGCGTCACCGAGAAGGCCGTCCCCTCGGCCGACGAGGACGCCCTGACGATGGGCTCCGAGGCTGCGGCGCGAGCCCTCGAGGCCGCGGCGACCGATCCCAGCGAAATCGACTGGCTGGCGTTTGCATCCTCGCGACCGCCGGAAGCCGAGGAGGACCCCACCGCCCGGCTGGGCGCGATGCTCGCCCTCTCCGAGTCGACGACCCGTCACGTCTTCACCGGCAGCACGCGAGCCGGAACGCGCGCGCTCTGGGCCGGCCTGGACGCGCTCGAGGCCGACGCGACCACTGCGCTCGTCGTCGCCGCCGACGCACCGAAGGGCGATCCCGACGACGGCGTGGACCACGCCGCCGGAGCCGGTGGGGCCGCGTTCGTCCTCGAACGCGAGGGTCCGGCCGAGATCGTCGATCGAGCCGAGTACGCCGCGCCGTATCCCGGAACCCGGTTCCGCAACACCGACGAGGACGAGACGCAGGGCCTTGGCGTCACCCAGTACGACCGGCAGGCCTTTACCGAGACGATCGGCGGGGCCGTCGCCGGTCTTGAGGTCGAGCCCGAGCCCGACGCGGCCGCGATTCAGGCCCCCGACGGGAAGCTCCCCTACCGCGCTGCGGGCGCGGCCGGCGTCGGCACCGACGAGATTCGGGCCGCCGCGACGGTCCACGAACTGGGCGATCTGGGCGCTGCGAGCGTTCCGCTGTCGCTCGCGAGCGCGCTCGAGGACGGCTACGACTCCGTCCTCGCGGTCTCCCACGGCAGCGGCGCGGGTGCCGATGCCATGGTCGTCGAAGCGGACGGGAACGTACCGGTGGAAACCGCACTCGAGGGCGCGGACCCGCTTTCCTACGCCGAGTACCTTCGCCAGCGCGGCGTCGTGACCACTGGGCCGCCCTCGGGCGGCGGCGCTTACGTCAGCGTTCCCTCCTGGCGGCGCTCGATTCCCCAGCGCTACCGGCTCGCGGCCGGTCGCTGTTCGGAGTGCGGTGCGCTCTCGTTCCCGCCGGAAGGGGCCTGTGACGACTGCGGGGCGCTCGCCGAGTACGACCCCGTCGAACTCGCGGGGGAGGGGACCATCGAAGCGGTCACGACCATCTCGCAGGGCGGCGCGCCGCCCGAGTTCGCCGAACAGCAGGCCAAATCGGGCGACTACGCGGCCGCGATCGTCGCGCTCGAAACGGACGGCGGCGACGAGACGGTCAGCGCCCCCGCGATGGGGACCGACGCGGACCCCGCCGATTTCTCGGTCGGCGACCGGATCGAAACGACGATCCGCCGGATCTACACGCAGGAAGGCGTCACCCGCTACGGGTTCAAGATTCGGCCCGCAGGCGAGTAGCGCACCTCGTGTCCCGTCGTCGAATCCGGGACGTCGACTGCCGACGGCGGCGTCGGACGTAACCCGATCCTAAGAGGCGGGGTTTCTCCTTCCCTCCGACAAAGAACAGCGCATGGCAGAGGCAGTACTCGTCATCGGGTTGCTGGTTGCGGTGTTCGTCGGGTACAACATCGGCGGCTCTTCGACCGGCGTCGCCTTCGGACCGGCGGTCGGGAGCCGGATCGTCAGAAAGGTCACCGCCGCGGCGCTTTTCACCGTCTTCGCGTTCGTCGGCGCGTGGACCGTCGGGCGCAACGTCATCGAGACGATGAGCAGCGGGATCGTCGACGCGGCAGTCTTCTCGCCCGAAGCGAGCGTGGGCGTCCTCTTTTTCACCGGCCTCTCGCTCCTGGTGTCGAACGCCTACGGCGTCCCGGCGTCGACGTCGATGACCGCGGTCGGTGCCATCGTCGGGCTCGGGCTGGCGACGGGGACGCTCGACGCTGCCCTGATGTTCACGATCCTCTCTGCGTGGATCGTCGCCCCGTTGACCGCCGCTTCGGTGGGAGCCATCATCGGCCGGTATCTGTACCCCTACCTCGACGCCAAGTTCGCGTTCGGCCGCCTGCGAGACCCGTTGATCGCCGTCGATACTCGAGGGCGGATTCCCCGGCCCAGGATCAACCAAAACGCGGCGACCAGAGATGTCGGTGGCGCGACACTGGTGGTCGTGATCGCGTGCTACATGGGGTTCAGTGCCGGGGCGTCGAACGCCGCGAACGCGGTCGCGCCGCTGGTCGGGAGCGGGAGTATCGACCCCAGCCCGGCGATTCTCCTGGCGGTCGGGTCGATCAGCCTCGGCGGGTTCACGATCGCCCGACGGACGCTGGCGACGGTGGGCAACGACATTACCGATCTCCCGATCCTGGCAGCGCTCATCGTTTCGACGGTGGGGGCGACGATCATCACCGTCCTCTCCTGGCTCGGAATTCCGGCCAGCCTCGCGGTGAGTACGACGTCCTGTATCATCGGCCTGGGCTGGGGGCGGGCGAGTCGCGCGCGCACGCTCGTGGAAATCGCGACGCCGGCTCCGACCGAGGAGTCGATCCCGGAGTTGACGACGGGGTCACTCGCGGCTTCACCGACCGACGCCGCCGACGACACGCCCGCGAGCCCGACGGTCGGCGACCTCTCCGAAGGGGACGCCCCCGACCCGGACGAACAGGTCTCGGACGGCGGCGTCCCGCCGATCGGCGAGGAACGACCGAGCGAACTGGCCGCCGAAAGCCTGTTCGACCCCGCAGCAACGGCCCGGATCGTCGTCCTCTGGGTACTCACGCCGGTGCTGTCGCTCAGCGGTGCGTACATCCTGTTTTCGTTCATAACGTAGCTACCGGCGTCGTTCCGTCGGCTTCGTCGCCGAAAGCCGCACTCTCGAGCGCCTAGTTCCCCGTCAGCGCTTCGCTCGCCGGTGCGAACTCGATCGTCTGTCCGAGCCCCTGTTCGCTGGCGCGCTCGTAGAGCAGGTACGCCGCGGCGACCGTTTCGATGCCCGTCCCGCCGCTATCGAAGACGGTGATCTCGTCGTCGCTCGTCCGGCCGGGTTCCGTCCCGGCGACGACCTCGCCCAGTTCCGCGTGCACGTGGTCCTCGGTGATCGCCCCCTCCTCGAGGGCCTGCATGAACGAGCCGGCGTCGAACGTCGCCCGTTCGCGGAGGTCCGGGACGTAGGTCGCGTTCGCGATCGTGTTCGCGTCCAGTTCCCGCGCGTCCGGCGAGTACTGGCCCATCGCGGTGATGTGGGTCCCGGGCGCGATGTCGTCGCCGTCGACGACCGGCTCGTTGGCCTGCGTGGCCGTGATCACGACGTCCGCGTCGGCGACGGCGGCCGTACTCGAGTCGACCGCGTGGACGTCGGCCGCGAGGGCGTCGTCGAAGTCGGCAGCGAACGACTCGCGGTTCTCGGGGGTCGGCGAGTAGACCCGCACCTCGGTGAAGTCACGGACCGTGGCGGTGGCGTGGAGTTGGCCCCGCGCCTGTGCGCCGCTACCGATGATCGCGAGGGTGTCGGCGTCTTCGCGGGCGAGTTCGTCGACGCCGACGGCACCGGCGGCTCCGGTCTTGAACGGGTTCATGCTCGCGCCATCGAGGAGGGCGAGCGGGGCACCGCTCTCGGCGTCGAAGAGTGGGGTCATAAACCAGCCGTCGACGGCACCGAAGCCCGCGCTGTACATGTAGCCGCCCATCGCGCCCGTCTCGGGAAGGATGGCAGCGTAGGCGGTGAACATGCCCTCGGGATCGCCACGCAGGAACTTCGATCGCGGCTTGGCCGGTGCCCCCTCGCCGCGCTGGCGATATCCCTCGCGGACGGCGTCGACGTACTCTGCCGGCGTTGCGAGGTCGGCAACCTCCGCGCTGGTCAGAAACAGCGTGTCAGTCATATCAAACACCACGAATCGGAGACGGGAAAAGGAACCGAAACCGGGAATACTGGGAGAGGGCGACGGAGAGAGATCGGATCAGTCGGCGTTGATCGGCGGCCGCGCCGACTGGGGTTCGTCGGCGGTGTTTGCTGGCGTATTGACGAACATTGCGTGCCCGATGATCCCCATCGCGACCAGCGAACCGAGCGGTACCGCCGCAGTCCACGAGATCCCGACGACGGTGAGAGCCGCGGTGATACCGAGCAGTGCGACTGGGATGAGGCCGAGAACAATGTCGTAATATCCAGTCATAATCTATTCTATAGTAGGAGAAATTCCCATATAAGCGTTTCCCATAATTGGCTCGTGGTGGATGTGTCTCTAATCGAAAATCCTTGTGTGGTATTCTCGTAACTTATGGCCCGGCTCGATCGATTTCGAATTATTGTGGCTCGTCGCCCGATCTGTGCGTCTCGTCCCTCAACGTCCTCATCATCCGACGTTCGATACGGTGACGCGATCTACTCCCTTCCGCATAGAAATCCATCGCTCTCGAAGAGGGTCGATCCGGCTCACGTCCGTCGCCTCGAGACGGGCTCCCTCGATTTAGTTCGTCACCGATCGGTACAGCATGTACGCGGCCCGCCACCCGAGCAGGACGATCAGTCCGAAGCCGGTGATCACGAGCGGGAACGGCCACGTCGCCCCCCCATCGAACAGCGCGGAGGCCCGAAGCATGAGTCCGACGTTCGCTGCTGCGATCCAACTCAGGGTCGTCAGTCGGAGGCGCTCTTTCCCCACGGGACGGTCGCGGGTGTAAATACCGGCGAGCGCTGCGATAGCGGCCCAGCCGATCACGAACGGTGCGACCGTCTCGAGTGACGCGATCGGTTCGGCGATCGGATTGACGCCGTGTTCGATGCGCCCGAGCAAGACCAGGCCGGCGATGAGGACGACGTCGACCACGGCGGTTGCGATCCGTTCGCGATCGGCCGTGGCGGTACGAGCCTCCGTCTGAACTGCCGTGTCCATACGTGGCTCTCAGTTCTGCGATCCCATTGATTCCCCGGTTTCGATCGTGGGTCGGCGGCTGCTACTCGCCTGCCGTCACGACCTGTGAGGAGGGACTCGACGGCTAGCCGCCGAGTACCGTCCAACGGACAACGCGTCGTGCGAGGAGTGCCTCGCACGGTCGCACGGACGAGGGGTGGTCACTTCGTTATCGGCTCCGTTCAGAATCGGTGGTCACACGACCCCGTTCGACCCCCTCCAGTAAGACGATCCTACGGCAGCCGTCGTTCGGAGCGGGGGTCGATCGGGCGGGACGTCGGCACCGACCGAGACTGTCAGCAACAGAACTAATATACGGCCGGCCCGAACCGCTCGAGTGATGGCTGTGGTCGGCAACCGCCGGGCCGATTGTGAGGGCTGTGGCCGAACGGTTTCCCGCGAGGAATCGACGACGGTGACGATGCCGAACGGCGACGAAGTCGTCTGTTGCCCTGACTGTGAACCCCACGCGAGAGCGGCCGTTCGGACGGGGACCGCGTTCGACCAGCGACGGGCCACTTGCGACGGCTGTACCGGCAGGTACCTCGCGGCCGAACTCGAGGACGTGATCCTCGACGATGGGACCGCGCTGACCTGCTGTCCGTCGTGTCTCGCCCAGGCACCGGATCCCGATGGTGACGACGACAGGAGCGATCCGGACGGTGGTGGCCCAATCGGCTCGCGGACGGCCTCCCACACGTCCACCAGCGATCCCGACACGGATCACGATCGCTGTCGGCAGTGCCACGAGCGGGTCGTCGAGGAACGCTTCCGCGTCACGACGATCGACGGACGGACCGAACGGCTCTGTTCCGACTGCACGGCCGATGCCGAGGAGCGAGGGATCGTCGCCGACGTGGCCATGCGAAGAACGAGAGCCCGCGAGGTGCTCGGTGTGGACGCCGACGCGAGCGATGAGGCGATCCGCGAGGCGTTTCACCGACAGGTCAAACGCGCCCATCCGGACCGCCAAAGCGGCAGCCAGTCCGCGTTCACGCTCGTTACCGATGCCTACGAACGGCTCCGTGAAGAGGACTAAGGGGAGGCTCCGTCGTCGCGGCTCACGAACCCGATCGTGGCGGGATTGAAGAAATAGGTCGATCCACAGTCCTCACACGACGTCGTCAGGAGTTTCCCGTGTTTGTGGAGTTTCCAGAGTTTCGTCTGTCCCTGCTCGAGTTCGAGCGTGACCGGGTGGCCACAGTCGGGAATCGTACACGGGAACCTGATATACCAGTTGGGAACGGACAGCGCCCCCAGCGGCGCGAGTTCGCTTCGCAGTCGACAGAGCAGATTGAAGATCGTAAACGAGAGGTTGTTTCGATCGATCGTGATGCCTTCGACGTCACTGACGAATCCGCGACGACTGACGGACTCGTCGTACACCGGGAGGACGGGAATTCCCTTGGCCACCGCATACCCCATCTCCTGGTTGATCCACCGGTTCTCGGCCGCGTCCGCGGTCAACACCGCGACGACGATATTGCTGTTGGCGAGTCGCCCCTCGAGTCGCTTTCGGGACCGTCCGGATTCGACCTCCTCGAGCGCGATGTGCACGCCGAAGGGGAAGTTCTTGACCGTCGAGAACAGGTCCTGGACGAGCTCGAGATCGCCGGGGGCGTGGGAAACGTACAGCTGTTCTCCGGTCATCTCATCGCCTACGGTACACAGACGTGTGCGTCGTCATTAATCTATCTCTCGATCGTCTGTAACGCCCGGCCAGTTATTCTCGGTAATTCTTGATGGTAGACAGTACGCGCTGGGAGAACTCGAGTTCGGAAAGTTCCTCGCCGAGTCCGTCGAACCACTCGCGTTCGACGTACCACCAGCCACGAACGTCCCCATCGGTCGTCAGTGACGTTACTTCGAGGCGTCCCGGTGTCCACTCCCGTTCGTCGCCGATCGTCAGAAGGGTCCGCAGGACGGCACCGACCTCGTCGTCCGTGACAGCGGCTGCCTCGGAGACGACTTCGTACTCGAGTTCGATCCCGACACCGTCTTCGCCGGGTGGCTCGGTCCCGTCCATCCACGCCACCGACGTCACGTAGATGCCGTGGCTCATCAGTCGGTTCTCCAGCGTGACGGCCACGGGTCGCTCCCCCGCGGACGCGTCGTCCCCGCGCTCGCCGTCCCCCTCGGCACCGGACCCGTCGTCGGTCATACGTCTCCGTTCGGCGGGTATCCAGAAAAGTCGGTCGGCACCCGTCCCGCTCGCTGGGCCTCCGGAGCGGCCCATCCGTTCAAGGGTGTCGCTTCGACGGCGAGGATCGCGCTCAAAGCGGCTCGACGAGGTCCTCGAGCGCTGCTTTCGGATCGTCGGCTTTCGCGACGCCGCTGGCGAGCAAGACGCCTTCGGCCCCGAGATCGCCCGCGGCGACGACGTCGTCGCCCGTACTGATACCCGCCCCGCAGAGAACGGAGACGTCGGCGTCGACGGTGGCGGCCGCGTCGACCGCGTCTTCGACGACGTCGGGATCGGCCTGGCTGACCGGCGTCCCGGTGCCGATGAGTGCCGGCGGCTCGACGGCGACCGAATCGGGGCCCAGCGCCGCGGCCGCGCCGATCTGGGCCGGATTGTTCGCACAGACGACCGTCTCGAGGTCGGCCCGCTGGGCCGCCCGAACGGCACCGTCGATGTCGGCCAGTTTCAGCCGGCGCTCGGAGTGATTGATCAGTGTGCCGACCGCGCCGGCGTCGGCGACGCTTTCGGCGAGCGTGTGGCCGGTGTTGCTCCCGTGTTCGATCGAGTCGACGTGTTGAGCCCACGTCTCCGCGCCGGTCTCGGCGACTCGCTCTAGCTGAGCCGCCTGCGGCGCGACGGCCAGCCGGGCGTCGGTTGTTTCGTCGACGTCGCGAACGGCTTCCGCGACTGCGATCGGATCGCATGGATACGTCTTCAGGTTGACGAGGACGAACATAGGGCCAACCGCACCCGCCCGAAAGAAATAGTTTGCGAGTCGGCGACGCGTAAGACAGCGTGGGCAACGTGCCACACGGACTGACAGCGGCCCGTCTCAGACGGTCTCCCGTCCGTCAGTGCCGGTGGGACCGGGACCGCCCTGCGGTCCCACCGGGACATCGGGACAGCAAACCGTCTCAGTCCTTCCGCTTGACGACGTCACCCAGCGTGTAGCTCCCGGTCGAGGAGCCACCCGACCATTCCGAATCGTCGCCGGAGCTTCCCTCGGCGCTCAGTTCTATCTCGAGGAAGTTCTCGAGTTTGGACTGGACGCGATCGCTCGGGAGCGTGTCCCCGCGTTCGATCTTGCGGATCAGGCTCGCTTTCTCGTTGAGTTCGTTGGCGAGATCCGACTGACTCAGGCTCTTGCTCTCGCGGGCCGTCCGGACCCGATCGTCGTAATCCGTCGCGAGTTCGTCCATGTCGTCGAACATGTCCGAGCGGCGCTGGCTCGAGCCACCCGAACTCGAGGTACTCCCACTCGAGGCAGTCGACTGACCGCCCCCACTCGAGGACGAACTCGAACTGGTCGAGTACTTCGTCGACCCGCTGGAACTCGAGGTATCTTTGACTTCAGTGCCGAAGTCCGTGCAGTTCGAACACACGTCTAGCTTCGCGCCCTCGACTTTGATGGTGTTCGGGGACGACGTCTCGGCCCCACACATCTCGCACTGAACCATGTGGGGTCCTATATCGCGGTAAGGGATAAAGGATGCGGCGCGGTTTCAGCCCGTAGAAATCGGTTTCAGCGGCCGGACGCGGTTAGTATTCGAGGGCGACCCAGGAGTAGTAAAAGCGCTGGAGCGCAGTCAGGTGGCCGACGACCGCGAGGAAGACGAGCAGCCAGCCGACGAGCGTCACCCCGCCCAGCGTCGTCCCCGCCAGCGGATAGGCGAGGAAGCCGGCGATACCGATGATCGCCAGCCGATCGGCGCGACCGACGAGCCCGCCGTAGACCCGGTCGAGACCGACCGCTTGGGCCTGCGTCCCCAGATACGAGGTCATGACGACGCCGGTCACCGCGGCAAAGCCCAGCAGGAAGTCCTCGAGGCCCGCAGCTAGCCCGGCGATGACGACGATGTCCGCGTACCGATCGAGGACGTGATCGAGCAGGTCTCCGCCGGCCGAGGCGACCTCCTGCTCGCGTGCGAGCGCGCCGTCGACGATATCGAGCCAGCCGTTCAGGAAGACTAACACGGCCGCCGCGACGTACCAGATCGGGTCCTCGAGCCCGCCGAGGGCGAATGCGACCGCGGCCAGGATCGCCATGCCGAACGCGATCACGCTCACGCCGTTTGGCGTCAGTCCGAGCCGGTCGAAGCCCTCGACGAACGGGTCGAGGAACCGCGACACGTACGGTCGAAATCGATCGAGTGTCATACGAGGTACTCCACGAAGTCGACGTCGCCGGCACTCGGTTCGCGCTCGCCCGCCGTCACCGCCTCGAGGTCGCTCGCGACGGCGTCCGGATCGCGATCTGTGGTATCGATCTCGTAGACCGACTCGAGGTCGTGTTCCTCGACGGCTTCGGAGAGAATCACGTCGAGTGCCTCGCTCTCGGCGTTCTCGCGGGCCTTCGCCTCGGTTTCGCCACGCTCGAGCAGTCGCTCTTCGAGCGCCTCCGGGTGACACCGCAACACGACGACCCGGTCGGCGTCGAAGTGATGGGCGAGGTGCGATTCGATCACGACGTCCTCGCGGTCCGCGAGCCACTCCTCGAGGGCCTCGAGGTCGGCGACCTTGCTCTCCCGTTCCGCGTCGACCTCGGTGTAGAGTCCCGCTTCCTCGAGCACCCGGTTGAGGTGGATCACCTCGAGGTCGGGCGTCGACCCGTCGTCCGTCCCGTCGTGGGCCTCCCATCGGGACTCGAGTCGCGCCGTCGCGGTCGTCTTCCCCGTGCCCGGTGTGCCGGTGACCGCGACCCTCATGAGTCCGCGACCTCCGCCGTCGAATCGCCCGGCGGCTGCGTCTCGAGATCGAGGTCCTTGAGGACGGCGTTGAGCGTTTCGACCGCGCGTTCGGTTTCCGCCTCGGTACCACAGGTGATGCGGATACAGCCCGGCAGGCCGAAACTCGAGCAGTCCCGGACGATGACGCCGCGGTCTTGCATTTCGTTCGCGACGGCCGAGGCGTCGCCGACGTCGACGAGGACGAAGTTGCCCTCGCTCTCCCAGACGTGAGCGTCGACGTGTTCGCGCATGTACGCGCGTGCCTCGCGGGTCGTCTCGACGGTTCGCACGACGTGTTCCTCGTCGTCGATGGCGGCGAGGCCGGCCCGGCAGGCGAGCTCGCTCGCCGCGAACGGCGTGTTCACGCGGGCGTAGGCGTCGGCCCACTCCTCGGGGACGACGGCGTAGCCGAGTCGAACGCCGGCGAGCCCGTAGACCTTCGAGAACGTCCGGAGGACCGCGACGTCGTCGCGGGCCTCGAAGCCGTCCAGCCCCTCGATCAGCGCGACGGCGCTGTCGCGATCGGCGAACTCGCCGTAGGCCTCGTCGACGGCGATCAGCGTCTCGTCGTCGGTTGCGTCGGCGAGGCGCTCGATCTCCTCGAGGGGCATCGTCGAGCCGGTCGGGTTGTGCGGGCTCGTGACGAAGACCAGCCGGTCGCCCTCGTAACGCTCGAGGACCGCGTCGGCGTCCTGTTCGAAATCGTCCTCGCGCTCGAGGTCGTACTCCCGGACGTCGCCGTGGTGGAACCGGGAACTCATCCCGTAGTAGGCGAAGCCGGGCGAGGGAACGAGCACGTCGTCCCCCGGCTCGAGGGTCGCCCGGTGGAGGTAATCGATCGCGCCGTCGCCGCCGTTTGCCAGCCAGACTTGCTCGTCGGTCACGCCCCAGCGGGCGGCGACGGCGGTCGTCAGGTCGGCGTGGGCGGCTTTCGGGTACGAACTCACGCTCGAGGCGGTCTCGCGGATCGCCACGGCGGCGGCCGGCGACGGGCCGTGGGGGTTCTCGTTCGAGGCGAGTTTGATGAACTCCGAGGGGTCGCGCCCGAGTTCGCGGGCGACCTCCTCGATGCCTCGACCCGCCTCGTATGCGACGTGATCGGACAGGTCGCGCGGTTGCATACGCGAATCCTGTCTCCCGTGGCTCTTAAGGGTGCTTACATATGGTCAGTCGTTCCGCCCTGACCCGCCGATCCGCCGTGACACGGCTCGGGCCGCGGTGAGGGGTGACGAGGGGTGAGCGACGGCCTCGGAGTGGGCAGTGACCGGCGGGAACCGCGAGTCGCTGCCGAATCGCGGCCGAACGCGTCCGAGCGAATCGGCTATCGTCGGCACCGAAACGAGTGACACACTGATCGAACCGCCGTCGTACGAGCAGGTGTGTAATAACGTTCAGTTGTCACTATCAGTCGTTGGTAATACGGTTTCTTTATTCAGAGTTAGGCGTGAAATCCACGTTCAGTATAGATCGAGACGTTACCGGAACGGGCGTTCACCTCTCCGATCACTGCCAGAAACGACGTACTGAATACAGAGAATAAGTTCAGCACGACGGCTCCGTTTGTTTCGCGTCGAAACCGGTGAACCATCTGCTCGCTTCGTGTGCGAACTGAACAGTAGAGTGTCTATCAGGTATGCTTAGAGGTAGGCCGGCGCATCATTGAACACCCAGAAGGCAGCGACTATGGACAGAGCCAGCAGACCTCCGAGTACCAGCGTCCCGAAGACCGTACGGAGCGGGAGTGTGCGCAGGGGCCTGTCGTATCGCCACAACTGGGCGCGGACGAAAGCCACCGCGACGATCATGCTTCCGATCAGGAACGACGGGTGGAAGCCATCTAGTATCGTATAGTCCACCAGCACCGTCATCTGAGTGCCAATTCCGATGGCGCCAACTATGGCTGCTCCTACCACATATGAGAATCCAGCCACCACGTGTCGTAGGGCTGCGTTCCACGAGAACGAATGGAAGGCATCGGCGTCCGTATCAGGTGCCGCAAAACTCGCAATATCAGCGTACAGAAGTGGAAGAGTCCCCACCGCGACGACGCATGCATACGGAAACACGGTCACAAAAGCTATTACAATCACGATCCAGACCGCGCCATATACCCCCAACTCCCCCTCAACGATCGGGGGAACAATGAGGACGGCGACCGCCGTTATGAGGAATAGGGTCAGCGGAACTGCGTTCTCCTTGTACCGATCGATAGTCAAGGGCGTGGTCATGTGAAACTGAATATACATTACCAATAAATGCTTTCTGGTGATAGAATTGACCGCTCACTTCAGGAGGTCGCTTTACCAGCACCAGCCAGATGGAGTACGGCTCCGGAAACTGCCTCCCCTCTACTGACCGGTCACTCCCCTTCGTAGATCGACCTTCGACTCGTGTCGCAGTCGCGCTCTGTATTCAGTACGGCTCTGCCAATATCATCGGTGGCTGAGAGAAGTGCCAGGGTCAGATTCGCATCTGTCGTTACCGACTCGCCCGATTCGGTTTCGAGTATATATCTGAGTAAATAAACTGTGCTACTATCTACTGCTATAGGACGGACGTGGCAGTTCCGTTGCCGGCGTGATACCGGTCCTACCGAAGCCGCCAGAGCAACGACCGCAATTTGTATCCCAGGGAGCCGTTCCGATAGCCGGTCCAGCCACTCATGCCACCCGCAAGCGTCGCTGCGTCGTATCCCTCCTCGACCAGCAGGCTCGTCGCCCGCTTGGCGACCATCCCCATCTTGCATATCACGACCACGTCTTCGTCGGCAGGAATCTCCTCGAGTCTGTCGCGTAACGCCGCGTCGTCACCGCGTCGCAACGCTTGGTAAACGGGAAGGTTGTGACTGTTCTCGATCGCGTTCGACTGGAAGGCCGACTTCGGACGGATGTCGAGCAGAAACGGGTCGTCTCCCGACTCGAGGCGCTCGGCCAGTTCGTCCGGGCGGATGCTAGTCATTGGTGGAGTATTGGGTTCAGTATACAAAGCCGTGGCGTCTCGGACGAGGCGACGACGCGTCCACCGGAGACGCAGTTGTCAGGAGGGATACGGCCGGTCGCTTACTACCCCCGAAGGCGCTCGAGTCGCTCGAGCGAGTCGGCGTCCGCGGGGTCCTTGTCGGGCCGGACGCCCTGAAACCGAGGGAACCGGAGCGCGTATCCCGACGAGTACGTCGGCGAGGACTGGATCTCCTCGTAGCCGACTTCGAAGACGACCGCGGGCTCGAGGTCGACGTCTTGTCCCTCCTCGGCAGCGACGTGGGGCTCGAGCAGTTCCGTCAGTTCCGCCAACTTCTCGTCGGTGATTCCGGTCGCGACCTTACCGACGGTCTCTAAGTCGTCGCCCGCACGCACGGACAGTTCGAAGGTCCCGAGGAACGTCGCCCGACGGCCCTCGCCCCACTCCGCACCGGTAACGACGCAATCGAGCGTCTCGACGTCCGGTTTTCGCTTCCGCCAGTGCTTCCCGCGTCGTCCCGGCGAGTACGTCGAGTCGGGGTCTTTGAGCATGATCCCCTCGTGGCCCGCCTCGAGGGCGTCGGCGTCGATCGACTCGATCTCCTCGGGGTCGTCGGTACGCCACAGCAGGGAGAGTCCCTCGATATCCTCGTCGTCGACGGCTCCGGAATCGACGGTCGAGTCCACCAGGACCGATCGAAGCCGGTCGTGGCGCGTCGTCAACGGCTCCGCGAGCAGGTCGTCGCCGCCGGCGTGGAGACAGTCGAAGAAGACCGGCCGGACCGAGACGGCCTCGCGGGCCTTCGCGACGTCGTGTTTCCGGCGGAAGCGCTTGAGCACCTCTTGAAACGGTAACGGCGAGCCGTCGGCGTCGATCGCGACGACCTCGCCGTCGAGGATCGCGGGTTCCTCGAGGTGGTCCGCGGCGAACTCGACGACTTCGGGCAGCGCGTCGGTGACCTCCTCCATGTTCCGCGAGAAGACACGGGTCTCCGCCGTCGCCCCTCCGGAGCCGGCGGGATCGTGGTGTAACTGCACGCGAGCCCCGTCGTATTTCCACTCCACGCCGGCCTCCTCCCACTCCTCGAGCGCGTCGGTCACCGTCCCGGCCTGGGCGAGCATCGCCTGAACGGGCCGGCCGACTTCGAGGTCCATCGCGTCGAGTCCCTCGAGCCCCTCCTCGCGGGCGATCCGTGCGACCTGCCCGTAGTCGTTCGACACCTGCAGGGCGCGCTCGACCCGCTCTGCGGGCACGTCGAAGGCCTCGGCGATCGCGTCCCGCACTGCCCCCTCGCCGACCCCGATGCGCATCTCCGAGAGGACGATCCGGGCGAGGTAACGCGCCTCCTCGCTCGAGCAGCGATTGAACAGTCCAAAGAGCAGGTCGACCTTGCGATCCTGGCTCCCCGAGCCCTCGGCGGCGGCGACCTCCTCGAGCGTATCGGACACCTCGCGAACGGTGAGGTCGCCCCCGGTGCCCTCGCTCTCGCTTCCAGCGCCGCCACCGCCGGTGAACGCACTCAGTCCCCGCTGGCCACCGAAGTCGTAACTCGCCGCCACGTCGCCGATCTCGCCGACAGCTGCGAGGCGGTCCTCGACGTCGCCGGCGCTCACGTTCGTCCCCGCGGCGCGGGCGATCGCCTCGTAACACGCGTTGGGGCCGATATCCAGGGTCGTCGAATCCCAGGCCGGAAACACCCGGCCCTGGGCGAAGCGCGCGACGATCTCGAGGTCGTCGCCGGCCTCGGCGAGCAACTCCCGAACGTGAGCGACGATCTCGAGGTCGGCGGGTTCGGCGTCGATCGTCCCGGCGCGGTCGGCGAACGTGGCGAACTCCATCGGCGGTGTGTATCGCCGGGGGGAGTAAAACGGTTCTGAGACCGATCGCCGACCGTCGCTCGAGAGACGTGCTTTGAAGGCAATCGGTCACTCACTCGGAGGTATGACAGAGGAGGACCTCGCCGCACGGGTCGCGGACATCCTGACCGTCGACGCCGTCGACTTTCGCGAGCGGGCCGAAGCGGACGCCGAGGTGATCAAAGACGCCGTCGACGAGGGGGTCTTCGACAACCCACAGGCCATTATCGGCCTCGAGTACGAGTTCTACGCGGTCAAGGCCGACGACTGTGCGTTGCGGCGGGTTCCGCGCCGACTGCTCGAGTTGATCGGCTTCGAGAAGGAACTGGGCTTGCACAACGCCGAAATGACCACGAGCCCGCAACCGCTAAACGCCCACGGGCTGGCGGCCCAGGAGTCGGAGGTCAAGGCCCGACTGCAGACGGCACTCGACGTGACCAGCTCCGAGCGGATGCGGCTAGTCAGCGACGCGCTCTGGACGATCCCACCCGAAGGCGAGAACGCGGAAACCTATCTCACCGACAGCGTCGAGCGGACGACGACGGACGCAGCGGGCACTGCGCACACGGTCCACGTCGCGACGAACATGAGCGACTCCGCCCGATATCACGCGATGGCCAACACCGATCAGGCCGACTCCGCGGGGATGCGCATCGAGGCCCCACACGTCTCGCTGCAGGGCGACACTGTCATGCCCGAGAGCCTCATCACGTCGATACAGCCCCACTATCAGGTGGCTCACGCCCCCGACCTTCCCGAGTATTTCAACTACGCGCTGCGGATCGCAGGCCCCCTCCTCGCGCTCGGGGTCAACTCCCCGTTCTTCCCCGCCGACCTCTACGACGACGACGCGACTGCCGACGAGATCCTCCGTGACGGCTGGATGGAACACCGTATCAGCGTCTTCGAGACCGTGCTCAACGATCCGACCACCGGTGAAGGGAAGGTCCGATTTCCCCACGATCTCGAGACCGTCGACGAGGCGATCGACCGGATCGCCGGCGACGATACCATCGTCCCCATGCCGGTCGACGGGGGCGAACGCTTCGACGACCAGTTCCCCCATTTCAGCCGCAAACACGGCACCTACTGGCGGTGGGTCCGCCCGGTCTTCGGCGGCCCGACGCGCTCGGCAGCCAACGCCCGCATCGAGTTCCGCCCGATTCCGTCCCAGCCGACGGTCCGGGACTCCGTCGCCTTCCTCGCGGCGTTTGCCGGGCTGATGGAGAGTCTCACCCGCCTCGAGCACCCCGTCGTCGAACTCGACTGGCAGATCGCCCGGGAGAACTTCTACGCGGCGATGGTCGACGGGCTCGCGGCCGACCTGACCTGGATCACCAACGACGGCAAGGAGACGACCGACGGGCTCGCCCTCTACGAGGACCTGCTGGCTCACGCCGAGGACGGACTCACCAACCGCGGGCTCAGTGACGAGGAGGCCGCGAAGTACCTCTACCCGCTCCGACGCCGCGTCCGACAGGTGGTAACACCTGCCAGCTGGAAACGCGAACAGGTCGAGACGGCCCTCGAGGACGGCGCGACCCTCGAGGCGGCGATCACGGAGATGCAACAGCGATACGTGGCTCGGCAGTCGGAGACGTTGCTCGAGGGGAGTTTCGCGGACTGGATCGGCGACTAGCCCCTCGAGAGGGGTGTGGCAGTAAAAATAGGATTACCGGGCCGGTTCGACGTTCTGGTTCATCCGGAACAGGTTCCCCGGATCGTACTCGGCCTTGATCTCGGCCAGCCGATCGTGGTTCGCCCCGTAGGCGAGCGTCTCCTCGCCTTCGTCCTCGCTGATGAAGTTCACGTAGACGCCGCCGGTGGCGTACGGAGCCATCGCGTCGAAGAACGCCCGGGACCAGGCGATGCACTCCTCGTCCATCGCGGGGTCCTCCCAGCGCGTGTGGACGTTCATCGCGTATTTGGCGTCCCGGTGGGGGTACGCCGTCGCGTCCGAGGGCACGCGCGCCATTGCGCCGCCGAGTTGCCCGAAGAAGATCTCGGACAGCGGGGACGGGAGATCGGCTGCGTGCTCGACCGCGGTATCGATGGCCTCGTCCGAGAGTTCGCTGAAGTTGTGCGACTTCCAGTAGTTCCGGACCCCCTCGGTGAGCAGCGGATCGAACGACTGCTGGAAGGCCGCGTACTGGTGGGGGCCGACGGCATCGGCGATCGGGTCTCCGTACTCCCGGAGCGGAGCCAAGACCTCTTCTCCCTCCGTCATGTCTCCGGCGTAGAACGTCACGACGAGGACGACGCCGACGCCGTGGACGGCTTCTGGAAGGAACGGAAGGGGCGGTGCCTTCCGGAGGACGATCCAGGCGGCGGCTTCATCCGGTGCGTCCTCGTTGAAATCCCGGACGTGCCGGATGACGTCCCGTGCGTCCTCGCCCGCGTAGACGATCGGTCCCGAGAGGATTTCGGGACCGACCTCGTGGAGATCGAACTCGAAGGAGGTGACGACGCCGAAGTTGCCGCCGCCACCCCGAATCCCCCAGAAGAGATCCGCGTTTTCCGTCTCGCTCGCGTGACGCAGTTCGCCGTCGGCAGTGACGATATCCACGGAGCGCAGGTTATCCACCGTCATCCCGTCCCTGCGAGCCAGCCAGCCGAAGCCGCCGCCGAGCGTAAGCCCCGCGACGCCGGTCGTCGAGTTGATCCCGGTCGGCGTCGCCAGCCCGAACGTCTGCGCCTCGTGGTCGAAGTCGCCGAGGGTCGCTCCCGGCTCGACGCGAGCCGTCCGCTCCGCCGGATCGACGCGAACCGACCGCATCGCCGAGAGGTCGAGCATCAGTCCGTCGTCACAGACCGCGTTGCCCGCGATGTTGTGCCCGGCACCGCGAACCGCGAGCAGCATCTCCTGCTCGCGGGCGAAGTCCACCGCCGCGATCACGTCCGAGACGCCCATCGCTCGAGCGATGAGTGCCGGACGCTTGTCGATCATCCCGTTCCAGATCGCTCGCGTCTCGTCGTAGTTCGAATCCCCGGGACGGAGCAACTCGCCGTGAAGCCCCTCGCGGAATCCGTCTATTGCACCGTCGTCTACGGGTGTGGTTGCCACTGCCATTATTACTCAGCGTTCGTACGCTTCGCTCGGGCATATAGTTTCACATAATCAATAATTATAATAGGTCCGCCGACGGGAGAGACTCGAGAACAGGGAGGACCACGGGACGGCCTGCGGAGGGGTCCATCTATCCGGAAGACGGTAGCGATACCGGGAGGGGGCGAAAGATATTCGGGGAAAGCTTCACGTGTGGCTCACCGGGTTCTTGATTCGAACGCGTTCGGACAGCCCGAAAGAATCCGCCGGCGGTCACCGCGATCGTGCCGGCGATTCCCCCGCTCCTGTCGTGGAGCAGCCGTCCGAACCGGGTTTCGGATCGCCATCGGCAGGGGCGTATCGGAGGGACGCGTCGCCGCGCCAACTTTATTTTAGGCTGGCCAAAATCGGAACGCATTTGTATATTTAGGCGAGCCTAAAAATTATGCAACGGACGCGACGCGCGTGGCTGAAGGGCAGCAGCGCAGCACTCGTGAGCCTCGGGCTCGCCGGGTGTTCCGAGACGACCGACGGAGGGGACGCCGAACCCGACTCGACCGAAGGCGAGGGGGCCCCGGAGTCGTCCGACGAGGAATCGACGATCGCCGAACCGATCGAGACGGCCGTCGCCGCCGAGTGGAACGCGATGCGGGCCCGCCTGTGGGACGCACTCGCGGTGGGACGGGCCGGAGAGACCGAGGCCGGCGCTGCCGTCGCCGAGCACACGTTCTCTCGGTTCGAGACCGCTACCGGCGAGTACAACGCCCACGAACTCCTCGAGGAGACCGACGAATCTCGCTACGAGGAGTTCGAGGAGGCCCTCGGCGAACTTCGGACGGAGGGGCTGGAGCGAGGAGACATCGGTCGCACACGGGAGGAGGCCGTCATCGGAGACGAGCAACTCCGCGAGGCCCAACGGGCCCTCGTCGGCGAGCCGGCGTCGCGCGCGTTCGATCTTCAGGCGTTCGGGACGACGGTCGCCGATACCGTCGTGCTCGCGTCGGCCGGGGCCTTCGACGCCGCCGAAACCGTCGCGACCGACGCACTCGGGCGGTTCGAGGAGGCGGCCGTCCACGATGCGATCGAGGAGACGGACGCCGACGTCTACGAGCGGTTCGAAAGCGCCATCGAGAGCCTCGTTACGGCCGCCGAAACCGAAGACGTGGAGGGCGTCCGCTCGAGTGCGAGCGACGCGCTCGCGGCGGCCGTCGACGGCGGCTACGCGCTCGCATCCACCGAGGCGGCGGGTGCCGGGCAGCTCGCCACGTATCAGGCCCGGGGCTGGGACGCCGCCGCACTCGCGGGCTTGGGCGGGCCGTCGACCGCGTTCGCTCACGCGGCCGCGTTGAACGTCTATCGAGCGCGGGCCCACGACGCGGCCTGGCTCTTCGATCGCGGGCACCCGGATGCGGCAGCACGGATCGCGGAGAACGTCTTCGCGCACTTCGAGGGCGCTCGCGCACACGAGGCCCTCGAGGAGGCGAGCGAAGACGCCTATCACCGGTTCGAGGAGGACGGTCTGGACGCGCTCGCGACCGCCATCGAGAACGACGACGCGGCGGGAGTCACGAGCGCCGTCGAGACGATCGACGACGGGCTGGTGACCGGGATCGACGCCCTGGGGACCGGCGTCGAGCCCGCGTTGCTCGAGGCGGGCTTCTTCAAAGTCCGGATCGAGGACGCGCTGGAACGGTATCGGCTCGGCAAGAACGAGGTCGCCGCCGAAACCGCCCGCGGGCTGTTCGAGCGCTTCGAGTCCAACGAGGCCGACTTCCACGAGACGCTCGAGGAGACCGACGAATCGCTCTACGAGACCTTCGAAGACGAGCATCTGAACGGGATCATCGAGGCGTTCGAGAGCGGCGACGACGCGGCCGTCGACGACCACGCGACCGGGATCCGCGATCGCCTCCTCGAGTTCGAGACGACCGCCGGAACGACCGCGCAGGTGAGCGCCGTCGAAAGCGGGTCCATGGCCGCCCGTGTGTTCGACGCCGGCGTCCTGGACGTCCTCGGGGAGTCCGCTCGCGCTGAAACCGTCGTTCGCGACGCGTTCGAGCACTTCGAGAGCGGCGCGGGCGGGTTCCACGAAGCGCTCGAGGACGCCGATCACGACCGCTACGAGTCCTTCGAGCGCGCGCTCGGCGACGCTCGAGGTGCTGCCGAGAACGACGGGTCCGTCCCGGAAGCGGCCCGAACGTTCGACGAGCAGGCGCTCGAGGCGACGTACACCGTCGTGGCGTCCGCCGGTGGCTCGTACGGGGAGGCCGCCGCGTCGATCATGCGGGACGTCTTCGCGGAGTTCGAAGAAGCGCGCGTCCACGAGCCCCTCGAGGAAGCCGACCACGAGATCTACGAGAGTTTCGAAGCGGCGCTCGAGGACTACATCGCCGCCCTCGAGTCGGGGTCGGGAGTTGACGGGGCCGCCGAAACGTTCGCCACGGCGACGTTGCGGGCGCAGTTCGCCGTCGCCGGCGCGCCCGATGCAGCGCCGGGCGACGACGGCACGACCGGTTCCGACGGGGAGGCCGACGACGAGCCCGACCTCGAGAGCGGGCCGAACGTCGTCGAGGGCGTTCCCGACGACGCCGACCACGTCGTCGACATGCAGGCCGTCGCGTTCGAACCGGCGGAACTCACCGTCGAGGAAGGTGAGACCGTCGCCTGGACGCACGCATCGGGCGAACCCCACTCGGTGTCGGCCTACGAGGACGGGATTCCGAGCGACGCAACCTACTGGGCGTCCGGTGGGTTCGAAAGCGAGACGGACGCCCGCGAGGGCTGGGAGAACGGCCAGGGTGCGGTCACGTCGGGAGAGTCGTACGTCCACACGTTCGAGACGACGGGTGAACACGAGTACGTCTGTATCCCCCACGAGGCCGCCGGAATGGTCGGAACGATCATCGTTGAATGAATCTCCCACACTCCCGATGGGGGGAGTCGTCACCACCACGGGACGCCGGCCATCGATCGGCCGACGAATCCGTTCGGTCGGGACTCCCGACGCCGAGGGACGGCCGAAAGCGATTAAGTAGCCACGCTCGAGAGGTGTAGGTATGGTAACCTTCCTCTCCGGGGGCACTGGAACGCCGAAGCTGTTAGACGGCGCTGCAGCCGCGTTCTCGCCGGAGGAGACCACTGTCGTCGCCAACACCGGCGACGACATCGAGATCGGCGGGCTCTTCGTCTCGCCGGACGTCGATACGCTGTTGTTTCAGGGCGGTGGGATCCTCGACCGAGAGACGTGGTGGGGAATCGACGGCGACACGCATCGGACCAACTCGGCACTGATGGACATCGCGTCGGCCGCGGGACTCCCCGAGGGGCCACAGTACCTTCCCGAGGAGAGACAGACCGACGGTCGGCGACTCGCGAACTGGCGGCGCTTCTCGGGCGTCGCCGAGTTCATGACGATCGGCGACCGCGACCGGGCCGTCCACATCACGCGGACGAGCCTGCTCGACGAGGGCAAGACGCTGAGCGAGGCTACCGCACGGCTCGCGAGTGCCTTCGGCCTGACCATCGACCTCTTCCCGATGAGCGACGACCCCGTCGCCAGCCTCGTCCACACGGACGAGGGGCTCATGCACTTCCAGGAGTACTGGGTCGCCCACCGTGGCGAGCCAGCCGTCGACACCGTCGAGTTCCGTGGCTCCTCGGACGCCGAGCCCGCCCCGGGCGTCCTCGATGCGCTCGAGGACACCGTCGTCATCGGTCCATCGAATCCGGTCACCAGCATCGGCCCGATGCTCGCGCTGCCGGGGGTGGCGGACAAACTCAGCCAGACGACGGTCGTCGCCGTCTCGCCGTTTCTCGGCGACGACGCCTTCTCCGGCCCCGTCGGCGACCTCATGGAAGCCGTCAACGCGGAGCCGAGCACGGAGGGACTGGCGACGGCCTACCCGTTCGCGGACGCATTCGTGATCGACGAGACCGACGGTGCCGAGTTCGACCGGCCGACCATCGAGACGGATATCACGATCGACTCCCGCGAGGACGCCCGCCGCGTGACCCGCGCGGTCGAAACCGCGATCGAGCGAGTGGACTGAGATGGCCACGAGCATCTCGTTTACGCCGCGACTCGCCCTCGCCAGCCTCAGCGGCGAGGCCGATTCCGACTGGGCACGGGCAGGCGCGGCGTCCGCGGGCGCTGCGTTCCTCGGCGGCATCGCTCTCGATACGGCGTCGAGAGCGGCCGCTCGGAAACTCGTCGACCGCGAGCGCACCGAGTTCCTGCCCGACGATCCCCTCGCCTTCGTCGACCGCGAACTCGAGGCACTCGAGGACGCTCCCGTCCAGCCGGCGTTCAACGTCCGGAGCGCGACCGCCGAGCCGATCGCCGAGGCGGCCCGCGTCTGCCGGGATCGAGGCGCGTATCTCGAGATCAACGCCCACTGCCGACAGGCGGAACTCTGTGCCGTCGGCTGCGGCGAGACTCTCTTGCGAGACGGCGATCGACTCGCTGACTACGTCGCCCGAGCGAGCGACACGGGAGCACTCGTCGGCGTGAAAGTTCGCGCGGAGGTTCCCGGCGTCGATCTGCCGGCGCTCTCGCAGCGACTCGAGCGGGCAGGGGCGGCGTTCGTCCACGTCGATGCGATGGACTCCGAGTCCGTGATCGCCGACGTGGTCGCGGCGACCGATCTGTTCGTGATCGCCAACAACGGCGTCCGCGACGAGGAGACCGTCCGCGAGTACGTCGCGTACGGTGCCGACGCGGTGAGCGTCGGTCGACCCAGCGACGACCCGGTCGTCCTCGAGCGCGTTCGAGACGCGGTGGAGCGACGGCTCGGGATCGAAGCGAACTGAGACGAATTATCTGCGGCGGCTCTCTCGTCGGCGTCTCCTGTTCGCTCGTCGGTGGACCGCTCGAGTTAGTCGGCGGTGAGCGTGCGGGATGTGCTTGTAAGCGGTTCCCCACACTCGCGATGCGCCGTGTGTCTCTCCACCCACCGCCGGAGACCGGCGGGAGACAGCCACGGCTTGCCACCGACTGTCCGAAGAACGCGACTGTCAGGAGAACGACCCCCGACACGTCGTCCGACGATTACAACGGTGCGCCGACCAGTATCAGTTTTGCACGCTCATCGCCTCGATTGTGGAGCTGGCGCGGTTCCTCGGCGTCGAGTCGGATCGCCTCGTCGGCCTCGAGCGTTACCGTCTCGTCGGCGGCCGTCAGGTCGACGTCGATCGTCCCTTCGACGACGTAGTAGACCTCCTCTTGGCCGGAGTCTGCCTCGTCGTGTTCCATCCCCTTCCCGTCGGGCTCGAGTTCGAGGACCGACATCCCCAGCTCTTCGGTCCCGAGTTCGCTCTTGAGAAACCACATGCCACCCCACTCGTCGTCGATGACTGACTCCGGGTCGGTCTTCGCAACGACGTCGTAGCTCATGGGCGATAGTTCTCGCTTCGAGCCGTAAATCCTTGGGACGGCGACCCAACAGAACGGGCCGCCGCCAGAGCCCCGATTTTCGATGGGGGGCTTTCGGATCGAGTCGAATCCAATGCGGAAGGCTCTCCTGGCCTTTTTTGTTCCGGGTCGAAAACAGTAGGAACGATGTACGAATTGGTCCACCGATACGCACCGGCCAGTCCCGCGGGCCGAACTGCCGTCGCGATCATCGCTTCGGTGGTCGGTGTGCCGACGCTGGTGCTCGGACTCGTCGGATTGACCGGCGACGTCGCTCTGGCAGCCCTGTTCCTCCTGGTCAGTGCCGTCACCCTCATCGTCGCCGGACAGTTGACGCGAGGCGTCGTTCGACAGGCCGAGGCCGCTCCCGATGGGGCCCCAACCGAGACGTCGACGACCGACTCGACGGAGAACCCGGTCGAAACCCTCCGACGGCGCTACGCAGCCGGTGACATCGACGACGAAGAGTTTCAGTATCGTCTCGATCGACTCCTCGAGACCGAGGGGACCGACCGGCGCACCGACGAGCGAGAGCCCGTCCTGGAATGAGACGGACTCCCGTCAGTCAGTGCCGGCACACCCGTGAACTGCCGTGTGGGTGCGCCGGAACATCGGCACGGCAGACCGACGAGTCGGCCGCCCCGTGTCCGCCCCATCGGAGTCAGGACAGCAACTGGTAAACCGCACGAGAACGCACCGGAAACTATGCGATCGTCGGCAGGGAACGCGGAACTGGCACTCCTCCTCGAGGTCGCGGGGACCCCCAAGCCGGGGAACGTCGACCGGCACCGAGACCTCGCCGACCTGTGCTTCGAACACTTCCTCGCCGGAGCGGTGGGTGCTCGCGACGGACTCGAGCTGGCGGCCGACGGCGCGGCGGTCGGCCCGGCGTTCGAACGAGCCGTCGACGGGATGGCCACACAGGACGGCGGCAACACCCAGTTCGGGGCGCTCCTGTTGCTCGTCCCGCTCGTCAGGGCCGCGCGAACCGAGCTCTCCCAGCCCGTCGTGGAGGCCACCGTCGAGGAAACGACCGTCGGCGACGCGGCGGCGTTCTACCGCGCCTTCGAGCACGTCGACGTGGCCGTCGCCGACCCGCCCGACGACATGGCGGCCCTCGACGTCCGGCGTGGCGGGGACGCGATTCCAGAACTCGAGGCCCGCGGGCTGACGCTCTTCGATGTCATGGACCGGAGCGTTCCCGGCGACGACGTCGCTCGGGAGTGGGTCCGGGGATTCGACCGTTCGTTCGCGGCGGCCGAACGGCTCGCGGCGGCCGACGGCCCGATATCGGACCGGACCGCGGCGACCTTCCTCTCCCTGCTCGCCGAGCGACCCGACACCCTCGTCGCGACGCGTCACGACGAGGCGACCGCTCGATCGGTGACCGACCGCGCCGCGGCGCTGGTCGAAGCGGACGCCCTCGAGACGGACCCGAGCGCCGTCGAGGCCTTCGCCGAGGACCTCGTCGATCGCGGGATCAATCCGGGGACGACGGCCGACGTTACCGCGGCCGGACTGTTCATCGCGCTCGAGCACGAGGCGATCGACGTATGACCGACGAGCGAGACGCCGTGGCGGAGGACACAGTGACCGACGGCGAGGACGCCGGGACGGGGCTCGCGGAGTGGCCCGTCGAGCTCTCGGGCGTCACCGAGTCGGTCGTGACCACGCTGGGCCCGAACGGACGCTGGAACGCCGCCGCACTCGGCCTCCACGCCGGCGACCCGGTCACCGCCCGGACGTGGGGAAACACCCGTACCCGCCGGAACTTCCACCGGCAGGGCGAGGGCTACGTGCAGTTCGTCGACGACCCCGTCGACTTCGCCGAGGCCGCCCTCTCGATCGTCGAGCACGAGGAGCCGATCCTCGCGTCCGCGAGCGCCTGGACCCGCGTGACCGTCGATCGGGTCGATTCCGGGACCGAGGGCGACACCGACTGGGAGGAGTGGACGCTTCGCCCCCTCGAGTCGACGATCGAGCGGGAAACCGTCCCGACGATCGACCGGGGGTTCGGTGCCGTCGTCGAGGCGACCGTCGCCGCGTCGCGACTCGCGGTCGAGGACTACGACGAGCGCGAGCTTCGAGACCGCCTCGCGTACTGTGCCTCGGTCGTCGACCGCGCCGGGGGACCGCGCGAACGCGAGGCGCTCGAGTGCGTGCGTAAGCACTCTTCTTGGTAGGCACCGTCCTTCCTGGTAAGCAGCGATCGCTCGAGGTCACGTTCGATCGAAATTCGCCGGGCTCGGGACCGAGGATCTACCCGATCGCAGACGGTTAGTACTCCGCCCGGAGGCGATCGATATCGTGCCGGAGGTAGTGCCACAGCGCCCCGGACAACCCCTGCTCTGCGATCCGTCGCCCGGAGCTCTCGACCAGGACCGTCGGGCAGTAGGCCGTCGGCAGCCGAGCGGAAAGACGCCGACTGAACGCCGTGTCCTCGTTTCCGACGGCCGGAAAGCCGCCGATCTCCGCGAACGCCTCCCGATGGACGAACGAGTTGAATCCGGGCAGGATCGGGCGCTCGAGCCGCGAGAACCCGTGGTTGATCGTCACCTCCACGAGTTTCGCCCGTCGGGGGCCGCTGATCCGGCAGTAGGAACTCGCGGCTGCGAGTCCGTTGGCTTCGACGAAGCCCAGCAGTTCGGTGAGGTAGTTCGCTCGCACCCGCGTGTCCGCATCGACGAAGGCGAGCCACTCGCCGGTCGCCCGTTCGGCCCCGAGATTTCGGGCAGCGGCGACGCTCGAGCCGGCTTCCCGGACGACGTTCGCGCCGTACTCGCGGGCGATCGCCGGCGTCTCGTCCGTCGACGAACCGTCGACGACGATCACCTCGTACTCGTAGTCGGTATCCAGCGTGGCGAGGCTCGCCAGGGCACCTCGGATGTACGCGGCCTCGTTTCGCGCCGGCACCACGAAGCTCACGTCCGGCTCGCCGACAGCGTCGTCTCGACCGTCGCGTCCCATCGTGTTAGCCGTGAGAACTCGACGGCGGGTTCTCAAAGTATCGGAGTTGCGGTGTGGCGTATCCCCGCGCTCGTCGATTGCAGTCGTAGTGAAGCGACGAAGGGGGCCGTTGGCTCCTCGAGCCGACGATACCCGGATCGACGGGTGGGCGGTCCCGACGACTCACCCGCCATCCTCATGCTAACATGACCCACGATAATTGTTTTCAGACACCAGCTCGCAGAGACGATATCTATCATGAACTTTTATAATCAAGGAGGAGAAAGGGGTGAGTAGAGATGTCGGTCGTACACGTAGCAATCTGAGTTCGTTGCCGACGAGTACCGATGTTCGACGATATCCACCACCCGACCGACATGAGCACACAACGCCTGCAGTCCACGACCGACGCCGAACCGACCACCGACCGAACCACGACTCGAACGCGACCCCACTCGAGTGCCGTCACCGAGGACCCACGGACGGCCACCGATCAGGCTCCACGGACGTTTTCCCACGGGAATACGGGCCGACTCGAGAACCTGATCGACGAGTGGAACGCCGCGTTCGCGAACGAGACGGCGGGACGAGGGTCGTAACTCGAGAACTGACCTCGTTTTCCGGCGAAACCAAACCGTCTTTGGAGCGACCGCCGTAGCGTCGCGTGGCCGATGACGATACACCCGCTCCGAACCGGACTCGGCATCCGGTCGTGACGAGCCCTATGAGTGCCGAGGTCTGCATCTCCTCTGTAAGGGGATGCTTCCGTTATTCAGCGATAGCGAAGCGGAGCGACCAGAATACATCACATCACACGAAGAGATGCAGGGAGTCCAACCGTGGAGGTGCTAGTGAGACGGTGCGACGTGCGAACCTTGATACTCCGAGGTTCGGAACACTCTCGGTAACATGACTGAGCGAGGGTTCATGGTTCGCGCCGGGAACGACAACGAGTTAGTAGACGAATTCGAGTCTCGTTCTCTGGTCGCAGTCGGATGGGAGGAGTTGGGAGGCGTTGCTGATGTCCACTCATACGAGGCGATGAAAGCGCGATTTAACTCGACCGACGAATACTCCGAACACAACAGTCGGCGTATCGCCCAGAACGCAGGGCAAGTGAATCGATTCGCACTCGAGATGGAGGAGGGACATCTGGTTTTGAGCTACGACAAGACGGAGCGCGAGTATCTCGTCGGTGAGGTCACGAGTGGGTACGAGTGGAAACCGGGCGACCACCCACCTGGATATCCACACGTCAGACGTGTTGAATGGAGGGACACCGTTTCCCGCGACGAGTTCACGACATCGACGAAAAACACGCTCGGAAGCACGCTAACGGTGTTTTCGGTTGACGATTGCGTTGATGAAATCACAGGCGTTCTAAGCGGGAAGACACCCGACGAGAGCGAGGACGACGAGGACACCGTACCGTTCGTCGACGAGGTTGAGAACCAGGCAGACGAACTCATCTCCGACGTTCTTGCGAACATGGACCCGTTCGTCTTCGAAGAGTTGGTCGCCGCAGTCCTGAGAGCGATGGGATACCACGCGAAGAAGACGCGGGACAGTCAGGACCGCGGTATCGACGTGGTCGCTCACCCGGACTCGTTAGGGTTCGAAGAGCCATACGTCAAGGTCCAGGTCAAACGCCAACAGTCGAAGGTTGGTTCCCCGGATATGCGAGCGTTCACCGGAACCCTTGGGAACGGTGAACGGGGCCTATTCGTCTCGACTGGTGGTTATACGAGTGAGGCAAAAGACGCGGCTCGGAACGCCGAACAGCGGGTCACACTCATCGACCGGGATGAGTTCATTGACCTCCTGATTCAGCACTACGACGACCTCGAATCCGAGTATCAGGCGACAGTCCCATTGAAGCAGGTCTATATTCCGTCCCGAGACCACCTCTAGAGGAGTAAGAACCCGTGTAATCGGTCCCCCTTCTGGAAACCGATATCACGATATCGAGTGCAGCGGGGAACATTTACTATGGAAAATTGTGAGTCGTGAGTGCCGAGACCATCGGTTTGATCTACCACTCTCCCGCGATGCCGATCGACCGAACTGAACGATGACTCCCGAATTCTCATTCGATGAGGCTGAGTTCGACTTTCCGTTCGGACTCTCGATACACGAACGGTGCAGCGATCCGTGTCCACAGTTCGGAGACCGGTTCGATGGGTGCGAGGAGTTCGAATCGTCCGGGATGTGGGGTCCGAAAATCGAAACAGCGGACGGCGAGATGATCGCCGACGGTCACGAGAGTGTCCGGACGGTTCTCGACGCGATACTCGAGGACGAATCACCCGACACCAGATCCTGCTCCATGTACAACTGCGACACCGAAGCGACCCACACGGTCGAGGTCGGGCCGCCTCCGAACTGGTTCACGACCGACGCCTGCCCCGATTGCGTAGAGGCAGAGCGGTCGAATGTCAACGCGGTGTACGAGGGGCTTGAAACGAACTCCTGCGAGCACGACCGGTGTTTCACTGCCGTCCACGATTCGCGCGACTATTGCCCAGCGCACCAGTGACAGCGAGGCTGTTCGAACGCGCCTCGGGGTCTCTCACTCGTGTCGCATTTCGTGTCTTCGGTCGTCGGTAGTACTGGCGACGACGATGTGAAACCGGAACGTGGCATACGGCACTGGTACGTCGTTCTCGTTCGAGTGCCGAGGCCCGCGACTTTGAGAGGAACGGGCGAAAGCGAACACTCGTCGAACGCCACTCACATCACTCTGAAATTGTCGGTAACACGGGGATGGATAGCAGCAGTAGCGAACGTCACTGGACCCCGTGATCACCGCCCAGTTGAAGCGTCTCCGGGCGTTCCTCGGGGTCCAAGTGTTTCAGGAACCGTGCGACGATATCGACATCCACGCGGTCGCTGTGAGCGTCCAGCAACCGTTCGGTTATCGGGCCGGGACGACCGGATCCGATTTCGGTCCCGTCGACCTTCGTGATCGGCGCGACGACGTGTGAGGTGTTCGTCCAGAACACCTCGTCGGCATTGTAGACGTCGTACAGTTGTAGGTCGGTCTCTTCGACGGGGATATCGAGTTCCTCCCTCGCGAGTCGAATCGTGGTTTCTCGAGTGATTCCTGGAAGCGCATCGGTAAGCGGCGGCGTCCGGAGGGTCCCGTCGGTGACGACGAATATATTCCCGATAGCGGTCTCCGTGACGTTCCCGTCACTATCCAACAACAGCGGATCGGCGTTCGAATCCCGCTGTTTGGCCTCGATGTCGGCTAACACGAAATGCATCCGCGAGCGGTGTTTGACCAGTGGGCTGATCGACTCGTTCGGTACTTGTCGGACGCTCGTGGTGACGAAGTGTTTGCCGTCGATGAAATCCCTGGCCATCCGCTCGAAGGGGAGCGGCCTCGCCGACACGATGACCCGGGGTGGCTCGTGACACCCCTCGTACACGTTCCACCCGCCGGAGACGCTGATGAAGACCATGAAGTCCTCGTCGGGACCGGCGAGATCGACGTTGCGATCGACGACGTCGCGGACGATGCCCGACAGTTCTTCGGGACGCATCTCGAGGGGCATTTTCGAGGCCCGGCACGATTTGAACGTTCGCTCGACGTGTTCGGCCAGTTGGTACGGCTCGTGCTCGACCGTGATCAGCAGATCGTAAACGTTGTAGCCCCACTGGAACCCCGGATCATCGATGGGGACTTTCGCTTCGGACAGTGGGACGATGTCGCCGTCGTGGTAAGCCTCGAGTTCGCTTTCGTTCATCGCTCTCAGGTGGTTTCGAAGAGAACCTAATAACCCTGTGGACTGATGACATCCAACGGCTGCGTTGAATCACTAGACGGCGTCGGGGAAGGTCAGTAAATCGAAGGAGTTGAAGCGGGAAAATTTGGTTGTCCATGACACAAATCTCCCGCTTCACCGAGCGTTGCGTCTCGATTGCACAAAGAGTTACGGGTGAACGAGGCGAATCCGCTGCCCCAACTGGTGGCGGCGGATTCGCCGACTATGCCCTCATTTCGCTGCATTGCCTCCGGATTTACCTCGATACGTCCTACCGGATGACGATCGATCTGTTGAAGGAAATGCCGCAAATAACAGGGGAGATCGGCCTTGACGTGGCCGATCTCCCCGCTCCATCTACGCTGTGTAAGGCGTTTGATCGGATCGAAATGGGTGTCTGTCGAGTGCTACTGCGCCAGTCGGCGCAGTTGCACGACACCTCTGAACACGCTGCTATCGACGCAACATTCTACGAACGTGATCGTGCGAGCCGCCACTACTGCCACCGAACAAATTACCGCGTTCAAACGCTCAAAGTCACAAAACTCGTCGATACAGCAACGCAAGCTGTTCTCGATCTTCACTGCTCGACGACGTTAGAAGGAAGCGACGCAGACCTCGCCGAGCAGATCGCCCGCCGGAACGCGGGCGATCTGCGATCCCTTGCCGCTGACAAGGGCTACGATAAGCAAGCGCTCCGCGACCAGCTCCGCAAACTCGACATTCGCCCGCTGATCAAACACCGGATCTTCGCTCCCTACGATCACGCTCACAACGCCCGTATTGACGACGATCGGTACGCTCAGCGGTCAATGACTGAAACAGTGAACTCCGCAATCAAGCGCTCGCTCGGCTACGCCGTGCGAGCGCGTACTTGGTATCGAGAGTTCCGTGAAATTACCCTGATGTGTGTCGTCTATAACATCAAGCGGGCCGTCAAACAGTGAAATCCACCGCTGTATGGCGATTCAACACAGCCCATCCAACATATAATTACAGATCCCGTCGGTATCGTCCCACGTGTGGCAGGGACAAGGCATGCCGCCTGGACGAGTTCGGATTCGGTCGGCTGTGTGGACGCTACCGCCGACCTCACTCCGGCAGTAGTATCGAAGCCACTGATTTCGTCGATATCGACCACAGTGACCACGCGTACCGAACTGGCAGCCAGCGATCCGGCGCTGGCTACGCAGCTGCCAGCGCCGTGTCGTGAAGGGGACGGCGGTATTCTCGGTGACCGGACGGCTATCACTCGAGTACCCCGAATTCGAGTAGACGAGTATTTTCGTCTGCGGTTCTGATAGCTAGTAATGCAATCGGAAACCCAGCACACTCGAGCAGTCGAGAGGTGTCGACGATGAACCCGACTCGCGTCGATTTCCTCGTCGATCTCGCGTACGGCGTTATGATCTTCGCAGCAGTCGTGTTCATTCTCGTCGTCGGAACCGGCGTTGGCGTCGCGTTCGGGCTCGGCGTGTTAGTCTCCTACGTCATCCACGTCGCGTGGAAGATGGCTCGGTTCGATCCCGACTGGATGACGACGGAGGTCGCCCAGCGGGTCGAAGAGACAGTCAGCGACACGGTCAGTAAGGAGGTCGAAGAGACGGTTACCGGAACAGTCAGCAAGGAAGTCGAAGAGACAGTCAGCGACACGGTCAGCAAAGAAGTCGAGGAAACCGTCAGCGACACGGTCAGCAAAGAAGTCGAGGAAACCGTCAGCGATACGGTCAGCAAAGAGGTCGAGGAAACCGTCAGCGACACGGTCAGCAAAGAAGTCGAAGAAACGGTCAGCGACACGGTCAGCAAAGAAGTCGACAACGTGGCCGAGAAAGTCGGGAAATCCGTTAGCGAGGACGTGAACAAAACGGTCGAGGAGACCGTCAGCGACACGGTCAGCAAGGAGGTCGAAAAGACGGTCGGTGGGACCGGCGGTGACGAATCGACGGCCGACGAATCGGCCGAGACGGACGACGATGATGCGACGTCCGATGACGAGCAAGAGTCCCGGCCCTCGAGTTCGAAGTCACGATAACTCGAGTCGGATCGGTCTCGAAATCGGATCCGAGCGTCGCGCCGATGGGGCAGTGCGGCCCCGGAGCTGTTCCCCGATCGGCGCTGATCGACGTCTGCGGCCGTCGAGGGGATCGACGGTCCGTTCGTGGCCCGCCTCCCGCCTCAGAACTCGGTCCCGCGGCGTGCCCGCTGGCCGTCGTCGATCGGGTGTTTCACCTTGCGGACGTTCGTGATCAGGTCAGCGCGATCCGCGAGGTACGACGGCTCGGTGTGGCTCCCCGAGAGCACCAGTTCGAGATCCGTCGGCTTCGCGTCGATGAGGTCGTGGACCTCCTCCTCCGAGAGCAAGCCGCGATCCGCGGCGTAGAGCACTTCGTCCAGAATCAGCATGTGCATTCCCGCTTCCGGCTCCGCGTCGGGGGCGATCGGCTCGTCGAGATCGGCCTCGCCCGCTGCCTCGAGCAAGTCGTGTGCGCGCTCGAGTCCGGCCTGGGCTTCGGCTTCGTGGTCGGCCTCGTCGCTCCCGTCTGCCATCCCGTGCCAGCCGTAGTGTCCCAGGTTCTCGTAGCTGAACCCCGGGAGCGCGGCGATGGCGTTGTACTCGCCGCGGACTGCGTCGACGCTCGAGGCCCCGCCTTTCATGAACTGGAGCATGTGAACGCGGTAGCCGTGGCCCACAGCGCGCATTCCCATGCCGAGCGAGGCCGTCGTCTTCCCTTTTCCGTCGCCCCACCAGACCTGTACGAGGCCGAACTCCTCGGGAGCGGCGGGTTCGATCCGCTCGGCTTCGGGCGTTCGCCCCTGTCCGGGGGTGTTCTCGACCGCGGATTCCGGTGTTCGATCGTCGCTCATACGAAATCGGTCGGACCGATCGTACATGTAGTTGCTCCATCGCTCCGTGACACACCTGTGGCATCGCTAACCAAACGTGTCTTTAGTCCTCGCTCCTAACCAGGTTGCATCCAATGTCCCTCGAGATCTCCGCATCGGACGATGCGCCCGCGTTCGAGTGCGTTGTTGCCGCACTCGACGACAGTGGCTGCCGGGAGATCATCGCAGTGCTCGAGGAGCCGATGACGGTCGAGGCCATCGCCGAAACCACTGGACAGCCCCTCTCGACGACCTATCGCAAACTCGACTGTCTGACCGAGGCCGGGATCGTCGAGGAAACCGTCGGCGTCCGTCGGGGCCGACACCGGAAATCGCGATACGTCGCCAATCTCGACCGGATCTCGATCAGCCTCGACGACGACAACGAGCTGTGCGTCGATATCGACCACACGACCGAGCACGGGCTCTGGTCGGACCTCACACGGGAGTTTTGAGCCGGCCGCCCGCCGTCGACTCGAGGGGTCCGTCCTCCCGATCGATCGGTCGACCAGCCCCCGACGAAACGACGGAGGGCGTCGCTACGGGGCAGGCCGAGGAGGTCGCTCCTGGCACGGTCCCGATCGATCATCTCTGTAGCACGCCGGCGGCCGTCTACAGCATCGTCACACCAGTGGCCGTCTGCAGCACTGTTTTGTCGGCGGGACTCGACCGCGAACGGGCCCAGGACTATCGACCGACGAGATCGCTATCGGTGGGTCCCTGTCCGTCGAACTGCCGGACGAACTCGTCGAGCAGCGCCGGCTCCGACGCGCCCGGCAGTCGCTCGTTAGCAGTCGAACATGTCGCCTCCACGCCGAGTCGGTCGCAGACGAGATCCGCGGTCGCCTCGGCCATCCGGCGGTACGTCGTCAACTTGCCGCCGACGATGCTACAGCAGTTCTCGACGCCCTCGTCGGCGTGATCCAGCAGGTGAAACCCGCGGGAGATGCCGCGGCCACCGCGAGCGGCTTCGTCGGGTTCGTACAGCGGGCGGACGCCCCACCACGTCCGAACGCGATCGGCGTCGGCGACCGGCGGGAGCATCGCCGCGCATTCGGACGCCGTCTGCTCGACCTCCCAGTCGGCCCGCTCGTAGTCGTCGGGGTCGTCGACCGCCACGCTCGTCGTACCGAGAACGACCTCCCCGTCGTGTGGGACGATGATATCCCCGTCCGCCGGCTCGCGACACCGGTTGAGTACCGGCTCGAGGTCGTCGTACGCGACCGAGACCATGACGCCGCGAGTCGGACGCATCTCGACGGAGACGCCGGCCAGGTCGGCGACGTGGCCGGCGTGGGGACCTGTCGCGTTCACGACGTAGCTCGGCCGGAGCGTCTCGTCGACCGCGCCGCCGAGCGTGACGGTCGTTACTCGGCCGCCCTCGACGGTCATCGACGTGACCGGTGCGTGGGTGCGGATTCGTGCGCCATGCTCGCGAGCGTCGGCCGCGTTGGCGGCGACCAGCCGGGACGGGACGACCACGCCGTCCGGAACCCACATCGCCCGTTCGACCTCGTCGGCGAGCTCCGGGACCGTCTCGCGGGCGGTCTCCCCGTCGACCACTTCGGTCGGGATTCCGACGTCCGCACAGGCGTCGCGCTTCGCCTCGAAATACCCCGGATCGTCGTCGCCCAGTTGCACGAACAGGCCGCGGGTCTCCCGGATGCACGCGCCCGCGATTCGGCGCAGAGTTCGGTTCTCCTCGAGACACCCGCGAGCCTCGGGGCCGTCGACTTCGGCGTAGCGAGCCCCGCTGTGAAGCAGGCCGTGGGAGCGTCCCGACGTTCCCGAAGAGAGGCCATCCCGATCGACGAGCGTGACGTCGACGCCTCTGAGCGCGAGGTCCCTGGCGATTCCCGTCCCGGTAGCACCGCCGCCGATAACGAGGACGTCCGTTCGGCTATCCATACCCCAACTACGGACCCCAGACGGACGAACGTTTCACTGACTGGGTCGGTGATCGGCTCGGACGGACAATCGACGGCGGAAGAGGGGCGGCGTCGAGGATCGGGATCGAATCGAGACGGATCGGTTCGGTCGTCGCGATCGCTGCGTTACGGACTGTACTCGGGCGACTGTGCCTCGATCGTGTTAGCGACGTTCTCGAGTTCCTCGCCGATCGTCGCGACCAGGTCGTCCAGCGTCGCGATGCCCGCTAACTCGCCGTCGTCGTCGACGATGGGGAACCCGCGGACGTTGTTGTCGCGGATCGCCTCCGAGATCGCCAACGGGTCGTCGTCCTCGTGGACCGTCACTGGATCGTCCGTCATTACGTCTTCGACCGACGCCGAACCGACGTCGTCGTGCTCGTGGATCGCGAGGGCCGCATCGCGGTCGGTGAGCATTCCGATGGGTTCGTCGTCTTCGGTGACGACGACCGATCCGACGTTTTCTTCCTCGAGCGTGGCCGTGATCTCCTCGAGGTCGCTGTCCGGGCTCGTCGTGACGACGTTCTGTGGGCCGAGTTTGCCGAGTGACATGGGTCACTCGTACTCGGGCGAAGCGTAGTATCCAAACTGGAGCCTTCGCGTGACCGCAAGTCAGCGAACCTACTGTTCCGCGGCGACGTTCTCGGCGAACTTCTCGCGGACTTTCTCGACTTTCGGGGCCGCGTGCATCGTACAGTAGGCGTCGTTGGGGTTCTTCTCGAAGTAGTCCTGATGTTTCTCCTCCGCGCGATAGAAGGTTTCCAGCGGTTCCAGCTCGGTCACGACGTCGTCGTCGTACTCCGCGTCGAGGGCCTCGATGTACGCCTCGGCCTGCCCGTGTTGCTCGTCGTCGTGGGACAGGACGATAGACCGGTACTGCGTCCCGACGTCGGGTCCCTGTCTGTTCAACTGCGTCGGGTCGTGGGTGGCGAAAAACACCTCGAGCAGTTCGTCGTAGCCGATGACGTCGGGATCGTACTCGACCTGGACGACTTCCGCGTGGCCGGTGGATCCGGAACAGACCTCGCGGTAAGAGGGATCTTCGACGTGCCCGCCGGCGTAGCCGGACGTGACCGACGCCACGCCCTCAAGTTCTTTCATCGCCGCCTCGGTACACCAGAAACAACCGCCGCCGAACGTGGCTCGTTCCATAGCGGGGGATAGGGCGTGACCGAGGAAAGATGTGACGGGCGAACCGGTTCCATTGGCGGGACGGCCGGCCCCTGCCCTGGGACGTGAAGCAGGTGCGAAAGGATATGGCGATCGCTCCCAAACGCGGGAACATGTCATGGGACACAGTCCGACTCGAGTGGGACGACACCGTCGCGACGCTGACCGTCGACCGACCCGACGCGCTCAACGCGTTGAACGTCGACACGCTCGAGGCGATGAGCGAAGCGATCGCGGAGGCCGCGGCCGAAGACGCGCGCGCACTCGTCCTGACGGGGGCCGGCGACGCGTTCATCGCCGGGGCGGACATCAAATACATGCAGGACCT
Organism: Natrinema longum; assembly: GCF_017352095.1. Lineage (NCBI taxonomy): Archaea > Methanobacteriati > Methanobacteriota > Halobacteria > Halobacteriales > Natrialbaceae > Natrinema > Natrinema longum. Next base: position 354,066 of record NZ_CP071463.1, read on the forward strand.
GTCGGCGGAAGCCGCACAGGAGTGGGGAGAGCTGGGCCACGAGGTGGCCGACGCCCTCGAGACGTTCCCCGCGCCGACGATCGCGGCGGTCAACGGCTACGCCTTCGGCGGCGGCTGCGAGATGGCATTGGCCTGTGACCTCCGCGTCGCAGCCGAGTCGGCGCTGATCGGCAACACCGAGATCGATCTGGGGATCATCCCCGGCTGGGGTGCCACCCAGCGGCTGCCACGGCTGGTCGGCGACGAGACCGCACGACGGATGATCTTCCTGGGCGAGCGCCTCGACGCGGATTCGGCCGCCGAGGCCGGCCTGTTCGGCGAGGTCGTTGCCGACGAGGACCTCGCGGACGTCGTCTCCGAGTTGGCCGACCGACTCGCGGCGAAACCGGCGTTCGCGATGTGGACCGCCAAGCAAGCGATCAATCAGGCTCAGGAGGGATCGCAGGGAAGCGGCCTGGCATACGAGAAACGCGCCTTCGCGAGCCTCTTCGGGACGCACGACCAGCGTGAAGGGATGGCAGCGTTCATCGAGGATCGGGAGCCCGAGTTCGAGTAACGCGAGCACTGGCGCGCTCTCGGCCACCCGCTAGCGGTCCTCGACGCGCCACGTCAGCACCACGCCGTCGTCGATCCGGTCGACGGCCGCGAGCTCGAGCGTCGGGAACTCCGACACGAACCCCTCGCCGTCGGCGAGGGTCGGGGCGTCGCGACCGCCGATGATTTTCGGGCCGACGAACAGCCGTAGCTCGTCGACCAGCCCGGCCTCGAACAGCGAGAAGATGAGCTCGCCGCCACCCTCGACCATGAGTTGCTCGAGGCCGTCCTCCTGCAGCGTCGCAAAGGCACGCAGGAGGTCGACGCGCTCCTCGCCCGCCGTAATCAACTCGGCGTGGTCGGCGAGGGCCATCCGTCGATCGACGGGTGCAGCCTCGCTCAGGCAGACGTACGTCGTCGCCTCGTCGTCGAGGACCGCCGCGTCCGTCGGGGTCCGTCCCCTCGAGTCGACGACGACGCGTGCGGGGTTGCCGGGGCGGCCGTCCTCCCGGCGTTGGCTCCGCAGGTCGTCGTCTTTGACCGTCAGATGGGGGTCGTCCGCGAGGACGGTCCCGACGCCGACGACGACGGCATCGCTCGCTGCCCGGAGGCGATCGACGCGCGCGAAGTCGTCCGCACCGCTGATCGCGAGTTGTTCCCGCCGGCGCGAGGAGAGTTTGCCGTCCGCGCTCGCGGCAGCGTTGACGATGACGTCCATACCCGTGGTGGCGCGCCCACTCGTAAAGAAATGTCCGTCTCTCGTCGATCGGTTTCCTCCGCGGTGAGCGACGGACGCCGGTCTCAGCGGTACTATACGCGGGTATATAGCGATCAATTCGGAACATATAAACGACTTATCCGGTCTCGGCCGACGGGTCGAACGGACACGACGTGACGACAACCAACTCCGCGTTCGACGACTCAGTATCGTTCGATCACCGGCACATCGACCTCGAGACCCGGGACGACGTCTACGTCATCGGTGACGTCCACGGCTGCCTCGACTCGCTCGAGGCGTTGCTGGACACGTTGGAAGTAGGCGCGAACGATCTCGCCGTGTTCGTCGGTGATCTGGTCCGAAAGGGACCGGAGAGCAAGGCCGTCCTCGATCGCGTCAGGCGGTCCTCGCAGCTGGTCTCGGTTCGGGGAAACAACGAGCAAAAGCTCCTCGAGGGGGAGGCCTCGCTGCCGGATCTCGACGTGGTCGATTACCAGTATCTGGAGTCGTTGCCGGCGGCGATCTCGTGGGACGGCGGACTCGTCGTCCACGGCGGGCTCGATCCGAGCCGTCCGCTGTCGGCCCACTCGGACGAGGACGTGTTGACGCTGCGGTCGCCGGACGGCGACGGCTACGACGGGCCGTTCTGGTTCGAGAGCTACGAGGGGCCGCCGCGGGTCTTCTTCGGCCATACCGTTCTCGCGGATCCGATCGAACGGGAGTGGGCAGTGGGGCTGGATACCGGCTGTGTCTACGGTGGGCGGCTGACTGCCTACGACGTTCGCCGCGGAGAAGTCGTCAGCGTGGCTGGGACGAGCCACGTCGAGCGGTCGTCAGAGAAGATCGTCACGACCGATAGCGAGTGAGATGCGGGGGATTTCGGGATGAGCGATCGAGACACGACGGAGAACGACGAACGAGACACGACGAACGAACGGCCGCCCGACGAGACGGTGACCACCGATTCGGCGTTCGCGTTTCGATCGCTGCTCGAGGCGAACGACGCGGACGCAGTCTCCGAACGGAGCGCTCGGAACACAGGGAGTGACGAGCCCGACAGGGCCACCGATTCGGACGGGACAGACGAGCAGCCAAACGACGAGACATCGACCTCGAACGACGTCACTCGGGCAACGGAAACCGTAGCGCTCGATCGCGCCGACACGACCGCCGAAACGGACTCGGCAACGGATCCAGACCGAGACGCGTTACCGGTCCCCGCGTCCGTGGACGACCGGGCGACACACTCGAGCGTCGATCTCTCGGATCCGTCCTACTATCTGAACCGCGAGCTCAGCGAACTCGCCTTCCAGCGTCGCGTCCTCCACGAGGTCCTCGATGCGGACAATCCGCTGTTGGAGCGTGTGAAGTTCCTCGCGATCGTCACGAAGAACCTCGACGAGTTCTTCCGGAAGCGCATCGGCGGACTGAAAGAACAGATCGCGGCCGGCGTCACGGAGGAGACGCCGGACGGACGAACGCCCGACGAGCAGTGGGCGGCCGCCCTCGAGGAGGCCCGGCCGCTGTTCGAACGCCAGACCGCGTGTTACCGCGAGGAGATCCGCCCGGCGCTGGCCGACGAGGGAATTCGGATCCTCGACTACGACGACTTCGCGGTCGACGAACGCCAGCAGTTGCGCGAGTATTTCGAGAGTTCCGTCCTGCCGACCCTGACTCCGCTGACGTTCGATCCGGCCCATCCGTTTCCGTTTATCTCGAACCAGAGCCTCTCACTCGCCGTGTTGACGCGGGAACGGCCCGGCGACGAGTTGACCTTCTCCCGGGTGAAAATCCCGCGGAATCAGCTCCGATTCGTCCAGGTCGGCGACGACACGCGGTACGTCCTTCTGGAGGACATCGTCCGGGCGAACCTCGATCTGCTCTTCCCCGACGTCGAGGTCGTCGACACCGCTCTCTTCCGAGTGACGCGCAACGCGGAGGTCAGACGCGACGAGGAGGTCGCCGAGGACCTGATCGAGATGATCGAGGAGGTCATCGAGGAACGGCGCTTCGCCACCGCCGTCCGGCTCGAGATCGAGCGCGACGCGCCCGAAACGATCCGCGACATCCTCACGCGCGAACTCGATCTCGATGCGCGGGAGGTGTTTCACCTCGACGGCCCGCTGGATTACCGCGACTTCGCCGACCTGACCGACCTCGAGCGCCCCGACCTGAAACTCACCGAGTGGTCGCCACAGCCCCATCCGCGACTGGGTCGATCCGAGGACGCGACGAACGTCTTCGACGCGATCGGCGACGGCGACGTGCTCGTTCACCACCCCTATCACTCCTTCGAGGGGACCGTCCAACGATTCCTCGAGACGGCGGCCAACGACCCCGACGTGCTCGCGATCAAGGCCGCGATCTACCGAACGGCGAGCGATTCACAGATCATCGAGAGTCTGATCGAGGCCGCCCGCAACGGCAAGCAGGTCGCCGTCATGGTCGAACTCAAGGCTCGCTTCGACGAAGAGAACAACCTCGAGTGGGCGAAGAAACTCGAGGAAGAAGGGATCCACGTCGCCTACGGGACGATCGGCTACAAGACGCACACGAAAACCTCGCTGGTCGTCCGCGAGGAGGACGACGGCGTTCGGCTCTATTCCCACGTCGGAACCGGCAACTACCATTCCGAGACCGCCAAACGGTACGAGGATCTGGGACTGTTGACGGCCGATCGTGATATCGGGCAGGACCTCGTCAGACTGTTCAACTACTTCACCGGCCACTCGATGCATCGAGACTACCGAGAACTCCTCATCGCGCCGGGGAACATGCGAGATCGCTTCGTCGACCTCATCCGAGCCGAAACCGAACACGCACGCGACGGCGAGGACGCACACATCGTCGCCAAGATGAATCGGTTAGAGGACCCGGAAATCGTCCGGGAACTCTACGAGGCGTCGATGGCCGGCGTCGACATCGACCTGATCGTCCGGGACATCTGCCGCCTCCGTCCCGGACTCGAGGGGGTCAGCGACACGATCGATGTCTACAGCGTCGTCGGTCGCTTCCTCGAGCATTCGCGTATCTTTCACTTCCACGCGGGCGGCGACGAGCGCTACTACATCGGCTCTGCCGACTGGATGACCCGCAACCTCGATAACCGGGTTGAGGCGATCGCACCGATCGAGGATTCCCGGCTCCAGCGTCGACTCGACGGCATCCTCGAGACGCTGCTCTCGGACGATCAGAACAGGTGGGTGATGCGATCGGATGGGACCTACGATCGGTGTCAGCCCGCGGACGATGGCTCCACCACGAACGTCCACGAGACGTGTATGCGATCCGCAGTAGACGATGCGCAACGGGACACCCGACAGTAGCGGGTGCACTCGCGAAACGGGGCCTGCTTGGGTCGTCCCCTCCCGGCCTGTCGACTGCCCAGCCAGGGGACGGGGACTGTACTCTCGACGAACGGAACACCGGTTGCATCCGCGATGACACCGATACGGAGCCGAGATAATTCGTATGGATCGCTCAATATCACAATTACCAGTCGCTTTGTACGTGTCGTGAATTCCCATCCCTACGGACCTCACAGACCCATGAACGGATCCACCGGCGGTTACGGCGATCGATCACCCCGACAGCGATTAGCCACAGCAGCGCGGTACGCGACGGACGAGTCCGACCTCGAGTCGATCGTCGTCCGGTACGAGCACCGGCCCGATCGATGGACGATCTCGCCGCGTGAGTGCCCCGAGGCGAAGCGAGTGACGACCTGGCTGTCAGCGGATGCAGCGGCTGTCGTCGACCTCGAAGAGTGCCGGTAACGTGGCGTCTCGAGTGTGTCTGGGCCGTCCGATTCGGTGGTCACTCGATTGATCCCGTTCCAGTACTAGAGATAAATAGTACTATATATGTTTCCTGATGTCGCAGTACGTATACCAACCGATAGTTAGTGAAATACCTCTTTCACGGCCATTCCGCCCTCAAATCGGGACTCTGAACAACTCTATAGACTAGTGGATTTATATTGTATTAGTTGGAAAGCCATCCTATGGAGACGCGAAAGGTTCAGGTCACGGGTGGATCGACGTTCACCGTCTCGTTGCCGAAGACCTGGGCGACCGACAACGATGTCAGCAGCGGAACCACAGTCGAATTTTATCCCGAAGGGGACGAACTCCTCCTGACGCCCGAACGCGAGAACCGTCGCCAGGAAGGGACACTGGACGTCTCCGGACTCGAGGACGAAGAACTGATGCGGGCAGTGATGACGATGTACGTCAGCGGCTTCGACGTCATTTCCCTCGAGGCCGGCCGGATTACGACCGACCAGCGGAGCGCGATCCGCGACGCGACCCAGCGGCTCGTCGGCGTCGAAGTGCTCGAAGAGACCGCGGACAGCGTGGTCATTCAGGATTTACTCGACTCGTCGGAGCTGTCGATCGTCAACGCCGTCACGCGGATGCGCCTGATCGCCCAATCGATGCTCGAGGACGCGGTCACCGCGCTGATCGAGAACGACGACGCGATCGCCGAGGACGTGATCGAGCGCGACGACGACGTCGACCGGCTCTGGCTCGTCGTCTCGCGGATCTTCCGTGCGACGCTGCGCTCGCCACGCGCCGTCGAGGAACTCGGCGTCTCCCGCGAGGACTGCTTCGACTACCACTCCAGTGCCCGCCAACTCGAGCGGATCGCCGACCACGCGGTCAAGATCAGCGACATCGCGCTCAAGCTCGAGGACCTCCCTACCGACGTGGCCGATGCCATCCACGGACTCCACGCCGAAGCCGCGACGGTCTTCGAGGGATCGATGGACGCGCTGTTCGCCGAGGAAGCCACGGACGCCACCCGTCTCGGCCACGAGGCACTCGCCGGCGTCGTCGACATCGACGAACACACCCGGCGGATCGACGATATGCTCCGCGACCTCGAGCCCGCCCAGGCCCAGTCGCTCGGACTGATCGTCGACTCGCTGTCCAGAAGCGCCGACTACGGTGGCAACATCGCCGAGACGGCCCTCCAGAAGGCGGCACCGCGTCCCTGAACGGCACCGGATCCGAAATCGACGGCTTCACGGCTCGTTTGTCGTTCGATCAGTCCTCGAGGAGCGCCGTGGCTGCGTTACCCGTTCGGAACGAAGGACAGCGGCATGGCGGACCGCGTTTTGAGACGGTCTGTGATGGTGAACTCGAGCGGCTGGCGGACCCGATCACGCCCGTCTGGAACCCCGCTATCGGGGACGTGTGACGCGACGTGACGAGCGGCCCGTGGCGCTTGGGGACAGTACTCGCTACCGGACGAGGCTGTCACGAGTCGCGATACCTCGAAAATCAGTCCGCGTTAGTCGAGGAGAACGGCGTTGACCTGACCGGTCTGTCCGGGACGGGAGGTGACGCGAGCGCGACCTTCGCTGGTCTCGATGACGGCACCCTTCGTGATGATGTTCCGACGGATGTAGTTCGGGTTGGCGTCGTTCTCGACGACGTCCTCGATCTCCGCGGAGACCGTCTCGTCGCCCTTGTTGACGCTCGCGACATCCGTTGCGAGCGCGCGGGTCTTCGTGACGTTCCCGCGAGCGTCGACGGTCCGGAAGCGCTGTTCGCCGACCTCGGTCTCGGTCGGGAGTCGACCGAGTTCGTCCTTGCGGCGCTTTCGAACGTTCTTCAGCCGACCACCGGTTCGCTTGCGCGTAGAGCGTCCCTGATCTTGCATACCCGATCACAATCCGGGCGTATACTTGAATGCACTGCTACGAAATTTTACCCTGCGGTCGCGGCTTCGCCCCTCCCTCGGTAAAATTTCGATCAAAAGCACCGGAAGACGCGAATCGTCTTCCGACTCTCGTTCACTCCGCTCGCGGTCACTGACAGCGGCCCGCACTCATTCGTCCGGAACCAGACAGTACGCGTGGCCGGGCTCCTCGAGGACCGTCTCCTCGTCGTCGTTGTAGAAGTTCGAGACGACGCCGCGCTCGGCGTAATAGATGCGGTCGCCTCGCGGGATCGCACCGCTGGTGACGTGGCCGCGGTTTTCGACCCGCCAGCGTCGCTCGCCGGTGGCTCGGTCGAGGGCGTACAGGTGCGTGTCGTAGGAGCCGACCAGGATCGATTCGGCAGTTGCCGTTACCGACCCGATGACGCGACCGCCGACGTTCGCCGACCACAGCTCGTCGCCCGTTTCGGTATCCAGTGCATACACGTGGTGGTCGTCGCTTCCGACGTAGACGACTCCCTGATCCGGATCGATCGCCGGGTTCGACATGACGATATTGCCGGTCTGGAAGGACCACTCCTCGCTTCCGTCCGCGAGGTCGAGCCGGTAGAAGCGCCCGTCCCAGGAACCGACGAACGCAGCCCCGTCGTAGGTCGGAATCGTCCCTTTGATCTGGGCACCGAGATTGAACCGACCGCCGGCCTTCGACTCGCCGTCGGGGCCGCCCTCGCCGCCGGCCTGAAACGACCAGGCGAACTCGAGCGAGGGGAACTCCCAACAATAGACCACGCCGTCGTTCGATCCGGTGACGAGCCGGCCGGCCTCGCAGTCGATCGCGGGCGAGGGATGGGGCATCCCCCAGAGGCGGTCGTCGCTCCAGGTCGGGGTGCCGGTCGCGGCGTCGAGTTCCCAGAGCGCGCCGCTGTCCGGGTTGCTGTACTCCGCAAGGAGGTACAGGGTGCCGTCGACGTAGGCGGGACTCGAGCCGATCGCGATCGCGCCGCCGAACTCGCGTGCGGCCGTTCGCCAGATCACCTCGCCGGAGTCGATGTCGATGGCGTAGCAATCGCCGTCGTAGCCGCCGATGTAGGCCGTGCCGTCGACGATCGCCGGCGTGCCGTGAAAGCCGAGGCTTCTGGACGCACCGGTCTCGATGCCCCAGCGTCGCTCGCCGGCCGGGGTGTAGGCGTCGATTCGTCCGGTGTCGCTCGCGATCAGGATCGTCTCGCCGTCCGGCGTCGGCCGAGGCGTCGACTTGGCGGCAGTGTGACCGATCTCGTTGGTCGGTACCGACCAGTCGACGCGAACGGCGGCCGGAACGGTTTCGTCGGGATAGTATCCGTACCGGCCCAAACCGCGACGGAACATCGATATGTCGTCGTCCGCCGGAAGCGGGACGGAGCCGTCTTCGCGTTCCGCGGCGGCAGCGACGGCCGAACAGTCCGGGGGCGACCGGGACTCTCGCCCGACACAGCCCGCGAGGCCGACGGTTCCGGCAGTCGCCCCGATAGAGAGCAGCTGCCGCCGGGAGATCGGCGTCTCACCGGCTTCGCGGCCGTTCCGAGCGGCGGCAGCCGTCCCCGAGCCTCGACCGGAGTCGGTCTCCCGACGGGCAGCGTCCTCGTTCACGCGTTTACTCCTGTTGGGCGTCGACGACCGCAACGCCGGCCAGGTTCACGATGTCCTTGACCTCGTCGCCCCGCTGGAGGACGTGGACCGGCTTGTCCATCCCGACCAGCATCGGGCCGATGGCGTCCGCGCCGCCGAGTCGCTGGAGCAGTTTGTAGCCGATGTTGCCCGACTCGAGGTTCGGGAAGACCAGCACGTTCGCGGGTTCGTCGAGTTCGGAGAAGCCGTAGGTTCCCTCGAGGATGTCCTCGACGACGGCGGTGTCGGCCTGCATCTCGCCGTCGACCGTGAAGTCGACCTCGGGGTCGTCCTGCAGCATCGACGCTGCCTTGCGGGGTTTCCGCGTCCCTTTGTTGTCGACGCTGCCGAAGTTCGAGTACGAGAGCAAGGCGGCACGCGGTTCGATGTTGAACCGGCGTGCCAGCTTGCCCGTCTGCTTGGTGACTTCGGCGAGGACCTCCTCGTCGGGGGCCTGATTGACCGTCGCGTCGGCCACGAAGATCACGCGGTTCTTGAACGTCAGCATGTAGACGCCCGCGGCGTAGTCGACGTCCTCGTCGGTGCCGATGACCTGCAGCGGCGGTCGGAGCGCCGACGGGTAGTGATGGGAAAGCCCCGTCAGGAGCGCGTCGGCGTCGCCCTGCTCGACCATCACGCTCCCGAAGTAGTTCGAATCGCGCTCGATGAGTTCGCCGGCTTCGCTGCGGGTAATCCCCTTGCGTGCGCGGAGTTCGTGGAGCCGTTCGGCGTACTCCTCGTAGTCGCCGACGGACGGGTCGGCGACGGTGGGATCGAAGTCCAGACCGAGATTCGCTGCCGTCGCCTTGACCGTGTCCTCGTCGCCGATCAGCACCGGCAGGGCGATCCCCTGCTCCTGGATCTGGTAGGCCGCGCGGATCATCTTCTCGTTTTCACCCTCCGCCAGCGCGACCGTCTTGGGATCGCTCTTTGCCTTGTTGAGGATGACCCGCATCATCTCGCGGGACTTCCCGAGTCGGGCCTCGAGTTCCTCCTCGTAGGCCTCGAGGTCGATCTCGGTGCGAGCCGCCCCGGACTCCATCGCGGCCTCGGCGATCGCCGGTGCCACGCGGAAGAGCACGCGGGGGTCGACGGGCTTTGGAATGATGTAGTCGGGACCGTACTGGATCGGATCGTCGCCGTAAGCCTTGACGACCGCGTCGGGGACGTCCTGACGAGCCAGTTCGGCCAGCGCCTCGGCACAGGCGACCTTCATGTCCTCGTTGATCTCGGTGGCGCGCACGTCGAGCGCGCCCCGGAAGATGAAGGGAAAGCCGAGCACGTTGTTGACCTGATTGGGGTAATCCGAGCGGCCGGTGGCCATGATGACGGTGTCGTCGCGGGCCTCCTTGGCGTCCTGGTAGGCGATCTCCGGATCGGGATTGGCCATCGCGAAGACGATCGGATTCGAGGCCATCGACTGCACCATCTCCTGGGAGACGATGCCGCCGATCGAGAGGCCGACGAAGACGTCTGCACCCTCCATCGCGTCCGCGAGGCCGCCCTCGGGCACGTCGCGGGCGAACTGCTGTTTGTATTCGTTGACGTCGCCCGCCGCCGCGCGCTCCTCGGTGATGATCCCCGAGGAGTCACACATCGTGATGTTCTCCTTCTTGCAACCCAGCGAGACGTAAAACCGCGCCGTCGCGATGGCGCTCGCGCCCGCGCCCGAGAAGGTGATCTCGAGTTCCTCGAGGCTCTTTCCGGCGATGTCGGCCGCGTTGAGCAATGCGGCACCGGAGATGATCGCAGTGCCGTGTTGATCGTCGTGGAAGACCGGGATGTCGATCTCCTCGCGCAGCCGTTCCTCGACGGTGAAACAGCCGGGCGCTTTGATGTCCTCCAAGTTGATCCCACCGAAGGTCGGCTCCATCATCTTGATGGCCTCGACGAGTCTGTCGGGGTCGGAATCGTCTAGTTCGATGTCGAAAACGTCGATGTCGGCAAAGCGCTTGAACAGGACGCCCTTGCCTTCCATGACGGGTTTCGACGCCTGCGCGCCGATGTCTCCGAGCCCCAGCACGGCCGAGCCGTTCGAGACGACGCCGACGAGGTTCCCCTTCGCCGTGTAGCTGTAGGCCTCGGTTTCGTCCTCGTCGATCTCGAGACACGGCGCGGCGACGCCCGGCGAGTAGGCCAGCGAGAGGTCACGCTGCGTATTCGTCGGTTTCGTGGTCGATATCTCGATCTTTCCCGGTGGATCGGTCCGGTGATACTCCAGTGCGTCCTCGTCTAGTCCCATACCGGGGACACTGCGGGGGACTACTAAAAACAATGCGAAGGGGAGTTTCGACACCTGTCGTAAACCGTCCCCGAACCGACCGCCCCGTTCGTCGCGAAAATACGTCGATTCGACCGTTTTATACGCACCGCGGGAGTGGCCTGTGATATGGACGTCGCGCTTGGTGGGACCTTCGACCCCGTTCATGACGGCCACCGACGGCTGTTCGAACGGGCGTTCGAACTCGGGGACGTGACGGTCGGGCTGACCAGCGACGAACTCGCACCGAAGACGCGAGATGTCGACCGGAACGTCCGCTCGTACGAGGAACGGAAACAGGATCTCGCGGCCGAACTCGAGTCGATCGCCGCCGACTACGACCGCGAGTTCGACATTCGGATGCTCGAAGCGCCGACGGGGATCGCGACCGAACCGCAGTTCGAGTATCTCGTCGTCTCGCCGGAAACCCGCGAGGGTGGGACGCGAATCAACGAGATCCGCCGCGAACGCGGCCACGACCCCCTGGAAGTGGTCGTCGTTCCCCACGTCCTCGCCGACGACGGCGATATCATCTCGAGTACGCGGATCGTCGCGGGGGAGATCGACGAACACGGTGCCGTCGTCGACGATTGAGACGGTCTGTTATCACTGTTTCCGGCGTATCCGCGGCCCGCCGCAGACGGTCTCCCGTCCGTCAGTGCCGGTGGGACCGGGACCGCCCTGCGGTCCCAGGGACAGCAAACCGTCTCAGGGATCGGGACTGACAGTCGTCCGTATGAGGCGCGTGAGGGTTCTTCGAAGCGGTGCTCGATAGCCGGTTTCCAGCGAGAGCCGAGAGTCGACAGTGTCCGTCGCCGGCCACAGGTCGCCAGTGGAACGGTGACCGCTCACCTGTAGGAGACCGTTACCAGCGGGGGGGCTCGAGCCCGGCCGACTCGAGGAGGTCCTTCCAGCGCGACTGGATCGAGAGTCGGGAGACGTCGGCAGCGTCGGCGACTGCGCCCTGTGTCCGGCCGTCGCCGGCGACGAGCGACCCCGCGTAGAGACTGGCCGCGAGGACAGCTCGTTTCGAGCGATCGGCCGACGGCACGTCGGCGAGGAAGAGGTCGACCGCACACGACCGCGCTTCCGTCGATAGCTCCAGGCGCTCGGCGGCGGTCTCGAGTTCCTCGAGCCACGGTTCGTACTCGATGCGATCACGGGCGCTGTGCATGCCCCTGCATATCGGTTCGGTCGGCATAAAGCTCCGGTCCGCGATCGGGGCGCTGTTCGGCGGGCCCGTCGCCACGACCGGTCGCCGCTCGGCTTTTCGAGACCGACCGCCACTCGAGTAGCAGCCCGTGAGAGTCCCGATATCGGTCGGTTTTCTGTCCGAATACGAGACGACTACTAAACCGCGTGCCGACTCGAGTACCGAGCCACTGGGCGGTCGGTACGATTCGGACCCCGTATGAAAGCACCAACCTGTAAACTCGTCTGTACCGGCTGTGGGCTCGAGATGCCCTATCGGGAGCGATCGCTGGCCGAACAGGCCGCGGAATTGCATCAACTTCGAGATTCCGAGCACGTCACGCACATCGTCCCGCCGGACTGGTCGCCGGAGGAACCGGTCACACACCGGTAACGTGGACCGACAGGTACTTACTCGATTCGCGAAAACTCGGTGGTGAGCGCGGGTAGCCAAGCTAGGCCAACGGCGCAGCGCTTAGGACGCTGTCTCGTAGGAGTCCGCCGGTTCGAATCCGGTCCCGCGCATGGCTGTCGCGAGCAAACTCGCGAGCGACAGCGATCGTCGACCGATTCGAACCCTGCAAGGAACGCGCAGCGACCAGCGGGAGCGAGCATTTCTTGCGTCGGTTCGAATCCGGTCCCGCGCATCAGAAATTGCGGTTTCAGACGCTGTATTCTCCGTTTTCACCTCGGCTGGTGAGCAATGGGATATGAAATACCGTTGATGTTCTTGCGCTGTCCAGAGATGGAGGGTGCGGAGATCGACCTCGACCGTGGCATAGTGGTAATACCAAAATCGCACGAGGGTTGGCTGAACGACAAGAAACTTCTCAACTACACAGAACATCGAGTCCGGTTCCTGGCATGGCTGTTGAATGTTGGGAAGTACCCTGAGAGTGCAACCGGCTACTCCGAGTACACGGTCTACGGATCTGCCTACCGTACTGCCCGCTTCGATAAGTGGCGGTGGGAACACTGTGACGGCTACTCAATGCCGCCCTCAGAGGACGAGGGGCAAGCGTTCGTCGAGTGCTGGCGTTCGAGTACGATCAGTCCGAGACGGCGAAAGGGAAGCTACAGGAAGGCGTCAGGCGGTACAACAAGTGGCTCCGCCACGAGAAGAACTACGACGAGTGGGAGTACGACTATCAGTTCGATAGTTCCGGCGGCAACCATCAGCCACAGGACTTCTTGTCTCGCGAAGAGCGCAAGAAGAACAAGGAAGGTGCCTGGATGTTGAAATGACCAGTGAACGGAGCACACCACAAAAACCATCTCTTTGCTAATATTAGCCTCTAATATGGCGGATATTGGAACGATGAGCCTCAGTTGGCTCGGGAACGACCGGGTTCAGATTTCGGTTACGAGTGGGAGCGCATCATCCGGTCTCTTCTCCTCAAATGTTAGTGCGAAAAATTCTCGAGCCATTTTGAAGATGGATCGGAGTCGGTTTGAATATGAGTCTACACAAATACAAAAGACAGGCGAAATATCCACAGAAATGCAAATTAGAGAAGGACAATATTATCGAAAGATAAATGGTTTGTTATTTCAGTATGATGAGGGAATACATGGCCAGGTTGAGGATGGGATTAGAAAAGCAGATTATATTTTCAAAACGGGTGTTCAAGGGATCAGGGTCGGTGACAAACGGAACCCCCGAACCACTATCGGCGTCTCGCAACCGAACGGCAGGAAATATCTAAACTCTCTTATATTCTTTTTACAGGATGCATTCTACGCCGTTTCTGGGGATGAAATCTGGAGGTTCGCATATTCAGACATCTCGAAGACAGAGTATTCGTTTGGCTTTACAAAAAAACGGATCTCGTTTGTTTATGATGGTGATGAGTGTCACATGTGGGTGTATTCAGCCGACAAAGAGGATGTGAAATCAGCTGTGAATCTGATGGAGACACGATCGTAAATCCGGCCAAAGGACCGGGCGACAGCAGAGGTTCGTCATCACTTGGGGCTATATCGTGCGAGAATATTGGGCTGCGTTGAATCACTAGACGGCGTCGGGGAAGGTCAGTAAATCGAAGGAGTTGAAGCGGGGAAATTTGGTTGTCCATGACACAAATCTCCCGCTTCACCGAGCGTTGCGTCTCGATTGCACAAAGAGTTACGGGTGAACGAGGCGAATCCGCCGCCCCGACTGGTGGCGGCGGATTCGCCGACTATGCCCTCATTTCGCTGCATTGCCTCCGGATTTACCTCGATACGTCCTACCGGATGACGATCGATCTGTTGAAGGAAATGCCGCAAATAACAGGGGAGATCGGCCTTGACGTGGCCGATCTCCCCGATCCATCTACGCTGTGTAAGTCGTTTGATCGGATCGAGATGAGTGTCTGTCGAGTGCTGCTGCGCCACTCGGCGCAGCTGCACAACCCCTCTGAACACGCTGCTATCGACGCAACATTCTACGAACGTGATCGTGCGAGCCGCCACTACTGCCACCGAACGAATTACCGCGTTCAAACGCTCAAAGTCACAAAACTCGTCGATACAGCAACGCAAGCCGTTCTTGATCTCCACTGTTCAACAACGTTAGAAGGAAGCGACGCGGACCTCTGTGAGCAGATCGCCCGCCGGAATGCGGGCGATCTCCGGTCCCTTGCCGCTGACAAGGGCTACGATAAGCAAGCGCTCCGCGACCAGCTCCGTGAACTCGACATTCGCCCGCTGATCAAACATCGGATCTTCGCCCCATACGATCACGCTCACAACGCTCGTATTGACGACAATCGGTACGCTCAGCGATCAATGACTGAAACCGTGAACTCCGCAATCAAGCGCTCGCTCGGCTACGCCGTGCGAGCGCGTACCTGGTATCGAGAGTTCCGTGAAATTACCCTGATGTGTGTCGTCTATAACATCAAGCGGGCCGTCAAACAGTGAAATCCACCGCCGTATGGCGATTCAACACAGCCGAATATTGTGATAGATTCCCTGCGATGTGTCTCAGTCCTATCCCACGACCGGGAGACGGGTTAGAGATTGATAGACTACGGACGGATTACAGGCGTTTCGACCAAGCAGAATCGGCTTTAGCCACTTTCCGATTACTCTGGTGAGGCCCCGATCTGATCTCGTTCGAACGCGAACACGGCGATCGAGACGACTGACGACTGGCTCGCGACCCCAGCAGGGATTCGAGGACGGAACCGCGACGGCATCCGCCTCGAGTAGGCTGCAGGACCGTCGCCCGCCCTCGAGTGGCCAAACCGGCCCCACACGTCGAAACGGGTCGTGACGACGACCAGCGGCGGTCGGTCACTCGCGATGAGGCGGTTCAGGGGTCGAACGACGAGTGTCGCGGATCGAATGACGACGTCTCGTCAGATAATTGAACTCAGTCGAACGGAGAGGGAAGCGACAGACAAACGTCAGACACTCCATAACGCTTATTCGCGCAGGAACGGGTTGTAGTATCAATGGTCGGGTTAGACGACGTGTTTGGGGATCTCTTTGCGAGTGTCGATTCGGTCGTCCTCTTCTCGCCGAGTGGCTCGTACTACGAACGGTTCGCGGCCGTCGACGATCTCGACGTCGTCGTCGTCGGCACCGAAAACGCCGTCGGCGCGGAGACGTTCGTCGAGTTACCGCTCGAGTTCGAGGAGATCACCGATCGGATCCGCTTCGGCCTCGAGGGGGCGCTCGAACAGGGGGTCGTCGAGGACGGCGACGCGCTCGCCTGTGCGACGAGCGTCTTCAGCGACGAGATCGATACCGTCTCTCGCGTTCGGGCGGACGCGGAGACGCAGACGGGGATCTACGACCTGTTCGTCAAATCCCGCGCGGACCCGGAGGTCGTCAAGGCGGTCCTCGAGTTGGCGATCGAACTGGGAAAGAAGGGCCAGAAGGGCAAGCCCGTGGGCGCGTTGTTCATCGTCGGCGACGCGGGCAAGGTAATGAACAAGTCCCGGCCGCTGTCGTACAACCCCTTCGAGAAGTCCCACGTCCACGTCGGCGACCCGATCGTGAACGTCATGCTCAAGGAGTTCTCGCGGCTCGACGGCGCGTTCATCATCTCCGACGCGGGGAAGATCGTCTCCGCGTATCGCTACCTCGAGCCCTCGGCGGAGGGCGTCGACATTCCGAAGGGACTGGGGGCGCGGCACATGGCCGGCGGTGCGATCACGCGGGACACGAACGCGATCGCGATCGTGCTCTCCGAAAGCGACGGGCTCGTTCGCGCGTTCAAGGCCGGCGAGCTCATCCTCGAGGTCGATCCGGAGGCGTACTGATATGGTCGAGTGGCAGCCGCTTCTCAACGAACCGGCCGTCATAGCGGCGGCGGTACTGACGCTTGGCCTGATCGTCGGCTACCTCGTCGGCCGGCTCAACGAGGAGTTGCTCTCCGCGTCGGGCGTCCCGGAAGCAGTCGAGGGGACCCCCTTCGAGCGGACCGCCCAGTCGATCGGCACCTCGACGGTCGAGATCGTCGCACGGCTGAGTTCGTGGTTCATCTACGGGATCGCCGTGTTGACCGCGATCCACATCGCACAGTTGCTGGACACCGACGCCTTCTGGCTTCGGATCACCGAGTTCGTTCCCCAACTGTTCATCGCCGTCCTCGTGCTCATTCTTGGCTTCATCGTCGCGGACAAGTCCGAACTGATCGTCAGCGAGTATCTGCGGGGCGTCAAGCTCCCCGAAGTGTCGGTCATCCCGAAACTGGTCAAGTACTCCGTCCTCTATGTCACTTTCATTATCGCGCTGGGCCAGGTCGGCGTCCACGTGCTGGCGTTGCTGATCTTGCTGACGGTCTACGCCATCGGCGTCGTGATCGTCGGTACCGTCGCCTTCAAGGACTTCCTCGTCTCGAGCGCGGCAGGAATCTACTTACTGCTCAACCAGCCCTACGGGATCGGCGACGAGATTCGGATCGGCGACCAGACCGGCATCGTCCAGGAAGTCGATCTGTTCGTCACCAAGATCGAGGACGACTCCGAGGAGTACATCGTGCCGAATCGGAAAGTCTTCGAGGACGGTATCGTCCGAATGCGGGAGTGAACTCGCGAATTCGATTCGCAGCGGCTCCCGCTCCGACCCCCGCGAGAAACGAGCAGCGACTCGAGAAGACGATCAGCGAACGGTTCGGGTCGTCCGTACCTACTGCAGCAGTACGTCGAACACGCGTTGCCTCCCGGACCGAACAGTAATAACTGTTTACGCGACGGGTTCCGCTGCGTCCAGATGGACCACCCATTCGTCGTCAAATATATCGATAAGTGGACGATCTTCTCGAATGTAATCACCTATTAGGGCAATCGGTTCGTACCCCGCCGGATTTTCCTGCGCATTCGCAGTACCCTGACTCTCGTCGCGACAGCGAGACGGAGAGCGGCGGTTCGCTTCGGTTATTCGTTCGTCCATGTCGCAGAAATATAAGGATACGAATGGAATTACTATCGTATTTCGACATTGGGTTATGTTTGGATGATATTCCGGGAATCCTTATATATCGTCTCCGATTGTCGAAGGACTGTAGAAATGACTGGATATTCAGGATTGTTCGTGCCGAACTATGATACGTTAGTCATATTGAACGATCGAATCTGTAACGGCGGTGATCGTCTCCGTGCGTAACGCCTCTCGACGTTCGTTGTTGGCCGCCGGCGCTTCGGGAATCGGTGCGGCTCTAGCCGGCTGTACGGGGTCTGGCAGCTCCGCCGGGCCGACCGTCGGTATTCTCGAGGACCGGTCGGGCAATTTCCAGCTCAACGGGACCT
The DNA here is from genome assembly GCF_017352095.1 of Natrinema longum. Classification (NCBI taxonomy): domain Archaea; kingdom Methanobacteriati; phylum Methanobacteriota; class Halobacteria; order Halobacteriales; family Natrialbaceae; genus Natrinema; species Natrinema longum. The sequence continues at coordinate 371,824 of NZ_CP071463.1, forward strand.
CCAAGTGGCAGGCGACGCGACTCGCCATCGAGGAGATCAACGAGGACGGTGGCATCCTCGGAGAGGAGGTCCAGATCGAGGATCCCGACCCCCAGTCGGACAACGAGCGCTACCAGGAGCTGACCGAGCAGATGATCCTCGAGCACGAGGTCGACGCCCTGTGGGCCGGGTACTCGAGTGCGACCCGCGAGGCGATCCGGCCGATTATCAACGATTACGACCAGCTGTACTTCTACACGACCCAGTACGAGGGTGGCGTGTGTGACGACACGATCTTCCCCGTCGGCGCGACCGCGCGCCAGCAACTCGGCGCGGTGACGCCGTACATGGCCGAGGAGTACGGCGAGGACATCTACATCATCGCGGCGGACTACAACTTCGGCCAGCTGTCGGGCGACTGGGTCAACGTCATCGCCCAGGAGAACGACTACAATATCGTCGGCGAGGAGTACATTCCGCTGAACGAGACCGACTTCTCGTCGGTCATCAACCGGATTCAGTCCGAAGACCCCGACTTCATCATGTCGATGCTGGTCGGTGCCAACCACGAGAACTTCTACGACCAGCGGGACGCCAACGACATGTTGATTCCCATCGGGACCTCCACGACGATGGCCCAGGGGCACGAACACATCCGCTACGAACCCGACGCCCTGACCGACGTCTACGCCGGCGTCAGCTACATGGAGGAACTCGGCGACGAACGCGGCGAGGGCTTCGTCGACGCGTTCTACGAGCGCTGGCCCGACGCCAACTACCTCAACCAGGAGGCACAGAACAACTACTTCTCGGTATACATGTGGCGCGACGCCGTCGAGGAGGCTGGCACCTTCGATCAGGAGGAGGTCATCTCGGTGCTCGAGGAGGGCATGGACATCGCGGCTCCCTCGGGGGACATCGAACTCGACGGCGCGACCCACCACATGACGCACAAGATGCGCGTCGCCCACGCCGACGAGAATCACGACATCAGTTTCGACGGCGAACAGTTCATCGAACCGACGTTCCTCCGCGAGGAGGTCGAGGGTGGCGAGGGCTGTGACCTCCGCGAGGAGTCCAAACAGACCCAGTACGAACCCGGAGACGTCTACGACGTGTGATGATGATCGAACACAACGCGATCAAAGCCGGCGGTGATCGTCCGTGACCGCGAGCACAGCGGTGGGGCCGATGGCGGCGGCCACGGTCTACGACGGACTGTCGCTCCTGTTCCAGTTTCTGAACAGTTTCGGATTCCTCGTGTTAGTGACGGTCGGTCTGGCCATCGTCTTCGGTATGATGGGAGTCATCAACCTCGCACACGGCGAGTTCATCCTCGTCGGCATCTACGGGACGGCGCTGGCCTACCACGCCGGCGCGCCGCTCCCCCTCGCGATGGTCGCGGGCGTCGTGGTGACGACCGTCTTCGGCATCGTCGTCGAGCGACTCATCGTCCGGCACCTCTACGACCGGCTGCTGGACTCGATGGTCGCGACCTGGGGACTCTCCCTGGTGGTCGCACAACTGTTGCTCATCGTCTTCGGGTCCAGCCTCGACAGCATCTCGACGCCGATGGGAAACGTTGCGTACGGACCGTACACCTCGTCGGTCTATCGGAGCGTATTCCTGCCAGCGGCCGCTCTGGTCGTCCTCGGAGGCCTCTTCCTCCTGTTTACCCGAACGGAGTTCGGGGTCAAGGCCAGGGCGACCATCGAGGATCCCGAGACGGCGCGCGCGATGGGCGTCGATACCGACCGGATGTACGTCACGACGTTCGCGATCGGGTCGGCGCTTGCGGGACTGACCGGCGCGCTGTACGCACCGGCGATCGGCGCGATCACTCCCGACCGGGGCAGTACCTTCCTCGTCGAGTCGTTCGTCGCCGTCGTGGTCGGTGGTTCGTCGGTCGTCGTCGGAACGCTGTCGGCGTCGACGCTGCTGGGGCTGGTCAACGCGGTGTTCAGCTGGCAACTCGGCACGTTCGTCGGACTGATGGCGATGTTGCTGGTCGCGATCGTTTTGCTTCGGCTGCTCCCCAACGGCATCTCGGGATACGTCGAGGACTGGCGTGAACGCAGGAGGGCCGACCAATGAGTGCCGATTTCGACTCACGCGAATCGTCCGCGGGGCCGCTCGGTCGGATTCGCGGCCGGTTCGAGGGGCCGAACACGCTCGGCAACTCGACGCCGTTCTGGGTCGCGTTCGCGCTGGCCGTCGTTGGCCTCGCCGCCTATCCCCAGTTCGTGGGTCTGTACTCGGTCTTGACGTCCACGAAGTACTTCGCGCTGGCGTTTCTGGCGTTGAGCCTGACCCTCGTCTGGGGGTACTGCGGCGTGCTCAGTTTCGGTCAGGTCGCGTTCTTCGGAATCGCCGCCTACGCGTTCGGTGTCATCGGCGTGAACTTCTCGTCGGCGGGCGGCATTACGGCCGCAGTCGTCGGCGCGGTCGTCGCCGGGACGCTGTTTGCGCTGGTGCTCGGATACTTCATGTTCTACGGCGGCGTGAGCGACGTCTACGTTACTATCATCACGCTCGTCGTGGCGTTGGTGTTGAACACGTTCATGGCCCAAACCGCCGGGAGCGAGTGGGCCGTCGGCGAGGCCCAACTCGGCGGGTTCAACGGAATGCCGGACGTTCCCGATCTCGTCATCGGTATCGGTGAGACGAACGTCGGGCTCGGCGACATCGTCCCGCTGTACTACGCGCTGTTGGTGTCGCTCGTCGTCACCTACCTGGCGTTGCGCGTCCTCGTCAACAGCCGCTTTGGCATGACGATGGTCGCCGTCCGCGAAGACGAACAGCGGACCGCTACCTTCGGCTACGACATCGCGTTCGTGAAACTCGTCGCGTTCACTATCGGCGGTGCGCTCGCGGCCGTCGGCGGCGTCTTCTACGCCGCCTGGGGGAACTACGTCGACCCGACCGTCTTCGGCATCCAGTTCGCCGCGTTGCCCGTGGTGTGGGCCAGCGTCGGCGGTCGCGAGTCGCTGCTCGGCACCGTCGGCGCGACGCTGGTCATCGAGCGGATGCGGACCGGATTGACGGAAGGCGTCGGCCCGCTCGGACCCGAATGGGCGTTCGTCATCATCGGCGGGCTGTTGATCAGTATCATAGTGCTACTGCCATCGGGTGTCGCACCGTCTCTCGACCGGATCGGAAAGCGGTTGCTCGATCGACTCGGGGACCGCTCGTCCAGCCGTCCAACGGAGGAACCAGTGGAATGATCGACCCTCTCATCGACCAGTCGCGAATCGCCGTCGCTACCCACCGACCGCTCGCCGTCGGAGGTGATCCGTCGTGAGCACACCGAGCGATCCGAACGCCAGAATCAAACCCGCCGTGGCCGCGACGGGTCTCGATCGCGATGCGGTGCTGGCGACGGAGGCCCTCACCAAACGCTTCGGCGGATTGACCGCCGTCGATAGCGTCGACTTCACGGTCGACGAAGGTGAGTTGCGGTGTCTCATCGGCCCCAACGGTGCCGGGAAGAGCACGCTGCTCGAGTTGATCACTGGACAGCTCTCGCCGACCGAGGGGAGCGTCTACTTCGACGGGATCGATATCACCGACATGCCGTCGCACGAACGGATCGACGCGGGCCTCAGCGTGAAGTTCCAGTCACCCCATATTTACGAAGCCCTCACCGTCGCCCAGAACCTGCAGATCCCGCTCCAGCGAACTGACCGCGCCGACGTCGACTCGGCGATCCGGGAGACCCTCGCGGAAGTCGGTCTCGCCGACCGGGCCGAGACGCCCGCCGGCGACCTCTCGCACGGGCAACAACAGCGCCTCGAGATCGGGATGGCGACGACGCTCGAGCCGACGCTAATGTTGCTCGACGAGCCCGTCGCGGGGATGTCGGTCGAGGAGACCGCGAGCGTCGCGGAGTTGATACGGTCGCTCAACGACGACGGCATGGCCTTCGTCGTCATCGAACACGACATGGAGTTCGTCCGCAAGATCTCCGATCGGGTGACGGTGCTGAACCAGGGGGCGATCTTCCAGCAAGGCTCCATCGAGGAGATCGAGGCGGACGAAGACGTCCAGCGCATCTACCTGGGTGAAGACGCATGAGCCTCGAGATGACGACCGTTACCGCCGGCTACGAGGGCACGCCGATCCTCCGTGACGTCAGTTGCCACGTCGCACAAGGCGAAATCGTCGGCGTCATGGGCAAGAACGGCGTCGGCAAGACGACCCTGTTGAAGACGATTATGGGACTGCTCGAGCCCGATTCCGGCTCGGTTCGGTACGGTGACGCCGACCTCACCGACCGGTCCGCCGACGAGCGCGCCGGCTTCGGTATCGGCTACGTTCCCCAAGGACGAGACGTCTTCCCGGGGTTGACCGTCGAGGAAAACCTCCTGATCGGCGAGAACGTCGGGAGCGGCGACGAGACGCTGTACGACCGCGTCTACGAGTATTTCCCGATCCTCGAGGAGCGGGCCGGTCAGGACGCCGAGACGATGAGCGGCGGCCAACAGCAGATGCTCGCGATCGGTCGCGCACTCGTCGGTGACCCCGACTTGCTGCTGGTCGACGAACCCTCCGAGGGCGTCCAGCCTTCGATCGTCCAGTCCATTACCGAGGATCTCGCACGCATCAACGACGACCTCGGGACGACGATCCTGTTCGTCGAGCAGAACCTCTCGGTCATCCAGAACCTGGCGGACCGCTGCTACGCGATGGATAAGGGGCGTATCGTAAACGAACTCGACGACACGGACATCGAGAACCGCGAGAAACTGGCGGAGCATCTCGTGGTGTGATTCCGGACCCCCGAGCGGGACCGTCGTCGGCCTTCGCTCGGGCTACTCGAGCGAGAGGCCGGCGTGCCAGCGATCCGCGCCGGCCTCGCGTTTGACGGCGTCCATCTTCGCGAGCAGGTGCGTCGCGAGCGTTGCGGTTTCGGCGGCGCGGGATTCGCCCTCGGTTCTGAACTCGCCGGTTTCGCGGTTGGCGTAGACGGTACAGACCGCGCCGGCACGGAGGCCATACAGGTTCGCCAGCGTGAGGATGGCGCTGGCCTCCATCTCGATGTTCGCGACGTTGGCCGCTTTGAGTTCCTCGACCAGGTCGTCGGCACCGGCGGCTTCGAACCCGCCGAACCCCGGTCGTCCCTGGCCGGCGTAGAACGAGTCCGAACTCATCGTGACGCCGGTGTGGTAGTCGTACCCGAGACGCTCGGCGGCGGCGACCAGCGCCGAGACGACCTCTTGATCCGCAGTGGCCGGATAATCGGCCCGGACGTACTCGTCGCTGGTCCCCTCCTGACGGACCGCGCCGGTGGTGATCACCAGATCGCCGACGGCCATCCCCGGCTGGATCGCCCCACAGGAGCCGACCCGAACGAACGTATCGACGCCGACGCGAGCCAGTTCCTCGACGGCGATCGCCGCCGACGGGCTGCCGATGCCCGTCGAGGTGACCGAGATCGGCGTCCCCTCGTAACTACCGGTCGCCGTTCGGTACTCGCGATGGTGGCCGCGGATCTCGTGGTCGTCCCAGAACGCCACGATCTTCTCGAGTCGTTCGGGGTTGCCCGGCAGGAGGGCGGTCTCGGCCACGTCCTCGGGACCGACCTCGAGGTGATACTGTACGTCGGCGTTCGGGTCTTCGCTGTTGCGAGCCATCGGATAGCGGCGATTCGGCCCGACGCTGTATATAAATGCAGGGCGGCCGTACTGCGCGTATGGCACGCGGGACGCTCACGGATACCTACGTCGCCGCGCTACAGCACGATCTGGCCGACCTGCCGGCGGACGCGACCCGCGTCGGCGTTGTTCGCCAGCCAACGTCGTGGTTTCACGCTGCCGTCGACGAGAACCGGCCGGCACTCGGCCCGCCGACCGAACTGCTCGAGTCGATGCGCGACCGCGAGGAGGACATGAAGATGCAGGGGCTCTGTGAGGAAGGGGCCCACAACGCCGCGTGGGACCAAGTCGGGTTCGGCGCGGCCTATCGGGAGTACCTCGAGACGGACGACGCGCAGGCGGCCCTCGCGGCGCTGGACGGTCGGCTGGCGGCCGGCGAATCGCTGGCGCTGGTCTGTTACGAAAACACCGAGAAGAAACGCTGTCACCGGACTATTTTGCGTGAGTTCCTCGAGTCGGAGGCGTGAGTGCCGTCGGCGAGCGGTCGCCGAACGGTCTCCGGAGACGATGTCCGGCTCCCACGGACCATGGGAGGTCGAGCTACTCGAGGGTGTCCTGACTGATCGTGTTCGGCAGCAGTTCGCCGAGCGTGTACTCGGTTACCTCGCTTTCCCCCTCGTCACAGAGTACGACGAGGTCGTCGTCGCAGAACTCCGCGAGCGTCTGCCGGCACATCCCACAAGGGGTGACGCCGTCGCGCCGGCCCGAACTCACGGCGAGCCGCGAGAACTCGCGGTGGCCGTTTTTGACCGCCTCCGCGACCGCGACCTCCTCGGCGTGGAGGCTGTTGCTGAAGTTCGCGTTCTCGAGGTTGCAGCCGACGAAGACCTCACCGTCGGCCGTCTCGAGGGCGGCACCGACCCGGTAGTCGGAGTAGGGGACGTGGGCCCTGTCTTGGACGTCTCGAGCGGCGGCTATCAGTTCGTTCATGGGACGTGCTTCGACGGGCGGGCACCAAAGAATGTCGACTCCTACCGCCGGTCCTCGACCGCTGCTTCGATGACCGTTCGCGCGTCGGCGACGAGCTCGTCGACGGCGTCGCTCTCCGCGTAGAGGCGCACGTACGGTTCCGTTCCGCTCGGGCGGACGAGGAGCCACGAGGCGTCCGCGAACTCGAGGCGGACGCCGTACTCCGTCTCGACCGCGGCCTCGGGGAACGCCTCGGGAAGGGTCGTCTCGAGGGTGGCCATGGCGTCGGCTTTGGCCGGGTCCGGACACTCGACGCTGACCTTTCGGTACGGCCGTTCGGTGACCGGCTCGCGAAGCGTCTCGGTGTCGCCGGCAGCGGCGACGAGTGCGGCGACGACCGCGGCGCTGACGACGCCGTCGATCCAGCCGCCGAACGCGGTGTGGATGTGCTTCCAGGGTTCGGCGGCGAAGGCGAGTTCGGTATCGGGGGTGCCACGGGAGCGCTCCCGTGCGATCCCCTCGTGAAGCGATCCGAGACGGACGCGTTCGACCCGGCCGCCGGCCTCACGAACCCGCTCGTCGATGCGTGCGGAGGCGTTGGGCGTGGTGACGACGACGGGATCGTCGGCGTCGCTGGCTGCCGTATAGTGAGCCGCGACCACGGCGAGGATCGTGTCCTCGTGGATCACGTCGCCGTCCGGGCCCAACACGACGAGGCGGTCGGCGTCGCCGTCGTGTGCCAGACCGAGGTCGAACTCGCCACTCCCGAGGAACGCGGTGAACTCCGACAGCGTCTCCGGCGTGGGCTTGCTCTCCCGACCCGGGAAGTGGCCGTCGACGGACGCGTTGACCGCGACGACCGTCGCGCCGAGGCGTTCGAGGACCTGCGGCGTCGCGAGCGCGCCGACGCCGTTCCCGCAGTCGACGGCGATTCGCAGTCCCGAGAGGGGATCGCTCGCGGACACCTCCCCAAGGTGGTCGTCCCGGCTCCGATCCGCGAACTGCTCGTGAACGTAGCGGTCGACGGCGGATCGATACCCCTCGAGCACTGCGAGGCGCTCGGAGTCACCCCACTCGTCCCAGGGAGCGAGCCGGGAGTCGTCGCTGGCGACCCGGTCGTCGATGGTCCGTTCGGCGTCGCTATCGTACTCGACGCCGTCGACGAAGAGCTTGATGCCGTTGTCCGCGGGCGGATTGTGACTCGCGGTGAGCATCACGCCACGTCGTCCCTGCGAGGCGAAGGCGAGTGCTGGCGTCGGCACCGCTCCGACGCGGCGAACGTCCGCGCCGGCGCTCTCGAGGCCGGCTTCCATCGCCGCCGCGAGCGCCGGTCCCGTCTCTCGACCGTCGCGGCCGATGACGAACGTCTCGCCGGAATCGCCGGCGGCCTGGCCGACGGACAGTGCCAGCGACGGCGATACCTCCGTGACCGGACCACGGATTCCTGCGGTCCCAAACAGCGTCATGTGCGTCCGTTCCGCGAGGAACTACTTAGCAACGTTGCAACGCGTTCTCGGACGTTCCAACGCGTTCTCGGACCGAAGACGTCGCACAGAGTCGAGAAAACAGCTATTCGGCGGGCAGGTCGTCGATCAAGACGACGGCCTCGCCGTCGATCACGGTCACGTCGTCGTCCTCGTCGCGGACGACCGTCTCGAGTCGGTACTGGTCGTTACCGAGGTCTTCGACGATTTCGACGCGAGCGGATACTCGGTCGCCGATACCGACCGGGCCGCTGAACTCGAGGTCCTGGGAGAGATAGATAGTGAGCCCGGGAAGGCGAGCCAGCGCGGAGCTGATGAGTCCGGAGACGAGCGTGCCGTGGACGATGCGTTCGCCGAAGCGGGTGTCGGACGCGAACTCCTCGTCGAGGTGAAGACGGTTCGTGTCGCCGCTGACGGCGGCGAACGCTCGCACGTCCTGGTCGCTGAGGACCTTCTCGAAGGTGACCGTATCGCCGACGCTGATCCCGTCCGGATCGTCGACGGTGCGATCGAACTGCCAGTCGAGGTCGGAGTAGTCGATCGACGGGATCGACGGGGCGATTCTGTTGCTATTCGATCCGTTTTCGGCAGTGGTGGACGGGAGCATCGCAGAAACTGCCGCTCGATTCGCAGCAGTGGCGGTTCGAAGGAACCCCCGCGTCATGGCCGACCATGCGTCCGTCATGGCGGTAAGGTTGTCTTCGCCAGCGTTCTGGTGGGACATCTACGACCGGGTAAGTGTGGGGTGTATATGACTTCTTTGGCTGACCTAACAGCGTTTTGCTGACCGAAATACGGAGTAATTGTCTCTTAGGAGGGCTGAGATGAAAAATTTCACCTTACAGCGAGTCGTCACGTCTCCGGTTTGATCGCGGGTCGTGCACAGCCGCTCCCGACAGCGGCGATCCGATCCGCCCTCCACCATTCGATGGTATCTAATGGTATCTAGTGGAAAGGCTTATTATGTCCGCGATCCAACGAACTGTTGATGACGGACGACTCCGACCGATCGCCCTGGTTCCCGCCTGCGATGTTTACAGAGCAGATGCAGGAAGCGGGCGAGCAGGTCGCCGAATCCCAGCAGGAGATGATGAAACAGTTGCTGCAGGCCACGTCGGCGAATCCGCTCGAGAACACGTCGGCCTTCGGGCCCATGAACATGGGCACGGCCACGTTCAAGGCCCGCGTCCAGAGCGGCGGTCGGATCAGCATCCCCGGCCCCGAACGGGAAGCCCTCGACATCGAAGAGGGCGACATCGTCCAGACGATCGTCGTCCCCGTCAAACGCAACCGAGAGGACCAATCATGACTCAGAACCCATTCACCGCAGTCTTCGACGCACAGCGCACCGCACTCGAACAGAGCCAATCACTCACCCACGACGCGATCAAGGCCCAGGAGAACTCGATCAGCGCCTTCGCCGACGCCGTCGAAACGTCGAACTCGCTGTTCGAATCCAACGCCGAACTGACCAAGGGCGCGATTCACGCCTACTTCGACGCCCTCGAGGCCTCCCTCCCCGAGGAGGCGGCCGACTTCGGCGAACTCCGCGAACTCGTCGACGAAGGCTTCGATTCGGCCACCGAGGCCCAGTCGCAGTCGATCCAGGCCTACCTCGACGCCCTCGAAGAGTCGGAAGTCGCCTACGAGGAGTTCGCCGCCAGCTACTCCGAGGTCGTCGACACGTCCTTCGACGCGGCACTGGAGGCCCACGAACAGGTCGAGGAGAACGTCAGCACCGTCGCCGAAAACGTCGAAGAGGCTGCCGACGAGTTCGACGTCTCGGCGTAGATCGCCGAACCGGCCGTACCCTTTTCACACACGGCACCCAATTTTATTCCAATGACAGATTCACAGCCCCAGTCACAAAACTGGAACGCGTTCGTCGAACAGTGGAACGAACAATTCCTCGAGGCCCTCGAGGACAACATGGAGGCCCAGGCCCAGTTCGTCGAGAGCTGGTCCGAGACGGTCGGTGAGATGAGCGACGAGGAGGAATTCTCCGACGGCGTCGAGGGATACGCCCGCGCCTACGAGACGTGGATGAACGCCTCCCAGCAGATGGTCGACCGGATGAACGACCAACTCGAGGGGGAAGACGTCGACATCGAGGAGTTCCGCGACATCTGGCTCAACACGTCCAACGAGGCGTTCAAGGAGATCATGTCGACGACGGCCTTCGCCAAGATGACCGGCGAAACCGTCGGCGACGTCCTCGAACTCCAGGAACAGGCCGACGAAGCCGCCGAGGAGACGCTACACACTCTCGGCTTCGCGACGGAGGGCGACGTCGTCGAAATCGGCGACCGACTCGTCGAACTCGAGCGCCGCCAACACGCCGTCGAGGAGAAACTCGACCGCGTTCTCGAACACCTAGAGGAGCAATGAAAAACCCATACGCGACCGTTCTGGACATGCAACGGCAGGCCTGGGAGGCGACGGCCGACCTCGCCGAGAAGACGCGGGTCGCCCCCGAGCGGACCGAAACGATCGAGACCGTCGAGGTCGGAGCGACGCCAAGCGAGGTCGTCTACGAGGAAAACAAACTCGAGCTCCTCCACTACGAGCCGATGACCGAGGAGCAACACGACATCCCCATCCTCATCGTCTACGCGCTGATCAACAAGCCGTACATCCTCGATCTCCAGCCGGATCGGTCCGTGGTCCAGACGCTGCTCGAGGCCGGGTTCGACGTCTACCTGATCGACTGGGGCGAGCCCTCGAAGCTGGACCGCTCGCTGTCGCTGGACGATTACGTCAACCGGTACATCGACAACTGCGTCGACGTCGTCCGCGAACGCTCCGGGCAGGACTCGATCAACATCCTCGGCTACTGCATGGGCGGCACGAAGTCGGCCATGTACGCCTCGCTGTACCCCGAAAAGGTCGAGAACCTGGCGCTGATGGCCGCCGGACTCTGCTTTACCGGCGACGGCGGCGTCCTCGAGCTTTGGGGTGGCGAGGAGTACTACGACCCCGACCGTGTCACGGACACCTTCGACAACGTCCCCGCGGAGTTCCTCGACGTCGGCTTCGCGCTGATGGACCCCGTCGCGAACAACGTGACGAAGTACGTCCGATTCTACGACAACGTCGAAGACGAGGACTTCGTCGAGAACTTCGCCCGGATGGAACGCTGGCTCGACGAGGGGATCGACGTCGCGGGGGAGGCCTACGAGGAGTTCATCCGCGACATCTACCAGGACAACAAGCTCTACGAAAACGAGCTGTACCTGGGCGGCGAGCACGTCGATCTCACGAACATCGACATGCCCGTCCTCCAGATCGTCGCCGAGTACGACCACCTCATCCCGCCGGCGGCCTCCAAACCGTTCAACGACGTGATCGCCTCGGATGACACCGAGATCCTCGAGTTCGCGACGGGCCACATCGGCATGTCGGTCTCCTCGCGGAGCCACGCCGAACTCTGGCCCGACGTCTGTGAGTGGTTCGAGGAGCGCTCGAACGGGACGGACGCCGACGCCGAACTGGAGACGCCAGCCGCCGAGGAACCGGACGCTTCCCTCACGGAAGACGTCGCGGGCGACGAATCGGGGACGGCAGACCTCGCGGACGGCGGCTCGAGCACCGAGGCACGTTCCGAGACCGATCTCGACGCCGAGACCAGCGAACTCCACGGCACGGATCGGTCGGCGGAAGAGATCGTCGAGCGCGGCGAAGAAGACGTTCAGGAGGAGCCCGCAGCGCCCGGCGAGATGACCGTCGACGAGGACGTCGTCGAGGAAGTCGCCGGCGAGGACGCCGCGTCCGAGATCGAGTCCGAAACCGACGATTTGACCGATCTACGGGGTATCGGTGACGCCTACGCCGCGGACCTCACTGCCGCAGGGATCGAAACGTTCGACGCCCTCGCGGCAGCCGACGTGGCGGAGCTCGCCGCCGAAACCGGCATCGCCCCGAGCCGCATCGAAGACTGGATCGAACAGGCTCGAGAGCAGTAGTTGCGACCCCGCCAGTGGGCACCGCTCGGGACGTCTTCTCGCCCCTCCCTCGGAGTGTTCTCGGGTCGGATAACGTGATATCTAACAGGTCGTTATTTACCATCGGACGTTGAATGTGTGAGTTATGTCCATGGATGGTCGTACCTGCGTCATCACAGGGTCAGCGCGGGGTATCGGTCGCGGTATCGCTCAGTACCTGGGAGAGGAAGGTGCAAACGTCGTTATCAACTACCGGTCGTCGGAGGGAGCTGCACAGGAAGCCGTCGACAGGATCGAGTCCACCGGCGGCTCCGCCGTCGCAGCCAGGGCGGATGTCTCCGATCGCGCGGAGGTCGAACACATGCTCGAGGTCTGTCACGAAGCCTTCGGTCCGGCCGACGTCCTCGTGAACAACGCCGGCATCACGGCCGACAAGCAGTTCACCGAGATGTCCCGCGAGGAGTGGGATCGGGTCATGGACGTCAACCTCGGTGGCATGTTCAACTGCACCCAGCTGTTCTACGACGACATCTGGAACGCCGACGAGGGGCGGCTGATCAACATCTCGAGCGTCGTCGGCAAACAGGGCAACTTCGGCCAGGCCAACTACGCGACCGCAAAAAGCGGCATGTTCGGCTTCACGCGGACGATCGCCCTCGAACTCGCCAAAGGCGGATCGACGGCCAACTGCGTCGCGCCCGGCTTCACCGCAACCGACATGCTCGAGAGCGTCCCCGACGAGGTCCTCGACCGGATCATCGCAGGGATTCCACTCGAGCGACTTGCGGAAGTCGAGGACATCGCCGCAGTGGTCCGATTCCTCGCGAGCAAGGACTCCTCGTACGTTACCGGCGAAGTGATCGACGTCAACGGCGGAATGGATCTCTGAGTTCTGCCGGAGCATCGGTTCTTCTCGATACGCGTCTGTACCGCTGGCGCGTCTCTAAGTAGACGGTGAGCAATGTCCGAACTGAGCGACAGTCATTCGTCGTCCGGTTCGTCGGTTCGCATCTCGGTTGCCGGCGGCTCCGGCGGTTCGAACACCGCAACGAGGAGCTGGACTGCCTGCATCTCGAGAAGGTCATCGAGACTCCGTCGCGAACGGAGTCCGAGAACCGCCAAGACAGCGGCGGCGAGGTGAACCCCGAGCAGCGGGAGATCGAGCGAGCCGCTGAGTCCGAGCACGATGAGCGAAACAGCAACGGTGGGGAGTGCGAAAACGCTCGCTGCTGCGAGCGGTCGGTCACGAACGGCGGTCCCGACTCGAGTCACAACTTCGGTGACGGCAGACGTCGGCATCGCGCCCGTCGCGCCATCCAGTACGCGATCGAGACTATCGAGGAACGGGCCGATCGCGTTGGTTTCGCGGAGATCGATGACGATAACGTCCGGCTCCGGCTCCGTCGTGAGCCACCGATAGCCAAAGGACGACGTCGCGTACCGATAGCACGTCTCTCCAAGGGCTGTGAGTCGCGCGCTCGAGGCGACCGGCTGTACTCGCGTCTTCGTGGCCGTCATCGCGGACCGAAGTGCCGACCCGCTCGCGATCCGCTCGAGCACCGACGGCGATGGCGTAGCGGTCGTCTCCTCGGATTCGGAGGCGTGAGAGTCGTTGTGCGAGTGGGACAGCGATCCGAGCCGTGAACGGTCGATAGCCGTCCGCATGCGATCGGCTACCGTCCGTCCGACCCGGACGATCACCGATCCATCGCGTGCGTTGGTACTCATCTGTGATCGCTGCTACTCTATCTGTGTGACCGTTCCGCTGACGGTCGTCGTCCCGAAGTCGAGGACCACGCTATCGCCGGTCCGGAGCGAGTCACCGTGGAATCGCACGCCAGTGTCGGTCCGTCGCGTCTGTAACTCGACGGAAAGCGTGACGTCCTTGTTCTTCGGATGCTCGCGGAGGTAGATCTCTCCGCTCTCGCTCTCGAGGACGGTATCGGCCGCCTCAGTGTCGACCGACTGGATCGTGACCAACGTCTCATCGCGGACGGTCTCGGTCATGCCCACGCTGAACTCGTCCGCGACCGCGGGCTGGATATTCTCGATTTCGATCTCGGCGTTGATCGTCGTCGAGTTGCCGATCTCCTGATCGGACCCGCGTCGGACTACTTCACCGTTGAGATCGTATCCATCAGGACTCAGGTTGATCTGGCTCCCGACGGTGACTGTCTGGCCACCGTAGGTCGGCATCGATCCCTGTTGGTGAGTGTTGAGTTCAGTTCCGACGAGCGCCCGATACCGATCTCCACCGATCGGGTACAACCGGACGTTCGTTATCGTTGCCGTGGTATACGAGCCGAGCGTGACGGTATCGTTTTCGCTGATTTCCTCCGCCGTCCGGTCCGAGATCGTCGACTCGAGCAAGACCGGCGTCTCATCGACCGTGAGGGACGATCCGTCGGACTCGAGACTCGTCAGACGACCAGTGGTGGTGTAGTCGTCAGTATCCATCGCGACCTCTGCCCCGACGCGAAGTCGTTCGCCGGCGTATTTGAAGACCCGTTCGTCCCTGTCGTCGACCTCGACGGTCTCGCCGTTGATCTTTGTGCGAACCGTCACCTGTGACTGGTTTCCGCTGTTGCTGGCCATCGCGGGCGTGACGTAGACATCGGTCACCGTGAGGTTGTGCGAGGAGCCGTCGACCCTGACGGTATCCCCTTCGCTCACGCGATCGGCGACATAATCGGGTTGCCCGCCGAGATCGACAGTAGCGTACCTGGTTTCGGGTTCGCCGTTGCCGAGTACCCCGACGAACGCGATTCCCGCGACGATGACGGCAAGCAGGAGGACGACTGCGAGAGCGTCGATGACGTTGACGACGCCGAAGAGGTTACCCTCGTCGTCGATCAGCGGCATACATCACTCCGGAGGTTCATAAACGAGAAAGTCGGGGCCGGGACTATAGTTATTGTTATGTTCTCGTTCTCATCACTTCCGGAGGCGAAATCTGTAACCGGCTACTGAGAGAGGTCCTTTGAGACAGCGGCTACGATTCCTCCTGCGGTCGAGGATCAGTTTCGGTCTCATCGGACCGTCTCCCGTACCGATCGATGCCAGCAACAGTTCCTGCAAGGAGTCCAACAGAGATGAGAACGACGGGATCCGACGAGACGTACAGACTCGGCGTCGGATGGCGGGCCCACGTGAACGGGTAGAGCCACGCCCCGGCAGCGCCGTCGGCGTAGGTCTTGACGCCGTCGACGACGAGGTGTGAGAGCGCACCTGCGAGCAGCGCGGTGAACGTCCGTCGGTGCCTGTCGGCGACGACCATCGCACCCATCCCCGCGAGGACGATCGCTCCCCCGAGCGTCGACAGCGCGTCGAGATCGAACGGAACGCCGAGGATCGCCTCGAGCGTCCCGCTCGCGACGAGCAACGTCATTCGGTTGAGGTCCGGCAGAACCGCGCCGACCATCACGACGGCGATCCACCGATCCGGGATCGGGCGGTACCAGCCCGCGATCGTACAGCCCGCGTACGCGAGGAGGACGTGGGAGAGGAGATCAGCCACGGCGGTTCCCCTCCGATTTCGGCTCGCTATCTGACGTCGCTGGACCGACTCTCGGCTCGAAGGCGAGTTCGCGGCCGGTCACGCGCCAGTGCCGGAGGAAGTAGCCGACCGCCAACAGGAGACCGACGACCGAGGCCCCGAGTTTGTAGGTCGCCGCCGACGGATCACGGTTCACGACGACCGTCCGATCGGCGGCGAGCTCCGTTTCGGACTCGAGAAGGCCATAGACCTGTACGACACCGCCCGGTTTCACCTCGCTTGCGACGCCCCGAACCTCGAGCTCGGCGGCCACCTCGCCGCTGTCGTCCGTGACCTGGATGGTGATGGTCTCGGCCTCGGCGTCGACGCCTCGTACCTCGCCGAACAGGAGTACCCGGTCGCCGACGGACTGCTCGAGTCCCGCGTCCTGGATTCGATCACCGGTCGGGTGAGGCCAGTTGTCGTCGTAGGTCGCACCGTAGTGAACACAGAGTCCGCCGAGGACGAGGAGTAACACGGCGACGACGACGACTCTGGTCGCGGGGCGCATTCGTCACTCCTCTGGCACAGCGGTTCCTTTATCGTATCGATGTTCGAAGGAGCGCGCCGTCTATATCCGTCAGCACTCGTTATTCGAGTCCGCGGATCGAGGCGGAGTCGACGGTAGCGGGCGCTCTCGGACCACGAGATCGTCCTACGATGACCGGACGAGCGGATCGTACCACTCCCGATTCTCGCGGTACCAGTCGATGAATTTCGAGACTCCCTGGCGGATGTCGACTGTCGGCTCGTAGCCGAGGACCGCGTTGGCTTTCGAGATGTCGGCGTGGGTGTGTTCGGCGTCGCCCTCGCGGGGCTCGCCGAACTCGAGTTCGAGGCTCGGATCGATCTCGTCGCGGACGACTTCCGCGAGGGTGTGAATGTCGATGTTGTCCGTCGAGCCTACGTTACAGATCTGGCCGTCCGCGCTGTCGTCCTCGAGAAGCTGTTCGTTGACCCGAACGATATCGTCGATGTAAGTGAAATCACGGGTCTGTGTGCCGTCCCCGTAGATCACCGGCGGTTCGCCGTGGAGACACCGCGAAACGAAATTCGTCATCGCCATGTTCGGCCGCATCCGCGGGCCGTAGACGGTGAAGTACCTGAGTGCGACCGTCGGGAGGCCGTAGACCTCGTTGTAGACGCGCGCGTACTGTTCGCTCGCGAGTTTCGAAACGCCATACGGTGAGACGGGGTTCGTCGGATGCTCCTCGTCGTAGGGTAGATACGCCGGCTTGCCGTAGACCGACGACGAGGAGGCGAGGACGACGCGCTCGAGATCGGTGTGCCGGGCGGCCTCGAGGAGGTTCATCGTCCCGTCGACGTTGTACGCGTTGACTTTTTGTGGTTGCTCGACACTTGTCCGGACGCCCGCCTGAGCCGCTTGGTGATAGACGACATCAGCGTCGGCGACGAGGTCGTCGACGAGCGATCCGTCGGTGATCGAGCCGTCGATGAGATCATAGCTCGCGTCGGCCTCGGCGGCGGCCGTTTTCGCGGCCTCGACGTTGTGTTCCTTGATGCCGAGATCGTAGTAGGGTTCGAAATTGTCCAGTACGGTCACGTCGTGGCCGCGGCCTGCGACGGCTTCAGCAATGTGGCCGCCGATAAAGCCTGCACCGCCGGTAACGAGCACGTCCATTAGGTGAATCTGTGCTACCATCCCTACAAAAAGAGTACGTCTTCGGTGTGTGGAATCGGAGCGTACACGAGTTACAACACGGCGAAGAACATCGACTATAAATTCCTCCGTTACAGTCCACAGTCCTCGCAGCGGACGGCCGAACGGTCCTGAAATTGGGCATTGTGACGCCGAATCGGGGATTCAACCCGTACTCTGATTCAGTGATAGAGGTCGAGAACACCGACACGTCTGATTTCAATCACTAATCGTGTATGTCTGACAACGGATGTGGTCTCCTCGGCTCTCAATCTCTTCTGAGAGCCGTTCTGAACTGGCAACCAGTACGGATACAACAGAGGATAGAATCAAATTCCTCGACATATCCAGCAAGTTTATATCACTACCCTACAATCGCTCGTATCGAATGCTCACCGGATGGCGGTATCGTATTGTCAGTTTGATTGGGGTGATACTGGCGACTGGTATCGCTGTCACCGCTGCTAACCATCCGGTATCTCAGTATCTGTTTACTACCTACATTCCGCTCTTTAACCGTCTTGATGTGACCGTCTTAACTGGGGAATCGCTGTATTGGGCGTTACCTTTGAGCGTCGGTATCGTCGCTGGCTGTTTACTTCCGCTCTACAAACCCCGTCCTCGTCGGATCCTCGAGACGGTAGTCATCGCGCAAAAACGAGTCGGGGTAGCAGGACTTGCGTTAGCGACACTCGGGTTTTTCCAGTGGAGCCATCGACTGCCGCGGGCGACGCTGGTCATGATCGTCGGAATATTGATGCTCTTGATCCCCGCGTGGTTCGTCTGGATCCGCCGGCGGCCGACTGCGTCGGACGGCCGCACACTGATCGTCGGCGATGACCTGGCCCAGATCGAACGGATCGCGCCTGAGGTCGACGCACTCGTACTTGGATATCTGTGCCCGACTGCCGTTAACTGGCACACTGTCACTGACGGTGGTGTGACCGTACAGAAAGACGACGGTCTCACGGAAATCGAAAACGAGGTCGATACGCTCACGGATAGCGATTCGCTTACTCGACTCGGTGGGCTTTCACGAATCGAAGACACCCTGATCGAGTACGATATCGATACCGTCGTGCTTGCGTTCCATCATCCTGACCGTGCAGAGTTTTTCGGTGCACTCGATGCCTGCTACGAACACGGCGTTAACGCGAAAGTTCACCGGGAGTACGCGAATAAGGTACTCGTTTCCGAAGATGCGGTTGGAACGCTCATCGACGTAGAGGTAGAGCCATGGGATCCATTCGATTATCTCATGAAACGAACGTTCGACATTGTCGTTTCGGGGACGGCTTTGCTCGTTCTCTCACCACTTATTCTGCTTATCGTCCTCGCGATTAGACTAGAGGGCGAAGGGCCGGTCTTTTTCAGCCAACAGCGGACCTATCTGTACGGCGAAACGTTCCAGATAAAGAAATTCAGAACGCTGAAACCGAAACGGGGCGGGGAAGTGGGGACGGTTATCGAAACGGACCGTCGGACACCACTCGGGACGTTCCTTCGAACGACTCATCTCGACGAAATCCCGCAGCTATGGTCGATCCTAACCGGAAGTATGAGCATTGTTGGTCCACGGCCAGCACAGACCGAACTCGAGTCCGAATTTGAGAGCGAAGCGATCGAGTGGCGACAGCGATGGTTCGTCAAACCTGGCCTAACCGGACTCGCCCAGATCAACGACGCGACGAGTCAGGAGCCTACCGAGAAAGTTCAGTACGATCTCCAGTATATCCGAAATCAGTCACTTCTGCTCGATCTGAAGATTTTGCTCCGTCAACTTTGGAAGGTCGTTGAGGACGTCGCCGAACTCGCTGGTCGCGAGTGAGCGTTCGATAGTGATTCACCATCACCGAGTCGAAGGACGGGCATTGCCGTCTCCGTTGGTAGCGCGTTCTGGGCATCGAAGACGAACGGCGCGTCTTCGAGGGCATCATACTCGAAGACATCGTGATCGACCAGCAAGAGCGTGATATCTGCATCGGCGATTAGGTCGCGATCAATTTCGTTTTCCGGTTCAATCTGATCGTTGGCGAGGGTCGTACTATCGACGTACGGATCAATAGCTGTGAGAGTCGCATTCTTCGCACAGAGGTTCTCACAAATCGCCATCGCAGGCGAGTTACGAATATCGGAGACATTCGGCTTGTACGTTAGTCCGAGTACGACGATCGAGGCATCGTCGATCGGGACGCCGCGGGCTCCCAGTCCAGTCTCCACCTGATCGACGACGTGTGCTGGCATCGTCTCGTTGATCACGTTTGCCTGTTCGACCAGTCGGAGCGGGTCACCCTCACGTCGACCGAGCCAGGTCAAAAACTGGGGATCGACTGGGATACAATGTCCACCGACACCAGGACCGGGATAGAACTCCTGAAATCCGAATGGCTTCGTTCCCGCTGCGTTGATCACTTCCCAAATGTCGACGTCGACTTCCTCAGCGTGGCGCGCGAGTTCATTGACGAGCGCGATATTCACCATTCGGTAGGTGTTCTCGAGCGTCTTGGCCATCTCGGCGGCTTTCGTCGACGTTACTGGCGCGGTTCCGACAGTGACTGCATTGAACAGTTTCTGTGCTGCAGTCCGTTCGAGATCACTATCCGCACCGACGATCAGAGGGATATCCTCGAACTCGTATCGGCCACCGGGATTGATTCGCTCCGGAACGACGGCGACGAGGGTATCCTCACCCGGACGGCGACCACCTGCTTGAAGCGCCGGACGGACAATCTCATCGGCCGCTCCCGGGAAGACCGTACTACTACAGACGTACAAAATCTCACGATCGGGTGCGTGTTCTGCGATCGTCTGACTCGCTTGCCTGATCGCTTCCATGTCTGGTTCTCCCTCTTGGATCCCCGTCGGGACGGCGACGATGAATACGTCCGCTTCGGAGAGTTTCTCCGGATCACTTGTCGGGACGAAATCGTTGTCGAGCGCTCGCTCGAGGCGCTTGTCGTCGATATCGTCGATATACGAATCGCCGCGCTGGAGGGATTTCATTCGGTCCTCATCGATGTCGAATCCGACGACACGAAAGCCGGCTTTCGTGAAGTGACAGGCCAGCGGCAGGCCGACGTATCCGACGCCGATTACTGCGACGGTTGCCGCCCGTTCTTCGATCCGCTCTCGAACGCCGGTCATTAGACTCCCTCCTCAGTTTCGAGTCGCGACCGCCGTTCCGCGATCACGTCCTCGAGAATGCGGTCGAGTTCCGTCTCCGGATGCCATCCTAGCGTCTCCTCGAGTTTCGTGACGTCCGGTTCGCGCTGCTGTGGTTCTTCGAAGTTCTCGTCGAAGGCGACCTCATAGGGGATGTGTTCGATTTCGGAGTCGGAGTCCGTGAGTTCGATAATTCGTTCCGCGAGATCGTTGATGCTCGTCGGATGCGGTGAGCCGATATTAAACACCGAGCCGTAGGCCTCGAGTGAGTGTAGTAGTTGGTACGTCACTCGGACGGCATCTCGGACGTGTGTGAAGCTCCGTGTCTGTGTGCCGTCCCCGTAGACGGTCAGTGGTTCGCCCGTAAGCGCTTGCTCAACAAATGTCGGAATGACCATCCCGTATTGACCCGTCTGGCGTGGGCCAACGATGTTGAAGTACCGTCCGACGACGACGGGAAGATCGTGTTTCCGGTTGTACGCGAGAGCCAATGCCTCGTCGACTGCCTTCGCGGAGGCATAGCTCCAGCGGAGGCTCTCAGTTGGGCCGAGCACTCGGTCATCCGACTCCGCGAACGGAACCGCCTCGGACTTCCCGTACACCTCAGACGATGACGCGATGAACACCTGCGTTCCGTCTTCGACTGCGGCCTCGAGTACCAGTTCGGTTCCGCGTAGATTCGTCCGCAGCGAGTCGAGCGGTGAATCGACGATCTTCTGGACGCCGACGGCGGCCGCAAGGTGGTATACGGAATCCGCGCGACCGACCTGTTTCGAGACTACTTGCTCGTCACAGACATCGCCATCGACGACCTCGAGTCGATCCGAGTTCGGCAGGTTGGTTTTCGTTCCTGTCGAGAAGTTATCGAGAACCACGATTTCGTGGTTCGTCCTCTCGAGTACGAAATCGACCAGATGAGAGCCGATAAAACCGCTGCCTCCAGTTACGAGTATGCGCATTAACTATTGTCTTCTCTATGAACACATCCGCTTAACCGTTCCGGCCTGTACGCAACTATTTTATGGACCACCCCGGCCTGTGTGGAACTATTTTATAGGCCATCTAAGAGCCGGAAGTTCATTCGTAGATTTCATTCACCGGATCGGAATAGACCAGCATACTCATAGGTGTTCGATCCACACCCCCTAACGAATGCGTATTCTTCGCGTCGCACAGAAGCTCTATCCCGATACGAAGGGCGGTGGACAGTATCACGTCCACGCGATGAGTCGCGATCAGGCGGCACTGGGTCACGACGTGACCGTCGTCACGGTGCAATCCGATCCCGACCTCCCTCACATCGAAACTCGAGACGGATATACGGTGATTCGGTACGATCCGACAGCAAGTCTCCTCGGAAACGACATCAGTTCAGGGGTCGCACAGTATCTGGCTTCGGCTGCGGAGTTCGATGTCATGCATGCTCACTCCCATCTCTATTTCTCGACGAATCTGGCGGCGCTGAAGCGCCGTCTCGGGGATATCCCACTGGCGATTACGAACCACGGACTCTACTCGCAGAGCGCTCCCGAGAACGTCTTTCGGCTGTACCTGCGAACGCTCGGTCGGTGGACGTTCGATCAGGCCGATGTGGTGTTCTGCTATACCGAGACGGACCGGGACCGCGTGCGGGAGTTCGGCGTCTCGAGTCGGATCGAAGTCGTCTCGAACGGAATCGATACAAACCGATTTGGTTCTGACGGGCGTGAGAGTAGGTTGATCAATAGTACGGAGCCGGTCGTTCTCTTCGTCGGGCGGTTAGTAGAGGGAAAACGCCCCTCGGTGGCTCTCGAGGCGCTCCCACAGATCAAGCGTACGCATCCAGACGCGCAGCTTTATTTGTGTGGCGACGGGCCGTTGCGAAGCGATCTGGAGTCGCTCGCTCGCGAGCTAGATATCGATGACTCGGTCCACTTCCTGGGTCACGTTCCCTACGACGAGATGCCGCGGGTTTACCGCAGCGGCGACGTACTCGTCCTTCCGAGTCGAGCTGAGGGCGTCCCACGGACCGTTCTCGAGGCGATCAGCACCGGATTACCGGTCGTTTGCTCGCACCTCGATCAACTCGAGGAACTCGTCGCAGGACGCGGTGAACTCGTCGATTTGGACGCCGGAGAGTCGATCGCTCCCCGCGTCTCCGAGTGGCTCGAGACGGGGCAACGCGTTCGGTCCCTCGAAGACGATTACGCGTGGCAAACGACTGTCGAACGGACGACAGCGCATCTCCGGTCCATCGCCTACTGAAGGTAGCCGAGATCCTCGAGTCGTTCCTTCGTTTCGTCTCGCATCGAGACGGTACCGTCGGCGTCAGCGTGGTCGAACGACTGGAGCCAGTCGTCGAGTGTTGACTCGAGTTCGTCGACGACCGCCGGGTTGGCTTCGGCTACGTTCTCGGATTCGTCGGGGTCTTCGTCGACGCGGTACAGTTCGATCGAGCCGTCGGCTAACGCCTAAGCTCTCGGTCTTTCCACGCGCGCAGTACTACAAGCCTACGCGTCATCGGTACCCTAACGCCTCAAGCCGATCGGTTGTTTGCTCTGGAATGTCGATCTGTTTCGCTTCGTCTGCCGTCGTGATTGTCCTCCGATCCTCATATGGCAGCTCCAGCCAAGGGACTGACGTGAGCTCTCTGTCCGTGAATCGTGGCGGATGGCCGTATATCGTGAGTGGGAGACGCGAGATTCGCTTTCCGAACAGATTCCCGTGGTCGCTCGTGACAACCGTTTTCCCGTCAATCGATTCGGTAAGCTCCTGAACGTGGGGTAGTACGATCTTGAGGTTCTCGCGGTATGCTTTCCGGGCAGTCTTGGAATCTATTTCACCGGCAGACATCCGTTCCCAAATTGTTAGGCCTTCTCGCGGTCGAAGGCCACCAGTGAAGCTCGCCTGTGGTCCAAGATCACGGCCTGTCTCCCCAATAAACGGATAGTGTGGCTGCATGTAATGGACGATAAGCCGTTTCTGTGGGTATTCTTCTGCGATTTCGAGGGCAGAGTGCGTAACAGTGTCGGGAGTGACGGTATCTAACTCATCGTTCCATTGATCGGACCAGACATGTTCAACATGCGCAAACGTATCCTCGTATCCGACGAGTTGGGGGCTCGCGGAGACGTACGCGATGTCAAACTGGTCGTCGGAAAAATTCTTCTCAAGGAACTCGCTGGTATGGCTCGCGTTGCTCTGGATGCGCTCGAGAGTGCCGTCGAACTGGTGTGTGTCTCTGAAGGTATCGAACCGACAGGCATCGAGGATAACGAGCGTGTCCCAGTCGCGCTCATAGTAGCTCTCAACCGGTGTATAGTCTCGTGAGGTAACTGAGCGAGCGAGTGTTTGGCGGATCCGTCGCCGGACTCGTTCGGGATTCTTGATAGCTTTGCGTGCGTCTGTGACGATGGATTTCGGTGATATGGAGGGAGTCATACTTATTTTGAGTAGGGGTTGGTTATAGTCTCCCTCACTAAGTCATAACCAATCGACTTTCTCAGCATCTTTATCCTATACGCTCTCGATGTGTTTCCCAAGGTAGTGCTTTTGAAACGTCTCGTAGCACGTTGCTTCATCCATGCCTAAGACGATAGTATCAGTCATTGTCTTTCTTTGATTGCTTCTTCTATTTTTTTCGCCAGTGTATCCCACGTTCTATTCTCGATGATATATTTCCTTCCACGTTTTCCCATTTCCACCCGGTCCTCATTGGACATCTCATGTAACGACTCGAGAGCCGATTCGACTTCATGTTGGGAAGGTGTGCGCACAATCTCACCCAAGTTTTCCGATTCGACAAACGAAAGTGAATCGGAGTGTGTTGCAATAACAGGGCGTTCACAGCTTAGATACTCGAATACCTTCATTGGACTTCCCCAATGATCTGGGTCGATAGCACCATAGGCGGCATCAGTCGCAGAAATATACGTATTTACCGTCTCGTGATCGACGAACCCAGTAAAGTGTGCATCCACATCTAAGGTCTTTGCGAGGGATTCCATTTGCTCGTGTTCGGGTCCTTCGCCGACTAGCAATAGTTTGATTTCTTTCTGAGAACTATCTACTGCTCTCAGTAGTGGGTCGACGCAATGATATTTTTTGAAACTGCCGACAAATCCGATTACGAAATCATCGTCTCGGAATTCCGCATCAATCTGCGCTCTAGCTTTCTGACGGGGTATCGGCCGGAACTGATCAGTATCAACGCCATGGTGGAACGTTTCAGTCGGGGTATTCGCAAAGCCACTTCGCGATCGGATCATGTCTCTGGCTTCATCGTATGCAGCGAATGCCTGTGTACTATTCATCGCGTTTATTTTCACAATTCCTTTCGCTATTGCCGTCGCCCCGGGGAAGGGAGACATCTTAGCAATGTTCTTCTCTAGCATCCCTTCTACAAGAAGAATTTGTGGAATGTCGTACCAGTACGAAAATAGTGGAGGTGAAACCAACCCAGGTTTTAACGGGGTAACAATGCCATCTATTGGTTTAGTTCGGTGTATCTTTTGAAGGTGATTTATAATCTCTGGTTGAATTCGAAGGTTCCATTTCGGATCCTGTCGCCGTTTTTTTGAGAGATAGTGGACTGATATATTGTCCGACGAGAGTAGTTCTGTTTTTTCACGTTTAGGGTAGGGACAGATAATCTCGAGTGAGCACCCCTCGAGCTCGTTTAGGGAGTTTGCGACTTCCCTCGAGTAGAGGTTCTGCCCGGATGTACCAGATAAGTCAACTAGTGTTACGAAGATGATTCTTGTCATTTCTCACAGCTCAGATTATTTCGGTAATTCATTTTCATATATCCGTTATTTCCTATCTGCTTGCAATCTTGTCTGGTAGAATATATAAAGCACGTATTTAATCACCACTGCTCTATGAGTAAAGGAGATATAGATAAAAAAGTGTATCTAAATCCATTTTGGAGAAATAAATTCTATATTTTATTTTCACACAACATCCACATATTAGAAATGGCCTGGCATAGCCGAATTGAGGAAATAATCTAATTATTCATTTAATTAGAATGGGAAACTCACAATATTAATCTACTAGATAATAGATGATGGCATAGTTGAACAACCATTCTGTCTTCAACTACAAAGTATTTTACTCGAGGTTTTCACCAAGAGGTAGACTCCTAGAGCGGAAGATTTATTGATGGCATTAAATAACGCTCGATATGACTGAGTTGATCTGAATGCGATCACATAATACCAGCTATAGTTCGCAGAAACTACCAAATCTGAGGACTATATATTTCATTACCTTTTTACTAATCATATTATTGTCTACTTTTTTTAGAGGAATCGATCTAGTCGGGAGTATTTCAACAACTTATGTCCTATTGCCACTCTCAGTGCTTGTAGTGTTTTTTTCCTCTATAAAAATAGTTACTGAGAAAAAATTCCGCATATCATATAATATGTTGATACTCACAGCCATAGTTCTCCTATTAACCTTATCATTTTATTATAATCTAATCTATAATCCAATGCCAGAAAAGGCACTAAGGTTCTATGTAGAGTTCATTCTAGGTCCTCTAATTTTATTAGCATCAATAACTCTAACTGACAAGAACACACTGAAATTAGCCTATAGGTGGATTGTAGCCACCGGCGCGATTGTGTCACTTTATATATTGGCATACATAATAAACTCCGGATTGGATTCGATAAGACGAGTTGCGGTTGGTGACGGAATTCCGTTAGCTATTTCAGCTAATTACTTATCAAGTATATTTGGTATCGCGATCGTTATTGCGACAGCACAGATACTAACTGAATATAGTTGGAAGAAATCTCGATTAGAACTAATTGCTCTTCCAGTGTTGGCTTTTGGACTCATTCTGACAGGTTCTCGGGCAGCTATGATTGGAGTCGGACTTTCATTTATACTGATACTTCTTTCTACAAGGTCAATGAGAATCTTAGTTCCTACATCTGCTCTTGGAGTTGGTAGTATTATTATTGTTGTAGTCCTTAGATCATTTTTTAACTTTACTGGCGGATATAGGTTTACGTTAGAACATATTTTGTACTCTATTGGACTTCTATACAATTTAATTACAAGTTCTCTGCAGGAGGTAATCCAAACGCCTATGTCCATTCTCTTTGGCGTTGGGTTCTACCGATATGCTCCGATTTCCTCGCCTCATGTCGTCGATGCCGGGTACCCACATAACTATCTCGCTAGTGCCATCATCCATATTGGATTCCCAACTGCGATCGCCCTTGCCTTGCTGATATTGGTAACTCTCAAGCAATTATTTATTCTATCAATATTTCAAAAAGAGAGTTATTATTTGCCACTGGCAACCCTTTGTTCTCTCGTTGTTTTCCTCATGTACATGATGTCTGAAGGAAGATTGACGCGAATGTATTCGTTTTGGATGTTTGCCGGTATAACTCAGTCTCTGATTCGGGATATCTGATCACAGTAACCAGTAGTTCCAAGTTATTTATATATGCGGAAAAACAGCCAAGATGGAGTTATAAATACCCCAGATCCTGCAATCGTTGATCCACAACCTCCGACTCAACGTTATCAGTTGATTCAGTACTCTCACCGGCAACGATTTCCCGTCGTGTCTCACCATCGTATACGAACCACGGAACTTTGACTAGCGGTTCGTCATATAGCCCACGCGGATGTCCGTATTCTCTGATCGGGGTCGGAAATGCGCGCTCCCCAACGTAGTTCCCGTGGTCGCCGGTGACTACTGTCTTTCCAGACATCTCCCCTAGTAACGTTTCAACACTCTCGAGGGCATATTCGAGGTTCTCAAGATAGATCGACCAGAGCTCGTCTCGAGAGACATCCAAGTTTCCGGTGAATTTCTTTCCCCAGACGTTTTCCCCTGATGGGGAACCACCATTACCGTCGATTTTCCGTAGATGATCGTCATCGAAGTCCGTGTCAGCGGGGACAAACGGATAGTGTGGTTGCATATAGTGAACAACGAGCCGCTTGTGTGGATACTTTTTATTGGCCTTGAGCGCAGCGTCGGTCATCGTCTCGGCACGGACAGTTCCGTGTTCGTCGTCCCATCCTTCTTCAAGCCAAACATTGATGATCTTATGTAGGTTCACATCCCACTCTTCACGATTGCGCTCGAGTTGGGGATTTGCCGTGACATAGACCGTATCACTGAGATCGCGCCCACTGAAGTTTGCCCGCAACCATTCCACTGTAGATGATCCTTTCGAGATTCGCGGCGTGAGCTCCCCATCAAGTTGGTTAGCGGATGCAAACATATCATATCGGCACGCATCGAGGACCACGAGCGTATCCCAATCTTCAGTGAAAACATCAATACCGCTTGGATTTTCCGAGCGAAGTCCAGCACGCCTATGATATGCGCGATTCAATCCCCGTGCAAAGAGTCTGGGATTCTGAAGTGCCCGCATTAGACGCTCAGTCGTATTCATATGCACCTTCATCGTAATCGATAGGTTTTCTATCTTTCTATGTTGGGGAATCCCAGAGTTACTTTATTGCCTCTATCAATTTCTGATCTTGTGTGTCGAATCCCAGCAATACCATAATCGATAAGAACAGTACCAGAGCTATCGTTCCGACTACACTAGTTGGAATTATACTCCCACTCGCAAAGCGATATACTAGAATCATAAAAATAGATGATGCTAGTATCCCGATACATCCTTTCCAGTAGGATTGCTCATATGGTTGAATCCCGAGTAAATGATATGCTTCGACAATTCGAATCAAATTCAAAGCCAAAAGCGATGTTGCTGTTGCTATTGAGGCACCAATAATCCCAAACGATTGTATAAGTATGAAATTTAGAACTATATTAGAGATAGCAAGAAAAACAGTGTTTATACTTTCAAGACGCTCATGACCGGACATTGTCAATAGGAATCCAACTGGCCCAGTACTAGCAGTTATCGTTTGACCAAATGCTAGAATAATGAGTGAAATACGTGCCGATTCAGTCGACGTTCCAAATAATAGTAACACTTCACGGGAGAAAATACTTATAAAAACAAAACCAAGAACTGTAAGATAAGATACCCACTTCGTAGCAGTAGAGTATATTTGGTCAAGAGTTTTCAATTGATCACTACTATACAGATCAGAGGCAACAGCTGGGAATATTGAGTTCACTGCACTAAGAACCAATACAAGCAAAACGGAAGTTTGGTATGCAGCTTGATACCAACCAACTTCAGTCGGCGAAACAAATATTGCGAGCATAAATATGTCGGTCCATGATACAATATACTGAGCTACTGCAACAACGACAAGTGGTGCAGAAAATGCTAGTATCTTTTTAAGCTCTAGTTCCGGGTATGATTGGAATGCCCCAAGACGGGATAAAAAATACACTGCAGACAGTAAACCAATTCCGAATGAAGCAATATATCCATAAATAGTAATATTCAAGTCTTTAAAATAAAGTGCTCCTATCGCAATGAATAAAATTGCCGTGCTAGACTGAATAATATCTCGAATATAAACGGCGTATCGTGTTTCTTTGAAGCCGGTCGTAGCGTTTTGTGCCACCATCATGGAGGAAAAAAGTGGAATACCCGCAACAAAAAGTGACGCTGTTGGAGCAAATTCGGGTCCAAAATTCCCTGTCCGTAACACAACAAATACGATGATTGATATGATTATTCCAAGAAAAAATGGGAATGCTATTGAAAGTACAGAAATACCGCACAGTTTCGCCTTATCTCCTTGATTATTATACACTGGAACGTACTTTCGAGCTGCTGTGTCTAACCCGAACCTAGAAAGAACACTAAACGCCTTCATAATTACCATACCAAATGCAAAGAGACCGAGTGCCTCCGGTCCTAATCCCCGTGCGATTACCACGTTGAGCAGGTAGCGAAGTCCACGTCCGACTAGACTCCCAAAGAATGCTACCGACATCAACCTGAGCAGTGATTTCTTCATTTTGCAGGTTATCTAACTATCTAATATATAGAGTCAACAGTTCAACTGAACAGTCGATATGGTCCAAGATCTCTTGAGTATAATAAAGTATGTGGATTGCAATTTCCTACTTATTGCGCTCGAGATCGCTCACATCCAGTTCGCCCTTAAGATACTCCTTCCCAGTATCTGTGAGTTGATAGAGGCCAGTATCGATGATCTCTAATAAGTTTGCGTCGGCAAGAGCCCGACACCGTTTACTCACATACTGGCGATCATACTCGATATTCGCTGCGAGAACCCGTGGAGAAACCAGAATAGGATGATCTTCGAAGAAGAGCATAATCTCGTAGTCGACAGGAGCCATCCAAGGTACTCGCTCGACCATCTATTCGCGATACCCGGCTAGCAAAACGGAAAAATCAGTAGTATCTTCAGCAAGAGGCACGACATACGTCGATTTAAAAAGACTACGTTCGTAGTTAGGCTTATGTCAGAGGAGGGTATTGTTTGTGGTACGGAAGCTATATGTGACTCTCTAATTCGGTGAGTCGCAGAATAGCGGACCGGTGTTAGCGGCACCGAGTCCGCGAGAAGCTCCCGTATCCAGCCTACGGAAGCCATGTCCAACGACGAGACACGGGGTAAAGAAGGCCCCGACCGGCGAGACGAATCGGCCCACTCGAGCAGCTATCGGTCCCTTCTCGAGTCGATCGACACCGATACCACCACGTTGCTCGAGGCGATCACCGACGACGAGACGCTCGAGCCGGACGTTCGACTGGCGGCGAAGCGCCACTGTCGGGAGCTTCGGGCGGAACTCGAGTGTCTGCACCGGCACCTCCCCGAGGCCGGGAGCGCATACGCGGACGACGGTCGGGCGAACGCGATCACGACGGTCAGCGGGCCGTTCGAGGCAGCCCGCGAGGCGTTCCGTCGACGCGAGGGTGAGAGCCCGAAACGCGACGGCGACCGAACCAGCGAGACGGGAGGCGAAAGCGGGGACTGAGCAGTTCGGGGCGGACCCCTGCCTCGCGACTGCCGAGTCCGACGAACCCCACATCCCTCGAGAGTACCCCGCTCGAGACGCTCCTCGCGGAAGTCAGAGCCCGCCGTGTCGAAACCGATCGGCTCACGACCCGCCTCGACGATCGAGGCAGCCTTCGAGAAAGAGACGACGCGAACCAGCCCTCGAGGGAGTGAGTCCCCTCGGACAGCGACACACCGTCACGAGACGAACGGGTCGTTCACTCCTCGAGCGCGACCGACTTCCCGTTTAGCACGTCCGCTTCGGTAACGGTCGCCGTCCGATTGCCGACCGTATACTCACCGGCGTAGGGCACCCTCACCGTCGCCTGACCGTTTTCCCCGACCGCCACTGTCCGCTCGTACGTGAACGACTCTCCGGAGACGGAGACATCGGTCTCGACTGTTACGTTCGACCCCGGCTCACCGGACGCTGCGAGCTTCGCTCCGGGAACGACTGCGAAGGCCGTGGCGTCGTCGTCGACGGCGATCGCCTGGTAGTGGGCCAGCCCGTCGGAGCCGTTTCCGCCTGCCCCACGATCCTCGAGCAGGCGGGCTTGTGCGGTGTCGGACGAGACGTTCCCGTCGACGGGAGTCACGACGACGTAGCCGACCCGACCGCTGAACCGGTTGTACCAGCCGTCGGGATCTGAATCCGCTCGGAACTCCTCGTAGTTGCTCTGGGCGTAGACGTACTGCTGTGATTCGCCGTTGACGAAGTGGTTGTACATCCGGTTGTCGCCCCACTCGCTCAACACGAAGTTAGCGGGATGGGTTCGGTTCGCCGCGTCGGCGTGGTCGTCGATCGCGTCGACGGCCTCGAGCTGTGCCTCGCTGTAGGTCACGTTGGCCGTCAGTGTGGGGACGTAGATGAGGCTCAGCCCGAACACGAGCAGCCCGATCCCGAGCAGATAGGCGAGCCGTCGCCCATCGGGAACCGAAATCGAGGGCTCGAGTCCGCCGTCGGCGGCGACGGTCGCTCCCTCCTGCAGGTCATCCCCAGCGGTGGCGTCTCGATCCCGAAACGGGACCGGCGGACGCGCCAGCTCGATGGCTGAGAGCAGTCGGACGACGCCCATCCCGGTGGGGATGGCCAGCAGAATCGCCAACTGGCCGGCAAAGCGGACCTGAATCCCTGCCAGGACGAGCAGGTAGCCCGCGTAGGTGCCAAGGAGCAACCAGCCGGGTTCGTACCGACGGACGACGAGCCAGGCGATCCAGCCCAGGACCGCGAGTGCGATGTAAAACCCCATGCCAAGCTGGTAGAGCGGCCCGAAGATGACGAAGTACTCCGTCGAAAACAGCGAGGCCGCCTCGGTCGCGCTCTCCCGGAAGAGCAGGTCGTCGACGCGTGCCATCGCTTCGGCCCAGTCGTCGGGCTGCAGGTGCCGAAAGGCGAGAAGTACCCCTGTGGCGACGGCCGTCTCGAGTGCGAGCAAGCCGCCGAGGTGGATATCGAGCCGCCGCCACAGTTCGCCGAGTGCGATTACGGCGACCGAGCCGCCAAGCACCAGTGCCGGCGTTGTCGCAACGAACTCCGGCTGCCAGCCCCAGCGGTGGTGCAGCGCCAGCGAGAGCCAGCTGCCAAATGAGAGGCCAACGAGCAACGGCAGGCTCGCGAGTGCAGGCGAGACATCTGCTCGAGCGTCCATCACGACTCGCAACGCGACGTAGCCGGCGAGCGGGATCAGCAACAGCGGCGAGCCGCCCCAGGCGTGGATCCCTGCTGCGACTGAGAGGCCGAAAACGATGGTGACGACCCACGTCAGCGGCGTTCGAAGCTGTGCCAGAACGCCTGGACGCGGCTCCGACCTCGCCTCGAGCCGTCGCTGGAGATCAACCGCGAGCCACGTCAGCGTCAGCAGCGTAATTCCGAGCCAAAAGTACTGGTGGAGCTGGTGATCGATGAACCCCAGTCCCGTGTAGACCGCGTGGATCGGCGTCACTGCAAAGACCAGAACGGACGCGACCCCGACCCGGACGTCCCGAGTCAGCAAGACGGCCACTTTGTAAATCACGAGTCCGAGCGCGACAGACGCGACGACGGGGAGCCACGCTGCGACGGTGTCGGCCGCTCCCTGTCCGCCGCCAAGTAACTCGGCAACGAACCAGTTCGTCGCGTGGGCCAGTGGTCGCCGGAGTGCGACGCTGTGAGGAGGATCCATCAGTACTCCGTACTCCGTCGGTCCCGATGCCTCCGCCACCAGTTCCTCCATCCAGTAGCGGAAGTAGTAGGGATCGTTCGCGGGCGAGACGACTCGGCCGCTCTGAAAGATCGACCGAAACGCCGTCATTCTGGCACCGGCGACGACGACCAGCGCCCCGACCAACGCGACCATCGCTCGAGGATCGATGGCCGTCCAGAACCGCTCGAGATCGAACCCGCGGTCGTCAGCTACTGATGTCGGTTCTTTTTCGAACTCCTCACCTGCCATCACTGCTTCGACGACCTTAGGGTCAGCAACTCGATACGCACCATCGACCTTCTCGACGATTCCGCTCGACACGAGTTCCCCGAACGTTCCCGAATCCAGATCGATATCGTCGAACGTCCAAGTGTCGTGTTCGGCGTCGGCCGCGAGGACGGTCTCGAGTACCTGGTCGCCGTCATCGCGGTCGGCGAGAAACGACGCCGTGGCGTCCGAAAGGGCGTCCGGATCGCCGTCAGTAGACATTGTCTGTCTGGTGAGTGTACGACGGTATCATATTTTCGTTCGGAGAAGGAACTGACCGGAGCGCAACGTTACCACACTTGCGCGCCCGGCGTCCCACAGGCGTCACAGATCACCGCATCGTTTCCTTTGAAACTGTCCCGCAGAAGTTCCCCCTCCTCACAAAACGTACAGATGCTTCCCTCGAGGGCGTCACTATAGTTGCAACTGAACCGATTGACACGCTGATCGCAACGCTGTCGTGCGATCAGGTGCGCAATGACTTGCAGGTGCTACTATAGGTGAGGTGATCGGCCGGATACTGCATGCCCTGATCTGTCGAACCGATTCGATTATACGACGACGGTGACGACGCCCCCGCCGACGATCGCGAGCGCGCCGAGGCCGAAACAGACGACCCAGAACGGAACCCGATCGACGACCCGCATGAGGGCATCGATCGTGAGGTAGCCGACGACGGCGCTGATCCCGAGTGCGGCCAGTGCGGGCCCGAGCGCGATGCCGGGGAGCCCGCCGGCACCCGCGACGGTGAGTGCGGCCGCACCGAGGCTCGCGGGGATCGACAACAGAAAGGAGAGCCGGAACGCGGCCGGCGGGTCGTAGCTGCGAAACAGTAGCGTACTCGTCGTCACACCCGATCGAGAGATACCAGGGAGGATCGCGACGCCCTGGACGGCCCCGACGAGCACCGAATCGAGCAGCGTCGGCGCGTCGCGAACCCCCATCGACACCGACTCCGAGGCGAGCTGGAGGACGCCGGTCAGGATCAACAGGACGCCGATCGCGGCGATGAAGACGCCGCCGGTAAGCCGGCCGGCGAGATCGACCGCGTACACGTACAGCGGAATCCCCACGAGACCGGTCATGAGCGAGGCGACGACGATGTACGAGGCGATCGCGTTCTCACTGGCGTACGCCCGATGGGGTCGCCATCCGGGCACCGAACGAACGGCTGTCGCGATGTCCCTGCGATAGTAGGTCGCCGCCGACAGCGTCGTCCCGAGTTGCAAAAACAGCGCCAGCTGCAACGCCACGCTGGGATCCGTTCCGACGGCAGTCAAGAACAGTGCGAGGTTCCCCTGGCTCGAGACGGGCAACCATTCGACGACCCCCTGAACGATCCCGGCGAGTATCGCAACGACGAGTTCGGCGCGGTTCACTGGTGCTAGTCGACGCACAGGGCCACTTAAATCGGCCCGATTCGAGCCGCCGTCGAAGCGTCCCGGTCCGCGTCGAACGGGCCAGTGCTCGAGCCGCGGGATCCCTTCGACCGGCGAGCATCACAGAGTGGCCGCGGTCGTGTCGTCGACGCGGCCGGTCGACACGAGAGTGAAACGGGCTGGCGGCACCGCGGCGTGTCTGAGAACGAATCAGAGAAGAGACGGTGGGATCATCGAATAGGCAACAGTACGACTGATAGTATCACTCAACTGTTACGCTCTTGGCCAGATTGCGCGGCTTGTCGATCGAGCGTCCCAGCAGGTTGGCGACCCAGTAGGCGACCAGTTGCAACTGGACGTTCGCGAGCACTGACGCACTGATGTCGTCGACGGCGGGGATCTCGAGGACGTAGTCGGCGTAGCGCGTCACGTCGGACTCCCCGTCGGTGATCGCCACGACGGGTGCGTCGCGGGCCTCGACTTCTTTGACGTTTCCGATCGTCTTCCGAGCGGTTTCGCCGTCGCCGGTGACGATCGCGAACACCGGCGTGGTTTCGGTCACGAGCGCCAGCGGGCCGTGTTTCAACTCGCCGGATGCGAATCCCTCCGCGTGACGGTAGGTGATCTCCTTCATTTTCAGCGCGCCCTCGAGCGCGACCGGGTAGTGGTAGCCCCGTCCCACGAAGAAGTACGCGTCGGCATCGACGAACGCCTCGGCGACCGCTCTGGCGGTCGTCGTTTCGAGGACCGTCTGGACCTGCCCGGGGATGTCTCGGAGTGCCTCGAGTTCCCCGCGGGTCGGGCCGTCGCCGAGTTCGAACGCCAGCAGTGCGAGCGCGAGTTGCTGGCTCGCGAACGTCTTCGTCGCGGCGACGCCGATCTCGGGACCCGCTCTGATGTAGAGGGCGTGATCGCACTCTCGAGCGGCGGAGCTGCCGACCGTGTTGGTCACGGCGAGCGTCGTCGCCCCGGCGCGGTCGGCCTCACGGAGGGCGCGTAACGTGTCGGCGGTCTCGCCGCTCTGGGTGACGCCGACGACGAGCGTCCCCTCGTCGACGGGAACGCGATCGATCCCGTATTCGCTGGCGAGAAACGCCTGTGCCCTCACGCCGCCCGACCGGAGCCGCTCCGCACCGAACATCGCCGCGTGATACGACGTTCCGCAGGCGACGAACTGGACCGGTCCGTCGTGGTCGATGGCGGCGAGTTCCGCCAGATCGACCGTCCCCCCGAGCTCGTCGATCCGGCCCCGGAGACACTGCCGCAGGGCCGTCGGCTGCTCGTGGATCTCCTTGAGCATGTAGTGGTCGTAGCCGCTTTTCTCCGCGTCTTCGGAGTCCCACGCGATCGTTTCCGTCGCCCGGTCGAGGGGTTCTCCCTCCCCGTCGGTGATGACCGCGCCGTCCGCGGAGAGTCGAGCGAAATCGCCGTTCTCGAGGTAGCAGACGCGGTCGGTGTACTCGATGAACGCGGGGACGTCGCTCGCGAGGTACGTCCCGGTCTCTCCGAGGCCGACGACGAGCGGGGAATCCTGGCGCGCTGCGTACACCGTCTCCGAGCCGTCGAAAACGGCGGCGATCGCGTAACTGCCCTCGAGTTGGTCGATCGCCAGCCGGAACGCAGCCTCGGGGTCGGCACCGCGGTCGAGGTAGCGCCCGATCAGGTGGGGAACGACTTCGGTGTCCGTCTCGCTCTGGAAGGCGACGCCCGCATCGACGAGATCGTCGCGCAGCCGCTGGTAGTTCTCGATGATTCCGTTGTGGACGACGGCGACCCGTCCCGCCGCATCGCCGTGTGGGTGGGCGTTGGCGTCGGACGGTTCGCCGTGTGTACTCCAGCGCGTGTGACCGATTCCGACCGATTCGCCCGCGAGGCCAGGGCGAGAAACCACGTCCTCGAGTGCCGACAGTTCGCCGGCGGCCTTCGAAACCCGCATCGAGGGGGTCGGTACGGCCAGCCCGGCGGAGTCGTAGCCACGATACTCGAGTTGTGAGAGCCCGTCGAGAACGACGTCGACGGCATCGCTCCCGTCGGTAGAGCCGACGTACCCGACGATACCACACATCGTTACTGAACCTCCGTTCCGGTCTCGATCGTCCCGCGAACGGTCGTTCCCGCGTTGATGACGGCATCGGAGCCGACGATCGTCCCCGGCGCGTAGGTCACGCCGCCACCGTCGCGAACGCGATCCGCGAGCAACGCGCCCAGTCGTTCGGCTTCGTGGACGCGGTCGCCGACGCGGACGTCGCCTGGCCCCCCGACGACGGTCGAGCCAGTGCCGATCCGGACGTTCCGCCCAGTGACGCAGTCGACGAGCGTCGCCCCCGAACCGACGCGCGTGTCGGCGTCGACGACGCTGGTCTCGACGACGGCGTTCGCCCCGACCGTCGCGTTCTTGCCGAGTGCGACGTTCGGGCCGACGACAGCGCCCGGGCCGACGACGCAGTCGGCGGAAATCACGACCGGTTCGACGATCGTTGCCGAGTCGTGAACGCGAGCATCGGCCGAAATCTCGCTTTCGACACCGTCGACGCTCTCGAAGAGGGTCTCGGTTACCTCGAGGAGATCCCAGGGATACGTCGCGTCGATCCAGATTCCCTCGGACGTGACGCCCCGGACGGTCTCCGTGGCGTCGATCGCGTTCGCGATTCCGTCGACGAGCGAGTACTCGTTCAGCTGTGGTTCCGGCCCCCGGAGATATTCGAAGAGTTCCGGATCGAAGGCGTAGACGCCCGCGTTGAGCTGGTACGTCCGGTCGTCGCGGGGACGTTCGACGATTTCCCGAACGCTGCCGTCGTCCTCGAGGATCACGCCGCCGTAGTTGTCGACGGCCGCGTCACGAACGAGTCCGAGCGTCGCGATCGCGTCGTCGCCATCGTCGTAAGCAGCGAGAACGTCCTCGACGATCCGCTGGGCGACGAGTTGATCCCCGTTGAGGACGAGTTGGGGCTCGGAAACCTCGGATTCGGCAGCCAACAGGGCGTGTCCACTGCCGAGTTGCTTGTCCTGGACGACGTACTCGAGAGAGGCGTCGCGGTACGTCGAGCCGAAATACGACTGGACGTGCGTCCGCCCGTATCCGACGACGACGGTGATCTCCGTAATGCCGGCGTCGACG
Organism: Natrinema longum; assembly: GCF_017352095.1. Classification (NCBI taxonomy): domain Archaea; kingdom Methanobacteriati; phylum Methanobacteriota; class Halobacteria; order Halobacteriales; family Natrialbaceae; genus Natrinema; species Natrinema longum. Next base: position 409,013 of record NZ_CP071463.1, read on the forward strand.
AGCGCATCGAAGACGTGCTCGAGAATCGGTTTCGTCGCCGCGGGAAGCATCGGCTTTGGCCGATGTTTCGTCAGGGGACGGAGACGGGCCCCCTCCCCTGCCGCGAGAACAACCGCAGAACGAATCGTCATTGGCAGAGTGAGAGTAATCCGCAGATATTATTCTTGTGGCTCGAACTGTCGCTCTCGACGAGAGCTCAACAACGGACGGTGGCGTGATACCGAGTTCGATTCGGGGCCACCGATCCCGGACGGAGGCGATCGGAACGTGATTCAGGAACCGAGCCCTCACCAGCCGGGCTCGTAACAGACGACCGCAGCCAGGGGGACGAAGACGACCACCAGCGGAACCACGTACAGCAACTGGGTGAACGGATCCGGCGGCGAGACGAGTGCCGAGACGACGAACGCGGTCGTGGTGCCGATTCCGAACGCGCCGAGGCGGCGTTCGGTCGATCCGGGCGGTTCGTCTCGAGCAGGGAGTCGCGTTCTGTACGCCCCGTATGCTGGGATGGCGATCGGCAGGAGCAGTATCGCGAACATCGCCCAGGCGATCCCGTTTGCACCGCGAGCGTTCGCGTCCGTTCCGATCGCATAGCAGAGACAGACCGTCGACGACAGCAAGACGAGTCCGATTACTAACGCAAGCGCAGCCCACGGCCAGAGAGTGAGCGTACTCATTCGTACCGGTCGAATACGTTCCGGCGTTGCAAATAGTTAATTATACTGGACATACTGTCTCTGAACAAACGTGAACAGCGCGATGCGCCCTCACTCGAGCCGGTCACGAAGGGGTGGTCCCCCGGTCTGCCGTCATCTCGAGCCCACGAGAGGATCACCCGTCGTGATTCGAGCGACCGGGGAACTCCGAAATCGCCGTGTGGGTTTCCGAGACGAGGTCCGCGAGGACGGCTCCGGCGGGCCGAATCTCGGCCACCTGTCCGACGCTCTGGCCGGCGAACAGTGCCAGTTCCTCGATCGCACCGTCGACGTCCGGGGTCGCGAGGGCCTCGTCGTAGCGTTCGATCGGCTCGCCGTCACCGGTGGTCGCGACGGTATCGGTTTCGCCCGGCCGTTCCCCGGCAGGGGGGCTGCCCGCGCGCTCCCACCGCTCGAGCGTCTCGTTTCGCAATACGCGGTGTGGCGTTCCCGGCCAGCCCTTCTCGAAGAGGGTCGTGTACTCGGTGTCGGTCTCGTCGCTCTCGCGGAGCCGTCGCTGGTAGACCTCGTGGACCCGTGCCTCCTCGGTCGCGACGAACCGCGTTCCCAGCCACGCGCCGTCGGCACCGAGCGCGAGCGCGGCCGCGATCCCCCGGCCGTCGCCGATTCCGCCGGCCGCGACGATCGGAACGTCCGCACCGACGGCGTCCGCGACCCTCGGGACGAGCGCCGTCGTCGCCACGTCGCTCTGGACGTGGCCGCCCGCCTCGAGTCCCTGCGTGACGACGATATCGACGCCGGCGTCGACGGCGTCGCGCGCTTCTTCGGCGCTCCCGACCGTCTGTGCGACGATCGCACCCGCGTCGTGAATCCGACCGACGTGGGGGGCGGCGTCCCCGAACGAGAGCGTGACGATCTCGGCCCCGGCATCGAGGACCACCTCAAGGTGGTCGGCCGTGGCCACGCTCGTCGTCGCGTCGTCGACCACGAGGTTGACCGCGAACGGCTCGTCGGTCAGCCCGCGCGTCTCGTCGATCACCCGCCGCGTTTCCGCGAGATCGCGCCACGTGACCGCGAGGTGACCGAGGCCGCCGGCGTTCGAGACGGCGGCCGCGAGTGCAGGGCAAGTCGCGCTCCCGATCGGTGCCTGGACGATCGGGTACTCGATCTCGAGCAGGTCACAGAGCGTCGTTCGTAGTGTCATCCGTCTTGCCCGCTACGCTCGCTGCTTTTCCTTCGCGAGCACGCCCACGTTCTCGATCCCGGTGTCGGGGTACTGTCCGTCCTCGTCTTTCTCGACGGCCTTGACCATGTCCCAGACGACGTTGAGACCGGTCGTCACGCCCTCGAGCGCCTCCATCTCACAGCCCGTCTTCCCGGTGGTCTCGACGGCGACCCGCAGTTCGATCCGATCCTCGGCGAGCGAAAAGTCGGTCTCGACGTTCGTAATCGGGATCTGGTGGCACATCGGGATCGTCTCCCAGGTGTGTTTGACGGCCTGGACCGCGCCGACCCGGGCGGTCGCGAGGACGTCGCCCTTGCCGACCTCGTCGTCCCGGATCGCCTCGATCGTCGACGGCTGGAGGCGGATTTCACCGGCCGCGACCGCGCGGCGTTCGCTGTCGGGTTTGTCGCCGACGTCGACCATCTGGACGTCGCCCTCGTCGGTCGTGTGGGTAAGCTCGTCGGCGGCCGCGTCGTCGTTCTCACTCATCCGAACCACCCCACAGGACCGCGGGGAGTTCGTTCACGACCTCGGACGCGACGAACCCGTGGCCGTCTCGCTGGGCCAGTCGTTCCCCGGCGAGCCCGTTGACGTGTGCAGCCGCGGCAGCCGCCTCGAGTGGTTCGGTATCCTCGAGCAGCGCCGCGACGAGACCGGCGAGCGTGTCGCCGGTCCCGCCGACTTTCATCCCGACGGTCCCGGAGCGGCTGATCCGGGTCCGTTCCCCGTCGGTGATAACGTCGTTCGCGCCCTTCGCGAGGACGACGTGCCCCAGTTCGGCCGCGAACGCCTCGATTTCGTCGGCCGCCGCGGCCAGATCGTCCGTATCCGGCCCGCCCATCCGCGCGAGTTCGCCACGATTCGGCGTACAGACCAGCGTCGCGTCCGTCTCGAGGTCGGGGACGACCGCGAGCGCGTCCGCGTCGACGACGACCCGCCCGGTCGAGGACTCGAGGAACTCCTGGGTGGCCGCGAGGGTCTCCTCGGCGTCCCCGAGCCCAGGGCCGATGACGACGACGTTGTCGTAGCGCTCGGCCGTCTCGAGCAGGTCGTCGGCTACCTCGGGCCTGAGAACGTCGTGTTCGTAGGGCTGGACGATGAGATCCTCGGTATAGCCCTGGATCTCGCTGGCGACGGAGTCGGGTGCAGCGACGAACGAAAGGTCCGCGCCGCCCCGCAACGCGGCCTGGGCGGCCAGCGCCGGCGCACCGGTGTAGGGGCCGCCGCCGATGATGAACGGGCGTCCCTCACGGCCGTCGGGTCGAGCGAGGTCGACGTCCCCGGGGCCGACGAACCGTTCTGCGGCCGCCGGGATGCCGATATCTGCGACGGTGACGGTCGCCTCGAGGTCCTCGAGGCCCGGCTTCGAATCGTGGAAGGTGACGACGCGATCGGCCTCGACCCCGTTGTCCGCGTGGTCGCCCCCATCCGCGTCGAACCCGGAGGGCACGTCGACCGCGACGACGGTGGCGTCGGTTTCGTTGATCGCCCCGGCCGCGGTCGCCGCGGGCTCCCGAAGGTCGCCGCTGATTCCCGTTCCGAGCATCGCGTCGACGATCACGTCCGCGTCGGTGAGCCCGAATCCCTCGGCGTCGCGATCGAATTCGCTCGAGTCGGTCACCGCCCGCGTCTCGTACTCGGCTTGCTCGAGGGCGGCCCAGTTCTCGCGAGCGATGTCGGTCCCGATCCGTTCCGCGCGACCGAGCAACACCGTCGTGACGTCGTAGTCGTCCAGAAAGCGGGCAGCGACGAACGCGTCGCCGCCGTTGTTTCCGCGGCCGGCGACGACGACGACTCGAGCGCCGGGATCGACGATCGTCCGAACCTCGCGGGCGACCGCGTGCCCGCTCGACTCCATCAACTGCTTTCGTGGCACGCCCAGCGCCGCGGCGTTTGCGTCGACGGCGGCCATTCGCTCGCCTGTAATCATGACCGAGGGTTCGACCGGCCGACCGTTGAAGATTGCGGACGTGGACCGCTCGCCGAGACGGGTCTACGACCCACGGTGACCAGCATGTTCAAGCCAGCACAGCCCTGAGCCCCGCTGTGAACGTCTTCTGGCTCGACGAGGATCGCGGCTGGCTGCCCGCTATCACTGCGACCAGCACGTGAACAAACTGCTGCTCGAGGCCGCGCAAGTACTGTGCACCGCGGTTCGCGAGAACGGCTCCGAGGCGGACGGTCTCTATCGGTCGACGCACGTCGACCATCCCGTAACGAGATGGGCAACGGAGTCGCGAGCCAACTGGCTTCGCCTTCGGGACCACGCCGAAGCGCTCAACGCGGAGTTCGTCGAGCGCTACGACAAGGACGACGATCACGCGAGCTGGGGCGTCATCGACGGAATCGATCCCGACGACATCGCGTTCCCCGCTGCGGAGCCGACACCGCGTCCACAGGCGATGCCCGACGAGTACAAACGGCCCGGCGATCCGGTCGCCGCGTATCGGGCGTACTACGCCGGTGAAAAGGCCGACTGGGCCGAGTGGCAGGATACGGCGGAGCCGCCGTGGCTCGAGGAATACCTGGCCGATCTCGAGTAACCACGGTTATCCGTTTACTCACCGTCAGTATCCCGGACGTGGTTCCGGGAACTATCGTAGCCACTGTAAGTCACTGCACACCTGATCGCACGACAGCTGCGCGATCAGTGTGTAAATAGTTGCAGTTGGTACTAAAACAGTCGTCCGTCTCAGTACCTGATTTCGAACCCGTCTTCGCCTTGTGGCTCCTCGTACTCGACTTGGACGTCCTCGACGTTTGCCGCCGGACTGCCGGTCTGACACCACTCGATCATCGACTCGACGGCGTCGGCCGGCCCCTCGAAGACCGCCTCGACGCGGCCGTCCTCGAGGTTCCGAACCCAGCCGTCGATACCCCTCTCGTGGGCGGTGTCGCGAGTGTTCGCGCGATAGTAGACGCCCTGTACCGTCCCCGAGACGAAGACGCGTGCGCGGGTTCGATCGCTCATATGCGGATACTCGACCGCGACCGTCAAAAAATCCGCCGCCGGGAGCGCCGCGCGGATCGTTACTGATACATTCGCAGCGGCTGGGCCTGGGAACTCTCCTCTTGGCCGATCGCCTGCATCTGCCGGGCCAGCTGTTCGCGTTTCGCGCGGATCTCCTCGGCGCGGTCGATGAGTTCCTGTACGTCGACCTCGAGATCGGCGACCGACCCGATGCCGTCCTCGAGCAGGACGCTCGCGGCCTCGGGGTCGGGGAATTGGGGATTGCACTCGACGACGAGGCCGAGACTCCCGTAGTCTTCCTGTGCAGCGCGGTTGATGAGCGCTCCCGTCGGTCCCGTGATGACGCCGTCCTCGGGCGGAACCGGGACGTCGGTCGCATCGAGTCGGTCGCCGCCGTCGCCGGTCGCGATGCCGTAGAGGTCGGGACGGTCCTCGTCGTCTCGCTCGGCGGGAAGCCCACTGAGGTAGATCGGCGTGACGCCGTGCTCGACGATCCACCCGGTCAGGCAGTCCGCGACGCTCTCGACGGCCTTGGAGGTGATCGGGGCGTCGCTCTGGAGCGCGAGCAGGTCGTGTGCTTCGCTGACGTAGAGTCGGACCGGCGGCCGCGCCGTCCGATCGCCGCCGCGGTAGACGCCGATCCGGGGGAGCCCCTCGCAGTGGACGCTCGCGTAGTAGCGCATCTCGAGTTGCTCGACGAGGTGGTCGGTCGCGATCTTGCCGACCAGACCGACTCCTGGAAACCCTTCGACGAGCGTCGGCGCTTCGAGTTCCGGTTCCGGTCCCTGAACGCGGATTCCTGCCATGGTCGGACCGATGGCCGTCAGCAGTATAAAATCGAGGGCAGTGGGTGCCAAACGAATCACACCGGCGGCCACACGCCGCCCGCTTCGAAACCCACAAGCGCAGGGCCCCCAAACCTGCGGCCAATGGAGCCACTCGAGCGGTATCGATCGATCGTCGACGATTTCGACGCCTTCCTCGCGGCCTGCGAGCGGCCGCTGGGCAACGCCGTGCGCGTGAACACGATCAAGGCCTCGGTCGAGCGGACGCTCGAGGCCCTCGCCGAAGAGGGCGTCGGCTACGAGCAAGCCGACTGGAACCCCCGCGTGTTGGACCTCGAGACCGATTCGCCGGGATCGACGTGGACCTCCTTCCACGGCTTTACGCACGGTCAGGAGGAGGTGTCGGCGGTGCCGCCAGTCGTCCTCGATCCCGAACCCGGCGAGCGGGTCTGGGACTGTTGTGCCGCCCCTGGCGGGAAGGCGACCCAGATCGCCGCGTTGATGGACGACCGCGGAACCGTCGTCGCGAACGACAACAACCTCGGCCGGATCTCGGCGCTGCGGTTCAACGCCGAACGACTCGGGGCGACCAGCCTCGCGGTGACGAACGCCGACGCACGAAACTACTCGCTCGAGCGCTTCGACTTCGACGCGTTCGACCGGACGCTCGTCGACGCGCCCTGTTCCTGCGAGGGAACGATCCGGAAGAACCCCGACGCGCTGGACAACTGGTCGGAGGGCCACATCTCCTCCGTCGCGGGCATCCAGAAGGGGATCATCCGGCGGGCGATCCAGGCCACTCGCGAGGGCGGGACGGTCGTCTACTCGACGTGTACCTTCGCCCCAGAGGAGAACGAGGCCGTCGTCCAGCACGCGCTCGAGGAGGAGGACTGTCGCGTCGTCGACTTCGATCTCGGGCTCGAGCACTCGCCGGGAGTGACCGAGTGGGACGGCGAGACCTTCGACTCGAGTCTCGAGCAGGCAGCCCGAATCTATCCCCACCAGAACGATACCGGCGGTTTCTTCGTGGCGAAACTGGAGGTGACCGCGTGATGAGCGAGGGCCCCGACGCCACCGATCTCGCGGCAAACGACGGCCAGCGATTCGACCGACTGCCGGCCACGGAGTCCGAGCGAACCGTCGCGGGACGGGCCACGCGCGAGGCGGTCGTCGCCCTCTTTGCGGATCGGTTCGGGATTCCGCCCGCGACGTTCGACGAGTACACGTTCTGGGAGAAAGGCGCGGGCAAGATCTGGATCTACGGCGGCGAGGCCCCGACGCCGCTCGAGATCGAGGCGATCGGCATGACCTGTCTGCGCACCCGCCAGGAACACTGGAAGCCCACGACGGACTTCGCCCAGCGGTTTGGCCGTCACGCGACCGAGTGCGTGATCGATCTCGACCGCGAGGCGGCACGACGGTTCGCGAGCGGCGAGGACCAGGAACTCGCGTGGGACGGCGACTGGGGGTATCTCATCGCCGCGCAGACGGTCGCTGACCGACTCGAGCCCCTCGGGATCGGCCTCTACGTTCACGGCGAACTGCGCTCGATGGTACCGAAGGGACGACAGCGCGACCTCACGTCGTCCCGATAAGCGCGTTCGGCGGGTCGCAGTCGTTGCCGTCCGCTCGTTCGGCTAATCGTTGCCCGGCTGAAACGGGGCAGTGAGGGGACCGCTGTATATCACCGGATGATGTCCCACTGTCGCTCGAGGGGCCGTTATCGAACGGGCTGGCGGCTGCCTGACACGAGTCCGCCGGTATCGTGTGACCGGCGGGTGAACGACGAGTTAGCCTCGGCCGCCGGCCAACCGTTTCGATTCCGGTCGCGTTCGCAATCTGAGCATCGCGATCGTCCCGATCAACGGGCCGATCGCGAGCGGAACGAACGCCCACTGCCAGCCGACGGCACGCTGGACGACGGGGAGCAACTGGATCGATCCGATGGTGATACAGAAGCCGACTGCCGTCTGGAGCGTGAGCGCGGAGCCGACGTAGCTGTCGTCCGCGAGTTCGGAGACCGCCGCGGAGAACTGTGCGGAGTCCGCGACGATGAAAAACCCCCAGACGAGCACGAAGGGCGTGATCACGGCCAGCGACGAGCCGTAGACGACGCCCGCGAGCAGGCACGCGGTGCCCGAGAGGATCATCGACGCGCTGGTAACGAGCGATCGGCCCACCCGATCCGCGACCGAGCCGGCGAGCCACGCTCCGACGCCGCCGATCGCGATCGTCCCGAACGCCAGCAGTGCCGCTCGCCGTGCCGGGTCCGGCGTCCCGCTGGCCTCGAGGCTGGCGAGGAGGTAGACCGGGATCCACGTCCAGACCGCGTAGAGTTCCCACATGTGGCCGAAGTAGCCGGTGTTCGCGAGAACGACGGCCCGGTCCGTGACGATCCGGCGTATCGCGCTCGGATCGAACGGGGCCGTTTCGGGCTGGTGTGGGCCGTCCTCGTACGCGAGCGCGAGGAGTCCCCCGATCGCTGCGATACCGGCCGTTCCGTACAGGACGAGGCGTGGCCGTCCGATGCCGCCGACTGCCCGGAGCAGGTGTGGCGACGCGGAGCCGACGGTGAGCGCACCGACGAGGACGCCGATGGCGAGGCCGCGGCCCTGGACGAACCACGAGGCCATCATCTTCATTCCCGTCGGGTAGACACCAGCGAGCGCGACACCGGTGAGAAATCGAAGGACGATAGCCGGCGGCCCGCTGTGTACGGCCGCGGCAATGAGGGCCGTCGACGCCGCTCCGACGAAGGCGGCCCCGGCGAAGAGGTATCGCGGCCGAACGACGTCGGCGATGGTTAGCGAGGCCGACCCGAGCGCGCCAACGACGAACCCGAGCTGGACGGCGTTGGTCAACCACGCCGTCTCGGCGGGCGTGAGGTGCCAGCTCTCGGCCAGTTCCGGACCGACGGCCGTCCCGCTGAACCACAGCGTCATCGCGAACAGTTCGGCGACCCCGACGAGGACGAGCGCACGCCACTTGGTGCCGGCAACGGCTGTCATCGCTCGACTATACGGCGGACACCCGAAAAAGCGAGGCGGCCGATCGGTCACGATCCCGACACGGCCGCGGGTAGCCGTCCAGCCGAGGGGTCTCACTCCGAGTTCGAGTCACCGGAACTCGATTTGACGGCGAGGACCGGCATCCCCGCGCGCCTGATTAGCCGTTCCGTCGTACTGCCCAGGAGAACGCGACCGAGCCCGGTTCGGCCGTGCGTTCCCATCGCAATCAGGTCGATCTCGTTTTCGGCGGCGTACTCGAGGAGGCCACTGGCGGGGAACTCCTTCCGAACGGCAGTCACCGCCTCGAGACCGGCATCTCGGGCCCGCGTTGCGATCGCTTCGGTTGCCGTCTCCCCCTGGGATTCGAACTGGGAAAGCAGCTCGCGGGATGCCGCGACGTTCCGATTGACTGCGACGTTGCTGACATCGACGATATTGACGGCGTGGACGCGTGCGTCCGCTTTCGTGGCGATCTCGAGTCCGTGGTCGACCGCGGCGGACGCCTCCTCGCTGCCGTCCGTCGGGAGGAGGACCTCGTCGTAGCCGCCGGCCCATTCGCTTCGGTCGGCCACTCGAGCGGTCAGTACCGGAACGTCCGACCGTCGAACGACGTGTTCGGTGACGCTGCCTGCGACGTAGCGGTTCACGCCCGTTCGGCCGTGGGTCCCCATCGCGATCAGGTCGATCCCGTTTTCGGCGGCGTACTCGAGGATCACGTCGGCGGGACTCCCCCTCTGCATCGCCGTCCGAACCGTCTCGTTCCCGTCGGCGATCGCGTCGATTCGCTCGGTCGCGGTCTCGGCTTCGGCCTCGAGTCGCTGGACGAACTCCGCGTCGACACCGCCGGCATTGAACACGCCACCGGCGGCGGCGACGTCGACGACGGTGAGGACGTGAACCGTCGCGTCGAACCAGCGTGCGAGCGCCAGGCCGTGTTCGGCGGCCCGGACTGCGTGGTCGCTACCGTCGGTCGGGACGAGAATGGAGTCGTACATAGCGTATTCTGGCTCGTGATTCGCTTGCGGGTCGCTTAAAACGCTCTCACTGTTCCTGGCCACCGGCGATTATGTTTCACACCGTGAGGAGGACGGCGAGTACCAGTCCGTGCCAGACGATGGCTGCAACCGCGTACCCCGGCTCTGCCGTCGGTACCGGCGGGTGGCGGACGATCGCCTCCCACAGGAAGGCGGTCGCCAGCAACGCGCCACCCAAGAGCCCGAGCCGGAAATCGACGGCGGGATGGAATCCAACGGCAGCCCCGACGACCAGGGACGTGAGCATCCCGGCCAGCAGTCGGTCGTAGTAGTCCATCTTCCTAGTCGAATGGAGGTCGTTTCTTCAAAAGAGTGGTCGACCGATTCCAGCCCGCTCGGAGTCGTCGGTCGGTTCTATGATGGGTGCGATGTAGGTTCCCCACAGCCACCCCCGCCGACCCCCCAGCTGCCGAGTGGATCGAACGACGCCACCGAAGCCCGTCAGGAGAGCCGCGCGGCGATGTCGGCCTCGGTGATGATCCCGACGGTTTCGCCGGCTTCGGTGATCATCACGGCCTTGTAGTGCTCGAGGAGGTTGCTGATCTCGTCGAGGGTGGCGTCTTTCGAGACGGTCGGAAAGCTTTCGCTCATGTGGTCCTCGATGGGTTCGTCGCGGTCGTCGGAGTCGAGGTGGACGAGGTCGCTCTGGCTGATCGATCCCACCGGGATCCCGTCCTGAATCACTGCCAGCTGGGAGTAGGCTTCTTCCTCCATCTTCTGGGCGGCATCGCTGACGGGGTCCGCCGGCGCGACGCTGACGACGGCCTCGTTCATGAGATCATCGGCGCGGATGACGTCGCTCTCGGCCGTTTCCAGGGCGTTGACGATCCGCCGGAGCGTCGAGAGCCGCGGATCGACGTCCCCGCCCTCGATGCGGGCGATCAGCGGCTGGGAGACGTCGGCCGTGTCCGCCAGTTCGCTCTGGGTAAGTCCGAGTTCGGTACGACGTTGTCGGAGGTCCGCGGGCGTCGGGAGTTCCATACGAGTGGATTACTACGGGTTATAGAAAGTATTTTGGGTTGGTTCCGGTTTCGCTGACAGATCGGTGCCGGCACCGGTCCGGCTCGTCACTGTAGCGGGAACGGCTGGTCGGGCCGGAACAACCGCCCCGAGCGACAGCGCTCGGATCGAATGCGACGCGGGCCCCATCCGCCCACCGTCTCGTGGTGACGAGCGACAACGCGGCCCCGCGCACCGCGAGGTGTGAGCGGTGTACTCGGCTTCACAAAAGACGCGGTGTGTCTCTCGGCGGCTTCGATCGAAGTTTCGGCCGTTAGTCCAGCAGTTCGCGGGCGATAACGTTCTTCTGGATCTCGGTGGTTCCCTCGTAGATCTGGGTGATCTTCGAGTCTCGGTAGAACCGCTCGACGGGGAAGTCGTTGACGTAGCCGGAGCCGCCGTGGATCTGGACGGCTTCGTTGGAGACGTCGACGGCGACGCGGGAGGCGTACTCCTTGGCCATCGAGGCGAGTTTGGTGATGTCGTTGCCCTGATCGACGTTCCAGGCGGCCTTGTAGGTCAGGTTGCGTGCTGCTTCGGTCTTCGTCGCCATATCGGCGAGTTTGTGCTGGATGGCCTGGAACTCCGAGATCGACTGACCGAACTGCTCGCGATCCTCCGCGTACTCGAGGGAGGCCTCGAGTGCGCCTTTCGCGATACCCAGTCCCTGTGCGGCGACGCCGGTACGGGTCGCGTCGAAGAACTGCATCTGCTGGAGGAACGCGGCGTCCCGGTCGCCGATGAGGTTCTCTTCGGGAACGCGAACGTCGTCGAAGATGAGTTCGGCCGTGTCGGAGGCTCGAATGCCGAGCTTGCCGGTGATCTTGTCCGCGCTGAAGCCGTCGCGGTCGGATTCGATGACGATCTGACTGAAGCCGTCGTAGCGGCTCTCGGCGTCGGGATCGGTCTTACAGAGCGCGACGAAGAAGTCGCCGACGCTGCCGTTGGTGATCCACATCTTGTTGCCGTTGATCACCCACTCGTCGCCGTCCTTCTCGGCGCGCGTCGAGACCGAGGAGACGTCCGAGCCGGTGTCGGGTTCGGAGATCGCCGCCCCGGAGATCTTCTCGCCGGTCGCGACGGGTTCGAGGAACCGCTCTTTCTGGTCTTCGGTCCCGAATTCGCGGATGGCTTCGGTTCCGAACGAACAGGCCATAATCGAGAGTGCGATCCCTGGGTCGTGGGAGAACAGTTCCTCGGCGATGATCACCGACTCGAGCGTCGAGTAGCCGGCCCCACCGTACTCGATGGGGATCGTCGAGCCGACGAGGCCCATTTCGGCCGCCTTGTCGACGACTTCGTGGGGGAACTTCTCCTCGGTGTCGTACTCTTCTGCGTTGGGAACGATCTCGTTTTCTGCGAACCGGCGGACCTCTTCGCGGATCTGCTGTTGTTCTTCACTGAGTCCGAATTCCATAGTCGTTCGTTACTATCCAAGCGATAAAGAAGTTTGTAACCGATAGTAAACAGAAGTGCTGTTTATAGATCGGAAGAGGGAAACGTTGAAACCCGTCCACATTGGACTCTCAAGCATGGATTTGGACAATATCAACACCATCGCAGTTCTGGGTGCGGGAAACATGGGCCACGGTATCGCGGAAGTCGCCGCAATGGCGGGCTACGACGTAAACATGCGCGACATCAAAGACGAGTTCGTTCAGAACGGCTACGAACAGATCGAGTGGTCGCTGAACAAGCTCGCCGAAAACGACCAGCTTACCCAGGAGGAAGCCGACGCCGCCCTCGATCGGGTGACGCCGCTGGTCGACATGTCGGAAGCGGTCGGTGACGCGGACTTCGTCATCGAAGCGGTCCCCGAACAGATGGAGATCAAAGAGGACGTCTACACCGAACTCGAGGACGCCGCGCCGGATCACGCCGTCTTCGCGACGAACACCTCGAGTCTCTCGATTACCGATCTCGCGGAATTCACGGACCGTCCCGACCAGTTCTGTGGGATGCACTTCTTCAACCCGCCGGTTCGGATGCCCCTCGTCGAAGTGATTTCGGGTGCCAAAAGCGCCGACGAGACCCTCGACGTAACGGAGGAACTCGCCGAGGACCTCGAGAAGGTACCGGTCAGAGTCCACAAGGATTCGCCCGGCTTCATCGTGAACCGGATCCTCGTCCCCCTGATGAACGAGGCGTCCTGGCTCGTCAGCAACGACGAGTCGACCATCGCCGAGGTCGACTCCACGACCAAGTACGGCATGGGGCTGCCGATGGGGAGCTTCGAACTCGGCGACCAGGTCGGCAACGACGTCAGCTACCACGTCCTGGAGTACATGCACGACGTGCTGGGTGCGGCCTACGAGCCGGCCCCGCTACTCGAAGAGAAAGTCGAGAACGAAGAGCTGGGCAAGAAGACCGGCAAGGGCTTTTACGACTACGAGGACGGTGACGGCGTCCAGATCCCGTCCGATCAGCAGTCCGAGTTGGTCGAGGAACGACTCCTCGCGACGATCGCCAACGAGGCCGCCAAGCTGATCGGCGGCGACGTCGCGCCGCCCGAATCGATCGACGAGGCCGTCCAACTCGGCGCTGGTTTCCCCGACGGCCCGGTCAAGCTCGTCGACGAGTACGGCCTCGAGACCCTCCACGAGACGCTCGAGGAAGCCTACGAGGAGACCGGCCACGAGCGCTACGCGCCCGCGGAGTACCTCGCGGAACGCGCCGCCGAAGGCGGCTTCTACGACGATGACGACGACTCCGACGAGCTCGACTTCGAGACCGTCCGGATCGAGTACCCCGGCGACATGGTCGGTCACGTCGTCATCGACCGACCCCACCGGATGAACACGATCAGCGACGAGCTGCTCGAAGAGCTCTCGACCGCGGTCGAACACCTGGAAGACGACGAGGAGGTTCGTGCGCTCCTCGTGACCGGGGAAGGCGAGAAGGCCTTTTCCGCGGGGGCGGACGTCCAGAGCATGGCCGGCGACGGTGCCGACCCGATCGAGGGCCAGGAGCTCTCGCGGCTGGGACAGTCCACGTTCGGACGCCTCGAGGCCTGTGACATGCCCGTCGTCGCCGGGATCGACGGCTTCTGTCTCGGCGGCGGGATGGAACTGGCGACCTGTGCAGACCTGCGCGTCGCGAGCGAGCGCTCCGAGTTCGGCCAGCCCGAACTCGATCTCGGTCTGATCCCCGGCTGGGGCGGAACGCAGCGGCTCAAACACATCGTCGGCGAAGGTCGCGCGAAGGAGATCATCCTCACCGCCGAGCGCTACGACGCCGAGACGATGGAATCGTACGGCTTCGTCAACGAACTCGTCGACAACGACGAACTCGAGGATCGCGCACTCGAACTGGCGACGGACCTCGCCGGCGGGCCACCGATCGCCCAGAAGTTCACCAAACGTGCGATGCTGGCCGGCCGCGACGACACGGACGCCGGCCTCGAGTACGAGGCGTCGGCGTTCGGACACCTGATGGCGACCGACGACCTGATGGAAGGAATTACCGCGTTCATGGGCGACGAGGAACCCGAGTTCGAAGGGAAGTAAGCCGGTTGGGCCGATCCGCGATCGTCGTCGAGCCGCGGTGAATCCGCTCGCAAACCGGGCCAACTACTCTGTCACTGCCGGTGCAGATCTGAGCGGTATGTGTAGTCCCCACGCGTACGGGGCCGGGACGAAACGACGATCGGTAAGTCACGACTGACGGGCCGACGGAAGACTAACGGGCCGACTAGATGTCCAGTTGATCATTCTTTACAATAGATATATATAGCTATCTCAGCGCGTCGTAACCGGATATAGTCCTCTTAGCAGGGTCTATTATCCGGCTTTTTCGTACGTTCTCTTGCATGAAGTCTACTGAGGAAGCGATGGGTGGCATTTCACGGCGGGGCGTACTCACCAGGTCCGGACTTACGCTCGGCGCTCTCTCCGGTCTGGCGGGCTGTCTGGGGAGTGGCGGGGGGACGCAACAGTTCTCACCGATCGCCGACGAACTGACCGTGTGGCACGCGATGGGCGGGACGAACGGAGAGACGCTCGATACGATCGCCGCCGATTTCGAGAGCGAACACGGGACGTCGGTGAACATGGAGTTCCAGGACTCCTACGAGGACGTGCTCACGAACACGCTCGCGGCGTTCGATTCCGGGTCCGTCTCGGATATGCTACAGGTCGACAGCCTGTTTGCACAGCAAGTGCTCGATACCGGCCAGGTACGCCCGGTAGAGCAAATCCTCCCCGACGATTTCGAGACGGACGATTTCCTCGACAACGTCGCGGAGTTCTTCACCGTGGACGGCGAACTCGCGTCGCTGCCGTTCAACAACTCGAACGCGATCATGTACATCAACCGCGACGCGTTCGAGGAGGCCGGACTCGATCCTGACGACCCGCCGCGGACGCTCGCGGAGGTCCGGTCCGCCTCCGAGCAACTCGTCGATCAGGGGGTCACCCAGTATGGTATCACCTGGCCGAATCACGTCTGGTTCGTCGAAACGTGGTACGGCTTCGAAGGCCAACTCATGACCGATGCCGAGAACGGCCACGCGGGCGACCCCTCGACGTTCCGAACGCCCGACGCGATCTACGACCTCTTCGAGTGGTGGAAGGGAATGGCCGACGACGGCCTCTACACGAATCCGGGCGTCGAGGCGTGGGGCGAGGCGACGTCGCTGTTCATCGAACAGGAGGCCGCGATGGTCCTGACGAGCACCGCGTCGGTCGCGGGACTGATCGCCGACTCCGAGGACTTCGACGTCGACGCGGCTCCCTACCCGAGTATCAGCGACACCCGCGTCGGGCCGGTCATCGGCGGGGCGTCGTTTTACGTGCCCGATGGACTCCCCGAGGACCGCTACGAGGAGATCGGGCAACTGCTCGAGTACATGGCGGCCCCCGAGGTCCAGACGGAGTGGCACAAGGGATCGGGCTACTATCCGATCACACAGCCCTCGGTCGACTCGCTCAGGGAGGAGGGCTGGTTCGAGGAGAACCCGATGTACAACGTCGCACTCGAGCAACTCCAGAACGGCGATGCCGACGATCCGGCGACGAAACGGGCCCTGCTCGGGCCGGCACGGAACGTCCAGACGACCGTGCAGGACAAATCGGTCGACATCATCAACGCCGACGACATCGGCTCCGAGATCGACGCGATGAAAGACGAGGTCGAAACGATTCTCGACGACTACTACAACTGATCAGCGAGTCCCGTTACCATGTCCACGCGCGAAATCTTCGACGGACGGCTCGAGGCAGCGCTGTTGCTCTTGCCGACGATCGTCGTGTCGGTCGTCTTCCTGTACTATCCGACGGCACTGGCGGTTCGGACCAGTTTCTTCGACTCGGGCTTCGGTCGGCAAGACGAGTTCGTCGGACTCGAAAACTACGTGACGATACTGACCAGTTCGGACTATCGCTCGAGCGTCCTCCTCTCGGTTCTCTTTGCCGCGCTCGTGGTGATCGGTGTGATCTCGTTTTCGCTGTACGTGACCTTCCTCATCCACGAGGTGGAGTCCGGCCAGACTGCGTATCTGCTCTCCGTGATCTGGCCGTACGCGCTCCCGCCGGCGGTCGGCGCGCTCGTGTTCCTGTTCATGCTGCACCCGACGCTGGGCGTCCTGACCGGGCCGATCGAGGCGCTCGGGATCGACCTCGACTGGTTCAACAACGGTCGGCAAGCGTTCGTCGTCGTGGTCCTCGCGGCGATCTGGAAGCAGATCGGCTACAACGTGATCTTCATGATCGCCTCGATGAACACGATTCCCGACGCGCTCACCGAAACCGCTCGACTCGACGGAGTGAGTCGATTTCGTCGCCTCGTCTCCGTCTACGTGCCGATAATGACGCCCACGCTGTTCTTCCTCGTCATTATCAACACGATTTACGCGTTCTTCAGCACGTTCGCGTTCGTCGATCTGCTGACCAGCGGTGGCCCCTCGAGCGCGACGAACATCCTGATCTTCGATCTGTATCAGGAGGGGTTCTCCTTTTTCAACTTCGGCATCGCATCCACGAAGTCGGTCGTTCTGTTCCTCGTCGTCGGGGTCCTCATGTACGTCCAATTTCGTGTGACTGACGAGTATTCGTACTACGGTGGGTAGAATGGACGGAGTCATCCAATACACGAAGCGCCGAATCGATGCGATGAAACGACGAACCCCCGAGCGGACGGCACAGGGGAGCACTGCCGGGGTCCATCTGCAACTCTGGGTGCTGGTGTTGCTGGTAGTGTTTCCCATCGTCGTCGCCCTCGTCGTGAGTACGAAACAACAGGGGATCGTCACGAGTCTCGGCGATCTCGTTCCCGGCACGTACGCCGTCGAGAACTATCGGGAGGCGATCGTCGACTACAACTTCGGCCGATTCATGTGGAACTCGTTGCTGATGTCGATCGTCGTCGTCGCCGGGAAGCTCGTCATCTCGGTCTGTGCGGCGATGGCGATCGTCTACTATCGGGTTCCCTACAAGGACCTCGTGTTCCTGTTCATCCTGTTTACGCTCCTGTTGCCCGTCCCGGTTCGGTTCATCCCGCTGTTCCAGTTGATCAACGACTTCGGATGGGGAAACAGTCTACTCGCGATCACCGTTCCCTATCTCGCCAGCGCGACGACCGTGTTCATCCTCCGACAGCACTTCCTCTCGATTCCGACGTCGATCGTCGAGACTGCCAAGCTCGACGGCGTCGGCCCGATACGATTCATGCTCTACGTGCTGATTCCGATGTCGAAAGGCGTCCTCGTCGGCGTCTCGATCATCATGTTCGTCTACGCGTGGAATCAGTACCTCTGGCCGCTGGTGATCATCGACTCGGAGGCCAATCAGGTCGCACAGGTCGGCTTGCAACTGCTTCAGGGCGACGTGCAGGGCGGACAGCTCTCCTGGTCGCTCGTGATGGCCGGGTCGATGCTGACCTTGATTCCGCCGCTGGTCCTGATGATCGTCTTCCGGAAACCGCTCCTGGAAACATTCACTATCCAACAGAAATAACGATGACAACTATCCAACTACAGAACCTCCGCAAGGAGTTCGACGACGTCGTCGCCGTCGACGGAATCGACCTCACCATCGAGGACGGGGAGTTCCTCGTGATCGTCGGCCCGAGTGGCTGTGGCAAGAGTACGACGCTCCGACTCCTCGCCGGACTCGAGCAGGCGACGGCCGGACGGATCGGGATGGACGACAGAGACGTCACCAGTACCGAACCGAAAAACAGGAACGTGGCGATGGTGTTCCAGAACTACGCGCTCTACCCCCACATGACGGGGCGACGGAACATCACCTTCGGGATGAAGTCGGCCGGGGCGTTCACCGACGACGAGATCGACCAGCGGGTCGAAGAAGCCGCGAAGACGCTCGATATCGCGGACCTCCTCGACCGGAAGCCCGAGGCCATGTCGGGCGGAGAACGCCAGCGGATCGCGCTCGGGCGAGCGATCGTCCGCGATCCGGACGCGTTTCTGATGGACGAGCCGCTCTCGAATCTGGACGCGAAACTACGGATTCAGATGCGCGCCGAGCTCACGAGGCTCCACGCGGAGCTCGAGACGACGACCGTCTACGTCACGCACGACCAGACGGAGGCGATGACCCTCGGCGAACGGGTCGTCGTGATGAACGACGGACGACTCATGCAGGTCGATTCCCCGCAGGTGCTGTACGACTTCCCGGAGAATCGGTTCGTCGCGGAGTTCATCGGCGATCCGGCGATGAACATGATCGACGTCACGGTCGAAGACGGGACCGCGATTCACGACGGCTTCGAGATACCGCTCCCGGGTGCCGGCACCGACGCCGGGACTCCCGGAACGGACCCGATCCCTGAACGATCGGGGGATCGTCACGACGCGGTTCTCGGCGTTCGCCCGGAGGACTTCTACCTAGCACAGGAGTCTCCCGACCTCGGAGACGCGACCTTCACGGCGACGGTCGACGTCACGGAACCACTCGGGGACAGCCTCCTCGTGCACTGTTCGGTCGGCGACGCCGTCTTCAAAATCCAGGCCGAACCGCGAACCGAACTGCAGTCGGGCGACGAGATCACGGTGGCGTCCGATCCGGAACGACTCCACCTCTTCGACCCGGAGACCGGCGAGGCGCGCTATCACTCGGCGACCGCTCGCAGGTCGCCCGAGCGGATCGAACGAGCCCCTCGAGAGTAGCCACTCTTCGGTGTCGGTCTCGACGACGGGCGTTCCGTTTGCGGGGCGTTTCGAACGTCAGATTGCGGTACCGCAGTTCGTGTTCTGCTCGAGCAACTCCCCGAAAACCGTGGGGATGGGATTTGAACCACGGTCGGAGACGAGCTCCTCCCTGATTCAAATCCCACCGTGTCGTCTTCTCACTCGCGATACTCCTCGCGGTGCTCGTCGTATAGTGCTCGTGAGAAGACGGTGGGGATGGGATTTGAACCCATGAGGCTTGACAGCCACCTGCTCTCAAGGCAGGCGCGTTGGGCCGCTCTGCCACCCCACCTCACCTGCACGTTCTCCGTACGCTCAAAAATGGTTGTCGGTCTATTCGCGCTCGAGTTCGCCGTCTGCACCCACGGTAAGCCCTCGTTCCTCGATCAGCGCCGCCGTCGCCTCGCCACCCGGCCGCTCGGCGGTCCGTCGAGCCTCGAGTCCGGCGACAGTTGCTTCCAATCCGGCCGGCGTCGAGACGGTCGGGAGCATCGGTGCGAAGCCGACGCCGAGGCCGTCGTCGGCTGCCCGCCGGGCCAGCGACGACAGCTCGGGCGTCGCGTACGCGTCCGTGAAATCGATCGGCTCGGAAAAGCCGGCGAAGTAGGTCGCGCCCCCGGTAGACGGCCCCAGAACGACGTCGTAGCGGCGCAGCGACATCGCCGCCCCGTCGATCTCCGTTCGGGCCACCAGCGGTACCGTCGGCTCGAGGATCCCCACGCTCTGGGCACCCTCCTGCTCGAGCAGGTGCGTAACGGTGTTGCCGACCCGTGCCGAGCGGCTCGAGCCGACCTGACGTTCGAACCGCACGGCAGCGTCCTCGCCGAGCGCGTCGAGAGCCAGCGCCCGGACTTCGGCCTCGGGGTCGCCCGCCGCGTGGTCCGCGGGCAGGGTCTCCTCGTCGCGGTAGTTGATCAGGAGGTCGCCGCCGCTCTGAGCGACGGCCCACAGGACGTCGGCGACGGCGGCCTCGTAAAGCGACACTGCCTCGGCTTCGGTCACCGGCGAGCCGTCGACGAGCGACGACAGGACGAGTCCTTCCCGTGGCGGATCGACCGGAACGACGACGATCATGAGACGTACTCCGAGCGCGCGGTCCTTGAACGCGGCGCTTCCGGGGGTCGACCGCCCGCCAACGGAGCCGAAATGATGATGAATTATAATGGTGTAGCGCCAGGGATCCGGTATGGACGAACGAACGATCGCCGGGCTGCTCGCGACGCTCGTCGTCGCCACGTTGGCAGTCCTCGGCGTGTACGGATTCGGAACCGGCTACCTGCTCAACTCACCGGGCGAGTTCCTGGTCCCGACGCTCGGCGTGCTCGTCGTTGCAGTCCTCGCCGTGGGAGCGTTGATCGCGTCGGGCATCGGCTCGAAACGCTGGCGCGCGAACCCCTACTGGTAATCGCTCTCGCCGCTGGGTCTCACCGTTCCTGCCGTCCCTTCGTCTGCCGATAGTCCGACGCCATCAGTTCGACGAAGGTTTCGAGCCACGCCTGCGTCTGGTCGTCGGTCTGCTCGCGGGGATGGATCATGGGAACGAGTTCGAACCCGCGACCGCGGATCCGCGCCGCGTGGTCGTCGGGAAGCGCGAGCGCCTCGGCCGGGGTCGTCGTGTACTCCTCGCCGAGTTCCGTGAGCGCGCGTTCGCCGACGGGAACGAGAATTTCGGGGTTGATCATCCTGATCTCGGCGTTGAGATACGGGTCGCAGTTGCCGATCTCCTCGTCGGTCGGCTCCCTGTCGGGGTCGCGACAGCGGGTGAGGGTCGTCAGGTAGACGTTCTCGAGCGTGGGTGCTGCGACAGGAGACGTCACGTCACACAGCCCGAGCCGCTCGAGGAGCCGTCGCACCCCGCCGTCGCCGTCGCTGCCGCCCTCGCCGGCGAAGGGGACCCCCACCTCGTCCGCTCGCGCCGTCGGGCGCTCGCCGACGAACAGGAAGTCCGCGCCGACGTCGCCGTAGCCGTGGACGACCCGGCTGCGCGTCTCACAGAGCGCCGGACAGTTCCGACACTCCTCGTCCATGCCGAAGGGGTTCCCTCGAGACTGTTGGTTCGCGTCCACACTCGCATCTCGAGGGGCAGACGCAAAAGCGACGCGCCCGAGGCGTCGGGAAACCGGTCACGGAGCGGCCGACTCAGCGATCGAGGCCGCCGCGCTCGGTGACCTCGAGAATGAACTTCACGTTGCGGACGATCTCCTCGGGCGTGGTGTCCTCGCGCTCGTCGTAGAGGTCGCTGGTCCGGTAGAGAACGTTCGCGAGCTGTTTGCTCTCGCTGGTGTCGCCGCGGACGTCGTCGGCGATCGAGCGAAGGAGTTCGACGCGTTCGGGGTCGGGCTCGAACCCGTCGGCCGCCGCGGCATCGTTCGCCTCTCGGCCCTCGTCGGTACCGCCGTCGCTCATCGGTCCGGAGAGGCGGCCTCGTTGCGTCGGCTCTGGGAGATCGCCTGCCGGTGGACGATCCCGGTGTTGTTGGCGACGTTCTCGGTGATCGTCCGCAGGGCGTCGCTCGTGCCGTCTCCCTCTTTCAGAACCGTCGGCTTCCCGCCGTCGCCGCCCTCGCGGACGGCCGGGTCGAGCGGGATCGAGCCGAGGAAGGGGAGTTCGTGCTCCTCGGCGAACTCCTCGCCGCCCCCGGAGCCGAAGATGTCGTGTTCGCCGCCACAGTCCGGACACGCGAAGGTCGACATGTTCTCGGCGATTCCCAGGACGACGGTGTCGTGTTTGGCGAACATCTCGAGGCCCTTGCGAGCGTCGTCCAAGGCGACGTCCTGTGGGGTCGTGACGATGACCGCACCGGTAACAGGCATGGTCTGGAGCATCGTCAGTTGGGTGTCGCCGGTCCCCGGCGGGAGGTCGACGACGAGGTAGTCGAGGTGGCCCCACTCGACGTCTTCCGTGAGTTGGGTGATGACCTTGTGGACCATCGGCCCGCGCCAGATGACGGGGTCGTCCTCGCCGGTGAGGAAGGCCATGCTCATGAGCTTGACGCCGTACTTTTCGGGAGGAACCAGCGTCTCGTCCTCGGTTGCCATCGGCGGCTCGTCGGCGTCGACCATCCGCGGGACGTTCGGCCCGTAGACGTCGGCGTCGAAGAGACCGACGCGAGCCCCCAGTTGCGAGAGCCCGGCTGCGAGGTTGACCGCGACGGTCGACTTGCCGACGCCGCCCTTCCCGGAGGCGACGGCGATGACGTTCTTGACGTTCGGCAGTACCTGTTCCTCGCTCGTGAGGTCGTCGCGATCGGGAACGCTCGCGGTCAGATCCGGCTCGAGGCCCTCCGCGGTGAGGACCTCGCGGACCTCGGCAGCGATGTCGCTCTCGCTCGGGGAATAGGGAGCGCCGAGTGCGAGGTCGATATCGACCTCGTCGCCGTCGACGGTGATGTCGTTGACGAGTCCGAGCGAAACGATATCGTCGCCGAGTTCGGGGTCCTCGACCGTCCGAAGGCGGTCGCGAACGGCGGCTTCGTCCATGTCGCTAGGTACTTGCCAGCGTCGAAAAGGGTTGTGTTCGAACCCGTTCGGGTGGGATTCCGCCGCGCCAGTCGTCACCCGTTAAAATCGAACCGTGGCCCACCGTACGTCGGCGGATCGGGATCGAGTTCGACGCCCTGTTCGTAGCGCACGAAATTCAGATAGAAGGGCCGACCACAGCCCTCGACGGACTCGCCCTCGAGATCGGTGACGGTGCCGTCCTCACCACAGAGGAACTCGATGCCGTCGACCGACTCGCGGTCGGGGTCGGTCGGGTCGGCGTAGTCCCAGCCCGGCTGGCGGACCTTCGTGACCGACCGATCCGCCAGATCCGGCGGGCGCTCGACGCTCACGACGGCTCCGCAGTGGGGACAGGTGTACCGGACGGTGACGGTCATCACCGGTACTAGGGGGCTCGAGAACGTAAGCCTGCGGGCACCGGTGAGACTGAGGGGCGGCCGCTCCGGTGTCGGCCCTCCGAGCCAGCCACCCGATCCAACTGCCGTCCGACGGCCGACGAAAGCCACACGACGGCGACGCGATGAGAGCACCCGGAACACCTTTTGCGCTGACGGGAAACCATCCGAGTATGATCGACGAGACGGCCGAGGAAATCCGAGAAATGCAGACGCACAGTTCCTCGGTGGTTGCAGTTCACGCCGCACAGGCCCTCGAGGAGCTTGTCGAGCGGGAGTTCGCGACCGTCGAGGAGTACACCCGCGCCCTCGAGCGGAACGGGTCCGTGTTGCGGCGGGCGAACCCCTCGCACGCCTCGCTGCAAAACGCCGTCCGGGAGGTCGTCGGCGGCGTGACCGACGCCGACCCCGACACCGTCGAGGAAGCCCGCCGGGTCACGAGCGAAACGATCGACGAGGTCGTCTCGCGGATCGAATCCGCCAAGCGACTCGCGGCCGAAAACGCCGTCGATACCCTCGCGGACGGGGCGACCATCCTGACTCACGACTACTCCTCGACGGTACTCGAGGCCCTCGAGCAGGCAACGGGTGCCGGCAAGCACTTCGACGTGTACGTCACCGAGGCCCGTCCCCGGTACCTCGGGCGAAAGACCGCCCGGACGCTCGCCGAATTCGATCGCGTCGACGCCACGCTGATCACCGACAGCGCACACGGGACCTACCTCGAGGAGTGCGACCGGGTCGTCGTCGGCATGGACTGCATCGTCGACGAGACGCTGTACAACCGCGTCGGAACGTTCCCGATCGCGTCCACGGCTGCCCGACTGGACGTCCCGGTCACCGTGCTCGGCTCGGCCGCGAAGCTCGTCAGCGAGGGGTTCGTCTTCGAAAACGAGTTCCGGTCGGGCAGCGAGGTGATGGCCGAACCCGCCGACGGCTTCGACGTGGTCAACCCGGCTTACGACGCGACGCCGGTCGAGTTGCTCGAGAGCGTGATTACGGACGAGGGTCGAACGGAATTCTGAACCGAGACACTGGGGGTTCTTCACCGGGGTCGGTCGGCACGGTTCCGATCGGTCGCTTGGTCTGACAGTCGCCGTCGTGTGGCAACAGCCTATGCCAGTCTCGGCTGTACTGGCCCTATGCGTCTCGTCCAGGTATTCGTGCCGCGAGGCGAGTTGGACCTCGTCCTCGAGGCGGTCGAGGAGGCCGGCGTCGACTATACTGTGTCACGGGATACGGACCGTGGCGAGTTCGAGGCACTCGTTTCGATTCCCGTCCCGCCGCCGGCCGTGGAGGGGCTGGTGGCCGACTTTCGAGCCGCCGGGCTCGACGAACGCTCGTACACGGTCGTCACGGCCGCGGAGACGATCGTCTCGGATCGGACCGACGATCTGTCCAGTCGATTTTCGGGAACGAGGATCTCTCGGGAGGAACTCCGGTCGCGAGCGGCCGATCTCGCACCGGCAGCGTCGACCTACTTCAGCCTGCTCGTCGTGAGCACGGCGATCGCGACGGCGGGACTGTTGCTCGATTCCGCGGCGACGATCATCGGTGCGATGGTCGTCGCGCCGCTGATGGGGCCGGCGCTGTCGGCGAGCGTCGGCGTCGTCGTCGACGACGAATCGCTCGCGACGCGTGGCGTCGTGCTCCAGGGTGCGGGACTCGTGGTCTCGATCGCGACGGCGGCGACGATCGGGTGGGTACTCAGGGGGACGGTATTGCTCCCGCCGGGATTCGACATCACGACGGTTCCCCAGATCAGCGAGCGGATCACCCCCGACCTCCTCGCGTTGTTTCTCGCCCTGGGCTCCGGCGTGGCTGCGGTCGTCAGCCTCACTCGCAACGTCGGGTCGGTCCTCGTTGGGGTCGCGATCGCCGTCGCGCTCGTTCCGCCGGCTGCCACCGCGGGACTGGGCATCGCCTGGGGGCGTCCGGAGGTCGTGCTCACTGCCGGCACGCTCGTGCTCGTCAACATGCTCTCGATCAATCTCGCGGCGTTGCTCTTGCTGTGGCTCTCGGGCTACCGGCCCCACCGCTCCGCGGACGTCGAGCGCGCCTACGGAAGACTGCGTTCGCGGGTCGTCGTCCTCTTGGTCGGGATCGTCATCCTCACTGCCGTTCTCGGCGGCGTCACCTACGGGACGTACCGGACTGCGGCGGTCGAACACGACGTGCGGACCGAACTCGAGACGATGAGCGAAGACCGACTGGTCGACGGTGCCGATCTCCAGTTCCAGGAACTCGCCGTCGACTACGAACTCGTCGACGTCTACACTGGCGCTGAACCGGGCGTTACCGTCCTCGTCGAACGCCCGCCGGGCGAGCAACTCCCCGACGACTTCGCCGACGACGTTCGCGAGCGCCTGGAGGCGGCGACCGGTGTCGACCTCGAGGTAGTCGTCGAACTGGTCGAGACACAACGCAGCGGGTGAGTCGACTCGGATCACACCGCCGGATTCGGTCCCCCAGTGCAGGCGTGGATCGCCATCAGTCCCGTTTTCCGAACGTCCGTGGCGCGCCCTCGGTCGGCGCGGCCCAGTCGACCGCGTTGCGCAGCACCCGCCGAACGTCCTCGTTCTCGTAGATCGGATACGTCTCGTGGCCCGGTCGGAAGTAGAAGATCCGGCCGTTTCCGCGCCGGTAACAGCAGCCACTGCGGAACACCTCGCCGCCCTCGAACCAGCTGACGAACACCTGCCGGTCGGGTTCGGGGACGTCGAACG
Source organism: Natrinema longum (assembly GCF_017352095.1). Classification (NCBI taxonomy): domain Archaea; kingdom Methanobacteriati; phylum Methanobacteriota; class Halobacteria; order Halobacteriales; family Natrialbaceae; genus Natrinema; species Natrinema longum. The sequence goes on from NZ_CP071463.1 coordinate 434,458, forward strand.
GCTCGCCGTACATCTCCGTTTCCGGGAGTTCGATCGACTCCCCGAGTCCGTCGGCGATCGGATGGCCGGGGTCGACGACCCAGAGGCGTTCGGTCTCGCCGTCCTCCCGGTACTGCAGGCTACAGGACGTGCCCATGAGCCGCTTGAAGACCTTCGAGTAGTGGGCCGAGTGAAGGAGGAGTAGGCCCATTCCCTCGAGGACGCGTTCCTGAACCCTGTCGACGACCTCGTCGGTGACCTCGTCGTGGGCCTCGTGGCCCCACCACAGCAACACGTCCGTCGACGCGAGGACGTCCTCGGTGAGGCCGTGCTCGGGGTCGTCGAGCGTCGCGGTCCGGACGGCGTGGTCGTCCTCGAGCGCGTCGGCGAGCGTCTCGTGGATACCGTCCGGATAGACCGCTGCGACGTCGTCGTCCGTCCGTTCGTGTCGGAACTCGTTCCAGATCGTGACTGCGACCATGGCGGATCGGTCCGCTCTCCGGGGCCTTATACTGGTGGCAGTAACACGGTTCTACTCCGTCGCGATTCGCACCCCGAACCACCGTCGGGAGTACCGACGGGACACCGACCCCTCCTGTCAAACGTCGGATCTGTTGCGACGGATCGGAATACGATTTCGGTCAATACATCTGGGGTGTGGTGCCGTAATAATATAGTAATACGTGAAATACGCAATGGTTGTACAGATTAATCGGTCACAACCCTTATTTCGATCGCTGACCGCCACTCTGTATGGACCGGGATCGAGCACGAACGATGTCGAAATGGCTTGTTTCTCACCGCACTTCCATTGTTGCTGAGACGAAATCGGGTGTTTGGACATGATCGGGGACGGGATCGGGGTCGGGATCGTCGGCCTCGGGGGCATGGGTAACCTTCACGCGCGAAGCATGCAGGAACTCGGCGCGACTGTCGCCGCCGGCGTCGACCTTGTTCCGGAGCAACGCGACCGGTTCGGCGACGAGTTCGGCGCACGGACCTACGAGACCCACGCGGAACTCGTCGCCGACGAGGCGGTCGACGCCGTCATCGTGACGACGCCAAACCGGTTCCACGAACCCATCACCATCGCCGCCCTCGAGGCGGGGCTGGACGTTCTCGTCGAGAAGCCCCTCGGACACACGCTGGAAAGCGCCGAGCGGATCGCCAAAGCGGCGGCTCGCTCGGCGGGCATCTGTATGGTCGGGTTTCACAATCGCCACGCCGCGTCGATGGCCATGTTCGAGGAACAACACGCCCGCGGTCGCTTTGGCGATCTGACCCACGTCGAGGCGGACTACGTCCGTCGGCGCGGTGTTCCCGGTCCCGGCTCGTGGTTTACCGATCCCGAACTCGCTGGCGGGGGCGCGTTGCTCGATATCGGTGTCCACGCGCTCGACCTCGCGCTCTACGCGCTCGATTTCCCCGAGATCGTCGAAGTCAGCGGCGTCGCGCGAACGACCTTCGGCACGAGCGAGGAGTACGCCGACCCCGAGGGCTTCGGTGACAACTGGGACGCCGAGGCCGAAACCTACGAGGTCGACGACTCCGTCAGCGCCTTCATCCGCACCGCCGAAGGCCAGACGATTTCGCTCGAGGCCGCCTGGGCGACCAACCGCGAGGAGAGCATGGACTTCAAAGTTCGTGGGACCAAGGCAGGTGCCCAGTTCGATATCGGCGACACCGACCTGCGGATTCTCGAAGCCGGGACCGCCGGCTGCGATCACTACGCCGACGTCACTCTGAGCGGCGACAGCTCCATCACCGGCTACGGCAAGCAGGACGAACAGTTCCTCGAGACCGTCGCCGCCGGCACGCCGCCGGAGACGAACACGGTCGAGGAAGCGTTGACGGTCCAGCGCGTGATCGACGCGATCTACCGCTCGAGTGAGACGGGGCGGGCGACGACGCTCGCCGACCCTCGTATCAGTGACGCGGAACTCGAGCAGGCGGCGCGACTCGAGTAACGAACGAACCCCGTTTTTCCGCCATTCCGTGATCCGAGAGCCACGGCTACTGAGCGGAGAACACTGGAAAACGTCTGTTTCGACCGCTTAGAGGACTTCGTCGAAGTCGTGGTGGCCGTGGATGTCGACGCCCTCGTCGGTGATCTCCGCGAGGAAGACGCCGTTCCCGGAGCCGGTGTCGCGCTCGACGGCGGACTTGATCCCGCGGGCGGCGACCGTCTTCGCCTCCTCGTTCGACATGTCCGGTTCGTAGGCCTGCTCGAGGTGACCGTAGGCGAGTTGCATCCCGCTGCCGGTGACGGTGTAGTCGTCTTCCATGACGCCGCCGGCGGGGTCGATGCTGTAGACGTGGCTGCCCTCGTCGTCGACGCCGCCCAGGATGGGATGGATGGCGAAGAACGGGCCGCCGCGAGCGAAGTTACCGGCCAGCGTCGCCAGCGCGTCGATGCTCATGCCCTCGCCGCGGCGGGCCTCGTAGAGGTTGACCTCGGCGCGCAGCGTCGAGATGAACGACTGCGCACCGCCGACGCTGCCCACGAGCGTGAGCGCGGCGGTCGGGTGGATCTGCTCGACCTTCTGGACGTTCTTGTTCGAGACGAACCGGCCGCCGAGGCTGGCACGCATATCGGTCGCGATGACGACGCCGTCGGCGGTGGAGATGCCGATCGTCGTGGTCCCGGTCTTGTTGACGTTGTCCAGATCGGCCTGTGTCAGGTCGTTCTGGGGCATCGATCCGACTTCCGGCTCGTAGGGGTTTGGATCGTCGGCCAACTTATCGACTGTCCGAGAGAAATCGGAGTCGTGGGTGGGCGTACGCATTGATCGTCATCTACGGCCGGGACGGTATAAAACACCGGCGGTCACCATTCCGGTTTCCGCTTTCGCCGACCTCGAGAGCGGGGCCGCTGGCGCGGGAGTTCCGTAGCTCGCCGGTCGACGAGCGGGAAAACGAGTCGGGCTCGGTTCGGTCGATCAGTGCGTCGTGGCTTCGTAGGCCTCCTCGACGTTTTCGAGGATGCGGTGGACCGGCAGGGTGACCCCTGCCTGACGGGCGGCGATCGCGAGTGGCATCGCGACGATGCCGATCACGATACAGAGTTGGTACAGTGCGAACAGCGTCGCGTGGTACGCGCGGGATATCATCAGCGTTCATCCGTGCTCTGGCCGAGGGCATATATAAAAGTTCCTCCTGTGTGACTTTCATAACGATCGTTACTGTTCGACCAGGTCGACGCTTGCATGCGGTTCAATTTCACTTGTCTACAAAACAACCGAGGGCGTGCCCGCGTCGATCTACGGGTATGTCGGTGAGAATCGATCCGGGGATTTCCCATAAGTTATGGGAATCATCCGATTCACGTGCGCACGCTCGAACCGCGTGTGTCCCGTGGGAACGAGAGCGCCGACGAACCGCAAAGCAGGAAACCCCCCGGACCGACCAGGTGGTATGGGCAATTATCTCGTCGCGATGGAAGCGGCATGGCTCGTTCGTGACGTCGATGCGATCGACGACGCGATCGGCGTCGCCGTCAGCGAAGCCGGGAAGCGACTCAACAGCGAAGACATGGACTACGTCGAGGTCGAGGTCGGCGCGACGGGCTGTCCGGCCTGCGGGGAGCCGTTCGACTCGGCCTTTATCGCGGCCGACACCGCACTCGTCGGTCTCGCACTCGAGATGGAAGTGTTCAACGCCGACGGCGAGGAACACGCCTCTCGGATCGCGAAAAGCGAGGTCGGCGGCGCGCTACGCGACGTCCCGCTGTCGGTCGTCGATATCATCGAGACGGAGGCGGAAGACGACTAGCGCGCCTGCAGGCGCGCCGACGAACTACCACTACCTCCCGAGACGAACGACGGTCCGAGTACGGACGACCGATCGTTCGAGTCAGCGGTCGGGGATGTGGGGTCGGTTCGTGACGCCATCGCACCGATTACACCCGGACGGTATGGCCGATCGGAACCGGACTGGCAGCGACGAGGAGAAATCCTTTTGCGGATCCCCTACACACGTCCGAGCATGAGTAGCAACTGGCCAGTCGATCCCGATGGCGAGGAAGGCAGCGAGGGGATGCGCAAGTTCGACATGCGGATCATCGCGGACAAGGTCGACGAGGAGGAGGACTTCCCGATGGACCGCGACGAGTTCGTCGAGGAGTACGGCGAGTATCCGATCCGGATCAACTACGAGACGGTCGTCCCGATGAGCGAAATCTTCGAGTACGTCGAGCCCGCGGAGTTCGAGACGATGCTCGACATGCACAAGGCCGTCGGCGCGGCGATGCGAGCGGGAGACTTCTGGACGTACCACCCGCAGGGCAAAAACCCCGAGAAGAAACACGCCTAGACGCCCGTCCGCCTCCATCACGAATCTGGATTGCGTATCGCTTATACGACACCGTTCGAAAGAGTCCGACACCGTGACAAACACGCAAGTAACGCTCGTTCAGATCGACAACTACGGGCCCTGGACCGTAACGCCCGAGCCCCGGCGGGAGGCCGACCTGCAGACCATGCAGTCCCGGCTGTTCGCGGATATCTCACAGTTCGTCGGTAATCGTGGCGGGTACGTCTTTTTCACTCGCTTCGACAACATGATCGCCGTCACGAACGGCTGCTCGCTCGAGGACCACGCGCTTCTCCAGGAGTCCGTCGGGAACCGATACCCCGTGACGCTCAGCCTCGGCGTCGCGACCGGCACGAGTCCCGTCCAGGCGTTGTCCGACGCGACCAACCGACTGCAGGAAGCCGGCAGCGCACAGGACAAAAACCGTCGCGAGTGTCTCGAGGGCCGGGACATCGACGACGACCACCGAACCGACGACGACGTCCAGATCGCACACTTCGACGTGATCAACGCGACCGGCAACTACACCGACGAACTCAACGCCTTCGACACGTTCATCGAGATCGAGCAGGGATACGCGGAACTCATGCGGCACATGCGCTATTCTCACGATAGCCTCTCGTTTTTCGTCGGCGGGGACAACGTCATCGTCGTCTGTCCCGAACTGGAAGCAGACGACTACGAGGAGGCGATCACTCACGTCGAAGAGACCGTCGACGTCGGAATGCAGGTCGGCGTCGGCCGCGGCAAAAGCGCCCACGAAGCCGGCTTCGAGGCGAAACACGCCCTCGAAACCTGTCGAGCGGACGGCACCAGAGTCGAACTCGAGTGGGAAACGGCCTGAAAACGAGACGCAGGGAACTTCGCCGCCGCTTCGCTTAAGTGTGACGGGGGTAGCTTTTAGCCCGTCCGTGGGGTTAATTCACACATGGAATCGGAACTGTCAGTCAGAGATGTGCTGACGAGCGATTACGTCGGCGTCAGCGAGTCCGACGCCCTTCGCGGTGTCGTTCGACTCATGCGGGACGAACGGACGAGTTGTGCGCTCGTCGTCCGTGGCGCGGACCCGGTCGGCATCGTGACCGAGTGGGACGTGCTCGGACTCGTCGCCGACGCCGACGATCCCGACGAGACGACCGTCGGTGACGTGATGACGACGCCCGTCATCACGGTGGGTCCCGACCGGTCGCTGACCGACGTCGCCACCACGATGGCCCGCCAGAACATCCGTAACGTCGTCGTCGAAGGCGATGACGGCATCGTCGGTCTGGTAACCCAACGCGACGTCATCGCCGCCGCGGGTTCGTTCCAGGCCACGATGACCCCTGCCCGCTCGAGCGAACCACCGATCGACCGGACGCAGACGGCAGCCGACCCCGCGGCCGCTCGTGCTCCCGACGAAGCCGGCACCGCAATGCTTCCCAACGGCGGCGACGAGTACACCACCCAGGGGGTCTGCGAGGCCTGTGGGTCGCTTGCGGATGCGCTCTGGGACGCCAACGGGCAACTGGTCTGTGCGGACTGCCGAACGGTGTGACCGCTCCCGGTGACGACGACAGCGTGTGCCGTGACACCAGTCACCGAGCCGTATCTCTCCGATAGAAAGACCTTTCGGGTGCCGCGGTGGACAGAGTGGTAATGATCGAGACCCTCGACGATCTGGCCGTCGACGGGACTACTATCGGCGTTCGCGTCGACATTAATAGTCCGATCGACGACGGCACGCTCGCGGACGACGCCCGACTCCGCGCCCACGTCGACACCCTCTCGGAACTGCTCGAACGCGGGGGCCGCGTCGCCGTTCTCGCCCACCAGGGCCGGCCCGGCGGTGACGATTTCGTCTGCCTCGAGCCCCACGCCGATCGCCTCTCGGAACTGCTCGACCAGCCCGTCGAGTACGTCGATTCGACCTTTACGAGCGCCGCTCGCACGGCCGTCGAGGAGCTTACGAACGGCGACTGCGTCGTGCTCGAGAACACGCGCTTCTACAGCGAGGAGTACATGGAATTCGAGCCCGAACGAGCCGCTCGGACCCACCTCGTCGAGGGACTGGAACCCGTCCTCGACGCGTACGTCAACGACGCCTTCGCCGCCGCCCACCGCTCACAACCCTCGCTCGTCGGACTGCCGACGGTCCTTCCCGGCTACGCCGGCCGCGTGATGGAATCCGAACTCGATATTCTCGGCTCTATCGAAGCGACCCCCGAACCACGAGTGTACGTTCTCGGTGGCGCGAAAGTATCGGATTCGATCGACGTCGCCTGGTCCGTCCTGGAGAAGGGGCTGGCCGATCACGTCCTCACCGCAGGCGTCGTCGGCAACGTCTTTCTCATCGCGGACGGCGTCGACCTCGGCGATGCCAGTTCCGATTTCATCTACGACCAGGGGTACTGGGACGAGATCGACCGTGCCGCAGATTTACTCGACGCCTACGGTGACCGAATCGCGCTTCCGAGAGACGTTGCCGTCGCTCGCGACGGCAGCCGCCACGAACTCGGTGTCAACGCCTTGCCACCCGGAGACGGCGAGTCCGCGATGGATATCGGCGAGTCGACGCTCGACTACTACCGGCGGATCCTCACGGATGCCGAAACGGTGATCCTCAACGGGCCAGCCGGCGTCTTCGAGGACGACCGCTTCCAGAACGGGACCAAGCAACTCTACGGCGCTGCCACGGAGACCACGACGAGCATCGTCGGCGGTGGCGATACGGCCTCTGCACTGCGCAAACTCGGCGTTACGGGCTTCTCTCACGTCAGTACCGGCGGCGGCGCTGCGTTGCGGATGCTCACCGCGGAATCACTTCCAGCCGTCACGGCACTCGAGAATGCCCCCCAGCAACCCGCAACCCACGATTGAGACCGCCACGCGGGACGATATCGACACCGTCGCCGACCTGTGGGTCCGACTCGCTCGCGACCAGCGCCAGCACGAGTCCGCCGTCCGCCCGGAGGCCAACCGCGAGGCGATGCGGGAGACGCTCGGAGCCTACCTCGTCAACGACGGGCTGCTCGTCGCCCGCCTCGGCGACAGGATCGTCGGGTTCGCCTCCGTCTCGATCGAACGCGGGACCCTCGAACTCGAGACCACACGCGGCCTCCTCTCGAACATCTACGTCGAACCCGCCGCCCGGGATCGGGGAATCGGCTCCGCACTGCTCGAGGCCGCCGAGGAGTCGCTCCTCGAACAGGGGGCCGACGTGATGCTCCTCGAAGTGATGGCCGACAACGGAGGTGCACGGCAGTTTTACCGTCGGAACGGCTACGACGAGTTCCGGGTGACGATGCGACGCTCGCTCGCGGACCGGGACGAAAACGATACACATTCAAAGGAGGACGGCTAACCCACGGAGTGCGCCAGGGGAGCATGGGCGGTTCATGCACTCGACTTGTAATCGAGACTTCGTGGGTTCAAATCCCACCCCTGGCTTGACGGCGCGAACTCGACTTGTACCGAGACTTCGTGGGTTCAAATTCCACTCCTGGATACGGCGGACTGGTAGCGATAGTGAGTACAACAGCCCTGCGCTGGGGTTGGGTACCGTTCCGCCACTGTCGTGGATGACCCACATCCCGTGACGTTTCCTGATTGACGGCGTTGACCGCGGCGTTTTTGACAACGGCTCGGATTCACCGACGAATCGGCGGGTCTGTCGTCTCGGGTGGCCCTCTTTCGAGGTGGGCGATCGCGTTCCGCCTGTCGTCGGCTCTGAGCGCATCAACCGCTTCGTAGGGGTCAACATCGTACTTCGCGAGGCGACTGACCGCGAGCTGCCAGGATCTCGCAGCCAGCCGAGGATTTTCTCTCTGCCGTCGGTACGAAAACTCGGCCAAGGCGACGGCAGTGAGGAAATCGTCGTAATTCTGATCGGTGGACATTATTTGTGGTTGTTTTTCGAACGGTCTGACAGTCCGGTTAGCGGACAAAACGCTGACCGGGAGGGGCAGCGTTGGAGCCCCCTGTCGATGGGTGTTCGACTGGGGAGGGAGATCCGAAATCGAGTGGCAATATGGCGATTGAGTTCCATGGCTCGATTTCGGGTGGCGAGTTCTGGTGCTGTTCCAGAGTGGATCTGGTGGTGGCTGTGTGGTCGGATCTCCCCTATCCCTCGCCGATAAAACGTCCGGATCATTCACAGATAACTCTACTGGCTACACAGTCAGGTACTACCGCTGTTATCAGCTGAAAGCGGTAGGTGGCACGTGCGGGTCGACGTCGACTGTCCAAACGACCCGTGATACGCCCAGCGGACACCGGGTGTGACTGCTGTCGACTCGCTAGTAGTCACTGCGAGTCGATGCACACCTGATCGCACGACAACTGTGCGATCAGTGTGTGAATCGTTGCAGTCGTTACGATAGAACGATCAACAGAGAGGACGCTACGTTGCCTCCTAACGAGGGTGTCATAGAACTCTTCCCATAGTGTTGATTACATCCACTTCGATGGTGAATTGGCCGACAAGTAGGTCTGCGAACTGACCGCTATAGCTGCGAATTAAGCAGATGCCGGATTCCGTATTCAATTCCACCGACGATAAGACCGATAATCAGCAGGAGAAACCAAAATGGACCTATGATGAGGTCAAACAGGGTTGGTGTGAGACCAGCACCGGGCGACTGTGCTGAATCAACCATGGCAGACCACGAGATAAGAAGCGTCCACCCGTATATGCCAACGGCAATAAGAACGGATGAGATGACATGGTATCGTGCGGAAGTGAATGCCGAAATAGCCCCGAGGAGAAATGACCCAGCAACTATCCAGAACTGCATTATTATCCCCGGAGCAAGTCCGTCACCATACTCAAAACGTGCTATGTAGATCTGGACGAAGAGCGTGATGGCAGCTAAGATAAGGCCGATGGTGATTGCAAACCCCAGCGGAAAGTACCACTGGCGAAGCCGATTCATGTATGATGCTGTTGAATACGTGTAGTTAATTCTACCCCCTGTACTTATCGAATTAGGATGCCTGCACAGCGGGTGTGTGAGTCGTTCTATGAATCCCTCTCCTAACGGTAAAACAGTCCGTCCGGGACTGGGATCGTGAACCGACCCAATCGGCTACTAGAGAGTACTGCCTCCGTCGTCATCATCCGCGGACTCGCTCGAGAGTTACCAGAGTCCGAGTTGATGACCGGTTGCGAGGACAGTAAGCAGTAGGATCGCGATCACCACAAGGGCCAACGGTTCCGGAGCAATGTGGCCGTTCAGCAGCGCCGACTGACTCGGGACAGTCGTGGTGTTCCTGATGCCGACCCAGCTATCGTCCTCGCTGTTTGCCATGTGATGGCATGTATATCCACGCATTAAAAACTACCTCTCACAGCAACAGTCGCCTGTTCGAGACCGTCACGGGACGACGACTGAATAGCGATCCGAGAGAGATGGGCCGCCCGCGACTCTCGCACACGTGTAGTTACCGCGTCCGTTTTTCGGGGAGGAGTCGATCGTTTCGAGGCGTTATCTCTCGGCTGCCAGCCGGTATCGGTTACGTCGTCTCGGTGCCGCTTGCAAGTCGGGCCTCGCTCGTCAGGGCGTCGACGTGGACGTGAACCGGTCCCGAGTCGGTCTCGAGGGGGACGATCCAGGATGCGCTGGTCCGGTGTGGGTCCTCTCGGACGGAGATCTCGCTGTACCCCTCCTGTTCGGCCGTCTTTCTGGCGATCCGTTCCGCCTCGTCGGCGTCTTCGATCCGGAGATCGTCGGTCAGGCGGACGGTCACGATCGGCACGTCGGCCATGCGAACGACCCGTTCCGTGACGCTGCCGACCAGCACGCGGTCGAGTCCGGTCCGGCCCTGTGTGCCCATGACGATCATGTCGATCCCGTGTTCGTCGACGTACGCGAGGATCTCCTCGTGGGGGACACCCTGTTCGACCGCGGTGACGGCGTCGACGCCCTCCCTCGTCGCCTCGGTCTCGACGCGCTCGACTGCCCGTTCGGCCGCCGGGATGGCTTCATCGGTCTGGAGCGTCCCGAGGGGTCCTTCGGGAACGATCGACAGCGCATGGATCGTCGCGTCGAACCGATCCGCGATCGTCAACCCGTGTGTGATCGATTGACGGGTCCCGTCGCTCCCGTCGGTCGGGATGAGGATGTCCTGATACATGACACGATGACATAAGCCGTCTGTCCCTAAATACTCCCTCCGTGAGGGCTCGCCTTCGAACGCCAAATCGCGTTCTTTTCAATCCGAGTACACATCTTCTCATTATCGGTGGAAAGTGATTCCGGTCGTTCTATCGAACGATGTAAATCTTTTTTACGATACGCGCAAACGTATCGCACGGAGCATGACAAATCTTGTCACTAATCTCGCGGGTGCCGTCGAGGAATACGGCGACAATACCGCGATCGGGTTTCAGGGCTCGGAAACGAGCTACGAGGAGTTCTGGGGGCAGACAGGGGCGTTCGCGACTGCGCTCGAGAAACGAGGTCTCGGCGAGGGCGACCGCGTCGCACTCTATCTGCCGAACGTGCCGCCGTTTCTGATCGCCTTCCACGGAACGCTTCGAGCCGGCGGGGTCGTCGTCCCGATGAACCCGCAGTACAAATCCCGCGAGATCGGTCATCTGCTGGGGGACAGCGAGGCAAAAGTCGTCGTCGCGCTGGCCGATCTCGTTCCGTTCGTCAACGAGGTCAAAGACGAGACGGCCGTCGAGCACGTGGTCAGCATCGGCGGCGAGGCCGACGGTGCGAGCACGCTCGAGGAGTTCCTCGAGCCGGGTGATCCCGACGTCGCCGACCGCGACGACGACGACGTCGCGGTCCAGCCCTACACCTCGGGGACGACCGGGCAGCCAAAGGGCGTTCAGCTCACCCACTCGAACCTCGCGTCGAACGCGAACGCGGCGTCGAAGCTCATTCCGGACGGGATTCGGCCGGACGACAAACAGCTCGGCGTGTTGCCGCTGTTCCACATCTACGGGATGACCGTCGTGATGAACACGGCGTTGTTCAACGGCGCTGCCTTCTACCCGATGCCCGAATGGGACGCACAGGACGCCGTCTCGCTCGTCGAGGACGAGGCGCTGACGATCGTCCACGGCGTGCCGGCGATGTACAACGACGTCATCAACCAGCCCAACGCCGAGGAGTTCGATCTCTCGTCGGTGCGGCTCTGTGGCGTCGGAGGATCCGGGATCCCCGTCGAGGTCCTGCGTCGGTTCGAGGAACTCTACGAGCCGAAAGTCTATGAGGGATACGGACTGACCGAGACCAGTCCGATCACTCACTTCAATAGCCCGCTGGACGGTCGCCGCGTCGGCAGCGTGGGGAAGACCGTCCCCGGCGTCGACTCCAAGGTCGTCGACGCGGACTTCGAGGAGGTCTCGCCGGTCGAGGAGGGACCGATCGACGAGGAAGAGGCCGATCTCCGCGAGATCACCGGCGAGATCGTCGTCGCTGGCCCGAACGTCATGAAAGGCTACTACGGCCTACCCGAGGCCAACGAGGAGGCCTTCACCGAGGAGGGTGGCCGCCGCTGGTTCCACACCGGCGACATCGGTTACAAGGACGAAGACGGCTTCTTCTACGTCGTCGACCGCGAGAAGCACATGATCGTCACCGGCGGCTACAACGTCTATCCACGGGAGGTCGAGGAGCTCCTCTTCGAGCACGAGGACGTCGCCGACGCCGCCGTGGCCGGCATCCCCGACGAACGCCGCGGGGAGACGGTCAAGGCCTTCATCGTTCGCACGCCCGACGGCGACGTCACCGAAGACGAGATCAAAGAGTACTGCCTGACCAACCTCGCGGAGTACAAACACCCGCGTGAAGTCGAGTTCGTCGACGAACTCCCCCGAACGACGACCGGGAAAGTCCAGAAGTTCAAACTTCGCGAAGCGGAGGGGGACGCATAATGTCGCTCGGCGACGACGTCCTCCTCGAGATCGAAGACGAGGGGGTCGCGACGATCACGCTCAACCAGCCGGACCGCCGCAACCCCCTCTCGGAGGGGATCAGTGCCGGACTCACCGAGGCCCTCGACGAAATCGAAGGCAGCGACGCCCGCTGCGTGATCGTCGAGGGATCGGGCGGGTCGTTCTCGGCCGGCGGCGACATCGAGTCGATGGTCGAAGGCATCGAAAACGACGTCCCCGCCGACGAACGGGTCCGGACGCTCGAGCGGTCGACGAACGAACTGATGCGGCGGCTCATCGACTTCCCGGTGCCGACGGTCGCGGTCATCGACGGCCCCGCCGTCGGTGCCGGTGCGAACCTGGCGCTGGCCTGTGACATGCAACTCGCCACCGAGGACGCCGTCTTCGGCTTCGTCTTCCGGCAGGTCGGCCTGAGCGTCGACGCCGGCACCTCCTATCTGCTCCCCCGAGTCGTCGGGGAAAACGTCGCGAAGGAACTCGTGCTCACGGGCGACATCATCGACGCCGAGCACGCACTGGAGATCGGCCTCGTCAATCACGTCTACGACAGCGACGAGGTCGACGAGCGTGTCGAGGAGTTCGTCGGACGGATCGTCTCCGGCCCGCCGATCGCGCTGCGTCACGCCAACCGTCTCCTCGGCGAGGGCCTCGAGAAATCCCTCGAGCAAGCCCTCACCGACGAGGCCACGGCACAGGGGATCGTCTTCGAGACCGAGGATCACGAGGAGGGCGTCAGCGCCTTCTTCGAGGACCGGGATCCCGAGTACGAAGGCCGATAGGCCGGTCGCCGCCGGTTCCGTCGTGGCTTTGTACTATTTCGTTACGCCCACTCACCGAAATTATTTTTGACCTTCAGGTTGGAGTTTTTACCTATGTCGCCCTCCCCACTCCGCGACCTGATGCGGTCGCCTGCCGGAATCGCAACCGTTCTCGTCTGGCTGGTGATCAGCGGCTACGGTATCCTCAGCCCCGGTTCCGTCTTCGTCTTCTCTATCCTCCCGCTCGTCTTCGTCGCCGTACTCGCTCTCCTGTCCCTGTTTTACCGACTGGTGGTCGCCATCGAACACATCGCCTACGACTCGTAGTTGCGTCCCGCGGGACGCAGTTACTCGGTCGCCGCTGAATCGATCCCGATAGGAACGAGCGTCGACACCCGCGCGTTCTCCTTGATCTTGAGCCCCCCGTCGGCGACCGTCAGCGGGATCAGCGGGAGGTGGTCTCGCACCTGCATCGACGGATGCGAGCCGCCACGAGCTAACAGCTCGTTCCGTGGCTGGAGCTGTACCGGCTCCTCGAGATCCGTCAGGAACTCGTTGTGCTGGAGGACGTACTGGCCGCCCTCGAGGTGCCACCAGCCGTACTCGTCCTGGGGAGTGTCGAGTTCCGTCGGCACCGGCTCGAGGTCGGCGTCGGTGAGTTCGTCGCCGCCGAAGTCGAGCCGGCCGGGGGCGGCCACCTCGTAGATGGCGCTGACCGTCAAGTCGATCCCGTCTTCGGAGACCTGAACCGGTTCGTACACCAGATTGTCGACGTACTCGGTGAGAGGGTGTTCGGTAGACATGTCGGGTGATACGATGCTTCCGAGCATCAAAAAGGATACTGTCGGAGGCGTTTCGTGGGTCCGTCTCGACGGCCACGCGGACGGTCGGGCACTGTCTGCAGGAACCGCGTTCCTGCGTCTCGTTCCCCGCCGGTTGGAACCGGGAGGCGGCCGGGACGCGTGGCGGAGCCGATCTGCCTCCCGGAACCCTATAGGCTGGGTCCCGTATGCCATCGTATGACCGACGTTCTCACCGACGAGATCGCTCGCTTCGTTCGCGCGGTCGGGCCGGATCCCGACGAGACGCTGATCGAGATGGACGAGTACGCCGCCGCCGAGGGCTTTCCCCACGTCGGTCCCGAGGTCGGCGCGTTCCTCCGATTCGTGGCCCGCCTGAGCGACGCGGAACGGATCTTCGAGTTCGGATCGGGGTATGGCTACTCGGCGTACTGGTTTGCCGACGCCCTCCCCGACGACGGCGAGATCGTACTCACCGAGGTCGACGAGGACGAACTCGAGCTCGCTCGCGAGTACATGGCCGCAGGTGGCTACGACGCCCTCACAGCGTACGAACTCGGCGACGCGATGGAAACGATCGACCGCTACGACGGTCCGTTCGACGTCGTCCTGATCGATCATCAGAAGGAGCGCTACGCGGATGCCTTCGAGGCCGTCCGATCGAAACTCCCCGTCGGCGGGGTCGTCGTCGCCGACAACGTGATCACGGCCAGCGTCGTCGACTTCGACCACTTGCTCGAGTGGGCCGCGGGCGGCTCCCCGACGGCCGTCGACGAGCACACGCAGGGCGTTATCGACTACCTCGAGACCGTCCGTGCCGATCCGGCTTTCGAGACGGTCGTCGTCCCCCTCGGCGAAGGAATCGCGGTGAGCTACCGCGTCGAGTAGTCGGAGGCCTCGCCCTCGAGGACCTGTTCGTCGGCCCGCGACGGGGACCCGTACTCCCGAAACCAAAGAAAGACCGTCGATCCCGCAGCGGCGAGCAGCGTGGCCCACGTCGCCGCGGAAACGGCGACGACCGTCGCGGCGGTGGGACCCGGCGCGATCGAGCCGATCGTCTCGACCCCGAGCGCGTGAGTGCCGGCGACCACGAGGAACGCCAGCCACAGTCCTAGCGCCGTTCGAGCGAGCGTCTGCCGGCTGACGGACCGTGCGTAGCGAGCGACGCCGTAGACGCCGGCGACGGCGAGCCCGGTCGCTCCCAGTGTCAGTCCACCCCCGTCGACGGCGACGTTCGCGACGCCGACGACGGCGAAACAGGCGAGCGAGGCGACGAGCGGGAATCGATCCGAACCGCGTATTGTCGGGATCACGTCGTGCACCGCTTTGCCGGGTCCAGTGGGCGGTCGGATATATAGCTGTTGGCTGACCGCGAGCGATGCGTCTCGATCGCTCGGTCGCGCTGTCGATCCAACCGGGTCCGTTCCACCGACGGCCGATCGCGATCAGGAGCCAGTCGCGTCGACGGCCGGGAGCGTCAGCGAGAACGTCGCCCCCTTTCCGGGCGCGGAGTCGACTCGGATCTCGCCGCCGTGGCGCTCGACGATCCGCTGACAGAGCGCGAGCCCGATCCCCGTTCCGGGGTGTTCCTCGTGGCTATGAAGCCGCTGAAACACCTGAAAGATTCGCTCCTGATCCTCGGGATCGATACCGATCCCCTCGTCGTGAACGGAGATCTCCCATTCGTCGCGGGTCCGCTCGGCACTGACGTGAATCCGCGGTGGTTCCTCGCCGCTGTATTCGATCGCGTTCGACAGCAAGTTCTGGAACACCTGCCGGAGCTGGCTCGAATCACCCACGACGCGGGGAAGCGAGTCCACCGTTATGTCGGCGTCCTGCTCGGTGATTCGAAACTGCAGGTCCTCGCGGATGTCGTCGAGGACCGCCTCGAGGTCGACCGGCTCGAGGGGTTCTCCCTGCGTTTCGACCCGGGAATACGCGAGCAGGCCGTCGATCATCTCGCGCATGCGCTCGGCTCCGTCGACGGCGTAGTCGATGAACTCCTGGCCGTCCTCGTCGAGGTCGGCAGCGTAGCGGTGCTCTATCAGCTGGAGATAGCTCGTGACCATCCGCAGGGGCTCTTGCAGGTCGTGGGAGGCGGCGTATGCAAACCGCTCGAGGCGCTCGTTCGATTCCTCGAGTTTGCGCTGGTACTCGGTCCGTTCGGTGATGTCCTGGACGACGAGCATTCCGGCGGTGACCTCGTCACCGGTCCGGACCGGGAGGGTGTGGGCGCGGAGCTCCCGGTCGTTGTGGGACAGTTCGAAGGACTGTTCCTCCCCGTCGAGGGCGGCCAGAAACCGGGGTTCGATCGCTTCGACCAGGTCGTCGGGATAGCGCTCGTAGATCGTCTTGCCGATCGCCGTTTCCTCCTCGATACCCATCTCGCCGAACAGCTGGCCGCCGGCCGCCGTGTACCGCAACTCGTCGTCGAACAGCGCGACGACGCCGTTCGGGAAGTTCTCGGCGAGGGTACGGTAGCGCTGCTCGCTCGCCTCGAGTCTGCGCTGTCGTTCCCGCCGTTCCGTAATATCGCGGACGACCCCGATTCGCTCGCGTCCGGTCTCCGCGGTCGTCAGCGACGTGACCGTCGCCTCTATCGGGCACAGATCGCCGGATTTCGTCTCGATTTCGGTCTCTATCGTCGGCTCGTCGCTCTCGTCGGCGACGATTCGCTTGGCCAGGTCCATGACCGCTTCGTCGGCGACGAGCGAGGCGTGGCTCCCGACCAACTCGTCGCGATCGTAGCCGGTGAGATCGGTGTACGCCTCGTTGACCATCGTGAACCGGCCGTTCTCGTCGAGGACGTAGATGCCGTCCTCGATCGTTTCGATGATCCGTTCGTACTGCTCGAGTTGGCGTTCCCGACGTTTCCGGTCCGTGATGTCCTGGAAGTACACGGAGAGTCCCGTCTCGGAGGGATAGGCCCTGATCTCCATCCAGATGTCGAGCGAGTCGGAGTAGCGCTGCCACGAGACGGGCTGTTGTGACTCCATTGCCTCCCGATAGCGCTCGATGAGGTCGGATCTCGTTCCGGTCGGGAACGTCTCCCAGACGTTCTCGCCGACGAGTTCCGCCGGGTCACGTCCCAGCAGCTCCCCGGCCCGTTCGTTGACGTGCGTAAACCGCCACTCGTCGTCGAGGGCGTAGAACGCGTCCGAAACGCGGCCGAGGATCTCGCTCAGTTCGGTCTCGAGTTCGTGCTTGCGGCGCTCGAGGCGGCGCTCCTGTGTTTTGAGTGCCGTCACGTCCTCGCCCGCGGAGATGACCCGCTCGAGCGAGCCGTCGGGGCCGAAGATGGGAACGGCGGTGATGGAGAACCACTTCCGCTCTCCCGACGGATCCTCGATCACGACTTCCTCGTCGGAGATCGGTTCCCCGGTTTCCCGCACCCGTGCGGAGGGGCCGGATTCGGGCCCGATCGGCTCGCCGTCGGCGTCGACGACGGTCAGTTCGGCGAGTAGTTCGGTCTCGCCGAGGGGGTCCCGATCGCCGAGTCCGAGCGCCGTCTGCGCGTGCCGATTCGCCAGCACCACCTCTCCGTCGGCGTCTTCGACCGAGATCCCGACCGGCGCAGTCCGGAGGAGCGTTTCGGTCTGGGCCCGCTCGCGTTCGAGGGACCGCTCCTGACTGATTCGATCGAAGGTCACTTCCAGGCTCGAGGCGACGATCTTGGCCAGCGAGAGATCGCCGTTGTCGAACGCGTTGCGTTCTTCCGAGCCGATGATGACGACGCCGTGGTCCCCGATCGGAAGGCAGAGTTCGCTGCGGATCGGTGTGTCGGGATTGTAGACGTCCGCATCCGTCCTGACGTCGTCGTAGCTCGACGGTTCGCCGGTATCGAAGACGCGCCAGGCGATCCCCTCACCTTCCGCGAACGTCGGCACCTCGTCGAACAGCGCCACGGCCGGTTCGGACTGGGCAACCGGCTCGAGTGTCTCCGACTCCGGGTCGTAGAGGAAGACGCCGTTGATCTCGAGCCCGAGGATGTCGAGGAGATGGCAGGAGACCTGCTCCGCTGCGGCCTCGCGCGTGCTGGCGGCGAGCCACTCGCGAACCGACTCGTTCAGCCGACGGAGCTGGTATACGCGCCGGTGTTGCTCGGTCACGTCGTAGTAGAGTTCGACCCGGCCCCCTTCGTATGGGCCGGATTCGATCGGTTTGCTCCGGTGTTCGACCCAGCGTTCCTCGCGATCGTCGCTGGGCGTGATACGGCACTCGAATCGTTCCGTGTCGCTGTTGTCGTCGTACGCCGTGGTGAGGATATCGATGAATCGATCGGGATCGTCAACCCGGTTACGGATCGTCTCGTTGACAACGGCCATCTTGTCTCGCCCGACCACGGCCGTCGAGTCGATCCCGAAGTACCGTTCGGTAGCCTCGTTGATCCACGCGATCTCGAACGCCTCGTCGAGGACGAACACGCCCACGTCGGCTTCCTCGAGCACAGCGGTGATCGACTCCAACGACGGGTCCGCCTCCGGTGTCGCTTCCACTGCCGGGTCGGCCCGGTCGGCCGTTTCGGTCGGATCGACTGCCGACTCCTGGGCACGCTCCGAGGGGTCGCGTTCGCGGACAGTTCCGATCGCACCCCGGCGGCCGTCGGGGCCCGGCACCGTCTCGAGGCGCAGTTCACAGGGTATTTGGGTGCCTCGAGCCGTCCGAATCGTCCCGTCGCTGGCGGTGCGACCGGTTTCGTCGCCGGCCTCGATGACTCGCTCGTCGACCAGCATCGAGACGTGCTCGCCGCGAAGCGCGTCGCGTGTGTAGCCGGTCAACTCGAGGAGGGTGTCATCGACCGCGACGATCCGATCGTCCGCATCCAGCTGGAAGACGCCGTCCGGAACCGTCTCGACGAGCGTCCGGTACCACTGGAGTGGCGCTCGTTCGTCACCGTCGTTCCAGGGTACTCGATCGGTCGGTTCCACCCGTTCGGTCATTAGACAAGGAAAGCCGTTCGAACGGATAAGTCCAGCGCCCATCGCCGTCTCGAGGGTGCGTCGGGAGGGCGGCCGGAGCACGGCTTCGAAAACGAGGATCGCCTTCGCTCGCGCCCGGTTAGTCGTCGCCGTCGACGAGAACGCGCTCTTCGGGCGTCGGCCGACCCGGATGGAGTCCGTAGCAGGCGACACAGTAGAGGACCGTCGTCGAGACCGCACAGAGGACCGTCGCCCCTGCCAGCGACTCGAGGACGAGACCGACGATCGGGCCCGCGAAGGCCTCGCCGACCGCCGCCGCCGCGTCGCTTTCGGGGGCCGTCGCCAGCGCGTAGGGAACGAACGTAGCGAACGCGAGCAGCCACCATCGTGTCGCGGTGTGGCGGAGCCGTGCTCGCCCGTACGCTCGCGTCGTGCTCGTGACCCCGGCGACGCCGAGCGCGATCAGAAAGAGGGCTGGAAGCGTTCGGATCGACGTCTCAAAGCCGGTATTAACGGCGACGCCGGCGGCGACGGTCGCGAGGGAGCCGGCGAGGAGCGGAATCGAGGGACTGGGCCCTGTACGAGGCATTCTGTACAGTGGTAGTAACGGATTGTACAAAACTCTCGCGAACCGTCGGCGCGGGAGGTCGTTCGCATCGACGGCGGCTCGAGAACGCCGCCACAACAAAGGACGTATTACCGGTGCCCGCAAGTCGGAGGTGAGAACGAATGCCGGAACACGATCGAACCGACTCCGTGACGACCCTCCGACGACGCGCCGCGGCCGCGGCCGATCGAGCAACCACTGCCATCTCGCGAGTCCCCGGCATCGGAGCCACACGGTCCCTGTACCGGGTCTGGCAGCGACACGTGCGGGAGCGCCCGGATCAGTATCAGGCGTCGATCACCTTTCCGACGGCACCGACACGGCCGACGGTCGCCGAGATCCACGACTGGATCGAGGACCTCGAGTACGCGTTCGAGGGACGCCTCGACGTCTATGCACGTCGCGGGAGCGTCGCGGTCGAGACGGATCGCGTTTCCGCCGAGCTGTTCGACGAGGACGAGTTCGTCGAGATCTGTGAACGAATCGAGGACGGCTACGACGGCTCACACTCGATCGCACACCTGAAAAAGTGGCGACGGAACGACGGGCGGCTCGTGCGAGCCCACGTGATCGTCCCGGTCAAACCGCTGTTTCCGCGCGACGAGACCGACGAGCCGGACGCGGACCGAGCCGCGGCCGGAATCGAAGTCAACTGATCGCCACGTCGCGTCGGTCTTGCCCTCGACCGGTCGTCACTCTGCTCGGACGGCCTCCCGTCCGTCAGTGCCGGTGGGACCGCGCTGTCCTGCGGTCCCACCGGGAGATCGGGACAGCAAACCGTCTCAGTCGTCGTCGGTCGGACCGGACCCCGAGCCGCGTTCCCGGTCGGAACGCTGCCGTTGACCGCCGCTCGAGCGGCCGCTGGAGCTCTCCTCGTCCGGCTTGACGCTACTCGTTCGCCCCATCCAGGTATCGATGTTGTTGGCGACGTAGTCCTTGCCGCCCCAGCCGAACGCGATGCCCGCACCGATCGCGAGGGCCGCGCCGATCCCCCACGCGAGCGCTCGCGCGAAGACGTAGAGGATACCCACGTCGATCCCCATCGTGTCGAGACCGATGACGACCGCCGTGAAGTAGAGGAACATCCGCGTTCCGGTCGCGAACCAGCTGGCGTATGCCGTCTGGGTCGCGGCCCGGGTCCGTTCGATGGCATCACCGATGAAGTCGGCGACGACGAAGCCGAGGGTGATGACGAGCAGCCCCGCGATGAACGCCGGTAGGTACGAGACCGCCGTCGAGATCCACTCCGATAGCGTCGGTATCGCGAGCGCGTTCGCAGCTGCGAGGAACGCGAGCGCGTAGACGAACCACTTCGCGAGTTTGCCGAACGCGCTCGAGACCGCCTGTTCCGTTCCGCCGAGGATGCGTCCGAGCGGCGTCTCGAGGACCATGCGGTCGAGTTCGATGCCGTCGGCGATTCGTCCCACGACGCGGGCAGCCAGCCGGCCGATGACCCAGCCGATGAAGAGGATCACCACTGCGCCGATTATCCGCGGGAGGAACGTGAGTAGCTCCGCGATCGGGTCCTGTAGCCAGTCGGGAACCTGTGCTTGTGCGGGGTACGGTGGTACCATGTACGACTTCGGTTGTCGGCCGCCGTCCTTTGTAATTGAGTGCCTATCAATCGATCATGAAACCAACCAATCGAGACCGATGACGGTCCCGGAATTGAAGTGTCCGTTACCGCGAATTGTGCGAAGACCGTACCGTGAGCGATCGATACGGATTCTCGACGCGACGACGAACCCGTTCCGGATCGATCGCGGGACGACCCTCGAGCGGGCGTGCGATAAACGCGTTTTGTGACCCACCACGGTGTCACGACGGAAACGGCGCTACCGCACGCGCGGTTCGGAACCGTCACCGGTCGACCGAACGTGTCCAGTTTCACTCATTGGTGCCGGCGGTGCCGGATCGAATCCCAGTCGAGATTGCGGTCCCGATTTCGATCGATTCCGGTTCGAAACGGCGGCGACCGTCGGCTGAGCGGCCGTCCTCCGAGTCGGCTGCCATTCGATGAACGCGGGTATCGATCGTCCGTTCGAGTGCCGATTATCGGACGCGCATCGATTTATTGGTACGAGAGGTTCCGCTCTTCGAAAAATCGCGGCGAGTAGTCGAGCGCGTTTCGTCGGATGCGTCGCATTCGGTAATGCGGTATTACCACCGACCGTCCGTCAGCGACTCCGTTCGCCGCCGGTTCGGGGATTTCGGTCGCTGCTCGAGTGGTCCGTCGTGTCCGCCGATCCGGCGGTTCGTCCGTGGTCACTACGCTATTGGTGTTGCGCATACGAGGGACTGACATGTATCTCGGTGACGAAGCATGGCCGGACCTCGAGACGTACTTCGATTCGGAATCGCTCGCGCTCGTGCCGCTCGGATCGACGGAACAACACGGTCCCCATCTGCCCGAGGCGACCGATCACCTGATCGCGGAGGCGTTCGCGCGCGAGGTCGCCGATCGAACGGGCTATCTCTGCACGCCGACGGTGAACATCGGCGTCAGTGGACACCACCGGCAGTTCCACGGGACGATGTGGGTCGAACCGCCGGCGTTCCGATCGTACATGGAGTCGCT
The DNA here is from genome assembly GCF_017352095.1 of Natrinema longum. Taxonomy (NCBI): domain Archaea; kingdom Methanobacteriati; phylum Methanobacteriota; class Halobacteria; order Halobacteriales; family Natrialbaceae; genus Natrinema; species Natrinema longum. Next base: position 456,298 of record NZ_CP071463.1, read on the forward strand.
GACCCGAAACCTCACCGCTCACGGAATCGATCGGGTCATCTACGTGAACGCTCACGGCGGTAACGTCCCACATCTGCGGGAGGTCGGGGCACGGCTCCGGCAAGACGAGGTCGCATACGCGATCGAGTGGATGTGGGACGAGTCGATTCCGGACCTCGTCGACGAACTATTCGAGCAAAACGGGCCCCACGGCGGCCCGAAAGAGACCTCGATGATCCAGTTCCTCGAGCCGACGCTGGTCCACGACGACCGCCTGCAGGACGCCAGAGACGAGGGTGTTCCGAGCGTCGACGACGCCGAGACGGTCAAACACGGCTCGCGGACGTTCTACGATGCGGCGGACAACACCGACAACGGCGTTCTGGGCGACCAGACCGACGCGTCCGCCCAGAAGGGCAGGGACCTCTTCGAAGCCGCGAGCGACCAGCTCGTCGCGCTCTGTGAGTGGCTCGACGCCCAGCCGTTCGAGGACCTGCTCCCGAGAGACCACGTGTGAGACGGACGACTGTCAGTCAGTACCGACCCAGGCGCGCCCCACTGTGGGCGTGCGCCGGGACCCAGTGACAGCAGCCCGTCCGAGCCGCTGCCCTGCTGCTCAGTTCGAGTCGCTGCCGACTCGAGATGCCCGCCGCCGATCCCCTCGAGAGCGTCGCTCGACGATGTCCGCAGCGGCGGGTGGTCTCGTCACCGATCATATCGAGTGTCGAACGACATAATAATCCTTAATAGCGAACTGCCCCTGGGTTATTACATGGCAGTCGTCAGCGTCTCGATGCCGGACGAACTCCTGGATCGACTCGACCAATTCGCCGAGGAACACGGCTACACCGGGCGGAGCGAAGTCGTCAGGGAGGCCTCGCGGAACCTGCTCGGGGAGTTCGAGGACACCCGACTCGAGGACCGGGACCTGATGGGGATCGTCACGGTGTTGTTCGATTACGAGACCACGAGCGTCGAAGAACGGATGATGCACCTGCGTCACGAACACGAGTCCCTCGTCGCCTCGAACTTCCACAGCCACGTCGGCGATCACTACTGCATGGAACTGTTCGTCCTCGAGGGCGAACTCGAGGATATCTCGGCGTTCGTCGGGAAGATCCGGGCGACCAGGGACGCACTGACCGTCGACTACTCCGTGATCCCGGTCGATAGCTTCGATCCGCTCGCGCAGGGCTAGTCCCGGTTTTCCGGACGCACTCGGGGCAGTCCTGCCGTCTCGTGGTAGCTATCGCGGCCGGCCGCATTGAACGAATCGAAACGGAACGCGTAGTTTTACTGTTGTCCCGGCGAATGGAGACGTATGTCCTACCGGAAGGTAAACTACGAAGACGTCGAGGAGGTCTCGAGCGCAATGCACTTCCTCAGTGACCCACTCGAGACCGAACAGGTGGGCGTGACGGTCGCACGCTGTGACCCCGGCTGGAACAGCAAACCACACGACCACACCGACAACGATCACGAGGAGATCTACGTCCTCATCGAGGGAGCAGCGACGGTCGTCGTCGACGACGAACCGGTCGAGATGGAGGCGGGCGATGCGCTGTGGATTCCGCCGTCGTCGACGCGCCAGATCCGCAACGACGACCAGGAGAGCGCGTTCGTCCTCGTGAGCGCGCCGAGCATCGCCGACGACGACGGCGACGACGGGGAGTGGTCGCTCTCGGGCTTTGCCGGCTAACCGAGCGTCCGGACGGTTCCTCGAGGGCCCGCGCCGACCGAAGGCCGTCCGGCAAATCGGCGGGACGGTTTTGGTCGTCGGCGTGGTCGCCGGCAGCAGGTGAGAGTCCATCTACTCGAAACACCACGCAGCCATCTCGGTCGTCGTCACAGCGGTTCTGACCGCGTTGGTCCCGCCGATCGCTCCGTTGGGCTATTCGGTCCCGGCTGGGATCGTCGTCGCCTACGGCACCGCGGTCGGCGTCCTCGTCGATCTCGATCACTTCCTCATCGCCCGGTTCAAAACCGGGAACTGGAGCGCCGTTCGATTCTGTCTGTCTCACCCACGAACGGCGATCGTCGACCAGTCCGAGATCTTCGACCCCGGCGACGTCGGCGTCCTCTCTCGACTCCTGAGTCACGTGGTGGTCGGTGGCCTCGTGGTACCGGCACTCGCTCTCGTCAGCGCACCCCTCGCGATCGTGACCGGCGCGGTGCTCTATGCCCACTTGCTTGCCGATCTGGTCTGGGACATTGCCCTGCTCGAGGACCACGCGAACGAAGCCGCCTCGATGGACGATCTCGTTCGAACACTTCGATAACGGTGGGGGGCTACGGGCGGGAGTCGAGCAGATACCGGACCGGGAGTTGCAATATTCGCCCCCGGCTATTTGGACGGTCGAACCATCACGCATGATATGGAACTGCTCGACGACAGCATCGTCCCGGAGCACGCACACGACGTGAAAGCCGAGGCTCGCGAGTTCGCACGCGAACACATCCAACCGAACGCCCAGGAGTACTTCCAGTCGGGCGAGTATCCCGAGGAGATCCTCGAGGCGGGACGGGAAGCGAACCTCGTGGCACAGGACATTCCCGAGGAGTGGGGTGGCCGGGGCCTGGATCTCGCGCAGTTGCTCGCGATGACCGAAGAGTTCTACCGGGCCGACGCGGGGATCGCGCTGACGCTCCAGCTGGCGAGTTTCGGCTGTGAGATCACGTACGAACACGGCTCCGAGGAACAGTGTGAGAGGTACATCCGACCCGTCGCCGAGGGCGACCAGCGGTCCGGGCTCGCGGTCTCCGAACCCGACACCGGCAGCGACCTCGCGGGGATGCAGACCACGGCCGACAAAGACGGCGACGAGTACGTCATCAACGGGGAAAAGTACTGGATCGGCAACGGCGTCGAGGCCGACTGGATAACGCTCTACGCGCGGACCGGGAACGACGAGGACAACCGCTACGGCAACCACTCGATGTTCATCGTCCCGACGGATACGGACGGCTACGAGGCCGAGCATATCCCCGAAAAGATGGCGATGCGCGCCTCGAAGCAGGCCCACATCGAGTTCGACGACTGCCGCGTTCCCGAAGAGAACCTGATCGGCTCGGAGGGAGACGGCTTCATGCTCCTCGCGGACTTCTTCAACCACGGTCGCGTCGCCGTCGCCGGCCACGGGCTCGGTATCGCCGCGGCCGCTATCGAAGAGGCCTGGGAGTTCACCCACGATCGAGAGGAGTTCGGGCGGACGATCAGCGACTTCCAGAGCGTCCAACACGGCCTCGCTGACATGCTCGTCGAGTTCGAGAGCGCCCGGACGCTCACGTGGCGTGCCCGCGAGAAGGTGGCCAACGAGGACAACGCGGGCTACTGGGCCGCGATGGCGAAGACGAAGGCAACCGAGACGGCAGTCGACGTCGCCGAACAGGGCATGCAGTTCCACGGCGGCCGTTCGGTATTGGACGAGCGTCGGATCGCCCGCGTCTATCGGGACGCGCGGATCCCGGTTATCTACGAGGGGGCGAACGAAATCCAGCGCAACCTGATCTACGGGCAAGCGCCCTGAGTCGACTCGGCTCGTCTCCCCCGGCGGAATACGTCCGGTCACACGACTCCCAGTCCGCCGAACCGTCATCGCACCGTTTTTCTCGTCGGTCAGTGCGTGGTCGAAAGAACAATCCCGTTGGGTATCCACTATGCTGGCACGTTCGCTCCCGTCGTGATTGATATGTCTAGAGCCAATATTCGGAGGTCGAAACCGAGAATTCAGATGTCTGTAACCGGAACGCAACCAGTATGAGCCGGCCGCGCGTGCTCTGTGTCAGTAGCAATCGCTCGACGCGGGCGTCGCTTACGCTATCGCTTACGGACGCCCCAGTCGACGTCGTCATCGCCCAGCGATCCACAGAGGCGGCCGACCGACTCGAGCGGGAGGAGATCGACGCGGTCGTCATCGATGCGAGCACCGTCGCAAACGTCCCGGGACTCGTCGATACCGTCGACTCGGAAGCCCCCGAAACGCCGACGTTCGTCCACTGGGACGGGGACGGCGACGACAGTGTCGTTTTGAGCGACGTGCTCGCTCGCGCGGCCGACGATTCGGCAACGCGGCTGGCGAATACGATCACCGACCGTCTCGCGACCGAAACGAACACGCAAATACCGATCGAGACCGGCCCGAACGCCGACGGTTCCCACAAAGATGCCGAGAGCGCACATGCCGTCCGGGACCTCCCTGCGGACCTGATGGGACTGGTCAGCCGCGTTCGGTGCCGACTGGTCGATGCCACCTCACCCCGTACCGTCGAACGGACGCTCCGCGAAGAACTGACGGGTCACGATTCGATCACGTTCGCCTGGCTCGGGGAGTACGATCGCGGTGAACGAGCGGTCATTCCGTGGCTCTCCGACCACGACAGGGCCGAGTGGCCGCTCCAGAACTCGTTCAGTATCGGCGACGGCGACCACCTGCTGCTCGAGCGAGCCATCCGAACCCGAACCCTCCAGATCCAACAGTACGCCGAGAACTTCGTCGCCGGAGAGTCCTGGCATCCGGCGGTCTAGCAGGACGACCTCGACGGAGTCCGCCATCTTCTCGAGCGCTTCCTCCCCGTCGTAGGCCGTCTCGACGACCCACTCACCCTGAAGCCACGCGGCGAACAGATCCGCGAGCCGAGCTTCGTCGTCGACGACGAGCACTTCCGGCCCGTCACTCATTTGGTAACCCCTCCGTTCCTTTCATCGATTACAGCCACGCGTCACCAATGGTACCTCTGCGTGATAAATCTCGCCCCAGCTATCAATTTTCGGATAGCTGATACTCTCAAAAACGCCCGACTGCTCGGTTGTTTGTCCAATTACCGTGGCGAACGTCAGCTGGTCACATCGATCACGCGACGACTCTCGAGCCCGGTCGGCGGTCTCTCGGAGCCGTGAGACGATGCAGGCGGCGCTGACAGCTCGGGGGCAGCGTCTGGCCACCGGTTTCGGGTGCGGGTGGTCACTGTCGATCAGCGACTACTGGAACGATCGAGCAGATCCGAGTAGTCGGCGATGACCCCGTCGACGCCGGCCGCCGCGAGCTGGTGGGCCTGCTCGCTCGTCTCGACGGTCCAGACGTTCACGTCGCGGCCCTCCTCGTGGGCGAGGGTAACCGGATCGACGTCCGCCACGTCCGACGCGTCGACGAACGACGTCCCCTGAATCATCCCTATCGGCGGATGAATCGCCTCCGCGTCGTACGTCCGGGCGATCTCGAGCCCGTCCGTGATCGAGTCTCCAACCAGCGGTGCGATCGGGTACGTCGACGCCTCGCGGCTCGTCGCGAGTGCCGCCTCGTAAAACGACGAGAGGAGGATCTCGTTCTCGTAGTCGTCGCCGATCTCGAGGACGCGTTCGACGAACGGCCGCCAGATCTCTTTCTGGCCGTCCAGTTCGCTACTGGAGAGTTTCTCGCCGAACCGCAGGTCCGAACTGCCGGGATTCTTCAACTCGACGTTCACGCCGACGCTCGATGGGATCGCGTCCAGCACCGCCGTGAGAAGCGGGACCGTCTCGCCGCTGTCGAGTACCTCCGCGCTGGTCACGGTTTCAGTGTCGGTCTCCCAGACGATCCCGCTCGCATCGGTCAGACCGTCACCACCGCGCTCGGATAGCCCGTCGTCGTGGAAGACCACCACGTCGTCGTCGGCCGTCGGCACGACGTCGATTTCGACGAAATCGGCCTGCCGGGCGGTCGCTCCGTCGCCGTTCGCGGCCGCTTCGACGGCCGCGATCGTGTTCTCGGGGTTCTCTCCGGCGAACCCGCGGTGTGCGATGAGCGTCGGGTCGCTCTCCCGCGATGGCTCCCCCGTTTCGCGGTCGTCGTCGGTCGCCCCGCCCAGCCCGTCGGTGAGCCTGAGCCCGCTCGCCACCGTGAGTCCCGCTGCGCCGATCAGGACCCCTCGCCGACGACCCGTCGCCGTCGCCCCGTCTCGCTCCCCAGTTCGGATCGGTGGGGCTGTTCGATCGTCGACGCTGTTCGTCCGATTCGGAATCGACGTTCCACGCGACGGTCGCTCCGCAGTGGCGCGTTCGAGCATGACCGATCGTGGCTGCGTCTCGAACATAGCCGCTGCTATGAGGGCTCCAGAGCGGTATGTAGTCGCGGCTCCGGACGACGGGGCCCGGCGCATGCCACTGGACGAAGCACAATCGACCCGGGGCCGGATAGCGGTCGCTCGGAATCGACGGCCAGCGACGAAAACTAACGACCGCAACCAGTCACAGACTGATCGCACACCTGTCGTGCGATCCGGTCTGCACTGCCTCGCAGTGGCTCCTCTCGCTCACGACCGGATGCCCGACGGCGTGCCTCGAGGCCCTCAGCGGTAGGACAGCTCGAGTTCGCGGGCCCGCGTCAGCAGCTCGTCCTCGTAGTAGTCCTCGGTCTGTGCGGGTCGCATGTCGTCGATCGCACGGACCTGCTGGACGGTGTTCCGGAAGTTCTTGAAGGTGGCTTCGTCGACCATCTGGCCGTCGATGGTGACCGCGCCGGTCCCCTCGCGTTTGGCCTCGTTGAAGCGCTCGATCTTGTGGACGTCGCGCTCGAGTTCGTCGGGCGTGGGCATGTGGACGGTGTTGGCCTGGATCGTCTGCTTGGGGTACAGCGACCAGGAGCCGTCGAGGCCGAGTTTGGCTTCGTGTTCGACCTGGTCGGCGTACTCGTCGGCGTTGTAGTAAGTCAGCCCGGCGCGTTCCTTGAAGAGGTCGTCGAAGGGGCCGCCGATGGAGAGCAGGCCGCCGGCGCTGGCCTCGTTCGAGAGGGCCTCGAGGAGGCCGTCCCAGCGTGGCATGCCCTCGCCCAGATCGCGGCCGCCGAGTTCGGCCGCGTAGTCGACGGGACCGAAGACGAGCGCGGTGAGTCGGGAGTCCTCGCCGAACCTGGCGATTTCGCGCAGGTCCGAGCGGGCGCGCCCGGTCTCGACGATGATCGAGAGACCGATCGAGCCGTCGTCGTAGCCGTGTTCGGCTTCCGCTTCGGCGACGACCTCGGCGGCGCGTTGGACGTCCTCGAGGCGGCCGACCTTGGGGACGACGACGCCGTCGATCTCGTCACCGATCTCGGCGACGAGTCGGTCGATCTGGTCGCGGCCCTTCTCGCAGTACTCCTCGTCCTCGTAGCTCCACTCGACGCGGGGCCAGATCTCGCCGGGGAAATCGTACTGGGGGACCTTCTCGATGGTGTTCTCCAGCCCCTCGGCTTTCATGTCCGGTGCCGTCCCGTCTTCCATGTCGGGGACGAGCCAGTCGGGGGCCTGGAAGCCTTCCGCCTCGAGCGCGGAGGTGAGATACTTCGCCGAGTCGTCTTTCGGAACGGCGGCCGGTGCGGTCTGGAACGTACGGCAGAGTCGAATGTCGTCAGTCATGTGTATGTATCGGAGTGCGTATCTGTCTGCGTTCGTTTATGATGTTCGATCGTGTCAGTTAGAACGCTTTCGAATCTCGGCGGTTCGTGTTCCCGAGTAGACGGGTTCGTCGTCCTGATTGAACGCGATGTGTTCGAACGTCACCGTCCCCGCCTCGTCGCTCGAGGCGTCGTCCTCGGCCTCGATGACGCGCGTGAAGGCGTAGACGGTGTCGCCGACGGCGACGAACGTGTGGAACGATTCGTCGTCGAAGCCGACCTCGCGCCAGGTCTGTTCGTCCGAGCGGGCGTGGCCAAGCGCCGTCGATCGGGTCACGTCCCCGTAGGTGACGATGTTGCCCGACGGCGAGTCGCTCATCACGTCGACGTTGTGGTGTTGCTTGGCCGTGTTCAGCGTCGCCAACGGGAGCGAGGCGACGGTCACGTCGTCCTGCGTGCGGCCGCGCTCGTGGCGGTAGGCGACGGCAGCGTTCTCGTCGTCGGCTTGCTCGAGCGCGGCGACGAAGTCCTCGTAGTAGCCGCCCTCGGGCGCGATGAACTCCTCGGGGAGGTCGGGTTCGTCCTCGTCCTCGGCGGCCGCTGTGCCGCTTCCGTCGGTCGCGACGGGGTCGCGACGCGGGATCATGTTCGTCCGCTCGTAGGAGCAGAGCACGTCGCCGGTCTCGGCGTCCGTGCCGCGGGTTCGCCAGGAGACGATGCCGTACTCGGGTCGGGAACTCGAGGTCGCACAGTTGACGACCTCGCTCTCGACGTGGAGTTCGGTGCCCGCGTAGACGGGCGATTCGGGGAACCGCACGTCGGTCCGTCCGAGGAAGTAGCCGCCCTTCTCGCTGAGATCCTCGACGGTGATGCCCAGCGTCGCCGCGGTCAGATAGTCCGGGTGGATCGGCGGTTCGTCGAACCCGCGGTCCTCGGCGGCGTCGGTCCGCCAGTAGGCGGGGTCGTGGTTCAACGTCTGGCCCATCCACTGTTCGTTGCCCCAGCGGGTGAGGGTGAGCCCGGGATCGTGCTCGATCACATCGCCCTCCTCGAAGTCCTCGAAGCAGTTGCCCTTCTCTTTCGTCTCGACTTCCTCGAGTGCCTGTGCGAACGTGTCCGGATCGGTCCAGTCAGTCATCTGCAGTCACCTCGTCGGTCTGTTGCTGTCGGTCCCGCTTGCGGCGGGCGATCGTGCGTCGCATCTCGTTTTCGACGATCATGTACCCCTCGTCGAAGCCCATCCCGGGCTTTGCGAGCACCTGCGCGGCGTTGGTCGCGAGCGCGACGTGAGCGCAGGCGCGTGCGGAGGTTTCCGTCTCGTTGCAGGTGCCACCGAGATAGGCGCGGGTGTCGGTTCCCTCGCAGTAGCGGACCGCCTGTCCGCTGCGGTGGATGCCGCCCAGATCGGGCGTTTTGACCTGCACGAGGTCGGCCGCGCCGGCGTCGACGAACGCCTGCACGTCCTCGAAGGTGTTACACCACTCGTCGGCGACGATGTCGACGCCGACGTTGGCCTCGGCGAGCCCCTCGCGGAGCTCGACCATCGCGTCGATCTGGTCGGCGCGGTCGCCGACGTCCATCGGCCCCTCGATCTGGATCGGGTAGGGCGCGGCGGCTTCTTCCAGCGCGGCGAAGTAGTCGACGACCTCCTCGCGGTCGTAGGGCGCACCGAAGATCTCCCCGATCATGCCGTAGACGTCGATGTGGAAGCGGGGCTCGTAGCTTTCCGGGCCCAGTTCCTGGGAGCGTTCGACGAGCCACTCCACGTACTCGAGGAGGGTCTCGCCGTTTTCGCCGATCTTCTCGACGCTGTTGATCAGCGCGTGGGGCAGGACGGGAACGCCCTTGACGAACATCTTTTCCGTGTTGTTGTAGCGGTCGTCGCCCGATTGGCCGAAGACCGGAACCGGCTCCGTCGCAGGCTCGGTGCCGAGCGCGTCGGCCATCACGTCCGTCTTCGTGGTGGTTTCGGCCTCGGCCGCGGCGGCCAGTAGCGCCTGCGAGACGCCGTAGCGGATCGCCGTGTGGAGTCGGTCTCCCTCGACTTCCATCTCCTCGAGCAGTTCGGCGTTGTCGAGGAAGTCGGTCGCGTCCCGACCCTCGAGTTCGTCGGCGACGGGGCCCTCGATGACGGGGGCGTACGCCTCGGCCTGGAAGAGCGGGTCGCGCCCGCCGGCACCGGAGTACTGGACCGCGGCACAGTCGCCCCGCACGACGGTGCCGTCGGCGAGTTCGATATCGACGATGATCGACTCGCCGGCCTGTCGAATCTCGTCGAAGCCGTCGGTGACGGGCTCGCCCTCGTAGGTGAAGCCGTCGTGTTCGGCACCTTGCTTGATCGCGCGCTGGTCGTCGAAGAAGAACCCGGAGTAGCCGGGCGTGGCGTGTATTCCTGTAATCTCCATTTAGACGTCACCCTGGGGTCGGCCGATGAGTTTTCCGTCGCTGATCGCGTCGACGTCGTCCGCGACCATCCGGAACGACTGATCGCGGCCCTCGGTGTCCGCACGTTGGGACAGTCGGGCTCTGTGAATCTCCTTGATGTCGTCGTCCATCGCGAGGTCGGCCCACTCGAAGATGCGGACGCGACCGTCGTCGTCCCGTGCGGGAAGGACGGCACCCCGTGCGCTGTCGCTGGGTGCGAAGGGCACGTCGAGTGCGCCGGAGTCGAAGGCCTTGAGCGTCCCCTGAACGACGTCGCCGTCGCCGTGCTCGAAGATGGTGTCCATCAGACAGCGGGTCTCGCGCTCGATGAGGTCCTGTTCCTCCTCGATGCCGTCGATGTCGATCTTTTGCTCGATCGCCATGTCGATGACCTGCCGGGTCGTGCGCAGGCCAGCCGAGTTGGCCTCCTTGGTCGGAACCCCCTGGAACTCCTGGGGCGACTTGGTGATGACCTTGTCCGGCTGGGCGATGGCGGCGGTCATGCCGCCGAGGCTGATGACGCCGTTGGCGCGGGCCTCGTCCGGCGGGAAGCCGCCCATCCACTCGTGGAAGACCGTCGTGACGACGACCTCGTCGGGGAGGTACTCGTTGCCCAACTTCTTGAGGGCGTTCAGGGCGGCGACGTCTTGCACGACGTTGCCGACCTGCCCGTAGCCGAGGGTGATCGAGCGCACGCCCTGCGTGGCGGCGAGTTTGCCCTCGACCAGCATGACCGCGATCGCGATCGACGGCGGGACCAGGGTCCCCGTCAGTGGGCCGAAGGGTTCGCGGTTGATCCGCACGCCCCGTTCGGTGTAGGCCCCCGCGAGTCGATCGACGAACTGCCACTTCTCGATCGTTTCCTCTAACCCGTGGCGTTTCGTGTACGGAATGTTGTAGGAGATGGGGCCGCCCTCGAAGCTCTGGAAGCCGCCGGCGAAGGTGATCGCCGCGAGCAGCCGGGCGTCGGGCGTGCCGTGACGGACCTCGATCGGCGCGTCGACCGCGTCGATCAGTTCGCGGCAGCCGTCGACACCGTGGTTGACGGCCGGGAAGCCGTTGAGGGTGTCGTCGCCCGTCTCGAGGGCCTTGTCGAGCCCCTGCTGGGCCTTCTCGTACTCGTTGTCGCGCGTGTACGAGTCGATCGTGGTCGGCAGGAGATCGGCCTGTCCCTCTTCGAGAAGGTACTGGAGGAGTTCGATCTGGTCGTCGAGCCGGGGAACGCCGGCTCGTGGCTGGAGGAGGGGCTTGTCGGCCGACTCGAGGACGTCCGCGAATCGCTTGTGGTCGGGAAGCGACTCGTGGTATTCGATCGCGTCCTCGAAGTCGACGTCTGCACCCGTCGGCCAGTTCGACCGGATCTCTTCGTCGATACGCCGTAGCTCGTCGGATGGAATGCGTTCGTCTCGTATCATCTGGGCATCTACGAAGTGATAGTCGCCCGTTCCGACTCCGTCGGTGAGATCTGGAGATCCTCGCGGAGCGCGGCAATCGCGTCCTCAGGGTCGGTTTCGGAATCGAAGACGCGGTCGAAGCCGAGCTCCCGGAAGGTACGGCGGGTCTGCTCGAACTCGTCTTGACCGACGGCGAGGTTGCCGCCGATGTACGTGACCGCGTCGACGTCCGCGTCCTCGAGGACGCCGTGGAATCCCTGGCAGTCCTGCTCGGCGTGGCCGTAGAGCGAGGAGACCAGTACAGCCTCCGCGTCGTGGGTTACCGCTGCCTCGGCGAACTCCTCCTGGGAGGTCTGAACGCCGAGATTCACGACATCGAAGCCGGCTGCACTGAAGGCTTGCTCTAAGATTGTGATGCCAACGACGTGGGCATCGGAGCCGATCACGCCGAGGACGACCGTTTGGGACATCGTATCCGAAACCATGAGCGACCCCCGTATAAACCTAATGATCTTCCATGATAATACTCATTAAATATCCTTTCACCATCTCAATGTCGAATGATCACACGACCATTGGTACGCAGAGACAACTACATGATCGATGGTAAGGGTTTTGGTAGTGGTTTCGGAAGGGTGGTATACACACATGGGAGCGCTCTCGAACCTTCGCGTTGTGGATCTGACCCAGGTGCTCGCTGGGCCGTACTGCACGATGTTACTCGCGGATCTCGGTGCGGACGTCGTCAAGATCGAACGGCCGGGTGGCGACATGATCCGATCGAACCCCCCGTTCGTCGACGATTCCGAGGAGGAGGCCTACGGCGGCTACTTCCAGAGCGTCAACCGGGGCAAGCGCAGTCTCGAACTGAACCTCGGGGACGAGGCGGACCGCGAGGACTTCCTCTCGCTCGTCGAGGAGGCCGACGTCGTCGTCGAGAACTACCGCTCGGGGACGATGGAGAAGTACGATCTGGGCTACGAGACCTTGAAAGAGTACAACGAGGACATCATCTACTCCTCGATTCGGGGCTTTGGCGACCCGCGGACCGGTGAAACGGAGCGGCAGGGCCAGCCCTCCTTCGACCTCATCGCGCAGGCGCTGGGCGGCGTCATGGAAACCACCGGCCAGCCCGACGGCCCGCCGACCAAGACCGGGCCCGGCGTCGGCGACCTCTTCACCGCGACGCTGAACTGCATCGGGATCCTCGCCGCCGTGAACCACCGCGAACAGACCGGCGAGGGCCAGTACGTCGACACCGCCATGTACGACTCGATGCTCAGTTTCACCGAACGCGCCATCTACCAGCAGTCGTACACGGGCGAGGCCCCAACCCGGCGGGGCAACTCCCACCCGACGCTGTTCCCCTACAACGCCTTCGAGACCGCCGACGGCTACGCCGTCATCGCCGCGTTCAACAACAACCACTGGGCCGAACTCTGTGACGTGATGGGGCGAGACGACCTCGCCGAGGAGTACCCCACGACCGCCGAGCGCCTCGAGCACCGCGATCACCTCCGCGGCGAGATTTCGGAGTGGGCCATCGAGCAGACCAACGACGAACTCGTCGGCCAGCTCGAGGGACTGGTCCCCGCCGCGCCGGTCCAGACCACCGAAGAGATCTTCGAAGACGATCACGTCCACGCGCGAGACATGCTGGTGCCGGTCGAACAGCCCGGGGCCGACGCGGACGTCGAGATCGCGGGCACCCCGATCAAGATGAGCGAGACCAACCCCCGGCCCCGCGGTCGCGCGCCGCTGCTCGACGAGCACCGCGAGGAGCTACTGGGCGAGGAGTCCGAAGCGGCCGACGACTGAGCGGCGGAATATCGATTCGTTTCCGGCCGAACTGTCCGTTCGAAGAACGACACCGGCTTCGAGTCGAGAACAGCTATCGTCGCAACTGAAAGTCATTGTACACCTGATCGCACGACAGCGTTGCGATCAGTGTGTGAATCGTTTCAGTTGCGACGATAACAGACGCACGCACCGCCTTCTCGGATCCGATTGCTGACGTGGTCGTGTATTTCGCGAGCGAGTACTCGCATCGCGTCAGCCTGTGCTTTCGTCGGTCGTCTCCCACCGTAGTCGCTGTCCGTCCGGTTCTCCGTGTACAACCCCTCGAGTTTGTCCGTGGTCGGGCGCGAGAGAAGTGCGAGCTCCGATGCGCGATCGTAGCAGTACGCGTGATCGTGGAAGTCTCGCAATTCATCCCCGCCTTCCGCGAGTGCGTACGCCTCTATCGATCGCTCGATGGCTCCGAAACAGAGTTCGATAGTCGCGGTATAGTACCCGTCCTCGTCGATTCGTTCGACGGCGCGAAGGAGCGAACAACCCTTCGTGAGTTGGGCTTTCCAATCGTCGTCCGTGTCGATCGCTTCCTCGTACGCCGGGATCCCGTGTCCGGCCTCGTTGAACGCGTCGACGGCGGTCTCAAGCGCGTCCGTGATCGCGTTCGGATCGGATCCTCACTCATCGGTGCCCCCCCGGAGGATCATGTTTCGAACGGTTCCAAACGCCTCGGTCTCGTAGAGCGCGATTCCATCTCGGACGATTTCTCGAAGTTCAGGGAGATAGTTCGGAACTGCCGGCAGCGCTTCGACATCGATCTCGTACGCGTACCGACCAGTGTCGAACGATTCGTCCTCGAGGTGCCGACGGACTCGATTCGCTTCCCGCTGGTTTTCCATTCGGTCGTCTTCGACCAGTACCCAGAGATCGATGTCGCTTCGTCGATCGGCCTCACCGCGGGCGACGCTCCCGTACAGGACGATCGCAACAACGCCGTCCAGTTCGTCCCCGAGCGTCTCGACAGCCGTCCGTACGGGATCGTGGAACTCCGATTGCGGGATTCGGAAATACGGATCGTCCGGAACGGACAGCCGTTCCCGGTTGATCCGTACCAGACGCTTCCGACCCCGTCGTTCCGTGACGACGAGGTCGTTGCTCGAGAGGACGTCGACCGCCTTGGTAACCGCCGGTCTCGAGCGATCGACCGCGGTCGCGAGGTCCGTCATCGAGAATTCGGAATCGTGATTTCGGCTTAAGAGTGTCAGAACGTCGTCGATAACCGCGGTTCTGAATAATCGTCGGTCATCGACCGGGATATCCACGGTTATACTCGTTCGGTTCGCCGATGATCCGTTCGACTCCGTTTTCATTGTAAGCGTTATCTTACGCTATCTACTTAAAGTTTATATCAGGAGCGGGAACTACTGATATACCATCGACTCCCCAGACTGCAGACGTCCGGTATCGATTCGCCGCCCACTTCGTCGTCCGCAACCGCCATCTCGAGCGACCCCAGCGACCGGTGGTTTCTTCAGGTGACAATTCAAGAGGACAGCCATGAGTCAGGCGACGCTGTCGGATCGCCCGTACACGAATTCGAATCTCTTCTCCGGGTACTATCTCGACGAGCGGATTCAGGACCGCGAGGAGTGGGACTGCGACGCAGCCGCGAGCGAGGCTCTCGAGGAACTGCAGGCGCTGTACGACCTCGAGTCGAAGCTGGTCGACGGCTACAAGGAGGATCCGCTGATCGACAACTGGATCGACGAGGTACTCGAGATCCTGGGCTTTGGAACCAACGTCGAGACGACGCTGCCCGACGGCGGGGGGTACGTCGACGTGCTCCTGTTCGAGGACACCGCGGCGCGCCGGGACGCGGCCGAGGTCTACCTGAGCAGCGAAGAGACGGCGGACCTGTTCGATCGGGGTGTCGGACTGGTCGAAGCCAAACAGTGGGACGCCGACTTCACGACCCGATTCAGCGACCAGCGGCCGTATCGCAACGCCTCCCACCAGATCAAACACTACCTCGAGCGGACGCCCGAGGGGATTCAGTGGGGCGTGTTGACCAACGGCCGCAAGTGGCGACTCTACGGGACGAAAGACTACGAGACCCAGACCTACTACGAGATCGATCTGCCGGAACTCCTCGAGCGCGGGGATCTCGAGGCGTTCAAGTACTTCTACACGTTCTTCCGGCCGGCCGCGTTCCGGGAGTCGGGTGGGACGACCTACCTCGATTCGGTTCGCTCGGAGAGCGAGACGGTCGCACAGGAACTCGGGGAGGACTTACAGGACAACGTCTTCACGGCGCTGCGGGTGTTGGGACGGGGGTTCGTCGAGACGAACGATCTCGCGATCGATCCCGACGACGACGACGGGCTCGGGGAGCTCAAAGAGCAGTCGCTCGTGCTCCTCTATCGGTTGATGTTCGTCCTCTATGCCGAATCGCGGGGCCTGATCCATCCGGAGGGCGGGGACGCGGTCGCGGAGTACGAGGAGAACTTCAGCCTGGACGAGTTGCGCCTCGAGATCCACGAGGAGATCGGCGAGGTCGACGACGGGTTCGACGACGCCTACAGCGAGCACTCGACGACGATGTGGAGCCGGCTCGAGGACCTGTTCCGGCTGATCGACGGGGGTGAGGAATCGCTGGGGATCCCGCCGTACAACGGCGGGCTGTTCAACCGTGAGACCCACGACTTCCTGGCCGAACACGAGGTCAGCAATCGGTATCTCGCGGAGGTCATCTATCGGATTTCGACGACGGAAAACGACGAGGGCCGCTACGTGCTGGCCGACTACGCCGACCTCGATACGCGCCATCTGGGCAGCGTCTACGAAGGGCTGTTAGAGCACCAGTTCCGGATCGCGCCCGAGGACTACGCCGCGGTCGCGGCAGACGGCGGGCAGGTCTGGAAACCCGCCACGGAGGTGTCGGTGGCGGAGGCGGTCGAAACCGTCGACGAGGGCGGGCTCTACGTCGTCAACGACGAGGGCGAGCGGAAGGCCACGGGGGCCTACTACACGCCGGACTACGTCGTGACCTACATCGTCGAGGAGACGGTCGGGCCGCTGGTCGCGGAGATCAAAGCCGATCTCACCGAGCAGGGCTTCGAGCCGGGGACCCACGAGTATCTCGGGGCCTTCTACCGGCGGGTCACCGACCTGAAGATCCTCGATCCGGCGATGGGCAGTGGCCACTTCCTCACGCGGGCGACGGAGTATCTGGCCCAGCAGGTCATGGAGGAGGTGCGCGAACTCGAGGAGGCGACGGCCTTCGACGAACAGCGGGTGCGCCGGGACGTGGCCAAGGAGTGTATCTACGGCGTCGACTTGAACGGGATGGCAGTCGAACTCGCGAAGCTCTCGATGTGGCTCGAGACGCTGGCGGCCGATCAGCCACTGGCCTTCCTCGATCACCACCTCAAGGCGGGCAACTCGCTGGTCGGCTCGGACGTGACGGCGGTGCTCTCGAGCGAGACCGCGGACGACGGCGGCCAGTTGACCCTCGAGCAGGCGCTGGCCCGCGTTCGCCAGGACACCTTGGAGCACGTCATGGACCGGATGCAGGAGTTGCTCGAGATCGACAACGAGTCCCTCGAGGACGTCAAGTCGATGGAGGAGATTTACGACGAGGTGCGGGCCGACGCGTTCTATCAGCGCCTCTTCGAGGTGACGAACGTCCATACCGCCGAGCAGTTCGATCTGGACGTGCCCGAGGGGGCCTACGAGCGGCTGGCGCGAGCGATCGACGACGACGAGGCGTGGGCGGCGGTGCAGGGCGAGGACTGGTTCCAGACGGCCCAGGCGATGAGTGGTGACGAGGCGTTCTTCCACTGGGAGTTGGAGTATCCCGAGGTGTTCTTCGATGACGATGGAGAGAAGCGGGAGGGGGCAGGGTTTGATGCCGTAATCGGGAACCCCCCATACGTGAAAATACAGGAACTACGGCAAGCGGTTCCCGAGCAAGCGAATTACCTTACTAACTCGTATCAGTCTGCAACTGGGAATTTCGATCTCTACGTATGCTTTACCGAAAAGGGGCATCGATTGCTAAGTGACGATAGCGAGTTCGGCTATATCGAACCTCACAAATTCTTCCAAGGGAATTTCGGTGAAGGTCTGAGGGAATACATCTCGGAAAATACCGCACTCAAGAAGATTGTCTCATTTGGTGATTCACAGGTATTCGAAGCGGCTACGATCTACACGTGTTTGTTGTTCCTCTCTAAATCGCCTCAAGAGGAGTTCGAATATACGGAAGTTGACACGGAAGTACTAGAAGGCTCTGATAATATTGAGTTAAACACAATCAAAGCCGACTACGGCGCTGACTCGTGGGCATTCAATTCTGCAAAGGTCGCTAGTGTCCTCGAAACAGTCTCTGGCGCAGGTCCAGAACTACAAGAAGTCAGCGAAAAAGTATTTCAGGGGATTGCGACCAGTGCAGACGCTGTCTACATTTTAGAACCAGTAAGTGAACCGAATGATGGTGAGATTGCTGTCAAGAATCAAGAAACCGATGAGACACATGTACTGGAAACAGGACTTCTAAAACCAATGCTCAAAGGGAATGACTCCGACCGTTATCGTCGGGTCGATCCCCGTTTGAAAGTTATTTTTCCGTACGAGATTTCAGAGAATCAGTCCGAAGCGGAGTTCGTCTCAAAACAACGGCTAGAACAAGAGTATCCGAAAACATACGAGTATCTTTGCAGCCACGAAGAAACACTACGTGAAAGAGAGAGCGGGAAGATGGACCATGACCAGTGGTGGGATTACGTCTATCCGAAGAATCTACTGGACTACGAAAGAGAGTACATAATCACGCCGCGACTCGGCAATCAGCCAGAGTTTACGTTGAAACCATCTGGCATATATCACAACACCGACATAGAAGGAATACCGCTCGAGGAAGACTGTAACCTGGATCCGAAGTATGTCCTCGCGTTATTGAATAGTAACGTCTTCTGGTTTTTCATGGTTAACACCGGATCCACCTTTAGGGGAGGATACTATACGTTTAGAAGTGAGTATCTCTATCCCTTCTCGATTGCTGGCGGAAACAAGGATATCAGTGTTGATGGAACAATCTCCGACGAAATCAAAGAATCACACACTGAATACCTAGAGGGAGCTATAGATAGCAATCAAATCCTTCAAACCTTGTTTTCCGAAGGTGCTAATTTCGCTGTTCAACATGAGTTGCTCTGCTATCTATCTGAGAGGATTATGTCCTATAATAACAATCTAGATTCATTAACGCTAGATCCCCTCGAGTATCTCGCGAACTATTCGGAAGGTCCGACACTTGATGACGCTGGCTTCTATCAGCCACCAAAGACTGCGCCAACTGACTCTATTCTCTACGAAACCACGGGAGAACGTGATAATCTCCGTATTGGTCGTGTTGAGATACAACGGCCGAGCGATGATACTGTCGTTGTTACCGCTACCGCTCGTTACAAGCCTGACGATGAGTCAGATTATGAGACTGATCGGTGGGGCTATACTGAAACTGATCCTATCGAAGCGTTCCGTCTAACTGATCTCGACGAACTTGAGGCCAGTCTCATCGAAGTGTTTGTCCCTGTTGCCGTAGAAGAAGCTGATGGTTTCGCGAACTTCCGAGAGACTGCAACGAAAACTAATTCACCCGCAGATCGGCTGAAAGCACTGATTCTTCCTGCTATAGACAGTGTGGACGACGAGTTGGGTCACTACCTCGAGACGACGGCTCGAGCCGAAGAACTCGAGGCCAAGATCGAGAAGACGGACGAGTTGATCGACGAAATCGTGTACGAACTGTACGGGCTGACCGAGGAGGAAATCGAGATCGTCGAGGAAGCGGTCGGCGACTGAACTGCGCGCCACGTGGCCGGGAGCGTGTCGCCGCGCGGGATCGCGCGGCGGCACGCGACTCGGGGAAGGGCAGGCCTGCGGTCCTCCTGGCGGTCTTTCACTGTCGTAGTGCCGTGGGAAGGACACGTCTCTCTCGAGGTTCTAGCGTCCAAAAATACGCTCGAGACCCGTTTGCGAACCGGCCGGCCGACGGGTGCTGTCGACGGTAGGGTGGTGTGTCAGGTGGTTCGACTCGACGCGTCGACCGGCCGGCTGACCGCCGGGGCTCGAGCCCCGCGGTCGCACTTAGCGCTCGCGGTTTATCAGTCCCGGCGAAACGAGACAGCCACACGGACTCGCGGTGGCTCGATTGGGACCGGTCGCGGAGACGATGGCGACGGGCGTGCCACAACGCGGGCAATCGGGGAGGTACTGCGAGCCGTGGTCGTCGGGCTCGCTCGTATCGCGGTCGACATCGCTCGAGCCGGACTCGACGTTGCTCGAGCCGGACTCGGCAGTACTCGAGCCAGGGTCGACATCGCTCGAGTCAGGATCGCTACACATCGGACTCACCGCTCGCGACTGTGGCTGGCGCTGGGGCTCGTTCCGTCGGGCGATTCGGGTGCCGTGCGGGACGTTTATATCCCGGTAGAATGAACGTAATCATGCTTGCAAATCCCCGGTGAGGGATTTGGAAGCAAGTCTCGGGTGTGCACCCACCCGGGGCGTTTTCATCTAGCCCCCTTTTCTGGAGACTGCTTCCAGTTTAGGCGTTGACCTATTGTGACTTATATCTACTGCAAAGTGGCTGGAAAAGAGTCGGGGCCGAGCTATCTCGACCGCCAGACACCGGCTCGAGACCCTCCCGTTCCGGACTCGAGACACCCTCGAGAACCCCTCGAGAAGCCCGAAACCCCGCACTCGGGCCGGCGTCTCGATCGACGACGGGGACGACGGCCTCGAGTCGGCCACCACGACCGACGGCCGCCATCTACTGGGTGACGAGCTGGTAGAAGGAAACCGAGTAGACCAGCAGGAACGCGGAGACGACGCTGCTGATGACCGTCGCGACCGCTCCCGCGGCGATCAGCCCGCCCGTCGAGAGGACGGGCAGTCCCAGCTCCGCGGCCTCGGGCGTGGCCAGCATCGACAGGCTCCCGACGAAGAGGCCGACCAGGCTGCCGCCGACGACCGCCACGAGCATGTACCCGATCGTCGCCAGGAGGTTCGACCGGACGACGCGGTAACTCCGCTTGAGGCCGTCGATCGCCGTCTCCCCCTCGAGGACGATCGCCTGCCCGTAAAACTGGAGGAAGAAGAGGAACACGAGGTAGACGAGCGCGACGATGGCGGCGACCCCGCCCAGCACGACCACCGGGAGCGCCCCCAACTCCGCGATGCCGACCAACAACGCCCCGAACCCGACGAAAAAGAAGATCATGCCGAGGATCATGTTCACCACGAGGAGCAACAGATACGCGATCAGGATCTGGACGTAGTGTGCCTTCCCGGTGGCGACGAACGTCCCCAGCGAACTGCGCCCCTCGAGTGCCTCGTCGGCCATGCCGATCATCCCGCCCTGGAAGAACGGCGCGACGACCAGGCTGAGGAGTGACGCGCCAAGCGAGAGCACCGAGGCCAACAGCGGTCTCGACGACTGGAGGAGCAACTGGGGGAGCTGGAACGCCAACAACACGAGCGCGGGAACCACGAGTACGGGCGTCCGGACGAGCGCGCCCGGCGACCGCCGAAGGGCCTGAACAACTGCCATACCCCGATATTTCAACCAGCTATACATATAGGTGTGGGAACGACTCGAGGGACGCGGGATCGGAACCGACGACGCGACGGACGGTCGGAGACCCCGCGACCCGAACCGACCCCCGTGCTCGAGGCCCGAACGCGGGATCGACGAGCGGTCGAACGGGCAGCGGAGACCGACCAAAGCGGCGGGCCAGCCGGGCGTTGCCGTCCCAAATCTTCATATCAGTGTGTGTTGTGCCCCCACAGGGGTGTGTTATCACATGCCATCAACTGACGCGGTACTGGAGCATCACCTGTCGACGTTCGGCGAGCAGGACCTGGCGGGCGTCATGGAGGACTACACCGAGGAGTCGGTGGTCGTGACCAACATGGGGACCTTCGAGGGACTCGACGAGATCGAGGGGCTCTTCGAGGACCTCTTCGCCGAGTTCTCACAGGAGGGGGCCACGATCGACATGCAACAGGAGACCGTCGAAGACGAGTTCGCCTACATCGTCTGGCAGGCCGAAACGCCCGAGAACGTCTACGAGTTCGCCACGGACACGTTCTACATCCCGGACGACGAGATCCTGTTCCAGAGCTTCGCCGGGAAGCGCTCCCCGAAGGACTGACGCGACGGGCCGGGATCACCCCCCTCGTCGTCCCGTCTTCGACGGGCCGTGAGCACCGGCGGTCCGAGGTGCCGATCGGACGTGAGACGGACTCCTGCCGATCGGTGCCGGCCCAGCCGCGGCCCGCCATGGGGGTGTGCCGGGACATCGGGGCAGCGGATCGTCCGAACCCACGCCCGCTCGAGTCCCCGACCGAGCGCTCGGCTCGCGGAAACGGACGCGTCGCGGTCGATTCGACACACGTCCCGGACCCGGCCTCGAGGGGCCACAGGAGTGCAGCCGTCCCCGTCCTGTCGTTGCCGATGACTGTCCGGCTCGAGGGAGTGATGGGGGATCCTGAACGAAAATTGAAGTAGTGATCGACCCCTGGTATGGATGGGGTGATCACCTTGCGCGACCACAACCGCGTTGTGGCCGTGTGCGCCAGCTGTGACTCGGTATACGCAGCGAAGGAACTCTTGGACGGCCGTATCCGCCCCATCGGAACGACGGCCTGTTCCTGTGGGTCGACGGAGTTCCAAGCGCTCGGGTGAATCGTCCCGCTTGCAAGTACGGGCCGTCGGTCGCGGTCGACTCACCGACGGCCCGTTTTCGACTGCAGTACACGGGCGTAGCGTCGTAAATAAGGAAATAGTATATTACGCCACGATGCGTACTGTTCTCATGGGATATACTGTCATTGACGCGACGGCCGTCGAACCGAGGGACGGCCTGTCGGGCGACCACTACTATCTCGACGATGCGGTCGATCTGGATCGGCTTTCCATCCAACTCGTCGAGGCCGACCCCGGCGAGTCGTTCGCGCCGTATCACTCGCATCGGGAGAGCGAAGAGGTGTTTTACGTACTGGACGGCCACCTGCACGTCGAGACGCCCGACGAGGAGTACGTCGTCGCCGCCGGGGAGTGGTTCGCCGTCGAACCGGGCCACCCGCTCCGGCCGTTCAACCCCGCCGATGCCGAGGACACCGTTCGTGCCCTGCTGTTGAACGCCAAACGCGACGACTTCGATCCGTACGAGCCGGATCGCTGAGGCCGGTGACCCGAGGGAAGCGACGCCGGAAGTGCAGTCGCGAGCCGCGAGTCCCCCGACCGCGAGCGCTGAGAAGCGGCCCCGGTGGTCCGTCGGTTCGTCGAACGGACCGACCCGCCACGGCGACGACCGAAACCCAATTCATCCCGCGAGCGCCACTAGTCACCTGTGAGAGAACTCGTCTTCGCCCTCGAGTACGATCCCGGAACGAACCCGGTCGCGGACACCCTCGAGTCGCATCCGGAGACGACGGTTCGGTCGCTGTCGTGTCACGTCACGCCCGAGAGCCTCTGGCGGGTCGACCACGCGACCGGGTCCGCGGCGGGGATCGAAGCCCTCGAAGACGCCTACCGGGAGCCGACGTTCTGTGCGGACTGTCTGGTTCGGGACAACTGCGGAGCCGACTGCGAAACGCAGGTCCTCGATCGCGGCAGCGACGAACTCGTCGTCTACACCTACTGGGATCGGACGGACGTCTGTACGTCGGTCCCCCACCTCGCCCTCGAGCGCTTGGGCGAGGGGCTGTTGTTCGAGACCTACCGGGAGGGGCGGCGCTACCGCTGGCGGATCGTCCTCGGGAGCGACGCACCGGTCCACGAGTTTTTCGACGCGCTCGGCGACGAGGTCGGCGAGTGTACCGGCATGGAGATGCTGCGGCTGACCGACCTCGATCCGGACCGCGACCGACTCGAGGCCGAGGACACGCTCCCGGCCGAACAGCGGGACGCACTGCGGGCCGCCGTCGAACACGGCTACTACGAGACGCCCCGGCGGATCGACCTCTCCGAACTCGCGGCCGAACTCGACGTGCCGCGGTCGACGCTCTCCTACCGGCTCCGCCGGGCCGAAGCGAGCCTCGCGACGACGTTCGTCGACGAGGACGACTCGCTCGAGACGCTCGCAGCGGGCCACTGACCGGGTCCGATTTCCTCGTGCGACGAAGGGGGAGTTGGCGCACGCCGAATAACCGGTATAGGGAACGAGTGAGTAGGGACAGGTAATGAGTGACGCTTCACCACCGACACCGCCGGAGTCGGACGCCGACGACGCGGGCTCGAGTCGGACCCTCGAGCTTCGCGTCCCCGACATGGACTGTCCGTCCTGTGCCGGGAAGGTAACGAACAGCGTCGAGCGACTCGAGGGGATCGACGACCTCGACGCGAGAGTGACAAGCGGTCGGCTCGTCGTCGACTACGATCCGACGCGAACGAGCGACGAAGAGATCCGCGAGCGGGTTCGAGCGGCCGGCTACGAGATCGTCGCCACGGACACGGAGCTGACGGTCTCCGTCCCCGGCATGGACTGTGCCTCGTGTGCGACCAAGGTCGAAAACGCCCTCGAGGACGTCGACGGGATCGGGACGATCGAGACCCGACCCACCGCCGGCCGCGTGACGGTGACGGTCGACGAGACGGTCGATCCAGAGCGGGTCGTCGACGCGATCGGGGCCGCGGGCTACGACGCGACGCCGATCGGGGAGACCGGCGACGGGATCGGCGACGAGCAACCCGTCTGGCGGAGTCGGCGAGCCGTCATTACGGGCGTCGGTGCCGTCCTCGTGGCAGTCGGGATGGCCCTCGAGTTCGTCTTCACCGGGGCCGACCCGACCCTCTTTACCGTCGTCGGCCGGAGCTACGACCTCTCCTCGCTGCTCTTTATCCTCACCGCGGCCGTCGCCGGCGTGCCGATCTTCCGGAACGGCTACTACTCCGTCCGCAATCGGAGCCTCGATATCGACTTCCTGATGAGCGTCGGCATCGTCGCCGCGGTCGGAGCCCACCACCCCTTCGAGGGGGCCACGTTGGCCGTCCTCTTCAGCGTCGCCGAACTCCTCGAGCAGTACTCGATGGACCGGGCACGGGACTCCCTGCGGGAGCTGATGGATCTCTCGCCGGACACGGCCACCGTCAAGCGTGCGGACGGCTCCGAGGAGACGATCCCGGCGGCGGAGCTGGCGATCGGCGACGTCGTCACGGTTCGGCCGGGCGAGAAGATTCCCGCCGACGGCACCGTCCTCGAGGGCGAGAGCGCGGTCGATCAGTCGCCGATCACCGGCGAGAGCGTCCCCGTCGACAGGAGCGAGGGCGACGAGGTCTTCGCCGGGACCATCGCCGAGTCGGGCTATCTCGAGGTCGAGGTCGAGCAGGCGGCCGAGGACTCGACGATCGCCCGGATCGTCCGGCTGGTCGAGGACGCCGAGCGCGAAGGGACGAAACGCGAGCAGTTCGTCGACCGCTTCGCGAGCGTCTACACGCCGATCGTCGTCGTCCTCGCGATCGCGGTCGCCGCCGGCCCACCGCTGCTCGTGGACGCGTCGTGGAACACGTGGTTCCTGCGCGGGCTGACCCTTCTGGTCATCGCCTGCCCCTGTGCGTTCGTCATCTCGACGCCGGTCAGCGTCGTCTCCGGGATCACGAGCGCCGCCCGTAACGGCGTGCTGATCAAAGGGGGTCGCCACCTCGAGGCGGTCGCCGAGAGCGACACCCTCGCGGTCGACAAGACGGGGACCCTCACGACGGGCGATCTGTCGGTGACCGACGTCATCCCGCTGGAAGGGGCCGACGAAGAGGACGTCCTCCGGCGTGCGAGCGCGGCCGAGCGTCGGAGCGAGCACCCCCTCGGGCGGGCGATCGTCGGCTACGCCGAGGAACGGGGGATCGACCCGAACGAGCCGGACGTCTCGGCGTTCGAAGCGCTGACCGGGAAGGGAGTGCGCACCGACATCGACGGGGAGACCCACTACGTCGGGAAACCCGCTCTCTTCGAGGGGCTTGCGGACCTCGAGCACACGCACGCGACGACCGACGGCGGGACGGTCATCGAGTCGGCCGACGCCCGACCGGACTGCGAGCGCGAAGGCTGTCTCGACGTGGCGAGCGATGTCGTCCCGACGCTCGAGGCCGAGGGCAAGACCGT
The DNA here is from genome assembly GCF_017352095.1 of Natrinema longum. Classification (NCBI taxonomy): domain Archaea; kingdom Methanobacteriati; phylum Methanobacteriota; class Halobacteria; order Halobacteriales; family Natrialbaceae; genus Natrinema; species Natrinema longum. The sequence goes on from NZ_CP071463.1 coordinate 481,399, forward strand.
GATCGTCGTCGGCACCGAGGACGGCCCGCTGGGGGTCATCGGCGTCGCGGACCGGGTCCGGCCCGAAGCCGAGTGGGCCGTCTCGCGGCTGCAGGAACGAGGGATCCGCGTCGTGATGCTCACCGGCGACAACGAGGGGACCGCCCGCGCGATCGCCGAGCAGGTCGGGATCGACGAGTACCACGCCGAGTTGCTCCCCGACGAGAAACTCGAGTGGATCGAGCGACTCGACGGCGACCGCGACGGCGATGGGGACGGGAGCCGCGTCGCGATGATCGGCGACGGGATCAACGACGCGCCGGCCCTCGCGACGGCGGGCGTCGGCATCGCGATGGGCGCGGCGGGGACCGATACGGCCCTCGAGACGGCCGACGTCGCGCTGATGAGCGACGACCTCACGCGACTGCCCTACCTCTATGAACTCTCGACGAGCGCCAACGGCGTCATCCGACAGAACATCTGGGCGAGCCTCGCGGTGAAAGCCGTCCTCGCGGCGGGCGCACCGTTTGGCATCGTGACGGTCATCCACGCGGTCGTCATCGGCGACATGGGGATGAGCCTCGGCGTGACGGGCAACGCGATGCGACTGGCGAACGTCGAACCGGAGCTTCCGGCGGCTCTGGCCGACGGCGACGGGGACGCGATCGAACCCGGCGACGAGTGACGATCGAAACCCGGTCTCGATCGACTCGAGCGCCGGGACTGATGCCCGGCGCTGGAGACCCCACGGGCGTCATCGCTCGGTTCACGCGCCCCCGTGGCACCGACTGGAGGAGGAGTACGGGCACAGAACCGACCGGACTCGGCAGCATATCCCCGAAACGCTTTCTGTGACCTGCCTCGTAGCGCAGCTATGTCGACGACCGTCGAAACGCCCGATGCGGACGAGGAGTGTGCCTACTGTGGGTCGCGTCTCTTCGACCACGATCCGATCTGCGTCCGTGATTGTACCGACGACTGTGGCTCGCCCACGTACTTCTGTCACTACGCCTGTCTCTGGGCGTACGTGGATGCAAACGACCTGACGACGGGCGATGCGTGCACCTGGTCGCCCGACGAAAGCGGTCGGTGTTGAGCGAGAGTCAGTGGTGGATCGGTCGGATACGTCCCGGCCGATTCGACGCGATCGGTCGTCGGCGTCGAGACGTGGCTCGGTCGTTACTACTCGTCGTTGCTCCTCGTTTGGCGTCTCCGAAATTCCGGGCAGCCACTGCGGAACGGAGCCTCGAGCAACGACCGCCCTCCCTCGATCGGGCAGCCACTGTCGTCAGCGTCGGACTGCCAGCACGACCAGATCGGAGAACGGCGTCTCCGCTTTCCCGCTCCCACCAGCATGGGCCGACAACTCGCCGAGCGTGAACCGGTGGATCGCCTCGTCGTCGTGGGTCAACTTCTCGAGGACCAGCGCCTCGAGGTCGGGATCGGCACCCGACTCGAGCAGGAACGCCGCGATGTCGCCGGGCATCCGGTCGTAGGGTCGCGGGAGCACGAGCAGGTGGCGCTCGCCCACCGCGGCGGCGAGCCTGTCCAGGTCCGACTCGAGGTCGCCGCTTTTGTGCAGCGTGACGAACTCGGTGTCCTCCATGGGCGTCCGGGCGCGGCTGGCGGCCATCTGGAGCGACGAGATGCCGGGGACGACGCGGACGGGTCTCGGATCGGCCTCCCGATTCCTCGCCTCCCGCTCGACGGCAGCCTGGACCTTGCCGACGAACTGGTAGCCCGAGTGGTTGGGATCGCCCATCGCGACCGCGGTTCCCGACTCGCCGGCGGCGACGCGCTCGGCGAACTCCTCGAGTGCTTCGGCTTCGTCCCTGTAGCCACAGGTCAGCAGGTCGGCGTCGGTCAGGTCCTCGATGAACTCCACGACAGTCGTGAAACCGACGACGACGTCGGCCTCGCGGATCGCCCGCTCGCCGCGAGGGGTGAGATACTCCTGATTGCCGGGGCCGACGCCGACGACGTAGACGGGGTCGCCGGCTTCGGCGGTTTCACCGCCTTCGCCTCGCTGCCCCTCTGGCGCAGCGCCCTCGTCGAGATCGGGCTCTGCAGCGTCCGCGGCGAACGTCGCCGGATCCGGTCCCGCGTCGAGGTCGTACTCGTCGCTCATCGGTTCCGGCCGTCCGCAGCCCGCGTCTCGGCGTCGAGCTCGAGGTCGATCTCGTCGGTTCGTGCGTCCGTGGCGACGTGGATCAGTTCGTTCGTCAGAGCCGCGGCGAGGCCGCTGCCGCCCCGGCGGCCGCGGTGGGTGATCGCGGGCACGCCGTACTCCTCGCTGACCTCGCGGATGCGCCCGCGGCTCTCCTCGGCCTTGACGAAGCCGACCGGGTTCGCGACGACGACCGCCGGGCGGGTCCCCTGCTCAATGCAGTCCGCCAGCGCCAGCGCGGCCGTCGGCGCGTTCCCGATCGTGACGATCGCGTCCTCGAAGGCGTCCTCTTTGTCGAGTTCGAGCATCGCCGCAGCGGTTCGGGTCATCCCGGTCTCGGCGGCGAGTTCCTTCCCGTGGCCGATAGCTTTCGAGACCTCACAGTCGTGGCCCCGGCCCGTGACGCCGGCTTTCACCATCGTGATGTCGGTAAAGATGTCGGCCTCGTCGAGCACGGCCCGTGCACCGGCACGGACCGGTGCGTCCTCGTCGGCACCGAGGTCGTCGCTCCCCGTGAACTCGATGAGATGCTGGAACTCGATGTCGCCCATCGAGTGGACCGATTTCTGGCGCACGCGGTCGGCCAGCGTCTCGTCGGGCGTGAACTGCCTGACGATGTCCATGCTCGTCTCCGCGATGTCCATCGCGTTCTGTGTCGTTGCTCCCAGATCGGCGTACTCCTCCTCGAAGTCCTGATCAGTCATCGGGTATCACTCGCTCGGTCGCGGCTATCGGCTGTCAGCCGAACCTGTTCGGTCGCCGGTTCGATTCCGTCAGTCATCGGTCGTTGCCCCCACGGCCTCGTTGGTCGTCCGCGCCTCGAGGTCGCCCTCCACCGCGAGGTTGAGATCGCGCAGTCGATCGACCGCCTCGTCGTCGGCGTCCCACAGGTCGCGCTCGATGGCCTCGAGTAGGGTGTCCGTGATGGACTCGAGCGCCCACGGGTTCACGTCGCGCATCCAGTCCTGTCGGTCGTCGTCGAATGCGAACTTCTCGGCGACTTCCTCCCAGAGCGTATCCGAGACGACGCCGGTAGTCGCGTCCCAGCCCAGCGTCACGTCGACCGTCGTCGAGAGGTCGCCCGCGCCCTTGTAGCCGTGTTCTTCCATGGACTCGAGCCAGTCGGGATTGAGCACGCGCGAGCGCATCGCCTTGCGGACCTTCTCCTCGTTGGTGTAGACATCGACGTTGTCGGGATCTGAGGAGTCGCCGACGTAGGAAGCCGGTTCCGCGCCCGAAATCTCGCTCACGGCGGAGATGAAGCCGCCGTGGAAGGCGTACCAGTCCGAGGAGTCGAACTCGTCTTGCTCCATCGTGTCCTCGATCTTGACCGTCGCGTCGACGCTCGAGAGGCGACGCTCGAAAGCGTCGTGAGCGTCGGACACCCGACCGCGAGAGCCCATCGCATACCCGCCCCACTGGACGTACACCTCGGCCAGATCGGAGCGGTCGTCCCAGTTGCCCTCGTCGACGGCCTTGTTGGTCCCGGCACCGTAGCCGCCGGGTCGGGTCGTGAAGACGCGGTGTTTCGCGGCCTTTCGAGCGGCCGACTCGTCGAGATCCTCTTTGGCCTCGAGTTCGGCCTGCTCTTCCTCGATGTGTTTCTTCACGTAGTTCATTTCGTGCGGTTCGTCGAGGTCGACGACGGCGTCCACGGCGTCGTGGATGACGCCCGCCGCGGCCGGGAACGCGTCGCGGAACAGTCCCGAGACGCGCGTCGTCACGTCGATTCGGGGTCTGTCGAGTTCCTCGAGCGGGATCGGCTCGACGTCGTCGATGCGGCCGGCGTCCGTCCACTGCGGTTCGACGCCCATCATCGCGAGCACCTGGGCGATGGTCTCGCCGCGGGTGCGGACGGTCGGCGTCCCCCAGGCGACCACGCCGATCTCCTCGGGGTACTCGTCGGTTTCGTTGTGGTGGCGCTCTAAGACGCCCTCGGCGACCTCGCTGCCGACCTGCCAGGCGGCCTTCGCCGGCACTTTGCGCGGGTCGAGCGTGTAGAAGTTCCGCGCGGTCGGCAGCAGGTCGACGCCGCCCCGTGTCGGCGCGCCGGAGCCACCCGGCGGCACGTACTCGCCCGAGAGGGCGTCGGCGGTCCTGGGAATCTCGTCTTCGGCTCCCTGCACGCGGGGCTGGGCTTCCTCGCAGATGTACGCCAGCGCCTCCCGCAGGTCGTTGTGCGCGCCGGACTTCGCGCGCCCGTCGCCGATCGTCTCGAGGTCGACGATCAGGAGGTTGACGTTCACTTCGTCGTCAGGGCCGGCCTCACGCTCCGAGACCGGGATGTCGAAGTCGTGTTCCGCGAGCGTCTCGATCAGGTCGACGCTGGTCTCGTAGACCTCGTCGGCGGCCTCGGCGTAGGTCATCCCGAGGGCGTCGTCGTACTCGCCGGGCGCGTTCAACATTTTCTCGTAGTCGACGCCCAGCGCGCCGGCGACGCTCTCGCGCAGGCTCGGCGCGCCGGGGTTCTCGAGTCGGGTCAGCGCGACCAGATACTCCGTGAGGCGCTCGCCCTCCGGCGGCTCGGACATGGTGTGGAGTCCGAGCCGGATCTGGGTCGTCTTGATGTCCGTGAGGTACTCGTGGATCCGTTCGACGAGTTCGTCGACGTCGATCTCGTCTCCCGTCACCTCGCCCTCGGCGAGACTCGAACCCGCCTCGTCGGGCCCGCGAACGTCGGCTTTCTCGTCGATCGTCCCCGTGATGCCGAGTTCGACGGCGAGGTCGAGTTCCTCGACTTTCTCACGCATGAGGGTCTCGAGGTGGTCGCCGTCGTCGGCGCGGGCGTCTTCCATTCCGGCCTCGCGGTACTGGTTTGCCAGTTCCTCGAGTTCCGATAACTCGTCGTACGTCCCGGCGTTTCGCATGACGGGCGTCAGATAGTCGACGATCGCCGCGTAGGAACGGCGCTTGGCCTGCGTCCCTTCACCCGGGTTATTGACGATGTACGGGTAGACGTTCGGGACGTCGTCCACCAGCTGATCGGGCGCGCTCTCGCCGTCGAGCCCGACGGTCTTGCCGGGGAGCCACTCGAGGCTGCCGTGGGTTCCCAGATGGACCACTGCATCGGTCTCGAACGTATTTCGAAGCCAGCCGTAGAAGGCGTAGTAGTCGTGTGGCGGCTGGAGGTTCGAGTCGTGGTAGACCTTCGAGGGGTCCATGCCGAACCCACGGGGCGGCTGGACGGTGACGAGCACGTTCCCGAACTCGACGCCCGGAATCGCGAACGGGCGGTCCGGTGGGTCGCCCCACTCTTCGACGATGTTCTCCTGAAACCGCTCGTCGGCCTCCGAGAACCACGCTTCGTACGTCTCCGGCGAGACCACGTCGACCGAGAGATCGCGCACGTCCTCCGGCGCGACCCACCGGTCCTCGAGCGTGAGCTGTGCGGTCAATTTCTCCACCAGCGTCTGGCCGTCGTCGGGCATCTCGTCGCCGAGATCGTACCCTCGAGCGTCGAGTTCCGCGAGCAGATTGACCGTCGACTCCGGCGAATCGAGGCCGAACGCGGTCCCGATCCCGTCGTCGCTGGGCGGGTAGTTGTGGAGGACCACGGCGACCTGCTTCTCCTCGTTGGGTGTGTGTCGGAGTTCTGCCCAGTTGACCGCCAGTCGGGTCGCGTGGTCGATCCGATCCTCGATGGGGAAGTGGTGTTTCGGCGCGGAGCCGATACCGGCCTCGTCGTCGGTGCGTTCCTTCCCCGAGATGGGGTGGGTAATCACGTTCCCGTCGAACTCCGGCAGCGCGACCGAGAGGGCGAGTTCGAAGCCCATCACGCCCGTGTCACTGGATTCGTAGCGCGAGCGCGAGCGCATCGTGGTGACCGTCTGCAGGACGGGCACGCCGAGCCGGTCGAGGAAGACGTCCTCCGCACTGCTGCCTTCGTCGTCGGCGCTACGGCCGCGCTCGTCCATCGAGAGAGAGAACATAAACGAGGAGAGCACGGCGTCGACGACGGACTGGCCATCATCATCGATGAGCCAGTTGTCGGTCACCCACTCGGCGTCTTCCTGTTCGTCCGTATCGGTGGCCGGGTTACAGAAGATCGGCAGGGCGTTGGCACCCTGCTCCTCGAGCGCCCGGACCTGCGCGTCGACGTAGCGGGTGTTCTCGTGCGTCCAGTGCGATTCGTAGAACCAGACTGCGACCGTCGGCTTGTCGGGGTCGTGAGTTTCGAGGAGTTCCGCGTACTCGATTCCCGGATGGTCGGGGTGGTAGACGCCCTCCGTGGGGAGTTCCGTCGGATCGTCGTACTCCACGTCCCGACCCTCGTACTCGGCGGCGAGGAATCGACACAGGTTCTCGACGTTGATCGTCCCGCCCTTCTCGAGGTAGTCGTAGACGCGATCTCGATGACCGTCCGAGACCGTCGTGTCCTCGAACGCGAAGGCGTCCCCGGTCGCCTTCACGATCAGCGGGACGCCCGCCTCCGCGAGGGCACCCGTCGCGTAGTCGTAGCCTGGCATGCTGTCTTCGGCCCCGTGCAGCCAGAAAATCGCTGCCGCGGCGTCGTGCAATTCCTCGACGAACTCCTCGACGTCGGCCTCGTCTTCGAGGTCGCTCTCCGAGCGGACCTCGAGTTCGACGTCCTCGAGACGCCCGGCGGCCCGGCCGATCGAGCCGAGTTCGTTCTCCGTCGCGGTATATATCCCGATCGTTGTCATCGCGTTTTTAAACCTCTGTTGTATTAGCTCAAGTATGGTTGCAAACGCCGGGGGCAAAAAGCTGTCGTCACTCCCCTTTCCGGCGATCGTGGGACAGGACGAGCTGAAACGCGTGTTGCTCACCGTCGCGGCCAACGACGGCCTCGACGGGGCCCTGATCGTCGGCGAGAAAGGGACCGCGAAGTCGACCGCCGTCCGGGCGCTCGTCGATCTCCTGCCAGAGCAGCGGGCCGTCGCCGACTGCCCCTACGGCTGTTCGCCCGACGATCCGACCCACCAGTGTGCGGGCTGTCGCGACCGCGACTCCGAGGAGTTGCCGATCGAGACGCGACCCGTCCCCCTCGTGACCCTGCCGCTGGGTGCGACTCGAGACCGGGTCGTCGGCACCCTCTCCGTCGAGGACGCGCTGGCCGGCGAGGCCGACTTCGATCCCGGACTGCTGGCTCGCGCGAATCGCGGCATCCTCTACGTCGACGAGGTCAACCTGCTCGACGATCACCTCGTGGACGTCGTCCTCGATGCAGCCGCCAGCGGCGTCAACACCGTCGAGCGTGACGGGATCAGCGTCTCCCACCCCGCGGAGTTCACCCTGATCGGGACGATGAACCCCGAGGAGGGCGATCTGCGTCCCCAACTGCGGGACCGCTTCGCCCTCCAGGCGACCGTCGAGGGCTGTCGCGAGGTCGACGACCGCGTCGAGATCATCGATCGGGCCCTCGAGGTCGACGGCGGGAGTGAAACGGACGCCACGACGGACTATACCGACGAGATCGAGCGGCTCCGCAACGACCTGGCCGCGGCACGCGACCGCCTCTCGAGCGTCGACCTCCCGACCGATTTCAAGGCCGAAATCGCCCAGCTCTGTCTCGAGGCCGGCGTCGACGGCCACCGCGGCGACGTCGCGACCGCTCGAACCGCCATGACCCTGGCCGCACTCGAGGGGCGAGAGACCGTCATCGAGTCCGACGTGTACGAGGCGGCGACCTACGCGCTCCCACACCGCCTGCGGAGCACGCCCTTCGAAGACGAACCCGATCTCGACGACCTGCTCGAGGATCGGTTCGACGACGGGGCACCCGACGAGGAGGATGGGGACGGGACCGAGAGCGACGCGGACGACGGTGACGGCGACGAAGCCGGCGACGAATCCGATCCCGAACCCGGGGACGGTGACGGACGCGGTGATCGCGGCGAGGGAAACGGAGACGAGGGCCCCGACGACAGTGCGGACGGTGACGGGGCGGGCGACGAGTCCGACGGCGACTCCGAACCCGAGCAGCGACCGCAGGACGGCGACGAACCGGCCTCGCCGAATCGGTCACCCGCCGATACCGGTGGGGAGGGGTCGGACGACGACTCGAGCGAGCAGGAGTCGGACGCGGACGAGTCGCCAGCGGACGGCGAGGACGAAACCGGCCAGCCGCTGGTCCCCGGCCAGCAACGGGCCGGCGTGGGCGACGCACGGGCCCCGGACCTCGAGACGCCGACCACCGAGCGCACCGAGAACGCGGCAGCGACGGGAACCCGGGCGAGTACGACACCGAGTACGGACAACCGGGGCGCTCGGGTCCGCACCGAACCCGCCTCCGGCGACGGTGCGATCGACGCCGCGGCGTCGGTCCGGTCGGCAGCGAGCCGGGGCGAGTCTCGAGTCGCGGAACAGGATCTCCGACAGTCCGTTCGGACCGGCGAGACCGCGGTGACGATCGTCTTCGCCGTCGACGCCAGCGCCTCGATGCGCCCGGCGATGCGGACCGCGAAAGGCGTGGTCCTCGAACTCCTGCGGGACAGCTACGAACACCGCGATCAGGTCGCCTTCGTCGCCTTCGCCGGCGACGACGCCGACGTCTTGCTTCCGCCGACCGACAGCGTCTCGCTGGCGGCTCGACACCTCAAGGACCTTCCCTCGGGCGATCGGACGCCGCTGCCGGCCGGCCTCGAGACCTCTCGACGGGTCCTCGAGCGTGCCGACACCGACGCCTCGGTCGTCGTCCTCGTCACCGACGGGCGGGCCAACGTCGCCGACGGGAGCCCGACCGAAGCGACGCGAACCGCGGCACGAGCGCTCGCCACGAGCGATACTCGCGTGATCGTCGTCGACGCCGGCGACGACTCCCGGGCCGGCCTCTCGGAACTGGTCGCCGGCGAGACCGACGGCGAACTGGTCGACCTCGCCTCGTTGTCGGTCGAAACGGTTCGGGCCGCCGCCGAGAGCGCGGCCGACGACGGCCAGTAGTCGGTCGCTCGAGCGCTCGTTACAGGTCCGTCAGCCGCAACCCGTCATTGTAAGAGCGATCGGCCCCTAGTCGTCGTATGGCAGAACTCGAACTCGAGGACGGGACCATCTGGTACGAGACGAACGGCGACGGCCCACCGCTGGTGTTCGTCCACGGCGGCTGGATGGACGGCACGGCCTGGGAACCCCAGGTCGAGCACTTCGCCGACGACTATCGGGTCGTCACGCTCGACGTTCGGGGCCACGGAGCAACCGGTCGAACGGAGCCCAGCCAGTACTCGATCGGGCTCTTTACCGACGACCTCGAGGCGCTGTGTTCGGAACTCGCGATCGACCGGCCGATCCTCTGTGGGCTCTCGCTTGGATCGATGGTCGTCCAGGAGTATCTGGATCGGCATCCCGACGGCGCGGCGGGCGCGATTCTCGGCGGCGCAGTGCGGTCGATGCCCCCGATCGAGCTGCCGACGGACGTGAAGTCGTTCTGGTCGCCGCTTCCGGCGCTGTCCGCGTCGCTGTCGCTATCGGGAACCGAAGTCACGTTCCGATCGATGCTGTATTCCATTCAGGCGACGACCGGACAGCGGTGGCTGTCGGTCGATCCCGAGATCAGGGCCGACGCGATCGAGGAGGTCGGCGACATCTCGACCGCCGAGTTTCGGAAGATCTTCGACGCCCTCTATCGGTACGATCCGCCCGCACTGACCGGCATCGAAACGCCGACGCTCGTGGTCCACGGCGAGCAGGAAGCCCCGCTCGTCAAACGACAGGGACAACAGATCGTCTCGGCGGTCGCCGACGGCGACCAACTGGAACTCGATAATTCGGGACACCTCGTCAATCGGGACCGCCCTCGTGCGTTCAACGCGGTGACGAGTGACTTTCTCGCGGGGCTCCCGGCGTAGGCCACGCATCCGCGGACGGCACCAGCGCCGTCCCGATCGGTATCGATCGATCACGCGCCCTGCCCGATGTTCCCTCGAAGAACGCAGTAGAACCCGGCCGCCTTCCATCCGTTCGATCACCCAGCTGTCTCCCGTCCGTTCGACCTCCGCGGCTGCTCTCCCACGGCTACGACCGGGCACGGACCAGCATCGCCGGGAAGCGAAACTGTTCGACGTGGAGCGATCGGAGGCGCAGGGAACCGGTCAGCGGTCGGGAGAGTACCCCCCAATCACCAATATACTTTGGCGACACGACAAAGGCAGCGACCGTGCTAGTTCTATTCGGAATCGCGCCTCCCGCCGAACGGGACCTTCCCACACACCTATGAGTAGTCAATGTCCGGACGCCGACGCCGACACCTCCCTTCCAGCGGCCGAGCAGTGGTCCAGCATCTCGAAACACGTCGTCAATAGCTACGTCGAGGCCAACAACGCGCTCCTCGCCGCGATGGGGTTCAGCCCCTCGGTTGGAGACGCGTCCGCTCCCCACCTGGAGGTCGACTCGACGACGCCGACGCCGGCTGTGGAGATCGCGTTCGGCGACGAAACCTGGGTTATGGAGCGCTCGGCGGATGACTACGACTCGCTCGGGGTCGGCGATTACGTCCGCTTTCGGAAACCGATCACGGACGCCGACGTCACCGCCTTCGCACAGGTCTCCGGCGACACCAACCGGCTTCACCTCGAGTCCGAGTTCGCCGACGCCACCCGGTTCGAGGGGCGGATCGCCCACGGGACGCTCGTCGCGGGAACGATCAGCGCCGCGCTCGCACGGTTCCCCGGCGTAACGGTCTATCTCTCCCAGGACCTCGAGTTCGCGGCCCCGGTGCGAATTGGCGAGTACGTCACCGCCGAGTGCGAAATCGTCGAGAGCCTCGGCGGGGATCAGTACCGGTTACAGACGATCGTCAGCGACGAGGACGGCGAGACGGTCATCGATGGCGAGGCCGTCGTCATGATCGACGAGTTACCCGCCGAATGACGGTCGAGTAGTCGGACTGCCCCACACCGCGAGGGACCACTGTACGGCGATCGGCACGGTCGGATCAGAGACGTGCAGGGAGCAGTGACGACGAGGGCAGCCCACTTACTCGTGTCCCACGGAGTCCCGAGCCGCCGACCCGGTCGCTGCCCCTGGTGGGATAGCTGGCAGCCCCACCGCTCGTCCCGAATACACCACTGTTAATACCCCCTGGCCCAGATGCAGTCCGAGAATGACCGATCGGCCGCCATCCCCGCCGACACCGACAGCAGGACCCGCAATCGCCGATACCACCATCGAGGGGCGCATCGTCGCAACGACCTCCCAACTGGCCGCGTCGATCGAAGAATCGCTGGGGTGTCGCCTCGACGAATCCGTCTTCGAGACGCTCTTGCTCGAGTTGGATCGCCACGGCTACGTCGAGTGGGTCTCCATCACCGGGACCGGCGACTACGTCTGGGACCTCTCCGACGCGTCCGACCGAATCGGTGACGCCATCGCACGGGCGGTCGTCGCTCGACTCGAGTCGTGGCTCGAGGGCAACGCAGCCGAGTGATCTCACAGTGCGGTCGAACTGTCCGTGACTCCACCGCGACGCGAGCGACCCGGACCCCGTCTCGAGCGCAACGTATTTGTCACCGGGGCGACATCGACATCGGACGAACGATGGCGGTACTAGACGAGCTTTCGGGCTTCGAATTCGAGGACGTGATGGAGGACGTGTTTCGAAACCTTGGCTACGAAGACGTTCGCCAGGCGTCGCGAACGGCCGACGAGGGACGGGACATCACCATGGTGGAAGTCGTCGACGGAACCCGGCGGGGGATCGTCGTCGAGTGTAAGCACACCGAGACCGTCGGTCGGCCCGTCGTCCAGAAACTCCACTCCGCGATCGCGACGTTCGACCACGATGGCCCGAAACGCGGCATGGTCGTCACGACCGGACGCTTCACCGGTCCGGCTCGAGAGTACGCCGAGCGACTCGACCGGACCGACGACCCCTATCCGATCCAGCTCGTCGACGGGCGGGACCTCCGCGAGATCGCCGACGAAGTCGGCCTCGATCTCTACAACGGCCGCATCGAGATCCTCTGTGACGAGACGTTCCGACCGTTCGATCCCGCTCGCGGGATCGACGCTCCCGTCCGCGAGGCGTTTCGCGACGTCGAGAACGTCGCTCCCGACGAGCTTCCGGATCCTCACGTTCAGGCGACGTTCGAGCCGGTCGTCGTCATCAGCGCACGGACGAACGCCGTCTTCGAGACGTCGGTCGGCGTGATCCATCGCCTCGACGAGACGACCACGTTCGTCGTCCACGCGGGGCGGACCCGACCGCGAATCCTAGACGACGACGTCGGCCGGCTCGTCACCGACAACCTGCGACGAACGATCGAACTTGAGGAGACAGCGCTCGAGGAGGTGTTCGACACGGTCGAGGTAGATCGGTTCGGCCAGACCGAAACGGAATACAAGTCCTGGGCCGTCGATCGACTCCGGGATCGTCACACGACGACCGTGACCTACACCGGCGACAACAACGTGACCTACGAGAAGACCTGCGAGCCGCGCCAGTCGGACGTCTCCGTCCAGTCGATCACCCCCATCTATCTGCCCGAGGTTCGACAGACGACACGGTTGCAGCAGTACTCCTACGCGTACGAGTATTACGCTGCCGGCCCCTCCCGGCTCCCCATCGAGGACGGCATCCATCGCTGCGTCCACTGTGACGCGGACTCGGCCGCGTCATTGACCTACTGTGACAACTGTGGCAGCATCAACTGCGAGGCCCACATCCGGACCGAACGCCTCGAGGGCGAGCCGGTCTGTACCGGCTGTGCGGTCACCGAGCGGTTCGCGCTCGCGACCAAGTACTTCTACGACGAGGCGAACCTCGAGGCGTTCCGCGAGGAGTACGAGGTCATGCCCCTCCACCGGAAGGCGATGGAGAACGTGCCACTCGCCGCGGGGGCCGTCGTGTCGGTGCTCCTCGTCGTTCTCGTGGGGCTCGTCGCGACGGGCGTGCTCTGAGAAAACCCTGCCCGTTTGCTCCTCCCCGAGCGCGAGTGCGTCCTGTAACCGACTGTCGGGATCCACCGACCGAAGTACTACGCCACCGTACAGGAGTTCCTCGAAGATGGCGGTGCCACGAGATACAGTTATACGCTGAACAGGCGCAATACGGCGACGAGTGGGAACTCCACCTCGTCTGTAAAAAGGAGATCCCCGTGGAAGACGCACCGGGCGACAACACGGCGGGGATCGACCTCGGAATCAGCAACTACCTTGCCATCAACTACGAGGATGGCCCCTCGGAGCTGTATCCAGGGAACACGTTGAAAGAGGACAAGCACTACTTCACCCGCGAGGAGTACCAAACCGAAGGCGAGAACGGGCCGTCAAAACGTGCGCGGACGGCTCGGCAGAAACTCTCCCGACGCAAAGACCATTTCCTCCACACCCTCTCGAAACACATCGTTCAGCGGTGTGTCGAAGAAGGTGTAAGAGAGATTGCGGTTGGCGACCTCAGCGACATCCGTGAGGATGAGAACGGTGACTCGCGGAACTGGGTTGGGTCGGGGAACAAGAAACTCCACGGGTGGGAGTTCGACCGCTTCGCTCGTCTGCTTGAGTACAAGGCCGAAGAACACGGCATTCTCGTTGACCGTGTAGACGAGGAGAACACGAGCAAGACGTGTTCGTCTTGTGGGCAGATTCGTGATAGCAACCGCGTGGAGCGGGGTTTGTACGTCTGTTCGTCGTGCGAGACGACGATGAACGCGGACGTGAACGGTGCGGTGAACATTCGGAGAAAGATAACTCAGAATCCCCCGACGGGTGATATGAGTAACGGCTGGTTGGCACAGCCCGGAGTCTTCCTGTTCGACCGCGAGAGCGGGTCGTTCAACACGAGAGGCAGGGGGTCTGCAAACCCTAATATCCCAACGCTTGGGATTCCTCCGGCTTTAGCCGGAGGAGGATGTCAATCAGCGGAGTGTCTCTGACAGTATCGGGACGGTTCGACCAGTTCTGTTACAGGGACGGCACGGACGACTCACGATATCACGGCTCGTCGTGTTCGATGTTCTGGCCCCAGTAGCCCGGGTGTTTCCGAACGACGAGGTCGTCCTCGATCGAGAGTTGACACGCTAACCGGAGCCCGGAGTCGGGACTGTGGGGCGGGAATCTGAGGCGACGGCGCTCTTTCTTTGTGGGATCGGCGGCCTCGCCCGCGACGATTTCGACGGCACACGTTCCGCAGATCCCGTTGCCGTGACAGTTCGTATACTGTGCTTTCCCGTTGTGCGGGGTGAGCCCTGCATCGAGGAGTGTTCGACGGAGGTCGTCCCCGGTGTTGGCCTCGAGCGTTTCACCCTCGAATTCGATTGTGGGCATGTGAAACGCTGCCACTCCCACGCACAAATACGTTTGACCGACCCTTCCACTCTATTCAACAGGGCACACGGAATCACATCTGTGACGAACTACCCAGGCCGAGAAATCACGTGTGGCATTTATTATGATCGATGATGTAAAATACCCCGTCATGTCTGACCCAACCGATAGCGAACGCCTCAGAGAGCACGGGGTCGAGTTCGGCCCCCTCGCCCACCAGCTCGATCAACACGAGTATCCGACGACGTGCGAAGAACTGGTCGAGGCATACGGGAGTGCGATCCTCCGGTTCCAAGACGGCGAACAGACGCTCGAGGAGGTGCTGAATCCGGTGCGTGAAGAGCAGTTCGATTCGCCTGCGGAGGCCCGTACAGCCATCTTCAGCAACGTCTCCGAAGGTGCCATCGGACGGAAGGGCTACAGCGATCGCACGCCGCCAGCGCTCGGTGAGCAAACCGAGGAACCGGACGAATCGTTCTGAGCCCTCCTGAAAGACCATTCCCGAGATTCACCACGGCGAGCCTGAAAGACCCGGGAAGCACCCTGATTTGGAATCGCTTCTCCAGTGTCTGCAGAAAACTGGCTGCCGATCGATGCGTGCACTCCCCGTCTTGACCAGTTTGGATGATCGCGAATCCCGGTGACGCCCACTCGAGCATCGAACCAAAGCCCCGGTGCTTCGTTCAGTCGAAGGCAGACCCGCCATGGTCGTCGGTCACGTCCGCTCTCGGCCCATCGATGTAATCCTGAACCGCTCGAGCGATCTCCCATTGATTCGCTGGCACGGTGGTGGCGATCACCGCGGGACCGAGCAAGCGAAGATCTCGATCGCTTCCATTTTTTAGCAGAACGGTGGTGGAGAGATACCCTTTGGATAAGGGAGGAGGTAAGGGGGACGCTAGTGGCAGTGTACTATTGGTCGGCTGGTTCAGCGAGTTCTAGATAGAGATTCACGGTAACGCTTTGTTCGCTTGGAGCGGTCACTTGGCTGGTGTAATCAAGTGAAAAGAGGTACTCGCCTTTGTCAAGCGTGCGTGTGAGGGTTGTTTTGGTAACTCCCGTTCGGCTATATTCGGAGACGATGGGAACATCGCGGGCACCGGCCGCGTAGGCGTCATAGGCCTCCCGCTCAAAGACGAGGCAATCAACCTCCGTGTCGCCTTCGACTTCAACGTCGTAGTGCAAGACCTCGCCACTCGCCTCTGGCGAGTTCGTGAGCGCAGTGGCCGAGAATTGACCGGGACGAAGCGTGTAGGTGCCTTCCCTGCTATGATCTCGGAACGCCCTACGAGAGTCGTTCGGATAGCGGTCGGCGCGATCAGGAACCCCGTCGCCGTCCGTGTCAGACTCTGTGGTCGTTGGCGAGGACTGGCGAGTTCCTACACACCCACTCCCGATTCCCACCAGAACAACCACGAATGCCCGTCGAGACTGCTTCATACCTATGCAGCCAGACTCACGGTGAAAAAGGTCATCCCTCTCGGAGATCAAATAGGAACGACATTCTAAGTAGGTGATCTGCTGATACTACTTCACTTCTACTGGCGGGTGGACCCCCTCTCAGTAGCGACCCGTAGTTACCGCACATGCGTACCTACCGTACGGCTATCTCACTTGCCGGAATCTCGAATAGATGGATAGAGTCAGTCGGTGATGACCCCGATTTCAGTCTCAACCTCGAACGTTACTGCTCGAGTCGAGAGCGTCTCGGCGATCTCCCGACGCTGTTCGAGTGTAAGGTCGTCGCGCTCGAGGACCTGGCGGATAGCCTGGACGAACTTCCGCACGTCGTCGCAGGCACTGACGACTGCCTTCGTCTTGTTACAATCGTAGCAGTCAGCTGCGCGTTCGATCGCATCCCGTCGATACGCGTAGTCGCCGTCGGTTCTGATTCGCATGCTCGTACACACGACCACCGAAATCCTAGTTTTTTCGACTCACTGAACGGCCCATTTCGGCCCACAATCGGTGAGTCCTATCGAATAGCGGATGAGAACACGGACTCGAGCGACGGCTCAACTCGAGATATGCACACGGCGAGTCGCGACTCGTGTACATATTCAGGAATCGGATTCTGTCGACGTACAACCCCGAGTGGTTGTTTTGGAAACGAGTTCCAGAGATTCTATTCAAACGTTCACAGTGAGAATTCTTCGATTAATATGTATGCAAAATACTGTGATCAAAAATCTGAAGAGTGCTACTATGTCGACGGTTGCACGATCGTCTCGACTGGCCCAAAGAGTCCTATTACACCGCGGTTCAAGAGGGCCAAATAAAGAACCGATCGAGGTGATGCCACGGTCAGCGCGGTCGAATGCGCCCGAAGGCGGTTGTTTGGCCGATTCAGGACGCGTGCTTATACTTCTGTTTATACTCCTCGTACTCGCGTTTTGCGCGCTCGTAGGCGTGTTTCTTCTTTTTGAGTTGCTTTTTGTTCACCTTGCCCTTCTCGTATTTCTTTTTGTACTCCTCGTACTCACGCTTTGCACGCTTATATTTGCGTTTTAGCTTCTTCTTGTTCTTCCCGTCGTCCCCATTCTCGGGTGCCTTCGTAAATTCCAGAATGTCCCCGTAGACAACCGTGGCACCGACCTGAGCGACCGCTCGGAACTCGTAGGTCGTGCCAGTCTCGAGGTTCATCGCCGTCGCATTGAACGGTCCGGGTCCGGTGAGGACCGTCTCGTCGGTAAACGTCCACACCTCGGTCCCCTTGACGCGGTACAGGAAGTAGACGGTAACCTCCGCTGCACCCTCGAGTTCGAGCAGTTCGCCGTTGAGCGTGGCCGTCGAGCCGTTGACCTCCGTCGCCGGCTTCGTCTCGACGTCCAACTCGTCCGGGCTGAGCTTGGTAAACGAGAGCGTGGTTCCGAGGAACCGTTCATCGTTCGCTACCATGGCCGCCCGGAATTCGTACGTGGAACCGAGTTCGAGGCCTTCGATCCCGGCGCTGAAGTTACCAGGCTCGTCGAGCGTCTGGAACTCGGTGGTGATCCACTCGTCTGCGCCGAGTTCACGCCACTCGAAGAAGACGTCGGCGGTGTCGAAGTCCCCGAGATCGATCAGTTCGCCGTTGAGCGTGGCCGTCGACCCGTTGATTTCCGTCGCCGGCTCTGTCTCGACATTGGGGACGCCGGCCTCAACTTTGGTGAACGAGACGATGGTTCCTTCCTCGCGCGTGCCATTCGCCACGACGACTGCCCGGAATACGTACGTGTTCCCGGGCTCGAGGCCGGAGATCTCGTCGCTGAAGTCGCCGGGCGCGTCGAGCGTCTGCGGCGTGGTGGTGTTCCACTCCTCCTCGCCGAGTTCGCGCCACTCGAAGAAGACATCGACCGTGTCGAAGTCACCGATATCGATCAACTCACCGTTGAGCGTGGCCGTCGACCCGTTGACCTCCGTCGCCACCTGAGTTTCGACGATGGGTGCGCCAGGTTCGTCTTTGGTGAACGAGATAATGGCTCCTTCCTCACGCGTGCCATTAGCCACGACGACCGCCCGGAATTCGTACGTGCCGCCGGGTTCGAGGCCTTCAATCCCGTCACTGAAGTCGCCGGGCGCGTCAAGGGTCTGCGTCTCGGTGGCAGTCCACTCCTCCGTGCCGAGTTCACGCCACTCGAAGAAGACGTCGACGGTGTCGTAGTCGCCGAGATCGAGCAGTTCGCCGTTGAGCGTGGCCGTCGAGCCGTTGACCTCCGTTGCCGGCTCTGTGATGACCTCTGGTACACCTGGCACCGTCTTGATGATGCGAAGCGTGGCCCCTTCGACGCGTTCACCGTTCGCCAGCCCGATCGCCCGGAATTCGTACGTGTTTCCGGGTTCGAGGCCCGCGATTTCGTCGTCGAAGTCGCCGGACGCGTCGAGTGTCTGCGGCGCGGTGGTGTTCCACTCCTCCTCGCCGAGTTCGCGCCACTCGAAGAAGACATCGACGGTGTCGAAGTCGCCGAGGTCGGTCAACTCACCGTTGAGCGTGGCCGTCGAGCCGTTAACCTCCGTCGCCGGCGTCGTTACGACGTCAGGAATGGCCGAATCGCAACTAATGTCGAGCGTCGTGATGTCGAGACCGATTGCGATATTGTCGGTCTCGAGCGAGTACGTTCCGTCCGCGAGATTCCCCCACGTCGCCGAACCGCCGGCAGGAACCTCCATGGTCTCCTCGTACGCATCGGGACCGGTGACGGTTACCATCACCGAGACGCTGTTGGGGTTCGATACCGTGATCTCCCCCTCCTCATCTTCACACGCCGAGTCCACTTGCAGGTCTACGAGATCGCAGTCACAGCCGGTAACCGTCGCCATCTGAAGATTGACGGCGGTTTGGGCGTACAAACAGCCGTCCACCGTTGCGTCGGTGAGTACGTTGATCGCCGTCTGGGCCAGCACGACCCCCGCAAAGTTTGCGTCCGTTCCGATCTCGACGCCGGGACCACCGGCGACCACCCAGACGATGTTCTCGGCCTGCGCGCCCCCTTCCAGATTGACGGTTACCCCACTCGCCACGCTGAGACCTCCCGCGACCTGGAAAATCCAGATGTCGTCCGGACCACCGTCGAGGGTGATATCT
Source organism: Natrinema longum (assembly GCF_017352095.1). Lineage (NCBI taxonomy): Archaea > Methanobacteriati > Methanobacteriota > Halobacteria > Halobacteriales > Natrialbaceae > Natrinema > Natrinema longum. The sequence continues at coordinate 500,325 of NZ_CP071463.1, forward strand.
CCGTCGATCGAGAGGCCCGTATCCCAATTGTACACTCCTGGAGTCAGTGTTTCTCCGTCGAGATTGCCGCCGCCTACATTTGTAAAGTCCGGTGGGATGCGGCCGTACGCATCGGTAAACGCGGTTTCCATATCGCTCACGGCCGTGGTCAATCTGGACGGGGTCGGCTCCGAATAATCTGCCGCGTACACCCGTCCGCCCACCTGCGTCGACGTCGCGAAGACGCCCGTCGCATCCAACGTCAGATCGAATCCTGTTATCGCAGTCGACGCAATCGGGCTCACGCCAATGTCTCCCGCCACGTCGGAATTGGGAACGCTCGATATTCCGGATTTTGCCAGGATCGAAAAATCACAGGCCGTCCCGAGATCGACCGGTGCCGGACCGTCTTGTTGGATTTGAATCGGGGGATCTTCACCTTCTTGCGCCGCGCCTATACCGGCGAGACCAGCTGTGAGCAACCCACTCGATGCGAGGACTGTTCTTCTTGTTGGATTGTACTCCATATCTGGAACTCTTCGGTGTAAGATATCGTTTTCAGGATGTTAATTCTGTTTAGGTGTACAATATTTTCTCCAGATAGTCTTCAAATTCGATTAGTGAGTCCATTCCGACGCGCTTGACAACCGGTCCAGTAGGTGGGAAGTGACAATACAGATTACGTGGCGATAGGTGCTGACCCCCGCTTCATGTGCTTCAACTGGAGTTCCACGTGCGGAAGCAGGGGCGGGGTGCTGTAATTTTTTGTCGAAGTCCCCTTGGAGACACCCGCCAAGGGGGCTTTCGCGCGAAGCGCGAAACGACCCCGCCGGCGCTGCGGTGCGATCGCGGTGCCGACCCCCGCTCTCGAGGGCCTCACTGGCGATCGTCGCGACGTTCTCGAAACTATCGTACTTCAACCGCGAAAGGATCGTATCGATCCGCATCTGTCGCGGGTCGCCGTTCTCGTCGAACTCGAGGTCAGCACCGTTCTTCGCGAGCCACTCTTGGAAGGGCGAGGACTCGGCGACGTGATCGGCCAAGCCCATGATGTGTTGCATCCGATCGGCGTAGCTCTCGATCGCGTACTCGGCGGACTCGACGAGCGCGCGGAGTTCCTCGCGATACTTCCGGGCTCGGAACGACACGTCGCCCTGGTCTAACTCGAGGATGTCACCGAGGTCGTTGATCGCTCGGTAGATCGTCGCGGGGTGCTTCCCCAGTTGGTCGGCGAGGTCGTCGACGGTCGCGCCGCCATCGGTCGCGATCGTCTCCGAAACGTCGCGGGCGGTCTCGCCCATATCGCGGAGCGTCGTCATCAACAGGTGGTCCGACTTCGCCTCGAGGCGCGGGGTGGGATCTTCGTACAGTTCGACCAGGTCGTCTCGAGCGACCGCGTCGAAGTGATCGTCAGCAACGTAGACACCGCTGCCGTCGGGCCCGAGCGGGATGTCTTCCCAGTGCAGCGCGTTCAACAGGGTCTCCTCGATTTGCTCAGTCACTTCGTGGCGATCGGCCCACGCCCATGCCTCGCCGTCGTTCATCGACTTGTTCACCAGGACTTCCACCTTCGGGTGGTAGGATGGGTGATCCTTCGAAACCGCGTCGGGATCGGCGAGCTGGTAGATCTCGAATTTCCGTCCGTACGTGTGGCTCGGTAGGAGCTTGCTTGCGGATGCTGGATTCAAGAACAGCCGATTCTGGTGGTTGACGACTTCCTCGTTGTCGAGATGGAGCTTGGCTTTCACTCCCTCGAGGTCGGACAGATAGTGCGCGACCTTCTGTAAGACACCGGCCGACGAGAGCTTCTCAGCCCATTCACGGCGAATCCGAACGTACCGCTCGTACGCCCACATTCGACTCGCCGAATGCGGGGTCGTTCTGAAATACTCCGAGTGAATGCGCTCGCCGGCGTGCTCGAAGATCGCCGCGAAGAACTCCGGCAGCAACTCGAGACCGCGGTCGAGTTCGATGTTGCTGGTGTGAAACTCGACGTCGACTCCATCGACTTCGCCGACCTGATTCTCCCAGGGGAGTTGCAACCGCTCGCCACTCTCCCAGTGACGCATGTTCGGGAATCGTGGGCCGAGACCCCCGTTCGATAATCGAACGAAATCAAATGCGCGATCGGCGGCTCATTTATAAACGATGTACCGCCGTCTTGCGAATGTGATCCGTTCGGAAAACGAATGGGCGCTGCAGGATTTGAACCCGCGGCAGCTTGGTCCGAAGCCAAGTACTCTGTCCAGGCTGAGCTAAGCGCCCGCATCGCGTTATTCCGGGCGGGTCCGTATAAGTCACTCGATTTGCACCGAATGAGACAGGGACCGACACACCCCCCTCTCGAGGAATTTTCAGCCGGTGACAATCGGCTCCGGGGGTCTTTAGGATGGGGCCCCACGGACGAGGTGGACCATGACGAGACACGAGACCCCAGTCCCAGACGAGACGCAGTCCGGCGTGACGCCCCTCGAGTTGCTCTCGGACGACGAGGGTGTCTGGACCGCCGTCCCCGCGGACGCCAGCGGCGACGAGCGGGTACGCGAGTGGCTCGAGATCGAGGGTGACGGGCTCTGTGATCTCGAAGCCTGGCGCTGAGACATCGAGTCGGAGCAGTGGGTCCCTGGGCGGGTGGGTTACGACGTTATTTCTGATCGCGTATCCGTCGGAAACACGCTCTAAAAGCCCTGATTGAGACGAATCACACGGCTGACGAAGAAACGAGCCGGGTGCGGAGACCGAGGCCGGTGCTCGCGGACCGTACCGTTTAACCAGCCTGAATGACCACTGCCGGGTATGACTGCCGGGGAGACGGGTCGCGGGTTGCTCGAGTTGACACGGCCGGTAAACGTGATCGCAGCGAGCGTGTTGACGTTCATCGGCTCGTTCGTCGCGGGTGGCCTCGCCGAGAAGCCGCTTGCGACCGCCGCGGCGGTCGGCGCGACGGCGCTGGCGGTCGGTGCGGGCAACGCGATCAACGACTACTTCGACCGGGAGATCGACCGGATCAATCAGCCCGAGCGGGCGATCCCCCGCGGTGCGGTGAGTCCCCGCGGCGCGCTCGCGTTCAGTCTCCTGTTGTTCGCCGGTGCGGTCGCGCTCGCTATCACCCTCCCCACGCTGGCGATCGCCATCGCGGCCGTCAATCTCTTCGCGTTGATCGCGTACACGGAACTGTTCAAGGGACTGCCCGGCCTCGGGAACGCGCTCGTCGCGTATCTGGTCGGCAGCACGTTCCTCTTCGGGGCAGCGGCGGTCGAGGAGATCGGTCCGGCGGTCGTGCTCTTCGTCCTCGCGGCGATCGCGACGGTGACTCGAGAGATAATCAAAGACGTCGAGGACATCGAGGGGGACCGCGCGGAAGGGTTGCACACGCTCCCGATCGCGATCGGGGAACGGCGAGCGCTCACCGTCGCTGCTGGCCTCCTCGTCGTCGCCGTCGTCGCGAGTCCCGTCCCCTACCTCCGTGGTGACTTCGGGCTTGCCTATCTAGTGGTCGTCGCCCCGGCTGATGCCGTCATGCTCGTCGCCGCATACGAGAGTTTCGCGGATCCAAGCAGCGGCCAATCACGCCTCAAGTACGGGATGTTTCTCGCTGCACTGGCGTTTATCGTCGGCCGTGGCGTCCGATCCCTCCCGATCTCGCTATAGCAGCGGGGTCGAACGGGACGGTGCCCGAAGCCGTCTCATCGGCTCACAAGTGCGCTACTGGTTTTATAATCAAAAGTACTATAAGCCGCTTCGCATATTTCAATAACAACACGCCGGACGCCGGAGTGGGCTATGGAACCAGTAACGGTCGCTGCCACGGCGATGGATGTGAGTATCTCGTATGTATGACCTCGCAGATGTCCTTCCGGATGCCGAACTCGATCCGGGGGCGAACGTACTCGTCGCAGGCCCGCCACTGACGGGGAAACGACGGATCGCCTTCGATATCCTCGCGAGCGGCGCGAACCGCGGTGACGGGTCGATCATCGTCACCACGAAAGACAGCGCCGACAAGGTCCTCGAGAGCTTCGCCGAGACCGTCGCCGAGGGGATCGAACCGGATATCGGCGTCGTCGATTGCGTCACGAAACAGCGTGGCATCGGGACGATCGACGACGACCCGCGGATCAAGTACGCCTCCTCCCCTGTCGACATGACCGGGATCGGAATCAAGCTCTCGGAGTTCCTCCAGGAGTTCTACGAGAGTCGGGGCCTCACGGAAAATCGGGTCCTCTTGCATTCGGTCTCGACGCTATTGATGTACTCCGACCTCCAGACGGTCTTTCGGTTCCTCCACGTCTTTACGGGACGGATCCAGAGTGCCGACGCGCTGGGAGTCTACGTCATCGACTCGACCGCCCACGACGACCAGACGATGAACACGCTCAAACAGTTGTTCGACGCCGTCATCGAACTCGAGGAGTCGGCCGACGGCGACGAGCCCACGATTCGGACCGCCGGTCTCTCACCGTAGTGGAGCCCGAGCGGAGGCGAGCGCTGGGCCGACGACGCCTGCTCGGCACTGACGGACAGGAGACCGTATGAACCCCGAGAGGTTTACTGATCGAACCCGTACAGTCACACATGCCAGTTGACTCTCCGGCGGAACTCGAGGAGATACTCGCGTACGACACCATCGCCGTCGTCGGCTGCTCGAGCACACCTGGAAAAGCGGCCCACGACGTGCCGAAGTATCTGCTCGAGCACGGCTACGACGTCATTCCGGTCAATCCGTTCGCCGACGAAATCTTCGGTCGGGACGTCTACGACTCCCTCGCGGACGTCGAGGCCGAGATCGACGTAGTCTGCATTTTCCGGCCCAGCGACGAGGTCAGTGAGATCGTCGATGCAGCCCTCGAGCGCGACGACGTGGCGGCGATTTGGACCCAGCAAGGCATTCGCGACGACGAGGCAGCGGCCCGCGCGGAAACCGACGGTCGGGCCGTCGTTCAGGATCAGTGTATGAAGGTACAACACCGGCGGCTCGTCGCCTGAAGCGGAATCCGACGCGACGAACGGGCCGTCGACGCTGCGTCCGACTCGATTCGACCGCGCCGAGCGTTTTCGACGTCGGGGAGGCGGCTCGTCCCGTGGCGCTATTCTGCCGGCGTGTCGGCTGTGGTCGCGTCGTCCGTCGATTCCGAGTTCGCCGTCGTCTCGGCGTCCTCGGCGTCGGCGTCGGCCTCGAGTTCGGCGTCGTCGATCGCCGCGTCGGCCAGGATCGCCTCTCCATCGATCCCCTGCTCGTCGGCGATCGCGAGCAAGAGCGCGCGCTGTTCGGTGAGTTGGTGGTCCATGCGCGTGACCGTATCGTGGGTTTCGTCCGTCTTCTCTTCCAGCCCGGTGATCCGTTGCTGGAGTTTCTGTACCTGCTTGTACATCGCTTCGGCCCGGTCCGAAAGCGCCTGAATCTTCTTTGCAGTGCTGCCGAGTCCCATACCTGTCCGATGTGTTGGGGAACTAATGGGCCTTTTCCTCCGTTGTAGTCGACCGGTCGAAATGTTGTATGCTACCGATGGACGTTATTCGGCAGATTTATTACGAACCGCGGGCAATCGTCTACTGAATTCGAGGTGATCAGCCATGGTGCGAACGAGCCCACCAAGCACATGGATGCAAGGCCTCGACCTGCCCTCCCAACTGTTCGGTGACGCAGGTGGTAGCGACTACGAACTGTACGAGGAGGACGACGAGTTCGTCCTCACGATCGACATGCCGGGCTTCGAAACCGACGAGATCGATCTGGCATGGGACGACGGCATCCTGAACGTCGCCGCCGAGCACTCCGACGAGAGTCGCGGCCGGAAGAAGACCTACCATCGTCGGTTCCGCTTCCCCAAGGTGATCGACGACGAGGAAATCGCTGCCGAGTACACGAACGGCGTCCTCGAGGTCCGGCTGCCGACCGCCGACTCGACCACCCAGGGGAAAGAGATCCCACTCGAGGGCTAACCGTCCCCGGACTCGGCACGGGCGACCGAGCATCCCCGTTCCACCACGTCCGCTGCGGTGAACCGTTTCCCGGGTCCACCCCGGTGAACCACCTCCGCGTCGACCGTTCGATTCGCGTCCGTCGATCGGTCGGTTCCTGTCCTGAATCCGTCGTTTGACGTTCGAACGCGTCGACGAACGACATCGATCACGACCGTCCAAAGCACACCACAGTGGCCATGCGACTCCGTGTAAAACCACTCAAACGGAAGGACGCAGGCAGTGGCCTGGCCGCGATCGACCGCGAGACGATGACCGAACTCGGGGTCTCGAGCGGCGAGTTCGTCGCGATCGAGGGGCCCGATGATCGCCGTCCGCGAGCACGTCCGCGCCGAGGCGACCGGCGAGGAACGCGACGTCGAATCGATCGAACTGACGAGCGAACACTTCGAGCGAGCGCTCGAGGAGGTATCCGCCGACGTCACCCGCGAATTCGTGGCGGGCGAGTTCGGCGACGTGCCCGAGGGTGCCGGGGGCGAAGCGTAACGACCCATCGTCGGCGGCCTTCCAGTGTGGCCGTTGACGACAGCCTCTCGAGTCGCCGGCTTCATCGACGGCTCGTGGTGGGGCCCTAGCAGTCAGGCGTCCGTCCCCGGTGTTTCGGGATAACGACGCTTGTGCCGGGTTCGGTCGCACCACTCGGCGAGTTGGTCGATGATCGACGGATCGACGCCGGTCCGTTCGGTCACGGTCGCCGTGTCGACGCCGTCGTCCACGCGGGCGTGGAGGACCCGATCGACGGTCTCCGTCGAGATTCCGAGCGCCGCTGCCGGCGATTCGCCCGGGTGAAGCGGCGACCCCGACGTCTCGACGGTCAACGCCTCGGGGATACCGACGGCTCGAGCGAGCGCCTCGACTTCGGTTCGGTAGAGGTCGCCGAACAGGAGGCAGTCGGCACCCGTCTCGCCGTGTTTCGTGACCGAACCGAGGAGGGACTGCGTGCGGTTGATCGTTCCCACGACGAGCGCGTTCGTCGTGTTCGCGACGTAGTACGCACAGGCCATCCGAAGCCGTGACAGCGCGTTGTTCGTTGCGACCAGGTCGTCGGCCGGTCCGTCGGAGCCACCGACCGCCTCCTGAAACGCGGCCAAGACCGGCTGGAGGTGCACCCGCCTGTGTTCGATGCCAAGCGCCGTCGCGATCGCCTCCGCGTTTCGGGACACCGCCTCGTGACTCAGAAACGCCGGCATCACGAGACCCGTTACGCGGTCCTGTCCGACAGCCTCGACCGCGAACGTCGCTGCCAACGCCGTCTCGACGCCGCCGTCGAGGCCCACGACCAGACGGTCCGCGCCGGCATCGGCGACCCGTTCCTCGAGGAATCGGGGGAGTCGCTCCCGGAGCCGTGCCAGCGCGTCGTCGGTGGTCGCGAGTCCGTCCGAACTGCGAGGGAGATCCGCGAGGGACGCGTCGGAATCGGCCATCGTCATCGGACTGACGAGGCGACGACCGCTCGAGCGACGGCCCTCCGTCGGGTTCCGGGACGGTCACGGCGATCTCCCGGCCAGGGGCCGGAAAACGGACGATCGACGGCCATAACGTGGAGTCGATAGCTCATCGTTCACTCGAGGGAGATCGGTCACGCGATATAACAGTTTCTGACCAAATGATTAGCCAATTGCCGAGGATTAATGGACTATACTACAATATATATTCGGAAAAATATTGCAATATCCAAAATAGCCGGCCACAAAGAAAGGTGAGCGAACCCGACGCGGGCCGGATCGGTTCCGAAACGGAACAGTCCTGCGGTGTCAATCGGTGTTCGTCCCACTCACTGCTCGCTCCGGCGTGCCCGCCGGCGTCCCTATCGGACGCGATTTCGTGCCGCGAGCGACGGTCTGGCGGAGGATACGTTCCAATCGCCTGTGGTACCCCTCGAGTCGCCCGATCGCCGCTGGCTCGGGCGGTTCGCGAGGCGAAAGGCCCTTAAGTACCAGTCGTCTACAACGAGATGGACTAGGTCGGGCAGTTTGGCCCTGCTCGTTACCCGCGCTATGGTCATCAGCGGGGACCGAACACCGTGGGCGTCCGGTCAGACCGGCCGGGGCCTCGGGAGCCAACATGGAAGCCTCGTCCGTCGGGGACAGCGGTCTACGATGGCCGTCCGCAGGGACGACCCATCGTGGTTAGTCGGCGACAGCCCATCAGGCGCGGAAGCGAGCAGTGGACCGCCGGACACCTGTCGCTCGACGGGTCGCGGGGTGGAGAAGGCAACCGAGATTCCCCCGTCCGGAACGCCGGGCAACCGTGGCCGTCCACATTCATACTCTTTCGAGGGCGACAGTACTACCCGATTGCCGAGTCCGATCTCCGCGACGGTTTCGACGGAACTGTGCTTCGAGTTGCGCCCCGCTCGAGACTCCCGCGTTCGTGGATCGATCCCCCGTCCGGATCGAGCAGAGACGGTCTCGAGCCCAAACCATTAGCCGATACCAGAAGAAAGAGCGATATGGACGTTTTCGAGGCACTTGGGGCGGAGTCGGGCGTCGTCGCCGTCGTCGGTGCGGGCGGGAAGAAGACGACGCTCTACACGCTGGCTGAGCGGACGAGGGGCGATTCAGCCCATCGAGCGGTCGTGACGGCGACGGTCCGGATTCCCATCTTCGATCGCCACGTCGAGACGGTGGTCGTGACTGACGATCCGGTCACGGCACTCGAGCGAACGGACGCGTGGCCGGTCGGCGTCGTCCCGGAGCGAGAGCGCGAGGACCGGTACGTGGGATACGACCCCGCGATCGTCGACGATCTCGCGGCGGCCGACGCCGCCGATCTCGTCCTCGTCAAGGCCGACGGTGCCCGGACGCGGGAGTTCAAAGCACCCGGCGACGACGAACCGCAACTTCCCCAGCGAGTCGATACCGTGATCCCGATCGCGAGCGTCCACGCCGTCGGGAAGCCGCTCTCGGCCGAGTCCGTCCACCGACCGGAGCGAGTGGCAGCGATCACTGGACTCGAGCTCGGTGATCCGGTCCGACCCGAGGACGTGAGTCGTGTGCTCACGAGCGACCGTGGCGGGCTGAACGGCGTTCCTGACGGGGCGACGGTCGTCCCGCTGCTCAACAAGGTGGACGACCCCGACCGACGAGCGATCGCCGAGGAAATCGCAACGGGAGTACTCGAGCGAGCGCCGCGCGTACCGCGAGTGGTCCTGGCGCGGATGATCGCCGACGAGCCGGTCGTCGACGTCCTCGAGAGATAGGCGTCGCTGACGGTCAGTGAACGCGGGCTCGCGAACCGGGGGCAAGCGACCCCGGCACTGGCCGTTCAGGGAGGAGCGGTGTCAGTCGTCTCGCCGCCGACTGTGGTACCAACTCACTCATCCCCGAGTCGATCGATCGCCCCCTCGAACTCCGTGCGGGTGTTGACGTTCTCGAACGTCTCGAGGGCCGTACACTCCCGAATTTCGTCCTCGTCGACGACGACGTAGTCGAGTTCCAGCAGGGGTTCGACGATCCGTCCCTCGTCGCGCTCGAGAGCGCGCTCGCAGGCGGCGAGCATCGGCTCGACGCTGTAGACGGCCTGGGTCGTCTGGAACCACTGGTCGTCGAGCCGGGGCACCGCGGCCTCGTGGTCGGCCGCCCGATCGAAGAGATGGGCTGCGAAGTCGGGATCGACGAAGGGCATATCGCAGGCGACGACGAACGCGTCCGCTCCGCTGGCTGCTCGAAGTCCCGTCGTGATACCCGCCATGGGTCCGCGATCGGGAATCGGGTCGATCGCAAACGACGCGTCCGGTTCGAGGCCACCCCCCAGGGCCTCCCGGATCGCTGGCACCTGCTCTTCCCGACAATTGACGACGAGGTCGTCGACGACGGGTTCGATCCGGTCGACGACGCGGCGGATCATCGGCGTCCCGGCGAGGTCGGCGACGGCTTTGTCCGCCTCGCCGAAGCGAGTCGAGTAGCCACCCGCGAGGACGATAGCCGCTCGCTCGGGTCGACCCGTCTCGAGAGTCATGGTCGGCCGTTCGTCCAGCGATACGAAAAACGTCCGGTCGAATAGCCGAGCTATAGCCGATTTCGTTTGCGTAGTTCGAGCGTCCGTCGATACCCCGAGAGAGCGTCCACAGGTCGCGGTCGAACCGATCGGCAACTGAGCGGCGTCGCTCGAGGCAACCGCTCCTCCGAACAACAACCGACAGGAAACGAACGTGATCGTCGCTTACGCGCCGGCCGACTCGAGGGCGTCTTCGATGTCGTCGCGCTGGGTGACGCCGACGAAGCGCTCGACGATGCCGTCGTCGTTCTCGATGATGAGCGTCGGCAGCGATCGTACCTGGTATTCGTTTGCAATGTCCTGTTGTTCGTCGACGTTTACTTTCTCGACTTCGAATCGGCCCTCCCAGTCGTCCTCGAGCTCCTCGAGGATCGGGTCCTGGGTCTTGCAGGGGCCACACCAGTCCGCGTAGAAGTCCTTGAGTGTGACAGTCATACGGTTCAGCGCTAGTTGCCACGCGCCGCGCATAAGGGTTTCCCACTGCCACTGCATTGCCGTCGTCGTCGACGGCGTCGGTCGAAAGGTTTAGTTTCAGGGGCACATAGGATCCGGTATGGATAAAGGACAGAACACGGGCGGCCTGATGTCCAGTGCCGGACTCGTCCGGTACTTCGACTCCGAGGACTCGAACGCGATCCGTATCGACCCAAAGACGGTCATCGCGTTCGGCGTCATGCTGGGCGTGCTGGTCCAGCTACTGACGTTCGTTTCGTAACGCCGCCTTCTTTCGACATCGTCTCTCGTAGCGCCAGCGCCGGACCGTCGTGCCGGCTCCTAACCGTTCGTCGCAGTACCGGGAGCGCTCGGAACGGACTCCCCGCTCGAGTGTGAGCGCTCGAAGAAAACGGCAGGTACTCGAGGGGGTCTATCGCGACTCGCAGATCGCCAGGAAGTTCTCGAAGATCTCGTCACCCTCCTCGGTGTGGGCGACCTCGGGGTGCCACTGGACGCCGTAGAGATCCCGGTCAGTGTCGCTCATCGCCTCGACGTCGCAGACGTCGCTTTTCGCGGTCAGTTCGAACCCGTCGGGCAGTTCCGTGACCTCGTCGGCGTGGCTCGCCCAGACGCGCGTTTCAGGATGCAGCGTGCCGGTCAGCGGATCCTCCTCGTCGACGATATCGACGTTGACGTCGGCATAGCCGCCGTACTCGCCGCTCTCGACGCGGCCGCCGAGTTCTTCGGCGATCAGTTGCATCCCCAGACAGATACCAAGGACCGGCACGTCGGCCGCGAGGTAGTCGGTCGACTTCCCGATCCGATTCATGTCCGGCCCGCCAGAGAGGACGACGCCGTCGGCGTCGACGTCCTCGGGTGGCGTGTCGTTGTCGATCAGTTCCGTATCGACGCCGAGGTCGCGAAGCGCCCGGCGCTCGAGGTGGGTGAACTGTCCGTGGTTGTCCACCACGACGATCTTCGTCATTGCGTGCTCGTAGCGGGTCACCCGGTAAAAGGAGTCCGAAAATCGATCTCGAGTCCAACGAGCTGCCGGGTCGATGTCATCTCCCGCAGATAACGGACGCACCACTCGAGGGATCCCGATTCCGGGACGTTCTGTTGGGAGTGTGACGCCGCTCGATGCGACGCGGTCGGCTTTGGCTTCACCTCGCGGCGACAGGCCCGGTTCGCTCTTCGGGGAGCGGTATCAGGATAGCTATCGATAGTGGCGGCCCACGCCTGCACTGGAGGGTCGAATCCGGCGGTCTGATCTCCGCCGACCCTGCAGTCGACGGGTGGAACGGTACTACAGTAGCTACTGAAACGATTGACACACTCATCGCACCGTCGTCGGGCGAGGTGGAGAGCATTGACGTTCACGGCTACGATAGTTGCGGCCGGAATCGCGGCGGTAAACGCCGATTTTCGACTCGGAGTTCCGGTACGTTTATGCGTTCGTCACCGGATGGCAGACACATGGCAGTCGATCTCAGCGAATTCGAGCATCCGTCGTGGCTCACTGCGGCAGGAACGGGCATCGGATACGTGCTAATCCTCGCCGTGTTGACGGTGGCCATGTTCATCGTACCGTACCTCGTCTTCTCAGCGCTCTAACGGCGGACAGATAGACACGTTTTCCGACAACTAGCTGTGTGTTGTCAAAATAGGTATGTGTTCCCTGCCGTTCAGAGCGCGTCTAACCTCGGCTAGTCCGCTTTGGCCCCAAGACTGAAGCCAGTAGTCGAATGAGAACGACATACATGTCTGAAAGAAATTCAGGTATGTTTATTAATAATACGCGTCGTGAGTTGCTGAAAGTAGCAGGTACTGGTGCACTATTTAGCACGACTGGAATAGTCAGCGGGCAAGATGGGGGAGGCACGTCTGGTGGAGCGAAACAGTGGACCTTCTCGACAGGGGGTGCCGTTCAAAGTTCACCGACGGTTGTTGATGGGACCGTTTTTGTTGGCAGTGATGACAATAATGTCTATGCATTAGACGCGAACACAGGTGCCAAGAAATGGGACTCCCCGTTTGAAACGGGTGGTGATCTATATTCGTCGCCCGCAGTTACCAATAACTCGGTTTATATTGCTGATGAGAGCGGGGTCGTGTATGCAATAAATGCCGACGATGGGACTGAACAGTGGCAGTACGAGACAGGAGCCAGCGACATCAATTCGTCACCAACAGTAGCGAATGGGACGGTCTATATCGGCGCGGGAGATCAGAACGTCTATGCAGTAGACGCTGCTGACGGGACCGAACGATGGGACTCACCGTTTTCGACCGACGGTGCCGTTGATTCGTCTCCGACAGTCAGTGACGGGACAGTTTATGTCGGCAGTAGTGATAATAGCGTCTATGCCATTAGTGCAGATGACGGATCGGAGAATTGGTCGTTTGAGACGGGTGACTCCATAATTTCGTCTCCGACGGTTGCTAACGGGACAGTCTATGTCGGAAGTTACGACTTCCACTTTTATGCGATCGACGCTGACAGTGGTGAAAAGGAATGGAGAAGGAACATGGATTCCGGTGTCTACTCCTCACCAACGGTCGCTGATGGGGCAGTCTATGCAGCAGATTATTCGTTTGGGACGCTCTTCGAACTACAAGCTGATTCCGGTGAGAGAACACCAATTGCACCTGACGTAACGACCAATCCAATCAGATCCTCGCCCACGGTCGCCGATGGGGTCGTTTACATCGGTGACGGCGACGGTACGATTTATGCCTTTGATCCAACGGCAAAGACCGCAGATCGAGTCGAACAGTGGCGGTTTTCAACTGACGGTGTAATTGAGTCGTCTCCAACAGTCGTGGACGGTACTGTCTACGTCGGGAGTAACGATGGCACAGTCTATGCACTAGATGCGGGTGTCGAGGGTTCAAGCGAGGGAAGTCGCGTTACCCTTGGAACACTAGGGCATCACTCTAAGGCAGCAGAGACTGGCTCTTCCGACTCTCCGCCTGCAGAAATCACGGTGGATCGTGATACGCTCCAGTTCGGTGCAAACGTTATTGGCGGGACGCCTACAAGAAAATTCACCATCACAAACAATTCCGAAAGAGAGGTTAGAATAACTCCTGAGTCAATGGACGAAATCACGTTCATCGAGGAGTCGTGGATGGTCGACGAGTATGACTCGAGCGTTCCACCATTCGACATTCCAAAAGGAGAGACGGTCCCGCTAACCATCGAACTAGATACAGCAGAAGCCTTCGAGAGCCAGGGGTCGGACGTTTCGTTCTCGCTTCCGTTCTATGCGAACGAGAAAACGGTCGCGACGATCTCGGTTGAGGCGGCAATTCTCAACGATTCCGATACGCTGGACGAAATGGCAACGGCTGCCCAACGCACGGCAGAGATGTTTAGCAGCGAAGCTGCGAAAAAAGAAAGCGTCAAAGAACTCTTTAATGCATATATCAATATTGCGCAAATAACGTACGAGTTGAGCGACAAGGATTACAGCGATGCGGAAGACGAACTTACAGCTTTCCGCGACAATATAAACAATATTAGACATTCGACCTCGATTGGTTCTGCACTTAACTATGCTCAGGGATTTCAAGAGGACGACTACTACAATAAATACACATCTGCTGCATCTAATTTCGAAACCGCTGCCACCAGACTCGAAAAAGATCATAGCAACCAGGAAGCAGCGAAGAAGTTCGATGATGGGATATCGAAAGTACGTGAACTCGCGGATGAATGGGTTGGAGATGGGGGACTGAACAGTGATAGACACGCGTTCAAAAAAGCACTACAAAACGGAACTCCTGCAACTGCGGAGGATGTCCAAACGATCGTCGAAGAATATACGACAGCGATCACGACGTTTGTAGACGTTACGACACTCTCCTCATCGATGCTTACTCTTACGGCTTCACCAGTCAATACCACTGTTGCGGATCCGGAGGGACGTGTCGTTGGTCCGGACCGAGTCGAAATTCCAAATGGGTCGTATCACGAGGTCACACTCGATGGGGAGGGATCAACGGAAGAGTTGATCGTGATACAGGACCGACAACCCGGATCGTATGATGTCGATGTAACGGCTGAACAGAACGCGGACACTACGGATAGCTATTCGATTGGTGTAAGTAGTGATGGCGGAGACACTCAGTTGGCCGACAAAGAGCAGATCCAGTCGATCCCGTCCGACGGCTATACTATTACATCTCCTTCAACCGTGGCCGATGACGGATTACCAACCGATCCTGGCGAGCCGTCGTTCCAAGAGGTACTGGAAGTGCTTCAAGCCCACAATACTGGTGAACGGTATAATGGCGTAGATGTGGGCTTTCAGGACGTTTTAGAGGTGGTCAGTGCGTATAACGCGGGTTAGTGCTACGAGGGCAGTAACCCATCAATCTCGAATCGAGGCCCCTGCCCATACAAAGAGCAACCACCGCTCGTTCGGACGGAGTTCGAACGAATTAGAAGGCGACTCCAGTCAGCAGTACCTTCCGTCGCTGGTGCAATTCCGGAGCGGATTTCAGATAGTGTCCGGAAGACCGGTCTCTCGGCGCGCGCTACCGTCGTCTATCGAAGACTGACTCCATTGGAGAAAACATACCCAAAGTTACGTTACTGTCGGATCGAGAAGTAATCCGTTTTTCGAACCACTCTATCCAAACGAACGAACACAGAACGCAATGAGCCGTCGTCGATCTCGGACCGAGGAACTCAGGCGAAGGTCTTCGAGACCTGTTCGTTCTCCTCGGATTCGGCCTGGACCTTGTCCCAGGCACTGCGGAAGTCCTCCATCCGGATTTCGGTGCGGTCGTCGCGGATCGCGAACATGCCGGCCTCGGTACAGACGGCCTTGATGTCGGCACCCGATGCCGCTTCGGCGTCGACGGCCAGTTCGGCGAAGTCGACGTCGTCGGCGACGTTCATGCCGCGGGTGTGGATCTCGAAGATGATCTCGCGGCCCTCGGCGTTGGGCTTTGGGACCTCGATGAGACGGTCGAACCGGCCGGGCCGGAGAATGGCGCGGTCGAGCATGTCGAAGCGGTTCGTCGCGGCGATGATCCGGATCTCGCCCCGTTCCTCGAAGCCGTCCATTTCGCTCAGGAGCTG
The DNA here is from genome assembly GCF_017352095.1 of Natrinema longum. Taxonomy (NCBI): domain Archaea; kingdom Methanobacteriati; phylum Methanobacteriota; class Halobacteria; order Halobacteriales; family Natrialbaceae; genus Natrinema; species Natrinema longum. Next base: position 515,812 of record NZ_CP071463.1, read on the forward strand.
CATCATCGTCCGCTGGACCTCGGCGTCGCCGGAGGTCTTGGATTCGGTTCGCTTGGCGGCGATCGCGTCGATCTCGTCGATGAAGATGACCGCGGGCTCGTGTTCGCGGGCGACATCGAAGAGATCACGGACCAGCTTCGCGCCCTCACCGATGAACTTGTGGACCAGCTCCGAGCCGGCCATCTTGATGAAGGTGGCGTCGGTCTGGTTGGCGACAGCCTTCGCGAGCATCGTCTTGCCCGTCCCCGGCGGCCCGTAGAGTAAAACGCCGCTCGGCGGGTCGATACCCACGTCGTCGAACATCTCGGGCTTCTCGAGGGGCATCTCGACGGTCTCCCGGACCTCCTGCATCTGCTCTTCGAGGCCGCCGATGTCCTCGTAGCTGACTTCCGGGCTCTCGGTGACTTCCATCACGCGGGCGCGGACGTCGGTCTCGTTCGAGAGCGGCTTGACGATAGAGAGGGAGTTGTTGACCGCGACCCGGGCGTCGGGCTCTAAGTCGTCGCGCATCTCGTCGGTGACCTCGGTCAGGGCCTCCTGGTTGTTCCCGTGCTGTTTGATGATGACGCCCTCGTCCGTGACTTCCTGGACGGTGGCGACGAACAGCGGGGACTGCTTGAGCTTCTTGTTCTCGTGCGTGAGTCGCTCGAGTTTCTGCTGGTACTTGTTGTTCTCGGCGTTGGCATCGAGGAGTTTGTCGCGCATCTCCTCGTTTTGTGTCTCGAGGATCTCCAGCCGGTCCTCGAGCGCCTGGATCTTCTCCTGTTGGGACGCCTCGTCCTCGTCGTATGGGAGGTCGACGTCGTCCACAGTATCGCTCATTACCCGTCCTTTGGAAGTTGGTTCATAAGAGACTTCGGGTAGGTGCACTCGCGAACGGGATATAACTGCAAAACATTAGAACGAATGGAAAATATTATTACCTCGTATTCGGAATGGGGAGGTACGATGAGTGCTTCAGAGTCGCTTCGAGGGGAGACCAGCGATCGGGGAACATGGGACGACGTTCGGGAGCTACCCCCGAGCGCGAAACTCGTCGCGAAAGTCCTCGAGTACAACGAGACGATGACCCAACAACAGATCGCCGACGAGACGCTCTTGCCCTCGCGAACGGTTCGGTACGCGCTCAATCGACTCGACGAGAAAAACGTCATCGACTCCCGGTTCTCCTTCTCCGACGCGCGAAAGCGCCTCTACAGCCTCGATATCGAGGCATAACGCGACCGTCACAGTCTGCTGAGCGGTTCTTCTCACGTCGGTTTTCTCGCCCTCGTCTCGTTACTGCTGGTGGGTTCTGTGCGATCCCTGACCGTCCGCGAGGCGCTCTCTCCGATCGCGTTTCGAAAGCGAATAGCGCGCCGCCACACGGACAGGTCGGCATCGCGGCCCGTCGTCGATCTGCCGGAGCGTTGGCCCGGCCCTGTGACGTGTCGCTTTTACTTTCACTTCGGTCACGGAACCCATTTAGGGCGGGCTCGCCAACGACTGGCCAATGACGCGGGTTATCCACACGGGCGATACCCACATCGGGTACCAGCAGTACAACTCGCCCGACCGACGACGGGACTTCCTCGAGGCCTTCCGCTCGGTCGTCGAGGACGCGGTCGCCGACGACGTCGACGCGGTGATCCACGCCGGCGACCTCTTTCACGACCGGCGGCCGGGACTCGTCGACCTCCAGGGGACCGTCGACGTCCTCCGGACGCTGGCGGACGCCGACATCCCCTTTCTCGCCGTCGTCGGCAACCACGAGTCGAAACGCGACGCACAGTGGCTCGATCTCTTCGCGGACCTCGGACTGGCGACGCGTCTCGGTGCCGAGCCGATCCTCGTGGACGACACCGCCTTCTACGGCCTCGACTTCGTCCCCCGCTCGCGCCGGGACGACCTCACCTACGATTTCGACGCGCTGCCGGACGAAGCGGCTCATGCCAGTTTAGTGAGTCACGGTCTCTTCGAGCCCTTCGCACACGCCGACTGGGATACCGAAACCGCCCTCGCGGAGTCGACGGTCGATTTCGACGCCGTCCTGCTGGGCGACAACCACACGCCGGACACCGCAGAGGTACTGGACACGTGGGTCACCTACTGCGGGTCGACCGAGCGCGCCAGCGCCAGCGAGCGCGAGGACCGGGGCTACAATCTCGTGGACTTCGAGGACGACGAGGTCGCGATCAGTCGCCGGGGCCTCTCCTCGACCCGCGAGTTCGTCTTCGTCGACGTCGAACTCGCGGACGGCGAGGGCATCGATCGCGTGCAGGAACGCGTCCGCCAGCACGACCTCGCGGACGCGGTCGTCATCGTCACCGTCGAGGGCGAGGGCCGACCGATCGCCCCGGCGGCCATCGAGGAACTCGCGATCGACCGCGGGGCCCTCGTCGCCCGCGTCAACGACCGCCGGGATCTCCCCGACGAGGACGACGACGTGTCGGTAAGCTTCGCCAACCCGGACGACGCCGTCCGCGAACGGATACGCGAGATGGGCCTCAGCAACGCCGCACTCGAGATCGACGAGACCGTCCGGAGCGACGACCTCGCCGATTCGAACGTCCGCGACGCCGTCGAACGGCGAGTCCGGGAGCTACTCGAGGACGACGAGTCGGCGTTCGAGCCCGCACCGGAGCGCGAACCTGGCGACGAGGACGTGACGACGGTTGCCGACCAGCTCGCCGAGGAAACCGTAGCCAACGGGGGTACGGACCAAGTCGACGCCGCCGACGCCGACCGATCAGCGAACGCCGCTGACAGCGAAGAGTCGGCCGCCCACGACCCCGTGGAACCGACCGAGGACGACGCGGCTACCGGGTCGGCCGACGACGCCGACGAGACGGACGCCGACACCGCCTCGCTGGGTGATTTCGCGTGAGGGTCGACCGCGTCCGCCTGCTGAACTTCAAGTGCTACGGCGACGCCGACCTCACGCTCGAGCGCGGCGTCACCGTCGTCCACGGCGTCAACGGCAGCGGGAAGTCGACGCTGCTCGAGGCGGTCTTCTTCGCGCTCTACGGCTCGAAGGCGCTCGACGACCGCACCTTAGACGACGTGATCACGACCGGCGAGGAGGAGTCCGAGGTCGAACTGTGGTTCACCCACGACGGCCGCGAGTACCACGTCGAACGCCGGCTCAAACTGCGCGGCGACCGCGCGACCACGACGAAGTGCGTCCTCGAGACGCCGACGGAGACGATCGAGGGTGCCCGCGACGTTCGCCGGGAGGTGACCCAGCTCCTGCGGATGGACGCCGAGGCGTTCGTCAACTGCGCGTACGTCCGCCAGGGCGAGGTCAACAAGCTCATTCACGCCTCGCCGAGCGACCGCCAGGACATGATCGACGATCTCCTCCAGCTGGGCGCGCTCGAGGACTACCGCGAGCGGGCCAGCGAGGCACGTCTCGGGGTCAAGACGGTTCTCGACGGGCAGCGAGAGGTCCTCGAGGACGTTCGCACGCAGGTCGAGCAGAAAGAAGAGAAAGAGCTCCACGAGCGGCTGAATAGCCTCGAGTCCCGGCGCAGCGACGTCGTCGAGGAGATCGACCACTACGAGACACAGCGCGAGCAGGCCGAGGAGACGCTCGAGACGGCAGAAGACGTCCTCGAACGCCACGAGGAGACCCGCGAGGAGATCGCGGAACTGACTGCCGATATCGAGGACCTCCGATCGAAGATTTCCGAGACCGAGCGCAAGCGCGAGGCGGCCGGCGACGAAATCAGCGAGGTTCGGGACCGCCGCGAGGAACTCGCGGCCGAACGCGGCGACCTCCTCGAGACCGTCGACCTCGAGAGCGACGACCCCGGCGAGGACGCGGTCCGGGACCGCATCGCGGAACTCGAGGCTCGCGACGAGGACCTCGGCGACGAGCTACAGGAACTGACGGTGACGATTCAAACCGGAACCGACGAGATCGAGCGACTCCGCGAGGAGGCCGACGACCTCGAAGCCCAGGCCGAACGCGCTCGCGAGGAGGCCGACGACCTCGACGAGCGAATCGAGGCCGACGAGGAGGCGATCGAGGACCGCGAGGCGAAACTCGAGGACCTCGAGGCGGAGATCGAGTCCGCGCGGGCGACGTTCGACGACGCGCCGATCGCGTTCGGCGAGGCGGCGTCTCGCCTTGCCGACCTCGAGACCGAACGCGAGGAGCTGGTCGCGGCGATCAACGACATCACTGCCGACATCCGCACCGCCGAGAACGCGATCGAGGAGGGCGAACGGCTGCTCGAGGAGGGGAAGTGCCCCGAGTGTGGCCAGCCGGTCGAGGACTCGCCCCACGTCGACGTGCTCGACGACCGCCAGGAGGAACTCGCCGACTTCGAGGCCGAGCGCGACGACCTCGACGCGGAGCGCGACGAGATCGACGACCGGATCGACCGCGCCGAGGACCTCCGCGAGGCCGAACGACGGGTCGAGCGACTCGAGGAAAATCGCGACAACATCGAACAGTTACTCGCCGAGAAACGCGAGAGCCTCGCGGACCGGCGCGACCAGCGCGATCAGCTCCGAGCGGACGCCGCGGAGTACGACGCCGACGCCGAGGAAAAGCGATCCGCGGCGGCCAAACGCCAGGACGAGGTGGCCGATGCACGGGCCGAACTCGGCGAGATCAACACCGAACGCGGGGAGCTCACGGAGACCCTCGAATCCCTCGAACGCGTTTCCGCGATCGCCGACGAGCGGGCGAGCCTCGAGAGCGAGATCGAAACCCTCCGCGAACGGCGGCAGGACTGGAGGGAGATGAACGACGAGCGCCGCGAGACGCTTTCCGAAAAGCGCGACCGCAAACGCGACCTCGAGTCGGAGTTCGACGAGGACCGCATCGAAACGGCACGCGAGGACAAGGAAAACGCCGAGCGCTACATCGAACAGGTCGACGACAAACTCGCCGAACTCGAGGAACGGCGGACCGAGATCCAAAACGCCATCGGTGCCGCCGAGAACGAACTCGAAGAACTCGAGCGGCTTCGCGACCGCCTCGAGTCGGTCGAGGATCGTTGTGAGCAACTCGAATCCCTCTACGAGGAGGCCGAGAGCCTCCAGACCACGTACGGCGACCTGCGGGCAGAACTGCGCCAGCACAACGTCGAGACCCTAGAGCGGCTGCTCAACGAAACGTTCGAGCTGGTCTATCAGAACGACTCCTACGCGGCGATCGATCTCGACGGCGACTACCGGCTGACCGTGTATCAGAAAGACGGCGAGGCTCTCGAGCCCGAACAGCTGTCCGGCGGCGAACGAGCGCTGTTCAACCTCAGCCTGCGGTGTGCGATCTACCGACTGCTCGCCGAGGGCGTCGACGGATCGGCACCGATGCCGCCGCTGATTCTCGACGAGCCGACGGTGTTTCTCGATTCGGGTCACGTGACCCAACTCGTCTCGCTGATCGAGTCGATGCGCGATCTCGGCGTCGAACAGATCGTCGTCGTCAGCCACGACGAGGAACTCGTCGGCGCGGCAGACTCGCTGGTCCGCGTCGAGAAAGACGCCACGTCGAACCGGTCGCGACTCGAGCGCGGCGAGCCGCCGGAAGCGGAGCTGCTGGCGTCGGACTGACGGGGAGAACGTCGGCATCGCTGCCGAACGGGGGGTCGGAACTCAGTCGGTATCCGCCGTCCCGTCGTTCGACGGCTCGATTTCCGGTCGGATCGTCTCGAGTGCGCGTTCGCAGTCCTCGGTGAGCCCGTATCCGCGTTCGCCGGCAACGTCGGCTTCTTCGAGCAGTCCGGCCGCCGAAAGGACCGTCAGCCGGCCGTGGAGATCGCTCTCGCAGAACTGGTAGGCGTCGAGCAGGGTGCGGACGCCGAGTGGCCCCCGATCGGCGAGTTCGATCAACAGGCCGAGCGTCTCCGCGTCGTGGACGTTGGTCAGCAACGTCAGGACCGGATCGGCCACGGTTCCGGCGGCCGTCTCGAGCGCCGACTCGCCGTCGACGGCCTCGAGGCGGTCGTTTTGAACGTAACACTCGTTGCCGGTTTCGGGATCACGGACGAGACTCGCGTTGTCCGATCGTCTGAGAAGCAGGTATCGTCTGCCGGTGTCGTCCTCGACTGTTTTCATAGGCGATGGGTCGGTCGGGTAGCTACTCTTGTGTACCGTCCCGTGAAGGTGTTTCGGCCGATCCCTCCGTGGTCGACTCGGTCGGTTCCGTGTCCTCGGAGCCGCCGTCAGCGGCGGTATCGGTTCCGGAACCGTCAGTACCGGCAGTGTTGCCGTAGTCGCCTGCCCGAAACCGTCTGTATCGTCGACCGGCCAGACCGAGCAAAACGAGTCCACCACCGACGAGGGGTCCCCCACGGGTCAGGTTCCCCTCGAAAATCAGGAACAACAGACCGAGCGAGACGAGCAACACGGCGGCGTTGAGCACCACCACCAGCACCCAGAACGTCTGGAGGATCTCGTCGGGAACGTCCATTTCGCCGGTCGAAACGGTCGGTGCCCTGATCGGGTTCGTGAGTTCGTCCAGGTCGTCGTCCGGACCGTCGTCCTCGATCGAGACCTGTGGAATCGTCAACGAGTCGCTCTCGGGGTCGTAGAACTCCTCTTCGGGGTCCCACTCCTCGGGCTCGTTCTCGGTCCGGTCGAATACCACGTTCGAGACGATGCCCAGCGGAAGGAAAAACGTTCGCTTCGCGAGTGCCGTTTCGTCCGGACTCCTGTCAGTTAGTACCGTCCCAGCCCCACAGCGGGTCGCGGGGACGCCGAAAAACAGCGACAGCAGCCCGTCTCAGGCCAGTTCCTCGAGAGTAAGCGTCCGGGAGGTCTCTACCCACGCCAGCGGATTCTCGGCGTCATAGAAGACGACGCCGTCCTCGGTCTCGTAGGACTCGATCGTTGCGGTCCCCGCGGGTTCACTACTCGGTTCGCGCTGATCCGTCACGTCATCGTTCATATGGGTGGACACATCGGTCACCTGGCTCTATGCTATGTGTTACCAATTTATATGTCTTGCTGCTTCCGCAAGCATGGGCGCTGTACTCCTGACATCCGATAGTCGTCGGACGAGTCGAGCGTGGGCGAGGGGTGCCGTCGACATCACTCGAGCGTCGCCACTGGGGACCACTCCAGACGGAGGGGTTTTTATCCGGCGACTGCAAAACCCGGTATCATGACTGAGGCGGGCCAGACCGGACTCGCGGAGTTCGGCGGCGACTCCGACGGGACCGACGACCGGCCGACGGAAGAGGCGGTAGCCGTCGCCGGCAACGGCGGCTCGAACGCTGCGGAGGTGATCGACGTCGTCGAGGAGACGCTCCCCGAATCGGCGGGCCAACTCGAGCTTGCCGTGATGCAGGTCGACTACACGGTCGCCGGCTACGGCGACGAGGAGCGACCGATCATGCACGTCTTCGGACGGACGCCCGAGGGCGAGTTAGAGCACGTACAGGTCGTCGGCTTCAGACCCTACTTCTACGCGCCGACGGAGAGCCTCGAGCGACCGCCCGAGGAGCACTACGAGCGACTCACGGGCAGCGCGGAGTACGACGAGGACGGCGAGCCCTACGAGAGCATCCGGGGCGAGAGCCTCACCAAGATCTTCGGCCAGACGCCCCGAGACGTCGGACAGGTCCGCGACGACTTCGACCACTTCGAGGCCGACATCCTGTTCCCCAACCGGTTCCTGATCGACAAGGACGTCCGCAGCGGGATCCGGGTCCCTGAACGCCGCGCCGACGACGAGTCGCTGGTCGTCCCCCACGACGAGGTCGAGGCGGCCGACGTACAGGCCGAGCCACGCGTCAACACCTTCGACATCGAGGTCGACGATCGCTCGGGATTCCCCGAGGACGGCGAAGAACCGATCGTCTGTCTCACCAGCCACGATTCGTACGACGACGAGTACATCATGTGGCTCTACGAGGCCCCGATCGGCGACGGCGAGATTCCGACCGAGATCGACGACTACGATCCGATCGAGGGCGAGATCGACCACGAAGTGCGGAGCTTCGAGGAAGAGGAGGCCATGCTCGAGGCATTCATCGAGTACGTCCGAGAAACTGATCCGGACCTTCTTACTGGGTGGAATTTCGAGGACTTCGACGCGCCCTATTTCCTCGACCGCCTCGAGGAGCTCGCGGGTCCCCACCACGAGTACGACCTCTCGATCGACCGGCTCTCGCGGGTCGACGAGGTCTGGCGCAGCAACTGGGGCGGCCCCGACATCAAGGGCCGGATCGTCTTCGACCTGCTCTATGGCTACCAGCGGATGGTCTTCTCCGAACTGGACTCCTACCGGCTCGACGCCGTCGGGGAGGCGGAGTTGGGCGTCGGCAAGGAGCGCTACGCCGGCGACATCGGCGACCTCTGGGAGGGCGACCCCACGCAGTTGCTCGAGTACAACCTGCGGGACGTCGAACTCTGCGTCGAACTCGACCGCCAGCAGGAGATCATCCCGTTCTGGGACGAAGTGCGCTCGTTCGTCGGCTGCAAACTCGAGGATGCGCCGACGCCGGGCGACGCGGTCGACATGTACGTCCTCCACGAGGCCTACGGGCGGTTCGCGCTGCCATCGAAGGGCCAACAGGAGGCCGGCGAGGAGTACGAGGGCGGGGCGGTGTTCGAGCCGATCACGGGCGTCAAGGAGAACGTGACCGTCCTCGACCTCAAGTCGCTGTATCCGATGTGTATGACGACGATCAACGCCTCGCCGGAGACGAAGGTCGATCCCGACGAGTACGACGGGGAAACCTACGTCGCACCGGTCGGAGACGATGGGATCCACTTCCGCAAGGAGCCCGACGGCGTCATGCGCGAGATGATCACCGAACTGCTCGCCGAGCGCGAGGAGAAGAAGGAACTGCGAAACGAGCACGAACCCGGGAGCCTCGAGTACGAGCAGTACGACCGCCAGCAGGGGGCGGTAAAGGTCATCATGAACTCGCTGTACGGTGTGTCAGGATGGGAACAATTCAGGCTCTATGATAAGGAAGCAGCAGCAGCAATCACGGCCACTGGCCGCGAAGTAATCGAATTTACCGACTCGGCCGCAAACGAGCTCGATTATCAAGTTACGTATGGAGACACGGACAGCGTCATGCTCGAGCTCGGCCCCGACGTCGCGAAAGAAGACGCCCTCGAGCACTCCTTCCACATCGAGGAGTACATCAACGGCCGCTACGACGACTTCGCGCGCGAGGACCTGAACGCCGAGTCACACCGCTTCCAGATCGAATTCGAGAAGCTCTACCGTCGGTTCTTCCAGGCGGGAAAGAAGAAACGCTACGCGGGTCACATCACCTGGAAGGAAGGAAAAGACGTCAACGACGTCGACATCGTGGGATTCGAGTACCAGCGCTCGGACATCGCGCCGATCACCAAGGAAGTCCAGCATCGGGTCATCGAGATGATCGTCCGCGAGGGCGACATCGAGGGCGCGAAGGAGTACGTCAACGGCGTCATCGAGGACGTACTGGCCGGCGAGATCTCCCTCGATGAGATCGCGATTCCGGGCGGGATCGGCAAGCGACTGGACAACTACGACACCGACACGGCACAGGTCAGGGGCGCGAAGTACGCCAATCTCCTGCTCGGAACCAACTTCCAGCGCGGGAGCAAGCCAAAACGGCTCTACCTCGACCGCGTCGATCCGTCCTTCTTCGAACGGCTCGAGGCCGAGGAAGGGTTCGACGCCCGCACCGATCCCGTCTACGGGGCATTCAAGAGAGATCCCGACGTGATCTGCTTCGAGTACGAAGACCAGATCCCCGAGGCGTTCGAGGTCGACTACGAGAAGATGCTCGAGAAGACGCTACAGGGACCGATCGAGCGGATCCTCGAGGCGTTGGATATCTCCTGGGAGGAAGTCAAGAGCGGGCAGGAACAGACCGGACTCGATCAATACTGGTGACGCGACTCGGCGCGCTTTGCGTCGCTTTCGGACCGTAGCCGCGACGGCGGCGAAAAAACGAGCGGTCTCGGCGTGGTGTCAGTCGTCTCCCGGTTCGGCCGCGGGTCGGTCGGGGCTGCGACGGACGGTCTGGATGTTGCTGTACCCCAACCTGACGAGTGCGAGCGCCAGGCCGACGAGAACCAGTCCGAGCACCATCTGTACGCCCGAGGATATCATCGCCTCGAGGGACTCCGCTCCGCCCTGGAGCAGGTTCAGATAGAGGTTCTCGTAGAACACCAGGATCAGCAGTCCGAGGACGGTGATCGTGACCATGATCGCCATCGGGACCCCGGTGGAGACGAGCTGTTTGTTGTCGTCCCAGTTTGCCAGCCAGACGGTCGCGGTAAGCAGCGCCAGCGCCGCGAGCAGCTGGTTCGCGCCGCCAAAGAGCTGCCAGAGGACGACCCACTGACCGGAGACGACGAGCAGGTACGCGGGGACGATCTGCACGATCGGGTTCGTGTATCGACCGCGTGCGATCGAGCGTGGATCGAGGTTCAGCCCCGTATCGGTCCGTCCTGCGGGCGTGCCGACGATCTCTTCCATCATGTAGCGACCGAGCCGGACGGCCGTGTCCGTCGACGTAAGCAGGAAGCTACACAGCACCAGCGCCATGAACACGGCACCGACGGTCTGGGGAATCCCGAAGCTCGTGAGGATGACGCCGCCGCCCGAAGCGAAATTCGGGAGGGCAGCGCCGATACCACCCGCGACATCGGGGGCCCCCCACACCGCGAGCGTCGAGAGAGCGACCGCGGCGAGCAGGCCCTCCCCGAGCATCCCGCCGTACCCGATCAAGCGGGCGTCGGTCTCGTTGTCGAGTTGTTTGGCGGTCGTCCCCGACGACACCAGCGAGTGGAACCCGCTAATCGTCCCGCAGGCGATCGTGATGAATAGCAACGGGAACAGCGGCGCGTATCCGGCCGCTTCGACGCCCCAGAACCCTTCGAACGCGCCGATCGTGCTGTCGACGACGAGTGGTTCCGACGAGGTGCCGAGGAACGTCCCGACGACGATGGCGACGGTCGCGCCACCGACACCGGTGTACAGCAGGAACGACGAGAGGTAGTCCCGAGGTTGAAGCAACACCCAGACTGGGAGTGCGCTCGCGATCGCAGCATAGACCAGCACGAACGGGATCCAGCCTGCGGTGTTACCGCCTCCCACCGCCTCGAGTGCGGCTGCACCCGGCATCACACTCCCGTCACCGCTGAGCAACACGATCGTTCCAGCGGGGTAGTCGCCGGCGAACAGCGCCACCGGATACTGGAGTCCCACCCAGACGGCAGCGAAGACGCCCACCACGAAGACGATCGTTCCTGGGATGAACGGACCGTTGAACTGGTAGAGGTAGACGCCGAAGACCAACGCCAGGAGGATGTAGATGGTCGACGCCGTCACCACCTGTGGATACGCGTTGAAGACGATCGCGACCACCAGTGCGAACACGGCCACGACGAGCATGATCGTCAGGAACGCGAACCACAGTAGCATGTTTTTGCCGCTCTCTCCGACGTACTCGCCGATCATGTAGCCGATCGACTTCCCCTCGTGACGGAGGCTGCCCGAGAGCGACACGAAGTCGTGAACCGCCCCCATCAACGGATTCCCGAGCGCGATCCACAGCAACGCCGGCACCCATCCCCAGATGGCACCGGCCGTGATCGGTCCGACGATCGGGGCCCCACCCGCGATACTCGAGTAGTGGTGGCCCAACAACACCGGTTTCTTCGATGGGACGTACTCCTGTCCGTCCTCGTATTTGTGTGCCGGCGTCTCCGCCTCCTCGTCGAGTTCGACGAATCGCGTGAGATACCGCGAGTACCCCACGTAGCCGGCTGTGAACGTCACCAGTACCGCCGCGATGATCCAAATTACCTGTGTCATGGCACGTCTACACAAACACACGGACGGCGATGACCTTAATATTTATTTATCACTATCGGATCCTTTCAGTCAGGTTCTTTATATCAAACGGCATAATTACACCGATTCCCTGGTGTGATACGATTGTTTGAAAATCGACACTACATTCTTCCGTATTGGTAATATGGTTCAAATTATGTTCCCCTGCCGAGGGTCGACCGACACGCAGGGACGCCACGGGAACAGCCGCGTTCGTCCGACCGACCACACCGCGGCTGTGCGATCGGCTCTGGCATTCATCGTTCTCGCTGGATCGCACGGCGGTGCTGAGTGCTACCCGAGGGCGGCTTCGAGCGCGTCCATCGTCCGTTCGACGCGGTCGATGCGTGCGTTGTGTCCCATGTGACCGATCCGGAGGACGTCCTCGGCGAGATCGCCCAGCCCCGTCGCGAGGACGATATCGTGCTCGTCGGCAAGCGTTTCCTGGAGGTGTTGTGCTCGGCCGGGAACCTCGAGGGCGGTCACGGTCGGGGACGCCACCGACTCGGCGGGATAGAGCGCCAGCCCCAACTCGGCGGCGCGGGCCCGACAGCGCGTTGCGGCCTCCTCGTGGCGCGCGTAGACGGATTCGAGGCCCTCGTCGAGTAGCAGGTCGATCGCCGCCTCGAGGCCGTAGAGGTTCGATGACAGGTGCGTGTAGGGGAACCACTCCCCGTCGGCAGCGTCGCGCCAGGGCTCGAGATCGGTGTACAGGCTCTCCGTTTCGACGGACTCGATTCGTTCCCAGGCGCGGTCGCTGACCGAGCAGACTGTCAGTCCCGGCGGCGCACTGAAACACTTCTGTGAGGCCCCTAGGCAGACATCGATCCGGTCGGTCGGCACTGGCACGCCGCCAAGCGAGGAGACTGCGTCCACGACGGTGACGACGTCGTGGGCCTCGAGTCGCTCGAGGACCGGTTCGATATCGTTCAACACGCCCGTCGGCGTCTCGCAGTGAACCATCGTTGCGACGTCGAACGAGTCCGTCTCGAGTTCGGATTCGATTCGCTCGAGATCGAGCGGTTCGCGCCACGAGGTGGCACAGACGACCGCTTCCCCGCCGTACATTTCGACGAAGTCGGCGAAGCCCTCGCCGTAGAGCCCGTTCGCGATACACAGCACCCGATCGCCCGGCTCGACCAGCGACGCGATGGCCGCCTCGAGGCCGAGGATCCCCTCGCCGCCGAGGATGACGACGTCGTCGTCGCCGTAGATCGCCCCGAGTTCGTCGGTCAGATCGCGGTAGAACGCGAAGAATTCGGGCTCGACGTCCGGATTCGGCGTCGGTTCGCTCATCCGTTCGCGGACGGCTGTGGGGACCTCCGTCGGGCCGGGAGTCATCCGCAGTCGGTCGTCTGTCATACGGGGACTACCGGCACGTTCGGCCATAAAACGCTCGAGACGATCGCCGGAATCGGACGTTCTGCACTCGATCGTGGTCCAGCCGATGAACGGGTCCGACGCGGCGTCTCAGTCCGGCGGTGCCGGCAGCGTAAACGAGACCGTCGTTCCCTCTCCGGGCGTGGATTCGACCCAGATGTCGCCGCCGTGTCGTTCGACGATCCGTTCACAGAGCGCGAGGCCGATGCCGGTTCCGGCGTGGTCCTCGTACCCGTGGAGCCGGCGGAACACCTCGAAGATGCGCTCCTGTGCGTCCGGCTCGATACCGATCCCGTTGTCGGCGACCGAGACGGTCCAGTCCGTTCCGTTCCGTTCGGCGGAGACGTGGATTCGCGGGGGTTCCTCGCCGCTGTACTCGATCGCGTTCGACAGCAACTTCTGGAACACCTGACGCAACTGTCCCTCGTCACCCTCGACTCGAGGAAGCGGCTCCGCCGTGATCTCCGCGTCGTGGCCCGCGATCTTCATCTGGAGGTTCTTGCGAGCGTCCTCGAGAACCGCCTCGAGGTCGACCGGTTCGAGGTCGTCACCGCGCGTCTCGACGCGTGAGTACTCGAGCAGCCCGTCGATCATCTCGCGCATACGTTCGGCCCCGTCGACGGCAAACGCCAGGAACTCCTCGCCGTCCGCATCGAGGTCGTCGCCGTACCGGCGCTCGATCAGTTGCAGGTAACTCGAGACCATTCGCAGGGGCTCCTGGAGGTCGTGGGAGGCCGCGTAGGCGAACTGCTCGAGGCGCTCGTTCGATTCCTCGAGGTCCGCGACTAAGTCCTCGAGTTCCGTCTGGTACTGTCCGCGCTCGATCGCTTCGGCGAGGACGTTCGCGACGCTCTGGACGAAGGTGACGTCCTCCTCGGTGAACGACCTGGTGTCGGTGTCGTGTGTCCCCAGAATTCCCCACGGCTCGTCGACGGGGCCGATAATGGTGCTGATACCGCTGTGGACATCGTGGCTCGTCAGCAACGCCGGGCCGCTGAACCGCTCGTCCGTCTCGAGGTCGGCGACGACGACCGGCCGATCGGTCTCGAGGGTGTACGCGGCCTGGGACGCCGATTCGACGGCCGATACCGTCTCCGTCCCGACGAGCCCGTCCCGCCAGCCGACCCCCTGACGGAGGACGAGCCGCTCGCCGCCGTCGTCGAGATCGAGGATCTTGCAGTAGTCGGTGTCCAGAACGGCCGCCACCTGCCGCGTCGCTTCCGCCATGAGCTCGTCGAGGTCGTCCGTCTCGAGAGCGAGTTGTCCGAGTTCGGCGACGACGCGTTGTTGCTGGGCGCGTTGGTGGAGTTCGTGCTCGCGGGCCACGCGTCCGGAGATATCGCGACCGACCCCTGCCAACACGGATTCGCCGTCGGGCGTTTCGAGACTCGAAGCGGAGAACTCGTATGGAATCGCCTCGCCGTCGCTGGTTTGGAGTGCCGTCTCGAGTTGGAGACTTCCGGTTTCGAACCCCTCCCGGATCGCGTCCTCGATCACCGCGCGATTGCGCTCGTCGACGAACTCCACGGCAGTCATCGAGGCGATTTCGTCGTCCGAGTACCCCGTCACCTCACAGGCGGTTTCGTTCCACCGCTGAAACGTGCCGTCGGAATCGAGGACGTAGAAGACATCGTGGACGGCGTTCAGGATGTCGTCAGTGTATTCCCGATAGTGCTCGAGGCGCTCGTTCGACTCCACGAGTTGGGTGTTCGCGTCTTCGAGTCTGGCGACCGTTTCCTCGAGTTCGGAGCGTGTGGCCTCGAGTTCGCAGTTGCGCTGCTCGAGTTCTCGGGTTCGCGTTTTGGCCTCCGCGTCGTAGATCCCGGCTCCGAGGCCGGCGACGCTCCCGAGGGCAGTCAGGATGAGGACCGTCGACGGACTGTCGATGACCTCGCCGGGCTGGAGACTGTAGAGGACGAGAACGCCGAGAATGACGCCGAGACCACCGAAACACCAGCCCCCGATGGCTGCGTAGAATTCCGTTCGGATATCGAAGGAGCGCAATCGATAGCCGACGACGAGGAGGACGACACCAGGGCCAGCGATGAGCACCGACGTGATGAAGACGTTTCCGAACGGTATCCCCGCCGTGATTCGCACGACGGCCCGTGCTGTAGCGACTGCGACATACATCGCGCCGAGTGCGACAATGATGTGGTGCCCTCCCAGCACAGCGAGCACACGATTCCAGGGATCCACTAGTCGTAGTCAGGGGACCGTCAGTATGAGGGTTGTGCCGTCGTGTCGACCAGGAGCGCACACCGGCGGCTGTGAGCGTCGTGGCGCTCTCGTCGAACGTCGGGTCACGGCTCTCGCGACGTGTCTCTCGAGCAGCGTGGGAAACCTGTATCAGTCGGGTCGTCGTCGGTCCCATCGAGTCGCACCATGACGGATTGTACGCCACGACACGCCACGGGTGAGGGGCGGTTTTCACGTCCGCTCTTCACCGCGCTGTACGATCGATTCATGCCGGATCGGTTTCTGATCGGGCCCCATCGCGAGTATCTCGCGGCTGGCCTCTCCGGGCGCGTCCTCGATCTCGGTGCAGGCAACGGCGCGATGTTTCCGTACGCGGCCGACGCCGGCGACGACCTCGAGTACCACGCGGTCGAACCGGATCCGACTATGCGACAGCGCGCCGTCCAGAAGGCGGCCCAGACGGACCTGCGCGTTCACCTGCGCGACGCCCGCGGCGAATCGCTCCCCTACGCGGCCGACAGCTTCGACGTCGTCCTCTCGGGGGCGGTCTTCTGTACCATCGACGATCCCGACGCCGCCCTGGACGAGGTGGCTCGCGTCCTGCGGTCCGGGGGCGAACTGCGCTTCCTCGAGCACGTCCGCAACGACGGCTGGCGCGCCCGAGCGCAGGATCGACTCACGCCGCTGTGGGAACGCGCCGCCGGCGGCTGTCAGTTGAACCGCGAGACGATCGAGCGGTTCGTCGGGCACGACGCCCTGGACGTCCTCGAGATCGAACGGACCGGAATCGGACTGTTTCCGGCGACCCCGATCCTGCGCGGGCGACTCCGGCGGCGGACCGAGTGAGCCACGAGGGGCCGGTGATCGGCCGCGGAATCCGCTCGATGCCGTCGGTCGCGTCCGGTCCCCTCAGACATCCGCTCCCGGTGTGTGCGACGAAAACGCATAGTGCGACGCCGTCGTAGTCCCGACCGACCATGTTCGAGGACAGAACCGACGCCGGCGAACGCCTCGCAGCGGCCCTCGAGGACCGCGACCTCGAGGCCGACATCGTCTTCGGGATTCCCCGCGGTGCGTTACCGGTCGCCCGGCCGGTCGCCGACGCGCTCGACGCGACGCTCGACGTCGTCGTCGCACGGAAGGTGGGTGCGCCGACGAACCCGGAGGTCGCCCTCGGCGCGGTCGCCAGCGACGGCAGCGTCTGGTACAACGACGAGTTGATCGACCGACTGAACGTCTCCGAGTCCGTCCTCGAGGAAATCCGGGCCGCGGAAGCGGAAAACGCGCGTCAGAAGGCGGATCGCTATCGCGACGGGACCGGCATGCCCGATCTCCGTGGACGACGGGTCGTGGTGGTCGACGACGGGGTCGCGACCGGCGCGACGGCGACGGCCTGCCTCCGACAGGTTCGAGAGGCCGGGGCGGAACGAATCGTGCTGGCCGTCCCCGTCGGCTCTCCGCGGTCGATCGAGGCCTTAGAGGGGGAGGCCGACGCGGTGATCGCACTCGAGACGCCCGCCGACTTCCGAGCCGTCGGCCAGTACTACCGGGATTTCGGCCAGGTGAGCGACGAAGCGGCTCTCGAGTACCTCACCCAGTAGCCGTCGCTCGAGCAGTCGGGGCCCAGGCCACGCCGTCCAGAACTGTACCGCACCGGCTCCCGAGCTCGATCGACGAACCGGATCGACGCCCGTCGGAGGGCCGGGTTCCTGAAAGCAGTTACCGCCACTCCTCGAGCGAGACGGCATCTCCCTCGGTCATGGCGATCCACCCGTCGTCCCGTGCGATATCCGCGATGACGAGGTGTGGGGAGCCGTCGATCTCGTCGACCGCTGTGACGACATCAGCTGTATCGCCCGATCGGCTTCCGATCGACTCTGCTTCAGGCACCATGGACGGAGGTAGAACGATTATAACTATGAATGTATCGATATAGTACGAATCGGTGTTTGAATATCGGGCATAATGCGCCAAACTTTTGCAGTGCTGGAATTAAAACGCGCGGAAGTTAGACGCACTTGCAGAGTATCGGAGACGGACGCACGATCCCGTGGGATACGACCCACCGAATCGCACAGGACAGCGAACTTTTCGGGAGCCGTCCCTCGATCGCTTCGCTCACCCGGTCGACCCCGGTAACACGTCGACCCCTCGAGGCGGCCCTAGAACGGACTTCCCGAGCCGTCGTTCGTTGCCTCGTCACGGTCGCCGTTTTCACCGAGCCATTCGAGGGCCGTCTCGACGTCGTGCGTGGGCGGCGAACACGTCCGGTCACGGCAGACGTACAGCGTCGGCTCGCCGTCCCGCGCTTCTCGCCCCGCCCAGATCGCGGGTGCGTCTTCGAGTGCCAGTCGATCGAGCCAGCCCTCGAGCGCGTCCTCGGTCGGCGGTCGCAGCGCGAAGAGCCGATCGGGCAGATACCGCGACGCGAACCGGTCGCGCCACTCCTCGGGGAACTCGTCGGCGGCTACGGTCACTTCGAGCGCGCCCGACGCGAGCCGGTCGGCCCCGAGACAGAGCGTCGCGTGTTCCAGTGCGCTCGCCTCGATCTCGTTTGCGTGCGTCTCGAGGACGGTCGCGGCGATCCCCTCGAAGGCCTCGTCGGCGAAGGCCTCGAGTGCGAGCAACGTTTCGACCGCCACGCCCGTCGCCGACGGCGTCGACTGATCGCCCAGTTCCTGTGGCCGGGTCACGAGCGACTCGCCGCTCTCGGGCGTGAAGTAGAGCGTTCCCCGATCCGCGTCCCAGAACTCGGCCTCGATGACGCGAGCCAACTCGAGTGCGACGGCGAGGTGATCGACCTCGCCGGTCGCCTGATAGCAGTCCAGTGCGCCCCGCGCGAGGAAGGCGTAGTCCTCGAGGTAGCCGTCGACCTTGACGTCCCCGTCTTTGTATCGCCGCGAGAGCCGCTTTTCCTCGTCGTCCCAGAGTTTCTCGCGGACGAACTCGAGGGCGTCGACGGCGGTCTCGGCGTACGCGTCCTCGCCGAGGACCAGCGCTGCGTGGGCGTACGTCGAGATCATGAGCCCGTTCCAGCCCGCGAGCACCTTCTCGTCGCGGTCGGGCCGGGGCCGCTCCTCGCGAGCCTCGAACAGCTGCTGGCGGGCCGACTCGAGTCGTTTCAGGATCTCGCTTTCCCCGAGGTCGAACTCGCCGGCGAGCTCCGAAACCCGCCTCACGCGGTTGGGTTGATTTCGCCCCTCGAAGTTCCCCGAGTCCGTAACGTCGTAGCGCTTACAGAAGAGCTCGGCGTCGGTTTCGTTCTCGAGGACGTCACGGACCTCCGCGGGCGTCCAGACGTAGAACGCACCTTCCTCGCGCTCGCCGGTCTCGGGCGATTCGCTCTGTGCGTCGAGCGTACTGAAGAAGCCGCCCTCCTCGTGGGTCAGTTCCCGGTCGACGAACTCGAGGGTCTCCGCGACGACCGTCGCGTAGCGGTCCTCGCCGGTCAGCTGGTAGCCGGCGAGGAAGGCGCGGGGAATCTCGGCGTTGTCGTAGAGCATCTTCTCGAAGTGTGGAACCGTCCAGTCCCGATCGACGCAGTAGCGGTGGAAGCCGCCGCCGACGTGGTCGTAGAGCCCGCCCGCTGCCATCGCGTCGAGGGCTTCCTCGAGCACCTCGAGATACTCCTCCCGTCCGGTTCGATCGAACGCTCGGGCGAGAACGCGCAACCGCGAGGGCTGTGGGAACTTCGGGCCCCCCGAGCCGAAGCCGCCGTGCTGGCGGTCGGCACTTCGCAGGACCGCGTCCGCAGCCGTCTCGAGAACGTCGTTCGAGGGCGGTGCTGGGGATCCGCCGGCTTCTGCCCCGGCGGCCGCCGGAGTCTCCTCGAGTTGATCTCTCGCCGCGTCGGTCCACTGCTGGGCGCGGTTCTCCATTTCGCCGCGATCCTCCTCGCTCTCCCAGGAGTCGCTGATTCGCTCACAGAGTTCGAGGAAGCCGGGCTGGCCACGCTGGCCCTCCTTCGGGAAGTAGGTCCCGACGAAGAAGGGCTTGCCCTCGGGGGTGAGCCACGCCGACAGCGGCCAGCCGCCCCGGCCGGAGACGAGTTGACAGACGGTCATGTAGATGCTGTCGATGTCCGGGCGCTCCTCGCGGTCGACCTTGATCGGGACGAAGTTCTCGTTGAGCACCTCGGCGACCGCTTCGTCTTCGAAACTCTCCTCTTCCATCACGTGACACCAGTGACACGCCGAGTAGCCGATCGAGAGGAAGATCGGCACGTCGCGTTCCTTCGCGGCCTCGAGTGCCTCCTCGTCCCAGGGCTGCCAGTTGACGGGGTTGTCCGCGTGCTGGCGCAGGTAGGGGCTCTCCTCTTCCTCGAGCCGATTCCGTGACGTCGGGGTTGTCATGAACGCATCTACGGGCGGCGGTTGTAAAAGACCGCTGTCCGTGCCCGTTCCGACCGCAGCGACGGTCGATCGAAGGGAACGGCCTGCTATCCGTTGACGTGCAACGCTCGTCTCCGGTCGCACACGAGGCGTAACGGGTTCTACTGGAGTTTCAGTCCGTATCTTCCCCCACCACACGTATCTCTCAACGACCAATTTGAGGCGTTCTTCATGGTATGTCAAATATTACCATGACTGGGACGACGAATCGCAGTCGACGGAGACCAGCGATCGGATGTGTCGGTTAACTGTTTTTACGAATACGAAACGATCGTGCCACTATAAGCATATTGATATTGACATTCTTGATGCAGTGCGGAACGAACACAGAGGGGGGACAATGATGGCACCTGACGAAGAGAGAACCGAAGAATCGCTCGATAACCCACTGAACAAGCGGTTCGATTTCGAGCGGCGACCGCTCCTGAAACTGTTGAGTGCAGGGACCATGCTTTCGCTTGGCACCAACACGGCGATCGCCTCCGGTGACGAATCCAATGGCTCGGATGACGAAGCGACGAGTTCTCGACGGATCGATCCCCAGTACGGCTTCGCGACGCCGGATGCCACGGCGGTCCCCGAGAACCTAGAGCCCGATCACGTAGTCGAACTCCACACGGACGAACCGGACGACCCGAACGATCCGGACCGAACGCCTTTCTTCCACTTCGATCCAAGCGGCATCCACGTGAACGCTGGCGACGTCGTGCAGTTCACTCCCGAAAGCCCCGATCACACGATTACGGCGTATCATCCCGGAGTGGGCTTCCAACAGCGAGTGCCTGACGGGGTGCCGCCGTTCTCGTCACCCGTTCTCAGCATCGATAGCGCATGGCTCTACGAGTTCACCGAAGCGGGTGTGTACGACTTGTACTGTGGTCCACACCACGTTCTCGGAATGAGCATGCGGATTATCGTCGGTGACCTCACGGAGGAGGACATCCCCGACTACGAGGACACCTTCGAGGGGAGTCAGGATCCGCCGCTCCTCGCCCCGTTTAGCAGAGAGTTCCTCGAGCACGAACTCAACGAGACGAACGACGCGAACGAGGGCTGTGAGTGGTCGTGGCTAACACCACAAGAGATCCTCGACGCAGACGTACTCGACCCGGAAACGATTCAGGACCGGGGGACAGTGCCGTTCAGGGACGTGCTCGCCGATATCGATCGCTTTGCTGATGAAACCGCGTAGCACGACGACGCCGATGAAGCGGCGACTCTCCATTTCTGCTAGGACTCACCTGCCGAACGATCGTCTCGACTCCGAGGACGACGGCATGCCGGCGAGTGGCCGATACTGACCCCTCACGTCCGGTTATCGGTGGACGATTCGCGAGAGCCGTACCGAAGAACGAAAAACCGATTCCCTGACTCGAGTCCTACTGCAGTTCCTCGGTGAGCAGCCGCCGGAGCACGAGGTGGAGGACGCCGCCGTTCTCGACGTACTCGACCGCGGCGGGCGTGGCGACCTGTGCGGTCACGTCGAACTCCGTGGTCGAGCCGTCGTCGGCCTCCGCGGTCACGGTCAGTTCGGCGTTGGGTTCGAGCCCGTCCTCGAGCCCCTCGATGGTGAAGTGCTCGGAGCCGTCGAGGCCGAGTTCCTCCCAGCCGTCGCCATCCTGGAACTGCAGGGGCAAGACGCCCATGCCGAGCAGGTTGTCGCGGTAGATGCGCTCGTAACTCTGCCCGATCGTCGCGCGGATGCCCAGCAGATCGGTCCCCTTGGCCGCCCAGTCGCGGCTCGAGCCGGTGCCCAGTTCCTCGCCGGCCATGACGATCAGCGGCGTGTCGTCCTCGCGGTAGCGCTCGCTGGCCTCGAAGACGGTGGTCTCTTCGCCCGTCGGATGGTGAATCGTGTACCCGCCCTCGACACCGTCGAGCATCTCGTTTTCGATGCGGACGTTCGCGAACGTCCCGCGCATCATGACTTCGTGATTCCCTCGGCGGGAGCCGTAGGTGTTGAACTCGTGGGGCTCGACGCCGCGTTCTTTCAGCCACTGGCCGGCGGGCAGGTCCTCGCTGAACTGGCCGGCCGGACTGATGTGGTCGGTCGTGACCGTATCGCCCAGCGTCAGCAGGCAGCGCGCGTCGTCGACGTTCTCGACGCCGGGCTTCTCCAGGGGGAAGTCCTGGAAGAACGGCGGCTCGCGGATGTAGGTCGACTCGGAGTCCCAGTCGTAGACCTCGCCAGTCGGGGCCTCGAGCGCGTCCCACCGTTCGTCGCCGTCGTAGACCTGCGAGTATTTTTCCTCGAAGAGTTCGGGCGAGACGCTGCCGTGGATCGCCTCGTGGATCTCGTCGCTGTCGGGCCAGATGTCCTCGAGGAAGACCGGCTCGCCATCGTCGTCGGTGCCGATGGGCTCCTCCTCGAGGTCGATATCGATGTGTCCGGCGAGACCGTAGGCGACGACCAGCGGCGGGCTCGCGAGATAGTTCGCCTGGATCTTCGGGTGAATGCGGGCCTCGAAGTTACGGTTACCCGAGAGGACGCTCGTCGTCCAGAGGTCGTGTTCGTCGATCGCGGCCTCGATCGCGTCCGGTAGCGGCCCGGAGTTGCCGATACAGGTCGTACAGCCGTAGCCGACGACGTGGTAGCCGAGATCCTCGAGGGGCTCGAGGAGGTCGGCCTGTTTCAGATACTCGGTGACGACGCGGCTGCCCGGTGCGAGCGATGTCTTGACGTACTCGGGGACGTCCAGTCCGGCTTCGACGGCGTTTTGCGCGAGCAAGCCGGCCGCCATCATCACCGACGGGTTCGAGGTGTTCGTACAGGAGGTGATCGCGCTGACGACGATGCTGCCGTGCCCGATCTCGACCTCCGAGCCGTCCTCGAGCTCGATGGGGACGCGTTCCTCGAGTCCGAGCCCGGGTTCGACGGCCGCGGAGCCCTCCGTGCCGGCGTCCGCTTCGACGCCACCACCGTCACCGATGGCTGGTTCGCCGCCCTGACCGAGAACGCCTTCCTCTTGCAACAGGGTCGCGAAGTGCTCGTCCAAATCTCCCATCGGGATGCGAGAGTGGGGCTTCTTGTGACCCGCGAGGCTGGGTTCGACGTCGCCGAGGTCGAACTCGACGGTCTCGGTGTACTCCGGTTCCTGCTCGCCGAACAGGCCCTGGGCCTCGAGGTACTCGTGAACGAGGTCGATGTGGTCCTCGTCGCGGCCCGTCAGCTCGAGGTAGTCGAGGGTCTTCTCGTCGACGGGGAACATGCTGATCGTCGACCCCTGTTCGGGGGCCATGTTCGAGATGGTCGCGCGGTCGGCGACGGAGAGCTCCGCGACGCCGGGGCCGAAGAACTCGACGAATTTGTCGACGACGCCCACCTGTCGGAGCTGCTCGGTGATGTGGAGGACGAGGTCGGTCGCGGTCGCACCCTCGGGGAGCTCCCCGGAGAGGCGCACGCCGACGACCTCGGGGAGGCTCATCGTGATCGGCTGGCCGAGCAACGCGGCCTCGGCCTCGATCCCGCCGACGCCCCAGCCGACGACGCCGATGCCGCCGATCATCGGCGTGTGGCTGTCCGTCCCGACGAGCGTATCGGGCAGGAGCCACTGGTCGCCGTCGTCGTCCGCACGTGCGTGGACGACCCGCCCCAGGTGCTCCAGGTTGACCTGGTGGACGATCCCCGTCCCCGGCGGGACGACGTTGAACTCGTCGAAGGCCTGCTGGGCCCACTTGATCGACCGATAGCGCTCCTCGTTGCGCTCGTACTCGAGTTCGACGTTGCGCTCGTACGCGTCCTCGTTGCCGAAGTAATCGACCTGCACGCTGTGGTCGATCACGAGGTCACAGGGGACATCGGGTTCGACGACGGTCGGATCGACGCCTTTGCGGTCGGCCGCCGACCGCAGCGCCGCGAGGTCCACGACCGCGGGGACGCCGGTCAGATCCTGCAAAACGACGCGCGAGGGCTGGAACGGAACCTCCACGTCTGGAACCTCGGGCTGCCACGACGCCGCGTTACGGATGTCTGCGGCGTCGATGTGCTCGCCGTCCGCGTTCCGAACGACCGACTCGAGGAGCACTCGGATACTCACGGGGAGTTTCTCGAGATCGCACAGTCCTCGCTCCTCGAGGACCGTGAGATCGGCCATCTTGTACGTCTCGTTGCCGTGTTCGAACTCCCGGATCGCATCCGAGAAGTCGTCGGGTGCCATGCCTCGAGTTAGAGGCCCGTGAATTTGAATCCGTCGAGAATTGCAAGTATTCCCCACTGAACCCACCATTTGTCGGTATGTGTTGTGGTATCAACGCTGCCACCGTGGAAAAAACGCGACCGAACGACGACTGGGGAGTCGGACTGACCGTCGCCGCAAAGTCGTCACGTCGGTTGGATGCTCGGAGCGTCAGTTGCCGCCGGCACCACCATCGCTGGCGTTGCCGCCGCCACCGCCGCCGCCGTTCGCACCGGCACCATTGCCGCCGTTTTCGTCTTCGGTATCCTCTTCTTCGGTGTCCTCTTCCTCGCCGTTGCCGTTGCCGTTGCTGTTAGCGGTCGCACCGGGAGTAACCTCGATCAGGTCGATTTGGGAGTCGCGGAACTCTCCGTCTTCGCCCATCGTCCCGCTGTCTCCCGAACTGAGGCTGAGTTCTTCCGTGAACAGGAAGCCCCACGTCGGGGCGTCCACGCCCAAGTCGTAGTTGATGATGTACGCGTCCCAGTCGTCCGGATCGTCGAACACGTCGTCCGCCGACCCGGAATCCTCGAGCAGGTCTTCTTTCGTCTGTGTGTTCAGCGCCGAGACGACCTCGAAGTCCTGCCCCGGCTTGTAGTCGTCTCCGTACACGAGCACCTGCCCGTCCTCCTGGGCGGCGGCGGTTCCCGCCGTCGCGCCTGCACCGAGAGCGAGTCCCGCCGTCGCGAGCGCTCCTTTCTTCATGAACGAGCGTCTCGAGTCGTCGAATAGTCCTGTGTTGTCTTCTGTCATGTCTCTCACTTGAGTCCCCTCCTTCGGGGGCAGACGACCCTTGACCCAATTTTCGCATAAGTCAACGCCATTGTTTCACCGTCTAAGACGAACTAATATCTCGGGATCTGACCGCTCCGCCCCTATACACCCCCATCTCGATGTTTCAGAGAGCAACGGGACCCAGCTATCAGCAATAGTTGTTTATCGAGCGAAACGGATCTCATCGGAGACGCTGCTGTCTGTTACCGTTACGAACCGACCGAAGTCGAGCGTCATCCATTTCGACCGCGGTGGGCCGCGGACGTCGATCTACGATTGCACCGTCGTAACCGTTCTACAAGGCGCTTTTGCGGTCGTAGCGGTGGTGCTTGGAACTGTTCATACAGCAAAACAAATGATTTCCTCGGACTGTCCCCGCAAAATCCATCACCGGGGACCGGTCACGTTCAGTGATTCTCCCCGCCTCGAACAGCTCCGGGACTGGAGTTCTCGAGCACGGATCTCCGGTACCGCGGAGTTCACGCTGCCGTGTTTGGAAAATCGGTTGCGAAGCAGGGAAACGGGCAGTCTCTGGTGACTTCTCGATCCGAATCAGTGTGGCATCACAGCCCGACTTCGACGAGGTTCAGTCGGGAGTTCCGGAAGACGCCGTCCTCGCCCATCGACTCGCTGTCGCCGACGTCGAGGTCGACTTCCTCGGTGAACAGGAGCCCCCACGTCGGGCCATCCGTGTCCATGTCGTAGTTGATGATGTACACGTCCCAGTCGTCCGGGTCGTCGAAGACGTCGTCGGCCGACCCGGAGGCCGCGATCAGGTTTACTTTCATTCCGCCCTCTACCTCCGAGACGACATCGAAATCGACATCCGGCCGGTAGTCGTCTTCGTATACGACGACCTGCTCGTCGTCCTGTGCAACAGCGGTCCCCGCCGTCGCGCTCGCGCCGAGTGCGAGTCCCGCCGCGGCGAGAGCCTCCGTTTTCGTGAACGAGTGTCTCGAGTTATCGAACCGCTCGTCGGAATCTCTAGTCATGTATCTCACCTGCATCCCTGGCTGTGGGATAGATGGTTCTCGAGCCAACTTTCTATAAGTGAGTCCGATCGTTTCATGGTCAACGAAGAGCTATACTCGGAGAACGGGGAGTTGGAGGCGTGCTCTGTCGACGGTTCGGGCTCTCACTCCCTGGTAAGCGATAGCCACCCGACGGCCGGATATGACCGTCGGGACGCTCCACCGTCGTATTGCGCTATTCAGTTCGGATATCGGGTGCTTCACCCATCAAACGGCGTATTGTGTGGAGACGAGTAGAACATAAATCCGAGGATGATCCCGTGAGGGGCGGCTGGGGTATTCTTGTGCCGACCTGTGACGGGCTGGTGTCACTGTGTCCCGGCCTCCCCCGACGGGTCGCGGCTGGGCCGGCACTGACCGACAGGACGCGACCCATGTCCCCAGTTCTACGGCGAATCGATCGACCACGTCGACTGGCGGAGACGACGAGCCAAACCGTCGACGGGCAGCCCCCACGCTCGTTCAGTTTCGCCGAACGAACTCCACGAACGCGAACCCGTCGCGCTCGTCCCGAGTCGCCTCACGAAACGATTCCCGGTTCCAATCCGGGAAGTACGTATCGCCTTCGGGGTCATCGTGGACCTCCGTCACGATCACCCGATCGAGCGCGGGCAGGAACTGGTCGTAGACGGTCGCTCCGCCCGCGACGAAGATCCGATCCGCATCGTCGTGGCGCTCCCGCGCTGCTCGGTCGGCCCGGTCGAGGGCTTCCTCGAGCCCGTGTGCGACCACGGCTCCCTCGGGCGTCTCGAGGTCCCGACTCGTCAGTACGACGGTCGTCCGGCCGGGGAGCGGTTCGCCCAGCGTCTCGAGGATCCCCTCGTAGGTCACCCGGCCCATGATGACGGGGTGGTCCATCGTCGTCTCCTTGAAGTGCTGGAGATCGGCGGGGATGTGCCAGGGCATGTCGCCGTCGCGCCCGATGACGCCGTTGTCCGCGACGGCCACGATGCCGACGAGTTCGCGGTCGGTCTCGAACGCTGGCGTCGCGTCCCCCGGTGCGGTCCGATCCTCGCTCATTCGGCCACCGAGAACTCGATGCCGTCGTGGGACTCGTAGCCCCGAAGCTCGACGTCCTCGTACGCCAACTCGTCGATCGAGACGTCCGCGACCTCGAGGGTCGGTCGCTCGAGGGGCGCTCGCGACAGTTGCTCGAGCAGGCCGGGGACGTGATCGAGCCGGTCGTCACCCGCGGCCTCGGCTGGGGCTTCGGACTCGAGCCACTCGCGGACCTCGCGGTACTCCTCGCGGTCGTCGACATCGGCCAGCCTCGACTGGAGCGCCTCGAGGTTGTCGGCGTACCACTCGCCGCGCTCGCCGCGGCCACAGTAGACGTGCGTGTCGACGACGGTGTGGGCGAAGGTGCCGGGCTCGAAGCCGGTCTGCTGGGCGATCACTTTCGTCAGGAGCGCGTAGGCCGCGATGTTGAACGGGATGCCGAGTGCGGTGTCACCGGAGCGCTGCGTGAGATGGCAGTTCAGCCGATCGCCCTGGACGTTGAAGACGAACGAGTAGTGACAGGGCGGGAGCGTCGAGACGGCCGCGTTGGCGGGATGCCAGGCGTTGACGACGAGCCGCCGCGAGTTGGGCGCGTCGGAGAGCGTGTCGATGACGTACTGCAGTTGATCGAACGTCTTCCGACCGTCGGCTTCCTCGGTGACCCACTGCTGGCTCTCGTCGGGCCAGGATTCGCCCTCGAGTTGTGCATCCTCGTCTGGAACCGGGAACCGTCGCCAGAAGCGGCCGTAAGCGGTGTCGAGCCGCCCCTCCTCGTCGGCCCAGGCGTCCCAGATTTTGGTCTCTTCCCGTAGGTCACGGATGTGTTCCTCGCCGGAGAGATACCAGCAGACCTCGTGGAGCATCGAGTTCCAGCGGTAGCCGTCCATCTCCTTGGTCGTAAGGAGCGGATACCCCTCTTGGAGGTCGACCTCGTAGTGCTCGCTGAACGACGAAATCGTGTCGACGCCGGTCCGGTTGGGCTTGTGCGTGCCCTCGGAGAGGACCGCGTCGACGAGATCGAGATACTGTCGCATTGCCCGTACTGTAGCGACCGAACGACCATAATAACGCACGATCCGGAAACTATCAGGCCAGGAATAGGATCGATGACGGTCTCATCGTTCTCGAGCGTTTCGACCCCCTCGAGGGGAGCGCAAGCAACCAGTAGCGGCGTTCCGGGCACGATCCGTACTCGTTCCGGGGCGGGAAAGTCACCGTTCCGAGACGGAGAGGCGGAGATCGTGACGCTCGACATCGACCCAGAGACTATTCGTATCCGAATTCAGATGTGTCGTCGATTTCGTCATCCCGTCGGCCCGGACAGTGGCGTCGTACTCTCTCCCGGCCACGAAGACGTCTCGGAAGGCCACGAGGTCGTCCGGCGGGAGAGTGATGATATCGTAGAAAGTAGCGCTGTCCGCGGAATCGCTGATCGTCAGTCGAACGTCGACGCGCTCGTCGCTATCGTTCGAGATCACGATATCGGACGTCGGTCTGTAGCCCTTCTGGAAGCTGATCTCGTCCGACGAAATCGTGTACGCAAACGCGTCGTACGGTGACTCGGTCGGCCGCAGCGTCCGTTCCGTCGCCGTTTCGTCGGTCGACACCGACACAGTGTACGGTTCCGGCCCCGCCGTGAACAAGCCCCTGACCGGCGTCTCGTCTCCTGGTTCGACCGAGACGGTTTCGTCCTCCGTCGCCCCGTTGGCAGCAGTCACTGTGACCGACGCATCCACTGATTCGGTCAGTTCGTTT
Organism: Natrinema longum; assembly: GCF_017352095.1. Taxonomy (NCBI): domain Archaea; kingdom Methanobacteriati; phylum Methanobacteriota; class Halobacteria; order Halobacteriales; family Natrialbaceae; genus Natrinema; species Natrinema longum. The sequence continues at coordinate 544,301 of NZ_CP071463.1, forward strand.
CGGATCGAAACGACGTAGTCGCCCGCTATTTCCGTGAAGTGTACGCGGTCTGCCTCACGTCGCGTGTTGGCTGGGTGGAACCTGCCGACACAGCCGGACACTGCACCGAGTACGAACGGGCCGCCGACGAGGAGTTGACGTCGTCTCATAGGGAACGATAGCAGACGCTTGTACTTACATCGTGTTCAAAGAAAAAACATCTACTGTACCGACTCGGTATTCCACCTGAATAGGCTACAGTAGCGAAATTCGATTGACAGTAGCGAAACGCGATCGATACTGACCATGCTGAACCACGTATCAGCGGTCGCTGTCACCCTCATTGGTCGGGAGCGGTAGGTCCCGTTCGAACCGATCCGGGCAACCCGGTTTCCGCGCCGGTCGATTCGGGTCGCTTCACTTTCACTTCGGTATCCAAACCGTCTTTATCGGTGCGGCCGTTCCGACGAGCGATGACTGCCCGAGACGGCGTCTGCCTGCTCGCCCTCCCGCCGTCTGCGATCACCGACCGCCCCGCCGCGACGCTCGCGGATCTCGAGGCGACCCTCGAGCCCGACGCCGTCTGGGTGCTCGGTCCGGAGCGCGAGCCACAGGCCTTCGCCAGAGCCCGACGGGCGTTCGACGCGCCGGCGTTTCACCCGCCCCTCGAGACCGGTAGCGGGCCGGCCCCGCATCGAGAACGGATCCGTGCCGACGGCGGTTCCGACGCCATCGAGATCGCCGTCGCACAGGGGCTCGAATCGCTTCGAGCATCGTCGGAGGCCCGCTCGAGCGACCGGCCGATCGCCGACCCGGGCGTCGCCGCGATCGTCTGTGACGACGTCACGACGACCGTTCGACCGACGACGCTCGAAACGATCCTCGAGGGGACAGCGACGCTCGCGACGGCGCTGCCGACCGGCCAGGTGACGACCGTTCTGACGGGGAGCGAACCGGCCGGCTACGACGAACTGTGGCACCTCGAATCACCGAGTGGCGAGGTCCGCGCGGTCGACCACGACGTCGTCGGCGACAGCGGCATCGACGATGACGATCCCGTCGAGGGAGACCGCGTCGCCGTTCGCCTCCGGGGTGTCGGCCCCGTCGAGGGCTACGGGAGCCGCCAGTCGATCGCGACGGTGACCGTCACCGCCGACGGGATCGACCGGGTCGACACCCACGCGGTGACCGACTTCGGCCTCGAGGCCGTCGCCGGAATCGGCCCGAAGACGGCCGGACGGCTCGCCGATCGCGGCGTGACGACGCGGGCCGACCTCCTCGAGACACCCCTCGAGACGCTGGCCGATCTCCCCGGCGTCGGTCGCGACCGCGCGCGGCGGAGCCACCGGCACGCGACGGTCCTCGAGACCGGCGAGCCGAGACGAGTAACCGACGAGTCGCTCCCGGGCGAGAACTGGTCGCAGCCGCCGCTGTGTCTCGATATCGAAACCGACGGCCTCTCGCCGACGATCATCTGGCAGGTCGGGGTCTACGACCCCGCCACGGACACCTATCGTGCGTTCGTCGAGACGAACGATCCGACGGACCCGGCGTCGGTGCTCGAGGCCTTCTGCGACTGGCTGCTGGGCATGCACCCGAATCGAGCCTTGCTCACGTGGAACGGCTGGCGGTTCGACTATCGCCATCTCGGAGCCTTCATCGCCAAGCACCTCCCCTACTACACCGACGAGTGGGAGTCGATCCCGAAGTTCGACCTCTACCTCTGGGCCGTGGGGAACGAGAACGCCCTGCTGCCCGGCCGGACGAACCGACTCGAGGCCGTCGCGGCTGCGCTGGGCTACGAGGACGCGGCCACGGGACTCGACGGCGCGGCGACGGCGGCGGCCTACCAGCGGTTCATGCGGACGGGCACCGAACTCGAGTGGGACCGCCACGAGGCCTACTGCGAGGACGACTGCCGGGCGCTCTGGCACGTCTACGAGCGGTTGCGGGACGCGCCGACGGCGTCGGCGTCGTCGATCGAACGCGGATCGGCCTCGAGTCGGCCCGATTCGAGCGGCTCGTCGTCGGCCGCTCCCTCGAGTGCGAGCGGGTCGGGCTCCGAGCGGGCTGGACCCGAGGCGACGGGACGAACAGCGATCCGACGCGACGCGAGCGACGGCACCGACAGCGAGCAAACCGGACTGAGCGATTTCTAAGCCATGAGTAGCGAACACGAAGCCGAGCACGCGGACGTACCGGTCACCGGCGACGAACTGGTCGACACCTTCCCCGGCTACCGAGCCGGCGACGACGTCACCGTCCTCGAGCGGTCCGGCCGCGAGGCGTCGACGGTACCCAACGAGCGCGTGCTCCGTCCCGAACTGGCCGCGCCGCTCGAGAACGCCCTCTACTCGCATCAGGCCGAGGCTCTCGAGGCGCTGGCCCGCGACGAAAACGTCTGCGTCGCGACGAGCACGTCGTCGGGGAAGACTCGGATCTACGCCCTTCAGATCGCCAGAAACTATCTCGAGGCCCGCGCTCGAAACGAGGACGCCACGGCGTACGTTCTCTACCCGACGAAGGCACTCTCGCGGGATCAGGAGCGGGAGCTGAACGACCTCTTCGACGAGCTAGGACTCGAGATCACGGTCCGGGTCTACGACGGCGACACCGAGCGCGGGCGCAATCGCAAGCGGATCCGCGAGGAGGCCGACGTCATCATCTCCAACTTCGCGGGCGTGAACACCTACCTCCACGACCACGACCGCTGGGCGCGGTTCCTCTCGGCCTGTGACCTCGTCGTGATCGACGAGTCCCACACCTACACGGGCGTCCACGGAATGCACGTCGCGTGGATCGTTCGCCGGCTGAAGCGGGTCCTCGGCTACTACGACGCCGACCCGCAGTTCGTTCTCACGAGCGCGACGATCGGCAACCCAGAAGCGCACTCGACGGCGCTGATCGACGAATCCGTGACGGTCGTCGACGAGGACGGCTCACCCACGGGGCCGCGGGATCTGGTGCTCTGGAACCCGCCGCCACGGGCTCGCGAGGACGACGGCAAGCCAGCACAGGAGGGAACGGCCGACGCGGCCGAGGACGCCATCGTCGAGCGCGTCCCCGCCACCGTCGAGGCCCCGCGGATGCTCTCGCATCTCACCTACCACGACGCCCAGACCCTGCTCTTTACCCCCTCGAGGAAACTCGCCGAACTCTCGGTCAAGCGGGCGTCGAAACACCGCCGCGACAACCGTCGTTACTACACGAACCCCGACCGCGGAGCCGCCTTAGAGCCCTACCACGCGGGTCACTCGCGGAAGAAACGCCACGGGACCGAACACCAGCTCAAGACCGGCGTGCTCGACGGCGTCGCCTCGACCAACGCCCTCGAGTTGGGGATCAACATCGGCGAGATGGACGCGACGGTGCAACTGGGCTACCCGGGGCAGCGCCAGTCGTTCTGGCAGCAGATCGGCCGCGCGGGTCGCGGGACGAAGCGGGCCCTGTCGGTGCTGGTCGCCGAACACCGAACGCTCGACCAGTACGTCGTCTCGAACCCCGACTACCTGCTCGAGGCCGACGTCGAAGACGCCGTCGTCGACGTGACCAACGACGCGGTGTTCGCCCAGCACCTGCGCTGTGCGGCCGACGAACTCGCGATCGACGACTCGGACGGAGGGACCCTCGCCGATCGGGGTCGCCTCGAGCGGGCCGTCGAAATGTGGCGGCGCGCGGGGCAGTTACGGGGCAGCCTCGAGACCGGCGTCTCCTACGTGGGGCCGCCGCGACCCCAACGGACGATTTCGCTGTACGCGACGACGGGTCAGGAGTACGAGGTCGAACTCGCCGACGGCGTCGACGAGCGCCACGACCCGGAGATGGAGCCGCTCGCGAAAGAGCGAGTGCTGCGGGACTTCCACGAGGGCGCAGTCCGGCTGCATCAGGGCCAGCAATACGAGGTGACGGACGTCGACCACGACGCGCCCCGGCCCTCCGTGACCGTCCGGCCGACGGACGTCGACTACTACACGCGGACGCGCACCGACGTGACGGTGCTGGACGCCGTCTCGGAGGAGTCCCGCGAGATCGGCGAGTTCACGCTGCATTTCGGCCGCGGCCGGGTGCTCGTGTATCACGGCAGCTACGACAAGGTCGCGGTTCACGGCGGGAAGCGCACGGAGCAGGGGATCCCAACCGAGAACCCGCCACTCGAGATGGAGACGCAACTGTGCTGGCTCGAGGTGCCCCAGCGCGTCGAGGCTGCGCTGGTAGAGAAATACCGGAGCTTCGAGGTGCCCGAACTCGAGGACGGGCTGGCGGGGACGGCCCATCTGGGCTACGCGGGTGGGCTCCACGCCGCCGAGCACGCGACGATCGGCGTCGCGCCCCTCGAGTTGATGGTCGACAAGCGCGACCTCGGTGGCCTCGCGACCCTGACGATCGACTCGCATCTCGATCGGGAGGCAGACACGGATGCGGACGCGAGCTCCCAGTTCGGACCCGCGGGCAGTGGGGGCGACGGCGCGCCGCGAAACATCGCCGCCGCCGAGGCCACGGTACGGGAGATCGCGAACGGTCTCGAGCGTACCCCCGCCAGTGGCTGGTTCATCTACGACGGTATCGAGGGTGGACTGGGCTTCGCGCGGGCGATCTACGAGAACTACGAGGCCGTCGCCGAGCGCGCTCGAGAACTCATCGCGGATTGCGATTGCGGGAACGTCGACGGCTGTCCGGCCTGCGTGATGGACGACCAGTGTGGGAACGACAACCAGCCGCTCCACCGCGACGCGGCCGTGGACGTGCTGGATCAGTTGCTGGGCGACGCCGACGAGGGGGCGCTCGAGCCCCACCTCCCCGACGAGGAGTACGGGGGCGATCGGCGACCGCCGCTGTTTTACGCCTGACGACGATGTTGGGATCGTTCGATCAGTTCGATTCGGACCCCGTCTCGACGGTCTCACAGACGGCCGCGGTTTGCCCGTCACGTGCAGCCGGTTCACCATCGAGCGTGTACGTGAACCCGTATGTGGCGCTGCCGCCGGAGCCGTGAAGGACCGCGATCTTCCCGCGGCGTTCCGCATCGCCACAGTCGGCCGCGTCGACACCGTCGGGGAAGACAAACGGCGCGTAGGTCGTTTCGAACGGTTTCGTCTCGCCTGGCGGGACGACGAGATCGGTTCTCGACGGTGAGAGCGGACGGTTCTCCTCGATACCGATGACGCCCGGCCCCGGATCGAACGTCGACGAGTCGAACGAGTCGGCCTGCGGATCGACCGTCGGGTTCGGAACGTCGCCGTAGATCGCGACGAAGCGCGCGAGAAGCGGGGCATCACCCTGGTTCTCGAGCGTGAACCTGGCGCGACCGTCCGGGAGCGGTTCGACGGCTCTCGTCACGCCGTGGATCACGTCCCAGACGGAGAGGTGCGCCGTCCCGTCCGGCGTCTCGGCTCGGACGCGAAGTCCCGGATAACTGGAGAGGGCCGTCTCGAGCCGATTCGGGAAGAGCACGGGGAAGCGAGCGGTTCCGACCGGGCCCTCGACGCGATCGAATTCCTCGTCGGTCGAGGAATCGACGAGGATCGCCTGCTCTACGTCGACGTCGTCGCGGAACTGGACGAGGAGATCCGTCTCTTCGTACCAGTACTCCTCGAACACGTCGTCGGTCTCCAACCGCGTCCCGGTGAGCGGAAGCGACTCGGTACAGCCGGCCGAGAGGAGGGCACCACCGGTGGCGAGGGCCTGAAGGAACGGGCGGCGGTTCATGAACGAGATATTACAACCAAGCGGTATATATTTTCTATCGATTCGAGCGGGACGCGCTCGGTCGCGTAGCCATGATCGTGTATACTTTCGGCTCGAGGAAAGAGCAACGCTTACAGGTTCGTGCGTTCCGCTATCGACCATGCGAGAGACCGTGCTCCTGATCGGCGGCGGTGGCCGCGAACACGCCATCGCCCGTGCGCTCGAGGACAGCGAAGCCGACCTGTACGCCTGTGCCGGCAACAAGAATCCCGGTATCACCCGTCTCGCCGCCGGGTTCGAGTCGCTCGAGACGACCGACCCCGAGGCAGTCGTCGACTACGCCGAGGACGTCGACGCGACGATCGCCGTCATCGGCCCCGAAGCACCGCTCGAAGCCGGCGTCGCGGACGCACTCGAGGCCGCTGGCGTCTACGCGTTCGGCCCCAAAGCGGAAGACGCCCGCATCGAGACGGACAAGGCGTTCCAGCGCCGTTTCATGCGGGAAAACGACGTTCCGGGCTGTCCGGACTTCGAAACCTTCGACGACGTGGAGGCGGCCTGTGACTTCATCGACGACTACGACGGCGACCTCGCGATCAAGCCCGCCGGGCTGACCGGCGGCAAGGGCGTCAAGGTCATCGGCGACCAGGTCACCGCCGAGGAGGGCAAGGCCTACATCCGCGACTCCGAGTACGACCGGATCGTCTTAGAGGAGCGGCTGATCGGCGAGGAGTTCACGATTCAGGCGTTCGTCGCGAACGGCGAGTTCCGGACCGCGCCGGCAGTGCAGGACCACAAGCGCGCCTACGAGGGCGACGAGGGCCCGAACACGGGCGGCATGGGCAGCTACTCCGACGCGACCGACGAGTTGCCGTTCATGACCGAGGACGACTACGACGAGGCCGTCTCGATCATCGAGGCGACCGTCGACGCCCTCGAGGACTACCGTGGCATCCTCTACGGTCAGTTCATGCTGACCACCACGGGCCCGCGCGTCGTCGAATTCAACGCCCGCTTCGGCGACCCAGAGGCGATGAATACGCTTCCCGTCCTCGAGACCGACTTCCTCGACGTGCTCACCGCCGCTCGCGACGGCGACCCGCTGCCGGAACTGGCGTTCGCCGAGCAGGCGACGGTCTGTAAGTACGCCGTCCCGGAGGGATACCCGACCGAACCCGAGGCGGGTGCGAAGGTGCAGGTCGACGAGGAGAGTGCGGGTGACGCCCTGCTGTACTACGCCAGCGTCGAAGAGCGAGACGACGGCATCTACACGACCACCTCGCGGTCGTTCGCGCTGGTCGGCGTCGCCGACTCGATCGACGAAGCCGAGGAGATCGCGGAAGACGCGCTCGCAGTCGCCGGCGAGGAGGGACTGCGCGTGCGCCACGACATCGGCAAGGCCGACCTCGTCCAGAAGCGAATCGACCACATGAACGAACTTCGCGGCGAGTAACGACCCCGACCGCCACAACACGATCACCCCGGTCGCTACCGCCGCCGACCGGTTCCGGTCACCGGGTTTCGGATCCTGTTCTTCAGCGACGGTTTCGATCGCCTCGCCGCCTGCATCCCGGACGACCCCGTAGGCGTACGTGCTGGGGTGGCGAATCGGTGGTGAGAGTCGACCCACTCGCTGACCCGTTCACCGGGGACCGTCGCTATCGCCGGTCGCGCCGTTGCTCGGTCCATATCGTCACATAGAACGGGATCGAGTAACGGGAGTCAGGCCGAAACAACGGCGATCGCCGCTGCGGCCAGCCCACCACCCACCAGGAGGATCGTACTGTAGGCCGCGACGCGGTTCCGAAAGCCGTCGTTCGTCGACGTCGTTGCCAGCAACGCCTTGACCACGATGCTCGAGACCGTCGCGAGCAAGATCGCGATCGTCGCCTCGGCCGGACCGAGCTGCCCGCCACGATAGAGGACGACGGCGGAGGTCGTCGCGCCGGCACTCGAGACGAAGCCGCTGGCGACGGCGGTCGCGTAGAAGCCCAGCGTTCCGAACCACGTCTCGGCCAGCGATCCGAACACGAGGACGACGAGGAAGACGGCCCCGAACGCGAGGGCGTTCTTCAGCGAGAACGGGCTCTCGAGCTCCATGGGGCCGGACTCGCTCCAGTCAGCCGTGAGGGCGGCGACGGCGAAGGCGAGCAGGATGACGGCTCCGAGCGGAACGACCGCCTCGACGAGAATGCCGGTCTCACCGCCGGCGGTGAAGCCGACCGCGATCGCGAGGTTGCGGGTGGCCATGGCGGCGTTCGCCAACAGGATCGCGGCGACGGCGTAAGAGGCTGCCTCGGGGCGCTGGTTGACGTGATCGAGCATCGTTCCGACGACGGCCGTCGAGGAGGCCAGGCCGCCGAAGAAACCGGTGATCGCGATGCCGCGCCCGCCGTAGGTCGAGACGATCGCGTAGTTGGCGATGCCGATCCCCGCGACGGCGACGACCATCAGCCAGATGACCTGGGGCTCGAGCGGGATCGTGACCCCTGCGACTTCGGGCTCGTACGTGGCCGGAAGGAGCGGATAGATGACGAACGCGAGGATGGCGAACTCCGTCGTCGAACGCATTTCCTCGCGGGAGAGCCCCCAGGCGAATTCGTGGAGCTCCCGTTTCAACACGAGCAGCAGCGACGAGAGGACGGCGACGGTAACGCCCTCGAGGATGAACCCGGCAGCGACAAGCACCCCGATGCCGTAGGCGACGAGCATCGAGACCGACGTCGTCAACGAGAGTCCCGTGTCGGCCGGGTCCTCTTCGGTAAGCCCCTGGACGGCGAGCAACACTCCCTGGACGATCACCAACAGCCCACCCAGAAAGAGGAGGCTTTCGCCGACGTCGCCCTCACGGACGAGGACGGTAAAGACCGCACCGAGCAGGCTGATCAGTGAAAACGTGCGGATGCCGGCGGACTTCTGGGACCACTCGCGCTCGAGTCCGAGGAACATCCCCAGTGCGCCGGCCAGCGCGAGCCGGACGATCGGTTCCTCGAGGGGCGCGTCGGCGACCTGCAGCGCAGCCTCGTTCACTACTGCTCGTTTGCTATGGCCACATATAAACGACGCGCCGGTGACGAGCGGGGCCACACGACCCGCAGTAGCGACTGGGGGCGGCCTCCGACGGCGGTGGCGAAGTCCGACTGCGTCGACGGGCGCTCTTTATAAGTCGACGTACTGGGATTCCCACTCGCGGCGCGCCTCGAGTTCGCGGCGACCGCGACGGGTGAGCGTATAGAAGTTCGTTCGCCGATCGCGGCGGCCCTTTTCGACGAGTCCCTTGTCGACGAGGGTGTCGAGGTTGGGATAGAGCCGGCCGTGATGGATCTCTTTCTCGTAGTACTGCTCGAGTTCTTCTTTGATCGCCAGTCCGTGGGGTTCGTCCTCGCCAGCGATGACGTAGAGCAAGTCACGCTGAAATCCTGTCAGGTCGTACATTGGGAAAGTACCAATCACACTTACTGTCGAATTTTAATAAGGCTATCGGGTTGTTCCGATCGAAAGAGGGCTATTACCAGTGAGGAGCCACGTTTTCGGGACAGAAAACCCATAACACCCGTGACGAATCGCTCGGTCGACCACACATAATGAGTGGTTCATGTTTACAGTTCAGTGATTACGTTTCGGTACAATTATATTGAATAACGCCAAGCGCTGTCGGCTTCGAACGAAGTCGCGACTATCGCACTCGCGTCGCTCCAGCGTGTAGTACATCGAAACAGGAAAGCAGATCGCGTGACGGAAAAATGTCACGCGATCGCTTGCCGCCCTGAATTGGTCCCCGCTGACGCTTCGGCCCTCCAAGCGAAGCGTCACGTGAAAGGTTCTGTTGGAGGGACTTAAAGGTAACGACACAGTGTCCGGTCAGACGCGGGGTCGACCGCTCCCGACACGTCCTCGATCACATGTGTTCTTCCTCGAGCACCCAGCCGATCGCGCGCTTGTAGTAGGTAAACATCTCTTCGACACCGTCGTGTCGCATGTCGTCGCTCTCGAGGTGTTCTTTGAGGAACTCGTACTGCTCGCGGATCTCGTCTTCGTCACGCATACGGAGTAGTATCGACCGAGGGGGCAAAAAAGCCGCCACGCCGAATCCCAGGCCGTCGGTCGAGAGTCGCGAGTCGGCGGCGACGTCGATCCTCCGTTTCGATCCGGAAAGAGCGGTTTCCGTCCTGAAACGATCGTCAGAACCGTTCGACAGCTCCACCTGAATCCCATTCAGTAGAGAGGTCGTTCCCGAGCCGGACCGGGCTCGATGGGAGCGTCTCGATTGCGGCGATCGGAGATCGATTACACGTCTTCGGTCTCGTTGTCACCCGTAGTCTCGTTGCCGTCTTCGGTTTCGTTTGCGGCCCCACCGTCTTCCCCGAGCATCAGGGTAACCTCTTCGTCGGCCCCATCGATTTCGACGTCGTCCTCGGCTTCCTGCCCCCCGTCTTCGGCGCTCACAGTGTACTCTCCGTTCTCGAGTTCCTCGAATTCGACGTCGCCGTTCTCGTCGGTTTCGTCTTCCATCGGGAAACTCTGGGTGGCGGCACCGTCTTCGGTCTCGTTGGCCGATTCGTTGGCTGATTCGTTCTCGGACTCGTTCTCCGATTCGGTGACCGACTCGTTGGCCGACTCGTTCCCCGATTCGTTTTCCGATTCGTTCCCCATCTCTTCGTCGCCCATGCCGCCGACGCCCGCCTCCTCGAGAGTGACGGTCGCGCCTTCGACCGGTTCTTCCTGGTCGTCCTGAACCGTCGCTGTCAGCGTATACGTTTCGTCGCCGCTTTCCTCGTCGGTCTCGTTGTCCCCAGCAGGTTCCCCGTTGCCGTCTTCCGTTTCGTTGTCTTCGTCACCCGGGCCGCCGTCAGCGCAACCGGCTAACGCGAGTGCGCTTGCTGTTCCTGCCGCGGCCACGAACGTCCGTCGGTTCAGTTGGGTACCGGACATATATTCGGGTAGGACGTTCCGGTTGGTTTCGATGTGGCCTGCACCTGCCGTCCGTTAATCACCTATTGAACGACGCCACGACACTGATGACCATCATCGTCGATTGAACGACGTTCCGACGCAACCGACGCTCAGGCGCGGGCGACTGTCGTCGCTTTCACACCGCTCAGGGCAGCCATTGGGCCACGATCGAGCGTCGGCGGATCCGATTCCCGTCCACGGTCGGTCCTCGCCGACCGCCGATCGCGTCGTTCGAGCATCCGTCGCCGGTCCGGTGGGCCTTTTGGTATCCCGGCCGTAGTCGCTCACATGAAGATCCGGGGTGAGCGCGAGTGCACGGAGTGTGGGACCCGCTGGTCGTACTACGAGACCGGGAGTGTCGGCTGTCCGGGCTGTGGCAGCCTGCAAAGCGTCGGCGTCGACGAACGCACCGAACACACCGATCTCCAGGTGGCGTTCGATCTCACCCCCGTTCGGAACGCGATCGACGACGTCGCGACCGACGACCTCGCCGAACGCGCTCGGGACCGCTGTCGCGAGTACGTTCGCCGACGCGGATTCGTCAACGCCGGGACGCTCCGCGAACTCGACGATACCTACCTCGCCGCGACCGAACTGCTCCACGTCGCCGACATCGTCGCCCGCGAGATCCACCTCGAGGAGCGCGAAGAGCTGTACTTCCTCGCGTTACTCCGGGACGCCGATCAGGGTGAGCGTCCGCCCGTCGACGACGTCCCTCGCTCGCTCCGGGCGGCCCGCGGCCTCGCGTACGCGAACGCGATCCGTGAGTACCGACGTGACGTTCGGACCTGGACGGACGACCGCAACCTGACCGCGAGCGAGCGAAGCGCACTCGAGACACTGGGCGAACACGTCACGCGGATTCGAATGCTCGACGGCGACGTCGAGCCACGGACTGCCGAACGGCTCGTCGAGGCGACCCGCAACCTGACAAACGGCCTTCGCGGCGACGAACTCGCGTTCACACGGTCCCAAGAACGGTTAGAGAGCCTCGAGTTCGGTTCGATCGACTGACCCGACGGAGAACGAGCGACCGACGCGGAAAACGGAGCCGGCGGGGCCGCCATCGACGCGGCCGTGTCACCGTTCGTGGTGATCGATTCCGTTCGCCGAGATCGAAACCGGAGCCGGCGAACGCGACGAAAAGCGGGAGACGCGAAATCGAACCCGGGACCGGCGACTCAGGGGAGGTCGACGGCGACGTCTTCCTGCAGACTCGCGGCTTTGACCGTGTTGTAGAGCAACATCGCACGGGTCATCGGGCCGACGCCGCCGGGGACCGGGGTGATCGCGCTCGCTTTCTCCTTGGCGCTCTCGAATTCGACGTCGCCGACGAGTTCGTACCCCTTGTCGGTGTCGGCGTCGACGCGGTTGATTCCGACGTCGATGACGACGGCATCCTCACCGATCATCGACCCGTCGATCAGTTCCGGAGCGCCGACCGCTGCAACCACGATGTCCGCGTTCCGCGTCTTCGTAGCGAGATCGTCGGTTCGGGAGTGACAGACCGTCACCGTCGCGTTGCCGTCGTCGGCTTTCTGAAACAGGAGGTTCGCGAGCGGTTTCCCGACGATCCGGGAGCGACCGACGATCGTTACGTCGGCGCCCTCGGTTTCGATATCGTACGCCTCGAGCAGTTTCTGTACGCCGTGTGGCGTACAGGGACGGAAGCGAGCATCGCCGGCGACGAGACGACCGACGTTCTCCGGATGGAACCCGTCAACGTCCTTCGCGGGGTCGATCCGTCGGATTACCTCGCGATAGTCGATGTGGTCCGGGACGGGGTCCTGAACGAGATAGCCGTGAACGTCGGGATTCTCGTTGAGGTCGTCGATCGTCTGGTACAGCTCCTCGGCGGGCGCGTCACCGTCGACGTCGACGTGGTGACCGTCGATGCCGACCTCCTCGCAATCGCGTTGTTTCATATTTACGTAGGTCTGGCTCGCGGGATCGTCGCCCATGAGCACGGTCGCCAGTCCCGGCCGTGAACCTGCGTCGGCGAGTGTCTCGATCGCGTCTGTCAGATCGTCCCGAATCTCGCTCGCGACGGCGTTGCCGTCGATGATCTCGGTCATTACTCGAGTGGGCGACCGCGAGGCTCATTAATCCCCGGATTCGTGCTCAGAACTGGGCCAGTATCGGCCCGAATATACACGTACGTGGATACATCTTCTCAGAACCGCTCGTCGAGGAACGTCCGGATCGCGTCGTTTGCCGCCTCCGGCCCCTCGAGGTTCGAGGTGTGTCCCGCCTCCGGGATCAGTGCCATCTCGGCGTCGGGCAGCTCCTCGACCATCGGCTCGGCCTGTTCGGGCGCGATCGAGGGGTCCTCCTCGCCGTGGACGATCAGGACCGGCACGTCGATCTCCGAGAGCCGGTCGGTCACGTCCTCGCGACCGAGCCACGAGTTGAGTTCATAGTGGACCGCCCGGCCGGGATAGGTGGCCCAGCGATCCACCCACGCCTCGACGAGTTCCGGGTTCTCCTCGTGGGTCGTCTGGCCGAACAGTTCGCCAGTCGAGCCCGCCGCGATCTCGCGGGGCAGCGGCTCGAGGACGTCCTCGTAGGGCTCGACGAGGGCCTCGTACTCCGCCCGCTCCTCCTCGGGATGGGGCGTCGCCATCGAGTCGATCAAGACCAGCCCGTCGACCCGCTCGGGGTACTCGAGGGCAAAGCGCAGCCCCATGAACCCGCCCATCGACATGCCGGCGATGACCGCGCTGTCCTCCCCGATCCCGTCGAGTAGCGCCGCACAATCGTCGGCCAGCTCCCACAGATCGTACTCCGGCGCGTACCGGTCCGTCCGCGCCCGCAGGTCGTAGGCGACCGCCCGGTACTCGTCTTTGAGGGCCTCGAGTTGGGGCTCGAACATCGTCCGATCCATCAATGTCCCGTGGGCGAAGACGACCGGCCGTCCCTCGCCGACGTCGGTGGTCAACGCGTCGGTTCTGGTTCGGTACATCGCCGTCGCCGTTTCGTCACTCATGCTAACTAGACTCATTGGTAAGTTACAAAAGGTATTCGGTCCGAAGGGATCTCGCTCGAAACGGGCGACGATCGGCGACGTGGTTCCCAGCACCAACGCGGTCGTGGACCTCACCGGTCTCGAGCCTGCCTAAGAAGTCGCGGAAAAACGGGATCGCGTGCCGTTCGTAGCCGGACCGGCCGAGGCGACGCGGCCGTCGACTACTCGTAAAGCGGGTTGGCGTCGCAGAGGTCGTCGACCTCGGCGCGGACCTCCTCGATGACGGCCTCGTCTCCGGGGGCGTCGACGACGCGGGCGATCAGGTCACCGACCGTCCGGCAGTCGTCCTCGTCGAAGCCGCGGGTCGTCAGCGCCGGCGTGCCGGCACGGATCCCGCTTGGATTAAACGGCGAGCGCGTCTCGCCGGGCACCGTGTTGCCGTTGAGGACGATACCGGCCTCCTCGAGGACGTCTTCGGCGTCGCCGCCGGACGTGTCCGGGTGGCTCTCGCGCAGATCGACGAGCACGAGGTGGTTGTCGGTCCCCTCCGAGACCAGCGAGAGGCCGTTCTCCGTGAGGGACTCGCCGAGCGCTTTCGCGTTCGCGACCGTCTGTTCGGCGTAGTCCTCGAACGCGGGCTCGAGGGCTTCCTTGAAGCCGACGGCCTTGCCGGCGACGTTGTGCATGAGCGGGCCGCCCTGCCCGCCGGGGAAGACGGCGGCGTCGATGTCGTCGGCGTACTCCTCGTCGCACATGACGATCCCGCCGCGGCCGGCGCGGATGGTCTTGTGAGTCGAACCGGTGACGAAGTCGGCGACGCCGACCGGCGAGGGGTGGACGCCGGCGGCGACGAGTCCGGTGATGTGGGCGATGTCCGCGAGGTGGAGCGCGTCGACCTCGTCGGCGGCCGCCTGAACCCGCTCCCACTCGATTTCGCGCGGGTACGCGGAGTACCCCGACACGATGATGTCGGGATCGAACTCGGCGGCGTGGGCCGCGAGGGAATCGTAATCGATGTAGCCCGTTTCGGGGTCGACCTCGTACTGTTCGACCTCGTAGAGCTGCCCCGTGAAGTTCGCCGGGTGACCGTGACTGAGGTGGCCGCCGTGGTTGAGATCCAACGAGAGGATCTTGTCGCCGGGCTCGAGCATCGCGAAGTAGACCGACTGGTTGGCCTGCGTGCCCGAGTGGGGCTGGACGTTGACGTGGTCGGCACCGAACAGTTCCGTAGCGCGGTCGATCGCGAGCTGCTCGACCTCGTCGGCGTACTCACAACCGCCGTAGTAGCGCTCGCCGGGATAGCCCTCGGCGTACTTGTTCGTCAAGGCGCTGCCCTGCGCGTCCATGACCGCCTCGCTTGCGTGGTTCTCGCTGGCGATCATCTGTAACGTCTCTCGCTGGCGGTCTACCTCGGCCTCGAGGGCGTCGGCGACGGCGGGATCGACGTCCCGAACCTTGTCGTGGTTCATATCCGAACTGCAGTCTGGCGGCTGTATAAGTGTACCCTTCCCCGGCAAGTCGAGCCACTATCGAGTACTCCCGAACAGTAATTGCCGTTTGGAACAGGTACCCCGATACAACTAACTTCTCCCAGTGACATTCAGCCAACCGAATGATAGAGTGGGCGGTAGACGGCGACACCCTCCACGTCACCGACGCGGACAACGCCGAGCTAACGGTCATCGGTGACGAACTCGTCGTCGACGGCTCCGGCGTCGACATCTCGCGGCCAGTCGACGACACGATCGTGCTGACGACTGACGAACTCCGGTTCCCGCACGCGGTCGTCTACGCGTTCTCCCTCGGCCTCGAGGATCAGCACGAACTCGACCCCACTGGGGAGCCGCTCTCGTTGTCTCCCGACGAGTACGTCATCGACATCGACACGGAGATCAAGTCCTACCTTCGGTTCTCCGGCTCCGCAACGATCCGGAAGACCGACGATTACGAGGAGGTCGTCGTCTCCTTTCCGGACCGAACGCGCGTCATCCTCGGCGTCCGCTGTCGTCACGAGTTCCCCGCCGGGACGATCACCGTCCCCGACTCCCCCTCGGCCATCGCCGAGGCCATTACGCGGATGGCCGCCTCACACAAAACGGAGCGACCGGACCGGTCGTACCCCACGCTTCGGGGCCACCCGTCACTGATCGAGCACGGCGATACCCTCGAGATCCCGGATTGTATTCGGTCCGATACCCCCGATCACGGGATCGAGCTGGTCGTCCCGCCGGACTACGAGTCGCTGTTCGTGACTGCGCCGCTGGCGTACTACCTGCAGGCAACCGTGCGGACGACGGGGACGGGAACCGGGACCCCAACCGGGACGGATCACGCCCGGCCCCGACTCCGACTCGCCGATCACGCGATCGAGGAGCGACTCGCGCCGATGCCCGAACTCGAGCGCGACGTCGAACGGTTGCTCCGGAAGACCTTCTTTCTCGACTGTCTCGTCCGTAACGTGGGCCCGTACGGAACGACCCTCTCGGAGTACAGCCTGCTCGACGCACTCGAGCTCGACGCCAACGCGCTGTACGATGCCACCCCCCAGGATCGGCTCGCGACCTACCTCGATGTCCCCTACGCGGCGATCAAACACCGGCTTCCGGAGTGGCACCTCTCGACGTACGTCACCCCTGCCTACGACAGCGTCGAGACGCTCCCGTTCCTGCTCGACCGGCTGAGCATGATCTACACGCCCCAGACCTCGGAACTCGAGGGCCAGGAACTGGTCGAACGCTCGCTCGAGGACTTCTATCGGGGTGGCGATCCCGGACCCGGGACCGCGAGCGGACGACCGCCTGCCCCGGACAGAGCGAGCACCGGACAGGTCGCCTCGGTCGACATCGTCAAACCCGGACTCCGGAACGGCCGAACCCACGGCTGGCTCGCCGATGGCGTCCCGATCGACGTCTTCAAGTCCACCCCAGAGGCCTATCACAACCGCCTGAACTTCCTCGAACGGACGAGCGATTCGACCTCGATCTGTGTCGTCCTGAACGATCCGGAGATGGCCGGCGAACACGACGACGTCGCCGAAATCTATCACCAACGCTCCGACGAACTGTCGATGGACGTCACCGTGGCGGAATCGCTCGATACGGCCGCCCTCGCCCGCGTTTTCGAGGATGATCACGACTTCGTCCACTACATCGGTCACTGCGAGACCGACGGGCTCTGTTGTCCCGACGGCACGCTTTCGACCTCGAGCCTCGAGCGCTGTAACGCCCAGACGTTCTTCCTGAACGCCTGTGGCTCGTTCTACGAAGGGATGGGATTGATCCAAAAGGGTAGCGTCGCCGGTGCCGTCACGTTCACGAAAGTCCTGAACGACCACGCCGTCAAGGTCGGCTCGACGTTCGCCAAACTGCTCGTTCACGGCTTCAGCATCGAACGAGCGATGGGACTCGCCCGAAGACGAATCATGATGGGCAAAGACTACGCCGTCGTCGGCGACGGCACCCACTCGCTCACACAGGGCGAGACCCCCTTTCCGACGACCGCCACACTCGAGGAACTCGACGACGTCGAGAGCGAACCGCAGTATCTACTGACACTCGATTGCTACTCGACGCGAGTCACCGGCTCGTACTACTTTCCCCACACCGAAACCAACGAGTATGCCTTCCTCTGTGGCAACGAATCGAGCTTTACGCTTACCGAACCGGAACTCGCGACGATGCTCGAAGAAACGGAGGCCTCAGTTATCTACGATGGCGACATCTACTGGTCGAAAGAATTGAGTCGCCGGTTCGATCGATAACTCGGTTACGGGCCGCCGTACGTACTGACCCGCTTTGCTCGCGCCGTCAATTGCCGCGACGACCGATCCGCGTTCTGCCCGATTCTCGTCCGCTCTGCCAACTCCTGTACGACCCACCACAGTCGATTGTGTCGAACACCCATACGATACGGTAATAACACGGTTCATGTATATAGTTATTGTTGACAAATTGATGTCTCGGATCACCCAACCCAGTCCCCGAGACGTCTGCACTGCTGGAGGGCCGATACTGAGACGGACACTCGAGACAGTGGCCGACCCACGGATGGTATCTCTCGATTCACATGTCCGGCTGAGATAGGATCGTTTCGTTGGCGAACTAACGAATGTAGGGACAAAAATCACCGGTTCAGGCGCTAAACGAGAAGTTCTGCTGTGCAAACGGCCACCAAAATTAAGTAGACCGATCCCGATTACTTCTGTATAGACATGACTTCGAATTTACTAAACCATCAGATTGACGATATCCTCGACTCCATGCTCGAGGACGCGACCGGTGACGTGTATATGGTCAACCCGTCTGCAGACGCCATCGAAGAGTTCGTCGCCGTCGCGACTGCGTTCGACGGGGACCTGCCGTCGGTCCACATGCTCGCCGACGAACGAACCCTGAAAGACGTCATGGACGACTTCATCGTCGCCTCGAACGCGGCCGATCTCATCAGCGAGGGGGCACTCTCGATGCGCACGCTCGAGGAAGCACCCGAAAACTCGCTGCTGGTCAGCGACGATCGCGTGATCGCCATCGTCCACGCCGGCGACCGCGTCGGCGGGCTGATCACCGACGACGAGAGTTTCGTCGCGGACACCTTCGACACCTACGCCGGCCGCTGGGACGGTGCCACCGAATTCAACCTTCGAACGCCCCCGATTACGGACGTCCGCGAGACCCTCGCCGACGAGATCAGCCCCGAAGCCGAGGCGGATTTCACTGCGATCCTCAACTCCCTCGAAACCGCTCGCGGGGACGGCAACGGGCTCGACGAGGTCACCATCTCGCTGCTCGTTGCAGCCAAAAACGAGGCGCTGCTCTACGACATCAGCAAGTGGGGCGAAGACGTCGGCATCGCCTCCAAGGCGACGTTCTCCCGAACGAAGACCAAGCTCGAGGACATGGGCCTGATCGACACCGAGAAGGTCCCGATCGACGTCGGCCGCCCGCGCCTGCGTCTCAAGATCGGCGACGACCGACTCAGCGAGGCCGACAACGGCCAGCTCGCGACGGTGGCGCAGTCGATTCTCAACTAGCGAAATTTTGCTCTGCGGTCTATCGCGCTGGCGGCAAAGCCGCCAGCGCGATGTCCCTCGGCAAAATTTCGATCAAAAGCACTCGCACCGACCTTTTTCCGCTCGGGTTCACTTCGTTCACCACTCGCGCAAAAAATCTCGACCAAAAAAGGCCGCTCGCTCACTTCGTTCGCTCGCGGTAGATTACGGGTAAGCGCCTGCCCTCCCCCGAGTCCCGCGCCCTCACGATTCGTTCGGGCGCGCTCCCGGCCATGTAATTCTGTACGCCCCTCAGTAGCGGACTGGGAGTCAGTTCCGGCGGGGCGCACGATCGGCAGATACATATCCGCCGTGATTGTAGTGTCGGCTCAGTGTGACGATGGACGCCCGTCAGCTCTATGTTGTCGGTCTCGGACTGGGACTGATCGGAAGTCTCGTCACTGTCGTCAGCCTTGTACTCGCTGGGTTCGTGACCACCGCGGTTATCGGGCTCGGAACGACGTTCACCTTCGCGGTCGGTCTTGACAACGTCTTCACGAGGGAGGATTTCGATCGGGAGCATTCGTTGATTTACCGCGTCGTCAACTGTGGCGGTGCCGTCATCGTGGTCGCTCTCGGTCTCCTGATGCTCACAGTGGGGATCGTCTCTTTCAGGACGTTCGTGTGACGGATCGCTCGTCATCGACTGATTGCGTCACTCTCGTCTGCTGGGACTTTCAGCTACGGTTTGGGACTAACGAACACTCTCTACGATCGAATTCCATATTCGATCAGTCGGTCGCCACATGGCGCAAACCCCAAGTCGACGCCGTGAGACGGGTCACATATGTACGAGGCCGTCCACGCCCATCCCGACGGACAGAGCACGGTCGCCAGGCTCGCACAAACGGCGGCCGACTACGGCTACGAGGGCGTGGTCGTGCGTAATCACGACGACGCTCGAGCGGACTACGATCCCGAACGGATCCGCGCGGAGTACGGGCTCGACGTCGTCGAGGGCGTCGAGATCCGGGCCGACGACCCCCAGCAAGCGGGCGGGTCGGTGGGGAATTATCGAACGTCGGAAACGATCGTCGGGATCCACGGCGGGACGACGGCGCTGAATCGCTTCGCCGTCGAACAGCCGAAAGTCGACGTGCTCGCACATCCGATGACCGAGAGCGGCGACGTCAACCACGTGTTGGTGAAAGCCGCCGTCGAAAACGGCGTCCGCCTCGAGTTCGACCTCTCGGGGGTGCTACGAGAGAGCGGCGGTCGTCGTGTCCGGATCCTGCAATCGCTGCGAAAGCTCCGGGAAATCGTCGCCCACTACGACGCTCCCTACGTCGTGAGTGGGGATCCGACCTCACACCTCGAATTACGGGCACCGCGCGAACTGAAAGCGCTCGGCGACCGGATCGGCTTCTCGCCCGAGTTCGTCGAGGACGGCCTCGCGGAGTGGGGGCGGCTGGCCGAGCGCAATCGGCACGTCGACTCCGAGTCGTTCATTGAGCCGGGGGTCCAACGGGGCAGGTATGAAGAGGACGCTTGAGGAACACGCCGCCCGGTTCGACGAGAAGGCCGGCGAGTACGACGACTCGAAATCCGAGGAGTATCACGCCTGTGCGAACCTCGTTGTCGAACACGCTGCCCCCGGCGAGGACGACGTCGTCCTCGACCTCGCGACCGGGACGGGTGCGATCGCGCTCGCGCTCGCCCCCGACGCGAAGCGGGTGGTCGGCCGCGACATCAGCGAGGAGATGATGGCCGAAGCCACGCGGAAAGCCGCCGAGGCGGGCCTCGAGAACCTCGCGTTCGATCACGGCACCTTCCGTGAGCCGGCGTACGACGGTCCGGTCGACGTAGTCACCTCGAACTTCGCCTTACATCACCTCTCGGACGAGGAAAAGCGCGAGGCGATCGCGGTCATCGCCGACCTCGAGCCCCGTCGGTTCGTCCTCGGGGACGTGATGTTCTTCGGGGAGCCCGACCCCGACGAGCCGTTCTACTCGCCCGAGGTCGACGATCCGGCGACCGTCGGCGTGCTCGCGGACGCCTTTACCGACGCCGGCTTCTCGCTGACGGCCGTCGAACGGGTCCACGACCAGGTTGGCGTATTAGTCGCAGAACGGGGTCCGACCGACGTCGACGCGGCGGCCGAATAGGATGAAACATCTCCCGAAGCACCTCCGGCCGCGCTGGCGATATCTCGCCGTCGAACTCGAGAGTTGGCCCGACGAGCGGATCGACAGCCGATCGTTCCAGCGGGAGTTGTGGTACGCGGGCCAGAACCTCCTGGGCGATCCGGGCAGCGCCGACGCCGATCTGACGGTCGTTCGGTTCGCGTTCGCCGACGGCCGGGGGGAAGCGATCGTCAGGGTCCGACGTGGTGAGACCGAACCCGCTCGAGCGGCACTGGCCTGTATCGACGCGATCGACGGCGCTCCCGTCGGGATTCGGGTCCGCGGTATCAGTGGCACGATCCGGGCGGC
Organism: Natrinema longum; assembly: GCF_017352095.1. Classification (NCBI taxonomy): domain Archaea; kingdom Methanobacteriati; phylum Methanobacteriota; class Halobacteria; order Halobacteriales; family Natrialbaceae; genus Natrinema; species Natrinema longum. The sequence goes on from NZ_CP071463.1 coordinate 565,362, forward strand.
TGAAGAAAACTATTTAGGACGCGGCGGGCAAGATTCCGACGAGAGAAACGTCGTGTTCGGGAACGAAGAGCGAGTCGCCGTCCTGCGGGACGGCGTTGGGGACGTCCGACTCGATGAGGCGTTCGTGGGCGCGACAGACCTCGATTACGATCTCGTGTGATACTATGCAGGGACAACAACAACAACAGGCGTACGACCGCGGCATCACGATCTTCTCGCCCGATGGTCGACTCTACCAGGTCGAGTACGCTCGTGAGGCGGTCAAACGAGGCACGGCGAGTATCGGAGTCCGAACGAACGGCGGCGTCGTCCTCGCGGTCGACAAACGAGTCCCCTCCCCGCTGCTCGAGGACTCGAGCGTCGAAAAGATTCACAAGGCCGACGACCACATCGGTATCGCCAGCGCGGGCCACGTCGCCGACGCCCGCCAGTTGATCGACTTCGCACGCCGCCAGACGCAGGTCAACCAGCTCCGATACGGCGAGCCGATCGGCGTCGAGACGCTGACCAAGGAAGTCACCGACCACATCCAGCAGTACACCCAGGTCGGCGGTGCCCGCCCCTTCGGCGTCGCGTTGATCGTCGGCGGCATCCAGAACGGCGAACCGCGCCTGTTCGAGACCGACCCCTCGGGGACTCCCTACGAGTGGAAGGCACTGGCCGTCGGTTCCGACCGCGGCGAACTCCAGAACTACCTCGAGGAGCACTACGACGACGAGGCCGACTTGGATGGCGGCATCCAACTCGCCCTCGACGCGCTCGCGTCGGTCAACGACGGCTCCCTGCTCCCCAACGAAGTGGGACTGGCGACCGTCGACGCCGAAACCGAGTCCTTCGAACAGTTCGACCAGGACCGTATCGCCGACTACCTCGAGGAGAACGACCTCCTCGATACCGGCGAGGACGACGAAGAGTCCGCCGAGTAATCGAGTCGACGACGTCCGTTCCGTTTTCGGCTGCCGGTGTGTGGACGGTCGATCACCGACGACCAGCGGTGTGACCGTCCGGGCCGGGTCTCGAGACGGTCCGACGGAGTCAGCCGTGATTGCCGCTTACGTCGGGAAACACTCTTTTCATTGGCGAGGGAAGAGTCCGGTATGATTTCGCTTGACGAGGCGGTGACAGCGCGACTCGAATCACACGGGGCGCGTTTCGAAGTGCTCGTAGACCCGGACGCGGCGCTGGAGATCAAACGCGACGAGTTCGAGGGCGACCTCGAGGACGTAATCGCCGCCGAGGACGTCTTCGAAGACGCCTCTCGGGGGGATCGACCTGCGGAGGCCGACCTCGAGAAGGTCTTCGATACCACGGAGCCACTCGAGATCATTCCCGACGTGATCAAACAAGGGGAGATTCAGATCACGGCCGATCAGCGCCGCGAGATGCAAGAACAGAAACGCAAGCAGTTGATCGATACCATCACGCGCAACGCAGTCAACCCACAGATGGACAACGCACCGCATCCGCCCGAACGGATCGAGAACGCCCTGGAGGAGGCCGGCTTTACCGTCGATCCGATGGAGCCGGTCCAGGAACAGGTCGACGACGCGCTGGACGCCCTGCGGCCGGTGATCCCGATCCGATTCGAGGAGGTCACCGTCGCCGTGCAGGTGCCGGCCGATTACGCCGGCAGCGCACAGGCGAAGATCCGTCAGTTCGGCGATCTCGAGCGCGAAGAGTGGCAAAACGACGGCTCCTGGATCGGCGTGCTCACCTTCCCGGCGGGGCTCCAAAACGAGTTTTACGACACCGTCAACGAACACACCAGCGGCAACGCGGAGACGGAAATCGTCAAGGACAAAGACGATCTGAAGACGCGATAGCGGGGTCGCTCGCAGCCGCCGAACGCCGGCGTTATCCGCGTTTGAAACCGACCAGGAAGCCGCCGGTAAAGCCCGCACCGATCGACAGCGTCGACACGATCGACTGGACCCAGTGGACGTCCGCCGCACCCTGGGCGCGTTGCTGGGTTTTCAACAGTCCGGCCGAGAGTCGATTCCAGTCGACGAAGAGGATGCCCTGGGACTCGAGGTAACGAAAGAGCATCAACTGAACGCCGACGATGATCGCGAGGAGTTTCGCGATTTTCTTGGCGGCGAACCCGATGATGCCGCCGATTGCTGCGCCGCCCCCGAACTCCAGCCCGAGGGTCGTCGGATCGAGATCGATCATCGTTCGCTCCCATTCGAATCAGTTCCTATGATTGTTGTGGTCGGAGCCCGCCGACGAGAGCCCGGTCGATCGAACGGAGGCACTGTCGCGGGGTGCGGTAACTCGACGGCGTGAACGCACGAGCCGGGACGACGCATCGGGCGCGGGATTCAAGACGGTTCGTCGCGTACGGCCGGCTATGAACGACGTGCGTCCAACCGAGGTGTTCGGTCGGCATCGTTAACGTATCCGGGTCCACGCGGCGGTGCCCGTCACGTCGGTGCAACCGGCACCCGAGAGCGACGGGTCACGGGACCGACGAGCGGCACCGCTCGAGCGAGCACGTCCGATCACGCCCGGCATACACACAGCCACCCGCATGAACACGATTATCGCCAAACGCGTCGATTCCGGCACGGCCGACACGAGCGAGATCCGCGACCTGGCCCGCGCGGCGGGCTATACCGTCGTCGGCGAAGTCACCCAGTCCAGACGGGCCGACCCGGCCCTCCAGATCGGCGAAGGAAAGGCCCAGGAGTTGGCCGAGTTGGTCGCGGAAACCGACGCCACGACCGTCGTCTTCGACAACCGGCTCGGTCCCTACCAGATGTACAACCTCGGGCAGCTCCTGCCCGAGGGCGTCGAAGTCGTCGACCGCTTTACCCTGATCCTCGAGATCTTCGGCCAGCGCGCCCAGACGCGGAAGGCCCAGCTCCAGGTCGAGTTGGCCGAACTCCGGTACGAACTCCCGCGTGCGGAGGCCAAGACCAGCCTCGCCAAGCGCGAGGAACACCCCGGCTTCATGGGGCTTGGCGAGTACGACGAGAGCCGCGAGCGGGACATCAAGGCCCAGATCAGCCGGATCAACGACGAACTCGAGCGGATCGAGCAGACCGAACAGCACCGCCGGGAGCGCCGGCGCGATTCGGGATTCGATCTGGTCGCACTGGCTGGCTACACCAACGCGGGCAAGTCGACCCTGTTGCGCCAGCTCGCGACCGACCTCGAGGTCGAGGAAAACGAGGAGCTCCACCCCGATCTGGATCCGACGGCCGAGTCCCAGGACAAACTGTTCACGACGCTCGGGACGACGACCCGGCGGGCTGACATCGATCGGCGAGACGTGCTGGTGACCGACACCGTCGGGTTCATCAGTGATCTCCCCCACTGGCTGGTCGAGTCGTTCAAGTCGACGCTGGATTCGGTCTATCGGGCGGATCTGGTCTTGCTCGTCGTCGACGTCAGCGAACCGATCGACGAGATCCACGAGAAGCTGGTCACCTCTCACGACACTCTCTACGAGCGCAACGAGGCCCCGATCGTGACCGTGCTGAACAAGATCGACCAGGTCAGCGACGAGGACCTCGCCGAAAAGCGCGAGGCGCTCTCGTCGCTCGCACCGAACCCGGTCGCGGTCAGCGCCAAGGACGGGCTCAACGTCGATCGCCTGCTGGAGCGGATCGACCACGAACTGCCCGACTGGGAAGAAGAACGGCTCATGTTGCCGATGACGGACGACACGATGAGCGTCGTCTCGTGGATCCACGACAACGCCAACGTCGACGACGTCACCTACGGCGACGAGGACGTCGTCGTATCCTTCGAGGCCCGACCGGCGGTCATTTCCCAGGCCCGCTCGCGTGCAAGCGAGTTGCGGACGGCGGCGGCCGAGTCGGCGTAATCGATCCGACGCACGAGAGCGGTCGGCGTGATCGGCGGGCCGGTCGTGCTTCTCGACCGAGGATTCTCGGGACACACGTCACTGATTCCGGTATTACTCGAAGACAAAGACCAGTCTACCCGAGGGGACCTGTGTCGTTCTCTGGGTCGAACGAAACGGTCGGGAACGTCCGGCTGTTTCCGTCGATCCGTGGCTCACAGCAGCGAACGCACCACGGACGCCCTCCGTCGAGTCATTCGATGGCAACAACGCCATCGATGGTCACTGCGGCACCACCAAGGAGTTCGCAGACGCCGACGGTTGTGCGCGCGGGCTGTGTCTCGTCGAAAAATTCTTCATACGTTTCGTTGACGCTCCGATACGCGTCCATGTCTGCAAGATACAGCGTCAATTGCAGAACGTGGGACGGATCTTTCCCGTACCGACGGAGCTCCGCCTCGAGGTTTTCGAGACAGATCTCTAGCTGTCGCGATGGCGGTTCGGTACGAGCGACTTCCCCATCCTGCTCTGGGAGGGTTCCCTCGAGAAAGAGGAGATCGGAACTCCCAGTTTTCTTTCCGAACGCGCCAGTGAACGCCGATCCGTCCCGCTGCTTTCGGCTGGACTCGCTGGCACGAACAGGACGAGACTCGGCTATCTGTTCGTTTTCCATGATTCAGTTTATCTTTCTCTCAAGTATAAGCATTGGGGGATAATCTGGTGGAATGGGGACTTCTATGGCGTTAAAAGCGGTTACAAGCGCATAATTGCCGCTTCAATCTGGACGTATTAATTGACACATCGTTCAAGCTAGTAGCGATAGTGCAAGCGACGAAGCGACTTCGGCGATGCTTCGACCGAACGTGGTGGATATCGGAGCAACTGTCGAGCGTCACCGTGACGAACTCGGGACACTCGCAGCGGCCCTTGGGACAGTCACTCTCGAACTCGGTCTCCGGGAACGCTTGCCAGCGAGTCCCGCTGAACGATCGTTCGTCTCCTCGTCACTGCACGGGAGGAACTCCGTTTCTGCGAATCGAACGTAGTTGTCGCCGTGACAGAGTAGGGTAACGCGACCCACGGACACGGGCCACCCTGCGACGACGAGAGCTGTATCAACCGTGGCCGGATGCGATCGCCTCGAGAACTGGTTACTAACCACATCATATAAATCGCTGACCTGAGTGGCTTGGGATATGGAACGTGTTGCAATCATCGGCGCTTCGATGACCCAGTTCGGGCAGCGGGAGGGGGAGTGGATCCAGGATCTCCTCGCCGAGGCTGGTATCGAGTGTCTCGAGGATGCGGGTGTCGAGGCCGACGCGGTCGAGCATCTGTACGTCTCGAACATGGCAAGCGGCGAGTTCGAGGGCCAGACCGGCGTGCCCAACGCCTTGGCCCACGACCTCGACGCGATGCCGGCGTACACGCAGCGAGTCGACCAGACGAGTTCGAGCGGCGGCGCGGGGATCTTCGCCGCCTGGCAGTCCGTCGCCAGCGGGGCCAGCGACATGACCCTGCTCGTCGGCGGCGAGAAGATGACCCACAAGACGACCGGGGAGGCCACCGACGTCATCGCGTCGCTGACCCACCCCGTCGAGTACAAGACGGGCGTGACGCTGCCGTCCTTCGCCGGACTGACGGCGCGTCACTACCTCGAGCGGTTCGGCGCGCCCCGGGAGAGCCTCGGGAAGGTGGCAGTCAAGAACCACGAGAACGGCGTGGACAACCCCCACGCGCAGTTTCAGAAGGAAGTCGACCTCGAGACGGTCCTGGAGTCACCGATCGTCGCCGACCCGCTGCGGCTGTACGACTTCTGTCCGATCACGGACGGCTCGGCGGCGCTCATGCTCTGTCCGGAATCCGTCGCACGGGAGTACACGGACGACTACGTCGTGATTTCCGGGATCGACGGCGCGACGGATACCCACGTCGTCCACGAGCGCGAGGATCCGACCGTGATGGGCGGCGTCGTCGAGAGCGGCAAGGGTGCCTACGAGATGAGCGGCTACGGTCCAGACGACATCGACGTGGCCGAACTCCACGACATGTTCACCATCCTCGAGTTCCTGCAGATGGAGGGGCTGGGCTTCGCCGAGCAGGGCGAAGCCTGGAAACTCGTCGAGGACGGCCACACGGAACGCGACGGCGAGTTACCGATCAACACGTCGGGCGGACTCAAGTCCAAAGGGCACCCGCTGGGTGCGAGTGGTGTCGCCCAGGGTGTCGAGATCTACGAACAACTGATGGGAGAGGCCGGCCCGCGACAGGTCGAGGCGGACGTGGGGCTGTGCTGTAACGTCGGCGGCTTTGGCAACTGCGTGATCACGACAATCATGGAGGCTGCACAATGACGTTCGAGGCGACGCGTTACGAGGACGGTTCGATCAGCTACCCCGGTCATCCGCGTGGACCCGGCGGCACGGAGCCGGTCGAAACGATCGATCTCAGCGAATACACCGGCGAAATCGTCACCTGGACGACCAGCACGGCGACGCCGCCCGGCGTCCGCGAGCCCAATCACCTCGCGATCGTCGAGTTCGACGTCGAGGGTGAGTCGGTCCGCGCGATCGGTCAACTGACCACCGGCGACGTCGAGACTGGCGACGAGGTCCGTCCCGTCCACGTCGACGAACTCCGCGAACCCGGAGCGGGAATCAGAGAGCCCGACAGTCAGGAGTGGGACGGATACCGGTTCGAGCCGGCCTGAGCCGTCGCCGACTCCTAGCAGCGCAGCCAGCGCCAGCCGTTGTGCCGGCTCGCGGGCGAGTGCAACTACCGTTCGACAACTGCGATAGTCGGTATCGTCGTGGCCTCAACTCTCGCCAGGATCGTTTCCACCGTCATCGGCTCCGCCATCGTCCGCCACCGAGTCCTCGTCATCGCTCGAGTCCTCGGCCTCGTGTGGACCGTCGTCGTCCGCGTCGGCGTACTGATCCCGAAGCGTCTCGAGTTCGGCGTCGACGTCGACGGCCGGATCGGAGTCGTCATCGTCCGTCTCCGAGTCGGTCGGCGGCCCCTCTTCGATGTCGATCGCAACGCTCCCCTCGGACGTCGTTCGGTCCGGATCCGTCGCCTCCCGTTCGCGGTCAGCGGCGTTCCGAAGGCGGGTGTCCACGTCGTCGCGGAGTTCACGCGCCTCCTCGAGGAGGTCACGCGCCTGTTCGTTGGCCGGCAATCCGTCCCCCGACGCGGCCCGCTGGAGCTCTGCGAGGACGGTATCGAGCTGAGAGAGCGTCGTTCGGCGCAGTTCGTTCGCGCGCTCGCTGGTCGTCTCGGCGGCTGCCGTCGTTCGATCACGGGCCTCTCGCTCGGTTCGGAGGAGTTTCAGGCTCCGCTGGAACGCCTCGAGCGCGCGGACGCTCGTCTCGAGGACGGCCAGTGTGGCCGGCAGCGCGACGTCGTCGGTAAATCGAAGCAGCTCACGGGGCGTTGGCGGTCGGAGCGGCGGCCGGCGGCGCGGGTGCGATCCCTCGAGTTCCGTCCGGAGGGCGTCGATCGTCCGTGCCAGCTCGCGAACGGCGTCGACGAGTTCGTCGTCCTGATCGGCCATACCCACCCTACGATCGCTGGTGTGAAAAACCGGACGATCGGGTGGACGACGCGAGGGAACCGTCCCGATCGGAGACATCTTTTCGGATCTGACTGTAGCCACAATTTTTATACTGATTCCGGCTGACTGATAACACGAATGGAAGACGAGCAAGGGGGAGTCGTGTCCGATCGCGCGACGTTCGCGCGAAGGCTGGACGCGCTCAAGCGGGAGGGGAGCAACGTTTTGCTCGTTGGCGCGGCGGCGGGTACACACGAGACGGCCTGTCGACAACTGCTCGGGGCAGCGAAACGCGATTCTCGGTACCGCCTGTTCGTCACGAGCGAAGACGATCACGTTGCCTGCGAACGGACCGAAACTGCCGCGGACGAGCGGACACACACGATCGATTCGAGTGCGGTACTCGAAGCGGGAGCGAACACCCGAACGGAGAGCGGGCAGCCACCGCTGGGAACGCTCGGAATCGAAATCATCGAGGCGATCGACGAGTTCGCCGACGCCGCCGACGGTCTCGAGCCGTCGGAGCTTCGCGTCTGTGTCGACTCGATGGTTCCCCTGCTCCGGGCGTCCGATGCCGAGACGGTGTTTCGGCTGCTTCACGTGATGACGGCTCGTGTCACACAGGCGCGTGGAATGGGCCACTATCACCTGCCGCTCGCGGCCGACCACGACGCCGTCAATCTCCTCGAGCCGATGTTCGATGCCGTCGTCACGGTTCGGTCCCAGAACGGGACCGACGAACAGCGGTGGCACCTCCGGGACGCGGATACGACCACCGACTGGATCGAACTCTAACACGTTCAGGGCCGGTCGAATCGCGGGAACCGGGTCGACGCCGGCCGATCCAAGTGTTTTTACTCACCCCGTTCCCCTGCACTGGTGTGCGAATCGAGAACAGTTTCATTCCCGTCCGCGGCGTTGGGGAAACCACCGAACGACGCCTGTGGGAGAACGGCATTACGCACTGGGACGAGTTCGACGGCAGCGTCGTCGGGTCGACGCTGGCCGACCGCATCGAGGACTTCATCGACGAGGGGTGGACGCATCTCGAGCGCGGCGACGTCTCCGTTTTCGCGGACGCGTTACCCGCCTCGAGCCGCTGGCGGTGTTACGAGAACGTCAGCGACGAAACGTGCTTTCTGGACATCGAGACGACCGGACTCGACGCCGCGTCGAACGACGTGACGACCGTGAGCCTGCATCGTGCCGGCGAAACGAAGACCTTCGTCAAGGGGCGCGATCTCACGGCGGCGCGCCTCGAGCGCGAACTCGCCGAGTCGGCGCTGCTCGTCACGTTCAACGGCCAGCGCTTCGACGTCCCCTTCCTGGAGACGTGTTTCGACGTCGACGTCGATCTCCCACACGTCGACCTCATGTATCCCTGCAAGAAACTCGGACTCGACGGCGGGCTGAAAGCGATCGAACAGGAGGTCGGGATCGCCCGGGAGATGCCGGATCTCAGCGGCCGTGACGCGGTCCGACTCTGGCACGAGTACGAACGCGGCGACGAGGGGTCCCTCGAGACGCTCGTCGAGTACAATCGGGCGGACACGCGCAACATGGAGCCGTTGATGGAGATCGTCGCGGATCGGCTCCACGAGAACGTGTTCGAGGCGGCCACGAGGGGCGACTGAGCGGCCCGGGACCGGTCGTTCAGAGCGCCCGATCGACCGGAGAAACCGTTGTGTCTCGTTATCGACCGAGACTGCTGTACGTACCCGTCCGCGGACGACGACGGCCGCGAGACCGACGGCGGTCGGCTTCGCGACATCGATCTGCGGGACGTCGACGACGCAATCGACGCGACCGCCCTCAAGCAGGTGCTGGTGGCCGGTGGTGGCCGTACTGTCGTCTGCGGGCCGCCCTCGATGCTTGTCGTCGATCCGCGAGCGCGCGTTCACTGCCGTTCAACGACACTGAGACGCCGTGGATGGCCGCGATACTTCGTCGATCGAGACCGAGTACGAGATCCGTGCCGACGGGGAACGCGGCGACTACGGGCCGCCTCGTTGCTCGCCGGTCCGGAAACGGACGGGGTTCGATCGGTTCCCGCGGCGTGGCGAACGCGAACCGCCCGACGGGAGGTGTCTTACTCGGGATCGGAGACGTCGACCTCGCCGTCGCTCGTGACGACGACATCGTAGCCACAGAACGGGAACTCGACGCGACCAGTCGGTCGCTGGTGACCGTTCGCTCGAGTCTCGAAGAGCGAGTCGAGTGCTTCGGGGTTGATGCTCTCGTAGAGGGCATCGTATTCCGGCGGCTCGAGATCGACGGGATCGACGCCTTCCTGTTCGGCGATCGCAGCGATGACGTTGAAGCTGATAGACTGCCCATCTGCTGATTCCGACCGATCGGCTGAGAGTAGCATTGGCCGGACTCTTTCTTTGATCCAGTATAAATCCTCTGGCCCCAATCCGAGCTTGCGCACCACATATGGGCACTAGATGCCGAAGGTGTACATCAAGGCATTTATTTTACTAAAAATTATCTATGAATTTATTTTATTCACAAAATCAAAAACTGTTCAGGGATAGACAGTCGAGACGAAACGAGCGGTTGTGTCCGAAGCGAGCGGCAATCCGCGGTAATCGAGGACCGATTGACGAATGGGGTACATGTTCGGGACGAGCTACTGGGGGATCCGGGCCGTTGCTCGACGTACAATGAATCCCTTTTCGGGCGGACGATCGACAGCGACGGGCGACGGCGAGGGTGGCTTCGACCAGCTGACGACGTTCGAACCCGCACACATCCCGGAGCCGGGGTCGTTCCTCGAGGGGCACGACGTCCTCGAGGGTGACGATCACGTCGCCTTCCACGAGGTTACCCAGGAGCTGTTCGAGGAACGGGGCGTCTACGACGCGACGTTCGGCTACAACCTGGCGCGGCTCAACCTCGATCGCCGCCATCCCGACGCGGGATACCGGTATGCGGTCGACGCCGACGATCCGACCGTGCTCCGGGCGGAGTTCAGTCCGACGACGGAGTTCTGTCCGCAGGCCGACGCGCTCGTCAAGGGATCGTTTCGGGCGTGGAACGGCCTGAGCGATCGCCACGCGTACGAACTCGTCCGCGTCCGCGTTCGGTCGACCCACCACCAGTCCGAACACCTCAACGAGACGCTCGAGCGCCTCGAGAGCCAGTACCGCGAGTCCGGCGAGGTACCGACCGAGTCGGCCGGCAGCGGGCCGGGGGCTGCCAGACAGGAGGGCGACGAGACGACCGTGCACTCCCCGTTCTGATCGATGGCGACGGGGCCCGGAAACGCGACCGCAACTGTCACGCGCTGGTCGCGCGCGTTCGTCGCGGTCGGCGTCGGCTTCTTTCTCGCGTGGCAGGTCGCCGTCGCGACGGGCCTCCCGCGAGCGGCGACCGTTCCCCTCGGCGTGTTCGGGTTCGTCCTCCACGTCGTCTTCGGGAAGGCGTACACGCTCGTCCCGTCGTATTTCGCGCGTGAGCTGGCCGTTCCGCACGCGCCGGCGGTCCACCTTCCGTTCGCACTGGCCGGAACGGCCGGTGCGTTCGCGGCCGGTGTTGGACTCGGACCGCCGATACTCGGGGCCGCGAGTGCGACGAGTTGGCTCGTCGGCTGTCTCGTCTTCGTCGCCGTCCTCGGTTGGACCGTCCGGGATAATCCGACGGGGCGAGAAACCGGCACGGGCGCGACCGAGACCCGCCGCAAACGGGTCGATCGACTCGCGAACGCCGCCCTTCCCGTCGTGTTCGCGTACCTGCTCGTCGGCGCGTCGCTGTCGGTGGTGGGCGAACTCGGCCTCGAGCCGCCGGTTCTTCCGGCGAGCGGGCCGGCAGTGACCCACGTGTTCGCGGCCGGAACGGCGGCGCTGCTCGTGTTCGCGATCGGGTTCCGGCTGTTACCGCGGCTGTTGGTCGCCTCGGTGAACCCCCTGCTGGTTTCCCTCGTCGTCGGTGCCGGAATCGTCGGTCCCGCACTGCTCGCAGTCGACTTCCGTGGCGGATCGCTGTTTCGCGTCGGTGCCGGGCTCCAGGCGACCGCACTCGTCGGCTTCGGGGTCGCCGTCGTCGGATTTCGTCGGCAAACCGACCGCCGGCGCGTCGGCGGCTGGGCGATACTCGCCGGGGCAGCCTCCGGGGTCCTGGTCGCGGCGCTCGGTCTGGCGTTCGCGTTCCTGCCCGCCTCGAGCGTTCCCGCGACTGCGTTCGACGCCCACTACCGACTGGCCGTCGGCGGCTTCCTTGGGCTGACGATCGTCGGCGTCACCTACCACTTCTATCCACCTGCTGTCGCCTCCGTCCCCGGTATCGGAGACCGAACTGCGAGGGCGTCGGTCGTCGCGCTCGTCGCCGGCCTGGGACTCGCCGTCGTCGGATCGCTCGGCGCAGTTCCGCCCCTCGTCGGGACGGGACAGTGGCTCTCGGTGCTCGGTGCGATCCTCTATGCCGGCGTCCTCTGGACGATCTTTCTCGAGCGTGCCGGATGACGACAGGGGCTACGACTCCGCCCGTGCCTCGAGCCAGCGGACGGCCGGCGTCGCGGTGATCCCGTGGACGACGAGGGAGACGAGGACGACCGCTCCGACGATGGCCCAGAGCACGTCCGCGTCGGGGAACGCGGCTTCGTTGAGTCCGTATGCGAGGTAGTAGAACGAGCCGATCCCGCGAATCCCGAAGAACGCGATGGTCGCCCGTTCGGCGGGGTCCCGATCGAACCCGAGAAACCCGACGAGCCCGGCGAGCGGTCGAACGAGGAACACGATCGCGACCGCCACCACGGTTCCCGTGAGCGTGAGCGGGTCCAAGAGACCGCCGACGATCGCACCGCCGAAGAAGAGCATGATGAACGACATCATCACCTGCTCGGCGAACTCGCTGACTTCGTGGAGCGATCGGTTGTACTCGTGTGAGCGCTCGTCGTGACGAACCATCAGCGCCGCGACGAAGACCGCGATGAATCCGTAGCCACCGACGAGTTCGGTCGTCCCGTAGACCAGCAACGTGCCGGCGATCGCCTCGAGTCCCTGGACCGACTCCGCGACGGGCGTCTCCGGCTCCGTCGCGAACACGAGACGGCCGGTCAGATAGCCGAGGACGATCCCAGCGATCACGCCGACGACGATCCGGTAGCCGACGTCGACGACGAGCCACTCGCCGATCCAGTTGCCGGGCGCGAGGCCGACCAGAGCAGTCGCGATGGCCAGGTTCGTAAACGGGAAGGCGAGTCCGTCGTTCAATCCGGCCTCGGAGGTCAGGGCGAACCGGACCTCGTCTTCCCCGCCAGCAGCCCCCTCTAGCCCCTCTTCCTCGTTGCCCATGCCTGGCCCACCGACCTGTACTTCCGACGCCAACACCGGATCGGTCGGCGCGATACATGCCCCCAGCAGTATCGCGGTCGGAACGACGAGGCCGAGCCACCGGCCCAGCAGCGCCGCGCCGGCGATCGACAGCGGCATGGTGATCGCGAGCAATCGCCAGGTCGACGCCCACGCGCGTCGTCCCGGCACCCGATCGATCTTCAGTCCGACGCCCATCAGGGCGACGATGACGCCCAGTTCGGCGAGGTGCTCCGTCGTCGTCCCCTGTTCGAGGGGATCCGGCGGGGGCAATCCGATCGGCAGCCCGAAGACGAGCATCCCGAAGGCGACGAAGAAGATCGGCAGCGAGATCGCACGGTCGGAGACGAACCGTGGGAGGACGGCGACGCCGAACAGTGTGGCACCGATTACGACCAGTCCGACGTTGTACAGCTCGAGGGCCATCTGGGCGGGTACCACTACGAGGAATCGCCCCTTCAGCGCCGTGCCGGCGTTTGCAGAACGAACGCATATGACGGGAGCGAGCGAACCCACACCGGTGGATCCGAACGCGTCGGAAACGGGACGCGGATCGCTGTCGCGGCGGCAGTTCCTGCAGGCCGGCTCACTCGCTGGCGCTGTCGCCCTCGCGGGCTGTATCGAGGAGATGGGAACGGAGTTCCCCGAGAACGAGGAGTGGCCGGTCTCGGAGTACGTTCCGGCGCTCCCCGTCGAGGAACGACGCTCGATCCTCGAGGAACGGATCCCGGAACTCGCGGCGACCGACGTCACCGACCCCGAGGGACTCGCATCGACGCTCGAGGAGTACGAGATGGCCGTCGAGTCGGTCGAGCGCGAACGGGACGTGCTGACGCTCGAGTACGTCAACACGGACCGCCACGACGAGGGAAACGTCCACGACGTTGCACTGATCGCAGGCGGGTACGCGGCCCTGGTCGACACCGGCTACGACGCCGTCGCACTGGGGGCGACGATCCTCGACGACGCGCCGGCGTCGTACGGATCGGCGACGGTCGAGACGCCGCTCGCGACGGCGTACAACGACGGCGACCTCACGGCCGCCGAGTACGGCGAACTGGTCGTCTCGACGATCGAATCCCAGCGCTACGAGCCAGCGGTCGACGTCTCGCCGGACGAATAGGGGTGGGACGGGCTCGACCCGCGGCTACTGTTCGGGCGGCACGTCGACGTCGGGCTCTCCACTACCCGCTGGGGCCGTCTCCTCGCTCGACTCGAGTGTGCTCACGAGTACGCCGCCGATCCCGTCGGGTCCGTGGCGGTGGATCGTCAGGAGGGTGTTCGCGATGAACAGCCCGATCCCGACCGTCGCGAGGACGTGACTCGCGGTGACCACGGCGGAGGGGATCCCGATGAGCGGTGCCACCGAGAGACCGGCGAACCCGGCGAGCGTCGCCCAGAAATCCGCCCGCTCGAGGCGGTCGTCGTAGAGGTCGTCGATCATCGGGACCTGTTCGAAGCCGAGCCGATCGCTGTAGCGCTCGATCCAGATGATGAAGGGGACGATGTGGTAGAGCGAGCCGATGACGACGAAGCCGAACACGCCGAGCAACAACAGCGCCTGTGCGTCGGGATGGCCGAACAGCGATTCGTACGCGAGCGGGTCGGTCCACCACGTCGGTGCGGCGAGGGCGACCCACGTGACCAGCGCCGCGACGACGACCCAGTAGCGAACGAGCATGGGGGACCGTTCGACGGTCGCCCCGGCCAGTAGCCGCCCGATCACGACCGCAAACGCCGCGAGTCCGAGGAGGAGGGCGATCCCGCCGGCCCGCGCCAGCGGCTCGACGGTCAGCCCTCGGCCGAGTGCGAGCGCGACGAGCCCGGCGGGGAAACAGAACTGCTCGAGGGCGAGCAACCGGTCGCTGTGACGGTCGGGCTCCGCCTGAGTGAACATCTTCCCGAGCTGGAAGAGCGCGCCGACGACCGTCGCGAACACGGCACCGAACAGCGCGAGCGTCGCGTGAGAGAGGTGGAGGTCGAACCGGGACACCGGCAGCGACTCGAACACCGGCGTCGTGAAGTCGATCGCCAGCAGGAAGCCAAACGGTGCGACGAGGGCGAAACACACGAGTGCCAGCGCGAAGTGTCGCTCCGTGAAATCGAACGGGCGTGCGCGTGCGAGGGTTCGTCCGACGTTGTAGACGAAGAGCCAGATCCCCGCGAGCATGAGCGTAGCGCCGACCGGGAGCCACTCGAGTGCGCCGGCGAGTAACGCTACCCCGAAGCCGGCCAGTCCGACGGTGACGAGCCACAGTTGTGCGACTGCCACCCGTCGCGAGTATATCGTCGCGCCCGACCAGACGGGGACGAACTGGGTCATCGCACCCATGATCGTCACCGCGATCCAGCCCACGAGTAACACGTGGAGGTGTGCCAGCCCCGGGCGTCCGGGGAGCGTCGTTACGGCCATCACGGTCCCGCCACCGATTCCGACGGCGAGAAATCCCAGCGCGAGGAGGAAGTGCCGCAACGGGATCACCATCGGCGGCTGCTGGTCGGTCCGTAACCCGCCAGGTATTCCGTTCATGGTTCGAGGTTTGGCCCGGACGGCCCTCCCGTTCTTCCCGAACACGTTCGGAACCGAGTGTTTGCACGCTCGCCCCGTACGACCGATCCATGGGAACCGATCAAGCCGCGACCGCCGACCGACGAGCAGCCACAACGGGCGAGCGAGAACTCGACGCGACGACCGTTACCGTCCGGTGTACCGGCCACGTCCGCACCGCCGTCGGCAGTCATGAACTCGAGTTCACCTTCGAGGGGACCCGGCTCCGGGACTTCCTCGAGGCCTTCTTCGAGGAGTACGACCTCGAGGACATGCTCATCGCCGAAACCGAAGCCGACGCGACCCACAGCGGCTGGGCACCGGTGCCCGACGACCTGCCCGGCACCTGGCGCAAGAATCCGGAAGGCGACCAGACCCGGCCCTACGCTCGAGTCTGTGTCAACGGCCGCTTCAACGAGCACCTCGGCGGATTCGAGACGGAACTCACGGACGACGACCGTGTCGCGCTGATCTATCCGTTCATGTTCTGTTGTTGAGACTGCTGCGGCCATCGGCGGCGACACTGGCGGGAGCGGCGACGGTCAGTAGGGCGAACACGTTCGTATTAGGCCTTAGGTCCGTCCGAAGTCGAGTACCGAGTATGAGTCACGACGCCGCCAGCGGCGAACCCGCCACGCGCAACGAGCACGACGCATCGTGGTCGGCGAACCTCGAGGGGCCCGAACACGCGATGGATCGGGACCTGATCGTCGAGCAGTCGAAAGACGCGATCTCGGAGACGGTCGCCGGCTACCACGTCAACCTCATCACCCACGGCGAGCACGGCCATCCCGAGACGTATCTCTGGGACGAACTCGAGGCTGCCTTCGACGGGATTCGCCTCGAGTACGTCGATCGATGTGGCTGTGGCGGACACGTGACTCGCGTCCACGTCGGCGCGGAGTGAGCGCGGCGACCACGCACCGGGTAAATCGACCGACAGCGCTCGCTCCCTTGCGATCGTCAGGCTGTGAGCTATGTGACCCGGGCCGGTAGCACCGACGATGACCGCTCGAACGCAACCGTTCGACGATCCAGTCACCTGCCGCGTGTGTGGCACGGAGAACGAACACAGCTACACCTACTGCCGTCACTGTCTCGGCCAACTCCCCGCGAGACCCGATTCCCGCCGCTGAGGGGCCGGCGAGTCGAGGCCCGACGCTTCGGAATCGTCCGGAGACCCGCCCGTGCCTCCGAGTCAGTCCGCGGCACCGCCGACGACCGACCCGCCTCCCTCGCCGTACACCTCCTCCTCGGTGAGGTAACACTGCGGATCGGGCTCGAAGAGGTCGCCCGTCGACGCCAGCGCACGCAGCCGCGAGGCACCGCGGCAGATCGACTGGTACTGACACTCCCCGCACTTCCCTTTCAGGTGCTCCTCACGGTTCCGCAACGCCCCGAGTAACGGGTTCGACTCGTCCTCCCAGATCTCGCCGAAGGGCCGGTCGCGGACGTTGCCGAGGCTGTATCCCTGCCAGAACTGCGTGAGGTGGACGTTCCCCTGATAGTCGACGTCGGCGACCCGCTCGCCTGTCGGATCGCCACCGTTTCGCTCGAGATGGGTATAGACCGCTCGTGCCTTCTCCTCGCCGAAGTTCTCCCGGGCGTACTCGACGAGGAACGCGGCGTCGGCGTAGTTGCCCACGAGCAGGGTCTCGATCTCCTCCCCCTGTGAATGGTACTCGAGCGTGAGATCGGCGACCTGCTCGATCGCCTCGCGCTTTGCTTCGGGCGAGAGGTCGGCGTCGACGATCTCGGCTCCCCGCCCGCCGTAATCGAGGTGGTAGAAACAGAACCGATCGAGCCCCTTGTCGACGAGCAGGTCGACGACCCCCTCGAGGTCGGGCGCGTTGGCCTCGGTGATCGTGTAGCGCAGGCCGGTTTTGAGCCCGGCCTCGAGACAGTTCTCGATGCCGCGGACGGCGGCGTCGAACGCGCCGTCTTCGCCTCGAAAACGGTCGTTTCGCTCGGGGAGACCGTCGACGGAGATGCCGGCGTACTGGAGCCCGGCGTCCCGCAACGCTGCGGCCTTCTCGGGAGTGACTAGGGTGCCGTTCGAGGACAACACCGGGCGAAGTCCACGGTCGGCCGCGTAGGAGACGAGGTCGACCAGATCGTCGCGGACGAGCGGTTCGCCCCCCGAGAAGAGGACGACGGGCGCGCCGTAGTTGGCGAGTTGATCGAGAAACGACCTGGCTTCGGCAGTCGTGAACTCGCCGGTCGCGGGTTCGGTCTCGGCACCGGCATAGCAGTGCGAACAGTAGAGGTTACACCGGCGGGTCGTGTTCCAGACGACGACCGGCCGCTGCTGTTTCTCCTCGGTAATCTGTGGTTTGTCCGAACCCTCGGCCGCGTCGTAGCGCAGGCCGTCGCCCTCGGCGTCCAGGTCACAGAGCAGTTTGCTGATCGAGATCACAGACTGTTCACCTCCGAGGCACCGGCGGTTTCCTTGTAGACGCGGGGTTCATCGCCCTCTCCGTCGCTATCGTCGTCGCCAGTATCTTCGTCCGGCCGCTCTTCGGCCGTCTCCGCGAGACCGCGCGTCGAGTACCGCTCGACTGCGTCGGCCGGGCAGAGCCAGACGTCGGCGGCGTACCAGCCAAACAGCCGCGACGCGTGTTCGTGTGCCGCCGTTGCGCTCGCGGCGGCGACGCTCCCGACGTGGCGCATCGGGTCCCCCTCCTCGTTGCGGATGAAGACTTCCCACTGCCGGGTCGGGTTCCCTCGCTCGTCGCTCTCGACTGCCGACCGACGTGCTTTCTCGACCATATCGACACCTACGAGACGATACCGAAGGTAGTTGCGCGACCTCCCAGCGAGCGGGAATACCCCGCCCGGCGGTCGAACATCTTCCCGTCTTCCCGCCCGGCGGGAACAGTGGGGTCGTTTTCGGCCCTCCGATCCCCAGCCTCCCCTATGCCCCCCGGAACTCTCGACACGTCCAAGCGACCGTTCGTCCTCATCTGGGAACTCACCCAGGCCTGCGGGCTCGCCTGCGATCACTGTCGGGCCGACGCCAAGCCCCAGCGCCACCCCGACGAACTCTCGACGGCGGAGGGGAAAGCCCTGCTCGAGGGAGCCGCCGAGTTCGGCGACGGCCAGCTGGTCGTCCTCTCGGGTGGCGACCCGCTCGTCCGGGACGACGTCGAGGAACTGATCGCCTACGGCGACGACCTCGGCCTGCGGATGACGATCACGCCCAGCGGAACGGGGTCGCTAACCGCCGACCGCATCGAGTCGATGGTCGACGCTGGGCTCAAACGAATGGCGGTCAGTCTCGACGGAGCGACCCCGGAGTCCCACGACGCCTTCCGCGGCGAGGACGGGAGTTTCGAGGAGACGATACGGGCCGTCGAGGACGCTCGAGCCGCCGGTCTCCCGGTCCAGGTCAATACGACGGTCTGTCGGCAAACGGTCGACGAACTCCCCGCGATCCGTGATCTGCTGACCGAGATCGGGGCCGTGATGTGGAGCGTCTTCTTCCTCGTCCCCGTCGGCCGGGGTCGGATTCTCGAGCCGGTCGACCCCGAGCGGGCCGACGCGGTGATGGAGTGGTTGGCCGAGGTCAGCGAGACGGAGCCCTTCGGCGTCAAGACGACCGAGGCCCCGCAGTATCGGCGCGTATCGATGCAACGACGGACCGAGCAGGCCGGGGACGAACCGGATCCCGGCGTCAAACGCCGGACCGGGATCGTCGCGGGCGACGGCTTCGCGTTCGTCAGTCACACGGGGGAGGTGTTCCCGTCGGGATTCCTGCCGCAGTCGGCCGGCAACGTCCGCGATCGGCCCGTCACGGAGCTCTACCGGGATTCGCCGCTGTTCCAGTCGCTGCGCGACCGTGATCGGCTCTCGGGCAAGTGTGGTGCCTGTCCCTATCGCAACGTCTGTGGCGGCAGCCGATCGCGTGCGTTCGCCCACACCGGCGACCCACTCGCCAGCGATCCGCTCTGTCCGTTCGTTCCCGAGGGCTACGACGGACCGCTCCCCTGGGACGATGCCGACGGCGAGACACGTGGCGTCTCGAGCGGCGACTGACCGCCGACTGTGACCCCATCCGGGGTCGACTCGTGTCGAAACGAGCGGATCGCTCGTAGGTTCGTGCGGAGAGAAACGGAGTGACGGCGTCCGATCCTGGCTGGCTGATCAACGACGACTGGGGACGACCCCGTCGATCGCACAGGCTCGACGCCGTCGACGATAGCTCGGTGGAACCGTTACATCGGAATCAGTCGCAGTCGAGTGCACGCACCACCGGAGCAGATATGGGTGGATGGTCGACGAATACCATACCGGGGAGCAGCCGTCGTATCCCGACGATCGGTCACAGGGTCTCGGATCGGCGGCGCGTGCGATCGGTCGATGGGGGACGATCGACTTCGGGATTCCCCCGAATCCGTTCGCAACGATGCCGGGCCACACCCGTGTGCCCGCGTTACTCGAGGACGACCAGCACGTCGCCCATATCGACGCTGTCGCCTTCCTCGATGGCGATCTGCGTGACGGTGCCGCCACGGGAGGCGACGATGTCGTTTTCCATCTTCATCGCCTCGAGGACGACCAGCACGTCGCCGGCGGCGACCTCGTCGCCTTCCTCGACTTCGATGTCGAGGATCGTCCCCTGCATTTCGGCGTCGACGGTCTCGCCGTCGCCCTCCAGTTCCGCGCCCCCGCCGTCCTCGTTCGAGCCGCCTGCCGGCTCCGGACGGCTGGCCGTCGCGCCCCCGGCGTCGACGTCGCCGGCCGGAATCGCGGGCGCGCCGTGTTCCTCGAGTTCGACCTCGAAGCGCTTGCCGTTGACCTCGACGGTGAACTCGCGTTCGACGGCCTCCTCTTCGTCCTCGCTTGCGCCGCCGTCACCGGTGTCGCCGCCCCACTGCTCTTGGGCTTCCTCGATGCGACTCTCGTCTAACTCCTCGTCCAAGTACTTCGTCGTATGCGTGCTCTGGACGAACTCCTCGTCGGTCAGCATCAGCCGGTGGAACGGGATGATCGTGGGGATGCCCGCGATGTCGTACTCGCGGAGCGCGCGCAGCGAGCGCTCGATACACTCGTCGCGGTCCTCGCCCCAGACGACGAGCTTCGCGATCATCGAATCGTAGTCCGTGACGAGTTCGTCGCCCTGTCGGAGCGCGTCGTCCATGCGGACCCCGACCCCGCCCGGCGGGTCGTAGGTCTCGAGGGTCCCACCGGTCGCGGGCGCGAAGTCGTTGGCCGCGTTTTCGGCGTTGATCCGGAACTCCATCGCGTGGCCGTCGATGTCGACGTCGTCTTGCTCGAAGTCGATCTCCTCGCCGGCAGCGACCTTGATCTGGCGTTTGACGATGTCGATACCGGTGATCTCCTCGGTGACCGTGTGCTCGACCTGAATCCGCGTGTTGACCTCGAGGAAGAAGAAGTTCGTGTCGGGGCCCAGCGGGCCCTCGCGGCCGGGGTCTTCCTCGACGAGGAACTCGACGGTGCCGGCGTTGGTGTAGTCGGCGGCGGCGACGCCCCGACGGGCGGCCTCACCGATCTCCTCGCGGAGTTCGTCGGTCAGGGCCGCGGAGGGGCCTTCCTCGATGACCTTCTGGTGGCGTCGTTGAAGCGAACAGTCGCGCTCGCCGAGATGGCGGACGTTGCCGTGTTCGTCGGCGACGATCTGGACCTCGATGTGGCGCGGTTGCTCGAGGTAGCGCTCGAGGTAGACCGAGTCGTTGTCGAAGTAGGCCTCTCCCTCGCGTTTGGCGCTCTCGAGTTGGTCTTCGACCTCGCTTTCGTCCCAGACGACCTTCATGCCGCGGCCGCCACCGCCGCCTTCGGCCTTGATGGCGATCGGGTAGCCGTGTTCCTCACCGAACGTTTTGACCTCTTCGGGCTCGGTAACGGGGTCCGTCGTCCCGGGAACGATCGGGACGTCCGCCTCGCTCATGATCGTCCGGGCTTTGGTTTTCTCGCCGAGCGATTCCATCGCCGAACTGGACGGACCGATCCAGGTGATTCCCTCGGCCGCCTCGACTTTACCCGCGAACTCGGCGTTCTCGGCGAGGAAGCCGTAGCCGGGGTGAATGGCGTCGGCATCGGCCTTGCGGGCGGCCTCGATGACCGCTTCGTGATCGAGGTAGGAGTCGGCCGCACGAGCGGGCCCCACGTTGTACGCCTCGTCGGCGTAGCGGACGTGGCCCGAGTCCTTGTCGGCCTCGGAGTAGACGGCGACGGTCCCGATATTCAACTCTTCGCACGCCCGCATGACGCGGACGGCGATCTCCCCGCGGTTCGCCACAAGAACCTTCCTGAACATTCCTGTGAAAACCGTCGGTAGGCCCCTACCTTACTTTTTCGCAACGGATTCGACAACGCGGCGGCTCTCGACCGTTGACGAACCGCCTCCCGCGAACCGAGCGGAACGCCCCCCCCATGGTAGTTATGGGCAAGCGTTATCCGATCTGAGACCCTCATACACACGATGTACGAGTTCATACGCAGCCCGCTGCAGGCCCAATCCGTGCTCGAGGATCCGCTCTTGATCGTCGGGCTCGTCGGACTCCTGCTCGTCGTGATCACGGTCTGGCAGATGGTCGAGATCGTCGACGCCTACGACAGAGCGGCGCTGACGGTCTTCGGCGAGTACCGCAAACTGCTCGAGCCGGGGTTGAACATCGTCCCGCCGTTCGTCTCGCGGATATACACGTTCGACATGCGAACGCAGACGCTGGACGTCCCCCAGCAGGAAGCGATCACGCGCGACAACTCGCCGGTGACGGCCGACGCCGTGGTCTACATCCGGGTGATGAACGCAAAACGCGCCTTCCTCGAGGTCGACGACTACCAGCGCGCCGTCTCGAACCTGGCCCAGACGACCCTGCGGGCCGTGATCGGCGACATGGAACTCGACGACACGCTGAGCCGACGGGAGATGATCAACGAGCGCATCCGCACCGAACTCGACGAACCCACCGACGAGTGGGGCATCCGCGTCGAATCGGTCGAGGTCCGCGAGGTAACCCCCTCCGCGGGCGTCAAGGGCGCGATGGAGGAACAGACCTCCGCCGAGCGCCGCCGCCGCGCGATGATCCTCGAGGCCCAGGGTGAACGCCGCAGCGCCGTCGAGAAGGCCGAGGGTGACAAGCAGTCGAACATCATCCGCGCCCAGGGTGAAAAGCAAAGCCAGATCCTCGAGTCCCAGGGTGACGCGATCTCGACGGTCCTGCGTGCCCGCTCGGCCGAATCGATGGGCGAACGCGCCGTCATCGACAAGGGGATGGAGACGCTCGCCGAGATCGGCCAGGGCGAATCGACGACCTTCGTCATGCCCCAGGAACTCACCTCGCTGGTCGGTCGCTACGGCAAGCACCTCTCGGGCAGTGACGTGGAGGGCAACGGGGCGGAACTCGACAGCCTCGAGTTCGACGACGAAACCCGCGAACTGATCGGATTAGACGACATCGCCGACATCATCGGCGAGATCGACGAGCAAGCCGAGATGGACGTCGAAGCGATGGAAGAACAGGCTCGAGCGATCAAGGAAGGGCAGGACGTGGGAATGGAGGCCGAAAATCCGATCACGATGTCGGAGACGGACGACGAATCGTAACTGGAACCTGACGCTGACGCGGAGTAGACGTGGCCCACGGATAGGAATCTTCCGCCGTTAATCGTCAGTACTCGAATTCAGTTCTTCTTCGATCTCGTCGCGGCCCTCCTCGAGCCACGCCGGCTCGACCGGTTCGACGGCCGTGATCTCCTGTGTGAACTCCTCCGTGACGAATCGCCGATCGCCGTCGGTCGTCAGTTCGCCCTCGAGCGTGTAGGCCGCGAGATGGCCGTCAGCAGCGAGCGTGAGCGTAAACGAGACGTTCTCGTAGCGACCGAGTTGGTCGGTGTGGCCCTCGAGGCGATACTGCTCGTCCGACCCGTTCTCGACCGTCACGGTTTCGACTGCGCCGTAGGCCTCCTCCAGCGGGATGGGCGGAGTCGGTTCGATAGCCCGCGTCGAATCCGGCGTGTACGTGACCGTTCCGGACTCGTTCGTTCGAACGATCGGCAGTTCGGTGTCGATCCAGTGATCGTAGGTCACCGTTTCGGTCCCGTCCCCGGAGACGGTTCGCTCGACGCGGGCCGGCGATCCGGTCGGCGCAGCGACTGTCGTTTCCGTCTCGCGCTCGACGACCGTTCCCGTTTCGTCTCGTATCACGGTCTCCCGGCTGTTCCGGTAGGATTTGTGGTCGAACGCGTCGTAGTGCGCACTGAGGAGGAGATAGCTGTCCGTCACTTCCTCCCCGGTGAGTCCGGGGAGGAGTTCGCTCTCGTTCGCGTCGTTCGTCGTGGAATCGGTCCCATCGTCGACGAGGCCGCCACAGCCCGCAGTCATCACGACGAGGACGACCACCAGCAGTGTGACGGTGTGGTCACGCATACTGTCAGGCATCCGTTTCAGTGTTCGAAAGCGGCAACGCGGGCAGTTGACGCGACTCTGGACCGATATTTCGTTCTCGAGAACCGAATCGAACGATCCCGGACCGTTCAATCGACTGGTTCGCGGAGGGTGACCGTCCCATATAGTGTCAAATACTCTTCCAGAATATGGCTTTTCTGCACGAACCCAACGGCTGCAACCCGACGTCTATGAAGCGTGAAAAGACCGCAGCGGGGTCGCTATCGGTAGAGAAACCGGGATCGAATCGGTTCAGAAACGCTGTCGGAACTGCCGTCAGAACTGCTTCGTCCGCCCCGCAGCCGACCACGGATCGGTCGGTGCATCGCGCGGAACGCGGACAGTCCGGTGTTGCTGTGCGCGAACCCGACCCGTGAAGGCCCAGCGCTCGTCGTCCCACGTCTCCTCGCCCTCGGCTGCCGCGGCGGCGGCCGCGAGCGCCTGATCGTGGAGGTGCGCGCCGATCGCAGCCACGATCGCTGCGGCCTCGTCGTCGTCCGCGTCCGCCGGCAGGTTCAGGTCCACATTCGTCGGCAGCCCTCCGGCGAGGGCCGGGTCGTTCCCGGTAGCGGGATCGTCGGCCGTCGTGGGGTCGCCACGTCCGTCACCGACCGTCTGTTGCTGTGAGGTCATCTGACTACAGTGGGATGTTGCCGTGTTTCTTGTCCGGGTTCTGTTCGCGTTTGGTCTCGAGCATCTCGAGGTCGCGGATGAGCCGCGGCCGAGTTTCCGTGGGGACGATGACATCGTCGAGGAACCCTTTGTCGGTCGCAGTGTAGGGGTTGGCGAACTCCTCGCGGTACTCCTCGATGAGTTCGTCCCGAAGCTCGTCGGGGTTGTCGGCCTCCTCGAGTTCCTCGCGGTAGAGGATGTTGACCGCGCCCTGTGGGCCCATGACGGCAATCTCGGCGGTCGGCCAGGCGTAGTTGACATCCGCGCCGAGGTTCTTCGACGCCATGACGCAGTAGGCACCGCCGTAGGCCTTCCGCGTGATGACGGTGAGGAGGGGAACGGTCGCCTCGGCGTAGGCGTAGAGCAGTTTCGCGCCGTGGCGGATGATCCCGCGGTGTTCCTGGTCGGTTCCGGGCATGTAGCCGGGGACGTCGACGAAGGTGACGATCGGGATATTAAAGGAGTCACAGAAGCGGACGAACCGCGAGGCCTTCATCGAGGCGTCGACGGTCAGCGTGCCGGCGTTGACGCGGGGCTGGTTGGCGACGAGACCGACCGAGCGGCCGTCGAGGCGGCCGAAGCCGACGACGATGTTCTGGGCGAAGTTGTCCGCCACCTCGAAGAAGGATCCCTCGTCGACGACGCTATCGATGACGTCGGTCATGTCGTAGGGCTTCTGTGGGCTCGGCGGGACGATGTCCGTGAGCGCGTCGTCGCGCCGGTCGGGGTCGTCCCAGGGCTCGACGCGCGGTGGGTCCTCGACGTTGTTCTGGGGGAGATAGGAGAGGAGCCGCTTGATGTCGTCCAAGGCCTGTTCCTCGCTCTCGCAGGCGAACTGGGCGACGCCGGTCTTGTTGGCGTGGGTCATCGCGCCGCCGAGTTCCTCGTGGGTGACCTCCTCACCGGTGACGGTCTTGGTGACGCCGGGGCCGGTGATGTACATGTGGCTGGTGTCTTTGACCATGAAGATGAAGTCGGTGATCGCCGGGGAGTAGACGGCTCCGCCGGCACACGGACCCATCGTCGCCGAGATCTGCGGGACGACGCCGCTGGCTTCCTGATTCCGGCGGAAGATCTCGGTGTAGCCCGCGAGGCTCTTGACGCCCTCCTGAATGCGGGCTCCAGCGGAGTCGTTGAGCCCGATGACGGGCGCGCCGACCTCCATCGCCATATCCATGACCTTGCAGACCTTCTCGGCGAAGACCTCGCCGAGCGACCCCCCGAAGACCGTAAAATCGTGGGCGAAGACGAAGGTGGTGCGCCCGTTGACCTCGCCGTAGCCGGTGACGACGCCGTCGCCGGGGATCTTCTTCTCCTCCATCCCGAACTGGCTCGTCTGGTGGGTCCGGAGCTGGTCGAACTCCGTGAAGGTGCCCTCGTCGAGGAAGTAGTCGATCCGCTCGCGGGCGGTCATCTTCCCCTTGTCGTGTTGCTTCTCGATTCGCGCCTCGCCGCCGCCTTTCCGTGCCTCTTCGCGGAGTTCCTCGAGTTCGTCGATGCGGTCCTCCATCGTCATAGGGAAACCCTCCCGTGGCGACTCATTGGCCGAGGCAACGGCCACCGGAATAAAAAACGTTCTGTAACTCGTATTATTTCCCATGAGGGTTCGGGCGTTATCGTATCACACGGGCCGGCGGACGACCGGTGGTAGTTCCGTTGGGCTGTGGCCGGGGTACGGGTCGGAGGAATCGATTCCCACCTAGTGTGAAACACATCCACATTGTGGATGGATATTCCGTGACGTACTTTTCGATTCATGAACAAATGCGGAACGAATCATGACAGATGACACTGAAAGCGGAAAATACTGAATATAGTCCCCGAATGTAAGGTTTTAAGGCATGGTGAGAAAGGGTTAAACCATGGCACAACGCGAAACATGGGCAACGAGAGCGGGGTTCATCCTCGCCGCGGTCGGCAGTGCAGTGGGATTGGGTAACGTCTGGAGGTTCCCGTATCAAGTCGGTGAATTCGGCGGCGCGGCGTTCCTCGTCGTCTACCTCGCTTTGATCGCGGTCATCGGGTTCCCGGTGATCTTAGTCGAGTTCACCGTCGGCCGGTACACGGATCGAAATCCCGTCGGCGCGCTCAAGCAGATCGGCACGGGTTCGTGGCAGCGGATCGGGTGGGTGTTCGTCCTCGCGGGCTTCGTTATCCTCTCGTACTACAGCGTCATCGCTGGCTGGGTTTTGCAGTACACCGTCTACGGACTGCAGGGGAACTACGCCGCAGACGGTGCGGCGCAGTTCGGAGCAACGACCGGGGGAATGATGTCGGTCCTCACACACGCGATCTTCATGGCGGCCGTCATCGCCGTCGTCGGGTTCGGTATCCAGCGCGGTATCGAATTCTCCGTGAAGCTGATGGTTCCCGCGATCATCATCCTCCTGGCCGGTCTGGCAATCTACGCCGGAACGCTCCCGAATGCCGGGGAAGCCTACGCATACTACCTGTCACCTGAACTGGGTACTATTGCCGCGAACTGGACCAGTATCTTACCCGCAGCAGCCGCACAGGCGTTCTTCACGCTCTCGCTCGGGATGGGCGTGATGATCACCTATGCATCCTACCTCGGAGAGGATCGTAACCTCGCCAAAGACGCCGTCATCATCGTCGGATTAGACACGGCGATCGCGTTCACCGTCGGCCTCGTCGCGTTCCCGGTCCTCTTCTCCGGCGACCTCGCCGTCGCCGACATCGTCGCAATCGGCGACGGTCCGGGATTCATCTTCATCGCGCTTTCGCAGGCGTTTAGCAACATTCCGTTCGGCAGCGTTCTCGGGGCGGTCTTCTTCGGTACCGTCACCATCGCGGCGCTCTCGAGCGCGATCAGTATCATGGAGGTCGTCGTTTCCTACCTGATCGACGAACGCGGCGTCGATCGCGTCCCGGCGACGCTTCTCATCGGGACCGTGATATTCCTCTTCGGCGTTCCCGTCGCGTACGACGGAAGTCTCTCGTGGCTCACGGTCTACGACGAACTCGCTAACAACATCCTGCTCATCCTCGGCGCACTGTTGTTAGCCATCTACATCGGCTGGGTCAAGACCGACCTCGGCCTCGAGGAACTCGGCAAAGGGATTCGAAACCTCGGCGGGTGGGGAACGGCCTGGATCTGGGCGCTTCGAATACCCGTCGTCGTCACGCTGGTCGTGATCCTCGGACTGAACGCGATCGGTGCGTACGAGGCGATCAGCGGTATCCTCGGCTAATCGGCGGCCGTTTTCGCCGATCAAGCCTCGCCGTACACTGGCACCGCAGCACCACTCGTCACCGCGGCCCCGTCGCTACAGAGAAACGCCATCACGTCGGCGATCTCGAGGGGGTCGACCCACGAGTCGTGATCGGCGTCGGGCATCATCTCGCGGTTCATCGGGGTATCGATCACGCTCGGCATGACGCAGTTCGCGCGGACGGTCCCGCGGTTCTCCTCGGCTACCGTCTCCGTCAGCAGCCGGATACCGGCTTTCGTGATCCGGTAGGAGCCATCGCCCGCGCCGCCCTCGAGCGAGGACCGGGCGCTGATGCTGACGATCGACCCCGCCGTCTCCTGGAGGTGTGGCAAGGCGTGTTTGGACGCCAGAAAGGCCGTCTTCAGGTTGACGTCCACGAGTAACTCGAACTCCTCGAGATCGGTGTCCTCGACGTGATCGCCGCCCCGCCACGTCCCGGCGACGTTCAGCAGGTGGTCGATCCGGCCGTGGTCGTCGACGACGGTCGCCATCAGGTCGGCCACGTCGTCCTCGTCGGTCAGGTCCGCCTCGTAGAACGCGAGATCGGATTCGTCGGCGGGATCGGGCTCGAGCAGGCTGTCTCCCTCGTCGGGCGCGATCACGTCGACGGCACAGACCGTCGCACCCGCCTCGAGAAACCGTTCGACAGCGCCGCTGCCGAGTGCGCCGCTCGCGCCGGTGATCACTGCGACGGTTCCGTCGAAGTCGACGTCGAACGCGGTCGGAACTGCCATGCTCTAGGGTGTGCGCTCCGGTCGCATCAAAGACGGGGGCTGTCGAGGGCGGGCACACGACGGAGAGCGAACCGACGGAGCCGGCGCTACGAATCGGTCGGCAACTCGGCTCGTTTGAACCAGAAGTCCGCGATCGCGTCGACCAGTTCGGTATACCCCGCCGGATCGGAGGGTTTCCTGAGGGACGCGTTCGCCGCGAGTTCGTAACTCTCGTCGATGTGCTCGCGGGTCGGCGACCGCGTCAAGACGAGCACGGGAAGCGGTACGAGTTCCGACTCGTCGCTCAACGCTTCGAGTACTTCGAGGCCGGACATCCCCGGCGAATCCATGTCTAAGAGGACGAGATCCGGGATCGACGGTGACTCGCCGTCGTGGTCGGTGACCTGTGCCAGCGCTTCGTTCCCGTCGGCCACGACGTGGAGCGACGTTTCGATGGCTAACTCGTCGAACGCCTCCCGGATCAACCGGGCGTCCGCGTCGTCGTTCTCGACGAGCAGCACATCGACCGAATCGGCCCCTCGACCGCTCATGGGCGGCTCACGACTGACAAGCGTGTGGTGGGGTCATCCAATGTGACACACGCCTCCACCTAGTCAGGAGACCCGGTTAAGCCTACGTACTAAGTGATTTGGAACCTGCGGACAGAACCGCGTCTCGAGGCTCAACGTGGGCGCATCTCGGGGAATAGCAGTGTCCGAATCGAACGGGCTACTCGCCGACGTTCAACCGACTCCTACCCCGTCGGGGTGTAAGACCGATTTCCCTCGATCCGCGAGCGCGTATTCACCGGCCGTTACGGACGGCTTTCGCCGACGGTCGTCACGGACACGGTCCGCGTTCGCGGGCCGTCACACTCGACGAGCAGCACCGACTGCCACGTTCCCAGCGCCAGCTCGCCGTCCGCGACTGGAATCGTCACGTCCGGGCCGACCAGCGACGCGCGGAGATGCGAGTCCGCGTTGCCGTCCAGTTCGTCGTGGGCGTGTCCCTCGTCGGGAACCACGTCCCGCAGGAACGACTCGAGATCGTCACGGAGCCGCGGTTCGGCTTCCTGAACGACGAGTCCGGCCGTCGTATGCTGGACGAACGCGGTACAGATCCCCTCCTCGAGGCCGTCGGGGACGGCCGCGGCGATGCGATCGGTCACGTCGACGGTCGTCAGCCGTGACTCGGTCGAGACTGCAAACGACATGCTCGAGGGGACGACCGCACGGATGGAGTCGGTTCCGGTTTTCCTCGCGATATCGGCGCGATCAGGAAAGGCGGGTCATACGGTTTGCTGTACCGACGTCCCCGCGCAACCACACTGCGGTTCGCGGGCGCGCCGTCACTGACTGACGGTCGTCCGTGTCAGTGCCCATTGGGCGCGGTCGCGGACGTTCGGGGACGGATCGTCGCTCGCGAGCGCCCGCAGTCGTGGCGCGGCCGCGTCGACGCGCCCGTTCCCGAGCGCGATGCAGGCGTTTACCCGGACGTGCGGATAGTCGTCCGCGAGCAACTCACAGAGCTGTTCGCGAACCGGCTCGAGTGCGGATTCGATCCCGTCGGCGACCCGTGCCAGCGTCATCGCGGCCATGGCCCGCGTATCCGGGTCCGAACAGGACAGCGAAGCCCCGAGGGATCCACAGACCGGTTCGACCGCGGCTGGATCGTGGTCGGCCACGTCGCCGAGACAGCCGATCGCGTCGTGTCTGAGTGCCGTTTCGTCGTGATCGACGAGCGTGGCAGCGTGCGTGACGAACTCCCGGGACGGTACCTCCCCCTCGGATCGCACGAACCGACCGAGCGCTCGGAGCGCCGGCGTCCCGTTCTCGACCGGGTTCACCGCCAGCGCATCGGTGAGAACCGGGACCGCCGGCTGGATCGCCGCCGGGTCCGCCGTCGAGACGTGTGCCAGCACTTGCAGCCCGCAGTGATCGAAGCCGCGTCGTGTCTCCAGTACGCCGGTAATCGCCGTCGTATAGTCGGCCACGACGTCCGGTCGCTCGGCGGCGACGGCGGCGAGACACCGAAGGAGTGGCCGCGTCTCCGGCCGATCAGTTCGCTCGGCGGCAACGGCAACGATCGCCTCAGTCGACGGGGCGACGTCGGTCGGCGCTTCGGCCGCCAGATCGGCGAGACAGGCGGCGATCTCCTCGTGAAAGTCGAGCTCCGGGCGCTCGAGGAGCGCGCGGAGTTTCGGAACCGTCGGAACGCACGCCCCGGCCAGCCCCCGTTCGTCGATCGCCGTTCGGATCCGACGGACCGCGGCTCGCTGCTCCGCCGGATCGGTATCGTCGAGTTGTGCGAGGACTGCCGGCAGGTCGAATCCCGCTGCTCCCCCGCCCTGCTGCTCGAGGCCCCCGCCCCCATCCACATCCATCGTGTCCCGTGCATGGGTGATAGCCATCAAAAGGGTTCCGGCCAACGGCGGTCGGAAGGGAGTGCTTGAAACGCGATCAGGCGAGCCACTCCTCGGGTTTCGTGTCGTAATCGATGTCGTCGGCCGAGAGGTGTTCGACCTCCTCCCAGGGTACGTCTTCGGTCGTGACCGTCTGGCCGTCGTATCGGATCAGTTTGCCCTGCTCTTCCGGTTCGGGCTCGCGATTGCGGCGCTTGGCGACCTCGATGTCGTGTTCGTCGACCTCCTTGACGATGGTCAGCAGGTTCACCGGGCGGCCCCACAGTTCGAAGATCCGCTTGAGCGTCTCCGTGGCCTGCCCCAGATCGAGCATGACCCCGTTGTACTGGTGGCCCAACAGGAGTTCGTTCGCGTTGTTGTAGTTACCGTCGTAGACCGCAATCGTCGGTTTCCCGAAGTTGGTAAACTGCAACAGCAACTTCTTTTTGACGTCTTCGGCGGCGTCGCTGGCGACGTGGAACTGCCCGGTCGCCTGCGAGTGTTCGTAGGTGAAGTAGTTGTTCTCCGTGATGAACTCCTGGGTGAGGAACTCGTCGAGGAAGGTCACGTCGTTGTGGCTCTCCCGGACGTCGAACATCCGATCCCAGCCGGCGGTGAAATCAATGTCCTCGAGCGCCTCCTCGACCGACGAATAGCGGGCGTCGTCGAACAGGTAGCGGCCGATCCGCTCGAGTTCGTTCTGATTGACGCGTGCGAGGAAGCCGCGGTGTTGGCGCTTGACCAGCGAGTAGTGTCGCCGGGCCAATCCCTCGTAGGTCAGTACCTTCCAGGGGTATTGTTCGACGTCGATCTCGCCCTCGCGAGCCCGCTCGAGTGCCTCGTGGTCGACCCACTTCTCGGGCAGCTCTTCGAGTCGCCCGAGCGTCTCGGGCGCAATGGTCTCGATCGCCGCCGGCGGCTCGAGGATCTCGAGGACCGCATCGAAGTCGACGACATCGATGAGATTGCGCCAGGAGATTCCCTCGACGCGCAACAGCGCCTCGAGGACGGCTCGACGGTTCGTCGTGTTCTCGACGTACTCCCACAGCTCCATTCCGAGGCTGTAGGGGTTGAGGCCGCCGGAGGCCAACACCTTCGCCATGTGGTCGGCGTAGTTGAGGAACTCGTCGTCGCCGGCGAAGACCTCGTCGGTCATCATCGTCGACTCCCAGTAGGCGGCCCAGCCCTCGTTCATCACCTTCGTCATCTTCTGGGCGGCGAAGTAGTAGGCTTCCGCCCGCATCATGTCGAGGATGTCGCGTTGCCACTCCGTCATCTCGACCGCTCGTCCGGCCTCGTCGTCGTACTGCTTGCCGTGCTCGCGGACGAACGCCAGCACGTCCTTCTGGGGCTCTTCGGGAAAGCTCGGGGCGATGTCTTCCTCCTCGAGTTTGTCGAGCCACTCCTCGGTGAACACTTCGCCTTTGATCTCGTCCGAGAGTTCGAGTTCGTCGAGTTGCTCGGCGAGGTCGTCGTCGATCTCCGTGCCCGCGGGCCCGTCGACGTCGAGTCGCCGGCTGAACACCTGATGCTGGTCGATGTTGTCCTCGAGGGTCAGGCAGTGGTCGATCCACTTCTCGACCTCGGCGCGGTCGATGTCGGGATCGGACATGTACTCGTCGATCGCCCGTGCGTGACGCTCGAGCATGGCGGCGGCGTTGACCTGCTCCTCGTTGGCGCGCCCGCTGGTGAACATGCCGAACCAGTCGTTGTTCGCGAAGAAGTCCGAGTGGGCTTCGACGTGGGTGATGACTGCCTTCTGGTCGGCGATCGTATTCGACTCCTGGAGGAACGCATGGGCGGGGTTGTCGTTGTTGACGATCTCGAATGCCTTCCCGCCCGCGTACTGGCCCTGCTTTTGTTGCTTGTCGTACTGCATTCCCCACCGCCAGTGGGGGTAGCGGCTCTGGAACCCGCCGTAGGCGATGAGTTCGTTCATCTCGTCGTAGTCGATGATCCAGTACTTCACCGGATAGGGCTCGAGGCCGAGTTTCACCGCGAGGTTCCGGGCCTCGTCGACCGGCCCCTCCAGATCGCTGGCAATCGCCTGTTTGCGGAATCGGTCCGCGTTCGAATTTGAGTTACTCATCGGTCTCACTTTCCGTCGAGAGGATGTCGTAGATCGCGTCGGTCACGTCCGCCTCGCCGTTGACGTAGGCCACCGCGACGTCCTCCGCGTCGGTCCCGAAGTGGCGCTCGAGTTCCTCGGCGTGGGTGGCGTTGATCGCGTTCCCGCTGGGTTGTGTCTCCACGTAGGCGTGGAGGTTCGCCGGGATCCCCTCCATCAGCGGGATCACGCGCTCCTCGGTGTCGTTCGAGGAGTTCTCCGAGTCGCCCGCGGCGAAGACGTACCGGTTCCAGTCGGTCCAGGGGTATTCCTCCAACAGTTCGGCGGCGAGTTCGTACGCGCTCGAGATCTTGGTGCCGCCGCCGCTGCGGATGCCGAAGAACTCGTCGCGCTCGACCTCCCAGGCGTCGGCGTCGTGGGCGATGTAGACGAACTCGGCGTTGTCGTACTTGCCCTGGAGGTACCAGTCCAGCGGGGTGAAGGTCCGCTCGACGAGCTCGCGTTTCTTCTCGCGCATCGAGCCGGAGACGTCGCGGATGTTGACGACCACGACGTTCTTCTCTTTCTCCTCGATGATCTCGGGGTGGCGGTAGCGCTCGTCCTCGCGGCGGAAGGGGACGTGGTCGATCCCCTCGCGGCGGATCTTCTGTTGGACGTCCTCGCGCTCGACGTTCGCCTCGACCGCCTCGATCGACGCCCACGTCCCGCGTTCTTCGGCCGGAATATCGTCGTAGGCCTCCTGGACCCAGGCCATCGAGACGGGGAGGTTCTCGCCGCGGGCCCACTCGAAGACCTCGCGGGGCGAAATTCCCTCGACCTTGCAGAGTTCCCGGAGGAACTCCTCGTCGAAGTCCATCGCGAGCTTGCGCTTGAGTCCCTCCTTGAACATCCGCTCGAAGTCGAGGGTGCTGTTGGGGCCGGTTCGGGTGAGGTCGGTAAACGGTCCTTCCTTCTCCTCGACGACCTTCTTACCCTTCGGGTCGAGGTCGAGCCCGAGTTCCTCGTCGAGTTCCTCGGCGAACTCCTCGGGATCCATCTCGTAGTACTCGTGGTCGCCCCCCTCCTCGCCGGGCTCGCCGTCCTCGCCGTCGTCGCCCGGCTGAGGTTGTGGCTGGCCGACCGGCTGGCCGGTATCGGGCGTCCCGTCCTCGCCCTGACCGACGCCGCCCTTGTCCCGCTGATCGTACTCGAACTCCGGCAGCGAGACGATCTTCACGGGGATCTTGATCTCGCCCGGCCGGCTCTGGCCGAGGTCGCCGTACTGGATGAAATCGGCCAGATCCTCGCGGCGCTGTTCGCCCACCTCACGGAATCGATCGAGGTCGTCTCTCAGTCCCATCGGTAGCTCACCTGCCCCATGACGTGTCTGCTGGTTAGTTCGGCGGACGCTTCGGAGTAGCCAAAGAGGTTCACCATCGTCTCGATGGTGTTTTCCTTGACCGCCGCCGTCTCGGTCCCGCTTGGCGGATCGCTCCACTGTCGCGGATCGAAGTCCTCGAAGGTCCGCTCGATGTCGTCCCAATCGTGGCTCTCGAGGACCGTCTTGATGACCGGGATCGCCGTGAGGTCGACATCTTCGACGGCGAAGTCCTCGTCGCGGTGCTCCCAGGCGTGGCGGTTCAGCGAGGTGATGACCTTCTCGCGTCTGAAGTTCCGGACGCTCTCGCGGGGGCGATTCCCTTCGTACTCGGCCTCGGAGAACCGGCCCAGGTGCTCGATCTCGAAGAGCTTCATCGTCAGCGGGTCGGGTTCGACGCGCTCGCCGCGGTCGTTGTACAGCGGTTCGTCGGTCTCCCAGGCGTAGACGTGTTCGACGTACTCGGCGACGGTCTCCTCGTCGACGCGTTTGTCGTGCATGATGGCCTCGATGACGTCGCTCTCCTGTTGGTCGTAGATGTAGTTTTTCACGGGGACGACCCGGTTCTCGAACTCCGAGCGCTCGCCAGTCGAGAAGACCGGCGCGTCGATCAGTCCCTCGACCATGACGTTCAACACGTCGCGGGGCATGACGACGTCCTCGACCGAGAGGTCGGCGTGGTGGCGGTCCCGATCGGTCTGCAGGAGTTCAGCGAGCGTATCCCGCGTGTACGTGACCGGAATCCCGTGATCGCCGTCGTCCCCGTCGTCGTCGAAGTCGAACTCGTCCTTTTGGCGGCGAGTATCGCCCTCCTGGAGGTAGCCCTGATCGTAGATCAGCGCCTTGTCGACGAGATCCAGTCCGTTCGGGAGATCCTCCTCGTCGAGTCGCGTCACGACCGCGTACAGCGCAGCCGCCTCGATGGCGTGGGGCGCGAACTCCTGGACGCGCGTCTCGCCCTCGCGACCCTTGACCGTCACCGTCACCGGTGCACGGATCCGATCGGCCAGTTCCTCGTAGGTGTCGGCCTCCCAGACCGCCATCTCGTTGGTGAGCTCCCGCCGGATGAGCTCCGTCTCGAGGCTCAGCGTCGTCAGGTAGCCAAAGCGGTGTTTGTCCAGTCGGCGCTTGAGCGCCTTCAGCGGGTCCATCCCGTTGCGGTCGGCGTGTTGGTTGAGCTGGGCCTCCAGATCGGGGTTCGAGATGATCAGCATCTGGGTGTCGACGTCCATCCCGATCCCCTTGTCGAGTTTCACCGATTGCTCGTCGGGAACGTTCAGCAGCTTCTGGAGCAGGTCGGCGTGCTGGGCCGCGTCCTCGACGATCGTGAGGACGCCGTTTCCCTGCGAGAGGACGCCGTCGTAGCTAAACGCCTGCGGGTTCTTCCGGCCCCGCGAGTCCAGTTCCTGGAGCATCCCGTGCATCCACGAGCCGACGAGCCGTTCCTTCGGCGGGCCGTCGTCTTCGGAATGCAACACGCCGACGCCCTGGCCCGTGTCGACGACGTAGTTTTTCACCCGGAGGTGGTTCTCGTCGGTGATCGCCGAGAACAGTTCCTCCTCGCCGTTCCGGCGATAGCGCTCCTCGAGGAAGTCGTAGGCCTCCCGGGAGAACGGATCGAGCTCCGCATCGACCTGGACCGGAACGTGGTCGTCGAGGTCGGCGTTGAGTCGCTCGAGCAGGTCCTTGCGGACGCTCTCGGGGAACACCGACAGGGGGTGGGCCTGAACGGGGCTTTCGTACCAGTGCTGGTCGTCGCTCGCGGTGGCGTCGCCGCCGTAGCTCAGCCCGCGCTCGCCGGCCTCGGCGGTCGTGACGTTCCACTCGACCGTGTACCGACGCCCCTCGGGAGTCTTGGAGTACTCGCGCAGCCCGTTGACCAGACAGCGCTTGAGTTCGGACTTGCCCGTCGCCGTCGGCCCCTCGAACCAGATGATCTTCTCGTCTTTCGCCCGCCCCGCGGCGATCGAGCGCAGGTCGTCGACGAATCCGTTGAGCACCTCGGTGTTGCCGAGGATCGCGTGTTCGCCGTCGTTGTGCGGATCGTCGAAGAAGCGATAGCGCTCTTTCTCCTCGCCCTCCTCGACGACCGTGCGGGTGCCGGCGGCCTCGATCGCCTCGAGCAGGTACTTCGAAGCGTGGGAGCCGATCGTCGGCTGCTCGAAGAGCCGATCGACGTACGCCGCGAGGCTCATCGGTTCCTCGTAGGTCTCCTCGAGTGTGCGATCGGCCTCGGAGACGTAGTCGTGTCCGGTCATGTTAGTCTTCCATCTCGGCTTTGGCGACCTCCGCGCCGGCGAACTCGAGCACCTCCTTGGCTCCACCTTCGGAGTACCCCTGTTCGATCAGTGCGTCGATCCACGCGGAGCGTTCGTCGTCGTCGAACTCGTTGGCGCTGACCAGCGCGGAGAAGTTGATGTTGTGCTTCTTGTCCTCCCAGAGCTTGCGCTCGAGGGCACGGCGCAGGCGCTCGTTGTCCTGGGGATTGAACGCCTCGCCCTCGCGGGCGCGTCGGGAGACCCAGTTGCTCACCTCCTGTCGGAAGTCCTCCTTGCGGTCCTCGGGGATGTCGAGTTTCTCCTCGACCGAGCGCAGGAAGGTCTCGTCGGGTTCCTGCTCGCGGCCCGTGAGTTCGTCCTCGATCGTGTCGTCGTCGATGTAGGCCATCACGTGATCCATGTACTTCTCGCCCTGGCGCTGGATCTCGTCGATGTCGTAGGCCAAGGCGTGGCGGACGTCCTCGATGGCGCGTTCCTTGTACTCCTCGCGGACCGTCTCGAGGTAGCGGTAGTACTGCTCGAAGTTGTCTTCGGGAATCGAGCCGTGGTGCTCTAAGTTCTCCTCGAAGAAGTTGAACACAGTAAGCGGCGAGAGGAACCCGCGCTGGCGGTGTTTCGAGTCCATGATCGCCTCGGCGATCTCGTCCCCGATGAAGCGAGGCGAGATCCCGACCATCCCCTCGCCGATCTCGGCTTTCGCGGCGGCTTCGTCGCGAAGCTTCTTGATGTCGATGTCGTCGCCTTCGTCGATCTCGCCGTTGTACGCTTTCGCCTTCGAGAGCAGTCCGACGGTCTCGGTGTCGGGTTCCTCGATCCGCGTGAGGACGCCAAACAGCCCCGCCATCTCTAAGGTGTGTGGCTCGACGTTGATGTCGGGGACGTCGGCGTTGTTGAGCATCTTCTCGTAGATGTTGGCCTCGTCCTCGTAGGAGAGGACGTAGGGGAAGTCGATCCGCTTGGTGCGGTCGTTGAACGCTTCCATCTTCTCGTCGCCCTTCTTGTCCTTGTACTCGGGCATGTTGGTGCGGCCGACGATCACCTGGTCGATGTCGATCCGGGGGTTGTTCTTCGGCTTGATCGTCTGTTCCTGGGTGGCGTGCAGGAAGTCATAGAGGAACTCCCGCTGGAGTTTCAGGAGTTCCTCGCCGGAGAAGATGCCGCGGTTCGCGTTACAGAACGCCCCCGAGTAGTCGAAGGCTCGCGGGTCGCTCTCGCCGTAGATGGCGATCTTCGAGTAGTTGACGTCGCCGGTGAGTTCGGTCTCGTCCTGGTTCTTCTTGTCTTTGGGTTCGAAGGTCTCCAGCCCCTGCCGTTTGTTCTCGTCGGCGACGAAGCGGACGATCTCGACGTGGTTCTCCAGAACCTGCTGGAGGTCGTCGTCGTAGTACGCCAGCAGCCGATCCATGTAGAACTCGCTTTCGGGGTCCAGGGACTGCTCGTTTTGAATCGTGTACGGGGCGTCCAAGTTCTCGTTGAGATCGTCGATGACCCGCTGGCGCTGCTCGAGGGGGAGGAGGACGAGCGGATCCTGATTCATCGGTGACCGGACGGTGTCGTCGGCTGGATCCTGATCCTGAATGACGTCACAGAGGTTGATCCACCGGAAGGTGTACATCCGGCCGTCGTCCCGGAGCGTGTAGTCCTCGAAATACGTGCGGACCTGCTTGTCGAAGTGGGATTTCCCCGACCCGACCGGACCCAGCAGGAGCTTGATCCGGCGTTCGGGCCCGAGTCGGCGGGCCCCCGATTTCACCTTGTTGACGAACTCGTGGATCGACTGGTGGATTACCTTCCCGTAGAAGGTGTTCTCGCCGTCGTTCAACGGATCCTCGCTCGCGAGCTGGTACTCGACCATGCCCTCGGTCTCGTCGTAGGTCGTCCCGTAGTAGTCGAACATGTCCGCGACGCGCTGGTGGGCGTTGCGGGCCACCTTCGGGTCCTCGTAGACCTCCTCTAGGTACCAGTCGAAGGACTTGGTTTCCCGCAGGTCTGCGGGCATCGATTCCTTGTAGTCCGTACTGAGCTGCTCGAGTGTTTCGATATCACCGGTCATGGTATCGTTGGTTGCGGGGGTCCCCCCTCTTCGGTGTAGTCGTTCGACCAGCCGTGGCACCACGTGGCCGAACCGTCGGAATCCGTCGCCTCGCGTCACCCGGCGTGAACGCGCAGTACTCGTCGATCTCCTCGAACGGGCGTCCGAGGAGCGTAACCCAATCGCGGGCGGCGTATTGTCGTGTCATATGCCGTTTTTCACCACGTCACGTTGCGCGACACCCCTCGAGGTCTCGAGCAACGATGCGCCGGGGACGGGCGCGGAGTGGATCGGTCCGGCAAGCGGATACCGATAGTATTTAATGAGTGAGTAATCCAGCCACTTAACCTTAGCCCCAAAAGGTATTTACCAGAATTTTGTTTCGAGGAGATACTTGGAGAATAATATACTGGTGTGGTGTAACATGCACCACATTCGGCGGACGCGGGCATAAGTTGCCGGCCTGCAGCGTCCACGTCGGCTCGCGCGCGCTGTCGGACGGCCGCGGTGACGACGGGAATTTACGGTCGGCGGTCGTACGGACGGCCATGTCGGACCCGGCGACAAACGACGGCGTGGACCGCTCGAGGCTGCCCGATGGCTGGACGGTCTGGAGCGAGGGCGAGCACGGACGGCTCGTGCTCGCGTACCGCCCGGACGTCTTCGACGGCGGGGAGTTTCCCGCAGCGTGTTTGCCGACGCTGTATCTCACCCACGGCAAGCGGACCCGCCGCCCCGGCGTCAACCCTGCCGATACCGCCGACGCCGAGGACTGGTTCGTCACCCTCTATCTCGAGCCGGACGTCTCGCTCGACGAGACGCTGCGATTCCCGACGCGGGGGGCGGCACTCGAGCGGACCGTGGAACTCGCGCGGGCGTTCGACGACGGCGAGATCGCGTATCGGGAGCTGTATCAGGTCCCTCGTGAGGCGTACTTCGACCGGCTCGACAAACTCACGGGCGGCGAGTAACCCGGGTCGTGGCCGACGGGACGTGACGCTTAACCGCCGGTGGCAACTACCGGGAACCATGTCGACCGTTACGCTCATCGGGTCTCGGCTGGCCGAACCGGGAACCGAGTTCGTCTACGAGGGCGAAGCCGACGCCTGTGCCGGCTGTCCCTACCGGAGCCAGTGTCTCAACCTCTCTCAGGGGACGAAATACCGTATCACGTCCATCCGCGAGAACGCCCAGACCCTCGAGTGTGCCATCCACGACGGCGGGGTTCGCGCCGTGGAGGTCGAACCGGTCACCGCGCGTGCGAACATCACCTCGAAGGGCGCGTTCGCCGGCAGCAAAACGAGTCTTCCCGGTCCCTGTCCCTACGTCGAGTGTCCGAGCCACGAGTACTGCGAACCCGACGGCATCGAGTTCGACGAGGAGTATCGCATCGAAGCGATCATCGGCGAGCCGCCACACGAGGTCTGTCACCTCGATCGGTCGCTCGAACTGGTCGAACTGAATACCGACGACTGAGACGCTGTCCCAACGCGCCCGCGAACCCGACCTCGAGGCTGCCACAGAACCGACGGACCGAGCCATCGCTATCGTAGTGAAGCCGATGAAAACCCGTGTGAGCGACCGATCTCGTCCTCGAGGCAGTCTCCTCGCTCGTGGGGTCAGCCGGACCCGTTTCCCGTGACCGAACGGACCGACCGGTTACTGGAAGGTCCGTCCGAGCTGTTCGTCCTGTCCCTCTCCGGGTTCGGCCTGCTGGAGCTTTTCTTCGAGTTCCTCGTACTCCTCGCGGGTTTCGGGGGTGACGCTCGGCTTGACTTCCTCGAGCGCGTGCTCGAAGTGCTCGCGGCCGATGCGGACGTTTCCGAGGGTGTCGTTCATGTCCTCGGGGTCGACCGAGTTGATGAATTCGCGGCTGGCGGCCATCGAGGCCTCGCGGCAGAGCGCCTCGATGTCGGCACCGACGTAGCCCTCCGTCTTGCCCGCGAGCCACTCGAGGTCGACGGACTCGGCCAGCGGCTTGTTGCGGGTGTGGACGTCGAAGATCTTCTTGCGACCGTCCTCGTCGGGAACCGGCACGTGGACGTGGCGGTCGAGGCGACCGGGGCGCAGCAGGGCGCTGTCGATTAGGTCCGGCCGGTTGGTCGTCGCGATGACGACGACGTCCTCGAGCTCCTCGAGCCCATCGAGCTCGGTCAGGAGCTGGGAGACGACGCGTTCGCCGACGCCGGAGTCGCCCTGGCGTTGGCCGCGTTCGCCCGCGATCGAGTCGATCTCGTCGAAGAAGATCACGGTCGGCGCGTTCGACCGGGCCTTCTCGAAGACCTCGCGGACGCCCTTCTCGGACTCGCCGACGTACTTGTTCAGCAACTCGGGTCCCTTGATCGAGATGAAGTTCGACTGGGCCTCGTTGGCGACGGCCTTCGCGAGCAGGGTCTTCCCGGTGCCCGGCGGACCGTACATGAGGACGCCTTTGGCGGCCTGCATGTCCAGTTGCTCGAACACGTCGGGGTAGTCGAGTGGCCACTGGATCGTCTCGCGGAGTCGCTCTTTGGTGTCCTCGAGGCCGCCGACGTCGTTCCAGGTGACGTCGGGGACTTCGACGAAGACCTCCCGCATCGCGGAGGGTTGAATGCCCTTGAGCGCCTCCTTGAAGTCACCTTCAGTGACCTGCAGGGACTCGAGGACGTCGGCGTCGATCTCCTGGGACTCGAGGTCGAGGTCGGGGCGGATCCGCCGGAGCGCGTTCATCGCGCTCTCGCGGGCCAGCGACTCGAGGTCGGCTCCCACGAAGCCGTGGGTATTTTCGGCGTATTGCTCGAGGTCGATCCCTTCGTCGAGGGGCATCCCCCGGGTGTGGACCTGCAGGATCTCCTTGCGGCCCTCCTTGTCGGGGACGCCGATCTCGATCTCGCGGTCGAATCGGCCGCCACGCCGGAGCGCGGGATCGATGTCGTCGACGCGGTTGGTCGCCGCGATGACCGTCACCCGGCCCCGTTCCTCGAGGCCGTCCATCAGGCTGAGCAGTTGGGCCACGACGCGTCGTTCGACGTCGCCGCCGGCGTCCTCGCGTTTCGCCGCGATCGAGTCGAGTTCGTCGATGAAGACGATCGCGGGGGCGTTCTCCTCGGCTTCTTCGAAGACCTCGCGGAGCTTCTCCTCGCTCTCGCCGTAATACTTCGACATGATCTCCGGGCCGGAGATCGTCTCGAAGTGGGCGTCGATCTCGTTGGCGACGGCCTTGGCCATCAGGGTCTTCCCGGTCCCCGGTGGGCCGTGCAGGAGGACACCTTTGGGCGGCTCGATGCCCAACTGCTGGAACAGCTCGGGGTGGCGCATCGGCAGTTCGATCATCTCGCGGACCTGGTCGAGTTCGTTGTCCAGGCCGCCGATGTCCTCGTAGGTGACGTTCGGGACGCCGTCGGCAGAGGCGGGGCCGCCGGAGCTCACCTGCTCGGCGGGCGTCTCGGAGACTTCGATGCTCGTCGAGTCCGTGATGACGACGGTTCCCGACGGCGAGGTGCTCGCGATCTTCAGCGGAACCGACTGACCGGAACTGGCCATCGGCCCAAAGGAGAGCGAGAACGGTACCGTCTGCCCCTCAGTGACGGCCTGTCCGCTCAGCTTGTCGCGGACGAGTGGACCGATATCGCCGCGGATCCGCAGGTTCTGTGGGAGTGCGACGGTGACCGATTTGGCGGGTTTGACGTCCGCCGGTTCGATACTGACGTTGTCGTCGATCCCGACGTCGGCCTCCTGGCGCAGGCGGCCGTCGATGCGGACGATACCGCGTCCCTCGTCTTCGGGGTAGCCGGGCCAGACGCGAGCGACGGCCTGTCCGTCGCCGTTGCCCGAGATAACGACGTAATCTCCGTTCTCGAGGTCGAGTTCGGTCATCGAGACACGGTCGATCGCGGCCAGTCCGCGACCCGCGTCCTTTTGCTTCAGTGGTTTTACAGTAAGTTTCATCGGTCTGCCTCCAGTTCGATAGTGAGAACGCCGTTTTTCATAAACGTGTGCGCGGTCTCGGTATTCGCAGGGAGATCGATCTCGTGTTGGTCGTCATCGAGGACGATAATAACCGTATCGTCGACGAGATCGACCGAGGCGTCGGCCGCGTCGGTACCGAAGTCGACAGCCATCACCGTGCTGTCGTCGTACTCGTATCGACGGGCCACCTGCCCCTCTTCGGGGGTGAATTGGTCGAGAGTCATGCTGTAACTAACCCAAAGTAAGCACCAGGACTATATAAACCTTTTGCAGGCTGATCGCATGAGGGCGCGGTAGTCGATACGAAGCTGATTGTTCGTGGTCCACAGTGAAATTCGCGAGCAGCCATGCGGAGATAGCGACCGTTGGGTCGGACGGACCGTATCCTCGTTGCTGGCGTGCTCCGGTCGCAACTGTCTCGAGTCTTTATACCTGTCCCGGTCGTGAGACTCCGTATGGAGACGGTATCACATCACGGTCGAGAGACGGCATACGACGTCAGTGATCGAGGTGGTGAGGGCCCCCCGATCTGTTGTGTTCACGGGAGTGGGAGATCGGGAGAGATGTGGAACGGACAACGGGCGCTTGCAGAGGCCCATCCGATCGTCACGATCGATCTCAGCGGTCACGGCCAGTCGGACGATATCAACGCGAGCGCCGGATACACGACGTTATCGGCGTACGCCGACGACGTGTTGGCCGTCGCGGAGGCGACGGACGCGGAGATCCTCGTCGGAAACTCGCTTGGCGGTGCCGTCGTTCTGCAGATCCTGCTCGAGCGTCCGTTCGATCCCGAAGCAGCCGTGCTGACGGGAACCGGCGCGCGACTCGGCGTCCTGGACGATCTGTTGGCGTGGCTCGAGTCCGACTTCGAGCGGGCCGTCGAGTTCCTGCATGGCCCGGATCGACTCTTCCACGACCCCGATCCGGAAATCCGGGAGCGATCGATGGAACGGATGGACGACTGCGGACAGGCGGTCACGCGTCGGGACTTCCTGACCTGCCACCAGTTCGACGTCCGCGATCGAATCGACGA
The DNA here is from genome assembly GCF_017352095.1 of Natrinema longum. Lineage (NCBI taxonomy): Archaea > Methanobacteriati > Methanobacteriota > Halobacteria > Halobacteriales > Natrialbaceae > Natrinema > Natrinema longum. Next base: position 608,735 of record NZ_CP071463.1, read on the forward strand.
GATCGATACGCCCACGCTCGTAGCGTACGGGGAGTACGATCAGCTGACGCCGCCGTGGTTTCACGAGTATCTCGCCGACGAAATCGACGATGCCGGGCTGGCCGAACTCGAGGACGCGGCACATCTGGCGATGATCGAGCAGTCTGCGGCGTTCAACGGAGTCGTCGAGGAGTTTCTGGCGGGACTCGATGCCGATCGGAACCGAGACTGGTACTAGACTGCACGGACAGGGAGGCGACCGAGCCGTTCCCGCGGCTGACGGGCAGTATCAAAGCGGGTCGATCCCCAGTACCCTCACCGTAGGTTTCCGAGCGACGGACGGCCACCGTCGGCGGGTTACCTGCTCCCCTCGAGCGCGACGAACGAATCGGCGGTTGCCGCGATCCATTGCGTCGATGTCGCGTCTTCGCCGACCGCTCGCGGAAAGATCGTACAGACTGCGATGCCGGCCCGTTCGACGGTCACGTGTTGGAGCCCCGCGGCGTGATCGGTCTCCGAGTCGCGGTCGCAGGTGTCCCTCGATGAGTGTGACATGGTATCGGTTTCCGCCGTTCGGTTTCGTTTTATGCCTGCACGTCATATAAATACTGCCACTGAGCATAGAATGAGAGTATATACTATATCAGTTCCCTAGTATTCCGTGTCCGTGGCGGGATCGTCGAACGGATTCACTGCTGGGGCGATACCAGCCCGATCGAACCGGCTTTCCAAGCCGGAGACGGTGTGCCGCTCCGACCTCGGCTCAGTAAATCTCCTCGAGGTCGCTCTCCTCGTGGCTGTGTTCGTCGGCGGGGAACTCGCCGGATTCGACCGCCGAGACGTACTCGCCGACCGCGGATTCCATCTCCGCTCGGACGTTCCCGAACTGTTTCGAGAACGACGGCGACCACTCGCTGAGCCCGACCGCGTCGTCGACCACGAGTACCTGTCCGTCGCAGTCCGGGCCGGCACCGATCCCGATCGTCGGAATCTCCAGTGCCGCCGTCACGTCGGCCGCCAGGTTCGACGGCACGTGCTCGAGGACGAGCGAGAACACGCCGGCCGCCTCGTGAGCCTCGGCCAGCTCGAGGATGCGTTCGGCGGCCTCCTGGTCCGTCCCCTGTCGGGGATAGCCGCCGTACTGGTTGACGTGCTGGGGCGTCAGTCCGAGGTGCCCCATCACGGGAATCCCGAGTTCGACCAACTTCTCGGTCAGATCGACGGTGTGGGGCCCACACTCGAGTTTGACGCCGTGAGCCTCCTCCTCTTTGAGCATCCGGCCGGCGTTCTCGATACTCGCTGCCTCGTCGACGCCGATCGAGAGAAACGGCATGTCGGCGACGACGAGCGCATCGTCGGTCGCCCGTGCGACGGCACCGGTATGACGGGCCATGTCGTCGACGGTCACCGGAAGCGTCGTCTCGTACCCCAGGCTGGTGTTGCCGAGGCTGTCCCCGACGAGAATGATGTCGACGCCGGCCTCGTCGACGATCGACGCCGTGGGTGCGTCGTAGGCCGTCAGCATCGTGATCGGTTCCTCGCCCGCTTTCGCCCTGATATCCCGCACGCTAGGCATACCCACAGGTTAGTCTCCGACGATTAAACGTCGTTGTTCTTCGGCTGCCGTCGATCCACCCGTGTTCCCCTCGCGGCGACTCGGCGCGCTTAAGTCGAACGGATGGCCATACACGGACGTGCCAGAACCTGTCGAGACGAGTTCGCCCGACGGGGTCGACTACGGCTGGGTAATGCAGACGACGTTCGTCGCAACCATCATCGTCGGGGCACCGCTGGTCGCCGTGCTGTCGACGACCGCGACCCTGCCGACCTGGGCCGACCGCGCCGAGTTCGCGATCCGAGTCGCCGCTCCTGTCTGGTTAGTCACATCCCTGGTCGTGTTCGCCTACGCGAAACGAAAACGGACGTGACCGACGCGAATACCGCGCCGACGAGTTTCAAACGCCCGAGGGACCGTCGCCAACGAACTCGAAGTCGACACCCGCTCGTTGTGCCGTCTGCCGATCCCGCGCGGAATCCCCGATGAACAGGGCCCCCTCCGGCTCGACGCCGAGTCGACGAACCGTCGCGAGCAACGGCTCCGGATCGGGCTTCCACGTCCCGACCGTGTCACGCCCGACGACGGCAGCCACTGCCGGCGCGAGCGCGTGTTCCTCGAGCGCGATCCGGCAGGCTCGCTCGCAGTTCAGCGAGCAGACGCCCGCCGGCAGCGATCGCTCGAGAAGTTCGTCGGCGTGCGTGAGCCGAGTCGAGGTCCGTGCCCCCCTGTGTTCGTGGGCGGCGATCGCTGACTCGACCTCGGCAGCCAGTCCGACGTCGGACGCGGTCTCGAGCATCTCCCAGAGCCCGTCGCCGGGCGGTTCGACGTTCGCACGCTCGTAGACGGCGGAGACGTCGACGGCGACGGCGTTCCAGTCGACGTCGAGATCGACGAGGGTCCCGTCGAGATCGTAGACGACTGCGTCGTACTCGGTCACGACTGTGGATACGAGCGACACCGGAATAGGAACTTCGATCGCGACACCGACGGGCCGATCGGTCGGTTACCCGACACGGGCACGGCTGTCGAAGAAACGGTCCAGCCCGAAAACGGTCCAGCCCAAGATCCACGACCTCGCAGGATCGTTCGACCCCGACGAGATCGACGCCCACCTCGAGGACGATTCGAACGGCGACGTGACCGCCGACGGGAGGGCACGCGGGTTCGATCTGTACAGACTCGGGAGCTTCAGGTTCGCCGTTCGAGACGATTACCTGGTGCGAACGCTCGGCAGCGTCTGGAACGACCCCGACGCGGTACTCGAGTACGTCCTCGAGGCCCGCTGGGCGCGGGCCGAGGAGGGCGGGACCGACGGCGGTCGTCGGTGGGCAGACGACGACCGCGCGGGCTCTCTCCTCGCCGAGCGCGGGTCGGGCCAGTTCGCGGACGGGGCCGTCTTCCCGCCGCGGGAGCCAGTCGAGGAACCGGCCTACGACCGGGAGTGGCAGACCGAGCTGGTCGGCACGACGCGGTCGCTCGCGGTCGACGGCGCGAACGAGCGCGATCGTCCGTTCGCCGGGACCGACTGTCCATCGTAACGACTGAAACGATTTACACACCGATTGCACGACGGCTTGCGATCGGGTGTGCAGCGACCGTCAATGGCTACGATAACGTCGGTCAGTGACTCCCCAAGCGCCCGTCGAGAACGCCATCGAGGTCCGCGAGGCCCTCCCGAAGTTCGGCGGCGGAGTCGTCGTCTTTGAGCCGGAGGGGACTCCGCAGCGGGCCGACGTCGAACTCCCGCATCCGGAGTGCGGTCTTGACGCCGGACATGTACGCGCCGCCGGTTTTGAACGCGTCCCGGACATCGAAGATCGTGCTCTGGAGCTCCTGGGCGCGGTCCTCGTCGCCGTCGGTGAAGGCCTCGTAGCACTCGACGACGAGCTCCGGGAACGCGTTGGCGACGGCGCTGACCGCGCCCGAACAGCCGATCTCGAGCCCGGTAAAGATCAGCGAGTCCGAGCCCGCGAGGAAGGTCAACTCGGGGTTGCGGTCGATCGCCTGTGCGAGCCAGGGGACGTCCTTGCTCGAGTCTTTGACGCCCACGACGACGTCGCGTTCGGCGAGTTCGGCCAGGGTCTCGAGTGGCAGTTCGTTGCCGGTCTTGCTCGGGATGTGGTAGACGTAGACCGGGAGGGAGACGGCGTCGGCGACGCGGCGGTAGTGCTCGAGGGTTCCCTCACGATCCAGCGGGTAGTAGTAGGGCGTGACGACGACGAGTCCGTCCGCGCCGACCGACTCGGCGTGTTCGGCGTGGGCGACGGTTTGGTAGGTACTCGGCGCGCCGACGCCGGCGATGACCGGGACCTCGTCGCCGACTTCCTCGACGACGGCCGTGACGACCCGGTCGCGTTCGTCGCCGGACAACAGCGGAAATTCGCCGTTGGTTCCGAGCGGGAAGACGCCGTGGACACCCCGGTCGACGACGAATCGGGCGTGGTCGGCGGTGCGATCGTAATCGACGGATTCGTCGTCGTGAAACGCGGTGACGGTCGGCGGGACGACGCCACGAAGCGACAGTGGATCGGCAGCGCCGGGCTCCTGATCGACCATGGGAACCGTCCACCGGGCACGAACAAAAAACGTCGCCCGTCAGACGGTCTGGTGTCCCGATGTCCCGTCGCACCCGCGAACCCGACGGCGCAACCGCGAACCGGCGTGCGGTTGCGCTATCACCGAGTGACAGGAGTTCGTCTCAGTCGGTGGTTGCCATCTCGCTTGCGGGCTCCTCTAACTGTTCGCCGGCGAGTACGCGGTTCGCCCGGCGGAGCCGCTCGGAGAGCGCCTGATGGGAGATATCGAGTTCGTTCGCCAGCTCCTCGAGGGAGATCTCTCGCGGGACGTCGTAGTAGCCCTGGCGATAGGCTTCGGCGATGGCCTCCTGCTGGGGCTCGGTCAGGGCCGCCGTCGTCTCGAGGTCCTCCCCCTGGCCGGCCTCGACCATGCGCTTGACGTCGATCCGGACGCCGTGGTCCTCGATGGCAGCGACGGCATCCGAGAGCCCCTCCCGATAGGGAAAGAGGAGCCGGAGCGTCCATCGACCGTCCGAGATCTGGGCGTCGAGAACCGTCCCCCCGTGTCTGTAGACACAGGAACAGACCGAGCTGACTGCCTCGGAGTACTGGAGCCGATAGAACAGTTGGCCGGCCTCGGTCGTCTCGAGTAACTGCCGGTACTCGTCGACGGTCGAGTCGGCATCGAGCGCCGCCTCGAGTTCGCTCCGATCGACGTTCGAGAACCAGACGAGCGGGACCGTCCGATCCGGCCCCTCCGCGACGACGCTTTCGACGCGGACCTCGAGCGTCGGTCGTTGCTGAAGGGTCTCTGCGAGCGCGAACGCGTCGGTCGAAAGCGAGAGTTCTGCGATCGTCGTCATTGGATACTCACCTCGAAGTGGTTGCTCGAGTTCGATCGGGGAACGGGACCGGTCTCGTAGCGTGTGAACCCGATCCGTCCGAGACGTATCGGGCCGACCGGTCTCCTGTCGCCACGGCCATCTCCGAACGGCCGTGAGACAGGTGCTGACGACCACGTTCGCCCGGATCGTGCTGATAGAAGGGACGACTCGAGTACGGTTGATGAACGGGCCTTCCTTTTCCGGCCGTTTAAATGGGTTCGTCGCCGCTACCGGCGGTCGAAATCACGTCGTAGAACGGTGGCGACGGGTCCGCGAGCGCTCCGAGTCGCTCACCCGAGACGGGCCAGTCGGTTCAGGGCGTACACCGTTCGCAGGACGTCGACGCTCTTCCCCCGATCGAAGACGAGTTCGTCCGTCTCGAGGACGTGCTCTAAGGTGTCCTGGGACGCGTGTTCCGGAGCGGCCGCGATCCCGGCGTCGTTGTCGGCGACCCACTCCATCACGCGGAGATCGCTCTTCGAGTCCCCCATGACGAGCGCGAACGGGTCGTCGACGCCCAGGACGTCCAGCGCGTGCTCGACGCCGACGACCTTGTTCAACTCGAGGCTGCCGATCTCGGCCGCATCCGCCTCGTAGTAGGCGACGTCGATGCGATCGAGCACCGCGGTAAGGATCTCGGGGGCGTCGTCGACGGCGAGGTCGGGATAGGCCCCCTCGCCCTCGAGGACGGCCCTGATCTCGGGGTCCTGTGCGGCGTAGAAGGCACGAGTCCAGTCGACGACCGTCTCGCCGGCGAGCGTCGTGGTCCCGTTGTCCGCCTCGCTCTCGGTCGACGAATCGCTGTCGTCCCCCTCGAGTGTAGTGCCGACGGCGTCCGCCAGCAGGTCGATGAGGTAGACCAGCGCCTCGTCGATGATGTCCCGAGCGTCCGTGGTGCCGGTCTCGTAGTTCGGTTTCATCGTGACGTTGAACTCGTTGCCCTGCAGGTGACAGCCGCGTCGGAGGTCCTCGGGGGCTTCGGGGAGCACGCGCGACCGGACGTCGTCGAAGACGGTCCGGATCTCCTCCTCGAGGTCGTCGTAGAGCAGTTGCTTCGTCGCCGCGCCGTGGCCGGGCGTGAACACGCCCGTCCCCGCTTCGTAGACGATCGAGAGCTCTCCCGAGTGGACGATCTCGCTGCCCAGTCCCTGGATGGCAAACCCCTTGACGTTCTCCAAAGTCTGGCCGGTACAGATGACGATCGGGACGCCGGCCTCGTGAAACTCCGTCAAGACGTGCAGCGTGTCCCGTGGAATTTCGTTGTCGGTGCCGCCAGCGGAGCGCAGCGTCTCGTCGACGTCGAGGACGAGGACGTTCACCGCGCGACCGTACTTCGCCTCGAGGTCGAGCGCGGTAAAGGCCTGATCGCGGGTCGCTCGGGCGGCGATCTCCGCGAACGTTTCGCCGGCCGCAAACGACGATCGGATCTCGTCCTTGCGATCCTCGAGTTCCTCGGTCGCGCCCTGCCAGTGCTCGAGGGCGACCCGCGAATCGACGGCCGGAAAGACGTCGACGAACTCCTGAAACTCCTGTAACGTCTTCGTGTCGTACTCGTCGTAGAGCTGATAGACGAGATCGTATCGTTCCATGTGGGCTACAGGCATCGGCAGCCGGATAATCGTTTCCAGTAGCGACGCGTCGGAGCCGCTCGGTCGGCTGACGAGGTATTTACTCGATTAGAAATAAATATTTATCCTCGCAGTCCCTACCGAGGAGTATGAAAGCCATCGCAGTCGTGCCCGGGGCGGGCGTCCCCGAAGTCGTCGAGCGGCCGGTTCCCGAGCCGTCGTCCGGCGAAGCGCTCGTTCGAATCTGCCGCGTGGGCGTCGACGGCACCGATTACGAGGTCATCGAGGGAAGCCACGGTGGCGTCCCCGACGGGGATGAGCAGTTGATTCTCGGTCACGAAGCCGTCGGGATCGTCGACGACCCGAACGGGACGACGCTCGAGGCGGGCCAATACGTCGTCCCGACGGTTCGCCGACCCCCCGCGGGAGTCGAGACCAACGAGTATTTCGAGCGGGGGCAACCGGACATGGCACCCGATGGCGAGTACGTCGAGCGAGGGATCGTCGGGGCACACGGGTTCATGGCCGAGTACATCACGAGTCCGGCCGACTGTCTCGTTCCGATTCCCGAGGAGTTGGCCCGATGGGGATTTCTCGTCGAGCCGATCAGTATCACCGAAAAGGCGCTCGAGCACGCCCGGGCGACTCGCTCCGCGTTCGACTGGCGGCCCGAATCCGCGCTCGTGCTGGGCAACGGCTCGCTTGGCCTGTTGACCGTCGCGATGTTCACCGAAACGCTGGGGTACGATCGTGTCTACTGTCTCGGGCGGCGGGACCGCCCGGATCCGTCCATCGACATCGTCGAACGGCTGGGCGCGACGTATATCGATTCCCGCGAGACGTCGGTCCCCGAGATTCCGGCCGTCTACGAGCCGATGGACGTCGTTTACGAGGCCACCGGCTACGCGAAACACGCCTTCGAATCCATCGAGGCACTCGCCCCGAACGGCGTCGCCGCGCTGCTTGGCGTCCCCGACGACTGGTCGTTCGAGATCAGCGGCGGCCGACTCCACCGCGAACTGGTCTTGCACAACAAGGCCCTCGTCGGCAGCGTCAACTCCAATCGCAGGCAGTTCGAACGCGCCATCGATACCCTCGCGGCGCTTCCGGAGTGGGTCCTCGAGGAGCTCGTGACCGGCGTCTACGGTCTCGAAGCCCTCGATCGTGCGTTCCCTGCGGTGACGGCACCCGTCCCGACGGCTGGCTCCGGATCGACGACGGATACGGATGACGATACGACTATAAAAACCGCGCTCGAATTCGAACCCATATGAAAAACGTCGACGACCTGATCGAGAGCGCAGCCGAGCTCGCGACTCGGGGCCTCTCGAAGGGCGAAATCGCTGACGAGCTCAACGTCTCCCGGGAGACGGCGAGCTGGCTCGTCGAACGCAGCAACACGACGCCACAACCGACCGATCAAGCACCACCGCAGCCGGATGCGGGCGGCAGCGGCCCACAGGACATCCACGTCGACTGGTCCGCGATCGGCCGAGACAGCAAACGAATGAGTGCCATCGCGGAAGCGATGGCCGACATGCTCGCCAAACACGGCGAGGACGTCGATCTGACGATCGGCATCGAGAAGGCCGGCGGTCCCATCGCCACCCTCGTCGCCCGCGAACTCGAGACGGACCTCGGGACCTACACCCCCGCGAAACACCAGTGGGAGGAGGGCGACATCGAGGAACTCGGCGGGACGTTCTCGCGGAACTTCGCCGGGATTCGGGACCGCGAGTGTTACATCGTCGACGACACCATCACCAGCGGGACCACGATGGAGGAGACGATCGAGGCGATCCGCGCCGAAGGTGGCACGCCACTCGCCTGTATCGTCCTCGCGGACAAACAGGGCCTCGAGGAACTCGAGGGCGTCCCCGTCTACTCGCTGTTGCAGGTCATCAGCGTCGGCAAAGAAGAATAACGGCTCTCGGCCACGATAGAGCGACGACGGCACCCGTCCGACGGTTGCTCTCTGTATCGGAGAGCACCGCTGATCGATCGACGACGCGATAAAAAAAGCGAGTTCGAAACGGCGCGGCGACGTTATCCGTGAATGCCCATCGCTTCGATCTGTTCCTGATACCGGTTCCGAATCGTCACTTCGGTCACCTGTGCGACGTCGGCGACTTCGCGTTGGGTCTTCTTTTCGTTGCACAGCAGCGAGGCAGCATAGATCGCCGCCGCAGCGTAGCCGGTCGGTGACTTGCCCGAAAGCAGCCCTTCCTCGGCCGTCTTCTCGATGATCTCGTTGGCCTTGGTCTGGACTTCCTCGGAGAGTTCGAGTTCGGAACAGAAGCGCGGGACGTACTTTTTCGGGTCGACGGGACGCATCTCGAGGCCGAGTTCCTGCGAGATGTATCGATACGTGCGACCGATCTCTTTGCGTTCGACGCGGGAGACTTCCGAGATTTCCTCGAGGCTTCGCGGAATCCCTTCCTTTCGACAGGCGGCGTACAGCGCAGACGTTGCGACGCCCTCGATCGATCGGCCACGAATGAGGTCTTCCTTGAGCGCGCGCCGGTAGATGACCGACGCGACCTCACGGACCGAGCGTGGAACCCCCAGTGCGGAGGCCATTCGATCGATCTCGCTGAGCGCGAACTGCAGATTCCGCTCGCCGGCGTCTTTGGTGCGGATGCGTTCCTGCCACTTGCGCAGCCGGTGCATCTGACTGCGCTTTTTCGAGGAAATAGAGCGTCCGTAGGCGTCCTTGTCCTTCCAGTCGATGGTCGTCGTCAGTCCCTTGTCGTGCATCGTCTGAGTCGTCGGCGCGCCGACGCGGGACTTCTCCTGTCGTTCCTGGTGGTTGAACGCCCGCCACTCCGGGCCAGGATCGATCTGTTCTTCCTCCACGACGAGCCCACAGTCTTCACAGATGAGCTCACCCCGGTCGGAGTCCTTAACGAGATTATCCGATTCACACTCGGGGCAGGCACGTACCCCCTCCTGATCCTCGGTCTCGTCCGTCTCGCGCGTTCGCTCCCGCTGGCGGGTGGACCGTGTCATCGCACTTTTATAGTAGTATCACTATCCTATATAAACTTTGGGCGAGTGGTTCGCGCTACTGAGTTATACCCCCGAAAAACAACCGTTACAGGGGTTGAAAGGCGAAGTTTACGATTCGGAACCGGAAAGCATTTATCCGGCTCTGGCCGATCACGGAGACGAATGCCGGTCATCGAATGCGACGTCGAGGCCGCCCGTGAACGACTCGAGGAGGCGGATGTCGCCGTCGATTCTGGAAACACTGCCCACGAACGCTGGCGAGCGAGCCGCGGCGGTGCGACCGCTGTGGCCTACGACGACAAGGTCGTGATTCAGGGCTCGGATCCCCGCGACCTCGAGGCACTGCTCCGAGAGGGTGGCGGCCGAGCCCACGTCTACTTCGACGGTGGCTCGCGGGGGAACCCCGGCCCGGCCGCGATCGGTTGGGTGATCGTCACCGGCGACGGAATCGTCGCCGAAGGCGGCGAAACGATCGGGACGGCGACGAACAATCAGGCCGAGTACGAGGCGCTGATCACGGGCCTCGAGGCCGCGCGCGACTACGGCTACGACGAGGTTCACGTCCGGGGCGACTCCGAACTCATCGTCAAGCAGGTTCGCGGCGAGTACGACACCAACAACCCCGAACTCCGCGAGAAGCGCGTGACCGGCCACGAACTGCTTCGCGAGTTCGAAGAGTGGACCCTCGAGTACGTCCCTCGAGAGGTCAACGACCGCGCGGACGGCCTCGTGAACGAGGCACTCGATCACGCGTAGACGACGAGGACCGACCGCCGAGCCCGGATCGGCAAGGGCAAAACCGTTCGAGTGCGTACGCTCTCCTATGACCGATGGGAACGCGATAGACGCCGATGGGGACGGTGACGCCGCAGCGACCGACGACGGACAGCTCCCTCGAGGAGTCGTCGACGAAGTCGAACGGCTGACCCGCCTGAAACGCGCTGCGGTCGACGACAACGAGATCGAGGCCTACGAAGACCGCCGCGACGAACTACTCGACAAGCACGACTTTACGTTCCGTATCCGCGACGACGACGGCGACGACGTCCTCGTCTGCCACCCCGCGGAGTGGCACGAGGACGGCGTCATCCGGACCGACCGAATCGAGAACATCGATCGCGGCATCGAGATTCCACTCGAGGGAACGGACGACCCGGACGATTGGGAAGCGGTCGACGAACGGAATCGGGAACTCGTCGCGGCGGTCAGGGATGCTCACGGGGACGTTCACGGGGACAACGCTGCGATGCTCGCCGATTTCGCGGGCAATCACTACGCGAAACCGATCGAGTCGTTGACGAGCGAGGAACTCACGGAGTTTCGGGACGAGTACGTCGTGAGGAACGCCTGGCCGTCGGCAAAACAACGAGAACTGCTCGCGGAGTCGATCGAACTCGTCTTCGAGACGGCTGGAGAGCCGTTCCCGGAAGTCGAGCGTTAGTAGCTGTTCTCGACGATTTCGGTAATCTCGTCGGCGCGGTCGTCGCCGGTAACGACTTTCGAGAGACTCCACTGAAGCCCGTCGAGGACGGCGTCGTAGCCGTCGTCGGTCAGGGAGTACTGGTTCGTTCGCTTGTCGAGTTCGCTCTTCTCGACCAGCCCCAGATCGACGAGTTCGTCGAGGTTGGGGTAGAGTCGACCGTGGTTGACCTCCGTCCCGTAGTAGTCCTCGAGTTCGCGTTTGATCGCCAGACCGTACATCGGCTCCTTGGCGAGGATGACGAGGATGTTGTTCTGGAACGCTGTAAGTTCGCGGGCAATGCTCTGTTCGCCGGTAATTGATTGTGCCTCTGACATACGTGGGTAAATGTCACCAGACTATTTAAGACTTCTCAACTAATCCTTCGTATCAGTCGGTCGGACATGCCCGAACCGACCGCTACACCGCCGGACACTGGTGTACGTGCCCGATTCGTGTCTGTTTGGTATCTGGCAACCGTCACGTAGATACAGACACTCGATTACGAAAGTACTTTTTGATCGACCGCGGACTCTCAGATACATGGTCAACCTCTGGGAAGACCTCGAGACCGGACCGAATCCGCCAGAAGAGATCTACGCCGTCGTAGAATGTCTCAAGGGCGAGCGCAACAAGTACGAGTACGACAAGGACGTCCCCGGCGTCGTCTTGGACCGCGTGCTTCACAGCAACGTCCACTATCCCAGCGACTACGGGTTCATCCCGCAGTCGTACTACGACGACGAGGACCCCTTCGACGTGCTCGTCCTCGTCGAGGATGGGACGTTCCCCGGCTGCGTCATCGAAGCCCGTCCCGTCGCGCTGATGAAGATGGACGACGACGGCGAGCAAGACGACAAGGTCATCGCCGTGCCAAGCGAGGACCCACGCTACGATCACATCGAGGACCTCGACGACATTCCACAGCAGCAACTCGACGAGATCGACGAGTTCTTCGCGACCTACAAGAACTTAGAGGAGGGCAAGGAAGTCGAGACGCAGGGCTGGGAGGACAAGCAGGCCGCCTACGACGCGATCGAGCACGCCCAGGACCTCTACGACGAGAACTTCTAATCCACGTCGTCGCCGCGGTGTGGTCCGCTCCGTTTTCGAGCGGACGAGCGGATACCCGAGAGTTATCCACACCCGTCGACCACATACGTTATGAGCATGGGTAATTTTATGGCCGATCCTGCCCTATCTCTCACCGTATGGCAGCATCGAACTCCCCAGGAACGTCGTCCGCCGACGATTCGACCGAGTCCGCCGCCGGCATGGCCCACCTCACGGTCGTTCCGACCAACTTCGATCCCGAAGCCGCGAGCGAGCACGACGCGTAGCCACTCACGGCCGTTCGGACCAGCTCTCGCCCTCCGCCCGATCGCGGCGATTCGGTGGCACCCACTCGAGGTCGTCACCGGCGGTGACCGTCGAACCGGCTCTCGAGTGTCAGCCATTCACAAAAGACTGTCTCGAAACGAACCTTCTTGTATGCGGTCGAACTACGTCCGTCCATGGGTCTGTTCGACCGATTACGGGGCGACGGCGATCCCCGGGTCGCGTTCATCGGGGTCGACGGCGTGCCGTATAGTCTCCTCTCGGAGAACGAGGAACTGTTTCCGAACTTCGCTGCGATCGCCGACGACGGGACCGCCGAGGAGATTTCCAGCATCGTCCCGCCGGAATCCAGCGCCTGCTGGCCGTCGCTGACGACCGGGATGAACCCCGGCGAAACCGGTGTCTACGGCTTTCAAGACCGAGAAGTCGGCACCTACGACACCTACGTCCCGATGGGCCGGGAGGTCCAGGCCGACCGCGTCTGGGACCGCGTCCAGGAGAACGGTCGCAAGGCGACGGTAATGAACGTCCCCGTCACCTTCCCGCCCCAGCGCAACGTCCAGCGAATGGTCTCGGGCTTTCTCTCGCCCAGCCTCGAGAAGGCGGCCTACCCCGACGACGTTCGTGACTACCTCGAGACGCTCGACTACCGGATCGACGTCAACCCGAAACTCGGCCACCAGGAGGACAAAGCCGAGTTCATCGAAGACGCCCACGCGACGGTCGACGCCCAGTACGAGGCCTTCCAGCATTACATCGAGGAGGACGACTGGGACCTGTTCTTCGGCGTCTTCATGACGACCGACCGGGTCAACCACTTCCTGTTCAAGGATTACGAGCGCGACGGCGAATACAGGGACGACTTCATCGAGTTCTACAAGAAGATCGACGACTACATCGGCCGGCTCCGGGACTCGCTGCCCGAGGACGTCACGCTGATCGTCGCCTCCGATCACGGCTTTACCAGCCTCGATTACGAGGTTCACTTCAACGAGTGGCTCCGAGAGGAGGGGTGGCTCTCCTTCCGGACCGACGACCCCGAAGAACTGAACGACATTGCCGACGATACGACGGCCTACTCGTTCATCCCCGGTCGCTTCTACATCAACCTCGAGGGACGGGAGCCCCGCGGCTCCGTCCCCGAAGCCGAGTACGACGCGGTCCGGGACGAACTCAAAGCCGACCTCGAGGCGCTCGAGGGGCCCGACGGGAACCCGGTCGTCGAGCGCGTCGTCGAGAAGGAGGAGGCCTTCCGTGGCGATCACGACGACATCGCACCGGATCTGGTCGCGATCCCGAACAACGGCTTCGACCTCAAATCCGGTTTCAAAGGCGACGCCGAAATCTTCGACACCGGCCCACGAAACGGGATGCACAGCTTCGACGACACGTCGCTGTACATCGACCACCCCGACGCGACGATCGACAACGCCGACCTGTTCGACATCACGCCGACGATCCTCGATCTGATGGACGTCGAGTACAGTCGCAGCGACTTCGACGGCGCGAGTCTGGTCTAGACCTCGAGACGTCGCGGTCGATTCCACGGCCACCACAACACGTTTAACTTTTTAAACAAAAATCCGAGTGTGAAACGGTCGCTCGTGGTCGTCGGCTGTCTAGGCGTGGCGGTTCTGCTGGCCGGACTCGTAAGCGCCATCACCGAAAGCACCGCGGTTCTGGGCGTTACCCCGGCCGGTATTGGTCTCTATCTGGCCATCGGGATCGGGCTCCCGCAGTATCTGCTCTACAGAACGAGCGGGTCTTCGCTCCAACTCGGACTGGCAACCCTCGCAGTCGCCGGTGCCGCGATCGCGGTCCTCGTCGGTCTCGTCCGCGGCTCGCTGCACGCGGACTGGGGAACAGGGTTCATCGTACTCCTGGTGTACGTCGTGGTCGGGAACCTGCTCGGGGCCGGCGTGCGGGAGTTTCGGGCCGGCTATCGGTCCGGTTCGTGAGTTGGGCGTTCCCGCTGGCACCGTGGGCTCTCCGACGAGAGTCACCGCGGGACCGATCCCTACCTGACCGATCAATCCGTGGATCGCGAGTTGGAAGCACACGAGTAGCCGAGCCGGATTCGAGGGCGTTTTCCGCTCGGCACCGAACCGACGGCCATGGAAGAGATCATCCACGCTCGCGGCCACGAGCACGTCAGCGCCGAGCACGCGAGCACGTTCGAGGTGACGACCGACGACTACCTCACCCCCGCGGGCGACTGTATTCTCGCGATCGAGGCCGACCGTGCGCCGGCTGATTTCGACCCCGAGTTCGTCGCTGCGTGTCGGGACGCCGCCGCGACGATCACGGTCACCATCGAAGCCGACGGGTACACGGAGTCCGTGACGGGACGGGGCGATCCCGACCTCGAGTTCACCAGCGAGCGCAGCGCGGTCGGGCGCACGAGCGAGTACGTCGACGAGCGGACCGTCGTGGTGGGGGCGGCGTTCGCAGCGGAGGGGTTCGATCAGGACCTCGTCGCGGCGCTGGCGGACGGAGCCGAGGCGACGGTGACGATTACCGTCGAGTAGGCGGTTCCGGGGCATCGGCTCGAGAGGTCCTCGAGTCGCAGTGGGCGTCGGCCGATAGTCCGTCGCGGTTTTGATCCCGCAGTCCTAACGGACGGGCATGAGCGACGATCCGGAGCCTGCAGTCAATATCAGTGGCGGGACGGCGGGCGGTGGGGCGGCGGCCGAGTTCGATCCCGCGACCGCAGCAACCCGCGCGGAGGAGGTCGTCGATCGACTGGGCGAGTTGTTCTGGCAGAAGGAGTACGGCGGCCGCGATGCCTTCACCTGCCTCGTGCGAACGATCCTGAGTCAGAACACCAGCGACAAGGCGAGCCAGCCGGCTCACGACGCGCTGCTAGATCGCTACGACGGCGACGGTGTCGACCTCGCGGAATCGCTCGCGAGCGCCGAGCAGTCGACGCTCGCCGAGACGATCAGCGGCGCGGGTCTGTACAACCAGAAGTCCGAGACCATCATCGACACCGCGGCGTGGGTTCTCGAGGAGTTCGGCTCGGCCGCCGCGTTCGACGCCTTCGTCAGAGACGAGGAGCCGTCGGTCGTCCGCGAGACGCTCCTCGAGGTCAGAGGCGTCGGTCCGAAGACCGCCGACTGCGTCCTGCTTTTCGCCGGCGGTCGCGGCGGCGTCTTCCCCGTCGATACGCACGTCCACCGGATCTACCGCCGCATGGGAATCGCGAGCCCGGACGCGGCTCACGAGGCCGTTCGCGCCGTCCTCGAGCGCGACGTCCCCGCGGCGAAGTGTGGCTTCGGCCACACGGCGACGATCCAGTTCGGCCGCGAGTACTGTACGGCTCGCACGCCCGCCTGTCTCGAGGACCCCGACGCCTGCCCGATGGCCGACGTCTGCGATCAGGTCGGTGTCTTCCCCGCAACGGGCGAGGTCGTCGACCCGGCCGAGGCTCCCGAGGTAGAGTGACGGGACCACTCCCGAGACGCCCCGCTCGAGCCGGTGATTCGACGGTCAGTCAGCGCCGTTATACAACCGAGCTTGCATTCGTGAAGTTATGGTTGGGTTTGGCGATGCGGAACGGGCTGCAGTGTACAAGACGATCTTCGATCGACGCGACATCCGGCGGTTCCGCGACGAGCCGATTCCGGACGCCCTCCTCGAGCGCGTCATCGAGGCCGCACATCACGCGCCGAGCGTCGGCTTCTCCCAGCCGTGGGATCTCGTGGTCGTCGAGGACGAGGAAACGAAAGCCGACATCGCCGACATCGCGGAGCGTGCCATCGCGGCCGCACGAGAGGGGTACGAGGAACCACGCCGAAGCGAGTTTGCGGAGCTGAAACTCGAGGGAATCCGCGACTCGCCGGTCAACATCTGTGTGACCTGTGATCCGACGCGAGGCGCGCCACACGTCCTTGGTCGGAGTTCGATGCGACGAACTGACGTCTATTCGACGTGTCTCGCCGTCCAGAACCTCTGGCTGGCCGCTCGAGTGGAGGGGGTGGGCGTCGGCTGGGTAAGCGTTCTCTACCCACACGAGCTCCGGGAGGTTCTGGGAATACCACCACATATCAAACCCGTGGCGTATCTCTGTCTGGGGTATCCGGCGGACGGATTCCCCGACGAACCCGTCCTCCAACGGGAGGGCTGGCGCGACCGACTCGATGTCGAGACGCTCGTCCACGAGGGACGGTGGAATCCGGATCGGACGACCGACGCTGCCCGCGAGCGTGACGGTGACGACGGTCGCGGTCACGGGCCGAGCTCCTGATCCGAATCGCAGCCACGGTCGTCGCCTTCTGGCGGTGGACACCTGGACGAGGGTGGTCGCCGAGACACCGTCGCTGTCGTCACTGACGGTCGAGTTCGACTGCCACGAGCACTCGGTGCAGCCCCATTTCCGCCACAACGTTAATGAGATTCGACCACTGACAATTCATGCCATAGGAGAAATACCGTATTTTATGTCTCTTTCATCGGCCGGTACACCGCGAGTTTGTCCGCGTAGAGGCGGTCAGCGACGCCGGACGGTCGATAGAAGCACGTGTCGGAACCCACTCCCTCGAGGGGGCGCATCCGGTCAACACGGCGGCTCTATCCGGATATGACGTACGAATTTACCCCGATAGCGCTCCCGTACATCGCCGCGGCGGTCGTCTGTACCGTGCTGTTGAGCACGATCTGGCGACACCGCGATCGGCGGGGAGCGAAGGGGTTCCTGCTGGACATCGCTGGCGTGATCGTCCTCTCCGTGACGGTGTCGCTTCAGTTGTTCGCGACGGCGGAGTCGACGAAACTCTTCTGGTGGAACTGGCGGTTCGTCGCGGGATCGTTCATGGGAATCGGCTATCTGCTCATGGCGGTCGAGTACACCAACAACGAGGAGTACATCACGTATCGAAACGGGGCGGCACTCACGGCCGTCCCGGTCCTGACCCAGTTTGTGGCGTGGACGAACGATCGTCACGAATGGTTGTACACCGCGTCGATCGATCCGGCGACCGGACTTCTCGTCCCCACGTTCGAGCCGCTGTACTGGATCTACGCCGTGACGATGATGGCGTATCTGGGTCTCGCAGTCTACCTTCTGTTCCGGTTGCTCCGCTCGCTTCCGGGGTTCGAAAAGCAAGCGGGAGTCCTCATCGCGACGATACTGTTCGTCACGGTCGGACTACTCGTCTGGTGGCTCGGGTTCGTCCCCGTCGATACGCTCGCCCTGACGAGTACGGTCAAGGTCGTCGGCTTCTACGTCGCAGTGGACCGATTACAGCTCCTCGATATCGTCCCCGTCGCGCGGACGAAGGTGATCGACAACATGCAAGACGCCGTCTTCGTCGTCAACGCGGCGGATCGGATCGTCGACGCGAACCCCTCGGCGAAACGACTCGTCGGCAGCGAGATGGCGGTCGGGGACTCCCTCGCGGAGACGTTCCCCTCGTCCCGGTTTCCCGAGTTCACCGACACCGCCGACGCCCAGAACGAATGCACGCTCGAAATCGACGGTGAGGCCCGACACTTCGCCATCCAACTGTCGCCACTAACGGACTCGCGAGGGAGACAGTCGGGTCGGTTGATCGTCCTCCGGGACGTGACGCAACTGAAAAACCGAGAACAGGAACTGACCGTCCTCAATCGGATCGTCCGCCACGACATCCGAAACGAGATGAACGTTATCACGGGGCGTGGTGAACTCCTCTCCGACCACGTCGACCCCGACGGCCAGGAACACCTCGAGTTGATGCTCGAGAGCAGCGACCACGTCATCGACCTCACGCAGGTCATCGGCGACCTCGTGGAAACGCTGACTACCGACGGCGACCTGGACCTCAAGCCCGTTCACCTGATGCCGGTCGTCTGGAACCAACTCGAGAAGGCGCGAACCAGCTACCCCGACGCGGCGTTTCGTGTCGACGGTGAGCCGTCGACTGACGTGACGGTTCAGGCCAACGAGATGCTGTCCTCCGTGTTCACGAACCTCCTCAACAACGCCGTGCTACACAATACCGCGGACGCCCCGCGCGTGGTGCTTTCGATCGAGGACCGAGACGGAACAGTCAGTATCCGCGTCGCGGACAACGGCCCTGGTGTGCCCGAGGGGCAACGGGACGAGATCTTCGGGCGCGGTCAGAAAGGCCTCGAGAGCGAGGGCACCGGTATCGGCCTCTACCTGGTCGACACCCTCGTCGAGGGCTACGGCGGCGACGTGTGGGTCGAAACTGCCGAAGAAGGTGGTGCGGCGTTCGTCGTCGAACTCCCGAAAGCCGAGGCGACACGGGAGCGTCCAGCACCGCTCCAGGAATGACCTGCCCCGCTCGAGTCACGGGGGCGGGCAGGTCGACCGCGCGCCGCGCCGCTGGTTGTCCTGGCGGACGTTGAACGGGCGAGGCGTGCCCGCCAGGGCGTCGTGGATGAATCGAAGATTCCTCGATGCCGAAAACGCCGTCGGCGGTTTCGAGCACGCCGAGGGCTTTCAGAGGAAGCGGAACGTTTCCAGGTTCTTCGGCGCGAAGGTTCGCATATCGTAGTCGTGGTAGAGCGCCGAGGAGAGGTCCTGCGTGGAGCGCTCGTCGCCGTGGACACAGAGTACCTTCTCGGGGCGTGGGTTCATCGTCTTGACGAAGTTCTCGAGGCCGGCGCGGTCGGCGTGGCCGGAGAACCCGTCGACCGTTTCGACGTCCATGTTCAGCGAGAGGGTGCCGCGGCCGTCGCCGCTCCCCATGGCACCGACTTCGCTGGTGGGGATTTCGTCCCAGCCGTTCTGGATGCGTCGCCCGAGGGTACCCTGAGCCTGGTAGCCGACGAAGACGAGCGTCGAGTCCGGGTCGGGACCGATGTGGCCGAGCCAGGACATGATCGGGCCGCCGGTGACCATCCCCGAGGTCGAGAGGATGATACAGGGTTCGCCGTCGGCGACGTCCTGTCGCTCCTCCTCGCCGGCGTCGATGTGGTTGAACTCCTCGGCGAGGAAGGGGTTCTCGTCCTCGTGGAAGATGCGGTCCCGAAGGTCGTCTCGGAGGTACTCTGGATAGGTGGTGTGGATCGCCGTCGCCTCCCAGATCATCCCGTCCAGGTGAACCGGCATCGAGGGGATGTCGCCGCTGCGCATCGCCTCCTCGAGGACGAGCATGATCTCCTGGGATCGACCGACGGCGAACGCCGGAATGACGACCTTGCCGCCCTTGTCGTAGGTCTCGTTGATGACCTCCTTGAGTTTCTCCTCGGAGTCCTCCTGGTCGGTCTGGTAGTCGTTGCGACCGCCGTAGGTCGACTCGAGGACGAGCGTCTCGACCCGCGGGAAGTCGTTGACCGCGCCGTTGAACAGGCGGGTGTCCTCGTAGTGGATGTCGCCCGAAAAGGCGACGTTGTAGAGGCCGTCACCGATGTGGAAGTGCGAGACGGCCGAGCCGAGGATGTGGCCGGCGTTGTGGAAGGTGAGTTTGATGTCCGGCGCGATGTCGGTCACGTCGCCGTACTCGAGCGGAATGGTGTGTTTGATCGCTTCGCGGACCTGCTCGCTCTCGTAGGGCGGGGCTCGACCTTCCTTGGCCGCGACGTCGAGATAGTCGAGGGTCAACAGCCCCATCATGTCGCGCGTGGGTTCGGTACAGTAGATCGGGCCGTCGTAGCCGTATTTGAACAACAGCGGGATCAGCGCGGAGTGGTCGAGGTGGGCGTGGGTCAGGACGACGGCGTCGATGGTCTGTGGTCCCGCGCCGAGCGCTTCGGGGGCGTGAAGGTACGGTACTTCCCCCTCCGCGCCGGGTTTGTCACCACAGTCGATGAGGATCCGCGTCTCGGGCGTCGAGAGGATAAAGGACGCGCGGCCGACCTCGCGACAGCAGCCCAGCGTGGTGATGCGGACGTACTCGTCGTCGGACATCTCCTCGCGGTGGATCTGTCGGCCGACCTTCTCCAAGATGTCTCGGCGCTCGTCGCGTTCCTGTTTGAGGAAGCTCCGGACGTTCGAGACGGTCGAGGACTCGATCGGCGGCGTACGGACGACTTCGGGCGTCCAGCCGACGTTTTTGGTGATGTCTCGGAGCGTCGATCCGTGCCGGCCGATGACCATGCCGGGCTTTTCGGCCTCGATGACGACTTCGCCGGTGTCGGCGTGGAAGTCGAGGTCGGTGACGCCTGCATCGTCCGGAATAACGTCCATGATCTCCTCGCGGGCCTGTTCGGGTCGCGAGAGAACGCTGGGGTCGGGCCGGACGGTGATCCGCTTGCGAAGTTTGCTCGCGAGTTGCCGAATGAGGTCGCCCTGCTGGGCGAACTTCTTCGGGTCGCGCGTATAGACCACCAGTTCGGGGCCTTCGTACTTCACCGAGGAGACCGAGATATCGCTCGGTAACTCGCTCGTGATCTGTGCTTTGAGATCGTCGAGTTGCTGCTCTACAGTGCTCATAATCGCCGAATGTGGCTTGCGTGAACTCACCGTCCGGAACCGCGTCCGACGTCAGGCCGAGCAGGGACGAGTGGGAATCGGAACCGGCTCGCGATTCGTCGGCGGCTTCCAAACGGTGTCTGCCGCGTCGAAACCGATAGCGAGCGCCGTCGTCCAGGTCGGACAACGTAGCGTACACTCCATCTCGTCTCCCGATTCATCGTATCCTACGCCGTGCCTGACGAACACGCTTCCGGATCGGTTATCCTGGTCCGTGCGGGACAATTCCAGGGAGAACCCGCTTACTCGGGGCTATTCTTTGCGTGGTATAAAAGCCTTCGCAAAAACCAGGGCCGTGGAGACCGTAGTCGTCGGTCGCAAATGCATCTGACAGCTGCTCGAGTCCGTGAGGAGCGGGATTGGGTCGTCAATCGTGCCGAGACGATCGTCCCCCTGATCAACGACGTCCGCGACGATCTCGGCGAGATCTTCGGAACCGACGTCGATGCCGTCACCGACGACCAGTACGTCGACGCGGTCGACGCCGTCTTCGCGGACGGCGATCTCGCAGTCAACGTCGCCGCCATGGTCGCGATCCTCAGGGATCTCGACGTCGAGGGGGACTATCCGGGGTTCGTCGTCGACGAGATCCTCGGCCGAGAACTGGCCGGGACGATCGCCGGCAGCCAGCCCCTTCGGACCCTCGGGGAGGCGACCTTCCACTACGCCGACGTTCACGTCCACGGCGACGCCGAAGAAAACGCCGGCATCGACGACTGCGAGGCGGCCCTCGCCGCCGGCTTTCAGGAGCGACTCCCCGGGTGGAACTGGACCGAACGGGAGAGTCCGTTCTCGATCGAGCGGTAGGACTGGTGGAACGTATCAGACCGCCAGCCAGTACGCCGCTACCCGTCGGTCGCGTTTTCCGTCCCGGAGTCGTCGGTCGCGTTTTCGGTTCCGGAGTCGTCGGTCGCGTTTTCCGCGTCCTGGGCTTGCTGTTGTTCTTCGAGCATCGCCCGTCGTTGCTCCTCCTGTTGCCGTTGCTGGATGATGAGGTCGTACTGCTCGCCGGGGTAGATACCGCTGACGTCGCCGCTTCGGAGCGTCTCCATGATCGCCGCGTCGGTCCCCGTCGCACGGAGCAGTCCGTACTCCGGCGCTGACTCCTCGATCGTGAGATCGCTTCCGGCGGACTCTTCGACGGCCGTCGTGGCTTCCGCCGTCAACTCGGCCCGGCCGTCGCGGAACTCCTGTGCTGCCGCCCGTTCGCTGAGGGTCCCGTTCTCGATCTCGGAGCGGACCTCGGATTCGAGCTCCGCTAGCTCCGCTTGGGCCGGCGTGACGGCCAGGGTGACCGCGTCGTTCGAACCGCCGTCCGATTGCGACAGGGAATCGAGTTGCGAACAGCCGGCCAGCGACGCGGCTGTGGTGGTGCCGGCGAGTGCGAGGAATCCACGACGGGTCGGAAGATTCGACATTGTGTCTCTCGAGCAGGGCCGGACGAAAATATACCTTCTGCGTTCCGCCCGGCGCGGACAGCGACCGCGGAATCGACGCGGGATTCACCCGACAGCGGGCACCTTTTATCCGTCCCGGCACTACCTCGTTCCAGTGACGGATTCAGGGCACGACCAGCGAACGGAAACCCTCCAGGGACCGACGCCGTCGGCGGCACGCGACGTGATCGCGGACGGGATCGACCGCGACGCGATCGTGACCGTCTACGGGCGTTGTACGGTCGATTACGACGGTCGAGCCTCGAGCCGGCTCGAGGCGGGCGATCGCCACGTCATGCTCAAACCCGACGGGGCGGCGCTCGTTCACACGGACGAGGGCCAACAGCCGGTCAACTGGCAGCCGCCGGGGTGTGAACACGAGGTTTTCTGTGCGGACGGCGCGCTCGTCCTCGAGAGCGTGCGGTCGACGCCGGACGAGCGACTGTGTGTCCGGTTCCGGGACATCCTGCAGGTGTCGGCGTTCTCGGGGTCGGACGAGAACGACCTCGCCCTCGTCGGGACCGAAGAGGACCTCCGACAGCGGATCCTCGAGGACCCCGCCCTGCTCGAGGCCGAGTTCACCCCGCTGGCGACCGAGCGCGACACGCCCGCGGGTGCGGTCGACATCTACGGCGAGGACGCGGCCGGTCGAGCGGTCGTCGTCGAACTGAAGCGCCGACGGGTCGGTCCCGACGCGGTGGGCCAGCTCCGACGCTACGTCGACGCCCTCGAGCGCGACCTCCACGCCGACGCCGCCGTTCGGGGCATCCTGGTCGCGCCGTCGGTGACCGACCGCGCGAGTCGATTGCTGACCGAACACGGCCTCGAGTTCGTCTCGCTCGAACCCCCCGACGAGTGATCGCGTCGCGGACGGTCGGATGACCCCATCGACCACTCGAACGGTAGCGGAGATTCCACTCACGGCCGTGATTTCGAATTCCGTTCCGATGACGGGCCCGGCACGGATACGTGCGTATCGTGCCGTTCTCTCAGGACTCGCTCAGGCCACGAGTACGGAGACGCGGGTCATCACGTCGCAATGAGGACGACCGCGACAGCGCCGAACGCGATTCCCAGCGCCTTCTTCGCCGTGACCGGCTCTCCCAAGACGACGATGCCGAGGAGTGCACCACCGACGAGAAACATCCCGAAGATCGGAAGACGGTGCTGACGGGACCAGTCGAAGCGCACGGAAATAGCCGACGACAGCACCGGCGAGACAGAGTCCTGCTGCGAATGCGAACCTGACGGGTCGACTCGTCACCGACGGAACTGACCACTCGCCGAACAGGGCCGCCACAGTCGTCGCTCTCACGGCCAGCGTGCCGACCGCGATCGGCATGACGGTGAACGTCGGCAAGTCTTGGACTGCTGTTTTCATAAACAGGAACGCGAACGAGTAACAGACCATCGCCAGCAGCGCCCACAACACGTAGCTCATGCAACCGTCCCCTCCAGTTCAACCACGATTGCTCGACCTCGTCGATGAGTCATCCGGTCCGTCGATATCCGGAGGCCGCGGAGAAAAACCACCTGTCCGACCGACCCATAACTGAATCAGCCGCCAGCGGTCGATCGGTCTACTGTACGAAGCGATTCGATGGGGCGCACGGGACGGGAGCCAGAATTGCTCTCCGAGGCCCCATCAGTCAGGCAGGATACGTGCCCTCGAGCCGCGCCTGCTCGAGCACGTGCCCCTCGATCGCCGACTCGAGATCGGCGGCGGCCGCATCGGGTCCGAGGTCGATCGACATCTCGAGGGCGAAGAGTCTGAACCGGTACGTGTGCTCCCGGTCCGGCGGGTTCGGGCCGCCGTAGCCGCGGTCGCCGTAATCGTTCGTTCCCTCGATTGCGTCCGCGGCGTCCCAGTCCTCCGGAATCGTCCCGGTCTCCGGCGGAACGTTCCAGACGATCCAGTGGTCCCACACGTTGCCGGCGGGCTCTATCGCGTCCGGATCGTCCACGATCAACGCGAGGGTCGCCGCGTCGTCGGGGACGCCGCGGATCTCGAGGGGCGGGTTGACGTTCGTCTCCGTGTAGCCATACTCCTCGGGGATCCGTTGGCCGTCGTCGAAGGCCTGACTCTCGAGTGTGAGGTCTCCCATGTTGTTCACGCTCCGTGTGCGCCCGTTTCGAGCCCTCACCGCCGAGAGAGAAGAAACTTACACGCGGTGCCACGAACGGCGGTGTCACTGGTTGACGTGTCGCTCACCATCGACGAGACGGCGGGCGAGTGGTTACCGACGACCGACGAATATAGCGATCCCGAGGACCAACAGCCCGATGCCCCACCACAGCGAATCGCCCGGCAGGAAGGCGAGCAACAGCGTGACGATACCCGACGTGATGAGGGACCACCCGATCGTCGTTCGGTATGTCATACCACTAGCTTCTCGCCGAGGCGGTTGTGCGTTGTGCCGGTCCCTGCAACCTGACCGACTCCCAGAACGCGGGGACCCTTCACTCGTGTGATTGATCGTTGACTATGGCGAACTCGTAGTCCGTCGGTATCGACCCGACGATGAGCAAGCGGTCGTCACTCCTCGAGTAGCTGCTTCAGCCGATCGAGTTCCGTCAGCGCCTCGACCGGGGTGAGGTGGGCGAGGTCGAGTGCTCTGAGTTCGGCGGCGACGTCCGTCGGCACGTCCCCACCGTCCGCGGTCGCGGCTTCCGGAGCGCTCTCCGTCGGCTCTGGAACGGGGTCGCCACTCGAGTCGGCAGCGCTGGTGTCGTCCGTCTCGAGGTCCTCCTCCGCCGCGTCAGCGACCAGTTCTCGCGACCGGTCGACGACGGGGTCGGGAACGCCGGCCGCGGTCGCGACCTCGACGCCGTAGGAGCCCGTCGCCGCGCCGGGCGCGATCTCGTGGTGGAAGACGACCTCGCCGTCGGTCTGATCGACCTCGAAGTGCAGCGTGAACGCGGCCGCGAGGTCCTCGGTGAGTTCGGTCAACGGGTGGTGGTGGGTCGCAAACAGCGTCGTCGCGCCGACCTCGTCGTGGAGGTGTTCGGTGATCGCCTGCGCGATGGCCATCCCGTCGGCCGTCGAGGTACCCCGACCCACTTCGTCTAGCAGAACCAGGGAGTGCTCGTCGGCCTCCCGCAGGATGGTCGCGAGTTCGTCCATCTCGACCATGAACGTCGAGCGCCCGCCCGCGATGTCGTCGCTGGCTCCCACGCGGGTGAAGATCCGATCGACCGGCGTGATCCGGGCGGCGCGTGCCGGGACGAAACTCCCGACCTGTGCCAGCAGGACGATCTGGGCCACCTGCCGCATGTACGTCGATTTCCCCGACATGTTCGGCCCCGTGATCACCGCCAGCCGCCGATCGTCGGTGAAGCGAGCGTCGTTGGGGACGAACGACTCCTGTGTCCGTTCGACGACGGGGTGGCGACCGCCCTCGATCTCGAGGGTCTGACTCCCGTCGCGCTCGAGGATCTCGGGCCGACAGTAGTCGTACTGGGCGGCGGCCGACGCCAGCGAGACGAGGGCATCGAGCGTCGCGAGCGCCTCGGCGAGCCCTTGCACGCGTTCGACCTCCGCCGCGATCTCGCGGCGAACGTCACGGAACAGTTCGTACTCCCGTTCGTCCGCGCGTTCTTCCGCACCGACGATCCGATCCTCGCGCTCTTTGAGCTCCGGCGTGACGAATCGCTCCGAGTTCTTCAGCGTCTGCCTGCGCTGGTAGTCCTCGGGAACGGCATCGAGGTTCGGGTTCGTCACCTCGATGTAGTAGCCGTGGACCGAGTTGTAGCCGACCTTCAGCGAGTCGATCCCGGTCCGGTCGCGCTCGCGGGCTTCGAGATCGTCGATCCACTGCTTGCCGTCTCTGGCGGTCGCACGCAACTCGTCGAGGTCCCCGTCGTACCCCTCAGCGATGACCCCGCCCTCGGTGATCTCGATCGGCGGATCGGCGACGATCGCGTCGTCGATCAGTTCGCGGACCGCCGTCAGCGGATCGAGATCGGCGGACAGTTCCCGGAGCCGATCACACTCCGCATCGGCGAGTTCCTCGCGAACGTCGGGGACTACCGCGAGCGTGTCACGGAGCGACCGCAGGTCCCGGGCGTTCGCTCGCTCGCGGGAGATCCGCCCGATCAACCGCTCGAGGTCGTAGACGTCCCGCAGACGCTCGTGCAGTCGCTCGCGCGTCCGGACCGCGCTCGTGAGTTCCGCGACGGCGTCGAGTCGCGCCTCGATGCGGTCGGGTTCGAGCAGCGGCCGCCGGAGCCAGTCCCGAAGTTTTCTGCCGCCGAGTGCGCTTGCGGTTTCGTCGAGGACGCCGACGAGTGTCGCGTCCTCGCGCCCGTGGACGGCGCGCGGTTCGAACAGCTCGAGGCTGCGCAGCGCCACGGCGTCCAACAGGAGGTACTCGCGGGGATCGTACCGCGTGAGGTGGGTGAGGTACTCGAGGCGGGCACCCCCCTCGGAATTCGGGGCCTCGTCCGTATCGTCGTCGCTCGTCTCGCCGCTTTCACCCTCGTGTGTCCCGCCGCGGACGTACTCGGCGTAGGAAAGCAACGCGCCACAGGCACGGATTTCGGCGTCGCTCGCGAGCAAGGCGTCGGGGTTGCGGAAGTACGTCGAAAGCTTCGCCCCGGCGCTGTCACGGTCGAACGCTGCCTCGTCGTACGGCGTGACCATACAGTTCTCGGGGACGAGGTCGGCGGGCGCGTCCGGTCCGACGACGGCCTCGGCGGGTGCAAAGCGGCTCACCTCGTCGGCGATCGATTCCCTGGCGGTGGAACTCGTCGCGAGGAAATCGCCCGTGGAGACATCGAGCAAAGCGAGTGCCAGTTCGTCGTCCCCCGTTCGGGCCGCTCGCTCGCGAGCGATTGCCGCCACGAAGTTGTTGTCGTCGCTCGCGAGGAGTTCGTCTTCGGTGAGCGTTCCGGGCGTAATCACGCGCGTCACTGCCCGTTCGACGACGCCCGCGCTCTCGCCGGGCTCTTCGACCTGATCGGCCACTGCAACCCGGTAGCCCGCCTCGAGTAGCTCTTCGATGTACGATTCGGCGTTGTCGATGGGGATGCCGGCCATCGGATACTCGCCAGTACTGTCCTCGCGGCTCGTCAGGGCGATCTCGAGCAGGCGCGCGGTCCGTTCGGCCGCGCCACAGAACGTCTCGTAGAAGTCGCCCACCTGAAAGAGGACGATCGCCTCGTCGTAGCGCGCACAGAGATCGTGGTACTGCGCCATCATGGGCGTCAGCTCGTCGCGCTTTGCGGCCATCGCCTCGGGCGGGCCAAGCGCCGGATCCATACCCGAATTCGGCCCCCCGACGCGGAAATACCTTGCTGGATCGCCCCCTCAGATCGAGTCGTCCGCTCGATCAGCGTACACGGGGACTCGTGGATCGCGATGCGGGGGCCGACTCGTCCCGTCGTCGGTCGTGTTCACGCGATCGGGACGCGACCGCCGGTCGGCAGGCAGCGGTTCGGTCGCTGCTCAGGAGCGGGCGCGAATACCACTTTCGAGGACGAAATCGTACCCGAGACCACGGACACCGAGACCACTGTCGGGAGCGCGAGCGAACGCGAGGGGTCGACTCCCGAGACGGGCTGCTGTCACGGATCCCGGCCACCCCACAGGGGAGTCGCGGCTGGGCCGGCGCTGATTGTCAGGAGTCCGTACAAGGAACCGATACAGGAGCTACCACGAACGGGATGGAAGGTCCTACCGACAGCCGGTCGACCGTTCGAAAACGATCCGCATTGTAACGGAGTCAGTCACTGGCGGGCGACAGGTGCCGTCAGTCAGCCCCGCTTCCTGACCCACCGCCGTTTCCGGAGCCGCTATCCGATCCTGGCTCACCGCTCGCACCGTTTCCAGCCCCGTTCCCGGCTCCCGATTCGCCGTCGTTTCCGGGCGTCCTATCGGGCCCCGACTCACCGCCGCTGTTCCCAGGTGTCGTCTCCGATCCGGGCTCACGAGCGCTGTTTCCGGACGCGCTGTCAGGTCCCGAGTCGCCGGTGTTGCCGGGTGTGTTCTCAGATCCCGAATCACCGCTGTTGCCAGGTGTACTCTCGGGTCCCGAATCGCCGGTGTTGCCGGGTGTGTTCTCAGATCCCGAATCGCCGCTGTTGCCGGGTGAACTCTCAGATCCCGAATCACCGTTGTTGCCGGGTGAACTCTCAGATCCCGGGTCGCCGGTGTTTCCAGGTGTGCTCTCAGATTCCGAGTTACCGCTATTGCCGGGTGTGCTCTCAGATCCCGAGTCACCGCTGTTGCCGGGTTTGTTCTCAGGTCCCGAATCACCGTTGTTTCCGGGTGTGTTCTCAGGTCCCGAATCACCGTTGTTTCCGGGTGTGTTCTCAGGTCCCGAGTCGCCGCCGTTCCCAGGCGTGGTATCCGTTCCACCGGGGCTGTTCCCGGGTGTATCCTTGGGGTTCGAGTCGTTGCCGTTTCCGGGTGCGCTCTCAGGCCCCGAATCGCCGCTGTTCCCGGGTTTCGGATCCGGCCCGGACCCGCTGGCGCTGTTTCCGGGTGCGCGCTCAGGACCTGACTCACCGTTGGCGTTTCCGAGCGTGCCATCAGCCCCTTGCCCACCCTTGTCGGCGGGCCCGCCACGATCGGCCGGTGGTCCCGTGCCGACACCGGCCGACCCCTTCGGCTCGGACAGTCCTCGAGCGACCGGCTCGATGCTGGGGCCTGCTTGTTCCGAGGCGTTTCGTCGGGCTTCGGTCGCGTTCTCCCGAAGCGCAGCGAGTCGAGTTTCGGTCCCACCCGTCTCGGCAGCACGGCGCTCGGTTCGATCGATCGATCGTTCGAGGGCCGCGATTTCGACCGTCACCGTCGCCATTCGAGACTGATAGGCTCCACGGGAAAGATTGTCACGTTGCTCCCGGAGTTCGGCGCGTTCCGCCTCGAGATCCCGCAACTGCGCTTCGAGGTCGGTCGTTCGTTCGTCGACGAGCGCAGTTTGGCTGTCGGTGTCCGAAGCGTCGTATGCTGCGTCGAACATCTCGGTATCGACCGTCTGTTTGGTATCGGCTGCGCTCGCTTGCATCAACGCCCCGACTGACGCGTTCGTCGGTCCCGTCCCCCCGACTGACGCGTTCATCGCTCCCGTCTCGGCGTGGTCGGGTTGGGTGAGTTGGGCCCCGGTCAACGGACTCACGACGGCACCGCTTACCAGCGGTGCGGCTGTGAGTGCGAGGGCGGCGAGGGCCACGAAGAGGGCAACCGACCGAGTGGTTGTCATCGACTCCGACCTTGACCGGAACGTACTAAAAAGGCGGAGCTTCGTTCGAACCGTTTACACCGTCCGTTCAGCGGTCGAGAGCGCTTTTGAGCGTTCAAGAGAGGCACAGTTCCCCTGACCGGTCTCGTTCGGGAACGGTCGGCTCTCAGGTCGACCGACCGTTGCTTACAGCGTCAAAACCCCGAAATCCCGCCGCTGAGTCCGTGAGAAAATCGGTCTCGGTCCGGTTCGTCCACTCGAGGGGACAACGATCACGGCCGACGGTCGCTCACCGACGCCGGAAGCCGCCTCGAGCGACCGGTCTGATAGCGCGCCGATTTAAACGTCTCGGCAAACAGTTATACCGATCCAGACCATGTGACTAGTTAGCATGTTCGAGGTGTTCTCACAGGGCTACTATCTCGGACGGCTCTACGTGACCCCGACCGACGGGGATCGCGCACTCATGGATCAGACCCAACACGAGCGGATCAACGAGGCGGTGTACGCGAGTGGGACGGGCCTCGAGCGACTCGACGCCCCGCTGGTGATGAAACTCGAATCCCGGCACTTCCCGGTTCACGGGTCGACGACCGTCCCGACGAACACGCTCGCGCTTCCGGAATCGATGCTCGAGGGAACCGAAATCAGGAACCCGCCCTCGCTTCGAGAGGTGTTCCTCGCCCGTCGAGAACGTGCCAGGCAGTTGCTCGAGTTTACCGGAAACTGGCAGGAGCGGGGCCACACCCGCCCGTCAGACGACCGAGGAAACGTCGGAACGTAGAAGTAGGCTCGCTTCGCGTTTTCGGCTGGATGCTCGACGAGTTGCTCGGCCGCGCATCGCTCAAGGAGCGAATCGACGAACTCGAGGACGAAAACGAGCGGTTGCGGAAGCGCTACGAGGCCGAATCCGAACGGCGGGCCGACGCTGCGACCGCCAGACAGGACGCCGAGGAGCGAATCAACCGACTCGAGGATCGGATCGCCCAACTCGAGGGCGAACTCGAACGGGAACCCGAGGCGGACCCCGGGCTCACCGTCCGTCGCCGTGATCGACTCCGGGGCGGCGACCTCGAAGCGGTGTTCGAGCGACTATCCTCGTTTCGGACGGGTCCCGAAGGCGCACTGACCGTCGGGGTGGCCGACGAGGTCTCGGACTCGGTTCGGACTGCCCTCGACGACGTCCTGGGCGATCGGATCGCACTCCTCGAGGACGCGACACCGTGTCTGTGTTGCGTCGACGATGCGGGACTCCTCGCGGTGACCCTCGAACCCCCTCTCGTCCCCGAACAGGACGCGGTCTGGAACGACAGGTTCGCACTCGAGCGGGAGTGGTTCCTGCCGACCGGCCGACACGCGATCGCGCTCGTCCGGACGGATCTGTTCGCCCTCGGCACCTACGAGGACGACGACCGGGTCGCCTATCGCGGGTTCGAAAGCGACGTCAAGGGGAGCCACTCGAAAGGAGGATTCTCCCAGGCTCGATTCGAGCGGATTCGCGACGGACAGATCGACGACCACCTCGAGCGCTGTCGGGAGGCGCTCGCCGAGTACGAGGCCGGGGGCGACCGGGCCGACACGCCGCTGTATCTCGTCGGCCAGCGCGGCATCGTCGACGCGCTCGTCGAGGAATCCGATCTCGAGCCGAGCGCGACGGCCGCCGTCGACGCGACCGGCGATCCGAAACCGGCGCTCGAACAGGCCGTCCACTCGTTCTGGACGACCGAACTGCGGGTCCTGTAGGAGTCGATCCCGTCGGTCTCATACGGTTTGCTGTCCCGATGTCCCGGCGGGACCGCAGGACGGCCTCGGTCCCACCGGCACTGACGGACAGGAGACCATATCAGTAGCCCCCTCCCTCGTCGAAACAGCGCCCACACCTGTCGGCGTCGGCGCCGTCGATCGCTTGCTCGACGGGGACCAGCCGGAGGTGTTCGTGGGCGACGTGGGACGTCGCTCCGCAACTCGTCTGAAAGTCCGACTGGCCGGATTCGTACTTGTGGATCTTGTTCGTCGTCTCGTTGAGGACACCATTCATGTTCCATGGCATCATGGCCCATCATCATAAGCGCATCGTCCGTTACACCGGAATCGACGGCAAGAATACGTCTCGAGGGGGTTAAACACGTTTTTCGCTCTCAGAGACGAACGCTCGAGTGCGTCTGTCTGCCCTCGAAATCGTCTCGCGTACCCAATGTGGTGACGCAGTCGAGGCACATCCGGACGCCAAGGCGGCTGAGAGAGGGTCCTGTTCGCCAGCGTTACAGCTCTCTCCGGCGAACGCCGCTCATCGGGTGGTGTCCGGAGGCGTGGCGTCGCTCTCCGCACTCTCGGTAGCCCTCGACGCCGACGACGCCCCAACGGGATCGCTCGGGGAGATCGCCTCGAGCGAGAGGACGAGGACCGCACCGATCGAGACGAGTCCACCGGCGACGACGAACGCAGCGAGATAGCCGAGAGTCGCTACCCAGCCGCCGAGAACGCCCCCGAGACCGCCGCCGATCGCGCCCAGGGCGACGTAGCCCCCGAGCATCTCGCCGCGAACGCTCGGCGGTGCGAGCCGGGTAACGATCGCCGTCCCGACGACGGCGATTCCGGCCCAGGTGACCCCGACGAGTGCCAGAACGAGGCCCGCAGTGCCGAAGGCGACGGAGACTCCCAATCCCGTGATGGCGACGATCGACGGGAACAATACCGCCCTCGCGGCCAGTACACCCCTTGCAGGTGCCGGACGTCGTATCGAGCGGAGAGACTGCCAGCGCCCTCATAACAGACCGCGGAGCCGAGACTCGAGGCGAGATAGAGCCCGAACACCTGCCCCGAGTCGAACCCGATGTCGGTCAGAAACAGCGGGAGCGGAGCCCAGAACGCTGCGGAGCCGGTAAAGAAGAAGAGTCCGGCGACGAAGTAGGTCGTCAGTGCCGGATCGAAACGAGTGGCCAGCCGTCGCGGATCGATCCCACGCGTCGTCCAGTAGAGCCGGTTCGGTGCGAACACGAACGTCGCACCCTTGATGCCACGACCCGAACTCGTGAGGAGTCGGCCGATCCGTCGAACGGCACGGTCGTCGGTGACGTGGTCCGAGGGTGCGGGCCGCGGGAGCGTTCGTGCCGCGAGGACCGCACTCACGCCGGCACAGGCTGCGAGTGCCCAGAACAGGGTTCTGGGTACCGCATCGGCTGCGAGCAGTCGGCTCCCGACGAACGGCCAGACCGTTCCGAGGACGAGGCCGCCGGCCCAGCCGTAGCCCTGATACTTGTTGACGAGCCCGATCCGTTCGCTCCAGCGGGACTCCGGTATCTCGTCGACGACGAGCATGGTCAAGACGGGGCCGACCGACGAGACGAACAGCCAGAGCACCGCGTTCGCGACGACGACCGCGGTAATCGACGACAGCAACGGGATGACGGCAAGCGATGCCGTGACACCGATCAGTGTCCCGACCACCAGCGGTCGACGGCTATCGACCCGGTTCGCGAGTCGACCGAACGCGATCGCACCGGGTGCGCCGACGATGGCTGCCGTCGCTGCCAACACCCCGAGCTGTACCGGCGATGCGCCGAGCAGGACGATATAGAGAGGTGTCAGCAGCGATGCGGCCCCGAATGCGACCGAGCCCAGTCCCCAGGCGACGAGCCAGCGGTCAGTCATTACGTAGCGGTCGGCTGTGAACCGCTAAACACTGGTAACATTTGCCCTGAGCCGACCCGTTCCAGTGGTCGACCCGGCGCGCTCAAAACACGCTCACGAGACCACCGACGAAGCCGACCGTCACGACGAGCCGTCCGAGGCTCCCGAGAAACGTGGCCACGGCGAACTTCGGGTAATCCCGCTCGAGGACGGCAAACGCGTATATCGAGATCGTGTCGGGAAAGAACGGCACGGACAGGGCGATCGCGAGTCCGCCGTAGCCGTAGCGTCGTGCGAGCTGGAGGGAACGCTTTTCCGACCAGCCCAAAACGTCCCATCTGGACTGCCGTAGCCACCGAGTTACCGGCCCGGATTGTTTGACCTCCTGCCCGATATGAAACGCGAAAACGCTGCCAGCTGCCTTTCCGATCGCGCTGACGAGCATGATGCTCGAGAGCGCCAGCCATGGCGGGAACCCGAGGTCGATCGGTGCGAGGAGGACGACCTCGCTGGGGCCGGGGAGCGCGAACGCGATCAGGAACGAGTAGAGGAAGATGATCCCCATCCCGGGCCAACCGGTCGCGGACTCGACGATCGTCTCGGTGCTTCCGGCGAGGAGGGCAATCACCCCATCGAGGACCACGGATATCGCGACCATTGCTGGTATCGTTTGTCGGATACTCGACTTCCGTTCCGTTTAATGGTTCGATACGTCGTCGCGATCTGGACGAGACCGGGTCGAGACGGAACCGGGTCGTCACGTCCCCCACGTCCATCGCGCATCGAGGACGTACCGATAGACGCCGCTGAGAACGATGGCGATCCCGTTGGCCACCAGATACGGCGCGTGTGCCCACTCGACGATGCTGAAGAGCACAGCGATCTGGATCGGGATCGCCGTCCCACGGACGACGTTCGTCTTGAGCAACCCGACGAGATAGTCGACGGTCCCGGTGTTTTGAGACCGCTGGAACGTCCACGCGTTGTTGAGAACGTAGGAGAGGACGATCGTAATCTCGATCGCCAGCAACGCACCGAGCAGGTAATGCAGTCCGGCACTGTCCACGAACGCCCACAGCAACACCAACTGTACGCCGGCGGCGACGGCCCCGACGATAACGAACCGGCGTAGCTGGCGGGCAAACGGCCCGTCGTGGAGGCTGCGAAGGAACGATCGGATCATTATCGATAGCCGAGGGCCGACAACCGGGCCTCGAGGTCCTCGTCGACCGCCCCATCGTCGGCCGTCTCCTCGGAGTCCTGTGCCCGTATCATGGTCGCGTGCTCCGTCGCGATCGGTGCGAACGAGTCGAGTCGGTCGCGTTGCTCGGGGGTCGGATCGGGAGCGAGGTTGGTTTGTTGGCGCGGATCGTCGGGCCGGTAATACAGTTCGGTTTCGTCCGTGTCGACGTTTTCGATGTACGTCCAGTCCCGGTCCCGGACGCTGACGAGGAGGTCGCCGTCCGCGAGCGATCGTGGAATCGGCTGTGCCGTCACGGAGTCGTCACGAACGGTGACCGAGACGATCGGCTCGTCCGCCGGCGAATCACCCTCGAGCACGCTCGGGACGAGCGTATCGCCGGTCCAAGAATCCGGTGGTTGGACGTCGAGCAAGTCGGTGACCGTCGGTGGAAGCGCATCGAGTCCGACCTGTCCCGCTACCCGTCTCCCCTCGGCACCGGGCACGTCGACGATCAGCGGGACCCGAATCAGTTCGTCGTATAGCTTCGGATAGTGCGCGAGGTGACCGTGTTCCTGAAACTCTTCGCCGTGGTCTCCAGCCACGATAACGGCCGTCTCGTCGTCGAGTCCGTTCGCCGAGAGCGTCTCGAGTAGCCGTCCGATGCTCGCGTCGACCTGCCGAACCGACGCCTGGTAGAGGGTTCGAAGATCCGCCAGCGTTCGATCGCTGACGTCCAATCCCAGCCCGGTCCGGGTATGGGCGAGCAGCATTCGATGTGTCCCGAGTCGACCGGAGGAAACCTCACGGATGTACCGCGGCGCGGGGACGTACGGCGTGTGGACGTCCATGTAGTGGACCCAGAGGAAAAACGGCGATTCCGACGTTTCGACGAACGAACACGCGGCGTGTTCGACGTCGAACATCCGTGACGTGTCCAGAAACGGACGGTCGTCGGTTTCCCCACGGAGCCACGAACCGACCCGTCGGATCGGCGACGCGGCCAACTGGAGCCACGCCTCGACGGTGGGGTGGGTCGCGAGATACCGGCTGTAGACGCTGGAACCGACGTTCGCGACGAAGGAGTCGAACTCGTCGAACCCGTCGTCGTATCCCCAGTGTGTCGTGAGGAACCCGTTTGCGGCGTTGAAGCCACCGGTCGAAACGCCCGCCTCGGAGACCGCTTCCGCGAGCGTCGGCGAATCCTCGACGCCGATCCGTCCACTATCCCCAAATACGGGGCGCGAAGCCAGCATCGACGGAAACGAGAACGGCGTCCAGTTACCGGTCGCGAACGCTCGTTCGAAAACGGTTCCACGGTCGGCGAGTGAGTCCATCACTGGCGTATGGCGGTCGGCATCGTATGGACCGATCGCGTCCGCCCGCAGGGAGTCGACCGTCACGAGCACGACGTTCGAGACTGAAGTGTCAGTTTCCATGTGTATTCAGTTACTCCGCCGGTCGCCGGTTCGCCACGATACTACGGTTCCACCGAGCGACGACGGACGTACCGAAGAGCGGAGCGAGATCGGCCTGTCCGAACTGGTGAACCATTTCGTTGCAACCGAATCGGTGAGTAATTGGAATGAGGGTTTCGGTATCGGCGAAGTGATATATTTATGCTAATACGATACTCTCTCAAATATGTACTTAGCAGCTGAGACGATCACGGTATCGAACAGTTCAGCGCTCACTACTGTATCCGACGTGATCCGAACCACGACGCCGAACAGGTGCCCCTTCGGCCGGGTCGTCTCCCTGCTCTCGGTTCCGTGTCTCTATCGTTAAGTAGCCCCTCGCTCATGTTCGGATATGCGCGTTGCCATCCTCGCTCACGAACTGTTTCCCGACCAGGCCAAGACCGCTCTCGGCGTGCTCCGGTACTCCGACCACGAAGCCGTCGCCGTTCTCGACCGCGCGAATAGCGGCCGACGGGTCGCCGAGTTCGTCCCCGACGTTCAGGACGCACCGATCGTCGCCGAGATGGCCGATCTCGAGCCGACCGACGTCGATGCGCTCGTGATCGGCATTGCTCCGATCGGCGGCGGCTTCGACGAACGGTGGCGCGAGGACGTTCGAACGGCCCTCGAGGCCGGCTGTGACGTGATCTCGGGACTGCATTACTTCCTCGCCGACGACGAGGAGTTCGCCCGACTGGCGGCGGAAAACGACTGCGAGCTCCGGGATATCCGGGATCCGCCGGCCGACCTCACGGTCGCGGACGGCGTCGCTGGCGAGGTCGACGCCGAGGTAATCCTCACCGTCGGCACGGACTGCTCGGTCGGCAAGATGACGACCACGATGGAGTTGGCTCGCGACGCCCGCCGGGCCGGCCACGACGCCGCCGTGATCCCGACCGGGCAGACGGGGATCGTGATCGAGGGCTGGGGCAACCCGATCGATCGGGTCGTCAGCGACTTCACGGCGGGTGCGGTCGAAGCAATGATTCTCGAGAAGGGTGACGATCACGACTACCTGTTCGTCGAGGGGCAAGGGAGTATCGTTCATCCGGCGTACTCACCGGTTACGCTGGGGATACTCCACGGGTCGATGCCCGACGCCCTCGTGCTCTGTCACGAGGCCGGCCGGGAGGAAATCCACGGCTACGAGTCGTTCTCGCTGCCGTCGATCTCGACGTACGTCGACCTTTACGAGCGCATCGCCACACCGGTCGCGGAGAGTCAGGTCGTCGCCGGCGCGCTCAACACCGCTGACCTCGAGGACGACGAGCACGCCCGCACGGCCGTCGACGAGTACGCCGACGCGCTGGGAACGCCCGCGAGCGACGTGCTCCGCTTTGGAACCGACGAGTTGCTCGAGGTGCTCTGCTGAGATGTCCCTCGAGACCGCCGTCGAACGTCGCTCGCTTCCCCTCGAGTATCCCTTCGGGATCGCCCGCGGGACGACGACCGAGACCGAAATCGTGCTCGTCCGGATCCGGGCCGACGACGGAACGACCGGCGTCGGCGCTGCCGCGCCGTCCGAACACTACGGCGAGACTGCCGCGACGGTCGCGGCCGTCCTGCCCGACCTCTGTGCGATCGTCGAAGACGTCGGCGATCCCCACCACCTCGAGCGGATCGAGCGTCGCATGCGTGAGACGGTTCGGGGGAATCCGGCCGCGCGGACCGCAGTGAGCATCGCCCTCCACGACCTCGTCGCGAAACGGTTCGACGTCCCGCTGTATCGATACTGGGGACTCGATCCGACCGAGACCCTCGAAACGTCCTACACCATCGGGCTGGACGACCTCGAGACGATGCGCGAGAAGGCGACGACGGCCGTCGACCGCGGCTACGGGACGCTCAAGGTCAAACTCGGCACCGACCGAGATCTCGAGATCGTCCGGACGATCCGGTCGGTCGCGCCCGACGCCCGGTTGTTCGTCGACGCGAACGAGGCCTGGACGCCCCACGAAGCGCTCGCGAAGATCGACCGGCTCGCGGAGTTCGACCTCGCGTTCGTCGAACAGCCGGTCCCCGCGGAGGATCCCGAGGGGCTGCAGTTCGTCTACGAGCGCTCGGCGCTGCCGATCGCCGCCGACGAGTCCTGCGTGACGCTCGCGGATATCCCGCAGGTCGCGGACCGCTGTGACATCGCGAACCTGAAACTCATGAAATGTGGCGGGCTCCGGGAAGCCAGACGGATGATCAGTGCCGCCCGCGCCCACGGTCTCGAGGTCATGTGTGGCTGTATGACCGAATCGAACGCCTCGATCGCGGCGGCCTGTCACCTCGCGCCGCTGCTCGATTACGCCGACCTCGACGGCTCCTTGCTGTTGGCCGACGATCCCGCCGACGGCGTCCCGATGCCCGACGGCCGGATCGATCTCGCCGGCCTCGAACGGCCGGGAACGGGTGCCGTCCTCGAGTCGTCGTAACCGGTCGGTCGTGAGCGGTGACTCGCCCTCGGTGGGGCGTCCGTTACTGGTCGTCGGCGACCGCACTGCCGATGCCGTCGACCGGTCGATCGGGCGTGAACTCCTCGATCTCTTCGGGGAGACCGAGCTGGTAGTGAGTGCCGTTCTCCCGGACGGAGGTCCGACCGCGGTGGACGGAGACGTCGCCGTTTAAGTGGAGCTGGACGGCCTCGAGTAAGGCATCGGCCTCCAGTGGCTGGCCACGGCGCTTCATGCCCTCGAGATCCGCGTCGTCGGGGACGTCGAACGCGCGCTGGGTGATGATCGGGCCCTGGTCGAGGTCGGTCGTGACGTAGTGGGCGGTGACGCCGGCCACGCGGACGCCC
The DNA here is from genome assembly GCF_017352095.1 of Natrinema longum. Classification (NCBI taxonomy): domain Archaea; kingdom Methanobacteriati; phylum Methanobacteriota; class Halobacteria; order Halobacteriales; family Natrialbaceae; genus Natrinema; species Natrinema longum. Next base: position 647,137 of record NZ_CP071463.1, read on the forward strand.
TCCTCGATCGCCTGCCGGTAGGCTTCCGCACCGGGGAACGCCGGCAGCAGGGAGGGGTGGACGTTGATGATACGGTCCTCGTAGCGGAAGACGACGTTGGGGCTGAGAATCCGCATGTACCGCGCGAGAACGATCAGGTCGACGTCGTACTCCGCGAGGAGCTCGAGGAGTCGGTCCTCGTTTTGCTGGCCGCCCTCGTCGCCGATGTCGTGGAAGGGGACGTCGTAGTGTTCGGCCAGCGGCTGCAGGTCATCGTGGTTGCCGATGACCACCCCGATGTCCGCGCCGAGTTCGTCGTTGGCCCAGGCCTCGAACAGCGCCTCGAGGCAGTGGCTCTCCTTCGTGACGAGGACGGCGATCTGCTGGGTTTCGCGGTCGGCGGGGAACCGGACCTGGACGTCCAGTCCGAGGTCGTCGCCGAGGTCGTGAAGGTCCTCGCGGAGCGTCTCCTCCGTACAGACCATCTCGCTGGTGTCGACGGCGAGATACATCCGGAAGACGCCGTCCCGGACCGCCTGATCGAGGTCCTCGATGTTGATCCCACGCTCGAACAGGAGGCTGGTCACGTTGGCAACCAGCCCGGTGTCGTCGTCTCCGATCACCGTGATTTCGGTCACGTCGGTCGTCATCGCTGCCACCTCCGCTCGAGCGAATCGCGAGTCATCATGACGAATCCCAGTCCACCAGTGGCTAAAAGTCCTGCTTTCCGAAGAGAGCCGTGAGAATCGACCGCATAACACGGTGATGTCCGAGGCAGTGAGGCGGCTCGCGATTTCGACCCTCGATCGGCACCCACCCCACTCGAGTGGCCACGCGAGTGATGCCGTGCATTCCCTGTCGGCCGATCGCTCACCGTGGCCAGTCGGACGAAGACTGGGATCGTACTTGTCTCTGGCCGGGAGTCGCAGGGAGTGAAAACGCGATGGATCGGCTCCGATGCTCGGGTGGCGTCCCGAGGGGGGCCACGAATCTTATTTTTACATTGTCATGTTGGGGATACAGTCCGTTCTACGTCAGCCGTCAATCGCAGTATCAAGGCTCCAGTGACGCAATCGGTTGTGATACCTGAGGCTCAACCGGAAGTGACAGTCATCGAAATTGGGTTGCGGGAAAGGCTACCGGAAACCAAATCCGTCTATACGTCTTTGTGGTGGAACCCGATGATGACTACAGTCGTCGAACTCGAGGTTCCGACCGATCGACTCGGATTCGCTCGCACGTTCGATCGAGTGTCGGGGTTCGAGTTCCAGATCGGCGGCATGATCGGTGGATCGCCGCCACTCGTCTGGGCGAGCGGTCCGGATCGGGACACCCTCACGCAGGCGCTCGAGGCGGATCCGTCCGTCGATGTCCTCGCGAGCGTGGCCGCTGACGGGACGAACGCCACGACGGACGACGCAGCCGATATCGGCCAGCACGACCGATGGCTTTTCCGACTCGAGTTCGGTGACGGCGTGAAACTGTTCGAGGAGATCGTGACGGAAAACGACGGCGCGATCCTGACGGCCCAGGGCCGAGCGGGTCGCTGGAAGCTGAAGTTGCTCTTTCACGACCGAGCGTCGGTCTCGACGTGTCACGAACTCCTCGAGCAGTACGAATTCGGCGTCGACGTCACCAGAATCAGCGGCGTCAACGACCTGGCGAGCGCGCGGACACCGTTGACCGAAACGCAGTACGAAACGATCTGTAAGGCCCACGAACTCGGCTATTTCGACGTCCCGAGAGGGGTGACACTCAAGGAACTGGCCGCGGAACTCGATATTTCACACCAGGCGCTCTCCGAACGGCTCCGTCGGAGTCACGCCGCGCTCGTCAGCGCGGAGTTGTCCGACGGAACCGCCCCGATAACGATCGATCCCTGAGAATCGAACGCTCGTCGTCGACTCGAGTAGCGGACCCGATTCGGATCCATCTCGGAAACCGTTCTCAGATCCAATCTGTGCAACGTATGCAGATATTACTGCACGAAGAGGATTTGTTCCCGTCTATCGCTCGAATTTGGGGCAATGAATAGCTTTATTAGTGAACGTAGCAATAATAGAACGTCGGCGTGATGCCGATCCCGACACGCCGAAGCGTTGTGAACGCCGGTGGATCACCCGTGCTCACGCATCGTGAGCGGTCATTCGTGGCTGTGTGACCGCTTCACTATCGGGCCAATAACGGGCCGTCTCACGGCCTGAAGTTCGATTTTTGCCCGGTCGGAACTCCGCCCGTAAATAGTGGGTAGTTTTATTTGTTCGACGAGAATACTGTTCAGCGAGATCCGATGTGAGCGGACGCAACCGGATGGATACCGCCGACGAGTCGGCGCGAGCGTCCGACGAGGTCGAGAGCCCCCCGGAACTGTCGCTGGACGACATCTACCACCTCCTGCAGACGAAACGCCGCCGAGACGTGATTCGCTACGTTCGTGACGGAGAGGAACCGGTCCGGTTGCGGGAGCTCGCCGAACAGGTCGCCGCCTGGGAGCAGGGAACGACCGTCGAGAATCTCAGCTCCAGCGAACGCCAGCGGGTCTACATCTCGTTATATCAGTCCCACCTTCCGAAACTCGACAATCACGGGCTCATCGACTACGAGAAGGACCGTGGCGTCGTCGAAGCGACACCGCAAACGGCACAGTTCGACTCCTATCTCGAGCCCGCTCGTGAGCCCGATCCCTCCGATCAGTGGCCACGGCGGTACGCGGCGACGATCGCCCTCTGTACCCTGTTGGTCGGTACGACCGCCGCAGGGCTCGTCCCCGTCTCCGGACTCGTCACTACAGGGATCGTTCTCGTCGCAATGTCCGTCGTCACGGGCGCACACGCGTGGTCGACAGGCTGGCTCAACGCGTCGGATTGGCTCGACGCGTAGGGTCAGGTCGCCAGCCGGCTGAGGGACAGAACCGACGATCGTCAATCGGCCCGAGCGGGGCCGACGGTGTTCGGTTCGGCGGTCTCCTCGAGAAGTCGATGGACGTGGAAGGCGACCGAGAAGTCCTGTGGGCTCGGGAGCGCACAGGCGAGCCAGCCGATAGCCGCCGTGGCGACGATCGGTGTCTCGGTGGTCACGTAGCCGGCACCGGCCAGTCCGAAGACGGGAACCGCGAGGACGAACGGTGCGAGTGCCGCCAGACGGAGCGCCCAGGGAGATTCGCCGCCGGTTGGCCGGGGCGAGACGACGGCCCAGGGACGGGTCACGAGGAGTCCGAGGATCCCGTCGGAACGCCCGGGAAAGTAGGAAACGGAGTACTCGACGCGTGCGAGTCGAAGCACCGCCGCGTGCGTCCACTCGTGGGCAACCAACCCGACCGCTACCGCGAGGACGAGCGCACAACCAGCGACCACCACGTTCGCGTCGATCATTGGGCCGAAGAGCCACCACCCCTCGGAGCGCGCCGAGGCGGAGACGACCCGCACGCTCGGGCCGAAGAGCGGCCAGCCCAAACCCTTCCGCCTGCACCAGTTTTCGATTTAACTGTCCGCTCCGGAGACCGGTGAGTTCGAGCGTTTCAGCCGGCCAAAGATTAAGTACTGACGAGTGGTAGCGTGTGGCATGGCGTCAACAGATACGCTCGAGTTCGGTCACACGGACCGGAAACGGATATACGAGTACGTCGAGCGACACGGGGTCGTCGACCCCGACGAGGCGCGGGACCGCCTAGACCTCGACCCCGGTGGGTTCCGTCACCACGTCGCGATCCTCAAGCGGGACGGCCGTCTCGAGGAAGACGACGGGAAGCTCAGGGTCACGATCGACGCCGGTGCCGAGGAGGAGTACGTCGCCGACGACCTCGAGTTCCACATCCGACCGGCGCGCCAGGAGGACCTGTCGGGGATCGTCGGCGCGATCCGGCGGGTCGCCGAAGAGAAAACCTACATCGAGGCCGAGAGCGTCGCCGACGAGATCGATCACGAGGACGCCTTGCTCCGGCACAACGAACTCCAGTCCCGGATGTTCTTCGTCGCGACGGTCGAGGACGAGGTCGTCGGCTGGGTCCACCTCCACGCGCCGGAACTCGAGAAGTTGAGCCACACCGCCGAACTCACCGTCGGGGTCCTCGAGGAGTATCAGGGCCACGGCCTGGGCTCGCACCTCCTCTCGCGGGGCCTCGAGTGGGCCGGCTCCAACGGGTACGAGAAGGTCTACCAGAGCGTTCCTTCGACCAACGACGAGGCGATCGCGTTCCTCGAGGAACACGACTGGGAGACCGAAGCGATCCGGGAAGACCACTACAAACTCGACGGCCACTACGTCGACGAGGTGATGATGGCCGTCGAACTCCGAGACTAACGAGTCGGATCGACTCCTGCGACGGTCGCGACGGGACCCGGTGGCCGTCTCCGCCACGACGGCTCCCGTCGGATTCGCGGAATCGAAAGACAATTCCTGTCGACGGGGCTACGGACCGGTATGCTTTCGATCGCGCTTGCCGGGAAGCCAAACGCCGGCAAGTCCACGTTCTACACGGCGGCGACGATGGCGGAGGTCGACGTCGCCAACTATCCGTTCACGACGATCGACGCCAACCGCGGGGTGAGCTACGTCCGAACGGAGTGCCCCTGTCTCGAGCGCGACGAGCGCTGTAACGCCGAGAACTGCGAGGACGGCAAGCGCTACGTCCCGATCGAACTCCTGGACGTGGCGGGACTGGTGCCCGGCGCTCACGAGGGGAAGGGACTCGGCAACCAGTTTCTGGACGAACTCACGAACGCCGACGTCATCGTCAACGTCGTCGACGCCTCGGGCGGCACGAACGAGAAGGGCGAACCCGTCGACATCGGCGACCACGACCCGCTCGAGGACATCGACTTCATCGAGGAGGAGATGGACCTCTGGCTGGCGGGCATCGTCGATCGCAACTGGGAGTCGGTCGAACGCAAGTCCCGCTCGCCCGACTTCGACATCGACGACGCGCTCGCGGACATGCTCTCCGGCTTCGGCGCATCGCCCAAACAGATCGCGATGACCCTTCGGGACCTCGACTACCCCGACGACCCCATCCAGTGGGAGGACGAACACCGCGAAGCGCTCGCCCGTGACGTTCGCCAGCGAACCAAGCCGATCGTCGTCGCGGCGAACAAGATCGACGTCGCACCCGAGGAGAACGTCGAACGTCTGCTCGACCTCGATAAACCGGTGATCCCGACGACCGCAGAAGGCGAACTCGCCCTGCGCCGGGCCGCGGACAACGATCTCATCGAGTACGATCCCGGCGACGAGTCGATCGAGATCGGCGACGGCGTCAACGACGCCCAGCGTGGGGCTCTCGAGGACCTCGCGGACACGATGGCCGAATGGAGCGGCACCGGCGTGCAGGCGGCGCTCGATCACGCTGTGTACGACCTCCTCGAGCACCTCACCGCTTACCCCGTCGAGGACGCCTCGAAGTGGTCCGACGGCAGCGGCAACGTCCTCCCCGACGCCTTCCTGCTACCCCAGGGATCGACACCCGTCGATCTGGCGTACAGCGTCCACTCCGACATCGGCGACGGCTACCTCCACGCGGTCAACGCCAAGTCGAATCGGGAGATCGGCGAGGAGTACGAACTCGAGGAAGGCGACGTGATCAAGATCGTGAGTACGAACTGATAAAAGTAGAGTCGAAGCGCGTTACTCGTTTTCGAGGGCGTCGTAGATCTCGCGGTTCGCGTCCCGGTCAGCTGCTGCCACCCGCTGGACGAGTTCTCGTCGGATGTCGTCCATTACTTCATCGAGGGGAGAATCGGACTCTGAACTTTCCTCTGTCGCCATATCTGGTGTATCGCCCCGACTGCGGTTAATCGTTCGGGTTAGACGAATCACCGGTCAGTTCGTCCAGTTCGTACTGGATGAGATCATCACGCCACTGTTCGATCTCTCCGACGAGGTCGATTTCTTCAGTATGAGAACGAAGGTATTCGATGGTTTCTGCTTCTTCGACGGTCGTCTGATCGGTGCCGAACTGCTTGAGGATCATCCTGATCTCGTTGTCGTACGTGAACCGATATCCGTTGAGGAAGTAGAACACGACCGTCGTGTTGAGCGCGGTGCGTTTGTTCGCATCGACGAACGGGTGATTCGCCACCAACAGTCTGAGGAGGTGAAATGATTTCTCGTGAATCGTTTCGGGCACCGTCCCGAAACTCCCACTCTCGATGTAGTTCAGGGCAAACTCGATAACGCCACACGACATAATACGTGAACAGGAGTCCGAACCACCAGATCGGGTCGGTCCATAGCTCGCGGAGATTCGATACCGGCGGTTGCGTCCGGACCTCGGAGACCACCACCTCGAGTACGGAGGTTCCGAGACAGATCGTGGAAAAAAGCAGCAGATGGCGCAGTACGCTACGATACTCCATGACGTGTTGCTTCTCGCGGACCGAGAAACAGTTGTCGTCTGATACGTGCCGGTAGTCCCGATGAGAGGGAGCACTGTACCGTCAGCCACTAATAGAACGGTATTGCTCTTCCGCGGCGAACGCCGTCGGCGTTCGCCTCGCTACCGCTGTAGCGAACCGGGTCGAGCCGGGTCGGGCCGGGTATCGTCGGGTCGGTTCGGAATCAGTCCGACGGGAACTGATAGTCGGTCGTGAATTAATCGAGTAGGTGTGAATGCAGTTTTATTATGTATTTTTGCACATCTATGACCGATACGCCATTGGGTGTGCTATTTATCCCGCGAAACGTAGTTGGGTCCGATATGGTGGACAAGACCCTTTCCGCCGACGAAGTCACCCGCGAAGAGGCCGCCGAACGACTGCGAGCGCTGGCCGACGAGATCGATGGGACGGGAGCAACGTCGGTCCGAACGGGGAACAAAACGGTCGATCTCACGCCCTCGGGGTCGATCGCCTACGAGGTCGGCGTCCGCGAGCGCTCCTCGATCCTGCGCGGCCAGCGCGAGACGGTCACGGTCAAACTCGACTGGAAGCCGCCGAAAACCACGGAGGGAACCGAAGAGAGCGAAGCCAAGTAGCGGCGCTCTGGTCGGATTCTCCGGGCGGTCGATACCGACGACAGCGCGGACTATCGCGGCCGCTGTCGGGTAGGGGCGTGCTTTTCTTCGATGACGACCTACCCCCCGCATGACCCCACGTCACACGGGCGTTTCAGAACCCCGACGCGATCGAGCAATGGCGGCACAGTTAGCCGCTCTCGAGGAGCGACTCGAGGCGGCCGAGCGCCAGCAGCGCCTGTTTCGGACCACGGTCGCCGGACTCGCGCGCGAGGTCGGCTGCTCGCTGGGCTGTCAGTGCAGTCGTTGTGATGGGAGCTACACGCTGGTCAGGGACGGCTGCATGTACTGTCCTCGGTGTGGCTTCCGGGAGTCGCTGTAGGGCGCTCGAGGTCAGACGAGACGGCCGAGCGGATCGAACCGGACGGCGGCCACGAGGACCGCCAGAAAGACGTACGAGCCCCGAACGAGCAGCATGGTCGCGAGTTCGGGGTCGGCCCGGCGCGCGACGCCGGCGACCGCGGCGAAGGCCAGCGCCGCCACCAGGGCGGTCAGCGGGAAGATCCGCAGGACGGCGAACGCGGTGACGGCGATCAGCGCCGCGGTCATCAGTCCGTAGGCGACGGCGTAGGCGCGGTCGGGGCCGACGGCGACCGCGACCGTTCGCTTCCGGATCGAGCGGTCGTAGGCGTAGTCCTGCGCGTCGTCGATCACCTTGACGCCCGACAGCAGGATCAGGAAGACGACGGCGAAGCCGAACGAGACGGGGGTGATCGTCCCGGCCTGCACGTAGAACCCGCCGAGAATCGAAAGGGCGATCCCGAGCGAGTAGCCGGTCGTCGCCGTCACGGGGTTCGTGTCGAGTTGGGGTGCGTGGTGGTAGGCGATCAGCCACGTCGGAACCACGACCGCCAGCACGAGGACGTCGACCAGCGCCGCGAGCAGGAGACAACAGCCCGCGAACACCGCCGTCGACGCCGCGAGGCCGAGTCGACAGCCCCGTTCGGTCAGCGGGTGATCGTCGTCCTCCCCGCGGACGTGGAAATCGACGTAGCCGTCTTTCACGTGGGCCGTGTAGACCGCCGCGAACATCGCGACGACGTGGACCCCGGCGCGCAGCGGCTCGACGCTTCCGGCGAGGATCGCTCCGAACAGCGACGCGGCAAGCGGCGGCGTCATGAAGACGGGGTGGACCTGCGACCAGTACGCTCGAGCGACCGCGCCCGAACCCGTCCCGTCTCTCGCGAGAGCCATACCCGGACGACAACGAACTGACGGATAATACCTCGGGCGGGCACCGCGGTTCCGAAACACACAATTTGATGTGGTGTGCCGTACCACGAGCGAGCATGACGGACGAGTATACTGGCGCGGATCTCTTCACTGACGCTCTCGAGACCTACGGCGTCGACTACGTCTTCGGCAATCCGGGGACGACCGAACTCCCGATCATGGACGCGATCGGCGACAGCGACCTCGAGTATCGGCTCGGCCTCCACGAGGACATCGCGGTCGGGATGGCCGGCGGCTACGCCCAGCGGCGGCGGTATCACGCCCACCACGACGACTCCGTTACCCCGGTCGGGGTGGCGAACCTCCATATCGCGCCCGGCCTGGCCCACGGACTCGGCAACCTCTATGCGGCCAAGATCGCCGGCGCGCCGCTGGTCGTGACGGCGGGCAATCACAGCACGGATTTCCGCCACGAGGAGCCCATTCTCTCGGGGAACCTGGTCGATATGGCCGAGGAGTTCTGCAAGTGGTCCGACGAGGTACTCGACGTCTCGGCGCTGCCGGCGATGCTCCGGCGGGCCTTCCGCGTCGCGATGACGCCCCCGACCGGTCCGGTCTTCCTGGGGCTCCCCCTCGACGTGATGATGAGCGAAACCGACGCCGAGCCCGAACGGCTCGGCCCGATTCCCAACGGCGGCAGCGGCGATCCGGCCCAACTCGAGCGGGCCGCAGACCTGCTCGCCGAAGCCGACGACCCGGTGATGGTCGTCGGCGACCACGTCGCCCGCTCGGGAGCCGACGCCGTCGCCGCTGCGGTCGACCTCGCGGAGGCGACGGGGGCCCGCGTCCACGGCGAGATCCTCTCCTGCGAGGTGGACTTCCCGACCGACCACGAGCAGTGGGTCTCCTACCTGCCGACCAGCGAGGACTTGGCCGCGATGTTGATGGACACTGACACGATCTGCTTTGCGGGCGTCTCGACGAACACGACGCTGACCCGCCACGAGGAGGCGCTGGTCGACCCCGGGACGACCTGCATCCACCTGAGCGACGACAGCTGGCAGGTGGGCAAGAACCAGCCGGCCGACGCAGCCGTGATCGGCGATCCGGGACTCGTCATGCAGGGGATCACCGAACGCGTTCAGGAGCGACTCTCGGACGATGTCGTGGCCGAGCGCCTCGAGGCGGTCGCCGAGGTCAAAGAGCTGGCAGAGGCCAAGATGGCCGGCTACGGCGAAGGCGACGCGGAGGACGATCCCCGCGCCTCGAAGGCGGAGTTGGTCGACGCGATGGAGCGCGTCGCGGGCGATGCCGCCATCGTCGACGAGGGAGTCACCTCGAAGTACGCCATGCTGACTCGCTGGGATCTCGCTCCCGAACAGTACATCTCGAACAAGGGCGGTGGCCTCGGCTACGGGCTGCCGGCGGCAGTCGGTGCCGCCGTCGCGGAGGCCCAGCGGGACGATCCCGACGACGTGATCGGCTTCATCGGCGACGGCTCCTACCAGTACTACCCCCACTCGATCTACAGCGCCGCCCGCTACGACCTGGATTTGACCGTCGTCATTTCGGACAACCGCAACTACCGTATCCTGAAGGACAACACGCTCTCCATTATGGGCGGCGAGGAAGACGACTACGAGTTCGTCGGCATGGACTTCGAGCCCGCCGTCGACCTCGTGCAAAACGCCGAGAGTCACGGCGCGCGCGCCGAACGCGTCGAGACGCCGGACGGAATCGAGGGAGCACTCGAGGACGCACTCGGTCGCGACGGCCCGGACGTGCTCGACGTGTTGGTCCACGATTGATCCGTCGCCGCCCCGAGCAGGACCCGGTTCACGTTTTGATCCGTCCACCCCTTTTGGATCGCCGTTTGGCCGGTAGACACTTGGGTGTCGTTGGCGCAAGGATAGCTACGAACGGATGGGCTGGGAGATCAATCCCTACAGCATCGTCCTGTTGTTCTCGTTCGTCGTCGCCATCGGCACTGCAGTGGCCGCGTGGCGGACTCGTCCAGCCTCCGGCTCGGCGGCGCTGACCGCACTCATGGCGAGCGTCGCCGTCTGGCTGGGCGCACACGTCCTCGAGATCGAATCGACGGCGCTGGCCTGGAAACTGCGGTGGGCGGACGTCCAGTGGCTGTGTGCCGCCGCGATTCCGACCCTGTTTCTCGTGTTCGCGCTGCAGTACACGGGCAACGACCGATGGCTGACCCGTCGCCGGCGGGGCCTGCTCGCGATCGAACCGCTGGTCATGGTGGGGCTGTTGGCGATCAACGACTGGACCGGCGTCCTCTGGGGATCGGCGTTCGAGGAGACGGTCTCGCTCGGCGGCTGGTGGGCGTCGACCGCGACGGTCGCCACCTCGGAGCCGAACGTCGGGCTGTTCGTCCACCTCGGATACGCGACGATCTGTCTCGCGGCCACGTCCGTGCTCGTCCTCGATCTGGTCGTGCGAAGCGAACGGCTCTACCGCTGGCAGGGGGTCGTCGTGCTCGTCGCGATCGCGGTGCCCTGGGCGACGGCCGTGGTGTCTACCTCCTCGCTCGAGATCATCGGCGTGACGCCGATGGGGTTTACCGTCACCGGGCTCGCGATCACGTTCGGCCTCTATCGGTATCGCCTCCTCGAGATCACGCCGATCGCACGCAGCGAGGTCGTCGCGAACCTCGAGGACGGCGTGCTCGTCGTCGACGGCGACCGCCGAATCGTCGACAGCAATCCGGTCGCACAGGAGGTTTTCGGACGACCCCACGACGGGCTCGTCGGCGAACCGATCGCGGCCGTCGTTCCGGCGGTCGATATCGAGTCGGTGATCGAGACGGAAACGACCGCTGACGACGACGAGCGCACCGCTCAGTTCTCGCTCGAGGACGGCGACGATCCCCGCCACTACACGCTCTCGGCGTCGCCAATCGACGACGGCCGCGGCCGAGCGATCGGCTGGACGATCGTCGTCCACGACGTGACCGAGCGTGTCCGCCGGGAGCGCGAACTGGAGCGAACGAACCGCAAACTCGACGAGTTTGCGGCCGTCATCAGCCACGACCTTCGGAACCCGCTGACGGTCTCGAAGGGGTACCTCGACTTGCTCGAGGAGGAGTACGATCCGGAGTACGTCCGAACCGTCGCCGAGTCCCACGAGCGAATGGAGGAACTGATCGACGACGTGCTGGCACTGGCACGACGGGGGCAAGGCGCGCTCGAACTCGAACCGGTCGCACTCGACAGCGTCGCTCGCGCCGCCTGGTCGACGGTCGAGACGGACGGCGCTCGGCTGTCGGTCGTCGACGACCGACTGATCGAGGCGGATCGGACGCAGCTCCGGCAGTTACTCGAGAACCTGTTCCGAAACGCTGTGGAGCATGGTTCCGCGACGTCGGAGCCGTCCCTCGAGACGGTGCGCGACGAAGCGACTCTTACGATCACCGTCGGCACGCTCGAGCGGGGGTTCTTCGTCGCCGACTCGGGAACGGGATTCGAGGACGATCCGGCGGTGGTCTTCGAGTCGGGTTACACCACGAGCGAACACGGGACGGGGCTCGGGCTTTCGATCGTCACGGACATCTGCGACGAACACGGCTGGGAAGTGACCGCAACCGAGGGCGTCGACGGTGGTGCGCGGTTCGATATCATCGGCGTCGACGGTTACGACCGTGGCACGGACGACGGGCACGTGGATTCGCTTTCGACCGTCGGTGAAGGCGAGTAGCCCAGTTCGCGTCGTCGGCACCGCTACGACCGCCAGTATGCGGGCGTCAGAATGACCAGCACGGAGAGGATCTCCAGCCGGCCGATCCACATGAGGAAGATCATATACAGCTTTGCGGCGCTGGAGAAGGGCTCGTAGCTGTTCATCGGGCCGACGACGCCGACGCCCGGGCCGACGTTCCCGAGCGTCGCGATCGTGGCGCTGATCGCCTCGAGCGCCGATAGCGAGAGGCCGGGGGTTCGGTAGGCGTCGAGGAACAACAGGACGGTCGAGACCACGAACAGGGCCAGAAAGAGCACGATGAAGACGAAGATGCTGTGGATCGCCTCCTCGTCGATGACATCGCCGACCCCGCCCATCCGAACCGGACGGACGGCCTGTGGGTGGATCGTCGTGAAGAGTTCGCGCCGAATCGATTTGCCGACGATGTACCAGCGGATGATCTTGATCGAACCGGCAGCGGAGCCGGCCGACCCCCCCAGAAACATCGCGAACAGGAGGATGACTTGCGTCGATTCGCTCCACGTGTTGAAGTCCATGCTGGCGTAGCCGGTCGTCGTTACGATCGCGAGCGTCTGAAAGAGCCCGTGGCGCAGCGAGCGCTCGAGACTGCCCGGAATCGTGGCGACGTGTTCGGGAACCGTTGCGAGGCCGACCCCGAGGAACAACAGCAGAGAGAGGAGCCCGCCGACGACGCCCATCGACAGGACGTACGACCGGTATTCGGCGTTGCCGATCAGGCGTTCGGGCTTGCCACGCCAGGCGTACCAGTAGAGCGCGAAGTTCGTTCCGGCGATGACCATGAAGGGCATGACTGCCCACTGGACGATCGGTTCGAAGGCCTCGACGCTGCGCCCCTCCGGCGAGAACCCGCCTGTCGGGAGCGTCGTGAGCGCGTGGGCGACGGCGTTGTAGAACGTCATTTTCGGAGCCATCCCGACGATATTGAGCCCGTAGTAGACGACCACGGCGGCGAGCGTGAACACGGCGTAAATCAGCCACAGCGCCCGCGCGGTCTGCCGGATCCGTGGCGTCAGTTTCTCGACCTGGATGCCCGGCGCTTCCTCGCGGATGAGCTGTGTCCCACCGACGGAGAGCTCCGAGAGGATCGCGACCATGAGCACGAGAATGCCCATCCCGCCGAGCCACTGCGTGAGCTGTCGCCACAGCATGATCGACCGCGAGTGTGTCTCGACGGAAATCTCGCCCATGACCGTCGCACCGGTCGTCGTGAACCCGCTCATGCTCTCGAAGAAGGCGTTGACGGGATGGGCGATCGTTCCCGTCCCCGCGACGAGGTACGGAATCGTTCCGACGAGGGGAACCACGAGCCACGTCAGCGCTACCATGAGGAACGCCTCGCGGTGCTCGAGGGTGGGCTCTGGCTCGAGACGCTCGAGTCCCGTGCCGACGGCGACGGCGACGGTGAGGGCGACGAGGAACGGCAGCGGGCACTCCCGGTAGGACAGCGCGACGACGGTCGGAACGAGCAGCGTCAACGAGAGGTACTTCAGTACGGTTCCGACGAGGCTACAACTGGACCGGACGTCGACGCGAATCCTGTGTCTCATAGATATCGGGTTTCGAGCGAACTACAACCTCGTCGATGTGCCGCCCGTGCGTGAGTATCCGATCGGAATCACGGATCTTCAATAAAAACTGCGTTACGGTCGGCACGCACCGTACGGCGGCCGGTGATCCAGTACACCCCTATTGCTCGGGGTCGCGGATCCGTTCGCCGTCGGCCGTCTCGGGGAAGATCTTCCCCGGATTGAGCGTGTCGGACGGATCGAGCGCTCGCTTGATCGTCCGCATGGCCTCGACCGCGCCGGCACCGTGCTCCGGCTCGAGGTAGGCCTGTTTGCCCTGTCCGATGCCGTGTTCCCCCGTCGCGGTCCCGCCCATATCGATCGCGAGGTCGACGAGGGTCCGATACAGATCCTCACCGCGCTCGACCTGCTCGGGATCGTCGGGGTCGACGAGGACGCTGTAGTGGAGGTTGCCGTCGCCCGCGTGGCCAAAGCACGGCACGAGGAGGTCGTACTCGTCGGCGAGCCGCTTCGTCTCGTGGACGGTTTCGGGGTAGGAACTGATCGGGACCGTTACGTCGCCGGGATGGAGCGGCTCGAGGTCGGGATCGTAGCTCGCGACGGCGTAGGCGAGTTCACGACGGGCCTGCCAGAGGTCGTCCATCTCGCCGTCGTCGTCGCTCATCTCGAAGCGGACGACGTCGTGATTCTCGAAGATCGTTCGGCAGAGCTCGATCTCCTCGTCGACCCCGTGGTTGGCGTGGAACTCGAGGAAGACCATCGGCGCGTCGGGGAGTTCGCTCCCGAGATACTCGTTGGCCATCCTCGCGCTCAGTCCGTCGACGAGTTCGATTTTGGCGACGCCGACGTCGGTCCGGACCGCGTCGAAGACCGCTTCGGCGGCGTCGTCGAGCGTTTCGAAGATGGCTCGCCCGCCGCGGATCTGTTCGGGCCGGCCGGCGAGTTCCAGCGTCGCCTCGGTGACGACCGCCAGCGTCCCCTCGCTGCCGACGAGCAGATCGGTCAGGTTGTAGCCACTCGAGGTCTTGATCGCCCGCGATCCCGTCTCGATGACGGTCCCGTCGGCCAACACTGCCTCGAGTCCGAGCACCCAGTCGGCGATCTCGCCGTACCGGACGGTCTGCATCCCGCTGGCGTCGGTCGCGATCATCCCGCCGATCGTCGAGATGTCGCCCGAAGAGGGCAGCGGCGGAAAGAACAGCCCATCGCTGGCGACGTACTCGTCGACGTCGGAGCCGATGATCCCCGGGCCGACGTCGATCTGGAAGTCCTCGGGCCGGTAATCGACGACGTCGTCCATGCGCGTGAGATCGAGACTGATCCCCCCGTGGGCGGGGACGGCGTTGCCCTCGAGTCCGGTCCCCGCAGCGTACGGGGTTACCGGGACACCGCGATCCTGTGCAGCAGCGAGCACTGCCGAGACGTCGTCCGTACTCTCGGGCCAGACGACGGCGTCCGGAACGACGCCGTCGCCGTCGTTGTGTTCCGTCCCCCAGTCGGCCGCGTGTGATTCCCGTCGCCCGTCCGCGAACGATAGCTGCTCGTCCGCGAGGTCGAGGTCCTCGAGGAACGAACAATCAGGTGTCATAGGACCACGTTAGTCACGACCAGTATCAACGTTTCCCACCAGTTCGAAGGGTGAGGGAACGCCCGGTGCTCCGGACGGGGTCGGGAACGGAAACCATCACGGTGCTCGCGACCGAACGGACGACTGTGACCGACGACTCGTCTCCCGATCCGTCCGACAGTGACGCGTCGGCGTCCCTCGAGGACCGAACCCGCGCGCTCGCCCGCCACCTCGAGGCGACCGCCGAACTGCCCCTCGAGCGAGCGACGAGTCGCTGGCTCGGCGAGGCCGAGGCGGTCGCTCGCGACGCCGCGACGAGCGACCTCGAGGCCGACATCGTTCGCGAGCGCGTCGAGACGGTGAGCGACCTCCTCTCCGAAGCCGACGAACCGGCCCACGACGAGGCTCGTGAACACCTCGAGGCGGCCCGGCGGCTGTGCGAGGAGATACTCGGCGACCGCTACCAGACGTGATCGGTGATCACGAGCGGTCGCTTCGGGCGAATGGATGGAAACGCTACAAATTTATGTGAGTTCGTGTCGCGGTTGACAGTGATGACACGACGCGCGACTCGAGCGCCGACGCGGAGGGGAGCACTGTGAACGCCGAACTGGACCTACTGGTGCGACTCGGAGATTACGACCGGCCACAGGGCGTCGCCGACCGGGCCGTGCAGGCGGAAGACCTGGGCTTCGATCGCATCACGGTCGGCGAGACGACCGGCTGGAACATCGTGCCGCCGCTGACGCTGGCCGCCGACCGCACGGACGACCTCGGCATCTCCAACGACGTCATCTCGCCGTACGGACGGACGCCGTCGATGCTCGCCCAGACGGCACTGACGATGCAGGCCGCCGCTGACGGCCGGTTCCGGTTCGGGATCGGCCCGAGTTCCCCGGCGATCACGGAACGCTGGCACGGCCAGGAGTTCGATCGGCCGCTGCGACGGACGCGCGAAGTGATCGAGATCATGCGCGCGGTCTACGAGGAGGGCAACCCCGCCTACGACGGCGAGATCTTCGAGATTCCCGGCCTGGGATACGAACGGGGACCCAGCGAGAACCCGCCGCCGATCGACGTCGGCACGCTCGGCCCGAAGGCCACCGAGATGGCCGGTCGCTTCGGCGACGGCTGGGCACCGCAACTGTTCACGAGAGACGGGCTTCGGGATCGCCTCGAGGACCTGGAGCGCGGTGCCGAACTCGGCGGAAACGACCTCTCGGAGCTGCGAGTGGCCCCGATCGTCCGCGGAATCGCCTCGGAAGATCGCGAAGCGGCACGCACGAAAGCCCGCAGCACTGTCGCCTTCCTGCTCGGGGCCTACGGCCCGTATTACGGGAATTCGGTCGCCGAACAGGGCTACCCCGACGTCGTCGACGAGATACGGGCCGCCTGGGAGGAACGGGATACCGACGCGATGGCCGCGGCCCTGCCCGAAGACGTGCTCGACGAGCTGGCTCCTGCGGGGACCCCCGAGGAAGTCCGCGAGTGGGTCGAAGAATACAGCGACATCGAGGGTGTCGACGCCGTTCGCGTCGGCTTCGTCAACGGAATGACCGAGGAAGACAAGCGGACGACGATGGAAGCAGTCGCCGAACTGTCCTGAGACGGGCTACTGTACCGATGTCCCGGTGCAACCCCGAGACGGGTCGCGGTTGCGCCGTCGACGACGGATAGCAGCCCGTACGACGCGTCCCCGTTTTGCCCTCGTGTCGCGGGATCGCACGGGAAAGGTGGTCGACGCGACGATTCCCGACAGTGACAACGGAACGTAGTGTTTCGATCTCACTCACACGTTGTATATATACGAACCAGGGCCTACCGGGTGTATGATCCCACTACTGACTTCGCCCGAAAGCCTCACGGCGTTCGGTGAGCGTGCCGACGCCGTAGAGACGGCACTGGATCTGTTGGCGAATCAGCGACGGTACGCAGTGTTGGACCACCTCGAGGGGGCCGGCGGGTCCGCGACGCTCACGGAGCTTGCAGTCGAGATCGCGACTCGAGAGACGCGCACGGAGCCGAACGTGATTTCGGATCACGCCGACGTCTCCCCGCGGGATCGACGGGCCGTCAGCATTTCGCTGCACCACACTCACATCCCGAAGTTGGCAAGCGCGGACGTCGTCGATTACGCAACCGAGACGGAAACGGTCACGCTCCGCGATCGCGGACGGACGCTGCTCGACCGGCAGAACGCGGTTTCCGAACCCGTATAAAAGGGATCGCGGTAGATCGGCGACGGCCCGACGATCGTTACGGCTCGATGACGAGTTTTCCGAGGAAGCTATCGTCCATGACAGCCCGCTGTGCGTCGGCGGCTTCCTCGAGGTCGTACGTCCGCGCGATGTCGATCGAGACCGCGTCGGTCATGAGGTAGCCGATCCCTCGGAGGGGAACGCGCAGGTCCGGCGTGTTGAACACGCTCATGAACTGGTAAGAGACGTCTTTCGACCGGGCGGTACCGTCGTTCGTGAAGCCCGGATCGGGGCTTCGCTCCCCGATGCCGACCACGCGAGCGCCCAGCGCGGCGACGTCCGCGTCGAACTGTAGATAGTCGTCGAGGCGGTGATCGAGGACGACGTCGACGCCGCCGTCCGACGCCTCGAGGACGGCGTCCGCGAGATCGTCGCGCGCGTAGTCGAGGACGGTTTCCGCCCCTCGCTCGACCAGCGTCTCGTGGTACTCCTCGGCGGCCGTCGTGATCACCCGGCCGCTCACGGCAGCACCGATCTGGACGGCGGCGTGGCCGACCCCGCCCGATCCCCCGTGAATCAGGCAGTACTCGGCGGGCTCGAGGTCGGCGTGATCGATCAGCGCACGCCAGGCGGTGACGGTCGCGACGCCCGCGGCCCCCGCTTCGGTCAGGTCGGCGTCGGCGGGGAGTTCGACGACCCGATCGGTCGGGACCGTCGCGTACTCGGCGTAGGCTCCCTGCGAGGAGGCGTTGCCGATCCCGGTGCCGTAGACGCGGTCGCCCGCATCGAAGTCGTCGACGGCCGATCCGGTGTCCGCGACGACGCCCGCGAAATCGACGCCCGGCGTGAAGGGAACGGCGACCGGGTCGTACGATCCGTCCCGGAAGTAGGTATCGACGGGGTTGACCCCCGCAGCCGCGACCTCGACTAAGAGTTCGTCCGCGGCGGGCTCCGGGCGGTCGATTTCGTCTACCTGCAGTACATCCGCGTCGCCGTGTTCGTGGAGACGGACAGCTCGCATACTGGTGGCGAGAACGTACCAGGGACGTATAATGGTGCACGTGGCGGCAGCGGACACGCCTTGAGCGTCGCGTGGGCGATGGAACGTCGGCGTCGGTGCCACCGCGTTTTCCGACTCTGAAAACGCGCTGACGGGTATTTTACCACCCGGTACGAACGATGGAGTGAGGTTCGGTGATCCGACGCCCACCCGAACCTCTGCCTCTGACATCTTCCCCGGCCGGTGACTGACGGTCGTCGGCCCTCCAGAACTCAACATTCAAAGCCGTGCCCTGCGTGGTATCGATGAATGCGCCTCGACGACTACATCGAGGACTTGGAACCCGACGCTGAAGCCGAGCGTCGACGCCTCGCCAAGGAGAAGTCCTACGCGATTACGGATCACCTCGAGGAGTTCGAACGCCAGTTCGACGACGCCCTGAGTGGCGACACGCTCGTCGGCTCGACGTCGCCCTCGATCTTCGTCGGCCGGTCGAACTATCCCGACATTCCCGTGGGACTGCTCTCGCCGGTCGGCGACGAGGCCGCCGCCGAGGACTACGTCACCGACGGCGACTGGTACCAGCAGGGGTACGCCATCGACGACGTGCTCCAGCGGCGGACCGGCCTCCTGAACTCGAGCAAGCGTGCGAACGTCGAGTCGCCGTCCATCGCGAGTCGGCTGACGCCGAACGTCGACGACGTCTGGGACGGTTTCGTCGGCGTCCAACGCGAGGTCGCCATCGCCGATCGGCCGGTCGACCTCGAGATCGGGCTGGACGGCAAACCGGACCTCGGGCTCGATGCGGGGACGGACGTGGCGACGCCGCGTGGTCCCCGCGCGACTGCCAACGGCGCGGAGTTGCGGGAGAACCCCTACGTTCCCCGACCGATCAAGAAGGCCCTGGAGGACGACGACTGGCGGGCGGAAGGGGCGATGACCTACCTCTACCGGCGCGGGTTCGACGTCTACGACATCAACTCGATCCTCTCGGCGGGCGCGCTCGGGCAGACCGAACAGCGCCGGCTGGTGCCCACGCGGTGGTCGATCACCGCGGTGGACGACGCGATCGGCAAGTTCCTGCGCGGTCGCATCCATAACGCGCCCAGCATCGACGAGGTGCAGGTCTGGACCAACGAGTACGTCGGCAACCGCTACTGGATCGTCCTCACGCCCGGGAACTGGGAGTTCGAACTCGTCGAGATGAAAGCACCGGGCAGCATCTGGAACCCCGACCCCCACGACGACGTCTGGATGGCGAGCGCCGCGGAGGGGTACGAGGGGCGCTCGAGTTACGTCGAAGAGACCGCGGGGGCGTACTACGCCGCCCGACTGGGCGTCCTCGAGCACCTCGAGTCGATCGGTCGGCAGGCGAAGTGTCTCGTCTTGCGCGAGGTGTCCGACGACTACTGGGCACCGGTCGGCGTCTGGCAGGTCCGCGAGAGCGTCCGCAACGCGTTCGACGGCCCTCCCGGTGGCAGCGATCGGCGGTCACTCGCCGGGGAGTACGGCGAAGCCGAGACCTTCCACGAGGCCGTGTCGACGATCGCGACGCAGTTGCCTGTCTCGGAGGCACGATTGCGGCGCAAATCGGCACTCGCGGCCGGCTTGCAATCGAACTTGAACGCCTTTTCGACTCGAGACTGACCGAAGGCTGCGATCGGGAGTCGCGATCCCAGGGACGCGGGACCCCGCGGTAGCCGACCGTCAGAACAGCCCTCTGAGGAGGACCAGCGCGAGGCCGGAGAGGAGAATGAAACTGAGAAAGCCCGCAAAGATGACCGCTGCTTGTCGTCCAGTGAGCGATTCCCCGTCGAGGAACTCGTCTGAAGGCATGCTAGCTGGCTTCACAACTCGCTTCCATAAATATGATGGTCACGTCAGCCGACCCGTCACGACCGGCAACCGAATCCGACGGCCGGACGCAGGCGATCTCCGGGGCGAGTCACACTCCCCGTCGACGGCATCTCGGACGCGACTCGACGACGAGCGTGGCAGAACGGCAGCCGGGGCCGGCTTCCCCTGACGGGCTTCCGAGCGTCGAAGAGTGACACCGTCGCGGCGTTCGGCCGGAACGTTACTCGTTGAGATGGCCGCGATAGCCGTTGGGTTCGAACCCGCGCCGGCAGATCACGCGTTTGCGACCGACGGTGATCGCGCTGATCTGATCGTCGTCTTCCATGCGGTCGATGACCTCCTCGAGGCGATCCTGGGACCAGCCGGTTTCCTCGCGGACGGTCGATTGGTCGACGCGGCCGCCGCGTTTGACGAGTAATCGAAGGATCTTGTCCTCGTCGGGTAGTTCGCGTTCGTCGACGCCGTACTCGATCTCTTCGGCGTAGCTTAACGTCTCGTCCTCCGTGTGCTCGCCCGATTCCTCGCTCGATGTCGCCGTCGACTCACCCGAACGGGAGTCGTCGCCCGAACTGCTCCAGAGAGACGAAATGCGGGTCCAGAGTGTATTGAATACCATCTATTGATCACGCTCCATTGGAACTACCACAGCTTGAACGCCCACCTACCTTGATTTTATGTTTATTATAATACACGATTGGATTCCACCAGTTACGTTGTGATTATCCTGACGGTACCGTCATCGAATAGCGGCCACCTTGCGACCCGCAAGTCAGTCATCACGTCCGGCGACCGACAGGCTCGTCGACCACCGCGGACCGAGCGATCGAGAGCTGCCAACCGTTCGATACTGCGGTAGTCTCCGATTTCCGCGGAGCCAAGCCCCGAATCGAGTCGAGACGGTCGTCAGCGCTCGCCCGACGTGACCGTCTCAAGGTAGCCGTCGGCGAGTTCGGTGAGTACCTCGTGGTGGTTCGTCGAATGTGGTGCCGTCAGCGGTGAGACGCTGATACGACCCTCGACGACGGCACGGCGGTCCGTTCCCGCTGCGTCGGGTAGCGAGCCGGGATCCATGTCGTCCCAGACGCGGTCGTGGAGCGTGACGTGAGCGCCGTCGCGTTCGGCGTCCATCTCGTAGCGTTTCGAGGGCTGCGTGATCTCGATCGGCGCGGGCTCGCCGTCCGGGAGCGGGACGTTGATGTTGAGATAGGCCGCGTGCTCGAAGACACCGGCCTCGAGCGCGTGCTCGGCGAAATACGACGTTACGCGGGCCGCTTCGGCGTACTCGTCGGCCGTGACATCGATCTCCGCGAAGGGGGTGTCGTCGACGGGGACGTACAGCGACGTCGCGATCGCGGGGACGTCGAAGAAGGCGGCCTCGACGGCCGCGCTGATCGTCCCCGATCGACCGAGGACGTACTCCCCGAGGTTCGCGCCCTTGTTACAGCCCGCGACGACGAGGTCGGGGAAGGGGCCGAGTTCGGCGAGGCCGGCGACGACGCAGTCGGCTGGCGTTCCGTGGACTGCATACCCCAACTCGCGTTCGTCGACCTGGACCTCGTGGGAGAGCGAGCGGCCACAGGCGCTCCGGTCGTCTGCCGGAGCGACGACGGTCACGTTGGCGTGCTCGGAGAGGGCGTCGTGCAGTGCCCTGATACCGGTGCTGTCGATCCCGTCGTCGTTTGTCAACAGGATCTCGAGGTCGTCGCTCATGTCGTGTCGGTTGGCCGGCGGCGCGAAAAGCCCACCGCTTCCGGACGCTATTCAGGCGATCCGGTCGACGATCGTCTCCTCGTCGACGACCAGATTGTAGGCCTCCTCGTCGTCGTTCCAGAGCGCGAGGGCCCCCTCGAACGAACAGACGTCGCCGTAGTCGGCCTCGAGCAGCGGTCGGTTGAGCGCGGTCTCGTTCGTGACGACGGCGTAGTGGTCGGTGTCCTCGCTGCCGTCGCTGATCTTGAACAGGGGGTTCGATCGCCCGCTCCCGCGATCGCCGTTCCCGTCGCCGCCGCTCAACGATCGGCTGAGTTTCGCCGCGACGAGGTCGATCCGCTCGGTGACGTGGCGCTCCATCTCGGCCATCTTCGCCCACTCGTTCGTCTCGAGGGCCATGTCGATCCGCCGCCGGCCATCGAGTCGGAGCAGCGAGTAGGAAAACTGGACGTCGACGTTGACGAACTCGCCGGGCGCGTGGTCGTCGTCGCCGTCCGGCGTCGCCTCGTCGAGGCGGCGCTGGAACGTCGGCACCTCGAGGTCGGGCCGCACGTCGAACGACCAGCCCCGATCGGCGGGCGTCTCGCCGGGCCAGAGCCGAACGGTGGGTCCGTAGACCGTCACCTCGCCGCGTCGGTACCGCTCCGCGTCCCCGGCGGCGGCCGCATCGAAATCGACGGCCTCCCGAGCCCAGCGGCGTTCCCCCTCGAGTTCGCGTTCGAGTTCGCGTAGTCCGACGCTGGTGTTCTTGTCCGCAGGGGCCATCGCGAGGACGGTGCCATCGGGAGCCAGCGCTTCGAGGGCGGATCGCGCGACCGAAACCGGGTCGTCGAGTTCGCTCAGAACGTTACAGGCGAGGACGAGATCGAACCCGTCGTCGGGCGCGGTCGGCTCGAATCCGTCGGCCGAGTCGCCCCCACTGACGGCCGCTTCGGGGTCGAATTCCTCCACAGTCGTCCGGTGAATCGTCGGGTGGACGTTCCGTCCCGTCTCCGCGAGCAACTCCTCGAGCACGTCCCCGGCGGCGCTTGGCTCGATCGCGTGATACTCGAGCAAGGCATCGTCGGGGAGGTAATCACACAGCCCCAGCGCGGGACCCCCGACGCCGGCACCGATATCGAGCACGCGAAGGGTCCGACCGAGCAGTCCGCGATCCGCCAGGTCGTCGAGCGCGTACTGGATCGCCGCGTAGTACCCCGGCAGGTGATAGATCGCGTAGCCGGCCGCGACGTCCGCGTCGTATTCGACGGGGTGACCGTCGAGATAGTCGGCCTTGAACCGGCGGATCGTCGACCGAAGGAGGTCACCGGAGGCACCCGCCTCCCAGTTCGGGCCGTACCGGTCGGCGAGTACGTCCTCGAGTCGTCGCTCGTAGGGTGCGGGGAATCGCTCGACCGGCCCCCGACGGGGCGAAACCGGCTCGTCGTCGACCGGGACGAACGTGCCGTCGTCGCGCTCGATCAGCCCGAGGGCCGCGGCGTCCTCGCGGAGGTGTTGTCGGACGACCGCGGGATGGGGGTTCCCCTCGACGTACTCGCAGATCTCGTCGGGATCGATCGGTCGGACGTGACGGAGATACTTCGCGTTCGATCGGATCGATTCGCGTTGATCGCTCATTCCGAATCACCTCCGATCTCGTCGTCGCGTCGGTCCCCGATTCCCGCGTGCCAGGTCCCCGCCGCCTCCCGATACAGCGCCTCGAGTTCGTCGGCGTCGGCGGCCGCGATTTCGGCTGCGGCGTCGGCGACCGCGTCGGCACCGTCGAACGTCGTCTGAATGTCGGCGTACACCCGCGGCGTACCGCCGGTCACTTGCCCCGCGAGCCGCCGCAACCCCTCGTATATCGGCGTCTCGAACCCCTCCGGCACCGACTCCGCCGCGAGCGCAAACGAAAGGACCGCGGCGTGGGTCGCCGCCTGGACCGTCTCCATGGCCTCGTCGTGCTCCGCGGCCGTCGTCTCGAGCAACCCGTTCCCTCGGGCCTCGAGTCGGGCCAGCAACTCGTCGGTGACCGGCCCCGACCGATCGCGGACGACCGCGATCGATCCGGGTGCCCGTTCGGGTGCGAAAAGCGGGTGCAGACTCACCCGTTCGAGGGCCGGCGCGTGTCGCTTCATGGCGGCGATCGCGGGCTCCATCACGCCCGAGACATCGACGATCGCCCGTCGTGCCCGCCCGGCTTGCTCGCTGATCGCGTCGGTCACGTGGGTCATCGGCACCGCGAGGCAGACGACGTCGTAGGCCGTCTCGCCCTCGAGGTCGGCGCTGTCGCCGCCCACCGACTCGGCTGCGGCGGCCGCCGCGTCCCGGTCGATGTCGGCGAACGCGATTCGGGCGTCGATCGCCGCCCCGAACCACCGTCCCATCGCGCCCGCACCGACGATCAGTACGTCCATCGGCCACTCCTACCTGCCGACGTTGCAAAAGCCGTTCGATCGATCGACTCGCGTGGGCCGCCGGCCGCGGGCCGGCGCTCGAATCCCCCAGCCATCTGCCAGAATATACAAGTCAGTTCGACTGAGAGTGGGTGTATGAACACTACCCAGTTGACGCCCGTGGTGCTCGCAACTGGGGCTGTGCTCGTCGTCCTGACGACCTATCCGTATCTGGCGACCGCGATCGCCTACCGGGACCGCGACAACGGCCTCTCGTACATTCTGTTTCTCATGGGCGTCGCGGTCTGGAACGGCTTGTTTGCCGCACAGGTCCTCGATCCGAGCCCGGTCGTGAAAGGGTTCTTCTTCAGTATCGCGACGCTGGGAGCCGTCTTGGCCGGGCTGGGGTGGTTGTTGTTCGCCAGCACGGCCAGCAGCACGCCGGCGCTTCCCGCTCAGCGGACGGTCTATCGGCTCGTCGCACTGCTGGCCGGCCTCGAGATCGCGCTCGCGATAACCAACCCGGCACACGCGCTGTACTGGGATATTCCAGGGAAAACGGCTGCCACACTGGCCTTTACCGTGATCGAACCCAACGTCGGCTACTGGCTGCATACGGCGTTTCTCGTCGCGTTGTTCGGAGCCGGATCAGTCCTCTTTGGCCTCGCCTGGCGACGCGGGACCGACGTTCGATACACGCGCACCTACGCTCTCGCCGGGGCCGCGACGACCGTCGCGATCGTCGGCAGCAACGTCTTCCTCGCCGGAACCGCATCGATCGCGCCGCTGATCGCCGGCGCACTCACGACGATCGGCTGGGTGCAAGCCCAGCAGAAACGATACCTCCGGCTCCCCCTCCCGTATCGCTGGATCGGGAACTTTCTGCGTTGAGATCGTACTCGGAGCGACCGGGAAAATCAGCGGATTCGAACCACGATATTTCAAGGCTCGAGTCCGAATCCCGACTATGGAACGAATCGGAGTCGTCGGCGCGGGAGCGGCCGCGGCGGCCGCAACCGAGGGGCTCGAGCGAACGGCGGCCGAGACGGAGATCACGGTCCTCGAGAAATCACGCGGGCTCTGCGGGCGGGCCGCGACGAGGCGTCGGGACGACGTCGTCTACGACTACGGGGCGAACTACGTCACGTCCGACGACGAACGGGTCGTCGACCTGTTGACCGAAACCGTCGACGCCGACGGGCTGGTCGACATCACCGACCCGGTGTGGACGTTTGACCGGGACGGCGACGTTTCGCCGGGCGAGGACCGCGACGGGCACAAGTGGACCTACCGACAGGGATTGACACAGATCGCAAAGCGGCTGTTCGATCGAACCGACGCGACCATCCACCGGGAGACCCGGATCGAGACGCTGCACCGAACCGCCGACGGCGAGGACGGCGTCTGGCACCTCGAGGACACCGACGGGACCCGCTGGGGCCCGTTCGAGACGCTCCTCTTGAGCCCGCCGGCACCACAGACCGCCTCGCTCCTCCGCTCGGCCGACTGGGACGCCGACGAACGCGACCGCCTCGTCGAGGCCGTCGAGGGGGTTCCCTATCGGACGGTCTGGACCGGAGTCTTTCACTATCCCTTCGAACTCGAGCGACCCTACTACGCGCTCGTGAACACCGACAAAGACCACGAAATCGGCTGGATCGGCCGCGAGGAGTGCAAACCCGGTCACGTCCCCGACGGCGAGTCGCTGCTGATCGTCCAGGCCAACCACGAGTGGTCGGTCGACCGGTACGACGAGCCACCGGCGGCGAACGAAGAGCGCCTCGCGGCGCTGACCGCCGACCTCCTCGACGACCAGCGCCTGCGTGACCCCGACTGGACCGACCACCAGGGGTGGCGGTACGCGTTACCCGAAGCCGCCGTCCCAGAGGGTCCCTTGCAGCGTGCTCAGGCGGCGGGGCTGTACTGTCTGGGCGACTGGGTTGCCGGCGAGGCGCGACTCCACGCAGCGCTCCGGAACGGGATCGAAACCGCCGAGCAAATATCGACCGCATAACGGTCACAACGCCTCGATCACCGTCTCCAGCACGTCGGTATCGACGAAGACGACCACGTGGTCGCCGGCTTCGACTATCGTCTCGCCACGTGGGGTGATCAACTCCCCGTCGCGACTGATCGCGCCGACGACCACGGCAGCGGGCAGGCCGGCCATCGCGTCCTGAATCCGTCGCTCGAAGAGGACGCTATCGGCGTCGACTTCGATCTCGAGGACCTCCGCGCGATCGGACTCGAGCATGGCGACGTTTTCGGTCCGCTGCTTGCGGGTGAATCGAGTGATCTCTTCGGAGGTGACGAGCCTGGGATTGACGGCCACGTCGATGCCGACCGTCTCGAAGAGGTCGACGTATTCGCCGGACTCGACGATCCCGATGGTTCGTTTGACGCCGATCCGCTTTGCCAGCAGGGAGACGAGCAGGTTCTTCTCGTCGCTCTCGAGGGCAGCCACGACGATGTCGGAGTCGTCGACGTGTTCCCGGACGAGGAAGTCGATATCCGTCGCGTCGCTTTCCAGGACCAGCGTCCCCGGCAACTGCTCGGCCAGTTCCCGCGCCCGCCCGGGATCGCGCTCGACCAGTCGCGGCTCGAGTCCCTCCGCTTCGAAGAGTCGCGCCGCCTGGTAGCCGATATCCGTCCCGCCGACGACGACGATCTCGCGTGCGTCCTCGAGCGTCGGTTCCGGCGACAGCGAACCCGCGAACGCACGGACGCTCTCCTTGGAGCCGATGACGACCACGGCATCGCCGTCCCTGATCTCGGTGTCGCCCTGGGGAATGATGACGTCGCTATCACGCAGCAAGGCTGCGAAGGTCAGTGCCTCGAATCGGTCGGCCTCGGAGACCGTCTCACCGGCGATCGGGCTGTCGGATCCGATCTCGAACTCGGCCATCCGAACGAGCCCGTCGGCGAACGTTTCGACGTCGTGTGCCCCGGGAAGGCCGGCGATCCGGACGATCGTCTCGGCGGTCTGCAGGTTGGTGCTGACCATGAAATCGACGCCGAACGCCCCCTCGGACTGCGTCCAAGTCCCGAACAACGTCGTCTTCCTGACCCGAGCGATCGTGAACGGATCGCTGACCGCCTTCGCCGCACCGCAGACGACGATGTTGGTCTCGTCGATGTCAGTGCTCGCGATGACCATATCCGCCCGCTCGATGCCGGCGTCCCTGAGCGTCTCGATCGAGGTGCCGTCACCCTCCATCGCGAGTACGTCGTGGGAGTAGGTGATCGAACTAATCCGATCGGGGTCCGTATCGATCACGACCACGTGGTGATCGTCGTCGAGGCTCGCCGCGATGTTCGAGCCAACGTCGCCCGCACCGACGACGAGCACACGCATCAGGCGTTCACCCGCGGATATCGCAGCTGTGTGCTAGTCCTTCGATCGGTCATACTGGAGTCGTCACTACCGAACAGCAAGTGAATTGTGCCTGATCGAGCCGTCTCAGGGCAGTTCGTGAACCGTCAACTCGACCTCGCGCCTGCGGCCCTCGATATCCGCGACCAGTCGTTCGACGACGGTCCGGGCTTCCTCGAGTAGCTTGGGCTCGACCTTCTCGATGACCCAGTCCAGCGAAACGAACCGCGGGAGGGAGATCGCGTTTTTGTCGGCCGAGTAGGGGTCATAGCGAGCCTCGAAGAAGATCCGACTCGCCGTCTCAACGTCCGGCGGCGCGGCCTCCGGCTCCGGTCTCACGCGCCACTCGCCGTGGGCGTCGATATCGTTGACCAGCTGCCACGACAGCGATTCCGGGGCCGAAATATCGGTCACCCTCGAACGAGCCGTATAGCTGAGTTTCCACCACGCCAACTCGAGGTCGTAGACGGAGCCGACGTCGCCGTCGCCGTCGACCCGGACCTCTCGAAGGTGGTCCGTATAGCGGGGGTAGTCGGTAAAGGAGCGCACGTACGGAAAGACCTCCTCGGGCGACCGATGGGCGAGCGTACTGAGGAGAATTCTGTCCACGCCAGCCCTAGGAGCCGTTCGAAAGTAAGGATTGTCATACTATCGGCGGGGACTGGCTCACTCGCCCGCCTCACGGCGCGCATCGGCCACGCGCGCCCTGGATCGATACGCCGTCGCGTCCTGCGGACGACGGATTCGGGTATCTCGATGGCTGATCGGCCGGAAACCTTCATTGACTTACGTCCGAGGACCCAACGGACGGTCGATGCGCGATTGCTTCGAAGTCCGGGACACCGACGCCGGCGGCCGTATCGGGGAGCTTACCGTTCCCCGCGCCGACGCCACCGTCGAAACCCCGGCCCTCCTCCCGGTTATCAACCCGAATCTGGATACGCTCAGCCCTCGTCGACTCGCCACGGAGTTCGGCGCGGAGATCCTCATTACGAACT
Organism: Natrinema longum; assembly: GCF_017352095.1. Classification (NCBI taxonomy): domain Archaea; kingdom Methanobacteriati; phylum Methanobacteriota; class Halobacteria; order Halobacteriales; family Natrialbaceae; genus Natrinema; species Natrinema longum. The sequence goes on from NZ_CP071463.1 coordinate 675,634, forward strand.
CCTACATCATCCACGGCGACGACGATCTCCGTGAGCGCGCCCTCGAGGAGGGCCTCCACGAACTCCTGGATTTCCCCGGCGCGATCATGACCGACTCCGGGTCGTTCCAGCTGTCGGAATACGGCTCCATCGACGTCACGACCGAGGAGATCCTCGCGTTTCAGCGCGAGATCGGCTCCGACATCGCCACGCCGGTCGACATTCCGACCCCACCGGACGTCTCCCGCGAGCGCGCCGAATCCGACCTCGAGACCACCCAGGACCGACTCGAGATCGCCGACGCCGCCGATACGGGTGAGATGCTCGTCAGCGCCCCCGTTCAGGGCTCGACGTATCCGGCGCTACGCGAGCGAGCCGGTCGCCACGCCGACGGGACCGGACTCGACGTGTTTCCGGTCGGCGCGGTCGTCCCGCTGATGAACGACTACCGGTACGACGACATGATCGACGTCGTCGCTGCCGCCAAACGCGGACTCGGTGCCGACGCGCCCGTTCATCTCTTCGGTGCCGGTCACCCCATGATGTTCGCCCTCGCCGTCGCGATGGGCTGTGACCTGTTCGACTCGGCAGCGTACGCGCTCTACGCGCGAGACGACCGCTACCTGACGGTCCGTGGGACGCGAGCCCTCGAGGACCTCGAGTACCTCCCCTGTTCCTGTGCGGTCTGTACCGACCACTCCCCGGCCGACCTCCGCGGACTTCCCGACCGCGAGCGCGAATCGGAACTCGCCGCGCACAACCTCCACGTCACCTTCGCCGAAATCCGGCGGATCAAGCAGGCGATCCGCGCCGGCAACCTGCTGGAACTCGTCGAGCAACGCGCCCGGGCCCACCCGACGATGCTCGATGGCTATCGCACCCTGCTCGATCACGCCGCACAACTCGAGCGCTCGGATCCGGTCTCGAAGGGGTCGTTTTTCTACACCTCCCACGAGAGCGCTCGGCGGCCCGAAGTCGTTCGCCACCACGACCGCCTCACACGGCTGTCCGTCCCGGACAGGCTATTGCTCACTGAAGGGGACGCCCCGCGGGGCGACGAGTTCGACGACGCTTGGCGCGTCGAGCCACCGTTTGGCCCCTTCCCGCGGGCGCTCTCGAAGAGCTATCCGCTCACCGCCGAAGTTCCCGCACGGACGGATCGGGCTGCCCTCGCGGCCGCGGCCGACGGTGTCGCACGACTCGTCGAGACGAACCCCGAGACTGCCGTGACGCTCGCTCACCGGGGTTGGCCGGCGGACGTTCGCGACCGGCTTCCCGACGGCATCGCACTCGTCGATCTCACTGCGGCCGACCGGAATCGCAATCGGTGACAGTCACTGAACGCCCACTCGGCGACCGCTCGCCCGTCGACGGCCGACCGGGACCGGAACATCGAAGACCCAGGCGGCAGCCGGTTGCGGTATGCTCGGGCAAGTCGCACTCGCCGGTGGCGTCGTCCTCGCGCTCGTGATCGCATCGGTGCTGTTCAAACGGATCCGCGGCGGCTCCGCGGACCAGCGGCGCTCTCGGAAACGCCACAGGGAGGCCCAGGAACGCGAGCCACCGATCGATATCGGCGATGTCGAAGAGGTCGCCATCCGCGAATTCACTGACCATCACTCCGGGGAGCGACGTGCGGTCGGGAAAATAGAGGGCTTTGTCGTCTTCGTCGAGGACATCCCAGACCACTGCGAACCGACGGACGTGCTCCGGATCAAGGTCCTGTCGTTCAACCGCGGTCAGACGTCCGCGACGGCGACGTGCCTCGAGACGGTCTGAGACGCGAGGAACGGGACTGTCGGTACTCCTGGGGGTCGATCGTGCGCAAAAATACGAGTTCGGGTCGATCGTGACGGTCGTCCGCTGTGTTAGGCCTGCCGTCGGAGCACGAGCGCCGTCAGCAGCCCTGCGATCGCCGTGACACCGACTCCGAAGCCGGGGACGGTATCGCTGCCGCCGTCTCCGTCGCCGCTTTCGTTGCTTTCGCTGCTTTTCTCGGAGGCGACGCCGAGATACTCGCTCATGGCGTCAGTGTCCGGTTCCGGGAACTCTTCGTCCCACTCGCCGGCCTCGTGGACCGTCGTCTCGGAACCGACCACGTCGAGGTGTTCGATGTCGGACTTGGTGGCCGACTCGGTGTCGACACCCATGTCGTCGACGTAGACGTACAGCGACGTGCTGTTACCGGCGGACCCGGATGCCATCCCGCTGATGGACACGCTGTCGCTGAAGGTGTCCGCAACCTTGCTCATGTTCTCGAACTTCGCTCCGCCTTCGACGCGGACCGTCCCGTCGGCGATGTTACCGTCCACCCGGGCGACCTCGAGTTCGGACTCCGACAGTGCCGTCATGAACTCGTCGGTGTCCGAGGACATCGTCGTCGGGTTGTTCTGGACCGAGTTGGCCCACGAATTGATCGCCTGACTGGCCATATCCTCGGCTTCGATTTCGAACTGTGCGTCGACCGCGAGTTCGTCGCCGTCGGTGTTCGCCGTCAGGCTAAAGCTCACGTCGTTCTGTGGGTCGACGTCGTTGGCCTCGAGTTCGTCGATGTAAGCGGCCCAGTTTTCCGTGTTACTCGACAGTTCGGCGTCGAGTTCCATCTTCTGATCGGAGGTCTGCTCGACCGATGCGCTCCACTTGATTTCCGACTGGAGATCCACCGCCTGCTGGGCTTCGAGCGCCGTGCGGGCATCCTCGAGGTCCTCCTGGGCCATCTCCTCACTCATCGACGACGCCTCCGCCAGATCGATCATCGCAAGCGAGAGTTCGCCGTAGTTGTCGATGGCGATGTCCCACTCGGCGTCCATCGAACCGCCGCTCGTGGCCATCGAGAACTCGAAGGTCTGGATCTCGAGGTCGGTGACGGTGCCGGCGACCTCCGCGGCTTCCGACTGGCTCAGATCGTACTCCTCGCTGTTGGCCAGCACGGTCGTGAGTTGCTGTTCGATACCGTCGTCGATTCCGGTGTACTCGACGGTAAACTCGAGTTCGAGCTTGTGTTGACCGGAACTGCGTTCTTCGAAGTTGTAGTTCGAGATCTCGATTTCGCTCGTTCCACCGAGATCCGTGGCGAGGCTGCCGTACTGTTGTTGGAGCGTCTGCTCGGCTTGCTCACGGGTTTCCCACTGGCTTGCCGACCAGTCGTAGACGCCCCGCTCCTGGGTCACGTCGAGCGTGTAGCCGTCGCTCGTATCGTTGAGTGAGAGATCGAGGCTCTCTCCCTCGCTGTTGGCTCCCGTCATCGCGCCCGCCGCTCCGTCGGCGGAGACGGAGCCGCTCGTCTCGAAGCGATCCGCGGTCGCAGTAATCTGGCCGTCCGTATCGACGGTGCCGGCGGCCCCACCCTGGCTTTCGAACGTGCCGGTGGCGGTCGCCTCGAACTCGTTCGTCTCGTCGGTGACCTCACCGGAGGCGTCGAGTTCGAAGTTCTCGACTTCCTCGGGCTGTTCCATCACGAACGAGCCGTCGCCGGAGAACCCGCTCTGATCGAGGACTGCCGAGAAGTTCGCTTCCTGGAACTCCTCGTCTTGATCCTCGATATCGTCGACGACCAGCATGTAGGCCAGCCCTTCGCTGACATCCATGCCGAGGTCGATTTGGTTGACGTCACCCTCGTCGTCGTCGTACTGAAGCACGGCGCTCCCGTTCTCACCGAGGTAGACCTCGTCGGCCGGATCGCGCTCCGAATCGACCTGCGAAACCGAGTCGTACGATTCGGCGATCTCCGGCGATTCCGCCGCTTCAGCGGTCGTCGTCATTCCACTGTTGACGACCGGCATTCCGATCGTCGCTACTCCAACTGCAGCAACCAGAAGGACGGCGAGCAATGCCCGATAGCCGCCTCCTGACCGCAATCTCGAGTCTGATTCCGATGGCATACTTTGACCTCCCACTGGAGAGGTATAAAGGTTAATTTTCCCAAATATCCGGGGATGGTTTCTGTCCCCGTCGAGAACAATGCAGCGACTAACAGTCAGGATGAACGACGAGTGTGCTGTCGGACAGAACACGCTCGATGCGACGGTTTCTGAGTCGGCCGTAAGAAGCCGGATCTCGTCTCGATCCAGTTTCCGAGGACAGAGACGCGTCCGCGATCGCGTCAACCGGTGCGCTCCCCGGCCCCGCGTATCGACACCCTCTTTCGCCCGCCCCGATCATATCGGGTATGACCGATCACTTCGAAGTACACGAGCGCGACGGGGCCGCGCGCGTGGGCGAACTCCGCCTCTCGTCGTCGCGTTCGACGCCGTCACTCGTCGACGACGTCCTCGAGGACGCGGGCTCGCTCTGGAGCGAGGACCGCGAACTCCCCGACGGCGACGGTTCGAAACTCACGGTGCTCCCCCATCGAGCGTTCCCCGGCGGCACCGCCGAGGAAGTCCGAGAGTCGTTCGCCGTCGACTCCCCTGACGTCGACTATCCGAGCGTCGCCGTCGTCTCGAGCGAGAGCGCCGACGACCACGGGACGGACGCCTACGCCGTCTCGGACGTCCAGTCCGTGATGGGCCACGGCGCGGCGCTGGTCGAGGCCGTCGTGAACGTTCGCGAGGCGATTCCCACCGACACCGCCCTGCTGTTCTCGGGGGTCGCCACTCCGCGAAACGTCGCCGTGCTCGCCTACGCCGGCGTCGACCTCTTCGACGAGACCGCAGCCGTCGTGAAAGGTACCGAAGGCCGCTATCTCACGACCGACGAAGCGTACTTCCTCGAGGACCTCGAGGAACTCCCCTGCTCGTGTCCCGCCTGTCAGGGGCCCCGCGAGGAGTTCACTCGCGAGGACTGTGCCGCGCACAACGTCAACGCTCTCGAGGCCGAACTGGCGATCGTCCGCCGCCGGATTCGGGACGGCCGTCTTCGAGATTACATCGAGGGCCAGACCCGTCACGACCAGTGGCTCACCGCCGCGATGCGCGAACTCGACTCCCAGTGGGGCTACCTCGAGGAGCGGACGCCAATCCTGCGGGACGCCCGGATCGACGCTGCGACGTCAGACACCCTCCGCCGCGTGGAGATCCAGCGCTTCGCCGACCGGGTGACGACGCGGTACCGCAATCGCTTCCAGAATCCGCTCGTACTCGTCCCGTGTTCGGCCGCCAAGCCCTACAGCGAGTCCCAGAGCCACCGCCAGTTCCACGACGCCATCCAGTGGCGCGCCCACCTCGTTTCGATGACCAGTCCGATCGGCGTCGTCCCCCAGGAACTCGAGACGACCTACCCCGCCCAGCACTACGACACCGTCGTGACGGGTCGCTGGTCGGAAGACGAGAAACAGTTCGTGAGCGCGGTCCTGCAGCGCTACCTCGAACGAAACGAGTACCCGGAAATCATTGCCCACGTTCCCGACGAAGGCTATCGCGACATCGTCGAGCGCGTCGAGGAGGCGCTCGACCTCGAAATCACCTACACCGTCGACGAACACCCGACCGACGACGAGTCACTCGCGAACCTCTCGAGTGCGCTCTCGGGCGAGTTGAAATATTCCAAGCGCGAGCGCGAGCACAACACCGTCCGCGCCATCGCGGACTACCTGCTGGGCGACGGGGCCGGCGACGAGCTGTTCGCGGACATCCAGACGACCAGCCGCTATCCCAAGATCCAGGTGCGCGACCCCGAAGATACCCAACTCGCGACGATGGTTCCCCAGTACGGAACGCTGTCCTTTACGCTCGCGGGCGCACGGCGCTGGCTCGAGAGCGACGCCCCTGTCAAGCGCGTCGAGATCGACGGCTTCGTTCCCCACGGCAGCGTGCTCGCGCCGGGGGTCGTCGACGCCGACGAGGACATCCGCGTCGGCGACGAGGTGATCGTCGAGGGACCGAAGGCGTTCGCCGTCGGCCGCGCCGAGATGTTCGGCCGCGAGATGGCCGAGAGTAGCCGCGGGATCGCCTGCGAGATCCGTCACGTCGAAGAAACGTGACGCGGCGGAGGGAGGAAGGGAAACGGATCACTCCCCGTCGATATCACGCCGATCGGTGTGTTCGGCGTCGTCGAGGACCGCCTCCCGACAGGACGGACACCGACGGCCGTTCACGAACCCGTTGACGCGCCGTCCACACTTCGGACACTGCCAGATCCTCGATCGTACCCGTCCCGTCACTATCTCCCTGTGATTTCGACGAGTCGGATATGGGTTTCGCCGCGTCTCGCTACGAGAAAACGACTGAGCGATGCCCGCGGTCAGCGACCAGGACACTCCTTGAGCAGGTGTTCGCGATAGACCGGGGCGGGCACCCGGTCGCCACAGAGCTCACACTCGCGGTACTCGATTCGATCGCCGTCGGATCGATCCTCGCCGTGGTCGGTCACGGTCGTCCGTTCTCGCTCGAGGCCCCTCGGCGTTTCGACGACGACGCCCATCCGCAACTATTTTAATGTTTTAGGCTACCCTAAATCGTATGCCAGTCGATCCGAGACGGGATCGCAGGTCGACGGGATCGGTCGCCGCGTCGCCCGTCTCCGATATCGACGCGGGTCGTACCCACCACCAGCGATTCGTCCGCGATAGCACCACTCGACACGCATGACCGACGCCTCCCAGTACCTGCTCGTGTGCTATCTCGCCGTTCATGACGTGGGCGAACCGGTCTCACCGGGATACGTCGCGGACGAACTCGACCGGTCCCCGGCGGTCGTTACGGAAACGCTCCAGCGACTCGAGGACCACGGCTATCTCACCTACGAACCGTACGACGGGGCGACGCTCACCGCGCACGGACGGGAGAGGGCCGCCGAGCTGTACGAGACGTACGTGGTTCTGTCGACGTTCTTCCGTGATGTCCTCGACCTCGAGGAGCCCGACGGGGAGGCGATGGCACTCGCGGGGAACGTCAGTGCCCTCGTCACCGAACGGGTCGCGGAAACCCTCCTCGAGACCGAGGACATCGACGCCGTGGACGTCTCCGCCTGATCCAGTTCAGGGGTGCTGGTTCGCAAGCGAGTGGCTTCTGGGGTTCGGCGGCGACGATCAGCCGACAAGGGAGAAATGACAGCCCTGGTGAGCGCGAAAATAACGGCCGCCCGGAAGACGGAACCCGACGTGACGATCGGACATCGCGGTCGGAGCAATGATGCCGGCCGCGACTGATCGGCAGTTAGTTGGTCGCCGACTCGAGGACGAGCGTATCGTCCTCGAGGTAGTGTTCGATGTGGTGGGTGTGTTCCTCGATGGTCTCGAGTTGCTCGCGGAGCATCTGGGCGGTCGCGTGATCGCCCAGCCCTTCCGCGAGTTCGATGTGCTCTCGGTAGCTCTCGATGATGTCGCCTAGCATCTCGAGGTCGTTCGCGAGCGACGTCCGGATGTCGTAGACGTCCTCGTCTTCGGGTTCGACGGTGGCGTTATCGGCCAGCGTCGTCATGCTCGCGTGGGGAACGCCACCGAGGGCCTGCAGCCGTTCGGCGACCTCGTCGGCTGCTGCCTCGACGTCCTCGTAGACCTCCTGGAGGAACACGTGGACGTCGAGGAACTCCGCGCCTTCGACGTTCCAGTGGTGTTTGTGGAGCTGGTGGTAGAGGACGTACGCATCCGCGAGGTCCCTGTTCAGCGCCTCGACGATCTGTTCTGCCTTCTCGGGCTCGAGCCTGAGCGCGTTCTCCTCGACGGTGCCGGCTTCCTGGTGGACGGTCTTCTGCGTGTTCATCACAGTCTCTAGAACGACTTGCTCACCCATATAAGTTTTCAATTTAGTTATATTTTTTCGTACGACCTAAAAATCGCTCGCGGCCGTTTCGATGACGGCATCCCTCGTCGATCGGCCGTCTCCAGTGCGGCGTCGAACTCTCGTGGATCGATCGTCGGTGATTTGCCCAGTCACAATCGCGACGAATCGAACGGCTATTGGGCGTTCGCTTCCGAGCGGTCGGTATGGATCTCTCTATCGTCGATCTCGCACCCGTCCCGGAAGGCGGTACTGCGACCGAAGCCTACGAGAATACGGTCGAGCTCGCCCGGTTGGCCGAGGAGCTCGGCTACACGCGGTTCTGGATGGCCGAACACCACGGAATGACGGACTCGATCGCGAGCACGACCCCGGAGACGCTGATCGCGCACCTCGCGGCCGAAACGGACGAGATCCGAGTCGGTTCCGGCACGGTCTTGCTCAACCACTACCAGCCGTTCAAGGTCGCGGAGACGTTCAGTTCCCTCGACGCGCTGGCTCCGGGGCGCGTCGATCTCGGCCTCGGGCGGGCGACCGGAATCCCGGCCGCGGACCGTGCGCTGGGGACCGACCGACAGAAACGAAACCCCGACGAGGACCACGCCGAGAAGATCGACGCGACCGTGAGCCACCTCTACGACGGGTTCCCGGACGACCACGCCTACGCCGACCTCCAGCTCCCCCGATCCGCGGACGACGTTCCCGAGGTGTGGGTCCTCGGCTCGAGTCCCTCGAGCGCCGAGATCGCCGGCGAACTCGGGCTCCGGTACTGTTTTGCCGGATTTATCCGACCGACCCTCGCCGAGCGTGCGTTCGAGACGTATCGCGACACGTTCGAACCGTCACCACTCGGTGCTGGCCCGGACGAACCGACCGGAATGCTCGCGATGAACGTCGCCTGTGGGGACAGCGACGACGACGCAGCCAGGCTGCGAGCGACCGCCGAAGCGTCTTACAAGCGGATGCGACGCGGCGTCGTCGGATCGCCACCGTCCGTCGAGGCGGCGATCGAAGAACTCGGGGGCGTCCCGGAGCCGACGCCGAACCCGCTTCCCGACGGCGACTGGCCGCGCTCGATTTCGGGGAGTCCGGAGACGGTAGCCGAGTTGCTCGAGCAACTCACGGATCGGGTCGGCGTCGACGACGTCGTCGTCCAGAACATCATCGCCGATCACGACGACGTCCTGCGCTCTCACGAACTCCTCGCGGACGGCGTCGGGCTCTAAGACGGTTCCCTGTCTCGAGCGACCGGGCGACCCCACGGACGGGTCCGGGGTCGCCGGCACTGACTGACAGCGGTCCGTATGAAACGTCGGCCCCGTTACTCGCCGAAAACCGAGTCGAAGAACTTCCGCTCGGCGGTCCGAAGGTGCTGGTTGAACGTCGCCGGCGCGATTCCGAGTCGCTCGGCGATCTCCTCGCCCGTACTCCCGCGGGGCCAATCGAAATAGCCCGCGAAGTAGGCGGTCTCGAGGGCCGCCCGCTGTTTGTCGGTCAACTCGTCTTCGAGCACGGACGGGGTCGACGAATCGCTTCGGGTCCCCCGTTCGGTGGTGCGCTGCGCGAGATAGGTCACGTCCTCGCGCTGGGACTTGATGTGCTCGATCATCCGCCGAGTGTCCCGGCCACGCGGGAGTTCGACGACGAACCGGAACTCCCCGTCGGCGATCGTCGCCGACGCGACGCGACCGCCGTGCGTGGCGATCGTTTCGAACAGCGAGACGGCCGCGGGTGCGATCAGTTCGAACTCGAGTTCGTCCCGCCTGACCGAGCGGAACCGAACGTCTTCGATCCCGTCGGTCCTGTCGATGGCGTCGGTGAACTCCTCCTTGGAGAGGCCGTGTGCGGAGCCGTACGCGAGCAAGGCCTCGTCACCACTGACCAACTGCTCGAACTCGATCGTACACGATTCCGCCGCCGAGAGTTCGACCAGTTCCTCGGCCATCGCCCCGATGCGAAACTCGAGTTCGACGACGGCGTCGCTGACCAGCGCGTCCTTGCGTTCGATCGCCGTGATCGCGTGGGCGACGATGTCGCCGATTCGATCGAGGACGCCGGCTTCCGGTCCTTCGAACGATCGCGGCGACGACGAATAGACGCACAATACCCCGTAGACGAGGTCCTCGTGGATGATCGGGATCGCTGCCGACGACCGGTAGCCCCGGGAGTAAGCGGCCTCGCGCCACGGTTCGAACTCGGGGTCGCTCTCGGTGTCGTTGATCACCCTCACTCGGCCGGTTCGGACCGCCGCCCCCGCTGGCCCCTGCCCGGTCTGCTCGTTCTCGTTGGCGGTGATCTCGATCTCGTCGAGATAGCCGTCCTCGACGCCGGCCGCCGCCTTCGGGACGACGCGGTCGCTCCCCGGTTTGACACCGCCGATCCACGCGAACCGGTAGGCGTCCGACTCGGCGAGGCGATCGCAGACTTGCTGTTCGAGTTCCGCTCGCGTCTCGGTCGTGATCACCGCGTGGGTGATGTCGTGAACGATCCGGTTGAGTCGGTTGAGTGACTCGAGGTGATCGCGCTGCTGGCGGCGTTCGCGCTGCTGGCGGGCGCGTTCGATCGCGTGATGGATCGTCCGGACGAGCAGTTCGCTCGTCACCTCGTCTTTGACGAGGAAGTCCTGTGCACCGCGCTGGATCGCCTCGACGCCGACCTGCTGATCGCGGACGCCGGTCAGGACGACGATCGGCGTCTCTTCGGCCACCTCGTGGACGGTCTCGAGGGTCTGGACCCCTTGGCTGTCGGGAAGGTTCAGGTCGAGCAAAACGATGTCCGTCGCCTCGGAGCGGACCGTCTCGACCCCGGCCTCGAGGCGGCTCTCACGGCTGATCTCGGGCGTCGGACCCGGGGCCGTCCCCTGGCTGACGCGCTGGGCGAGTTCCTCGGAATCTCGCAGCATCTCCTGAATCAGGCGGGCATCGCCGGGGTTGTCCTCGATGAGGAGAATGTGGAGCGTGTCGGTGGCTGTTTGGCTGTGCTCGCTGCCGAGACGGGCGTCCGTCTCGCTCATTGGCTATCGACCCCTGGCGGGAGCCGGACGACCGAAAACCAGAACTTCTCGAAGGCCCGGACGGTTTCGATGAACTCATCGGGATCGACCGGCTTCGTGAGATACGCGTTCGCGTGGAGTTCGTAGGACGTGGCGATATCCTCCTCCGCCTGCGAGCTCGTCAGAATGATTATTGGAATCGATCGAAGCGCCGGATCGGCCTTCAACTCCTCGAGGACCTCCTCGCCGTCCTTCCCCGGCAGGTTGAGATCCAACAAAACGAGATCCGGCTGTGGCATGTCGGCGTACTCGCCACGCTGGGTGAGGAAATCCAGCGCTTCGTTGCCGTCCGAGACGACGTACATGTCGTTCTCGATTCGACCCTGTTTGAACGCTTCCTCGGTAAGACGAACGTCACCAGGGTTGTCCTCGACGAGCAGGATGCGGACCGGTTCTGCGCCGACGGTGTCTGAGTCTCTCATCGGGTGGTGGTTTCGCCGCCGCGTTTGAGGTTGTTGCCAGCGCGATCGAACCCGTCGGTCGGCGGGGACGGAGCCGACGATGTTCCCACCGCCGCTCGGCTCGCTACCGATCTCGAACTGAAACCCTCCATATTACTCTCCCGTTCGGCGCGAATACGGATATACATGAGGTTCTGTCACCTGAACAGCCAATCGCGGTATCGGGAACGCCGTGGCGCTAACGGCGGTGAAAGCGTCCTCGAGTTGGGGTCGAGGCCGACGTGATCGCGACATCGTCAGTGGGGACAGGCCTCCGAAGTGCAGAGACGCGAACCGGCGACCGGATCGCGATCACTCACGACGGGGTTCCCAGAACGGTGATATCGTAGTCGGCAACGTCGGATGGGGCCTCGAGGACGACGACCTGAAACTCCCACGACGACCCCCCATCGAGGTCGCCGGTACTGGCGAGATACCGGCCGAGTACGTTCCCCGAACCGTTGTAGATACGGGTCCGTACTTCGACGGTCTGGATCCGATTCCGGCCAGTATTCGCGACGATCCCCTGCACCGTCGAGCCGAGGTAGCCGTCCTCGACGACGAACTCGTGTTCGACCAGTTCGAGCGGATTCAGGGGCGTCACCGAGGCGGTGGGTTCCTGCTGGGCGAGTGCCGAGGCGGCCGAGAGCTGGGTCGCCGACCGACTGGAGACGTTGCTGGCGTTTACGTCACCGACGTTTCCGTCCTCGTAGGCCGGCTGGCCGTCGAGTCCGCCCCCGCCGAGACAGCCGGCGGCCGCGGCCGCGATCCCCGACCCCACCGACGCGAGCACTCGCCGTCGGCTCGTCGATTCCGAACGGGTCATGGCCGGCGACCGATCATCCGCGAGTTGGTTCCCTCACCGAGCATACACCGGACCGACATCGCCGATCCATTTCAGTGTAGGCCTTGAAGCGGCAGTTCTCGTTTCCGGTCGACCTCTCGGTCGTTCCGGGACGAGCCACGCGGTGGCCCTCGCATCTGCCACCGGTTCGAACCGTGGCGAACTGTGCAACGCAGGTCCTTATTGTCGGGTCCATTGATGCTCTCAGCATGGGGACCTCCGAGAGCGACGAGACGCTCGAGTCCTACGGAGCCGACATCGGCGGCCAGGTCGGGTTGCTGACGCGGTTCCGTGAGTGGGTGCTGGTCAAAGGGAATCGACTAGGTGTCACCGGGGCCCTCTCGGGCCTCGTTTTGGTGCTGGTGATCGGACTCTACGAACTCGGCGTCATCAACTTCGCCAACCCGAGCCCCGTAACGCGGGTGGCAAGCGGCATGATCGCGGGGACGTTTTCGCTCGTGACCCTCGTCGTCTCGGTCAACCAGCTCATTCTCTCCCAGGAGTTCACTGCGGCCGGCAAGGCCCGTGAGCGACTGGAGGGAGTCATCGAGTTCCGCCGGGACGTGGCCGACGACGCGGCCGTTCCCGCGAGCCCGGCGTCGCCGACGCGAGTGCTCGAACTGATCGTCGAGTCGATCCAACACGACGCTGCCGCGCTGGCCGATGCCGTCGAGGATGACGACGAGGCGGTCCGCGAAACGGTCGTTCGGTACACGAACGGCGTCCACGAGCGAACGGATCGGATCGAGGATCAAATATCACAATCCGAGTCCGACGCGTTTACCGCCGTTTCGGCGGCGATCACGTACGACGAGTCCTGGCACTTGTACGTCGGCACGCATCTGCGCGGCGAGTACGCCGACACGTTGTCACCGGCCGCCACCGAACGGCTCGACGAACTGGTCGACTCCCTGAAACTGTTCAGCGTGGCTCGAGAGCAATTCAAGACGACCTACCTGCAGCGGGAACTCACCAGGTTCTCGCAGCTGACGATCTACTGTGGCGTGCCGTCGATCCTGTCGGCGATCCTCATCGGTCTCCTGTATGCCGACTTCACTGGACCGAGCGTCAGCGCTGCCGTGTTGCCCTACGTCGTGACTGCCCTGATCGTGGTCGTTCTCATGCCCCTTGCGCTCCTCGTCTCCTACATCCTCCGGACCACGACCATCACGCACCGAACCGCGTCGGTCGGTCCGATGGTGCCACAGAAAGAACCCGACGAAGGGCCGTTCGACGTGACCTATGGGGAAGACCGGTAGTCACTTCCACGTGATGTGGCTCCTCGGCCGGTCTCCCGGAGCACGAACGACCCGATTCCGAGCGCTCGGACGAGCGTTTCCGTGGGTCACACGAGGCCGGACGCGGGCACTGCTCGAGACCGGACGGTTACCGACCCGTCGTGTCCCGGCCCGACGCTTTTGTCCACCGTCGTGGTCGGTTCGGATCGCCGGATGGATATCTCCGATTCGGACGCCGACGAGAACCGGGGCGGACGGCTCACCGGCCCGCGGCTGTATCTCCTGCTTCGGATAAACCGCTGGGTATTGACGGCGATCGTACTCGGCGTCGTGTTCGTCGTTCTCGTCGGCCTCAGTCAGGCCGGACTCACCCCGCTTCGCGTGATCGTCGCGTCGAACAACGGGACCTTCTGGATCTTCTCGGCCTTTATCGGCGCGATCATCACGGGGACGTCGATCGTCGTCACGATCAACCAGCTGGTGCTCTCCCAGGAACTCGGCGCGATCGGCGACCAGCGCGATCGGATGCAAGCGGCCATGAAGTTTCGCCGGGATCTGGAAGGGGAACTCGAGGAGGACGTGACGCCGCCCGAACCCGCCGCCTTCCTCTACGAACTCGTCGACGGCATCCAGGAGGAAGCGAACGAATTCGAGACAGAGATAACGGCCGAGCCCGGCCACAGCGACGACCTTCAACGGAAAGTCGACAGCTACGTCGACGACATCACCGAAAACGCGCGGAGCGTCAAGAAAAGCCTCGAAGACGCCCAGTTCGGCACGTTCGAGGTGATCTGGAACGCGCTCAAATTCAACTACTCCCGAAAGATCTACGACGCCCGCAAGCTCCGTGCCGATCACGGCGACGAACTGTCGGACGCCGCAGACGAAGAGATCGACGAGATGATTTCGCTCCTGAAGTTCTTCGGCCCCGCTCGGGAGCACTTCAAGACGCTGTACTTCCAGTGGGAGTTGATCAATCTCTCACGGGCGCTGTTGTACGCGTCGATACCTGCCCTCCTGATGACGGGAATCATGCTGATGTACGTCGAGGCCAGCACGTTTCCCGGCACGACGCTTGGCGTCGACAACCTCGTCTGGGTGACGAGCACGGGGTTCATCGTCGGTATCACGCCGTTCATCGTCTTCATCGTCTACGTCCTCCGGGTCGTGACCGTCGCGAAGCGAACGCTCGCGATGGGACCGTTCATCCTCCGGAAGTCCCAGCGGGACGAGGATCTGGGGTGACCACAGCCCGCGGTCGTGGCGACTGCGGGCCACCGGAGACAGTCGTCGAGTCGCCCTCACAGCGGCGTTCGACCCGCTACGTATCGCGCTCGATGACGAACTCCGTGAACTCGTTTAACTTGCGGGTCGTCTCCGCGTCGAAGGCCAGCCCGTCGATCGCCTCGCGGGCCTGTGCGGACAGTGTGAGCGCACGTTCGCGCGCATACTCGATGCTACCGGCCGCCTCGAGGATCGACAGGGCCTCGCGGATCTCGTCGTCGGTGTTGTCCTCGCTCGCGAGGATTTCCTCGAGCCGGTTGGCACGGTCGGGCCCGCTTTCCTGTATCGCGTGGATGACCAGGAGGGTCGTTTTCCCCTCGCGGATGTCGTTGCCAAACGCCTTGCCGAACTCGCCGGCTCGACCCAGCGAGTGCTCGACGTCCAAGATGTCGTCGCCGATCTGAAACGCGACCGCGGTCAGTTCCGCGTACGTGGCGACGGCCTCCTCGACCTCGGGAGGCTGGTCGGTGATGATCGCAGCGAGACGGGCGACGATCCGACCCAGGCACCCGGTCTTGCACGCACACATCTCGAGGTACTCGTCGGTGCCGATCCGGACCTCGGTTTCGTTGTGCCAGCAGATGTCCATCCCCTGGCCGAGATGTGTCCGGTTGAGTTCGTACATGAGCATTTCGTAGGCGGCCAGCCGCCGCTCGGCCGGGAGGTCGGCCGGATCCCGCGTGAGGATCTTCAGCGGAAGGAAATACATCGCGTTGCCGGCGTTGAGCGCGATGTCGCGGCCGTAAACCCGGTGGAGCGCCGGTTCACCGCGCCGAATGGTGGCCCCGTCTTCGACGTCGTCGACGATGATCGTCCCGTTGTGCAGGATCTCCGGGATGCAGGCGTAGGGCAAGTACTCGGCCGGGTCCTCGCCGAAGCCCTCGACGAGGACGAGAAAGAGCACTGCGCGCCATCGTTTCCCACCCCGGTCGAGCAGGTCCCACAGCGGCGTCGCTAACGCGCGTTGGATGCCAGTCGGATCGTACTCGTAGGTCGGGGGCCCGAAAAACGACTCGAGGTAGTCGGCGTCGATTTCGCGTGGGACCAGATCGGCGATCGCCTCGTCGATGGCCGGCCGCCAGTCGGCAAGCGTCTCCCGCATATCGACTCCGAGATGGAGCGGCGTAAAAAAGATTCGTAGTCGTCGTGTCAACAACACTTTACAACAGAATTTCAGTTTCCGATCAGCGGCCGCGATCGGGCGGTACAATTACCCGGCCGCCGCTCCACGGTCGAACTATGACCGACTGGATCGGAACCGTCTTCGAGAGCGACCGTGGCTGGACTCACCTCGAGGGACTCGTCGATATCGGCAACCGGATGGCCGGCAGCGAGGGCGAACGGGAAGCCGCCGAACTGACCCGGGACGCGTTGGCCGACGCTGGCGCGCGAAACGCCCGCCTCGAGTCCTTCGAGATACAGGGCTGGACGCGAGGCGAGAGCGCGATTCTTGCCGGAGACACCACTCAGGACTGTATCGCCCTTCCGCGCAGCCCCGACGACCGCGTCGTCGCCCCGTTGGTCGATCTCGGCTACGGCCTGCCCGAGGATTTCGAGGAGACCGACGTCGAGGACGCGATCGTCATGGTTCGCAGCGACGTTCCCGACTACTACGATCGATACCTCCACCGCCGGGAGAAGTACCACTACGCTATCGAGAACGGGGCAGCGGGGTTCGTCTACCGAAACCACGTGGAGGGGTGTCTCCCCCCGACCGGCAGCGTAGGCTGGAAGGAGGAGCCGATCGGCCCGATTCCGGCCGTCGGCGTCTCGAGCGAGGTCGGCGCACGACTCGCCCGCCGGTTCGACGGCGAGTCGGTCACGGTCTCCGTCGACGCGGCGATTCACCCTGCGGAAAGTCAGAACGTCCACGCCGAACTCGGACCCGACACCGACGAGCGCGTCCTCGTGACGAGTCACGTCGACGCCCACGATATCGCCGAGGGCGCGATGGACAACGGCGCTGGGACCGCCATGCTGATCGAGATCGCGAACGCCCTCGCAACGCGCGAGGACGACCTCGAGACTCGCGTCGAGTTCGTCGCCTTCGGGGCCGAGGAGGTCGGCCTGGTCGGATCCACGCGCTACGCCGAGGACGCCGACCACGACTCGATCACGGCGGTCGTGAACAACGACGGCGTCGTCCGCGATCGGACGCTCTCGATCATCACGCACGGCTTCGACGCACTCCGAGACGTCGCCGACGAAATCGCGGACCGGTACGATCACCCGATCGGGACGGTCCCGAAGGTCGGGCCCCACAGCGACCACTGGCCGTTCGTCCAGTGGGGCGTCCCTGGCTGTCACGTCAAGTCGATCGCCGACGGTCCGGGACGGGGATGGGGACACACCTTCGCCGATACGATCGAAAAGCTCGAGCCCCGAACGCTACGCGAGCAGGCCATCCTCCTGACCGAGTACGTCGTCGCGCTCGCTCGGACGGAACTGACGGTCGACCACAGAGAGCCGGAGGCGATCGCGGCCGATCTCGAGTCCCAGGGCCTCGCCGAAGGGATGCGGGTGACCGGCGACTGGCCCTACGACGAGTGAGACGGGTTGCTGTGCCGATGTCCCGGCGGGACCCCAGGGCGGTTCGCGGTCCCGCCGGCACTGACTGACAGGAGACCGTATGAGGCTGTCGAAGACAGGTCCCGTCTACATCGGGAAGCCATCCCCCGAGGCACTCGCCGACAGTTACGTCTCGGTCGACCGACCGCCGGCACGCGGTCGACAACCGTACGCTTTTGAGCGGGCCGTGTGAACTGACGGCCATGGATGGCGCGTGGAGCGCGGACAGTTCTCCCGTCGTCGGCGTCGTCGATCCCGAGGACGCGGCCAGCGACGCGATCGGGATCGGTGAGGCTCTCGAGACGGCAGTCGTCGATGCCGGCGGGACGATCAGTAGCGGGGTCCTCGAGGACGTTCTGGCGGCCGACCCGTCGGTGCTGGTGACGGCTGGCGAACGAACCCTGTCGGCGATCGCCCGTGCCGGCGTCGACTCCCCCGTCCTTCCGATCGGTCCCGTCTCCGGTATCGAGTCGATCGATCGCGATCGACTTCCCGATGCACTTGCGGCCGTCCTCGATGGGGACAGCATCCGTCGGTCCCATCCGGTTCTGGACGTCGTCCTCGAGTCGACGCGTGACGGCGAGCCCGCGACTATCGTGGGCCGAGAACGCGCCCTGTTCGACGTGACGCTCATCACCGACGAACCGGCACGAATCTCCGAGTACGGCGTCCGAAGCCGTGGGGAGCCCGTCGCGACCTTCCGCGCCGATGGCGTCGTCGTGGCGACGCCGGCGGGCAGCCACGGCTACGCGAGTGCAGTCGACACACCACAGCTCTCGCCGGCCATCGACGCAGTTGCCGTCGCGCCGATCGGGCCGTTCGTCACCCAGACGCGCCGATGGGTGCTTCCAAACGACGAATCGACGTTTACGGTCGAACGCGAGGAAGGTGACGTGACACTCGTCGTCGACGGGCGGTCGACCGGGATGGTGACGCCCGAGTCACGGGTTGTCGTCGCCGCCGACGGCACGCTCTCGACGCTGTGCGTTCCCGACGAGCGGCTATCGTAGGCGATGACTGTGAGCGGGCACGACAGACCGTCTCATACGGTCTCCTGTCCGTCAGTGCCGGTGGGAACGACCGCCCCGCGGCCCCACCGGGACGTCGGGACAGCAAACCGTCTCAGTTGTTGTACGGCTCCTCGTCCCGGTGGTGGTCCGGATTCGCATTCTCGAGGGCGTCGTCCTCCCGATCGTCGGACTGCTGTTCGATGTCCTGACGGCGTTGCGCTTCGTTCCGTCGCTCTCGGGCTTCCTTCTCTTCCTCGGTGAGCCCCTCCTCGTCTCGCGTCTCCTCCGGATCGGTTTGCTCCTTCTCGAGTTGGACGTCGCGGCCGTGTTCGTCCGTCCCGGTGGTCTCGTGTTCGTCAGTGGTGTCGGACATAGCGATCCCGACATGGGGTATCGGCGGCTCCCGAAAGGGCGTTGGGCTTGCGAAGGTCGGCGTGCCGATCGCGCCGTTTCAGGCCGTCTAATGGCCGATTACCAGGGGTCGCCGGAGGCGAGGTCGATCCCGCTGTCGCCCTTCTCCGAGGGGCAGATGTCCGCCAGCACGCAGTCGTGACAGTCGGGATTCTGTGCCGTACAGGTCGCCCGCCCGTGGTCGATACAGAGGTGAGTAAACTGCTGCCAATCGTCCTCGGGGACGATCTCGATCAGATCCTGCTCGATCCGTTCGGGATACTTCTCCTCGGTCAGCCCCAGCCGCCGTGAGAGCCGCTGGACGTGCGTGTCGACGACGATTCCCTCGACGATGTCGTGGCCGTGCTGGAGGACGACGTTCGCCGTCTTTCGGCCGACGCCCGAGAGCTCGGTCAGTTCGTCCATCGTATCGGGCACCTCGCCGTCGTGTTCCTCGAGGATCGTCCCACAGGAGTCGCGGATGTACTCCGCCTTGCTGTTGTAATAGGTGATCGAGTTCAGGTCCTCGGCGAGTTCGTCCTGATCGACGGTCGCGTAATCCTCGGGGCCGTCGTACTTCTCGAAGAGGTGTTTCGTCTCCTTGTTGACCCGTTCGTCCGTACACTGCGCCGAGAGGATCACCGCGATCAGCAGTTCGAGGCGGTTCGAGTACCGCAACGAAATCGTCGACTCGGGATACTCCGCCTCGAGGCGGTCGACCACCGCCTCGGCTTGGGCCTGGGGCGTCTCGCGTGGGGTTCCCATAGGAGGGTGGTGGGAACCGGTTCTGTTTAGCGTTCGGGTTCCGGATCGCCTCGGCGGCGGAACGGACGCGATCTGTCTTCGGCGGTATCGTGGCCACCGAAACGATTGATACACTCATCGCACCGTCGTCGGGCGATGAGGTGGGCATTGACGTTCAATGACTACGATAGTCTCGCGACTCGAGCGCCGACTGGGTACTGTTAACTTTAGAAGAGTCTCAATCTGCGAGTCAGTCCCGGGCCGAGATCGGTCGCCGGATGCCGTGAGCTTTAAGCGGCCCTCAGCCACCTATGTGGGTATGAAAGCCACGGCCATGGCCCACCCCATTCAGGGGCTGGTCAAGTATCACGGGATGCGCGACGAGATCGAGCGCCTGCCCTACCACGACAGCATCAGCGTCTGTACGGCCCCGAGCCACACCCGCACGACCGTCGAGTTCTCGATGGACTACGACGAGGACACCTTCGTCGTCGACGGCGAGGAACTCGAGGGGCGAGCGTACGAACGGGTCGAAGCAGTCGTCGAGAAGGCCCGCTCGAAGTCCGACGCGGCGCACACCGTCTACCCGGTCCGCCTCGAGAGCGAGAACAGTTTCCCGACCAACGTCGGGCTGGGATCTTCCTCCTCCGGTTTTGCGGCCGCGGCGATGGCCCTGGCCGAGGCGGCCGAACTCGACGCTTCCAGAGGAGAGATCTCGACGATCGCCCGCGTCGGGTCGGCCTCGTCCGCGCGGGCGGTCACCGGTGCCTTCTCACATCTCCGCACCGGGATGAACGACGAGGACTGTCGCTCCGAGCGGGTCCCCTCGAACCTCCACGAGGACCTCAAGATCGTCGTCGGCCTCGTCCCCTACCACAAGGACACCGACGACGCCCACCGCGAAGCCGCCGACAGCCACATGTTCCAGGCCCGCAACGCCCACATCCACGAACAGATCGCGAAGATGCGTGACTCCCTGCGCAACGACGACTTCGAGGGCGTGTTCGAACGCGCCGAACACGACTCGCTGTCGCTGGCTGCGACGACCATGACCGGCCCCTCGGGGTGGGTCTACTGGCAGCCGGCCACGCTCGCGGTCTTCAACAAAGTCCGCGAACTCCGCGAGGAGGAGGACATCCCCGTCTACTTTTCGACGGACACGGGGGCCAGCGTCTACGTCAACACCACCGAGGAACACGCCGACGAAGTTGAGGAAGCCGTCGCCGACTGCGGCGTCTCCACCACCGTCTGGGACGTCGGCGGCCCCGCGAAACTCCTGGACGAGGACAAACACCTGTTCTGAGACGACGTTTTGTTTGGCGCACCCTCGGCAAAAATTCGATTAAGAGCAGGTTCGGAACTCACGTCCAGCGGTCCAGCCCGGTCTGGGTGACGCTCTCCTCGATTCGCTCGAAGCCGCGTGCGACCTCGTCTTCGTCGACACCCCACTCGTCGGTAACGTACTCGCGGGCGGCGGCGAGATCCGGCTCGAGCGTCGTCTCGAACTCGTAGTCGTCGGTCACGTTGGGATCGCGGAATAGCTGTCTAACGCGATCGCCGTGTTCGACGTGGTCGCCCCGCGCCTCGAGGACGCTCCAGAGGTCGCCGTGTTCGGTGATCGCCGAAATCGCGGTCTTGGGACCGATGCCGGAGACCCCCTCGTTGAAGTCCGTCCCGACGAGGATCGCCGCGTCGATCAGCTGTTCGAGGGTGAGGTCGTGGTGCTCGAGCGTGGCCTCGAGGTCCATCAGTTCGGGGTCGCCCTTGCTCGTCAGCTGACGCAGCGTCAGCGGTGCGCCAAAGAGCAGGGCGTCGTAGTCCTCGGAGCCGACGTAGTCGGCGTCGCCGCGCGTGACCATGTGGGCGGCCTGGGCTTCCCCCTCCGCCGGCGCTTCGACGATCGGCACGTCGAGCAGTCCCAGGAGTTCGCGGCTGGTCTCCTGGATCGTCGGCGTCAGTCGCTGGGTGCGAGACTCGAGTTGGGCGATCGCGACTGCGTCGCCTTCCTCGCGGGCAGTCTCGAGTTGGTCCTCGTAGCTCCGTCGTTGCTCGCGGCGGGACTCGATCTCGTCGTCCTTGAGATCGGAGGGACCGCCGTCGAAGACCATCACCGGCGTGATGTCGTGTTCGAAGAACTTGGGGAGTCCCTGGACGATCCCGACGAGGTTGGCGACCTCGGTCCCGTCGGCGGTCGTGTACGTGCCGCTGTCGGTCCACTTGACCGTCGTCGTCAGGTATCGATAGAGCCAGTTGTGTGCGTCGACGGCGACGACGCCCTCGATGTCCGCGAAGGGGATGTCCTCGATGACGGCGATGTCCCGAAGTGCAGCGTTTCCCATTGACGGCAGTTAGGCGGACTGGGATTTGAATCGTTGGCTTCGCAGTCGGCGTCCTCGTGGATCCGCGTTCGATCCGCGAGCGAACCGTCCCCGCCCTTCCACACCCGTAGTAACGGAACTGGCGAGCCCACAGTGGCAGCAGTCGTGCGAGCGGCGGTCGGTTTCGTTCATACGGCGCGGCAACTATAACCGAACACAGCGCTACCGATGACTATGGATGACTGCTCTACTTACTCCGAGTCCGTCCACCATCACTACGATTGGGCGACCACCGAGCCGAGTATGGCGATCATCGGAGCGATCGCATCCTTAGAAGAGGTTACACCGGCCGATCTCTCGACGACACTGGACAACACCCTCTACGATTACGTCGATCCCGAAGCGCTCGATGCGCTCGTTACTGCCGATAGTCGGCTCGTTATTTCGTTTTCGATCGCCGATTACGGGGTTCGAATCACCGAGGACGGATTGACGATCCGCTACGATTGAACGATCCGGGCGATCGCGTGCGCTCTCGCAATCACTCGCTGGGAGCGGTTTGCATGTAGCCGTCGAGACGTGCCGTCTCCTCGAGGATCCGGTCGAACCTGTCCGTTGCCCTGAACTCGATCGCATCCGCGTTCGTGCCGAACAGGACGATGCCGGCGTCGGCGAGTTTCGGAAGGTGCGTGTGACGGAGCGCGGTCTCGACGTCTCTGCGACCGCTCCCGGGAGGCGTCTTCGTCCCGTCACCGTCCCAGTTGGCGATCACGGCTGCGAGGGTGTCGATCCCGACCGCCTCGGATTCTCTCGTGAGATAGTATAGCACGTAGCGCCGGTAGGGATGAGACAAGAGATCGAACGTTTCGGTCAGTCGTGACGTATGCGGTCCTGCCATCACGTATCGATTGGTCTCGCCCCTCTTAACCTCTTTTTTGCGATAACTCTGCATACTTTACAATCCTGAGGAGAGACCGCTGACCGATTGGTTTTTTCAAGCGAACGGGGGCGATTCGGCCGGGGACCCGCCGGTAACAGTTCAATACTCCAATCAATATCGGCTTCGATGGCTACTTTTCGGTTGACTCGCGGTCCGAGAGCGCGTCGGGCTCGCCGACGAGTTCCTGGTGGAAGTGATTCCACGGTTGGACGTGTTCCTCCGCCAGGATGTTGCTGCTCACGAGCTGTAGCCCCAACTCGTCTAACTGTTCGGTGCTTTGCTTGATGTCCGTCGTCGCTTCGGCCACCACCTCCACGTGGAGGTTCTCCTCGCCGGACAACATCTCCCGGACGTTGACGACGCCCCGCACCTCGAGTGCCTGCTCCGCCATTTCCGACCGCCGGGAGAGGTCGGTCGAGCAAATGAAGAGGACGCGCATCGGATACCCCGCGGCCTCGTAATTGATCTCGGGATTGTAGCCGAGAATGACGCCCTTCTCCTCCAGTTGCGTGATCCGATTGTTGATCGTCGTCCCCGTGACGTCGGTTTCGTCGGCGATGGCCGTGTCGCTGGCACCGCGGGCGTCCACTTGGAGCAAGTGCAGGATACGGCGGTCGAGATTGTCGAGTGGCTCGTCGACCATACCATCGCGTTCGCCCTCGAGCGAGTTGAATCGGGTGCTTGAACACAACGCGGAGCAGTCGACTGCGAACGCCGAGATCGCTACTCGACGGACTCGAGGGCGGGCGGCTCGGCCTCGCGCCGCGACTCGAGGAACTGCTCCTCCGCCTCGGAGAGGCCCCGGTCGCGGTACTCCTCGAGGCCAGCCTGATACCGCTCTCGATCGGTCCACGCCGCGGTACCGTGGTCGTCAGGCGTCGGATACTCGAGGATCAGTTCGGCGATACCCGTCGTCTCGCCGGTGTAGACGAATCCCGTCCGATAGAGCGCCTCGTAGGCGTAGGGGTTGTTGACGGCGATCCGGAGTCGGCCGTAGCCGCGCTCGAGGGCGCGATCCCGCACTCGCCGGCAGAGTGCAGGGCCGATCCCCTCGCCGCGGCGGTCGCGGTCGACGGTCACGTAGCGAAGCCACAACACGTCGTCGTCGGTGCGATCCTCGTTGAACGCGACGGCCGCGACGAGCCGGCCGTCGTCGGCGCGGGCGACTGCCTTGCCGGTGTTCGTCATGACGAACTTGCCGGCGTAGCTGAACCGTTCGTGGTCGAGTCGGAGCTTGGGTCCGTCGGGCGGCCACGCGAGCAGTTCGTACTCCACGGGAGTGCTTCGCGAGCGAGCCACTACAATGCTCGGGCTCGGAACGGTCACCCAGGGCCGAGATACCGAATCGCTGACCCCACCAACGCTTTTCGACTCCTTCGTGGTAGCCGTCCGACGACGAGTGGCGAATCCGACACCGCAGCCGCGTTCGGACTGAGTGGCCCTGCCGGCTGGCTCGTCGGCGGTGCGGTCGGCGCGATCGCGTTCGGGATCGTCATGGTCCTCCTCGAGCCGGACGTCCTCGAGGCTGCGATCCCCGCGATCTACGGCCTCGAGTCAGCCGGTCCCCTCGGCTGGGCGATCCACGTCGCTCACGGAATCGTCCTCGGACTCGTGTTCGGCTTCCTCGTCACGCGCCCATCGATCCTCGGCGTGTCGTGGACCGACGTCGAAACCGATGCGCTCTCCCGAACCGGCGTGCCCTCCCGGGTGACCGGTGCCGGTCTCGTCTACGGGCTCGCGGTCTGGGCGGTTCTCCCGTTGCTCGTCCTCCCCGTCTGGGCGACCGCAGTCGGGGGCAACACCGAGCAGTTCCCCACGACCGCTGCCGGCAGCCTGCTCGGTCACGCCCTGTTGGGCGTCGTCCTCGGAGCAGTCTTTGCCGCGACGGTCGACCTCCGCGACCGGCCGATCGAACGGCGACTCGAGCGCTAGGGGTGGACGCCGATCGGGTTCGACTGGGCCACGGGTTCGTCCACGTCCCGACAGCCCGCCCCGGTTGGCCACCGAAGAAGCGTTCGCCGGATTCAAGAACGATCCTCGCCAGAACCCGACATGGACAAACGCGAGCGACTCGAGGCTGCCCTCGAGTCCCACGACCTCGACTCGATCTGGCTCGCCCGGCCCAACTCGTTTGCCTGGTTCACGGGCGGGAGCAACGTCGTCGACCGCGAGGCCGATACCGGCGTCGCTGCCGTTGGGTACGACGGGACCGAGGTGTCCCTCGTGACGGACAACATCGAAGCCGACCGGCTCGTCGCGGAGGAACTCCCCGATCTCGAGGCGGGGGAGGTTTCGGTCGTGGAGATGCCTTGGTACGCATCGTCGCTCGAGGAAGCGATCGCAGCGCACGTCGCCGACGACGACCGGGCCGTCGCCGACATCTCGATTCCGGGGTTCAAGCGCATCGATCCGTCGTCACTGCGCCAGCCGCTGACCGAACGCGATCGCGAGCGATACCGCGAACTCGGCGGACAGACGGCGTCCGCCGTCGAGTCAGTCTGTCGGGAGCTGCGCCCCGAGGATACCGAACACGAGGTCGCGTCGGCGCTGCGGGTCGCCCTCTCGGCGCGAAACATCGAAACGCCCGTCGTACTCGTCGGGGGCGCAAAGCGGGTCCAGCAGTATCGCCACTACACGCCGACCGAAGCCGAACTCGGCGACTACGCGCTCGTCTCCGTGACCGCCCAGCGGGCCGGCCTCCACGCGAGCTGTACCCGGACCGTCGCCTTCGATCCGCCGTCCTGGCTCGAGGAGCGCCACGAGGCTGCCGCTCGCGTGGAGACGACGGCACTGGCAGCGACCCGGGCGGCCGCCACGAGCGACGGCAGTGGAGCCGACGGCGAGACCGCTGGCGACGTCTTCGCCGCGATCCAGAACGCCTACGACGAGGTCGGCTACGACGGCGAGTGGGAACACCACCATCAGGGCGGCGCTGCCGGCTTCGCCGGACGCGAGTGGATCGCGACACCCGACCACGACGCGCCGGTCGAATCGCCGATGGCCTACGCGTGGAACCCGTCCGTTCAGGGGGCGAAAAGCGAGGACACCGCACTGGTCACCGACGACGAAATCGAGTTCCTGACGGCGACGGATCGCTGGCCGACGACGACCATCGAGGCAGTCGGCCGTGACTGCGACCTCGAGCGGCCGACGGTCCTCGAACTCGAGGAGTAGGGAACCGGCAATCCGAAAACGAGCGACCGGATCAGGTCAGTTGACCGTGATCGTCGTCGGCATCGCCGTCGTCGTCTTCGAACTCGATGACGTCGCCATCGGTCCCCGATTCTCCGTCCGAATCGGCATCGGTGTCCGACGTCGGAGCCGTGTCGTCGACGGTGATCGTGACCGGTTCGACCGCCTCCTCGAGGCCGGGGGTCGACTCGCGGTCGGGCTCCCGGTCGAGGACGCGATCGAGCCGAAAGATGGTGTTCAGTTCGTGCTGGACCTGGTCGACGACGCCGCCGACGAGTTCGCTCGGCTGGATCGCCGCGTACTCGTAGGGGTTGTTCCCGGCACCGTCGCTGGCCCGTTTCTCTCGTGTCACGCGGTCTTCGTCGTGGAGTTCCGCGAGCGCTTCGCGGACGGTACTCGGGTAGAGACCGGTTCCCTTCGCGACCTCCTCGGAGGTGCTCCCGGGGTTTGCCAGCAGATACACGTAGATCTTCGCGCGGGTCTCCGTGTCCAGGATCCACGAGAGCAAGTCGACGATTCGCTGGTCGAGTTCCTCGGCGGTCGGCGCTCGACCGACGGCCTCCCCGTCGTCTGCGAGGAAGTCCTCCGGTCCCTCGATCGGTTCCTCGCCCTCCTCCGTCCCGTCGACCGGATGCTCGTCAGTATCGTCGGAACTCATGTGTCTACTCGTACAGGAGGAGGGTTCGCGCGGAGTTAAACCTTTGTGGCGACGACAGCGGAACCGCGATACCGCCGGTGAACGCCGCTCGGAGACGGGACCAACACCGCCCGCCGTGCCGACAATCACTCGAGACGCGTCGGTGATCGCTCTCGTCTACGCCGGTTCGTCGTCCCCGGTCCCGCCCTTCGACTGGAGTCGCTTCGTCGTCTGGACGAGCGGATGGCGTGCGTAGTCGACGACGTCGATGTCGTCGATCCGCTCTAGCTCCTCCTTTTCGGCCGTCCGTGCCATCCCCAGCTCGATCTCCTGGTCGATGACGATAACGTAGGCGTCCATCTCGTCGATATCCAACCTGTCGGCCGCGAGCACGCGGTGGTGGCCGTCCGCCAACAGGAGCGTGCCGTCGTTGTCGATCACCACTAACGGTTCGGCCAGCCCACGCTCGAGTTCGTACCGCCGTCCCTCGAGTTCGTCGGCGTAGACCCGACCCTGCGTCGGCGTCAGCTCCGAGAGGGGGACCGTTCGTCGCTCCTCCGTCAGTTCGATCTCGTGGATCTGCTCGAGCGTTCGCATGAGTTTGCCGACCTTCTCGGGGGTCGCGCGTTCGATCTGGCTGCGGATGACGTCGGCGTTGGAGATGATCCCCACGAGGTTGCCCGCGTCGTCGACGACGGGCAGTTTCTGGATGCCCGACCGCAGGATCACGCGTGCCGCGTCCGTCACCTTCATTTCGGGATGGGCGACGAGCAGATCGGTCGCCATGACGGTAAAGATCGGGTCGTCGTCGTCCGCGAGCAGCAGGTCGCGGGCGCTGACGAACCCCTCGACGCGGCGTCGATCGCAGACCGGAAAGCCGCTGTGTTCCTCGCTTTCGGCGATCCGCGTCGAAACGTCGCCGACGGTCTCGTCGGGCGACACCGTCGCCACGTCACGTGTCATGTAGTCTTCGACCTTCGGCTTCGTCCGATCCGACGCGACTTCCATGCACGGACCTACGAGAGCCCCGCGCAAAAGGACTGTCACTGACGGTCCGCGCCGCTGGCACCCACACCAATTACGCCGACTCGCCGTCGTCTCGCTCGCCCCGCTGGGTGAACAGCCACTCGCTGGTCTGGGTGTACGCGCCGACCGGAACCCCCGGCCGCGTGTCGATCGCCTCGAAAAAGCGGTTCGTGATCACCTCTTCGACCACGCTGACGATCGACTCGACCTCCTCCTCGTCGTCGGCACTCCCCAAGATGCCGATCTCGAGTTGTGCACCCGCCATGTCGGCGTGACCGCCCGCGCTGCCGATCCGGTCGAACCCGTCCCGAAGCGTCTCCCCGAGATCGACGTCGGCGGCCCGCGACCGGGCCGACAGGAACACCATCTCGTCGTTGAAGCCGAAGACGAGCGTCGTTTCGATGCCGTCCATCGTGAGCAACTGATCGGCTGCCTGGGGTAACGCATCACGATCACCGATGCGCCCGACGCTCGCGACCGCAACCGACCCGCGCTGGATCCGATTTTTGATCGCCTTGGCGATCGTCTCGAGGGTCTCACCCTCGAGCGAGGGCTGTTCGATCTGGTCGAGCAGCGAGGTGTCGACGTGGGGCCACAACAGCGACGCGGCCCGAAAGTCGTCGGGAGAGACCTCGCGAGTGAAGTCGTTCGTATCGATCCGAATCCCGTACAGCAGCGCCGTCGCGGTCGCGACGTCGAACGCGACGTCGAACCGATCGAGGTACTCGGCCAGGATCGTACTGGTTGCCCCCGCTCCCTGTCGAAGGTCGACGAACTCGCCGGGAACCGGGCCCCGAGGAGGATGGTGATCGATGACGATATCCACGTGGAGGTCCTCGGGGAGTTGATCGTTGACGCCGGGACGGGAGTGATCGACCAGCGCGAAGGCCGAATACTCCGAGATCGATGCATCGGGAGCCAGGTTTCGAAGGTCGAGATCGAGCAAGTTGACCATCGCCCGGTTCTCCTGGTGAGAGATCTCGCCGAAGTAGCAGGCGTCGGCGTCGACGCCGACAGACTCGGCGATGTCGACGAGCGCGACGGCACTCGCGATCGCGTCCGGGTCGGGGTTGTCGTGGGCCACGACCGCCAGTCGGCCGTCGATCCCCGCGAGGAACTCCCGGAGTTCGATCGCGGCCTCGGCCGAGGGGCTCGCCGCGTCGTCGAGTACCTGCGCGGCGATGGCACCGTCGGGATCGACGACGGCGTCGGCGAGTTCGTCGAACCGATCGCGATCCGTGTCCGTCGCGTTCCCGCCCAGATAGGCGACGATCACCGCCTCGGGGAAGCGGTCTCGAGCGGCCTCGAGCGTGGCCCGGTTGACGTCCGTGCGGTCACTAGCGACGAAGATAAGGTCCGGTCGGTCGACGTTCGCGATGGTCGCGGGATCGGTGGGATCGGCGTCGCGGGCCGGCACGCTCTCCTCGCGTAACGTCTCGACGGTGCTTTCGTCGTCGGTGATGACGAGCGATCGATCTCCGTCGCGATCGGGCAACTGCTCCGTCACCTGTCGACAGACGGTCCCGCAACCGAGCACCAGCCGGAAACCCATTTATCGCGGCTTGCAACCCCGGCCGGTAAAAGCTACCGGGTCGTTCGTCCGTTCCTCATACGGCCCGCTGTCACTGGGATCCGGCCCAGCCGCGACCCGCCCTGTGTGGCTGGGCCGGTACCGACTGGACCCCTATTACGTGACGACCGCGGCCGCCGCCTCGGTCGCGGCGTCGGCGATCGGCCCGAACGCCGGGAGGAGGACCACGGTCATCACGGCGGCGGCGACGATCGCCGCGTAGAGCGCCGTCGGCTGGGCGAGGGAGTCCCGGTCGAGAATCGGTTCCTCGATCCAGAGGGCCTTGACCAGCCGCGAGTAGTAGTACAGCGAGAGCGCACTGTTGATAACCAGCGCGGCCGCGAGGACGAGCAAGAGCGTGTTGTCCGCCGCCGCGTTGATGAGTTCGGTATAGAGGAGATACTTGCTCCAGAAGCCACTGAATGGCGGGACGCCTGCGAGGCTGAACATGAAGATCGCCATCGCCCCGCAGGCGAACGGAGCCTGCGTCGAGAGGCCGTTGTAGTCCTCGAAGGTCCGGCCGACGCCCCAGTACTCCGCCAGCCCGACGAACAGGAACGCGCCCGTGTTCATGAAGCCATAGACCAGCAGGTGCATCATGGCCGCGCCCATGACGAGTTCGCCGCCGTCCGCGGAGAGGCCCGCGAGCCCGATCAGCACGTAGCCGGCGTGGCCGATCGAGGAGTAGGCGAGCATCCGCTTGACGTTCTCCTGGGTCGCCGCCGCGAAGTTCCCGACCGTCATCGTGACGATCGCGAGGATCACGAACGCCAGCGTCCAGTCGACGCCGATGACGGCCGTCGTCGCCTCGAGCGGGAACGCCGTCGTGAACACGCGGAAGGCGAGCACGAAGCCGGCGGCCTTCGAGGCCGAGGAGAGGAACGCGGCGATCGGCGCGGGCGCGCCCTCGTAGGCCTCGGGGGCCCAGAAGTGGAAGGGGACGCTCGCGGTCTTGAACGCGATGCCGCCGATCAGCATGAGGATGCCGAGTCCGAGCAGGCCGTCCATCTCGGCGACGGCCCCGTCACCGCTCTCGAGAACCGCGGCGATATTCGTGAGTTGCAAGGAGCCGGTCGCGCCGTAGACGAGACTCACACCGTAGACGAAGATCGCCGAGGAAACGGCCCCGATCAGGAAGTACTTCAGGCCGGCCTCGACGCTGCCGCGGTTGTCCTTCAGGATCGCGACGAGAGCGTACGACGGCAGGCTCGTCAACTCGAGCGCGATGAAGATCGTCACGAGGCTGTTCGAGGCGGCCATCGTCGACATCCCGGTCGCGGCGAGCATGACCAGCGAGTAGTACTCGGCCTGGTAGGTGTGATCCCGCAGGTAGTCGTAGCTCGCGACCGCGACGAGGGCGGTGACGACCGCGATGATGATCATGAAGTACAGCGCCAGTTGGTCGACGACGAACTGGCCGCCAAGCAGGTCGATGACGCCGTAGTTGTCGATCCCCGTCGCGCCGACCCCGGCGGCGGTGTACCAGACGGCGACGGCCAGCGACGACAGCGAGCCGACGACGGCGGTGCCAGCCAGCAGCGTGCGATTCGTCGAGTGGGGGTCGATGCTATCTATCAGGAACAGGATGAGTGCCGTCCCTGCCAGGATGAGCGCCGGGGCGAGTGCCGTCCACTCGGGAAGTTGCAGAACCGCCATCAGAACTCACCTCCCTGGATGATCGGATCGATTGCGTCGGTTATCATGTCGAAGATCAGGTCGGGGGCCACGCCCAGGGCGATGATGAGTCCCAGGAGCACGACCATCGACGCGACGTCGTGGACGGGCGCGCGGCCCACCTCGTAGTCGGTTTCGAGTCGGTACGGTCCGAACACCGTCCGCTGGAGCGCAAAGAGCAGGTAGCCGGCGACGATGACGATGCCGAACATCGCCAGCGCGGTAAACAGCGGTGCGTACGGGATTCCGGACCCGAAGGCACCGAAGAAGATGAAGTACTCGGCAGCGAACCCGCTCATCAGCGGCAGTCCCATATAGCCGAAGGCACCGGCGATGAGAATACCGACCGCGATCGGCATCCGGTCGGCCATTCCCGACATGTCGGTAACCATCCGCGTGTGGGTCGCGTTGTAGATGACGCCGACGGCCATGAACATCAGCCCGGAGATCAGGCCATGCGAGACCATCTGGAAGGTCGCGCCGCCGACCCCGAACTGGGTGTACGCGACCAGTCCGAGGATGACGTAGCCCATCGACGACACGGAGGAGTAGGCGACGATCCGTTTGAGGTCGGTCTGGGCGAGTGCCAACATTGCGCCGTAGATGACGCTGATCACGGCGATCGCCGCGATCGGCACCGCGTAGGCCGCCACCTGATCGGGGAACATCGTGAAGTTGAATCGAAGCAGGGCGTAGGTCCCCATCTTCAGCAAGACACCGGCGAGCAACACCGATGCCGGCGTCGGCGCTTCGACGTGGGCGTCGGGCAGCCACGTGTGGAAGGGGACGATCGGCACTTTCACCGCGAAGCCGAGGAACATCGCGACGAAGACGACCGAGGCGAGCGTCGTCCCGCCGAGGCCGAAGAGCCCCTCGGGACCGCCATCGAGCATCGCCGTCGCGATTTCGGGCAACGCGAAGGAGGTGACCGAGTCACCGAGCCCGAAGACGAGAGCGATGAAGGCACCGAACATCACCAGCGACGCCACGTTCGTGTAGACGAAGAACTTGATTGCGGCGTACTTCCGGCGTGGTCCGCCCCAGATGCCGATCAGCAGGTACATCGGGATTAGGACCGCCTCCCAGAAGACGAACCAGAGGAAGAAATCCAGCGCCGAGAAGACGCCGATCAGGTTCGCCTCGATGAAGAGGATGAGCCCGTAGAACTGGGATTCGCGCTCGTCGATAGGCGTCCAGGAGCTGACGATCGCCAGCGTACAGAGGATCGTCGTCAGGACGACCAGCGGCAGGCTGATGCCGTCGAGGCCGACGAACCACGAGATCGAGTAGTCGCCGACCTCGAGCCAAGCCGCCTGCGATTCGAACGCCAGTTCGCCGTCGAGTAAGGCGTTTCCGCTGCCGTCGAAGGCGGCCAACAGCCACAGGCTGAGCGCCGCCGGCACGAGGCTAATAGCGAAGGCAAGCTTGCCGGCGATGCGATTCGGCGCGATGAAGGTCACCAGCGCGCCGATCAGTGCGACCGCGATCAGTGCTTCGATCATCATACGAACCACCCTCCGAGAGCGCCCAGAAGCAACAGTAAGCCGATGAACCCGGCCACCAGCAACGCCGCGTAGTTAGTCACGATACCAGTCTGTAGCCGCTTTATCCAACTGCTGCCGAACAGACTCGCCGTCGACGTGCCGTTGACGACGCCGTCGATGACGGTCTGATCGAACCGATCGGCCGCCCGCGCCAGCGGCAGCGTCAGGCCCTCCGCGAGCCAGACCTGGTACTCGTCCTGATAGTAGTTGTGCTTCAGGACGCGGTACGCGCCGCCGAGTTTCGCCGTGTGACGGGACGGTTCGGGCACGTTGTAGAGCGTGTGCGCCGTGACCGCGCCGGCCAGCGCGAGCCCGAGCGATAGCCCCGCGCCCAGCAGCATCGTCGTCGTCTCCGAGCCGATATAGCCCTCTTCGAAGGCCACCGTCTCGTGGTAGGCGTGGTAGGTCAGCCCCTCGACGGCACCGTACTCGCCGTCGAGCCAGAACTCGAGGAACGTGATGTCGACCCCCGCGAGCTTCGCGATCGGAGCCATGTTCACGAGGCCGGCGACGGCGGCGAGAGTCCCGAGCGCGAGCAGCGGAACCTTGACGGCCCAGCCGACCGGATGGGGATCGGCGGCCGTCTCGGTCCGGGGTTCGCCGTGGAAGGTCAGGAAGACCATCCGGAACGTGTAGAAGCCGGTGAAGAACACGGCGAGCAGCCCCATCGCGTAGGCTGCGAGGATGACCGGCTGCTCCAGTCCGACTGCGAGTGCGTCGAACAGCACCTCGTCTTTCGACCAGAAGCCCGAGAAGGGGACGATCCCCGCCAAGGCGAGCGCGCCGGCGAGGAAGGTGTAGTAGACGACGGGTGCCTTGTCCTTCAGGCCGCCCATCTCCCACATGTCCTGTTCGTGGTGCATGAGGATGATGACGGCACCGGCACCGAGGAACAGGAGGGCCTTGAAGAAGGCGTGGTTCATCAGGTGGAAGACGCCGGCGACGTAGCCGCCGACGCCCAGCCCGAGCATCATGTAGCCGTACTGGCTGATCGTCGAGTACGCCAGCACCTGTTTGATGTCGTCTTTGACGACGGCCATGGTCGCGGCGAACAGGGCGGTGAAGCCGCCGACGAAGGCGATGATCGCCAGCGCGGTCGGACTCAACGCGTAGTAGCCGAACATCCGGGCGACCAGGTAGACCCCGGCCGCGACCATCGTCGCCGCGTGAATGAGCGCGGAGACGGTGGTCGGACCCTCCATGGCGTCGGGCAGCCAGGTGTGGAAGGGGAACTGCGCGGACTTGCCGAGCACCCCGCCCAGCACGAGCAGTCCGGTGATCGTCACCCAGGTCTCGGCGTCGAAGCCGAACAGTGCCGTGCCGTCGTCGATCGCCGTCTCGGCTGCGGTGACGAACGACTCCTCGCCGGCGAAGCCGACCGTGCCGAACGTCGCCGCGATGGCGACGACCCCGATCAGGAAGAAGTAGTCACCGAAGCGGGTGACCAGGAACGCCTTCTTCGCGGCCGAGGGGGCCGATTCCGTGCGGAACCAGAACCCGATCAGCAGGTATGAACAGAGGCCGACGAGTTCGAAGAACATGAACGCCATCAGCAGGTTGTCCGCGAAGACGAACGCGAGCATGCTGAACGTAAAGAGGCCGAGTTCGGCGTAGTACCGCGGCAGCCCGGTCTCTCCCTCGGCGTTCATGTAGCCGAGACTGAAGACGTGGACGAGCAAGGCGACGAGCGAGACGATCACCAGCATGAGCGCCGAGAGCGGATCGATCAGGATCCCAAAGGAGAACGCGATCGTCTCGACCCCGGTGGCGCTCTCGGCCGCGCCGGCCGTCCACTCGTAGAGCGTCGTGTGATGGACGTCGCCGCCCGCGACGGCCGCGAACATAACCAGCGAAACCACGAGCGACCCTCCCGTCGCGAGGATACCCGGGATCGCGCCCTTTTTCGGCAGGTGTTTCCCGAAGAGGAGCGCGACTACGAAGGCCACGAGCGGGAACACTGCGATCGCCGGTGCGAATCCGAACGGTCCTGTTGCTGTTGCTGCCATCTTACCACCTCATCGTCCTTGGAACCGTGACGTCGACATCACGGAAGTTACGGTACAACACCAGGATGATCCCGAGTCCGACGGCGACCTCGGCGGCAGCCAGCGCCATCGTAAACAGCGCGAACAGCTGGCCGGTGAGGTTGCCGTGATAGAACGCGAACGCGATCAGATTGATATTCGCGGCGTTCAACATGAGTTCGACGGACATCAGGAACAACAGTGCGTTGCGACGCGTCAGCACCCCGAACAGGCCGATACAGAACACGGCCATCGACAACAGTACGTAGTACTGTACGTCGACGGTCATCGGCTCTCACCCCCGGTTTCGGTCGAACCGCTGTCCGACCGAGAACCGCCGTCGGCGACGGCCGGCGTTGCATCCTCACCGCCACTCGAGGCCTCGCCGGCGCTCGAGAGTGCGGAGACGGGCTCGCCGCCCTCCTCGCGTTTCGCGAGGACGAGCGAGGCGTCGAGTGCGGCGTCGAGTGCGACGGCGACGAGCAAGACGGCGGCGAGGAACGGTTCGGTGCCGCCGATCGTCTGCAACTCGTCGAAGCCAAACAGGGCGTACCCGAGTTCGGCCGTGATCGAGACGTTCTCGGGGAAGCCAGCCCCCGCAGCCTGGGTCATCGGCTCGAACGTCGTGTTCAGGGTGATAAGCGCCATCACCGCGAACAGACCGACGGCGAGTAGTCCCGGGACCAGCGTCTTGCCGAGTCGGAGTTTCGGACCGGTCGTCATGCCTGTACCACCTCTGTGTCAGCGTCGGTGTCGTCGCGCTGGGTCAACATGACGGCGAACGTGATGAGGACGAGGACCCCGCCGACGTAGACGAGGACCTGCATCATGGCGACGAACTCCGCCGCCAGCATCACGTAGTGGACCGCCACGCTGAGCAGCGCCACGCCCAGCAGGAGCGCCGAATGCCACGGGTCCTGCATGAGCACGACACCCATCGCGCTGGCCAGCGTCACGAGGGCAAACAGCGCGAACGCGATCAGCTCGTAGTTCATGGTTGTTAGTAGTGCCCGTTTGCGGGACGGGCGGACCCGTTACTGATAGTCGACCTCTCCCTCGCCTTCACCGACCCACGCGTCCCGATCGGGTTCGCGGGCGGCGAGCGGGTCGATGTCCTTGTACCACGGAACGGCTTTCAGCTGTTCTTTGTTGTAGACGAAGTCGTGTTTCGTGTCCGCAGTGAACTCGAAGTTCTCCGTGAGGAGGATGGCGTCGACGGGACAGACTTCCTCGCAGAGCCGGCAGTAGATACACTGCCCGATGTGGAGGTTGTACTGTTCGCCCTGTCGTTGGTCGTTCGTGACGATCTGGATCGTGTCGTTCGGACAGACGTTCTCGCACTGACGACACCAGATGCACCGCTCCTGACTGAACTTGTGGACGCCCCTGAACCGGGGCGAGACGTCCGGTGCGGTCTCGGGGTACTCCACCGTGAAGGTGGAGCCGTCCAGTGCGTGCTTCATCGTCGTTGCCATCGATTTGAGTATCCCGATCATGCTATCAGTCCCACGATTACCGCGGTCAAGACGAGATTGGCGAAGGCCAACACGAGCAGCCCCTTCCAGCCGATCTCGATCAGTTGGTCGATCCGGACGCGGGGAACCGCCGAGCGCAGCCACTGCGTCGCGAAGAACACCGCCCAGATCTTGATGATGAACCAGACGATGCCCGGCAGGACGGGGCCGGCGGGTCCGCCGAGGAAGATCGTCGCGATGATCGCACCGCCGAGGAAGATGTGGAGGAACTCCCCGAGATAGATCAACACGAAGTAGACCGAGGAGTACTCGGTCTGGTAGCCAGCGACGATCTCGGTCGGTGCCTCCGGCGTGTCGAAGGGGTTGCGGCCGACCTCAGCGAAGTTCGCCACCAGAAAGAGGACGAACGCGAAGGGATTGACCAGCGCGTACCACCGCGGAACGTCGATCCCCACGATCGTCACGAACGTCTCGCCCTGTGCCGCGACGATTTCGCCCATCTGCAGCGTGCCGGCGAAGATCACGACGGACATCCCGGTGACGACCAGCGGGATCTCGTAGGCGACGTTCTGTGCCACCGCGCGGAGCCCGCCGAGCATCGAGTACTTGTTCGCCGACGCGTAGCCGGCCATCACCAGTCCGAGGCTCGCGATTCCCGACACTGCGAAGACGTAGGCGAGTCCGACTTCGGGGTCCGCGAGTTGGATCCCGTTCCCCATCGGAATGACGGCAAAGCCCAGCAGGGCCGAGGAGACGACGACGATCGGCGCGAGATCCCACGCTGGACGATCCGCGTTCTCGGGAACGATCAACTCCTTCGAGAGCATCCGAACGGCGTCGGCGATGATGATCCCGATTCCGGCGGGACCGATCTGGTTGATCGAGATTCGATCCGTAAAGGAGGCGGTAATCTTTCGCTTCGCCCACGGACCAGCGAGAGCGGTCATCGTGAGCATCAGGGAGCCGACGAATACCGCCCCGATGAGAGTCGCCAGCAGTTCGCCGGCGAGCCCGAACTGGTCGAGCCCCGTCAGATCCCCCAATCGCTCGGGAAGCAAGACGGTATCCTGCAGCGGGACCGACGCCATGCCGGACATCTTACCGGTCCACCTCCCCGAGCACGATATCGAGGCTGCCAAGCGACGCGATCAGGTCCGGGATGTACTCCCCTTCGGACATTTCGGGCAGCGCCGAGAGGTTGTGGAAACACGGACTCCGGATCTTGAACCGACCCGGCTTGTCCGTCCCGTCCGAGCGCATGTAAATCCCGAGTTCGCCCTTCGCGGCCTCGACGGCGCGGTAAATCTCCGTGTCCGCGTCCGGCTTGAGCGTCCGTGGCACGTTGCTCTGGACCGTCCGCTCGTCTTCGGGCCAGTCCTCGAGCAAGTCGACACACTGCTCGATGATCTTCGCGGACTCCTCGACCTCCTGCATGCGCACGAGGACGCGGGAGTAGTTGTCGCAGCCGTCTTCGGTGACGACGTCCCACTCGAGGTTCTCGTAGTAGCCGTAGGGGTCGTCCCGACGGAGGTCGTAATCGATGCCCGAGCCCCGGGCCACGGGCCCGGTACAGCCGTACTGTTTGGCCACCTCGGG
This sequence comes from Natrinema longum, assembly GCF_017352095.1. Classification (NCBI taxonomy): domain Archaea; kingdom Methanobacteriati; phylum Methanobacteriota; class Halobacteria; order Halobacteriales; family Natrialbaceae; genus Natrinema; species Natrinema longum. Next base: position 712,837 of record NZ_CP071463.1, read on the forward strand.
CTCGAGAATCCCGGTGTCGTGACACCGGATCTGGAAGATCTCGTTGCCGGTCAGCAGATCGTTGTACTCGTCGACCTTCGCGGGGAGCCCGTCGAGGAAGTCTCGCGTCTTCTCGAAGAACTCCTCGCGGGGTTCGGGCAGGTCCCAGGCGACCCCACCGAGCCGGAAGTAGTTGAACATGAGCCGCTGGCCGGTCAGGTCCTCCAGGATGTCCTGGACGACCTCGCGGTCGCGCATGCCATACTGGAAGATGGCGGTAAAGTCGCCGTAGACGTCCAGCGCGAAGGTGGCAAGCGCGAGCATGTGGGAGGCGATCCGGCAGAGCTCGGCCCCCATCGTTCGAATGACCTGCGCGTAGTCGGGGACCTCGATGTCGGCGAGATCCTCCGCCGTCCGCGCGTATGCCCACTCGTTGAGCAGGCCGGCGGAGACGTAGTCCCAGCGGTCCGGGTACGGCATGATCTGGTGGCGGTAGGTCCCGTTCTGGCACATCTGCTCTTCACAGCGGTGCAGATAGCCGATGTCGGGGTCGACGTCGACGACCGTCTCGCCGTCCAGCACCGTCTCGATGTGGAGCACGCCGTGGGTCGCCGGGTGGTGCGGACCGATATTGAGGAACATCGTGTCCGACTCGTCGTCGTGGTGGTCCGGTTGGACCGGATTGGCGTGCTCCGAGAGAGTCACGAGCTGTGGTTTCTCCTGGTCGTAGCCCCGCGAGAGCGGATGGCCCTGCCAGGTCTCGGGCAGGAGGATCCGACGCGGATCGGGGTGGCCCTCGTAGTCGATGCCGACGAGGTCGAAGGCTTCCCGCTCGTGCCAGTCGGCGGTTCGAAAGACCGGTTCGGCGGTCTGGCTGACCGGGTTATCGGTGGTCGTCGGGACGACGATCGAGACCTCCTGGGTCGGATCGGCGTACTTTCGGAGGTGGTAGATCGATTCGTACCGGTCGGCGTACTCCTGTGCGGTGAGGTTGGCGAGGTGATCGAACCCCGCCTCGTCTTGCAGGTCCGTGAGGACGCTCTGGACGTCGTCCGGCCGGATCACGAATCCCGGTGCGTTCAGGTGATCGTCGCGTGCGAGCGCGCGATCACCGATCAGGGCCGCGAGGTCGTCTTCCGACACTTCGACCGGTGGCTGCTGTCCTCGCTCGAGTCCCGTGCTCATGGCGAATCAGCCCAGTTGTATCGCATGACGAGGTCGTCTTCGTCGATCTCGCTCGCCAGTTTCTGGACGAGTTCGTCCTCCGGCAGGTCGCCGAACTCCTCGAGTTCGTAGGGCTTGACGACGACGGGGGTCGACTCGCCGTTGCGGATCCGCTCCTGGAGTTTGACGATGCCGTAGACGAGCGCTTCCGGTCGCGGTGGGCAGCCGGGAACGTGGATGTCGATGGGGATGATCTCCTCGGCTCCCTTGACGACGTTGTACCCTTCCTGGAAGGGGCCGCCCGAAATCGTACACGAGCCCATGCCGACGACGAACTTGGGTTCGGGCATCTGGTCGTAGACCCGCTTCATGCGGGGGCCGAACTTCGAAACGATCGTCCCGGGGACGATCATCACGTCGGCCTGTCGGGGCGAGGCGCGGGGAACACCGGCCCCGAAGCGGTCGAGGTCGTGTTTGATCGCGTACGTGTGCATCATCTCGATGCTGCAACACGCGATCCCGAACTGGAGCATGAACATCGAGTTGCCCCGCACCCAGTTCATGAATTTGTCGAACTTCGTGAGGATGAACGGGGTCGACCCGAAGGCCTCGCGGAGCTTGGAGTTGAAGCGGTCGTCGGCACCCTCGCCGATCCGCGAGTCGCGGGTGTCCGTCGACGGTGCGGTGCTGTCGTAGATTTGCTTGCGTGGTTGTTCGCTACTCATGATCTGTCAGTTTCCAGCTGGCGGGGTGTCTGTGCCCACTGTACTGCACCCGTGCGCCACGCCCACGCGAGTCCGACGAGCAGGATGGCGACGAACAACAGCATCGGCCCGAGCGCACGGACGAGTGGAATATCCGCCGCGAGCGCATCCTGATAGGCGACCGCCCACGGGAACAGGAGGACGGTCTCGATATCGAAGACGACGAACAGCAGCGCAACCATGTAGTACTGGATATTGAACCGGATGCGCGTTCCGCCGGTCGGAATCTCGCCACTCTCGTAGGTGGCTCGTTTGCTCGTTTCGGGCACGGTGGGCCGCAGGAGATACGATACCGACATCATCCCGACCGGTATCAGTACCCCGACGAGCGCCAGCGCCCCGATGGCGATCCAATCATTCATCTCGGTAACGTTCGAGGCTTCAGACCGCACGCACATAAGGGTTGATTCTTCGTTTTTCGGGGAAACACGGGCCGAGAAGGGAGTTCAGCCCGAGTGGACCCTCGTGAATAATCACCGTATACTATTTGTAAGAGTGCAACCCCTGAACGAATCGGTAAGACGGTGTTACGCGACGCCGAGATACGCCGACAACCGCCGTTCGAGCCGCGTATTGTCCTGCGACGGATCTAGTAGTCACTGAACGTCAATGCACACCTCATCGTACGACGACGTTGCGATGAGTGTGTCGATCGTTTCAGTGGCTACTATAGGGTCGAGCGATCGAGCGTGGGCTGACCGGCGATCGATCGTCCGTTCGGCGCGAACCTCGGGCTACTCGCGGTTCCGGAACGACGGAGTCCCGCCATCGTGGAGGTCTCGAGAAACGGTTCCGACGCCCTCGCGCAGGTCCTCGTGATAATCGACCAGTCGCGCCCGGATCTCGTCGTGTTGTCGCGCGAGGATCTGGGCGGCCGACAGCGCGGCGTTGAACGACTTGCCGGCATCGACCGCGACCATCGGTGCACCGGTCGGCATGCCGATGACGCTGTCGACGGATTTCTCCTGGACGGGGACGCCGATGACCGGCAGTGGGTACGCGATCGACGCGGTCATGTTCGGGAGGTCAGCGGACTTGCCGCCCGCCCCGGCGACGAGTACCTCGAGACCGCGCTCCTCGGCCGTCTCGGCGTAAGCCGTCATTAAGTCGGGCGTTCGGTGGGCAGAGGTCACGTAGGTCTCGAAGGTGAACCGCTCGTCGGGTGGACTCTCGAAGTCCGTTTGCTCGGCGAAGCCCAGTTCCTCGACGAAGGCGTCGTAGGCACCGGGGCGTTTGCCGCCGGTCATCATCGTCTCGAGGTCGGAGTCGCTGCCCATCACGATGCCGACGTCGGGCGTTTCCTCGGACGGACGGTCCTGCGTCGCTTCGTCGTGCAGGCGGTCGATCAGTTCGGTGATGCTGTCGCTCATAGGTGGTGGTGGTCGGGCGACCGACTTGAAACGGTGGCAAACGAGGCGAGCGACTGGCGAACTCGCGGCCGACGCTACGGTCGGAACGTCACGGCGTCCTCGAGTTCGCGTGCACGCTCGAGCAGCTCGTCGACCGATTCGCTCTCTTCGGCCGCCGAGAGCGTCACGTGCCCCATTTTACGCAGCGGGCGGGCCTGCCGCTTGCCGTACCAGTGGAGGGCAGCGCCGGGCGTCTCGAGGATCTCGTCGATGTCGCCTAACTGTGCGGACTGTTCCGCGTCGACGTCGGCGAGCAGGTTCGCCATCACGGTCGGCGAGCGCAGCTCCGTCGAGCCAAGCGGCCAGCCCAGGACGGCACGAGCGTGCTGTTCGAACTGGGAGGTTTGGGTCCCTTCGATCGTCCAGTGGCCGGAGTTGTGCGGGCGCGGCGCGATCTCGTTGAGGAGGATCTCTCCCTCACGCGTTTCAAAAAGCTCGATCCCGTAGACGCCGCGTCCGTCCATTACTTCGAGGACATCGCGCGCGACCGCGTGGGCTCGCTCGGTGACGGCGTCGCTCGAGCGTGCTGGAACGACGGTCTCCCGGAGGATCTCGTCTTCGTGGACGTTCTCCCCGATCGGGAAGGTCGCGACGTCGTCCTCGCCTTTGACCGCGATGACCGACACCTCGCGTTCGAAGTCGACGAACGACTCGACCATCGCGGGGCCGGCGACCGACTCGAGGGCGTCCGCGGCGTCGGCTTTCGACTCCACGGGGACGTTACCCCGGCCGTCGTAGCCGCCGGTCCGGGCCTTGCACATTACCGGCGCGCCGTAGTCGTCGATCGCCGCCCGAACGTCGGCGGCGTCCTCGACCTCGCGGAACGGCGGCACTGGAACCCCGGCGGCCTCGAGTTCGCGCTTCTGGACGAGTTTGTCGTGGATGGTCTCGAGCGTCGAAGGGTCGGGATGGACGGGCGTTCCGGTGTCCTCGCTCACGCGCTCCATCACGTCCTGATCGGCGAGTTCGATTTCGAACGTGAGCACGTCGGCGCGCGCGGCGAGTTCGCGGATCCCCGCCTCGTCGTCGAACCCGGCGACGATCTGATCGCGGGCGAACGGCGCGGCCGGACAGTCAGGCGTCGGATCGAGGACGACCACCTCGACGCCAAGCGGCGCGGCCGCCTCGGCGAGCATCCGCCCGAGCTGTCCCCCTCCGACTACGCCGATCGTCGGTCCCGGCGTCCGTAGCGTTGTCATTGCGCGGTCGTTGACGGTGGCTGCGCTTAAGAATTAGTGATTTGCGTTCCGCTTCGCTCCGAACTCGACTCGGGCCCGACGTCGAGAGGGTTCGACCGTGTCGTCGGTACCCGTCGCTACCGCGCTCGTTCGACGAGCGCTGGAGCAAAGAAACGTGATTTGGCTGGTCGGTGTTTCAGTTCAGCAGCTACAGGAAAACGGCGCACTCGTTGTGGTCGTGACGGTCACCGTCGTCGTGGTCGTAATCGTATCGTCGGCTCGGATCGGTGCGAGTTCGCGAATATCGAACTCCGAATCAAATTCGGCTTTCGTTGCTTCGAAACCGCCAATCGTATTCTGAACTGTGGACATAGCCAATATACTATTATACGGAATAGATATTAAATCTTTTTACTATATAATAAGATATTATAATTCCCAGCACAACCGTAACCGGAGAGCGGTCTGCTGGGTCAGTCGGCCGTCCCGGTTGTGGTCGTCGTGGTGACGGTCGTCCACGTCGTCAACTGGACGGCCGGACTCGAATCCGTTTCCGGTTCGAACGCCGAGTCGAACTGGTTCTTCAGTGTCTCTGGGCCACTGGTTACGTCTACATCGGGGTTTGCAACTGACATAACCGATTAGAAAATATACACCAGGAATCTTAAATCATTCTATAAAATGATAGGAAAAACGATGGGCGGTAGGTGCATCGGTCCGTCGTGTCGACCACTATCACTCGTCTTCACGCTCCGTCGTCATTTGACGAAGTTATTCTACCAATAAGTATTAAATATGGTCTGTTCTATAATTTTATACATGGGCGGAAAGACAGAAGCTTCGAATCGGCATCCGCGAGGCGAACCCGTCTCCCATGGCCGGTCCGAGACGGTCGTGTCGGTCGACGGGTTAACGAAATCGTACGGAACCGGCTCGGATACCGTTACCGCGGTAGACCAACTCTCGTTCGAGATTGAAGCGGGAACCGTCGTCGGTCTGCTCGGACCCAACGGTGCCGGGAAAACGACGACCATCAAAATGCTTCTGGGCCTAATCCAACCCAGTGACGGTGTCGCTCGACTCTGTGGCACCGACGTCGAAAAGTCATCCGAGATGGTGTATCGGTCGGTAGCAGCGATGCTTGAGGGAGCGCGAAACATCTACTGGCGACTGACCGTTCGTGAAAACGTGCGGTTTTTCGCCCGACTCGGAGACGAACCGGCTGACCCGAACCGGGTCGGTCGGATAATTTCGCAGGTCGGACTCGAGTCGAAAGCCGACACTCCGGTAAACGAACTCTCACGCGGAATGAAACAAAAGGCGTCGCTGGCGTGTACGCTCGTCCGGGAAACACCAGTCGTGTTTCTCGACGAGCCGACGCTCGGCCTCGATGTCGAGAGTTCGTTAGAGTTACGTCGCGAGCTCCGGCAACTGGTCACTCGCGACGGGCGAACGGTACTCCTCTCGAGTCACGATATGCAAGTAATAGAAGCGGTCTGCGATCGCGTGATCATTCTGAATGACGGTGAGATACTCGCCAACGACACCGTCGAGAATCTCCTTGACGTATTTCACACCCAGACCTTTCGTATCACCGTCCGGGGCCGACTGTCCCCCGACGTACGGACTGAACTGACCGAACGATTCGGTGCCACTCGGTGGGCCGAACACGGCGACCAACACCGCTTCGAGACGACCAGCGTGCGAGGAAACGAGTTCTACGCGTTGATGGACGTTCTTCGGGAGTCGTCGACGACGTTCGTGTCAGTCGATACCGTCGAACCGGACCTCGAAGACATCTTCCTGCGCATTATCGACGACGGGGAGGTGTGATCGGATGTCCGGTCATCGGAGACTGCTGATCGCGGTCTTCGAAAAGCAGTTGATCCTGCTCAAACGCTACTGGCTCAACACGGTTCTGATGCTCTTTGGTGTCTACCTCATGTTTGCAATGGTCTTTTTCGGCGGGCAAACGGTCGGCGGTAACAGCATCGATAGCGCCCTCGATACTGTCGTCATCGGATTCTTCCTGTTTCTGGCCGCGAGTGCTGCGTACTTCGACGTCGCGCGGAGCATCATGCAAGAAGCGCAGTGGGGAACGCTCGAGCAGTTGTACATGTCTCCGTTTGGTATTGGTCACGTACTCGGGGTCAAGACGGTCTTCAACATCGTCGTCAGCATCGGGCTGGCGATCGGGTTGCTGGGACTGATGCTCGTGACCACCGGCCGATCCCTCACGGTCGACCTCGTCACGATCGTTCCCCTGCTCGTCATGACGATCCTTCCGGCAGTCGGGATCGGCTACTTCATCGCCGGACTCTCCTTGCTGTACAAGCGAATCGAGAACGTTCAGCAGTTGCTCCAGTTCGGTTTCGTGGGGCTTATCGCGGCCCCGGGAGCGGTGCAGGGACCGATTCTGGTCTTCCTTCCGTTGAGTTTCGGGAGCGACCTGTTGATGCGAGCGATGACGGACGGGACTCGACTGTGGGAGTTTTCGCTGCTCGAGTTGACGGCTCTCGTGGGGAGTAGCGTCGGGTATCTCGTCGTCGGATACGTTATTTTTGGACGATTCGTCGAACGAACCCGCAAGCGCGGCATCATGGGCCACTACTGAAGTCCCAACGGACCCTCACAACCGGTCCGTCGTCGCGTCCCCGCTTACGACTCGACTCGCACCGAGACTGCCGGGACGGAAGAATTAGGCTCGATCGAACTCGGGCTCGCGGTCGGCGTCTTCGTCGGCCCGGCTCGGGGTCTCGTTGCTCGAGCGCGACGACTCGGTGTCGAGGACCGTTTCGACTCGTCGCTCGAACTCCGATTCGGTGAGTTCGCCGCGTGCATATCGGTCTCGGAGGGTCTCGAGTGAATCGGTCGCGTTTCGCTCGGGAGACTCGTCCGACTCGGATTCCGACCGAGACTTGTCCGCGAGCCGTCCCGCGACCACGAACGAGACGCAAAGACCCACTACGAGTGTGAACGCGAGTGCTGCGGCCAGGATCGAACCCAGGAGTGCAAAGAGGAGGACGAGTGGAATCCCGAGAGCAGCGGCGAAGAGTCCGATTTCGCTCCCCTTGTCCATTATCTTGCGTTACGTAATTACCGATGAAAAATTTGTCGCTCAGTACCCAACCGTCGTGAATCGAACGCGGTGACGGGAGCGAAACCCGAAAAGACCACCGGCGTACACGACGCGATCCGCCAAACCGGTACTTGGGGGCGTTAAATCATATACCTCGAGTAGTATTTCTACCCCAGCTACTTATGTATGAGGTGTACACTAATTAGAAATAAATCACGATTGGTGTCGAGAGATCATCGGAACACTATGAGCAAGATATTCAGCGAAACGGAGCAGCGGCGAATCGCAGCACAGTCTCGAACCCTCCTCGAACGACTCTCCGACCCGGATGCGTTCGAGTACGATATCGACGACGCCACGGCCGACGATCTCGTCGAAGCGTGGCGCGAACGATATCCGGACGATGAATCGTTCCACCGACGACTCGACCGCGAGGAGTTCTCGCAGGACGAGCTACGGCGAGCGGCGTGCGTCGATACGCTGGCCGAAGGCGAGGAGATACCCGCCTGGGTCGATCGATTGGACGCGCTCGCAGCAGCGATCGAGTCGCACTCTCCGGACGAATTTCCGGAGAACTTGATCCCGAATCCGGAGCAATGGGTTCACAACGAACGAGAGAAACCGTTCGGTGCGCTTTCGGCAGTCGTTGCGGAGTACGCCCGGGAGCAACTCGGCGACGTGGCCCTTGAGGTGTTATCCGACGACACGATCGGGATCATGCAGGAGTGGTTTCGAGTACGGTTCGAGACGAGATTTTCACGAATACTGTACGTCGAATTTAAGACCTACGTCGCCGCACACGATCAAGCGTTGGCTCGTGCGGACCCTGACGAGTTCTCGGAGCGACCAACGACGTACTACGATCAGTTCATCGAGGCGCTCTTTTCCGGTGCGTTCCCGTCTCTCTGTCTGGAATATCCGGTTTTCGCTAGACTCCTCACGACTCAGATCAGACAGTGGGACGAGCATCTCGAAGAGTTCAGTCGCCGCCTGCAAGCCGACCGGGAACTGCTCGCGGAGCGCTTTACCGAGGACGGCGACCTCGGCGATGTCGTCGAAATTTACTCCCTCGCGGACGACACGCACGGCGATGGGCGTGCGATAATGCGCGTGGAGTTCGAATCGGGCGTCACGGTCGCATACAAGCCTCGAAGCGTTGGGGCCGGTGCGGCGTTCTACGATACCCTCGCGGATCTCGACGAGCAGTTGCCGGTCACGATGGGGATCGAACCGACGTACGTGCGTCGGGACGGATACGGGTGGATGGAGTGGATCGAGCGACGCGACTGTCGAACCGAACGCGATGTCGAACGCTATTACCGCCGAGCCGGTGCTCTCAGTTGCCTCACGTACTTCTTCGAGTTCACCGACTGTCACCTCGAGAATCTGGTTAGTGCGGGCTCGACTCCCGCACTCGTCGACGCTGAGACGATTTTCCACCCGTATATCGGCCCCGACCGCTCCCCGATGCCGACCGGCGTTCAGCGCTTCGTCCGGAACAACGTTCTGTTGAGCCTCCTGTTGCCCTACGAGATCGGCGGTTCGATGGCCGAACTCGGCGGTGGTGATACGTCTGCACTGATGGCCGGAATCGGTATCTCCGACGACGACGCGACGCTAACCCACGTCAGTTCGCCTCACATCACGGCCGTCAACACCGACGTGATGGCGGTCGAACGCGACCATCCAGCCATCGATCGGAGCGATAACGTACCGAAGGTAGACGGCCGCGGACGGCCGCCCGACGAGTACGTGACGGCGGTCACCACTGGATTCGAAGAGACGTACAGATCCATACTCGAGTTGCGAGATTCAGGAGCGCTGTTCGACGAGATCGAACTGTTCGATCGGTTCTCGGGGGTCGAAAACAGAATCGTGTACAGACCGACGCAGGTGTACGCGACCCTTCTGCAGAAGTTGTGTTCGCGAGCCTCGCTCAGTGACGGGTTCCGGTTCGGTGTGGCGATGGAGGAGTTGGCGGTTCCGTTCTGCGACGGAACCGTTTCCGGGGACGTTCCGTGGAAACTCTACGATTCTGAGCGAGTCGAACTGCGACGACTGGATCCGCCCCGGTTCACGTCTGAAACCGATCGAACGGAGATCGAATTCGGGGGTGAACCGACGGGAGTCGACGCCGGAACGTCCGGGATCAGTCGAAGCCGAGACCGGATCGAATCGGCTTCGATCGCGGACATGAACACGCAACTCGAGTTGATCCGAGGAGCGCTCGGAGCGAAACCGGATCCATCGCCGGATCTCGGTGGCGCGATTCGACCCGACGAATCGTCCATCGACGAGACATCGCTTCGGTCCGAAGCGGCGGCGCTATTCGAGCGGATTCGTCGACTCGGCTCGTCGCGGGAAAGTGAGGAACTGAACTGGACGTGGATAGAGTCGATCGACACGACCGATCGACTGACGATTCATCCGTTCGACGAGACGCTGCACGTCGGGACCGGTGGCGTCGCACTTCTATCTGCCAGTCTGTACCAACTTACCGGCGAGGATCGCTACGCGACCGTCGCGCGGGACGTGATCGAACCGACTCTTCGCTCGGTTCGATCCGCTCAGGTCACGCCGTCGATGTCGAAACACGGTGGAGTGACCGGTATCGGATCCGTGATCTACGGAATCGCGACGGTCGGGGCGATGCTCGGCGACGAAGCGACGCTCCGAACGGGTGTTCAGGCCGCCCGGTCGATAGGGACGGACGCGGTCGGCCCCGATACACAGTACGACGTCGCCGGAGGGGCGGCGGGGACAATCCTCGGCCTCCTCGCGCTCGACGAGCGGTACGAATCCGACGAGCTCGTGTCGATCGCAACCGAGTGTGGCGACGAGTTGCTCGCCAACCGATCCGAATCCGAGGGAGGATACCGCGTATGGCACACGATCGACGAGTGTCCGCCTCTGACCGGATTCCTACACGGAGCCAGCGGAATCGCGTACTCGCTCACGCGGTTGTACGAAGCGACCGGCGACGAGGCCTATCTGTCCGCGGCGATAGAAGCCGTCGAATTCGAGGCACAGCAGTACTCCGAAAGAGCCTCGAACTGGCGGGATCGCCGGCCTTGGGTCGATGACGAGTTCACCGATCGATGGAGTTACGGCCGCACCGGAATCGGTCTCTCGCGACTCGGGATGCGGGCGGCGACCGATCACGAACTCGTTGAACGCGATCTTTCGCGAGCCCTCGACGGGATAGACGCCGATGAATTGTTACCGGTAGACGACCTCGCCGACGGGAACTGCGGCCGCGTCGAGTTTCTCAACGCCACCGCGAGACGCACCGAGCGTCGCGTGGAGACCCCGGAAACGGCACTGGAGGGCTGTCTCGCCCGGAAGGCGACGAACGGAACTTTCCGTACGTCAGACGAACAGACATATCTCGCCAATCCATCGTTTCTCGGCGGTCTCGCGGGTATCTCGTACACGCTACTGCGGGTCGTAGAGTCGGAGTCGCTCCCGTGCGTCCTTCTCTTCGAGTGAGGCCGTGAGCCGGTGACGACGGCGTCGACCGGCGGACATCGATACGAAGGTGTCGGCTGGCTGGCTCACGTGCCGTCGTCCGCGAAGAACGGTACCTCTTTTACCCGCCCTCCCCACCGGTCGCCTATGACCACGCTCGGACTGGTGGTCGCGGAATTCAACCGACCGATCACCGAGCAGATGGAGCAGGAGGCACTCGAGGCGGCCAACGCCGCGGGTGCGGAGGTGTACGAGACGGTCCACGTGCCGGGGGTGTACGACGCGCCCCTGGCAGCCGACCGGCTCGCTCGCCGCGAAGGAGTCGACGCTGTCGCCGTGATCGGCACCGTCATCACCGGCGATACAGATCACGATCAGGTGATCACCGACGCCACCGCCCAGCGACTCTCCGACGTGAGTCTCGAGCGTGACACGCCCGTGACCCTCGGCGTAACCGGGCCCGGCATGTCCGCCGCCGAATCGCGCGAACGCGTCGAGAACGCGGCCACGGCCGTCGACGGGGCGCTCGATCTCGTCGACGAACTACCCGATCCCAGTCCAGCGACCGATTCCCAGCAATGACGATGGAATTCACCGACCGCGTCAGCCGAGTCGAACCGTCCGCAACGCTTGCGATCTCCGCACTCGCCACCGAACTCGAGGCCGAGGGCGCAGACGTCGTCGACCTCTCCGTCGGCGAGCCCGACTTCCCTACGCCCGAGAATATCGTGGGAGCGGGCAAGGACGCGATGGACGCCGGCCACACCGGCTACACGACCTCCGCGGGCATCCTCGAGTTGCGCGAGGCCATCGCCGACAAACTGGCCGACGACGGCCTCGATCACACCGCGGACGAGATCATCGTCACGCCCGGCGCGAAGCAGGCCCTCTACGAGATCGTGCAGGCGCTCGTCGAAGACGGCGACGAGGTCGCCCTGCTCGACCCCGCGTGGGTCTCCTACGAGGCCATGGTCAAGATGGCTGGCGGCGATCTCACCCGGATCGACCTCTCCGCACACGAGTTCCAGCTCGAGCCGGCACTCGACGACCTCGCGACCGCCGTCTCCGACGAGACCGAGCTGCTGATCGTCAACTCGCCGTCGAACCCCACCGGTGCCGTCTACTCCGACGCGGCCCTGGAGGGCGTCCGCGATCTGGCCGTCGAACACGACATCACCGTCATCTCCGACGAGATCTACAAGGAGATCGCCTACGGCGTCGAACCCACGAGTCTCGGCACGCTCGAGGGGATGGCAGACCGCACGATCACGGTCAACGGCTTCTCGAAAGCCTACTCGATGACCGGCTGGCGGCTGGGCTACTTCGCCGGCCCCGAGGAGCTGATCGATCAGGCCGGCAAACTCCACAGCCACTCGGTCTCCTCGGCGGTGAACTTCGTCCAACACGCCGGTCTCGAGGCGCTCGAGACCGAGGACGCCGTCACGGAGATGGTCGAGGCCTTCGAACAGCGCCGCGATCTGGTCGCCGACCTCCTCGACGATCACGGCGTCGACGTCGCCGTGCCCGAGGGCGCGTTCTACATAATGGTGCCGGTAGATGACGACGACCAAGCGTGGTGTGAGGGGGCGATCGAGGACGCCCACGTCGCGACCGTCCCGGGAAGCGCCTTTGGCACTCCCGGCTACGCGCGGATCTCGTATGCGGCGAGCGAAGAGCGACTCGAGGAGGGTATCGAGCGGCTGGCCGAGGAAGGCTACCTATAACGTCTCCCGGCCGATCGGACCCGATTTCGCGTTCTCTCGTTCCTGAGCAGCCGCGATTTTATATCCGGAGGCGAGGCCACCCCCCGGGTGGACTGTCCGACGCGCGGGAAATACCTGACCACCGAACGAGGAACGCGACAGTACCATACGAAGGCACACGACGATCCGCTTCCGAATCGGACGTGTCGCGGCTGTGGGCTCGGGTTCTACGATCCGAAAGCGCGGCGCGAGTTCTGCGAGGACTGTATTGACGCCGCCGAAGGATTGCTTCCGGACAACTCGTCGTGAAAGGCGACAGAGAAACGGTTCACTGCCAGGCGTGTGGCGACGACCTCGAAGTGCGTTCCGCGAGGATCGACGAACAGAAGCGGGGATCCTTCTGTACGCTCGGCTGTTACGGCGACTGGCTGTCGGAGAACGTCGTCGGACCGGATCACCACCAGTGTGAGGGCGGGCCGATCGAATACGGTCGCACGTGGTGGCGGATTCGACGGCAGGCGCTCGAGCGAGAGGACTACGAGTATCAACACTGTGGTAGTGATCGCGCGGAACTCGATCGGAACCCGGACGTACACCACCTACAGCCAGTTCGATCGTTCGATCATCCCGAAGACGCACACGGTGGAGAACGTGATTTCCCTCTGTCGAAGCTGCCATCGACGCGCTGAAGAGGGACGGATAACCGTTTCACCCGCCGGAGAAAAGTAACACTATTGTGCGCCGGTTCCCTACTCCGGAAGTGAAGTCCCGTGGTGTAGTGGCCAATCATATGGGCCTTTGGACGTGTTCGGTTCGTTCCGTCACGGAAGACAGCCCATGACGGCGGTTCGAATCCGCCCGGGACTATATTACTGTTAGTGATGTTTTGTTCTCGGTGATACGGAACCCATTCGATCGTCCCCGGACACAGTCCACCGGAAGCCCGAGTGGACGCGCACTCGGATACTCAATCTCGTGGATTCCCGCACCTCGAGGACGTCCACCGTGGTGGGCCCCCGAATCGAGAGAGGGCAGAGAGCGACTCGTCGGCGTCTCTCAGCCCGTGGATATCGACTGTCGGACACCGTAGGTGCCATCGCTGAGAGGCGAGAGGAACGGCCACCCCACCCTCGGACGACGAACTGTCGGGAGCGGTCTCGACAGGATACGCGGCTGCGGGCAGGCGGACGGTAATACTTCGTTCGCTCTTGCGTAGTTCATTGTTGATTTCAGAGTGTTGCTCGAATAGCGTGTTTGAGTGCGTCTCGTCCCGGTTTTCGATATAGTTCTCGGCGAAGCTGGAACGCTCTGAGATACTGTGTCAGCTTATCTTTCGAGATACCTCGATGCGGCGAGAGCCACCGTCGCGTCAGCGACGCGTGGCTCTCGCAGGTATTGACGTGGACCTCTTCGTCGGCGTATTCACCGTCACCGTGGACGACGTATTCACGGGTGAATGCGTCGTCCGCTTCGAGTGGCTCGTACGCTCGAAAGCCGTCAGTATAGACAGTCAACGACTCCTCTTGGCGGTCTGCCAAGAGGAGTCGAATCGTCGACTCGTTGGCGGCTTTCGCTGGGATTACGTACCGCTGTCCTGTGCCGCGATCAGCGAGAATGAACACGGGTGGCTTGTCGCCGTCGTATGAACCTCGCCCACGCGTGGACAGGCCACGCGAGCGCGACTCCTGGTCGCGCTCGCGGCCTTTCTTCCCGGCAGAAACGTACACTTCATCGATTTCGACCGGGCCGACAAGATCGAGAGAAGGCGCATCGAGCGCTCTGGCGAAGCGCTCGATGCGCCGGTGCATCGTTTTGTGTGTGACCTCGATTTCGCACTGGAGTTGTCGGAGACTCGTGTTAAACCGGAGAAACGCGTAGATCGAGAACAGCCACCGGCGGAGTACAACCTTCGAGTGAGCGAAAATCGTGCCCGTCTTGTCGTTGAACGTGCGGTCGCAATCCTTACAGAGATACCGTTGGAACTCTCTGTAGCTGCCGTTTCTGACCGTTCGGTCAGAACGGCAGCGGGGACAGGTAACACCGTCACGCCAGCGAACCTGCTGCAACAGGTCCGCTGCGACCGATTCCGACCCAAACACATCGAGTGGAATCATTCGTGTCGGGCACCGCTGACGCGGTGCCCTTGTCCTCTTTGACTTCACAGCGACCGCTCAGCAGTATCAACAATCTCCTACGGATGAGCGTACTTCGTTACCCTCTCTGAGGGAGTCTCGCAAGTCGCCTATTGGGGAGTCGTAAAGCAGGTTTTGGACCCTCTCACGCGTCATTGACGGGTCCAGGAACGGGCGGTCTCGGAGCCGATTTTCCGGCGGCTGGGTGGAACGGTCGTCGCGCTTTATCAGCGCTATCGTGGTAGCGACACTCGAGGGAAGCATGAGCCAATCCACGACCAACGACCCGTCGACCGGTGAACCGCACGCTCGCGAGCAAGGCGAGCCGGCAGGGAAGAAGTGGCTGAGCGGCCTCGTCTCCCTGATCGGCCTGTGGCTGGCCGTCTCGCCATTCGTCTACGAGGCGGCCCAGTCCATGCTGTGGAACAACCTGCTGATCGGCGGCGCGATCTTCCTGCTCGCGGGATACAACTACTATCGGATCACCAACGGGTATGCGACCAGCGCCGGCGTCATGTCCTTCGTCGCGCTGTTGGCGCTGTGGCTGATGGTCTCGCAGTTCGCGATAGACGGCCAGTTCGCGATGAACGGCCTCGAGGCCGCCAGTCAGGGACTGGCCTGGAGTAACGTCGTGTCGGGACTCCTCGGCGCGGTACTGTCGGCGTACATCGCCTACACTGCGGGCCGTGACGTGCCGCGAGGAACGGCTGCCGGAACGCGATAAGTCCACCCGCGGAACGGTTTTTTCACGATCGGGGCACGACTACCGCACGGTCGTTTCGTGGACCACGTGTCGCTCGAGGTGGCATCGATCGGCGACCCGACGGTGCGTTCCGTTGGGAGCGGCGAATCACGTGGACGGCCGAACAATGATATAGCCGGCCCACAGAGTGGGACCCAACGGACCTCGCCGACAATGACGAGTCATTACGATCACGCGCAGATACAGGAGTTTTGGCAGTACGTCTGGGAGCGCGACGACGTCTACGAACTCGACGAGGACGCCGCCGATCCCACCTACGTCCTCGGGATGTTTCCCTACACGTCGGGCACGCTCCACATGGGGCACGTCCGCAACTACGCGATCACGGACGCCTACTCGCGCTATCGTCGCATGCAAGGCGACGACGTCCTCCACCCGATGGGGTGGGACGCGTTCGGGCTGCCGGCCGAGAACGCCGCCTTCGAGCGCAAAACCGACCCCGAGTCCTGGACGCAGGCGTGTATCCGGCGCATGCGCGAGGAACTCGAGACGATGGGCTTTGGCTACGACTGGTCTCGAGAGATCACGACCTGCGAGCCCGACTACTACCGGTGGAATCAGTGGCTGTTCAAGCGTCTCTACGAGGCGGGGCTCGTCGAGTACGAGGCGGCGGCGGTCAACTGGTGTCCCGACTGCGAGACGGTGCTGGCCGACGCCCAGGTCGTCGAGCGCGAGAACGAGCGCAGCGAGTCCTCGGATGGGGCGAGCGGCGATGCCGCGAGCAACGGCAGCGAACGGGTCTGCTGGCGGTGTGAGACGCCCGTCGGGCGGCGCGAACTCGACCAGTGGTTCTTCACGATCACCGACTACGCCGAGGAGCTCCACGACGGACTCGACGAGCTCGAGGGCTGGCCCGATGGCGTCCGCGAGATCCAGCGCAACTGGATCGGCCGGCAGGAAGGGGCACGGATCACGTTCGAAGTGACCGGGGTCGGTGACGCTGCTGGTGGCGACGAGGGCGACCTCGTCGACGTGTTCAGTACTCGCCCGGAGACGATCTACGGCGCGACCTACCTCGCGGTGTCGCCGGGACACGAACTGGCTCGAGCGCTGGCCGAGGGAGACGAGGAACGTGGGTCTGCCGACGAGTCGAACGGGCCGGCGGCCCGTGAGACCGTCGCCGAGTACGTCGAGACGGTCCGCGAGCGGGATCCGGACGAGGTCGGTTTCTCGGGCGTCGAAACGGACGCGACCGCGATCCACCCGCTGACCGGCGAGGAACTGCCCGTCTACGTCGCCGGTTACGTCCTCGAGGACGTCGGTACCGGTGCCGTGATGGGCGTTCCCGGCCACAACGAGCGCGACCACACGTTCGCACGCGAACACGGGCTGCCGATCGAGCGCGTGATCGTCCCCGAGGACGAGTCCGTCGAGACCGACGTCGAACGCGAGGCCTATACCGGCGAGGGGATCCTCGAGAACAGCGGCGAGTACGACGGCCTCGAGAGCGGGACGGCCGGCGAACGGCTCGTGGCGGCCCACGACGCCCTCGAGGACGACGTCACCTACCGGCTCCGGGACTGGCTGATCTCCCGACAGCGCTACTGGGGGACGCCGATCCCGATGGTCCACTGTGACGATTGCGGGCGCGTTCCGGTGCCGGACGAGGACCTCCCGGTCGAGCTTCCGGAGTTCGTCCGGACGACGGGCAATCCCCTAGACGCGGCCGAGGAGTGGAACCGAACGACTTGCCCCGAGTGTGGCGACCCGGCACGCCGCGAGACGGACACGATGGACACGTTCGTCGACTCCTCGTGGTACTACCTGCGCTTTCTCTCGCCCGACCTCGCGGACGCCCCCTTCGACACCGACCTCGCGAACGAGTGGCTGCCCGTCGACGTCTACGTCGGCGGCGACGAACACGCCATCCTCCACCTGCTGTACACCCGGTTTTTCACGAAGGCACTGGCCGATCTCGGCCTCCTCGAGCGACGGGAGCCCATTCGGGAACTCATGAGCCAGGGGACGGTGCTCTACGACGGCGAAAAGATGTCCAGTTCCAGGGGGAACGTCGTCGCGCCCGAGGAGTACGGTGCGGAGACGACGCGGCTGTTCGTGCTCTCGGCGGCCCACCCCGAACAGGACTTCGAGTGGACCGCGAACAACGTTCGTGGCGCGTACGACCTCCAGCAAACGCTCTACCGAATGGCGACCGCCTTCGTCGAGGCGGGCGACGCCCGCCTCGAGGAGCGCGAGCACGACGACTACGTCGCCCGAGAGATCGACCGAACGATCGCTGCAGTTACCGACGAGTACGAGCGATTCCGCTTCCACCGCGCCGCGACCGAGATTCAGGAGCTCGCCCGCCTGCTCAGGCGGTATCGCGAGTACGACCGACCACACGGTGAGATCTACCGGCGCGGCCTGCTGACGCTCGCTGCGTTGATCGCCCCCATGGCACCCCATCTCGGCGAGGAACTCTGGAACAAACTCCGGGGCGAGGGCCTCGCCGTCGAAGCCGACTGGCCCGCGCCCGAACGCGACGCCTCGGCCTACCAGCGCGAACGCCAACTCGTCGATCGGACCCTCGAGGACGTCCGTGATATCGTCGACGTGGCGGCGATCGACGAACCCGAGCGGATCGAACTGGTCGTCGCTCGCGAGTGGAAATACCGGGCCGCCGAACTGGTCGACGAGGCCGTCACCGCCGACGATGCCGATGGAGCCGGCACCGTCGACGTCGATGCGGTCGTCGATCGCGTGCTCGCGGACGAGACGCTCGAGATCGATGCCGACCGGGCCGCTGTCGGGGCCTTCGTCGGCGAACTGGCGACCCGCGATGGCGGGGACAGCGGGTACGTGCTCGCGGCGGATCGCGAACGTGCGATCCTCGACCGTGCGTCGTGGCTCGTCACCGACGAGTTCGGTGCCGAGGTGACGGTCCGCCGGGCGACCGACGACGGCGAACAGGCGACCAAAGCCCGGCCCGGCAAACCCGCGATCCAGATCAGTTGACGCCGTCGGGGTCGTATTCGGCGTCGGGGCCGCTCGAGGAGTCGCCGGTGACGGATTCGGGTCGGCGGGTATCGAACAGTAAGGATGATACGATGGTACTCCTAACGGCCGACAATGGCAACCGCTGACGCGAGACGGCGGCTTCGGGAGCGACCGGTGGGTACAACGATCGTCCTGACGATCGTCGGATACGCGCTGGTGCTGGGGACCTTCCTGCTCGACGTCCCGATCTATCCCGACCTGACGAACGCACAGGTCGATCTGCTCTCACACGTGATCGCGGTCATCAACACGACCGCGACGGTGGTGTTGACACTGGGCTGGTACTGGATTCGCGCCGGCGAGGTCGAGAAACACCGCCTGGCGATGGTCAGCGGGTTCGTGTTGATCCTCGGATTCCTGGTCGTCTACCTGCTCAAGGTCGGCGGCGGCGGCACGAAGGAGTTCGTCGGCCCCGATTCCGTCTACTACGCCTACCTCGTCATGCTGGCGATCCACATCGTCCTCTCGATCGTCTCGGTCCCGGTCGTCCTCTATGCGCTGGTGCTGGGACTCACTCATACCCCTGCGGAGCTCCGGAACACCGCCCACGCGAGGGTCGGCCGGATCGCCGCCGGCGCGTGGATCCTGAGTCTCTTCCTCGGCGTCGTCACCTACGTCCTGCTCAACCACGTCTACACCTACGAGTTCGCCTCGATGCTCGTACCGGTCCTGTAGCTCGGCGCGATCACTCGAGGCCGACCCACGCGCCCCGGTCGTCGCTGCGTTCGATCGCCTCGAGGACTCGCTGGGCGGCGAGTCCGTCTTCGAAGCTAGGTTCGAACGGTCGGTGCGTCTCCGACGCCCCGCTGGCGACCGCGCTGAGGAACTCGTAGTTCTCGTGGACGAACGTGTGCTCCCAGCCCAGCACGTGGCCCGGCGGCCACCAGTGGTCGACGTAGGGGTCGTCTTCGTCGGTGACAAGGATCGTCTCGTAGCCCCGGTCGCCGTCGCGGTGGACCTCGAGTTCGTTGAGGCGCTCGAGGGAGAACCGCAGACTCCCCTCGGAGCCGTGAATTTCGATCGTGTGGTCGTTCTTGTGGCCCGCAGCGACGCGGGAAGCCTCGAGGGTACCCATGGCACCGTGTTCGAACGCGAGCTGTGCGGAGTAGGCGTCGTCGACGGTGACGGGGCGTGTCTCGCCATCGCTTCCCTCGACCGGGCGTTCGTCGACGAACGTCCGCAGGTGGCCGCTGACCCGTTCGACTTCGCCCGCGAGGTCGTCGGACCCGACGAGGAATCGCAGGAGGTCGACCGTGTGCGCGCCGAGGTCGCCCAGCGCGCCCGATCCGGCCAGCTCCTCGTCGTTTCGCCACGACCACGGCGCGTCTGGATCGACCAGCCAGTCCTGGAGGTAGCGCCCGCGAACGTGACGAATCTCGCCGAGTTCGCCGGCCTCGAGCAACTCCTTTGCGTACTGGATCGCCGGCACGAAGCGGTAGTTGAACGCACAGCCGGCGGGGACGTCGTCGCCGGCGTCGCGGGCGGCCGCGGCCATCGCCTCGGCCCCCTCGAGCGTCGGCGCGAGGGGCTTCTCGCAGAAAACTGGGGTTCCGGCCTCGAGGGCCGCGATCGACGGCTCGGCGTGGACGTGGTTCGGACCGAGATTGTAGAAGACGTCGACGTCGTCGACGACGTCGGCCCAGTCGGTCGCGGTGGCGTCGAAGCCCAGACGATCGGCGGCATCCGAGAGCGCGTCTTCGTCCCGACCGACGAGCACGCTGCGTTCGACCGCGGGCGCGTCCGGGAAGAACATCGGGAGCCGCGCCAATGCGTTCGCGTGTGCTTTCCCCATGAACCGATAGCCGAGAACGCCGACCTCGAGTGGCATGGACGGTCGTTCACCGGCCCTGCAGTTATCCCTTTGTGGTGCGCTCGTGTGAGCCGTTTTCGTGACCGCACGGCGAGAGCGAGAACGCGGACCGGATCGGTCGCGCTGCCGGCTCGAGCGGCTCAGTCGTCGGCCGGCGTCGGCGCACCGCGCTCGACGTCGACGTTGCCCGCATCGAGATCGGCTTCGACGTTGCGGGCCGCCTGTACCATGTTCGCCATCTTGCCGTAGGCGACCTCGCGGGGGAGCAGTTTCACGCCGCAGTCCGGCGAGACGACCAGCTGTTCCGGCGGGACGACCTCGAGGCCCTTCTTGATGTTCGCCTCGATTTCGTCGACGGACTCGGCCTCGGCGACGTGGACGTCGGTGACGCCGAGCGCGAGGTCCTTCGTGAAC
The DNA here is from genome assembly GCF_017352095.1 of Natrinema longum. NCBI lineage: Archaea > Methanobacteriati > Methanobacteriota > Halobacteria > Halobacteriales > Natrialbaceae > Natrinema > Natrinema longum. Next base: position 733,697 of record NZ_CP071463.1, read on the forward strand.
TCGGGGTCTTTGAAGACGTCGAGCTGATCGTAGTCGCCGTTGGCGAGCTCGAGGTCGAACTCGTCGACGGGGAACTCCAGAATTTCGGGGTAGATCCGGGAGTAGTCGCCGTAACAGACGTGGAGGCCGATGCGGACTTCCTCGGGGATGTCGGCGACGATGCGCTCTAAGGCCTCGCCGACGATCGCGTGGTCGTCGGGCGTGGTCGCGAGCGCGGGCTCGTCGATCTGGATATATCGTGCGCCGGCGTCGACGAGCTTCTCGATCTCCTCGTTGACGAGGTCCGCGAGGGCGTAGGCGAGTTCCCCGTCGTCCTCGTAAGCCTCGTTGAACGCCCAGCTCGCGAGCGTATACGGACCCGTGATCGGGACTTTTACGGGGCGGTCGGTAGCGCTGGCGGTGAATTTGTACTCGTCGACGAGCCAGCTGTCGTCGTATTCGACCTCGCTGACGACGCTTGGCTTGTCGAAGTAGTTGTGCCCCCAGACCTTGACGGGACCGTTGAACTCGTAGCCCTCGATGCGGTCGGCGAAGAACTCGACCATCTCGTTGCGCCGCATCTCCCCGTCGACGACGGCGTCCAGGCCGGCGCGTTCGTGTTCGTTCGTGATGAGCCGGGCGGCGTCGTCTTTGGCCTCTTGCCAGTCGTCTTCGTCGAAGTCGTGATCGTCGTCCTGATAGAGCTCCTTCGCACGGTTGAGCCACTTGGGCTTCGGATAGGAGCCGACGACGGTCGTCAGCAGGAAGTGGTCGTTCTCGTGATCGTCCGGTCGGAACTGATCTTTGTTGTCGTTCGTGCTCATGCTGCTTTCACCTCCGCGAGTTCCGCGGCGTCCGCAAGGACCTCGAGTTTCTCCCGATACTTGTTGTAGGGCAGGTAGAACGTCTCGGTGTTGGTCGTCAGGTAGACCGTCTCGAACTCGGTGACGCCGAGTTGGCCTTCGACCCAGTCGACCCGATCGCGGACCGCTTCCGGGTCCTCGACGAGGGTACTCTGGCCGTCGGCGAGGCCGAGCGCGACGTCGTCGGTCGCGCCGTACTCCTGAATGTTGTAGAGGTTGTCGTCCTGGTTCGCGACGAAGTCGAAACCGACCGCGTCGATATCGGCGTCGAGCAGGTGGGCGTAGACCTTCTCCTCGAGTGCACCCCAGTAGGGCTGGACGACCACGTCGGCGTCGGTCGCACCCGCGACTCGATCGATGGCCTCGCTGGCTCGCTCGTCTTCACCGTCGTCGGGTACCGACTCGACCAGCGAGGGCTCGAGCAGGAACAGCGTTTCGTGCTCGGGGAAGGCGTCGACCTCGCCCGCGAGGAAGTCGGCGATCGCACCGAGGAAGTCGGCCTCGTCACCGTAGTGGTCGTCGGTGGCGAGGTCGGCGAGCGAGTAGGGACCGGGGAGAACGGCCTGCAGGTCGTCCCCGTCGGTCAGCGCCGTGGCGGCCTCGAGTTCCGCGGCGACGTCGCCCGTGGGCTCGAGGTCGTCCGTGACGACCGGCTCCCGATAGAAGTTGTTGTTGTCGTAGTAGCGGACGATACCGTGGGTCTCGACGGCGTCGGCGACGGCGAGCGGGTGTGCGAGCATATCGTCCCACCGCAGTTGGCCTTCGACGATGCGGTCGAGGCCGGCATCCCGCTGGACGTCGATCACGTCTTCGCGGGCCTCTTCGTAGGCCGCGGTAATCTCGTCGCTCTCGTCGCCGCTGATGAGGTCGTGCTTCTGGTGGCCCTTGAGGTCCGAAAGGTCGTCTTTCGCCCAGTCCGGGAGCGGATACAGCCCCGGCGTGGTCGAAACGTACTCAGTCATCGTGTCCCCGGCTAGGCTATACCGACGCTTAATATTTTCCATCCGTACTAATACACTGCAGTAATGTTTCGGGATGGGGGCCGATTCCAAGACGGGTTTTGCGGTACACGTGACCGCGTTCCACAGACCGCTCCGGCGCGATGAGCCGGCAGAACGAAACGCAGGCGGATCGCTCTCGATCACTGACTCGACTCGAGCGGTTCGTGACTCGACGGTCTCCTGTAGTAGCCACTGAAACGATTTACACACTGACCGCGACGCCGGCATACGGTCAGGTGTGCAGTGACTTTCAGTGGCTACTATATCAGTCCAGCGCCAGCAAGGCGTACGTCTCGTCGTCGACCTGTGCGACGACGTAGATCGTTCCGTCGTCGAGGACCGGTCCCGGTCCCACGCGACCTCCAAACTCGCGCTCGAACCGGACCGCGGGACCGCCGTCCGGACTGTCACCCGGCGTCGGGTCCAGCGCACGAAGGCGGTCGCCGCCGACGAAGACGGTGTCCCGACCGTACGCCGGCGCGGTGTGTCGCCAGTCTCCGACCTCGTATTCCCAGGGGCGATCGCCGGATTCGGTATCGACGGCGTGAAGCGCCTGCCCGTTCGCGACGAGAACGAGCCCGTCGGCCACGGCGATACCGCGGTCGGCCCAGCCGGTATCGGCTGCCCAGTGTCGTGTCGGATCCGAGAGACCGTCGTCCATCAGCGCGTACGTGGTCCCGTTTCTGCAGTTGACGTAGACCGAGTCAGTGTCCACACTGGGCGGCGCTGTCGGCTCGGCAGGTAGTTGCCACCGATGTCCCCCCATTCCGTCTCTGTCCAGCAAATACACCATTCCGGCTCGAGTGGTGATGACGAACCAGTGCGCCATGAAGACGGCAGGATGGTCCTGTATCTGCCCGAAGACCTCCCGATCCCATCGGACCGTCCCGTCGTCGGAATCGAGCGCGACGACTCGTTCCCCCACGCCACAGACGAGTTGCTCTCCCGCGCGCGTCGAGGGCGCGGTCACTACTCCAGGCGTCTCGAATTCCCGTTCCCACAGTTGCTCTCCCGTGTCGGCTTCGAGCGCTCGAATGACGGCCCCGGTCGAAACGTAGGCGACGCCGTTCCAGACCAGTGGCACCCGTTCGACGCCCTCGGCCGTCCACAGCTCCGACCCATCGGCGGCATCGAGGACCCGGAGCGTGTCCACCTCGGGTTGATACACGCGCCCGCCGGCGACGACCGGGGCCCGATAGGTGAGTTGTGGGACCTCGGCCCGCCAGCGCTCGGCGACACCGTCGACCGGGGCCTTGCCGTCACCGACCTCGCGGGTGTTGGCCGCGTTGCAGCCGAACGTCGACCACTCGCCGTTCGCTCCGCGGGCACTGTCCTCGGGATCCGGCATCTCGTCGACGCCGGACGGCGGCGGCTCATCCGGACCGCTGAGTCGCGAGAGCAGCGAACAGCCAGCGACGGCGACACTCACACTAGTCGCGCCGAGGCTCTTCAGCAGCGTTCGTCGGGTCGAGGGCATCACTCGATACCTCTCACTCGTTCGAAAAGAACCTTCGGACGGCGTATCCCGCCGCGAATCTCGGCTGCTACCGGAGCAACTCGAGCACCGTCAGCGTCTCGAAGGGGAACGACTCGTCGGCGACGGCGACGGCGCTGAACCCGTGTTCGCCGGCTTCTTCGACGACCTCGTCGACCCCCGTCAGACTGCTCACGAGCAGGTAGACGACGCCGTCGGATGCGAGCACGCGGCCGACGCGCTCGAGGAAGGGATCGATGACGGCCCGACCGTCCTCGCCGCCCGACAGGGCGTGCTCCATCCAGTCGTCCCACTCGTTTTCCGGATCGGTCGGCAGATAGGGGGGGTTGAAGGCGACTGCATCGAACGTCGCGTCACGAAACGGCGAGACGAGGTCCGCCCGCACCGTCTCGACGCCCGCCCCGCGAGCCTGGCGGACGGCATGGGGGTTCAGGTCCGAGGCGATCACGCGGGCGTCCGTCCGGTCGGCGATCCGGCCGGCGACGTAGCCCGAGCCGGTCCCCACCTCGAGAACGAGCTCGTCCCCCTCGAGACGCTCGCAGGTCGCCTCGGCCAGCAGGTGTGAATCTTCGGCGGGTTGGTAGACGTCCGGTTCCTCGTCGCGTCGTTCTTCGAGTCCCATCTAGTTCTCCTCCGGTGTCGTCATTCGGTGTTCCGTGCCGCCGGCGTCCCGGTCGTCCGACGGCGGGCTTCGGTCCTCGTCAGCGATCCGGAAGCCGCCGGTTTCGGCCCGGCCGGACAGCTCGCGCTGCGGGAACGGGATCTTGATGCCTTCGTCCTCGAACGCCCGCTTGACCGCGTCGATCGCGGCGGTTCTGGCCTTCCAGTAGCGTCTGGCGCTTGGTTTGTCGATCCAGAAACGAACGCCCAGCAAGACCGCCGAGTCACCGAAGGACTTGCCGACCACCTGTGGCGACGGCGCGGAGAGGGCCTCGTCGACCTCGTCGATCGCCGTTTCCGCGAGTTCCGCCGCGCGATCGACGTCCGTCCCGTAGTCGACCCCGACCTCGACCTCGAGTCGCAGGCGACCCCGTTTCGAGCGGTTCGTCACCATGCTCGAGGCGATGACGTCGTTGGGGATCATGATGTACTCGCCGTCGAACGAGCGGACGCGGGTGTTGACGATCGAGATGTCCGTGACGATCCCCTCGTTGTCGTCGACCTCGATCCAGTCGCCGATCTCGAAGGGACGGGCGAACATGAGGACGAAGCCGGCGAGCATCGTCCCCAGCGTCTGGCGGGCGGCCATCCCCAGCACGATCCCGAGGAAGCCGGCCCCGACGAGCAGGCTGCCCAGATCCTCGATCCAGATCCCGAGAATGACGACGACCGAGACGGACCAGATGATCACCTGCGACAGCCGCTGGGTGACCTGGCGTTGATGTTCGGTGACGGCCGCCGTCGAATCCATCACCTCCGTGATGATTCGGCGAACGAATCGCCTGACGATAACCGTCACGACGACCAGTATGAACGAAAAGACCGCGCGCGGAACGGCATCCCTGTTCAGATCGAGTCCGGCGTAGAACTGCTGGATTTCGTCCGTCCGACCCCAGACCCCCGTCACGATGGCGGCACTCAGCAGACACGCACCGACGAGGACCGCCACCGCAACGATGTCGGCGTACAGCGGCTTCACGCGGTCGGCCATCCACTCGTGAAGCCGCCGGTAGGAGAGCAAGACGACGACGACGAGCCCGACGGCTACGACCGACACCGCGAGTTTGTGGGCCGTCGTCGGAGCCATCTCCGACAGCCAGTCCAGCCCCGTCAGTAGTCCGGACATGCCTTCGTCTCTCGAGCCTCTCGGCCGTGCAGCTTTGAGTATCCGTTGGTTGTGTCGTTGCCCGACACGCGCGGTCACGGCTCGGACGCCAGTCAGCCGCGTGCCTCGAGTCGCGGGTCAGGAGTCGTCGGGATCACCGACCTCCCAGGCGAGCTGTGCCAGGGCGGCGAACTCGGTGGGGGCCATCGCGCCGGCTCGCTTTCGGAGCACCGCCTCGTCCGCCGCGTCGACGACCGCTTCCGGCTCCGTAAGCCCGGAGATGTGGGCCGTATTCCGGATCGCGTTCCGGATCGTCTTTCGGCGCTGGGTGAACAGCGCCTTGACGAACCGCAGGAAGAAGTCCTCGTCGGCGACCGTGTAGTCGGGCTCGCGTGGCACCGCTCGAACCACCGCGCTCTGGACCGCCGGCGGCGGCGAAAACGCCTCTTTCGGGATCGATTCGACGAGTTCGATCTCCGCGTAGTGTTGGCTCGAGACCGAGAGCCGGCCGTACTCCGAGGTGTTCGGCTCGGCGACCATCCGCTCTGCGAACTCCTGTTGGAACATCAAGACCAGCGGCTTCTTCTCGGGAAAGAGTCGAAAGGCGATCTCGCTCGAGACGCCGTAGGGGAGGTTCGACACCGACGCCGTGAAATCGGGCAGTTCGACCTCGAGGGCGTCGCCCTCGACGACGGTCAACTCGCCGGCGTCGATCTCCGCGGCGAACTCCTCGCGGAGGAACGCGGCGAGGTCGCGGTCCCGCTCGACGACCGTGACCTCGTCGCCGACCGCGAGCAGCCGGTCGGTCAGCGCGCCCGTTCCGCCGCCGATCTCGAGGAGGTGGCTCGTGTCGGCGTCGATCTCCTCGAGGTAGGTCGGCAACCGATCGAGCACGCGGTCGTCGACGAGGAAGTGCTGGTCGCGGTCCGGATCGCCGCGGACGCCGGCCCGGGCGATCAGTCCGTCTGGATCTCTCATTGCCGAGGGTTTGGCTGGGGTGCGTGTAAACGCACCGTCTCGTGTGCTCGATGTCCCTCGCCGGAGCCCCAGGGGTGTCCTCGAGCTCCGTTTCGGCGACGTCCCCGCTCGCCGCTGGACGGCCGGACTGCCGTGGTCGTTACTGGTTCTGTTCCTGTTCGCGCCGCCCGACGAACGTCTGGTACTTGAGGTCGTCGTCACGAAGCTCCTCGAGGATCCGGTCGACGAGGATCTGATCGGGGTCGTGCAGCCCGGAGACCCGCTCGGAGAGTTCCTCGAAGCTCTCGAAGGGTTTGCGCTTTCGCTCGTCCAAGATGCCGTTCCGGAGCTTCTTCCCGATCCCCGGCAGCAGGTTCAGCTGGTGGAGCCGCAGCGTGATCGGCTGGGCGTCGTTGTAGAAGTCGACGAACCGCTCTTCGTGCTCCTCGACGAGATCTTCGACGACGTACTCGAGTTCCGACTGCGCGCCCGAGGAGAGATCGTCGTACTCGACGCGGTGGCACTCGGTGACGATATCCCGTTCGGCCGACGGCTCGACGACGACCTCGCTGCCGATGGTCAGGCGCTCTTCCTCGTCGAACGCGACCTGATAGAGCTGGAAATCCTCGATGCCGACAGCGTAGCCTGCCGGTGACTTCGCGTACTGTGGTCGGCTGTCGTCGGACAGCCCGTGTGCGAGATAATCCAACACGACCGCGCGTCGAACGTCCGTCTCGTCGCCATCGGCTTCGCTCATTACGTCCCGATACGGCGACGGCGTACTTAAAGAGTCGCCCCGCTCTCAGGGGACCGAACGGACGCCAGTGAGACGTCGACGAGTAGTTCCACTGCATCGCGTCGGATCGGCCCGGTCGATCGTCCCGTACGGGCTCGGTCAGTTCCTGCCCAGCCCCGACCCGCCCTGCGGGTGTGCCGGGACCCAGCGACGGCAGTCCGTCTCAGGCGTACTGTGCGACGACGTTGAGAATCTCGTCGAGTTCGTCTCCCGACAGCGAGTAGCGCTGCTGTGCGTAGACCGACCGAAGCTCGTCCCGGTCCCGCGGCAGGAGGTTGGCGATCTTGTAGGCCGTCGCTTCGTCGACTTTCTCGAGCGCTCGCAGGTCGTCGACGAGCGCCTGGGCCTCCTCGGGCTCGAGGACGGCGAACCGGTTGGCGTGTTCGATCGCTCGCGCGAGCTCGTAGCGCAACTCGCGATCCTCGTCCATCGCGCGTTCGGCTTCGATGTCGGCGAGCAGCTCCTTCGTCTCCGAGACCGTCAGGAACTCCTCGTCGACGATCTCTTTGAAGATCGTCATCCTGCGGTTAGATCCGGCTCTTTTCCTGGTTCTGTGCGCGCATGTGGGCCGCGGCGACGAGCAGGGTCTTGTCCTTGCCGCCGTCGTTGATCGCGACCTTGAAGACGCTGCCCTGTTTGCCGACGACTTCGCCGGTGCGACCGTCGAATCGAGGGTGGAAGCGACCGTCCGCAACGCTTGGGTCGATCTTCAGATGGACTTTCTCACCCTCCTCGTACTCCTGAATCGCACGCTGTGGCGGCGAGGTACCGCGGTCTCGAGGATCGTTCGCGAGCTTCTTCCGGGTTCCCTGACGAGGGCCATTAGATTTCGGCATAGTCGTACGACCGCTTTGTCCGGTGACGGTTATAAAACACACGTATTCCACCCACCGTCTTTCGCGGACTCCTCGGGCGGCAGTGTCGCCCTCGAACCCTGCCACGGACCCGTCCAGCGAGGGCGACGATGTTCGGCCCGTGGCCTGCTCAGGCGTGCAGGAAGCTCATCGAGTAGAACAGCGACCGCTCGTAGACGTCGGGTTCGATCGAGAAGCCGAGATGGGATCCGATGTAGGCGTTGTTGAAGTGGGCGTATCGGGGCCCCTTCAGGATCCGCAGCGTCAGTCGGGGATCCATTTCCATCCGAACCCGTCGGCGATCGGTTCGGTCCGGCAGTCCGTCGACGACCTCGTGGCCGCCGCCGTCCGCCGTAAATCGCATGTAGTGGTCGTCGACCAGCGAGAGGAGGACTTCCGTTTCCGACTCGAACCCGATCCCTCGGCGTTTCGTGTCGAAGTTCTCGTAGGCCGCCGGGAGGTGTTCCTCGAACGATTCGAGCGTCGGCATCGGATCCGACTCGTAGGTGAACGCCCGGTCTGCGAGCTCCGTTTCGATGTACTCCTGGCGCTTCTCTTGATCGACGGGCGTGAACGGGGCCGACTGCTCGCCCGTGGCGACGTCGAACCACTCTCCGCTGTTGAGGAGGACACACTCCGAGCCGTCGGCGACCCGCTCGTCGTCCTCGAAGTAGTCTCGTGCCTCCGACCGCGTCGACCGCGCGACGTACTCGTTCAGGTCCGCGAGATCGCCCGCGAGCGTGTAGCTGCCGGCGAAGGGCATGTAGTAGCTGGGCTCGAGGAGTTCGAGGAAGCCGACGGCGTTTTCCAGCGACTGGAGCCGGCGGTCCTCGCGTTCCGCGAGCAGTGTCTCGTGGGAGTAGTCGATCCGGCCCTGGGGATAGCCCCCCGCGAAAGTGTACTGCAGCATGGCCAGATCGATCTCGCCGTACTGCTCTTTGATGCGGCCGGCAGCGTGCTGGGACATCGGCCAGCGACAGTCGTTCAGATTGAGCACGGTGTGCTCGCCGTCGTCGAAGACCGCCATGGAATCGATCTGCGTCGAGCCGTCGATCCCCTGCGTGCTGGCGTCTTCGGCCATCCACGGGCAGGCGAAGTGGTTGCCACACACCGCCGGGTCGCAGTCGTCCGACGCGAGCACGTTCACGGACAGGTCGTCGCCGAGGTGAATCCGCTCGTCGTGGGGCAGTTCGCGGACGTCGAACCCGGCGGCCTCGACGTTGTGTCTGAGGAAGTCCCAGTTGTAGTCGTGGATGAGGACGGGAACCTCGGAGTCGAGTCGCTCGAGCGTCTCGCGGTGGCAGTGGTCGGGGTGAATGTGGGAGATGTAGATGTAGTCGACGTCGTTGAAGTCTTCGGGCTCGAACTCGACGGGCGGGTAGTGTGCCCAGGCACCGTAGAACGCGCCGTCGAGGATCCAGGGGTCACAGAGGACGGCGGTATCTCCCGATTCGACGAGAACCGTCGACGACTTGACGTGTCGGACGCGCATGTTCAAAGCCACGACAATATCGGATATATGCTCTCTCGAGAGTTACACAGCGTGAGAACCGTTCTGCTTCCGTCGCCGACGACGGGGCGTGCTTACTTTTTCCCCTCGCTTGCGATGTGGTACTGCAACACCGTCTCGTATCCCTCGAGATACGCGCCGATATCGACGCTCTCGATCTCGGACTCGAGTCGGCTGGCTTCCTCGTATTCGGTTTGCCAGCGCTCCAGGAAGTAGTCCTCGACGCCGGATTCGCTGATGGCCTCGACGACCGGGGAGACGGCTTCGTCGGTCGGTGTCCGTCGAATCCGCCGTACCTGCCTGTCGGAGATAATATCGGCCTCGAGCGCGTGGACGATGACGCCGGCGCTACAGTCGCCCTCGGCGAGTTCCCGCTTCCAGGTCGAGATCCAGTTGCCGATCCGGGCCATCCGCTGGCCCCGATCGCACACTTCCCGCAGGTCCGATAGCTCCCTCGAGTCGAACGACCGGGCGTTCGCGAGGTCGATGTCGGCACAGACGAGTATCAGCATGTTGTGGACGTCGTGTTGCCAGAGTTCGTGTTCGGAGACGAGGTCGGGGGACTGGTTCGCGAGATACGAGTACTCGATCGCCCGCAGTGCCTGCTTGAGATCGAACTCCAGGAGGTCCGCGAACTCCGCCGATCGGGGACCGGCGTCGTATATCGTCGAGAACCGTTCCCAGACATCCTGCAGATAGCGGACGACGGCACCGTCGACGGCGGGTCGGTCGGGTTGGGAGCGTCGATGATCGAACGGGATCGCAGCCAGTTCGTCGAACGTCGCCCGATCCCCGTGTCGTTCGGCGACGTCGTCGGCCACGACGATGAATATCGACGCGAGCAGTTTCGCGTCGTGAACCGCGCGCTCGCGATCGACATCGACACAGGAGAGTCGAACCGACGGAAACAGGGACGCGAGCCAGTGCCAGATGAACCGATCCCTGTCACCGACGATATCGTCGTATGCGTCGATCAGTGGATCGATCGTCTCGGAGAGTTCCTGTTCTCGAACCCGGGCAAGCGACTCGTCGGTAGCCTCGAGGGCTTCGAACTGGCGCTCAGTTCCCATCAACGTATTTTTACTATTTCTTTGTAATAAACTATTGGTAATTATTATATATAGTCCTAGATGGCTGTCAGTGCACGGGTTCAGTTGCGGACGACGACCGGGATACCCAAACGCTTCGTGAATGGCGGGGAATGGGTGTCGTATGCAGGAAGACGCCGGCGTTCACGTACTTCCGATTCCGGTCGAGTACGGCGGTAAGCAGTTGACGGTAACGCCGACGATCGTCGAAACCGACCGCGGACTCGTGTTGCTCGACGTCGGGCCCCCCGGTGCCGTCGACGGGCTCGAGACCCACCTCCGGGCCCTCGAGTACGACCTCGATGACATCTGGCTGGTCCTCTTGACCCACCACGACGGGGACCACGCCGGCGGGCTCGCGGAACTGCTCGAGCGAGTCGACGCGGTCGTCGCGACCCACCGCGAGGAAGCGCCGTACGTGTCGGGCGATCGGGAGCCGATCAAAAGCGATGGGGACCGGTATCCCCCCGTCGATATCGATATCGAACTCGCTGATGGCGTTCGATTCCCGACGCTCGCAGGGCCGATGGCGGTCGTCGCCACACCGGGCCACGCGCCCGGCCACGTCTCGCTGTACTTCCCGACGGGGAAGCTGCTCGTCGCCGGCGATGCGCTCGTCGCGGACGGGGAGGATCCCCTCGAGGGACCGAAACCACGCTTCACGCCGGAGCTGGACCGCGCGATCGACTCCGTCGGCACCCTGGCGGCGCTCGAGATCGAGCACACCGTGTGCTATCACGGCGGCTACGTGGATCGCGGGACCGAGCGCATTCGGGAGCTTCACGAGCAGTTGCGAGCTTAACTCGAGGCGGTCGGGCACACCGATTTCGCCGTCGTGGATCGCGACCGTGCGTTCCAAAACGGACGGGCAGAAGCGGAATTCTCATCGGTATCCAACCCCAATCGAGGGCTAATGCGAATCGAACTCCGCGTCTGTCAGCACTGTCTCGACGGCGATCACGGCAACGAGCGCCGCACCGCGCTCCTCAACGACATGGTCGACTGTGCCGAACGGATCAAGGAGTACAAGGAGGTCATCGACCTCGATGCGGTCCACATCCGCAAAGTCAGGGACGACGAACCGGGGAAGCCGGCGGCGCTCCCGGTCGTCTCGGCGACGATCCAGAACGACCAGGTCGTCCTGAACGACACGCAACTCGTCGCGGAAGGCCAGGACGGGAACATGCTGGTCTACACCAGTCCCGACGACGTGCTGACCGTGCTTGCGGGGAACCTGGACGAGATCAGCAAGGCCGTCACCGACGACGTGACGATCGACCTCTCGCCCGTCGGCGCGGAGATCGTCTCCCAGGCCGATCTGGGTGCGAACCGCGACCGCGATCCCGATCGCTAACGCGCGCCGAGACCGTCTCCTGGGGCGAACGGCGACTCGCTCGAGAACCAGTCGAAACCGCCGTCACTGTCGGGTATCGGTGACACCCGTCCGCTCGTCGACGCGCCCCAGCACGTCCAGTTGATGCGTGAGATAGAGCAACTCCCCGGCGTCGACCTGGGCCCGGCGACGGGCCAGCCACTCCTCGAGTCCCTCGAACTCCTCGCCGGCGATCTCGCCGACCGCTTCCTCGACGGTAGCGAGAATGTGACGGAGGAAGTACGCCTCGTCTCCGGGATAGCTGCCGTCGACCGGTCGGACGACCCAGTCCGAGCCCGCGACCCCGAGAAGCGAGACGCCGTCCATGCCCTGGAGTCGAACGAGGACGTCCCCACCGGCCTGACTGCTGCCGCCAGGTTTCGCATCCATGTGGTCGTGGTAGCGCCGTTCGACGTCGGGGTCGGCGGGATGGGTCGGCCGGAATCGGGTCGCCCCGTCGAACGTGATTGGGAAGTAGTAGAGTCCGCCGGGAGCGACCGCGCCGAGCAGCGGTCCCAGCGCCTCCAACTCGAGGATATCGAGCACGGCCGCGCCGACGAGGAGGTCGGACGCCGTCGCCGCGCGATCGGCGTAGGCCACCGCCTCCGCGACGACGGGTTCGACCGCGATGCGTCGATCGGGCCCCTCGAGCGTGAGCACGTCGGTCCCGGACACCGAGACGGGGCGGTCCTCGGCCCACGCCCGGAGATGCCGGCGAAGTTCCGTCACGTTGTCCGACTCCAGGTCGACGGCGGTGTACCGGATCTCACCCGCGGGGAGCACGTCCCACTCGAGGAATCGAGTCACCATCGTCCCGATTCCGGCACCGATCTCGAGGACGCACAAGGGACCCTCGCTGGCTTCGTTACGGGACGCCAGCCGTTCGCGTAGCTGCTCGACCAGCCGTCGATCGAGCGAGCGGTCGTCGACCGTGCGTTTCGCCCGGAGGTAGCGCTGGAACCCGTCGGTCACGTCACCACCCCCGCGCTCGGGGCGACGTCGGCGAGCAGGCGACGGACGCGAGCGGTCGTCTCCTCCCAGTCCGGGTGGCGTTCGTAGCGCCGTTTGGCGGCCCGCCCCATCGCGGCCAGCCGATCGGGATCGTTCGCGAAGGTCCGCAACGCCGCTGCGACGGCCGCCGGATCGTCGGGGTCGACCAGCAGCCCCGTCTCACCGTGGGTGACGACGTCGGTCGCGCCACCGGCCCGCGACGCGAGCGCCGGGAGCCCGAAGCTCATCCCCTCGAGATAGACGATGCCAAAGCCCTCGTATCGCGAGGGCACCGCGAGGACGTGGCTCGACCGGAGCGCGGTCTCGAGTTCCTCGTCGGTGAGTTCGCCAGTCATCGAGACGCGGTCCTCGAGGCTGTGCGTGCGAACGCTGCGGCGAACCGACGCGGCGTACTCCTCGTCGACGGATCGGCCGACGACGGTCAGTTCGGCGTCGGGTTCGGCGGCGGCCAGTCCCTCGACGAGCGTGTCCAGTCCCTTTCGGGGAGCGATGTTGCCGACAAATATCACTCGTAGCGGCTCCGCTCGAGCACGGCTGTCGATCGTCTCGGCGTCGACGGACGGGTCGAACCGGTCCCCTGCTGGCGGCGCGACGACGGTCCTGTCGGGATCGACCCCGAGGTCGGTGACGGCCTCGCGCGTGACGGCGCTGTTACAGACCACGCCGTCGACGGTCGCGAGGTACCGGCGTTCGACCGCGCGGTACAGCGGGGCCAGCGGCCGCGGTTCGCTCGCCCGCAGGTGGTGGACGATGCTGACGACGGGATAGGGGAGCTGCCGGTTAGTGTGAACCAGCGAGGGGTGAGCGAGTTCGTCCTGGAGCATGACGTCGACGTCGACGCGGAGCCGCTTTCGAAGCGTCCGGGAACCGTTGTCGAGCAGGCCGCGATGATACGCCCGCCAGGGGAGTTCGACGAGTTCGACGGCGTCGCCGGCTCGTCGGAGCCCCTCGAGGAGTTTCCGGTCGTAGCGGAACCCGCCGGATCGCTCGTCGATGCTCCCGTACAGCGTCAGCCCCACTCTCATACGGCGTCGTCGTAGGTGGCTGCGGCCTCCTCGTCCTCCCAGATCGTGACGGTCAGTTCGGTGACGGTGTCGTCGGTGACGACGTCGGTCACGCGCTCGAAGACGACGCGAGCGAACCGCTCGACGCTGGGATTGTCCCCTTCGAACTCCCGCAAATCGTTGAGCAACTCGTCGCGGTAGCGGTCGGCCAGCGATGCGAGCGCCGCCTCTGCGTCGTCGATATCAACGAGGTAGTCGTACTCGTTCAGTTCGGGGCCGCTGAACGTCAGTTCTACCTCGTAGTGATGGGAGTGGGGCTCGCCTTCCGGACCCGGGTTCGGGACGGTGAGGTAGTGCTGTGCCACGAAATCAGTTGCTACCGTGGTCGAGTACACAGCCACAGTATCGGTCGACAGACACCTAAATCCAGAGGGTGCTCGCGACTTCCCGTCCTCTCCCGGCGACCGCCGTGGGCGTCCGCTCTCGTGTGTCACTCGTAGGTAAGCGCGACCTGAACCGCCTCGTTTCGACGCTCCGCGAGCAGGCGGTAGGCCTCGGCCGCCCGATCGATCTCGAAACGATGGGTGAGCAGCGCCGAGAGGTCGGTCTCGGCCAGCCAGGACCGGACGTAGGCCATCCGCCGGTCCTTGTCCCAGCGGTCGGCGTGGTCCGGATCGAGGCGGCTCACCTGGCTGCTTCGAACCCGGACGTGGCTCCGGTGGTAGCTCTCCCCGAGTCCGAGTTCGACGTCTTTCGTCCCGTACCACGAGCCGACGATGACCTGCCCCGCGAAGCCGGTCGCCTCGATGGCGTCGTCGAGAGCGACCGGGTTTCCGGAGAGCTCGAACGTGATGTCGGCCCCGTCGGGAATCGCATCGTCGACGTCTTCGGGAGCCACTGACCGGTCGGCACCGAACGACCGCGAGAGGTCACGGCGGTTCGGATACTGATCGACCGTGACGAGTTCGGTGAGCGGAAACTCGGCGAGCAGAGCCGTCGTCAGCAAGCCGACCGGCCCCTGCCCGAAGACGACCACCCGCGCACCGATCCGCGGCCGTGCGTCCATGACGAAGTTGACCGCTGCTTCCGTGTTCGGAATGAAAAGCGCCCGTTCGGGCTCGAGCGTGGTCGGGACGAGCGTTTCGGGCTCCGCGACGAAGTGGCTCTCGTGGGGATTGAACGCGAACACCCGTCGATCGAGCCACTCGTCGTCGACGGCGTCTCCGGCGGCCGTCACGTGGCCGACGGCGGCGTAGCCGTACTGGAGCGGATACGAAAAGGTCCCCTCGAGTGCGTCGATCGTCTCGTCGGCGGCCATCTCCGGCGACAGCTCGCCGCGATACACCAACAGCTCGGTTCCCGGACTGATGCCGGAGCGTTCCACGCGAACCCGTACCTCCTCGGGACCCGGGTCGGGGACCGGCTGCTCGCGGACGGCGACGGACGTGGGGCCGGTGAAATACAGCGCCCGCCCGGTCATGGCTCGAGCCGGCGTCTCCGGGGTAGTGTCGGCGAACCGAACGCAGGGTCGATGCCGCATGGCTCGCAACGTGAGGGGCTCAGCTGGCGTTGCACGTCTTGCACGCAAGATTTTCCCAACTAAAAGCGTACTCCCTGCTTACTATAAATATCCAAGTGCGTCGAGTCGATCGCGGTCGGTCTCGGCCCCGTAGATCCGCGAAACCGGCAGCGGTTCCGGCGGGGAACGCGTCGGCTCGCGGGTCCCGCGGTCGGTTCCCGTCGTCTCCGCCCACGGGACGGTGAGCAACGCCGGCACCGGGGTCTGCATCGGGTGGCCGTACAGCCCCCACTCCCCGAAGAGGTTCCCGTGGTCGGCGGTGATCGCGACCCGGCCGTCGACGTTCGCGACCAGCGTCGCCACCTCCGGGAGGACGTACCGGAGATTGGCCTCGTAGGCCTCCCAGACCCGCTCTCTCGTGACCGTGCCCCGGCGAAGCAACACCCACGGATTCCCGTCGTTGCTGTGGCTGCCGGTACGGGCCATGCCCTCGTCGCCCGTCAGCGGGTCCGGGACGAACGGATGGTGGGGTTGCATGTAGTGGACGACCAGCCGTTCGGGATCGCGGTCGCGTGCGAGCGCGACCGCCCGGTCGGTGATCGCCGCCGCCGGGACCGTCCCGAGGTCGTCGTCCCAGGCGTACTTCCAGACCTCGTCGAGTGCGGCGAAGGCGTCGGCCTCGAGATACCGATCGGTCCACGTGTTGCCGGTTACCATCACCGTCCGGGACGTCTCGGGAGTCCCCTCGAACGTGTTCTCGAGCCACTCCGAGGAGGAACTGCCGACCGACCGCATCGATGCCACGTCCTCGAGAACGTCGGTCTCGGCGGCGACCGACCGCAACAGATCCGCCCGGCAGGCGTCGAGGACGACGAGGACGTCCCACTCGCGCTCGTAGACGTTCGTCCCGTAGGCCAGCCGGCGGCCCAGCGCCTGCAGACACCGCAGGTAGGCCGTTCCGAGCCGACTCATTCCCGGTTCCGTCACGCCCGTCGTTCGGACCGAACGGACAAAACGGCACCGGCGAGAGAAATATATGGATCGCCGTCCCGGTAGGATTGTGAACTGTCTGTTCGTGGGTGCGGGTGCGATCGCAACCGAGTACGCAGCCGGTCTGGCGACGAGTCCGCTCTCGCTGGCCGGCGTCTGCGACCTCGACGGCGAACGGGCAACGGCCCTCGCGGAGGAACACGACTGTCCGTCGTTTACGGATCTGGAGACGGCGCTCGCGGCGGTCGACGCGCCCCTCGTCGTGAACCTGACGAGCCACGCCGCCCACGCGCCGGTGACGCGGACGGCGCTGTCGGCCGACCGCCACGTCTACTCGCAAAAGCCCCTCGCGCTCGAGGCCGACATCGCCGAGGAGTTGCTGGCGATGGCACGGCGGCGGACCCTCGCGCTGGGCTGTGCACCCGGAACGCCGCGGGCACCGTCTCAGCGGCGAGCGGGGCGACTGCTCGCGGACGGCCGGCTCGGCCCCGTCCGACTCGGCGCTGCACATGCCCACGTCGGCCGCGTGACCGACTGGCACGACCGGCCCGACTCGTTCCTCGAGATCGGTCCGTTGTACGACGGCGGCGTCTACCCGCTCGCGGTGCTCGTCTCGTGGTTCGGCCCCGTCGAGCGCGTTCGCGTCGCCGACAGTCTCGACGTCTGGCCCGACCGCGAATCACGAGCGCCGGCGGCCCCGAGTCACGTCGAGGCGACGCTCGAGTTCGCCGCGGGACCCATCGTCCGGCTGACCGCCAGTTTCTACGCGCCCCATCGCAGCCGCGAGTTCTACGGGCTGGAACTCTACGGCGACGACGGATCGCTGTATCTGCAGGGCACCGGCGCGATGGACACCGCGATCGACGACGTCCAGTTCGGCCGCGTGGGGCGAAACTACACGACTGCACCGCCACAGTCGCCCAGCCAGCCCTACGCCTACGTCGACGCCCTCGAGGAGCTCGCGGCGAGCGTCGCGACCGGGGAGCCGTCTCGGGACACCGGCCGTCGCGGTGCACACGTCGTCGCGGTTTGCAACGCGATCGAAGCGGCCGCCGACGCTGGCGGCCCGATCGCCGTTCCCGACTACGGGGCGACGAGCGCTCCCGTTCCCGAGCCGACCGTCGCGCCGTCGGACCGCGTCCGGCGCGCGACGGGACGCCACTCGCTTCGACTCCCGCCCATCGGCTTTGGCTGTTCGCGCTACCGCGACGGGGAGTACGTCGACCGCGTGGACTCCATCGCGACGGCGCTGGACGCGGGCTATCGGCTGCTCGACAGCGCCGAACTGTACGGCAACGAACACCGGATCGGCGACCTGCTGGCCGCGCCGGGCTCCGCCGACCGCGAGACCCTCTTTCTCGTCGGGAAAGTCTGGCGCACCAACCACCGCCGCGAACATCTCTTGAACGCGTGTGCGGGCAGCCGGGCGGAGCTGGGTATCGACGCCTTCGACTGCTACACGCTCCACTGGCCCGACGCCTGGGAGCATCGGGGCCGATTGGACCGACTGGCCGAGAAGCCGGTCGAACGCCAGGAGTCGCTGACGTTTCCCGAGGACGACGACGGCGAGATTCGGACGGCGGGGATCCCCCTCGAGACGGCCTGGAAAAACCTCGAGGCGGTGTTCGACCGCGGCTGGGCGCGCCGTCTCGGCCTCTGTAACGTCTCGCGGGCGCAACTCGAGCGGGTCCTCGAGGCGGGAACCGTCCGGCCCGCACTCGTCCAGATCGAACGCCACCCCTACCAGCCACGGAGTGACCTCGTCTCGTTTTGCCACGACCGTGGGATCCGGGTCGTCGCCCACTCACCGCTGTCGGCACCCGGCCTGCTGGACGAGCCCGTATTGCAGGAGATCGCGGCG
Source organism: Natrinema longum (assembly GCF_017352095.1). Lineage (NCBI taxonomy): Archaea > Methanobacteriati > Methanobacteriota > Halobacteria > Halobacteriales > Natrialbaceae > Natrinema > Natrinema longum. The sequence goes on from NZ_CP071463.1 coordinate 751,762, forward strand.
GATCGCGACCTCTCGCCGGCCGGGGTCGTCCTTGCGTGGAACGTGACCCGAGGCGTCGTTCCCATCCCCGCCAGCACGACGCGGGCACACGTCGTCGCGAACCTGGCCGCGGCCGCCCAGAGACTGAGCGACGAGGAGTGTGCACGTCTCGAGACGCTCCGGAAGCCGGATTTCGAACGGTAACTGATGTGTGGTAACAGTACACCTATGTGATTAAAACGCAAAGGAACTGTATGGGAACGGCGGAGACACAGCGGACGGCGCTTCACACGGAGTCGTTGACCGGGCTACACTGGATCGGCGTCGTCGCGACGCTCGTCACGGCCGCTGTCCACCTCTTTCTCGGCGTCCGAATGCTTCCGTCCGCGATGGGAGGAAGCTTCGTACTCGCGGGATTGGGCTTTCTGGGTGGGATCGGCCTCCTCCTACTCGACTACCGGCGGCGAACGGTCTACGCCGTGGGGGTGGTCTATACCCTCGTTCAGATACTCCTCTGGTACTGGGTCAACTTCGCGGCCGGGTCGAAATCGTTCCCGGCCGACGTCGGGACGCTCGGTGCCGTCGATAAAGTCGCACAGGTAGTGCTCGTCGCGATTCTCGTCGTATTGTTGCGGTAGCGAGTCGGTATGGTGGGAAAATCGCTGCGTAGTTTGGTCGTGTTTTTAATTCGGTACGGTCACTCTCCTCGAGACGAGTCTTCTGAATGAGCGATTCGAACGGACTCCGTGCACGGGCCCGGTTCGGGCCGGCGAACGCGCGCCGCCAGCACCGACACCAGGGGCGATACGGACCAGGAGGCATCGATGGCCGGCCGCCAGCGTGACCAGTCGCCACACGGGTGGCTCCGTCTCGGTCTGCCGCTGGTCGGTGCGTTCTGTCTCGCCGCCCTGCTTCGGGAGCTGTTTCCCGCCGCCGGGATGACCCGCTGGGTGGTCCACCCGGCAGCCGTCGCCGGACTCTGCTGGGCGGGCCAGCTCTGGTACGTTGGCCGGAGCATCGACGCGAACCGGTTCGCCCGCGATCCGTGGCATCGCCCGTTCGGGCTGGCGAATACGCTGACGCTGCTCCGGGGCGGGCTCTACGCGGTCGTCGCCGGGTTCGTCGTCGTCCCAGCGACCACCGACCTCGCGTGGGTACCTGCGCTGTGCTACGGTAGCGGGGTCGTGCTCGACAAACTCGACGGCACCGTCGCCCGGACGGTCGGGCGGGAGACCGCCCTCGGCCGTCGCCTCGATATGGCGTTCGATACGTTCGGCTTCGTCGCCGCACCGGTAGTGGCAGTGCTGTGGGGCCAACTCCCCGTCTGGTACCTCTCGCTGTCGGCAGCCCGCTACGTCTTTCTCGCCGGCGTCTACTGGCGGCGAGTTCGTGGTCGACCGGTGTTCGACACGCCCGACAGTAACCTCGGGAAGTATCTGGCCGGCGTACAGATGGTATTCGTGACGATGGCGCTCGCCCCCGCAGTGTCGACGGCGCTCGTCTGGACCCTCGCACCCGCCGTCCTCGCGCCGTCGCTGGCGGTGTTCGCTCGCGACTTCCTCGCCGTCAGCGGCCGACTCCCCCACGTGATCCCGGGCGGACAGAACTGATATGTGACCGCGACCGTAGTGACACTCGTGCTCTTCCCGACCCACCTCGTCGCGGCCGCACTCGTCGGGAGAGCGACGACGCTGTCGTCTCGCTGGCTGGTCGTCGGAGCGGCGCTTCCCGATCTCGTCGATAAACCCCTCGGGATGGTCGGCGTCGTCGAGCTCTATCACTCGATCGGACACAGCGCCATCCTCCTGATCGTGGCGCTCCCGCTCGCACGGCACAGCCGAGTCGGGGCAGCGGCGGCGGTCGGATGGGGATCACATCTCCTGCTCGATGCCCTCCACGTCGTCGTCAACGGCCGCCCCGGCGACGCCCTCTTCGTCGGCTGGCCGGTCGTCGTCCCGTCCGACCCGCTGGGGATCCCGCCCGGCTCGTTCGTCCTCCACTACCTCTGGACGCCGTCGTTTTTCCTCGAGGTCGGCGTCTGGCTCGTCCTGGGAGCGGTCCTCCTCGAGGATCGGATCGTCGGACGGTGACTCGTCGGGCACGGCCGCTGACCGAGTTGGGCGCTACCGCTTCGGAGACGGGCCGCTGGACGAAGGAGTCCGTCGTTCCGACGCGTCCCTCTTGTGACAGTAGCTACAGGGGTCAGAGTGACCATGTATCGTCGGTCGGTATCCTCCGGGAGACGCACCTAGAACACGTCATCGGCGAACTCGTCGAGCAGGTGCTTCGGATCGACGACCGCACGGTCGCGTTCGTCCCCCGTCGCTCGGAGGCGCTTCCGTTCGAACCGGTCGCCCTCCTCGCCGGACTGATCGCGTTCTCGCGGATCTACCTGGGAACGCATACCTCTCCGACACCGTGGTGGGCGTGGTGATCGGGATCCTGGCGTTCGTGGCCGCCCGGATCCTCCTCGAGCGCCTCGAGTCGACGGCGGTCGGTCGGAACGCCCTCGATCGGTTGCAGTGAAGCGGGCCTCGAGTGCCGACGTACCCGTGTTCCGACCTCGATTCGAGGGCCGTGAGAGCGACAGGTGATCGCACGGAGCGAGCTCTCGAGCGATAGCGAACCGGGTGAAAAACGCGAAAGCGGTCGTCTTATATCCGGCCGACGTTCTCGACTTCGACGCTTTCGACGCCGTCGACGTCGGCGAAGTTCTCCTCGACGGTCTCCGTCCCGCCCGTCCCGTCGGGGACGATTACGGTCGGGTAGAGCGCGACGAGTCCGAACGCGACTTCCTCACGTTCGACGCCATTGATCTTCGCACCTTCGGGGAGGGCGCTCTCGAGGCGCTCCTGAAGCGCGTCGAGGTCGATTTCGGGGCTGTCCGGCATGACCTTGATTTTGGCAGCTACTTTTCCCATGGTTGTCGTGTATTAGGGTCCGGTGAACCCGCAGTCGGGGCACTCGTAGAGGTTGCTCTGTTTGCGACACTTGGCACAGCGGTAAATCTGCTGGCCACAGTCGGGACATTTGAACGCGGCGGCGTTCGTGCCCGCGATATTGAGCCCGCAGGAGACACAGGAGCGTGTCTCTTGTTCCTCGATCGTACTCATACCCCCTCTTTCCCGCCCGCCGTTTTTAAACTACTCGATAACGGAATCGGACGGGGAGGATGCCGCCATCGCTCGCCAGTAGCCGTTCGAGCATGGTGTCAGCGTACTATCCAGTTCCCGTGTCGGGTGAGCCACCGAATCGCAGGGCCCGGACGACTCATCGACTCCAGCGTCGCGAACCCGGCGCGTGCCACTGCAGGCGGCGTCTCGAGTCGGTCCGAACGGAGATCACCCGTCCGTATTCGGCACCGTGGAACCGTCAACGACGGCCACTCGAGCCCGCGTATAAACGATCGTAATCCCGCCTCCGGTTCCCATACACCCAAAAGGGCCCGTTTCGTCTGTGTCTGACGATGACTGACAGAGATGTCCACCTGCCGGTGGCCGCACAGCCGACGATCGACTCGATCGTCGACTACGCACAGACTGCCGAAGACGGCGGCTACGATTGCGCCTGGCTCCCCGAGACCTGGGGTCGTGACGGCGTGACCGTGTTGACGGCGATGGCCGAACGAACCGAGTCGATCGACATCGGCTCGAGCATCCTCAACACCTACTCGCGGTCGCCGGCCCTGCTGGGACAGACCGCGGCGACGCTCCAGGAGGTTTCCGAGGGGCGATTCCGACTGGGACTGGGCCCGAGCGGCCCGGTCGTCGTCGAGAACTGGCACGGCGTCGAGTACGGCAACCCGCTCAGGCGCACCCGAGAGACGGTCGAGATCGTCCGGCAGGTGCTCTCGGGCGAGCCCGTCGACTACGACGGCGACGACTTCGACCTCTCGGGGTTCCGGCTGCGCTGTGAGCCGCCGGAGACGCCGCCGCCGATCGAGGTCACCGGCATGGGTCCCAAAGCGGTCGAACTCGCGGGTCGCTTCGCCGACGGCTGGCACGGCATCATGCTCACCCCCGAGGGAACGGAAGACCGCCTCGAGGACATCGAGCGCGGTGCCGAGCTCGGCGACCGGGATCCCGACGACGTCCAGATCACCACGGGCGTCACCTGCTGTGCGCTCGACGATCCCGAGGAGGCCCGGCGACTCACCCGCCAGCACATCGGCTTTTACGTCGGCGGGATGGGGACGTTCTACCGCGACGCGCTCGAGCGACAGGGGTACGACGAAGCGACCGAGATCTACGATTCCTGGCAGGACGGCGACCGCGAACACGCCCTCGAGCTGGTCGAGGAAAACATCCTCGACGACCTCTGTGCCGCCGGCGATCCGGAAACCGCTCGTGAGAAGCTCGAGCGCTACGAGGCGGTCGACGGCCTCGACGCCCTCGCGGTCAGCTTCCCGCGTGGCGCGAGCGAGGAGCAGGTTCGGCAGACGATGGAAGCCGTCGCGCCCGACGCCTGAGCGGCTCGAAATCGGTTCCGTTTCTCCGTCGCGGTCCTTGCCACTACGATAGCGACCCCGACAACCCGCGTTCGGGTGAAATACAAGCGACATCGGGGCTTTCAGGCGATTCTGCTCGAGCGTCTCGTTGTGCGTCCGAAATCCTGTACCGATCCTTCGACAGCTACAAACGGCGCATCGTCCCAGTTCGTGGTATGCCCGGCAAGGTGAGTCCGGACGACCTCCTCGCACACGTCTTCGAGCGGACCGGGGCGGCCGAGACGGATGAGACAGTACTACAGGGCCCGGCTGACGGCGAGGACGCCGCCGCGATCGACTGGCCCGACGGCGAGGGGACGCTCGTCGTGAGTTCGGATCCGATCTCCCTGGCTGCGTCCCAGGTCGGCACCCTCGGCGTCGCCGTCGCCACCAACGACGTGGCGGTCTCGGGGGCCGATCCGCGCTGGCTAACGGCCGTCGTCTTGCTGCCGAGCGACGAGGGCGAAACGAGCGACCCGCTCCTCGAGGAGATTTCACACGACCTCCACGAAGCCGCCCGCGAGATCGGCGCGTCGATCGTCGGCGGCCACTCGGAGTACGTCGACCAACTCGAGCGCCCGATTCTCTCGCTGACGGCGATGGGGGCGACCGACCGATTCGTCCCGACCGGCGGCGCGGAACCGGGCGACGCCGTTGTCCTCACCAAGGCGGCAGGGCTCGAGGGATCGGCCATCCTCGCGGCCGACTTCGGCGACGAACTCGGGGTCGACTCCGAAACCCGCGAGCGCACCGAGGGGTTCCTCGCGGAGATCAGCGTCGTTCCCGAAGCCCGGATCGTCCGCGAATACGCGACGGCGATGCACGACCCCACGGAGGGCGGTGTCGCCGCCGGCTTGCTCGAGGTCGCCCGCGCGTCGGACGTCCGACTCGAGGTCGATCGCGACGACGTCCCGATCCGCGAGGAGACCGCGACGCTGTGTGCCGCCGCGGGCGTCGACCCGCTCCGGATCTTCGGCTCCGGCGCGTTGCTCGCGACCGTCCCCGAAAGCGCGGCCGACGACTGTCTCGGGGCGCTCGCGGACGCGGGACTCGAGGCCGCGGTGATCGGAACCGTTCGGAACTGCGACGGCGGCGACGCCGAACTCCGTCTCGACGGTGCATCGATCACCGAGCCGATCGAGGACGAGCTCTACCCGCTCTGGGAACGGGCGGACGCGGACGGCTGATTTCCGTCGGCCTCGATTCCGAGACCGGTCAGGCGGAGACCCGCTCGAGGAACCGATCGAAGGCCCCGCTCTCGGGATGGACGTGGACGTAGGTGCCGAGCGATTCGTGTGCGGTCAGGCCGTCGTGGTCGCCGTCGATGCCGTCGCCCCGAACCGTTTCGAACGCAAAGCGGGCGTCGCCGTCGACGTCGGCGCTCGAGTAGTGGAACTCGTGACCGCGGATCTCCTCGCCGGCGGCCGCCGTCAGCGTCCCCTCGGTGGCCGCGAGTTCGACGTGGTCGAGCGCCTGGTAGCGGTCGTGCATGCTCACGTCCGCGGGCAAAACCCCGGCCATCTCGCTTCGCGTTCCGTCCGTGGTCGTCAGCGACCGACTCATCGCCATCAGACCGCCACACTCGCCGAGAACCGGCAGTCCCGCGCTCGCCAGGTCACCGAGTTCCGCGAGCGTGCCGGCTGCCTCGAGGGTCTCGGCGTGGAGTTCCGGGTAGCCACCGGGGAGATAGACGGCGTCGCACGCGGGAACGGGATCTCCCGCGACCGGCGAGAACGTGACCAGCTCGGCACGCTCGCGGAACCGCTCGATCGTCGCCGGATACCGAAAGCAAAACGCGGCGTCGCTCGCGACGGCGATCGTGGCATCGACCGGCGCTCCGGGCTCGGTCGGGGAGTCGGGACCGGGCGGTTCGCGCGCGATGGCCGCTAGCCGATCGGCCTCGAGCGACTCGGCCGCCTCCCGGAGGGCCGCGGTCGGCAACGCCGCCTCCTCGCCCATCTCGAGTCCGAGATGGCGGTCGGGAATCTCGAGGTCGTCGTCCGGCGGGATTCGGCCGAAGAACTCGAGCCCGTCGGGCAAGGCGTCACGGATGCCCTGTGCGTGGCGACCGCCGTGAACCCGTTGGGCGACGACGCCGGCGACCTCGATGTCGCGGCCGATGGTGTCGGCGTACTCGCGGAACCCGAGCGCGGTCGCCGCGACGCTCTCCATCCCGGCCTTCGCGTCGACCACGAGGACGACCGGCAGCCCGAGCGATTCGGCGACCATCGCGGTGCTCGAACCGTCGCCGTCGTAGAGCCCCATCACGCCCTCGACGACACAGATGTCGCCCTCCCCACGTCGGTAGTTCCGACGGAGACCGTCCTCGCCACAGAGCCAGCTATCGAGCGTCCGGGACGGACGACCCGCGATCGCCTCGTGGTGGCTCGGGTCGATGAAGTCCGGACCCGCCTTCGCGGGCTGGACCGCGTAGCCAGCATCCTCGAGTGCCTGCACGATCGACAGCGTCGCGACCGTCTTCCCGACGCCGGAACTGACGCCCCCGAGAACGAACCCCCTCATGGTCGTCGCGATGGGACGACGGTGATCGTCCCGGGAATCAGTCGGCGTTCGATGATAGCCGTCTCCACTAGTCTCATTGTATTTGCGTTCGTACAACTCGACTTGAATCCGTCGGTAGCGCCGACGCGAGCGGGCTCGCCAAGCACCAGTTCTCGAGCCCGGCCCGTGGACCCGCCGTTGCGATCGCCGGCGAGGCCTCGATATGGCCACCGCGTCCGGGCGCTCGAGGGCGACGATGGCGAACAGTTACCCACAGCGTGTTCGGATCGAATCCAGGCCGTACCGCGATCTAATTCAACGATGTCCCGCCACCACCTCGGCCCTCGAACGTGTGAAGAGTGACCACTATCGAGATACCTTTGCCGTCTCGGTACTATCGTTCGGTCCACGAAATGATAGACGAGGCCGAACCTGTCCTGCAACGGGACCCCGTGATGGCGCGACTGATCGAGACGCACGATCCATACGTCGAGCCGGAGTGGGACGAGTTCGAGCGACTCTGCATTTCCATTATCAACCAGCAACTCTCGACGGCGAGTGCCAACGCAGTTCGGGAGCGGGTATTCGAGTCGTTCGGCGGCGAAGTCACTCCGGAAGCCGTCCTGGAGACAGCGGACGAGCCACTCCGCTCCGCCGGCCTCTCCCGAAGCAAAATCGAGTACATCCGCAACGCCGCTCGGGCGTTTCAGGAACAGGACCTCACTCGGGACGGGCTCGCGGAATACTCCAACGACGAGGTCATCGACACCCTCACCGAAATCAAAGGCATCGGAGACTGGACGGCGCGTATGTTCTTGTTATTCGTACTCGAGCGCGAGGACGTTCTCCCCCTCGGGGACCTCGCCGTCCGCCGTGGGATCGAGCAGTTGTATGGAAACGGTTACGAAACGGGGGAGATGTCACGTGCCGAGATGCGGGAGATCGCCGAGTCGTGGCGACCGTACCGGTCAGTGGCGACCCGGTACATCTGGGCCGAGTACGAGTCCGATTGACCGACCGCTCTGTCCGCGTAATAGCTGATTGTGGCCGCTGTCGGTTCCCATCGAAACGGACGGATCGATCACAATACGGGATTACCCCCAGGAGTATGCAGGCAATACGAGGCGACTCGAGAAAGGAGACACTGACCGGATGGGATGACCCCGACGACTCAAGTGCAGGTCGGTCGCATGACCGACCGAGATGGCAAACGACAGATCCTCGAGTGAGACGGACGCAGCCGAGCAGCGACGAATGACCTCCGATCCCGAGCGAATCAGGGAGTGGGCTGAGGCTCGCGATGCCGTCCCGGTCGGGATCAGCGACAGCGAGGGCCACGGTCACACGTTCGCTCACCGGGACGAACTGGGTGCGGATCACGAGGAGTATACCTGGGCGGAGTTCGAGGACCGGTTCGACGACGAGGACCTCGTGTTCGTCTACCACGAGGAGGAACCGGCCGGGGAAGGGCTGGGCTTCTTCGAGATCGTCGACCGCGAGCGGGCCTTCGATCGGGCGGATCTCGGCCGGGACGAACTCGAGGACTCGCTGCGTCGCGGCGAGACGGTAACGACCGAAATCGTCGAGACGCAAGTCGTCGAGCGGGAGATCGTCGAGCGGGACACGATCGAGAGCGAAGTGATCGACACGGATCTGGTCGAACGGGAGGTCGTCGACTCCGAACTGCTGAGCCGCGAGATCGTCGAGACGGAGTTCGTCGCCGACGACGTAATCGAGGTCGCCGTCGACGAGACTCGCCTGGACACGATCGAGGAGATCGAGCGCTACACCGTCGAGAGCCGCGTCGTCGACGTCGACATCGAACAGGACGAACAACTCGAGCGCGACGAGATCGAGACGGACATCGAACTCGAGAGCGTCCAGCGATCGATCCTCGAGAGCGACATCATCCGCTCGAGCGTGACGCCCGACGACGTGGTCGAACAGGAAGTGATCCAGAGCCAGCGGGCCGAAGGCGACGCCGTTCACAGCGAACTCATCGAACGCAGGACGATCGAAGAGGAGCTACGCGAGCAGCGGCGGATGCAATACGTGCTCGAGGACTCCGAACTGATCGAGTCGGAGGTCATCACCAGCGAGGTTCTCGAAGGCGAGATCATCGACATCGAGGAGTACGGAGCGATGGCGGGAGGCGACGTGGAAGCCACGAGTGGCGAGGCGACGACGAGTGCCGGCTCCGACGCCGAGATGGGAGCGACGGAGGAACCGGTGGCGTCGTCGGTCGAACTCACTCACGAGGATCAGGGAAAGGACGTCGTCGACGAATCGGGCCAGCAGATCGGAATGGTCGCCGAAGTCGAGGGCCAGACGGCCTACATCGACCCCGAACCCGGGCTGACCGACCGCCTCAAAGCGCGGCTGGACTGGGGCGGCCACGGTGACGACGACTACCCCGTCGACGCGGCTCAGGTAACCGAGATTACGGACGACGAGATCGTCATCCGAAGCGAGTAACGCGAGACTCCGGTCGGGCCGACCGGTCGACCGATGGGGCAGCGAAAGCGGTCGGTGGCTCCCTCGATCAGCCTCGTCGCGCCACCTCGATCACTCGAGGTCGAAGCGGTCGAGCCGCATCACTTTCTCCCAGGCGTCTACGAAGTCGTGGACGAGCTTCTCCTCCTCGCCCTCGGAGCCGTAGACATCGGCGATGGCGCGCAGCCGGGAGTTCGACCCGAAGATGAGGTCGAGGCGGGTCCCCCGCCACTCGACCTCGCCCGTCTCGCGGTCGCGGGCCACGTAGACGTCTTCGGACTCCTCGGACTGCTCCCACTCCGTCTCCATACTCAGGAGGTTCACGAAGAAGTCGTTGGTGAGCGTCCCCGGCTCGTCGGTGAAGACGCCGAGGTCGGAGTCCCCGTAGGTCGCGCCCAGTGTGCGCATCCCGCCGACCAGCGCCGTCATCTCGGACGCAGTCAGGTTCAGGAGCTCCGACTCGTTTACGAGGTGTCGCTCGGGTTCCTCCTCGACGTCGTCGGCGATGTAGTTGCGGAACCCATCGACCGTCGGCTTCAGTGCCTCGAAGGAGTCGACGTCGGTCTGCTCGGGACTGGCGTCGACGCGCCCCGGCTCGAAGTCGACGTCGACGTCGTAGCCCGCGTCGGCCGCCGCCTGCTCGACGGCCGCGCTGCCGCCGAGCACGATGAGGTCAGCCAGCGACACGCGCGTGCCGTCGGACTGCGAGCTGTTGAACTCCTCCTGGATCCCCTCGAGTGTCTGCAGGACGGTCGTCAGCTCCTCGGGCTCGTTGACCTCCCAGCTCTTCTGGGGCTCGAGGCGGAGACGCGCACCGTTTGCGCCACCGCGTTTGTCGCTATCGCGGTACGTCGACGCCGACGCCCACGCGGTCTTGACGAGTTGCTGGACGGTCAGGTCGGAGGACAGAAGCTCCTCCTTGAGGTTGGCGGCGTCCGCGTCGTCGATCCGGTCGTAGTCGGCCGCTGGCAGCGGGTCCTGCCAGACCATCTCCTCGTCGGGGACCTCCGGGCCGAGGAACCGCTCGGGCGGCCCCATGTCGCGGTGGGTGAGCTTGTACCAGGCCTTCGCGAAGTTGATGCCGAACTCCATCGGGTTGTCCTGGAAGCGCTCGACGATCTCCCGGTAGTCCGGGTCGCGCTTCAGCGCGATGTCCGTCGTCAGCATCATCGGCGTCACGTTCTCCTCGCCCTCGACATCCGGCGCGGAGTCCCGGAGGTCCTCGTCGACCGGAATCCACTGCCAAGCGCCGCCGGGGCCCTTCTGGGCCGCCCACTCGTACTCGAGGAGGTTGTCGAGGTAGCCCGTGTCCCACTGGGTCGGTGCCTGGGTCCAGGGCCCCTCGATGCCGCTCGTGATGGTGTCCTTGCCCTTGCCGGAGCCGTAGTCGCTCTCCCAGCCGAGACCCTGCGCCTCGATGGGCGCGGCCTCGGGCTCCGGGCCGACGTGCTCGTCGGGGTCGGCAGCGCCGTGGACCTTCCCGAACGTGTGTCCGCCGGCGATAAGCGCGACCGTCTCCTCGTCGTTCATCGCCATCCGGCTGAACGACTCCCGGATGTTCTCCGCGGACGCCTCGGGGTCGGGGTTGCCGTCCGGACCCTCCGGGTTCACGTAGATGAGCCCCATCACGGTTGCTCCGAGGCCCTTCCGCAGTTCGCCGTCCTCGTCGAAGCGCTCGGAGGCCTCCCACTCGTCCTCGGGGCCCCAGTCGACGGCCTCGTCTGGCTTGAACGCGTCCTCCCGCCCGCCGGCGAAGCCGACCGTCTTCGCGCCCATCGACTCGATGGCGACGTTCCCGGCCAGGATGATCAGGTCGCCCCAGGAGAGATTGCGGCCGTACTTCTGCTTGACCGGCAGGAGCAGGCGGCGTGCCTTGTCGAGGTTCGCGTTGTCGGGCCAACTGTTGAGCGGCGCGAGCCGCTGTGCGCCTTCCGACGCCCCGCCGCGCCCGTCGCTGGTGCGGTAGGTGCCGGCGCTGTGCCACGCCATCCGGATGAACAGCGGCCCGTAGTGGCCGTAGTCGGCCGGCCACCAGTCCTGGGACGTGGTCATCACGTCCTCGATGTCGGCCTTTACCTCCTCGAGGTCGAGTTCCTGGAACTCCTCGGCGTAATCGAAGTCGTCGCCGTACGGCCCGAGGTCGTGGGCGTTCTGGTCGAGGATATTTACGTTCAACTGATTCGGCCACCAGTCGTGAGTACGGTCCTCCATTATCGGCCCCCCTCCGAGAGTTCGGCGTTCGTCGCTAGCGCTTCGCAATCGCGGTCGGCGTCCGTGGTGGGCGAGTCGGGATCGCCCGTGATGTGGTTGGGTATGTCGTCGGACATGAACAGTTGCCTACGATGGGAAGATTGGATTGTGGAATAATAGATGTATCGATGAGAACCTCAGTTTTGGGTTTAGGATACTATATTTCCGATATGGGAAACGGAGCCGACCGATCACGGCCAGCGATCCGATCGGGTTCGTCGCTGGTACCAGCGGTACGAGACGAACGAAGGCGACGGCTGGCCGTCTCTCGACTATCCGTTGTCACGCTTCCACCACCACCACCGTTCTCGAGTGGGCCGCCCGTCGTCGAACTCGCGTTCGACGCGACCGGCGACGTGACTCGACGGGTCGATCCGACGGGGCCCAAGGCGGGTGGCTCGGCGTCGAGCACGGGGGATTCAGACGGTCTCCCGTCCGTCAATGCCGGTGGGACCGGGACATCGGGACGGCAAACCGTCTCAGTCGCGTTTCGTCCGGTCGACGATCAGGTAATCGTCGATGTCGCTCAGACAGTGGGCGGGGACGACGATCTTTCCGTCGTCGTTCCTGTCGAACCCCCTGACGGTGTCGGCAGTTGGGGTAACGAGTACGTGTCGGAGCGCTCCGGTTTCGACGTTCATCGTCACGTTGTGAACCGTTCCGATCTCCGTTCCGTCTGCTCCCATCACTGGCGTCTCGGAGAGCGTGGAGGCGAGGACCGTTGTCATGCGAGTACACGTTCGGACAACAAGTCAATAAATTAATCGGACCATCGGGCGTCGGGTCACGAGTCGCCGTTCCGAGATCGGTTCACCGATCCGTGCCAGCCGATTACTCTTCTTCTTCCGGCGTGTCGGCTGCCTCGCTGTCGATCCGACGGCTGACGTCGACCTGGTAGTTCTCGAGGATATCCCGGCCGAGCAGGACCGGGTAGTCCATGTGGCTGCGGTCCTCGACGCTGGCCGTGACCGTATGCTGGTTGCCGCCGACGCCGACGACCACGTCGACGACGGGACGGCTTTTCGATTGCTTGCTGCTCCCGGATCTGATGCGGGTGATGGATTTGATCGGGCCGGCACCGATGTCGGCTGCGAGGCCGGTGTCGATGCTCGTCCGCGTCGCACCGGTGTCGGACTTCGCGAGCACCGATTTCGAGCCGCTGGTCCCCGAGAGGACGACCTCTTCGGTGTAGCCGATCACCGCGTGCTCCGTCTCCGTGGTCATCGCTGCGGGCTGGGCGGTCGGTCGGGAATCGTCGAGGACGGTCGATATATCTCGCACTCGGGAGTCGTCGACCTCGCCGCCTGCACGTTCGATCGCCAACTTCGCGATGTACGGTGCCGGGCTTACCTGTGTTGCCTCGTAGAGCCCTTTGAACCCTGCCGTCGGGTTGACCTCGAGGACGAACCAGCCTTCGTCCCCTTCGACGAGGTCGACACCCGCGTAATCGAGACCGACGATGTCGGCCGCCTTGCGGGCCATCTCGCGGGCCTCCTCGGGAAGATCCTCGGTCGCGTCCTCGACGGAGCCGCCGAGTGCGACGTTGGTTCGCCAGTCGTTGTCCGGCGCGTAGCGGTACATCGCGGCGACGACCTCGCCGCCGACGACGTAGACGCGCAGGTCGCGGTGGCGGACGTCTTCCATATCGACGAGTTCCTGCAGGAAGGCATAGCGGTTGCCCACCTTCGCGTTGATGGGATCGTCGGGGCCGACCTTCCACGTCCCGCCGCCGTGGGTCCCGATCGCAGTCTTGTACACCGCCTCTTCGCCGTACCGATCCCGTGCGGCGTTCAATCGATCGCCGCTGAGCGCGAGCGTGACGTCGGGCGTCCTGATATCGTTCGCCGCCAGTGCGGTCGCCGTCGACAGCTTGTGAATCGCAGTCAACACCGCGTTCGGTTCGTTGAGCGTCGGCACCAGCTGGGAGAACGTGTTCGCGAGCCCGAGTTCCTCCGCGGGCTGTTCGGTGTTCGACAGCAACATTCGATTCGCGATCACGTCGACGTCGGGCTCGAGGACGGGACTTCCGTCAGCGACGCTGACCGACGTGTTCTCGTTGCGAAGCCACTCGGTGTCGTGTCCGAGTTCTTCGACGGCGTTGAGAATCGCCTTGGTTTCCTTACTTGTATGAAGACTCAATACCCCGACGGTTACGGGATCGGCACCGGCCATACGGGATAAACGCCAACCCGTCGGATAAGTATTGGCAGTTCGGTCGGTTGTGACAGTCGCTCCCACCGGGTAAGTGTAATACGCCGTATGTATCAGCTGATAACAGATCGAACCTGTCCCGGATCGACCAACCCGCTCAGCACGGCCAGGACGGCCCAGGTGATCGTGCCGACGGCGATCGCTCCGAACAACATGAGCAGGTTCGAAACCAACGGCGTCACCACGAGTACGGAGACGGCCATCACACCAGTGATCCCACAGATCAGTCCCGTCCTGCGGGCGATCCGCGCGACGTTCAGGCCGAGTTCGGTGTGGACGATATAGAGGTTGACCGCCACGTAGACCGAGTGCGTCGCCACCGTGGCGATCGCGGCACCGACGACCCCGATCGTCGGAATCAACACGACGTTCAACCCGAAGTTGGCGACGGCCGTCCCGCCTTTGGCCATCGCGCGTGCTCGAGCGCGCCCCAGATAATCCAAGCTATCGCTCGTCAGGTTCGTGATCGCCTGCAACACGACGAACCCGGCGAGGACCTGCAACACGGGTACCGCGGCCGCGTAGTCGGTTCCAAAGACCAGCGTCAGGAACGGCCTCGCGACGATCGCCAGGCCGACCGCCGCGGGGATGTAGAGCAACAGGACGTTCGTCAGCGACGTTTGGTAGATCTGCCGGGCGCTTTCGAGTTCCCCGGCGGCCTTCTGTTCGCCGAAGTTCGGTGAGATCGTAAACCCGAGCGATTCGGCGGGTGCGAGAACGAAGTCGGTGATCTGCTTCGCGAGGGTGTAGAACGCGACCGCCGCGGGATTGATGAAGAAACCGACCAGAACGATATCGATCTGTTTGTCGATGACGTTCGCGCTCTGTGTCGCCGTCAGCGGGACGCTGTACTCGAGCAGCCTGCGCGAGAGCCCCTCCTCGTATTCCTCGGCCGTCTCGTACCGTCTGTAGAATCCATAGTAGAGGATTCCGACTCCGATCGCAGCGGCGATGGCGTAGCCGACGATGTAGCCGAAGAACGCGCCGAGCGCGCCGAGGCCGGCGAGGACGAACGCGACGGCGAAGACGAGCCTGCCGATCCCGCTGACGGCCTGAACGATGGCGCTGTAGCCGAGGTGATTGAATCCCTGGAGTGCGACCTGCGAAAACGTGCTCGCGGAAAACGCCAGGAGATAGAGGGCCCCCGCTGCGAGAAACGGGACGGCTCCCGGCTCACCGAGCGCGAGCGCGAGCCGCTCGTGAAAGAGCACCAGCACGTACCCGACGACCGTGATCAACACGAGTTTCGCCGTAACCGTCGTTCTGAGTAGGTGTGGTACCTGTCCGGGATCCGTCTCCCGGTACTCGGAGATGTACCGCGCGACGGACCGCGAGAGCCCGAGATCCGCGAACAGTTGGATGATCGCCAACACACCGATGGCCCAGTACAGCGCGCCGTAGCCGTCCGGATCGAGCAGATACCGTGCCAGGACGAAGAGTAAGAGCGCGCTCGAGAGCATGTAGGTCGCGCGCGCAATGAGCGTTGCTTTGAAGCCGTCGACGATGTGGTCCTCCCTGTTCATAGTTCGGCGATGGGACACTCGTGACTGTCGACGCAGCGGTCGAAAGCGGCCAACGTACTCGTCGAATCGGGCGATCGATCAATTGTAATGGGGGGACAACAGCGCGAAGGCACACGTAACAGGACCGAGGACGGCCGGCCGCCGGACCGGACCGTTCTGCCGGGGAAATCCCGGTACGAGCGGGTACAGACTGGGCTGTAGCGTCACCTAACTAGCCGAACGGCGTCCGTACAGCAGGCAAACTGCCCGTACGGAGTGGAACTGGCGGACCAAACGACGAGAAAGAGGGGAACTGGCGGCTCGACCCTACAGGTACGACGAGTCCCACCGCGTCGCTTTCCGCCGGTTGCCGCAGTTGTTACACTCGATTCGCCCCATCGCGTCCATCGCGTTGTCGATCGAGTCGCAGTTGCCACAGAACCAGGCGTACTGGTCGTGTCGGTCCTCGCTCTTGTAGGCCGTGTAAAACGGCGATCGACTCCCGCGGGCGGCCTCTCCGTAGCTCACGTAGATCGTCTCGCCGTCGACCGTGAGCTCGTCGATCGCGCCCCATTCGCCGTCGTCGTCGAGGTCGCACTCGATGTAGACGTTCTCGGTAAACGTTTCGTCGCCGATCTCGACCTCGCGCTGGCCGGCCTGCTCGAAGCCGTGGTTTCGGTAGAACTCGTTGCCGCCCTCGTTGTCCGCGAGGACGAAACACTGGATCCCCGTCGCGCCCTCCTCGAGCAACCGCTCGCGAGTGCGAACGAGCAGTCGCACGCCCGTTCCGCCGTCGCGGTGGTCGGGGTGGACGTGCAGCCAGAGGAGGTGGCCGATGGTAGCCGGCTGGCCGACGAGTTCGCTCTGGGAGAAGCCGGCGATCTCGCCGTCGCGTTCGACGACCAGAAAGAGCGACCGGTCGTCGGCGAGTTCGTCGGCGATGGAGTCACCGTACCACTGCTCGATCGCATCGTCGATGGTCGCTTCCTCGAGGAAGGCCGTGTACGTGGAGTTGAGCGAATCGTGAGCGATCGAGCGAATCGCTTCGACGTCGGCGTCGGTGGCCTCTCGAATTTCCATGGGGGAGTGTAACACTGCCAGATACAAAACGTATGCCCACAGTCCCAGATTTTGCTTGCCGGTGTTCGATCGAACGCGGCGTTCTCCGGAAGAACCGACATGTTGAGGATGCGTGCACGCGTAACAGGGGCACCCCCGGAGCTACCCAAGGGAGAAGATTCACGGTGGTTGCCCCGGAGAAGGGTATATGACCGACAACGCGGCCAGCGAGCCACCCGATCAGTCGGATAGCTCCGAACCGATGGCGGAGGCGTTCACGTACAACGGGGGTCGAGTCGACCCCGGCGAGTCGGCGAACATCCGCTATGGAATCAGCGAAACGTATCTCGGCGATCCCGTCAGAATCCCCGTGACGGTGATCAACGGCGAGCAACCGGGGCCGACCGTGTTCCTCTCCGCGGCGGCCCACGGCGACGAATTGAACGGCATCGAGGTCGTCCGGGAAGTCGCCCACGACTGGGATCACTCGATTCTCCACGGGACGCTCGTTTGCCTCCCCGTGATGAACGTTCCCGGATTCCTCGCTCAGGAGCGGTATCTGCCGATCTACGACCGGGACCTGAACCGATCGTTCCCCGGCCGCGAAGGATCGACCAGCGCCAGGCGGATGGCCCACCAGATCTACACGAACTTCATCGAGCCCTGTGACATCGGGCTCGACTTCCACACCTCGACGCGCGGACGGACGAACATGATCCACGTCCGGGCGAACATGGAGCGCTCCAACGTAGCCCGCCTCGCCAAGGCGTTCAGCTCCAACGTCATCATCGCGGGCGAAGGGCCCTCGGGCACGCTCCGCCGGGAGGCGACCGAGGCCGGGATCCCCACGATCACCATCGAGATGGGCGAAGCCCACCGGTTCCAGCGACGCCTGATCGACCAGGCACTCACCGGCGTCGCGAGCGTACTCGCCGAGTTCGGGCTCCATCGGGACTCCTCGGTCCACTGGCCCGGCTGGCGAACCGTCATCGACGACGACAACGAGAAGACCTGGCTTCGCGCGGACGCTGGCGGCATCGTCGACATGAAACGCGGCCGCGGTGCGCTCGTCGAGGAGGGGGAGGTCATCTGTACGATCACGAACCCGTTCAAAGAGGAGGAGGACATCGTCACCGTCGAGGCACCGTTTACCGGCCTCATCGTCGGCGTCCTCGAAAACCCCGTCGTCTACCCGGGGAACCCGCTCTGTCACCTCGTCGGCCTCTCGCCGGATACACTCACCGCCCTCGAGCGCGAGCGGCTGACGGAGCGATCGCGGTCGGAACTCCGGCGAAACGACTGACCGATCGCCGGGTCCCCACGCTCGGTGGCTGCCTTCCGAACCCGTTCGGGAGTTCGTCACACGAACTGATTTCTTTCTGTAGGGATTCGTCGGGAGGGAAACCGAGTTGGGCGAGATAAAAGTAACTTCTATACCGCCACGGTCAAACGGTCCACATGAGCGCATGAGTCAGTCTTACAATCGCGGTCTCATCGAGGACTTCGGTCGCTGGAAGGAGTTCTCGGCCGGCATGTGGGCGTGGATCTTCCACAAGTTCACCGGATGGGTCCTGATCGGCTACCTGTTCACCCATATCGCCGTGCTGAGTACGTCTATCGGCGCAGCAAGTGAAAGCACGGATGTCATCCAGGCACAAAACGACGTCTACACCACGACGCTACAGGGACTCGAGGGCCTGTTCCTGATCCGATTGCTCGAGATCGGTCTGCTCGCGGTGGCCGTCTTCCACATCCTGAACGGCCTCCGCCTGCTGATGGTCGATCTCGGGATCGGGCTCGAGTCACAGGACAAGAGTTTCTACGCCTCGCTGGTGTTGACGGGCGCGATCACCGTCGCGAGCGTCCCGACCTTCCTCACGGGGGTGACGCTCTAATGGCGGAACGATACTCCTCGTTTACGCCCGGTGGCACCGGCTGGTTCCTCCAGCGAATCACGGCGGCGTTTCTCGTCGTCGTTCTCGCCTTCCACTTCTTCCTCCTCCACTTCGTCAACCACGCGTACGAGGTAACCTTCTTGCAGACGCAGGTCCGAATGCAGAACATCGGGTATTTCCTCACGATGGTCCTGTTTCTGGTGACCGCCGCGTTCCACGGCGTCAACGGCGTCTACAACGCTCTGGTCAATCAGGGCCTCGAGGGAACCCAGAAGAAGGTCGTGCTGGCGGTGCTGACCATCGCCGGCGTCGGACTCGTCGCACAGGGAATCTACGTCGCACTCACGATGAACGGGATGATCTAACATGAGTACACAACAAGCCGAACCCGAGAGCCAGGAGGCACCGGAAGATCCGGAGATGAAAGGCGCGGAGTCGCCCCAGGAGCGGCGACTCGAGGAGAAAGACGACGGGATGGTCGACGAACGCGCCGAGAAAACGGCCGAACTCGAGGGGGAGACGGTCCTCATCAAGGTGTTCCGTTACGACCCTGAGGTCGCGGACAAGCAAGAGCCCCGGTTCGACGACTTCCACGTGCCGTTCACCAAGGGGATGACCGTCCTCGACGCGGTCATGTACGCGCGTGACGAGTACGACTCCTCGCTTACCTTCCGTCACTCCTGTCGGCAGGCCGTCTGTGGTTCCGACGCCTTCTTCGTCAACGGCAGGCAGCGGCTGGGTTGCAAGACCCAGATCTCGGACCTCGAACAGCCGGTTCGCATCGAGCCGCTTCCCCACCAGGAGGTCGTCAAGGATCTGGTCGTCGACATGGACCACTTCTACGACCAGATGCATACGGTCGAACCCTACTTCCAGGACGAGGACACGCCGCCCGTCGAGGACCTCGAAGAACAGCGCCAGAGTCCGGAAAACCGCGAGAAGATCAAGATGTCCTCCCGGTGTATCTGGTGTGGCGCGTGTATGTCTAGTTGTAACATCGCGGCCGGCGACAACGAGTATCTGGGCCCCGCGGCGATCAACAAGGCCTACAAGTTCGCGATGGACGACCGCGAGGGCGAAGAGATCAAAGAGCACCGACTCCGCATTCTCGAGCAGGAACACGGCGTCTGGCGGTGCCAGACCCAGTTCTCCTGTACCGAGGTGTGTCCGAAAGACATTCCGCTCACCGAGCACATTCAGGAGCTCAAGCGGGAAGCAGTCAAGAAGAACCTGAAATTCTGGTAACTATGCACGAACACGACGTTATCGTGGTCGGCGCCGGCGGCGCCGGCCTCCGGGCCGCGATCGCAGCGCACGAAGCGGGAGCCGACGTGGCGATGGTCTCGAAGCTCCACCCCGTCCGCAGCCACACCGGCGCGGCCGAAGGTGGCATCAACGCCGCGCTCCAGGAGGGTGACGACTGGGAACTCCACGCCTACGACACCATGAAGGGGTCGGACTACCTCGGCGACGCGCCGGCAGTCGAGACCCTCGCTCAGGACGCCCCCGAAGAGACGATCAACTTAGAGCACTGGGGGATGCCCTTCTCCCGCGAGGAGGACGGCCGGGTCTCCCAGCGACCGTTCGGCGGCCTCTCGTACCCGCGGACGACCTACGCCGGTGCGGAGACGGGACACCACCTGCTCCACACCATGTACGAGCAGGTCGTCAAGCGAGGTATTCAGGTCTACGACGAGTGGTACGTGATGGACCTCGCGACGACCGACGAAGCCGACCCCAACGACCGCGAGTGTCACGGCGTCGTCGCCTACGACGTTCAGTCCGGACAGATTGAAGGCTTCAAGGCCAACCAGGGCGTCGTCCTCGCGACCGGCGGCCCCGGGCAGGCGTTCGACCACACCACCAACGCCGTCTCCTGTACCGGCGACGGCCACGCGATGGCCTATCGCGCGGGTGCACCGCTCGAGGACATGGAGTTCATCCAGTTCCACCCCACGTCGCTGCCGTCGACGGGCGTCCTCATCTCCGAGGGGGTCCGCGGCGAAGGCGGCATCCTCTACAACAGCGAGGGCGAGCGGTTCATGTTCGAACACGGCTACGCGAACAACTCCGGCGAACTCGCTTCGCGGGACGTCGTCGCCCGCGCCGAGCTCACCGAGGTCGACGAGGGCCGGGGCGTCGAGGACGAGTACGTCCACCTCGACATGCGCCACCTCGGCGAGGAACGCATCATGGACCGCCTCGAGAACATCCTCCACCTCGCGGAGGACTTCGAGGGCGTCGACGGCCTCGTCGAGCCGATGCCGGTCAAGCCCGGCCAGCACTACGCGATGGGCGGCATCGAAGTCGACGAGAACGGCCAGACCTGCGTCGACGGCCTCTACGCCGCCGGCGAGTGTGCCTGCGTCTCCGTCCACGGCGGTAACCGACTCGGCGGGAACGCCCTGCCGGAACTGATCGTCTTCGGCAAGCGCGCCGGCCGCCACGCCGCCGGCGACGACCTCGGCGAGCCGAAGATTCGGACCGGCTACGGCGACGACGTCGAGGACGAAACGGAGACCGAACTCCCCGTCGCGCCAGGCGAAGCGGGACTCGGCACGAGCGGCGGCGTCGCCGCGGACGGCGGCGTCACTGCCGACGCCGAGGGGATTCTCGAACGAACCGTCGAGACGGCTCGCGAGCGCGTCGACCGCCTGATGGACAAAGACGACGGCGTCCAACACGCCGAAATCCGCGCGAAACTCCAGCAGGCGATGACCGACTACGTCAACGTCTTCCGAACCGAGGAGGGCGTCAAGAAGGCCCTGAAGATCATCCGCGAGTGCCGCCAGGAGTACCAGGACGTCTACGTCGACGATCCTTCCCGGACCTTCAACACGGACCTCCAGCAGACGATCGAGACGCGGAACCTGATCGACGTCGCGGAGTCGATCGCGCTCGGCGCGCTCGTGCGCGACGAGTTCCGCGGCGCACACTGGCGCAAGGAACACCAGGAACGCAAAGACGACGAGTGGCTCAAGCACACGCTCATCTCCTGGGACGACGGCGAACCCTCGATCTTCTACCGGCCGGTGATCCTCGAGGGACAGGAGAAGACCTACGAGCCGAAAGAGCGCAGCTACTGACGACGGCGCAGTCGTTTTCGTTTTCCAGTAATCGAACCGGTGCTCGCTGCGAGTAGAATCCCTTAAACCGTTTCCGACTCATGCCATCCGTATGAGTACCGTTTCACTGCTCGTCGTCGCGTCTTTCCTGGGCAACTCCGTTCTGGCCGGCCCGCTGCTGTTCATAGCGGTAGTGTTCTCGCCGGCGGCGGTCCTGCTGACGCTCTGGATCCTCATGCAATTCTTTTTCAGTAGCGAGTAAGCAGCCTGAGGACGCGGCCAGCGGACACTACTCGATCCCTACAGTCCGAGCACCTCGAGCAGATCGACGCCGACATCGAAATACTCGATTATCCTGTAGCCGACGTAGATCCCGACGATTCCCATGATTCCGGGGAATTCAGGTGGTGCGGGGATCGGAACGTTGAAGAACCGGAACAGTGCGCCGGTCAACAACCCAGTTAGCAGCGCGAGAACGGTGATTTGCGTCGACATTGCGTGCGCTAGTGTTCCCGAGTGAGTCCACAAAAGCAGTCCGTCCGAGTCACCCCCGTGCAGCGAGTTTGCAATGTGTTAGCATGAACTATCCGTCACGACGATTGCCTATACCCGAGAACGGCCACTCGAGACACCAACTCGCAGTTCCGGCGGACATTCGACGATCGACGCATCTCGTCTCGACAAGCCAAGAAGCCGTCGTCCCGCCCGGTTTTCGACGATCGTTGTAGATGACTTTTATTATCGTCGAAAGACAGGCGTGGAGTATGAATCGAACAGCAACGACGGACCTCGACGTATCGATTCCAACCGATCTCGATTCCGCACGAGCGAAACTCGTCTACTTATACGTGGCTGCAGGGAACGGTGCAACCGCGGACGAACTCCGTGACGATCTGGCAGTCACGAAAGGGACGGTTCTCTCGATTACCGGCACGCTTCGGGAGCACGGGTATCTCGAGCAGCGAGACGGGCGGTACGAACTCGCCTGAGTGTGGGAACCGTCTAGATCGAACGGCCGGGAGCGAGTTCCGAGCGTTGCGAGGAACTCGCGACTCGGGGGAGGGCAGGCTCTTCACCGAAGCCCACCGCGAGTGAGCGAAGCGAACGAGCGGGCCGACGACCGATGTGGAGAGCGCGAAGCGCTCGGAACGGGGAGGAGTGCTCTCGTGAACGGAGTGAACGAGAGGTCAGAAGACGCGGAGCGTCTTCCGGTGCTTTTGATCGAAACTGAGCGGGATCGAAGATCCCGCGAGGTCGTCGGCGCTTCGCGCTCTTTTGAAGATTTCACCGAGGGAGCGGCGAAGCCGCGACCGCAGCGTAACATTTCGTTGTTAGAGCTCGATCCGCTCGACCAACTGCTCGTGGTTTTCGTTCGTGTTGAGCGCGACGATCCGGATCTGGTCTTCGAGCCCGGAATCCTCGAGTTTGGCCTTGAGGAGGTTGTCGACCTGGTAGACGCCGGCGGCGTTGGTCATCGCGATCTCGACCATGACTGGGGTGGTGTCGCCGGGCTGGAGCGAGACGCGCTTGATCGCCTGGCTCGAGAGGGTGTTGATGCCGCGACCGCCGTACTCGTAGGGGATCCGCGAGCGACCGCTTTCCATGTCGAGGGCGTCGGCGACGCGGATGACGCCCGCCTCGGTGGTCAGCGGCGTCTCGGCGGTGTGGTGACAGAGGATCGCGTGGAGGACTTCGCCTTTCATCCGGACGGTCTCGGCGACGTCGTAGAACTCGGGGAGGACTCGATCGAGGATATCAGCGGCCAGCGGGATCGAGTAGTAGGCGTGGCTATCGCGGTGGACGACGTGGCCGACGTCGTGTAAGGTGGCCGCAAGCGCGATGATGACCGATTCGTCCTCCTCGTCGAGCCCCTGCTGGCGCGCGCCGTTGAAATCGACGTCGCCCGCCTTGAGCAGGTCGTAGAGACACAGCGCCCGGTTGCGGACGATCTCGATGTGTTTCGTCCCGTGATCGTTGTACTGCATCCGATCGACCGCGTTGACGTTCTGTGCCTCGAGGTAGGTCGTGATCTCCTCGTCGTCTTCGATGAACTCGAGAACGGTATTCAGTTTGTCGTCGGGAAAGTCGTGATCGGCGTCGGGAGCATAGACACGGCGGGAGGCCTCATCGGCGGCAGAGTCGCTCATACGTGACCCTCGGTTGCTGACTAAAAAAGCCCTGCGACGGGGGCGAGAAAGGGTCGTCGTCGGTATCGACGCTGCGTTAGGAGAGGTCCTCGACCGCAGCCTGGACCTCGTCGTACTCGGGTTCGACGCCGGGGTCGTCGCTGACCCACGAGTACGCGATCTGGCCGTCACCGTCGACGACGAACACCGATCGCTTGGAGACACCGTAGACGCCGAGATCGGCGAAGTCCATCGCGATCCCGTAGTCGTCGATGACGTCCTGGTTGTAGTCACTGAGCAGGCCGAACTCGAGGTCGTTTTGCTCGCGGAACTCGTTGAGCGTGAACGGCGAGTCGCGGCTGACCCCGTAGACGGTGGCATCGAGATCGTTGAAGCCGGCCAGTCGGTCCTGGAACGCACACATTTCGGTTGTACAGACGCTGGTGAACGCACCGGGGAAGAACGCGAGGACGATCGGTGCTTCCGCCTCGAGGCGCTCCGACAGCGAAAACTCCTCGATGTCGCCGTTTGCGAGCGGTACGGTGAAGTCGGGGGCAGCGTCTCCAGTTGTTACCATCGACCGATCGTTGTGTGCAAGCCGGAAAGACAGTTTCGTTTGCGGAACAGTTCGGGGCTCGACGAGATACCCGCCGGTGGAGTCGACTGGAATCGTGACAGGACTCACGCCAGATCGACAGTCCCCGTGCCCGCATTGGCTGTGGGCCGTCGAAACGCGGCGACGTGTGTGCGTTCCCCCGACGGGTACGTACGAGCGACGACACGCCGAAGTACGTGCCAGCGGCGATACTACGGCGGAACCGACACGTCGGCCCTCGCCTCGCAGGTCTCGTCTCGCGCTCGCAACGTCGCGACGGCGGTATACTCCCCCGGCACCGGATCGGACCACTCCGCTTCGTAGGTCGTCTCGTCACCCGGCGCGAGGGTTTCGGAACTGAGCATCTGTGCGAATACCCGCCCATCGCTGAACCGCCAGACTTCCTCGTCGCCGTCCTCGAGTACGAACTCCGCGTTGCAAGCGTCCGAAAACTGGAGCGTGACTCGTTCGGTGCCCGAATTGGTGACGGTGAAGACGAACAACACGGCGTCTCTGGGATCGTCGCCCGCCGTCTCGAGCGTTCCCTCGAGGGTCATGTCGGGGCATTCGACCCCTTCGCGGATAGGTCTTCCCTCGGCCGAGTGATCGGCCATGGCAGCGGCCGGCCGTCGCCGGAGAGCGCTACGTCTATCCGTCCCTGGTCCCTACCTGCCCCCGTGCAACTGGTCGGCTACGAGCCGAGCGGACGGGGATCGTCGCTGCTGGTGAGCTCCGGCAGTGGCGACGTCGACCGCCGTCCGCTCGAGCCCGGAGACGACCTCGCCTACGCCCTCGGAGACCGCCACTGTGCCGGGACCATCGACGACGGCGAACACGTCTCCTGTAACCGGCCGTCGACACCCTACTGTGAGTATCACACGAGCACGTGGGTCTGTGCCCGCTGTACCGGCACCTGCCTGAAAGACGAGATGGACTGTTACGAGGACCACGCGGTCTACATCGCGGCCTTCGCTCCCGACACGTTCAAGGTCGGCGTCACGAAGCACCGACGCCTCGAAACCCGCTTGCGTGAACAGGGCGCGGATCGTGGAGCTCACGTCCATACCGTCTCGAACGGCCGGATCGCCCGGGAGCTCGAGGCCGAAATCGCGACGCAGTTGGTCGACCGCGTTCGAACGGGGCCGAAGGTCGCGTCGCTCGCGGCGACGGTCGACGAGCCCGCCTGGACGTCCGTCCTCGCGGAGTTCGACGTGATCGACCGGTTCCGATTCGATTACGGGATCGACCTCGAGGCTCGACCGGTCCGTGAGACGATCGCGTCGGGACGGGTCGTCGGCGTCAAGGGACGGCTGTTGGTCCTCGAGAACGGCGGGACGACCTACGGCGTCGACATGCGGGATCTGGTCGGCCACGACATCGAAGCGGGACGGACGGATCGCGACCTCCAGTCGTCACTTGGGTCGTTCGGATCGCAGCCATAGTCCGGGGAGTCGGCTCGCAGCGATCGTTTCCAACGGCGATCCCCGAGGGGGAATCGTGTCACGATAGCAACCGGCACGGTCATCCGAGACATGGCAACCCTTTTCCCCGACGCAACAGAATCCGTTGGTATGACGGACGAAAACGAATCCACCGACGAAAACGCAGGCGACGACAGCGAGGAGAAATCCTTCCGCGAGCGAGTCGAGGAAATCCGCGAGAAGCGAGCCGAAGAAGGTGAGGGCGAAGGAGAACCCCCCGAAAGCCCGTTCGGCGGCGGCGGTGGCGGCCCCGGTGGCATGGGTGGCAACCCGTTCGCGCAGATGATGGGCGGGATGATGGGCGGTGGCCCCGGTGGCCCGGGTGCGGGCGGTCCAGGCGCGGGCGGGCCGGGTGCGGGCGGCCCCAGCGCCAAGGAGGAGAGCAACGAGGAACTCGTCCGCGAAGTCCGACAGCTCCGGGACGAAATGCGTGACCAGACCCGTGCGCTAAAGCGCATCGCCGACGCGCTCGAGGACCAGTAACGACGACCCGTTCCGTTTTGCAGCGTTTTCGCTCACGACCAGTGAGACAGCCCGGATCGACGGGGCTCACTGTCTGGCCCGAAGCCGGCCCTGATCGTCGTATCTGAACCCCGCCGCTTCGAACGCGGATTTGGCCGAACTGACGTCGACCTCCCCATCCGAGCCCAGAAACGGCGTTTCCGGGTCGTATCCGTCCCACTCGAGCTCCGCCGGCGTCCACTCGTCGGGGACCGGGCTCGCGATGGGGCGGGCACGACCGGCGAATATCTCGTCGCAGAGCCACTCCTTGTCGATCAGTTGTGCGACGACGCGACGGAACTGAAAGTTCCCGAACGGCGGTTTGCGCGTGTTGAACCCGAGGAAGTAGAACGTCCACGAGGGGGACTCGAGCAGGCGAACGTCGTCCGATTCGGTGACGGTATCGACGAGGGAGGCACGCAGCGGCAGACTCGTGACGTCGGCAGTCCCCTCCTGGACGACCCGAGCCGCCCCCGTGCTGTCCGGATGGATCCTGAAACGGCACTCGTCGACCGTCGGCTCCGGAAGATCGACGTCCAGGCGGCGGGTGAAGTGGTCGTCGAACCGCGTGAGTACCAGCAAGTCACCCTCGGTTCGCCGTTCGAACCGGAAGGGGCCGCTCCCGATCGGGGGAACGTTGTTGGCAACGACGCCTTCGGTAGTGCCCTGGGCGATAGTCGGTCCACCGGGACCCATCACGTCGCCCGCTCGCTCCCGCCAGACGTGTGCAGGCAGGATCGGCACGAGAAACGCGCGTTCGCCGACCGTGCGGTTCGTATCCATCGTCATCTCGAGGCGGCTGCCGTGAACGACATCGATCGTCTCGATCGCGTCGGCTTGGGCTCGAAACCGGGGGGCAGGAGAGGGAGCTTCGTGATTCCCGAGGGAGAGATCCTGCAGGAACCGATAGGTAAAGGCGACGTCGCCTGCAGTGACCGGTTCACCGTCGTGGAACGTACAGTTCTCGCGCAGGTCGACGCTAACCGTGTTATCATCCCACTCCCAGGAACTGGCCAGCCACGGCTGGAGTGCGTTCGTCCCGTTTTGTGTCGCCACGGAGTCGTATACCAACTCGGTGATCGCCCCGCGACCACGGTAGTCGGCTGCGATCGGGTTGAGGTTTTCAGTCGGTCTCGAGTCCGTGTGTGCAACGTTCAGTCGTTCGGCGTCCGCTATCGGGTCGAGGCCGAGATAGCCGTGGCGTGTCGCGAGATGACCCGCCTCCCAGTCGTCGAACCGATCCGTTCTGACCACCCGATGTTCTTCGGGGATGCAGATCGGAACGAACGGCTGGTCAGTTGCGATCGCGTCGAGAACCTCGGTGACGACCTTGCGACGGTTGTCCCCGTCGGCGTTCCGTTGTGCATCGAGGAGTTCGTCGATATCCTGATCGGCGAATCCGAAGGGGTTTTGCCACCCCGATTCGTCGGCATACCGGGAGTACAACGCTTCGTAGAGGAAGTCGGGATCGGTTCCTCCCGGATGCCGACCGATGCAGATGTCGAACTCGTGATCGTACAGGACCGTGCGACGAAATTCGATTTCCGAGCGGACGTCGATGGAGGCGTCGATTCCGACCGCTTCGAAGGCGTCCTCGAGTCGACCGGCGATCCGAACGCCCTGTCTGTCGGCATCCGCTGGAAGCGTGGTGATCGTCACGGAGAGCTGTTTGATGTTGTCCGGCACGACGATGTCCCGAACCTGTCGAAGGCAGCCACTGGTCGAGAGTGTCGCTCCGGCCGTCGCCGCCAGCATCGCCCGGCGACTGAGGGGGCCGCGGTCGTCGCTGCGACTACGGTGGTTCGGGGCGGCCCGTCTCCTATTCATTTCGTTCGTTTATCATAGTGACGTGCCGCGATATAACAGTATTGCGCTCGACTCGAGCGAGGGCTCCTCGGGTCGATGGCCGTACGGACGCCGCTGGCGAGGCTCGATCGTCACTCGTTTCCGTTCGATCCCGGTATCCGATCCTCGAACTGCTGTAACCGGTCCCCGAGCAGTTCCGACAGCGACCAGCGACCGACGAGTCGATCCGAGAGCACGACACAGAGCGCCGCGAGCAACAGTCCTGCGACCACGTCGATCCCCCAGTGAATCCCCAGGAACATCGTCGAAATCGCGACGCTGGCCGCCAGTACGACGGCGAGTGGGAACCACTTCGGGAACGTCGATCGGGTTATCGCTGCGAACGTCGCGACCGTCGCCGACAGCGAGGTGTGCAACGACGGGAAGACGTTGGTGTTGCTGTTGACTTCCCGGGTCAGGTACTGATATTGCGGATTCGTATCGTATAGCATCGTTTCCGCGACTTCAGCCGGCATTACGTTTCGGGGACCGTACGCGATGACGAGAATGTAGAGGACGAGCCCGATGGCGTAGTTGAGCGCGTACGCCGTCAACAACCGCCGAAATATCCGTGTATCGGAGAGGGTAAAGTAGAGGATGACCGGGAAGATCAGCAGGAACGTATAGCCATAGACGTAGATACTCGAGAAGTATGCGGTCGTCTCCGGGTTCGCGATCGACTGGAAGATCAGGATGAACTCCCCCTCGATATTGTAGAACGTCGCAGTCAGATGGTGTCCGACCTCTCGGGAGAGTCGCGGCGCTTGCTGCCTGGCGACCCGATTGATCAGCAAGACCACGAGCAACACGGCGATCGTCGGCGCGGTCGTCCTGAGTCGGCTTCGCCACTCGGCGTGGGTTCGGACGAGGCGCTCACGGCCGATGAAAACGACGATCGAAATCGGGAGCAATAGCCCGATAACGATAACGAGCTGAGTCAGCACCTCGGCGAGCATCGCATCTACTAGCCCTCAAGCAGCCGCCCGTTATCATCGTACCGAAACCCGGCGCGCTCGAACGCTGCCTTCGCTGCCTCGACGTTGAGGTCGCCATCCGAGCTGGGGAACGGCGTCACCGGATCTTCACCGCCCCACTCGAGACTCGACGGGAGCCACTCGCCGGTGACCGGCGTCGCGGCGGGCGTCGCGTTCCCGTAGAACACCTCCTCGACGATCGCTTCTTTGTCGAGCAACTGTGTGATCGCCCGGCGGAAATGCGAGTTGCTGAACGGTGCATTGCGAACGTTAAATCCGACGTGATAGAAGGTTCGAGACGGCGATTGCAGCCGTTCGACGGCCGATGAATCGGGGATCGCGGGGAGCGAGTGGGTACTAAGCATCGACGCGGTCACGTCCGCATCGCTGTCCGCTACCCGGCCGATCGAAGCGGCGCTGCTCGGCTCGACGGTAAAGCGCAGTTCGTCGACGGTCGCCTCGGGCAACGCGACGTCGTCCCGTTGCGTGAAGTGCTCGTCGAATCGCGTGAGAACGAGGGACTCGTCCTCGGTCCGCTCGTCGAACTGGAACGGCCCGCTACCGACGGGCGGAATATTGTCCGCGGTAACGACGGCCCACTCTCCTTGCGGTGCAGTGAAGTCGCTGTCACTGGCGTACTGATTGACTCGCTCCCTCCAGACGTGTTCGGGCAAGATCGGAACGGTAAATGCCCGTTCGCCGACCGCTTGCTCGCCAGTGATAGTGATCGTCAACTCGTCGTCGCTCTCGACCGTGATCTCGTCGACGATGTCGACGTGACCCCGATACCGCGTCGCCGGTGACTGGATCGGGGCCCGTCCCAGCGACGTGTCCGCGAGGAAGCGGTACGTGAACGCGACGTCGTGGGCGGTCACGGGTTCGCCGTCGTGGAACTGACACTCCTCCTGAAGCGTGATCGTCGCCGTCCGCGTTGCCGGACGCTCCGATGTGGCGGTCGCTGCGTCCCCCGATTCTTCGGTCCACTCCCAGGACGTGGCGAGCCACGGTGTCACCTCGCCGCCGTGTTCGGTTCCCAACGAATCGTAGAGCAAGTCGATAGTCGTCCCTCGGTTCCGGAACGGCGCTGAAAGCGGATTGAGGTTCGTCGTGAGCCGGCTGTCGGTCACGAGCGCGTGGAGGTCGTCGACGTCCTCGGCCGGCTCGAGTCCCAGATAGCCGTATCGGGTGGCGATATCACCCTCTTCCCAGCCATCGAACCGATCGGTGCTGGCGACGCGATATTCGTCGGGAACGCAGATCGGTTCGAACGGTTTCTCGCGTGCCAGTCCCCACAGGATCGACTCGATGCGTCGGTTCCGTTTCTCGCCCTCGAGCTGACGCTGTTCCTCCAGGAGCCGATCGAAGTACAGACGGGTGAATCCGAAGGGGTTTTGCCACCCGGCTTCGCTGGCAAACGTCGAGTGGAGGCTCTCGTAGAGGAAATCAGGGTCGTAATCCGCCGGATGATGCCCGACGTAGATATCGAAATCGTGGTCGATCAGGACCGCGCTCAACATCTCCGATCGGGACCGCATATCGATCGAGACGCCGATTCCGACCTGCTCGAGGTGGTCCTTGAGTCGATTGGCGATTCTGACGTTCTGTCTGTCCGCGTCCGCTGGAACCGTCGTGATAGACACCGAGAGTTGATTGCTTCCGGCCTGCCCGACGACGCTTTGGACGCGATCGATACAGCCACCCGTGGTAACGGCGGCTCCCGTCGCTCCGGCGGCGAGGAACGAGCGTCTGCTGAGACCGGCGTCAGGTGGAGAGGGGGACCAATTCATAGCGGGTTGTAGCACCTCCTTTCATAGTATATATATCAATATTGCGTACTACAAGCAGCGACGTATAGGGTAATGAAAGTTTTCACTCACTGAGGGCATCGCCTTAATACCGGCTGTCGCCTGATATTAGGTCACACGGTTCCTGCCGTCCTCGAATCGCCCATCGGAACGAACGCAATAGGCCAAGAGGGAGCGAACTCGCGCCCATTGCCGGCACTGACGGTCACGGGGAGACGCTTGCTCCTCGCCGTCGGTTCTCCACAGCGATCCGATTCCGTCCCGGGAGCGCAACATCAATACGGCGACCGACGAAAAGACGGGTATGGACGTTGCCGCCGAGCGAATCGAACGGCTTCACGACCTCGCTCGAGCGGCGGCAGCCGACGGCGCGGACGATCGGGCTCGCTACTACGTTCGTCTCGCGCGGCGAGTCGCGGAGCGAAACCGACTGACGCTCCCACGGGAGTTCCGTCGATTTACCTGCGATCGGTGTGATGCGTACCTCCGGCCGGGAGCGAACGCTCGCGTCAGATTGCAGGACGGCCACGTCGTGATCACCTGTGATTGCGGTGCCCACGCCAGATACCCCTACGAGGAGTGAGCCACGCATCTGGCCAGTGTCGACGTGATCGGTCTCTCGAGTTGAAGCGTCCGAATCGGGAAGATTGAAGCCGCTTGATTCGTTACTCGGGGCCATGGATACACAGGAGCGCAAGCAACGAGCACACGATCTCGATGTGACCGTCTGGGTCGGGAAAAGCGGCATCGAGTCGGTGGTCGACGAACTCGACGCTCAACTCTCGGATCGGGACCTCGTCAAAGTGAAATTCCTCCGTGCTGCTCGAGCGGGAAGTTCGACCGAGGAGAAGGCGGCCGACCTCGCTGACCGCGTCGATGCCGAACTGTTCGAGACGCGGGGCCACACGGCAGTGGTCTACCGATGAGCGTCGGGGCCGGGTCCGCCCCGCTGCAGGCGACGGCGCTCGGTCCGATCGGCAGCGCACTCGAGAACGCGGGACTGACCGCAGCACAGGCCGGAACGGCCGAGGGAGCGATCCGGTTCGTCATCGCGCTGGTCGCGATCTGGGTCGTCGGCCGGCTCCTCGTCGTGCCACTCGTTACGCGGGCCATGAACAGGCGGGAGCTGGACGAACACGCCCAGAACCCGCTGTTGATGCTTACCAAGTTCGGCATCGCGTTTCTCGCGTTCGCGGTCGCGTTCGGCTTCGCTGGCTACGGGAGCTTCCTCGTCTCGATGGCGGGCATCGCGGCGGCCGGGGCGCTCGCGATCGGGTTCGCCATGCAGGACGTGATCGCTAATTTCGTCGCCGGCGTGTTCATCTACACGGACAAACCGTTCCGCATCGGCGACTGGATCGAGTGGGACGACGGCACGTACTCGGGCACCGTCGAGGACATCAGCCTCCGCGTGACCCGCGTGCGAACGTTCGACAACGAACTGCTGACCGTCCCGAACTCGGCGTTGACCGACGGCGTTCTCAAGAACCCCGTCGACGCCGACAAGCTCCGTCTGAAGTTCGTCTTCGGGATCGGCTACGACGACGACATCGACCGCGCAACCGAGATCATCGTCGACGAAGCCAAGCGCCATCCGGATATCATGGACGATCCCGCACCCTCCGTCCGGCTGACGGAACTCGGCGACTCCGACGTCGGCCTCCAGTCGCGGTTCTGGATCTCGAACCCCTCCCGCGCCGACTTCGTTCGGACACGCGGGGAGTACGTCACCGCAGTCAAACGCCGGTTCGACGAGGAAGGAATCGACATCCCCTACCCCGTCCGGACGCTCGAGGGCGGGCTCGCACTCGAGAGCGGCCAGAGCATCGTACAGCCGGCCGAATAACGCGACGAAACGGTTTCTCTTCGGCGACGGGAATTGCGTTCCCGGCGCGTGTCAAGGACTGGGGGCGACCGTCCGAAGACGGACAAGATCCAGAACACGGTTGTTAAGCCCGTCCGCCCGTAACGACGCCGTATGAGTCTCGAGACGATGCGGCCGAACCCGACCTGGGACGCGGCGTCCTACGAGGCGGCGGTCGAGACGCTCACGGCACACAACGACGAACTGCGATACAAGATCTGGGGCGGCGACTGGTGTAAGGACTGTCGCGCCCTGTTGCCCGATTTCGGCGCGGCCCTCGAGGCGGCCGCCGTCCCCGACGACCGAATCGAGGAGTTCGCCCTCGACGAGGACAAACAGGGGCCCGGCGTCGAGGAGTACGACATCGAGTTGATCCCGACGATCGTCGTCGAAGACGACGACGGCCGGGAGATCACTCGCTTCGTCGAGGAGGAGGACGTGCCTCCGGCCGTCTGGATCGCAGCGGAACTCGAGTCGGCGCTGTCATAGCGGAGCCGGTCGACGAGGAGCCGGCCGTGTCCCGCTGAGAGACTGTCAGTCCGACCGGCAACATGGTTTCATGCCGGTCGTCGGTGTGGGACGTGCTGGTATGTACGACAGCGGCGACGAGTCGATCGTGTCCCGACGGGCACTGTTGCGGGCGTCGGCGGGGACGGCCGCACTTGGGGCCGTCGGCAGTGTCCGAGCCGACGACAGTGGGGGCCGAGGTGAGACGGCCCGACGGTTCGATGGGGACTGTCCTGACGCGACCATCGAGCCCGGAATGACCCACTGCGAGGGGGCGAGCATGGACGGCTGTACGGACGACCACCCGGCGACGGTCGAACTGCAGTCGGCGGTCGCCGACGCCCTCGAGCGTCGGTATCCCGACGCGGACGCGCTGATCGATGCGGGGTTCAAGCCGTATTTCGACACGCTCGAAACGGAGGACGACAGCTGGTCACACTGGCTCAGTCCCACGTACATCGGGGACGACGCGGTGCTCGATCCCGAGCGGCCGGAGTCGGTCCTCGTCGACAACGACTCCTGGCGATCGATCGGCGTCATGTTCATTGCGACCGATGGCGGGGAGCCGGTCGAACCGCCGGCGGTCTACGGCACGGACGAGTCCGAGGAGCTGTGTTCGCCGTGGCACGCACATACGGGTCTTCCCGGACGGTTCGCGTGGTGGTACTACCGACAGGCCTACGAGCGCGATTTCGAAGAGGGAGACCTCGAGTTTCCCTGTCGGACGCCCTGTATGTTACACGTCTGGACCGTCGATCACCCAGCGAGCGTCTACGCACACGACGCGCCCCCGGCGGACGCTCGCGACCTGCCGCCCGCGGACGACCCCGCGTTCGAGACCGATGGAGTCCCCGGCGAGGACGAACTCGACTGGGACGTCCTGCCGGACGAACTGGTCCCGGAACGAACACCCGAGTCCATCGCCCGCCCGTTCGGGCTCGATCTCGGACGATAACGGCAACGAAAAACAGCAGTGCACGCTCGAGGGCGTGGTCCCCGCTGATCGACGTCTGGACGGGACCGTTACTCCACGCTCGAGCCGTCGACGCCGGTCTCGAGGTGCTCGACGCCGGTCTCGAGGTGCTCGACGCAGGCCTCGACGGGCGCGAGCACGTCGCTGGCGATGGAGTACGGATCGGTCTCGCCTTGCCGGACGGCTTCGGCGAGTTCGTCGACGCCGCCGCTGTCGGCGAGTTCCGTCTCGAGCAGGGAGTGGACGTCCTCTCGCAGCAGCGTGCGGATTTCCTCGGCGTAGCGCTGGCGGACCTTCTCCGCGCGGGTGCCCGAATCCACGAGGTACGTTCGGTGATTCGCGAGTTCGTCGATGAAGCGCTCGACGCCGGTCCCCTTCGTGGCGACCGTTTCGACGATGGGCGGGGTCCAGCTCTCGTCTTCGTCGTCTCCGTCGTCGGTGGCTCCCCAGTCGTCACCACCGCCGCCCATCGCACCGACGCCGTGGTGGCCGCCACCGCCGGGACCGCTCTCCTCGCCGAGGTGGACCATCTCCCGCAGTTCCTGGACGGTCCGGTCGGCTCCATCGCGGTCGGCCTTGTTGACGACGAAGACGTCGGCGATCTCGAGGATGCCCGCTTTCAGCGTCTGGATGTCGTCGCCCGACCCCGGCGGGACGAGCACGGCGACGGTGTCTGCAGTCCGGACGATGTCGATCTCGTTTTGCCCGGCACCGACGGTCTCGATGATGATCTTGTCCTTTCCGAAGGCGTCCATCGCCTTGACCGCGTCCGCCGTCGCCGTCGAGAGCCCGCCTAAGGTGCCTCTGGCGCTCATCGACCGGACGAAGACGTCCATGTCGCCGACCGTGGAGGCCATCCGGATCCGATCGCCGAGGACGGCCCCGCCGGTAAAGGGCGAGGAGGGATCGATCGCGATGATCCCGACCGTCTCGCCGCGGTCGCGGTACTCCTCTGCGAGCTTGTCGACCAGCGTCGACTTGCCCGCACCCGGCGAGCCGGTAATCCCGATCACGTCGGCGTCGCCCGTGTGGGCGTACAGTTCCGAGACGAGGTCGCGGTATCCCGGTGCCCGGTTCTCGATCTTCGAAATGACGCGGGCGAGCGCGCGGTGTTCACCCGCCAGTAACGCCTCGAGCAGCGATTCGTCGTCCGAATCCATGCTCATCGCTGGGGCGCGTTCTCGCGGACGAACTCGATGGTCTCCTCGATCGAGGTGCCGGGGCCGAAGATCGCCGAGACACCGGCTTCCTCGAGTCCCGGACGGTCCTCCTCGGGGATGACGCCCCCGGCGAGGACGAGCGTGTCTTCTTTGGCACCGTACTCTTCGAGCCCGTCCATGATCTTCGGGACGAGCGTATCGTGGGCACCCGAGAGAATGGAGATGCCGAGCACGTCGACGTCCTCCTGAACCGCTGCCTGGACGATTTCTTCGGGGGCTTTGTGTAATCCGGAGTAAATGACCTCGAACCCGGCGTCCCGGAACGCTCGAGCGATGACGTGGGCACCGCGATCGTGACCGTCGAGACCCACTTTGGCGACGAGACATCGGATCGACTCCGCTTCCTGTTCGCTGCTCATACCTCTCCGTTCCAGAGCCGACTGTTTGACTTTAACGGAAAATGGTGGGCTTGCGACGGTCGACCCGCGGGTTTTCGGGTGCCAACCGTCAACCGAGCGGCGAGTGGCTGTCGGTCAGCCCCGTCACATATTCATCCGTGACTATCACGTCTCATCGAAACCGGTCCGAACCAAAGGCTAAAGAACGAAACGACCGAACATTCCGTTAATGACTATCGTTCGTCTATTGCGGAGGGATCTATCGTGGGCGTTGAAATAAAGGAAACGCGAGTGACCGACGCGGAGTTCGAAGAGATGCAAGGGTTCGTCTTCGAGTATCTCGCCGCCAGCGTCGAAAAGGAAGAGGAAGGGGGTCGCATGCGCTGGTACCCCTGGCACTCCGCGGAATACCGGCACAACCACATCCTCAACGTGGTCGACCTCGCGACGGAAATCGCCGAGAAGGAGGGTGCCGACGTCGACGTCACCCGCGTCGCCGCCCTCTTCCACGACGTCGCCAAACTCGAGACCGATCAGGAACTCCACGCCGAGGCCGGCGCTCGCGTCGCCCGCGAGTACCTCGAGTCCCGCGCCAACTACCCCGAATCGTTCATCCAACAGGTGTGTCGCGCCATCGAACACCACTCCTATCAGGGCGATCTGACCGACGTCGCACTCGAGACGCAGTGTCTCATCGAAGCCGACATGCTCGACAAGGTCGGCGCGAACGGCACCGCACTGATGCTGTTGCGGATGGGGTATGAGTCACGCACCCACATGGACTGCGACGAGATGATCGAGCGGGTCCTCGAACGCGGGTACGACGCCGCCTCGCGCGTCCAGAGCGATACCGCCGAGAGCATCGCCCACCAGCGCCTGAAACGCGTCAAGTGGTTCCGCGAGTGGCTCGAGGACGAGATCGCCGCGCTCGGCGAGTAGCCGCCGGACGCAGTCGGTCGTGCCATCGGTCCCGCTCGTACGGTTTGCCGTCCCGATTGACCGGAGAGACCGCAGGGCAGTCGGTCCCACCGGCACTGACGGACAGGAGACCGTATCAGAGGAGTCTGAGTGTCCCCAACGCGAGAAAGAGGAGCCCAAAGCCGACGAGGACGACCGCGCTCAGTGTGGCAACGGCGGGCGCAAAGGCGTCGACACGTCGACCCGCCGCGTCCAGCGCGGCCGGATAGGTGACGATCCAGACGGCGATTCCGCCAAAGAAGCCGATCAGTAGCGCCGGCGAACCGGTCTGGACGACCAACGTCCCGGCGAGTGCCTGCCCCACGGCCGGTGCGTACGCGAGGACGTCGAGGGTTCCCGGCTCGAGGAGGCCGACGCCGACGGTGAGCCAGAAGCCGATCTGGTAGGGGTTAGTCAACGAGAGGACGAACGTCTTGCGAAACCCCGTCGCTGCGGCCCGGCTGGCGTCGGTAAACGACGTGGCAGCCCTCGCGTCGCCGATCGCACCGACCGCGAAGTACAACATGAGACAGCCCCCGGCCAGATAGAGCGCGGGTCGAACGGCCGGAACGCGATCGAGGACGGCCACGATGCCGCCCAGCGCGAGGACGAAGAAGATCGCGTCCGCGAGCATCGCACCGAGCCCGGCCCGGAAGCCGGCCCGCCAGCCCCGGACGACGCTTTCCTCGGCGATGATCGCGTTCATCGGCCCCGGCGGGGCCGCGAGTGCGAGGCCGAAGATCACGCCAGCCAGTGCCGTGACGACGAGGGACGCCATGGGTCTCGTCTCGGCACCGAAGTGTGAAAAACGCAGCGAACTGCCCCGAGAACGCCAGTAGGGGAGGAAATATCGTCGCGTCGCCGCTCGTGAGAGCGCTCTCGAAAGACCGGGCCAGCGCCTCGCCGTCCGAAAACTGGTTCGTGGAGCGGCGTGTCTCAGCGAGACGTGCTGTCCGAGTCGGCGACGGACTCGTTCGGATACGACTGCCGACCACCGCTCGAGCGTCGCGCGACGAGCGTCGCGACGGCGATCGTCTCGTCGGCGTCGCCCGCGATCGGCCGCCGTCGTTCCTCGTAGGAGAGGATCGTCAGGTCGAGACAGGCCCGCAGCAGGTCGTTCGATCGATACCGGTACCGATCGCTCGAGGGGCCGGCGACGGGGTCGCTCGAACGCAGGTGGTGTTCGGAGAGCAAGACGCCGCCGGGGGCGAGCGCGTCCTTGAGATCGGGCAGCCACTCGAGGGCGGCGAAGAAGCTCACGGTGATCAGGTCGTAGCGCTGGCAGCCGGGATCGAAATCGGCCACGTCCGCACGGATCCAGTTCACGTCGACGCTCCGGTCGGCGGCCCGATCGCGGGCACGCTCGAGTGCCACGTCGGACACGTCGACCGCGTCCACCTCGTACCCGTGTTCGGCGAGGAAGACGGCGTTTCGGCCGGTTCCCGTCGCGACGTCGAGCGCGCGACCGTCCGGAAGCGTCGACAGTCGGCCCTCGAGTTCCGGAACGGGATCGTCGGGAAATTCGGCGGTAGGCCCTTCGTATCGCTCGTTCCACCGGTCGCGTGGGTCGGTCATGGGTCCACACACGGCCGAGATCGGTTTAGTTCACCTGGCTCGAGACGGCCCAGCGACCCCCGTTGGGTTCGCGCGCCGATCGACTCGCGTCCAGCGAGACGCCGTCGAGGCGCTCGCCGTCGTCGGTTCGGCCGCGTGCCTCGGCACACTGCCGTGGTCTCGCTACTCGCAACTGCCCGCCGTCTTCTCCGAGAAAGGGTTCAAACCGTCAAAACGCAGGTCCGAACCTACGCCTTCGCCTGCCAACTTCGAATGCGATCGGCGCTGACGCCCTCGACGTCGTCCGCGACCGCGTCGGGATCCGCCTCGGTCAGATCCTCGAGGTCCTCGATCCCCGCGTCGGCGAGTTTTTCGACGGTCTTCGCGCCGACGCCGTCCAGCGCCTCGAGGTCGGAGCCCGACTCGCTCTCGCGGGCCTGGAACTCCTGGTAGTTACAGATCGGACAGCCCAGTTCCCAGGGCTCGTCGCCGCTGTGGACGACGAGTTCGGGCAGGTCGTGTTCCTCACAGTGCTCGTCGGTGACCTCGATCTCGCCGCGGCGGGGCAGGGGCAGCGAGTACTCGCAGTCGGGGTAGCGCGTACAGCCGACGAGTCGCGACCCGCTCTGGAGCGTTTTGACCGCCAGTTCGCCGCCGTGCTCGTCGCCACACTCCGGACATGTACCCAGCACCGGCCCCTCACCGGCATCCTCGGCCTTACAGAGCGGGCAGCCGTGGACGAACGTCTGTCGGCCCGCGAGCATCTTGACCTCGTTCAGGCCGTGTTCCTCGCACTCTTCCTCGAGAATGAGCGGTTTGCCGGTCGATGGCAGCGGCAGCGTGTTCTCGCAGTCGGGATAGCCGTCGCAGCCGATGAAGTAGGAGCCGTGGCGGCTCCGCCGGACGAGCAGGTCCTCGCCACACTCGGGACAGGGGCCGAGTCGCTTGTCGTCTTTCAGCGACTTCCGGAGGTGATCGCCGATCTCCTCGCGGGAGTCCGCGAGGTTCTCGAAGATCTCCTCGAGCATCTCGCGCGATTCGTCGGTCACGTCGTCGAGCGTCGCCTCGCCGTTCGCGATGGCGTCCATGTCGGCCTCGAGTTGGGCGGTCATCTCCTCGCTGACGACGCGGTCGGCGTAGTTCTCGGCCGCGTCGACGACGGCCATCGCGAGTTTGGTCGGGCGCGGCGGATCGCTCTCGATGTAGCCCCGATCGTAGAGCTTCTCCAACGTGTTGTGGCGGGTCGACTTCGTCCCGATCCCCATCTCCTCCATGGTCTCGATGAGCCGCGACTGGCCGTAGCGACGGGGCGGCTGGGTCTGTTTGGCCTCGAGTTCGACGTCGGAGAGCGCCAGTTCCTCGCCCTCGTCGACGTCGGGGACGTAGTTCTCGGTCGTGGAGAAGTACGGGTAGACGTCGTGGTAGCCGGGCTCGACGAGGCGCTTGCCGTTTGCCTTGAGCCGGTAGTCGTCGACCTCGGCGACGACCTTGAGGTGTTCCCAGATCGCAGCCTCGGCGACGGTCGCGTAGAACCGCCGGACGACGAGTTCGAAGACCTCCCACTCGTCGTCGCCCACGTCGCCGCGGCTCGGGATCTCGCCCGTCGGGTGAATGGGTGGGTGGTCGGTCGTCTCCTCGTCGCCCTCCGTCGGAACGATCTCGTCGGCCTCGAGCAGCGACTCGGCGGACTCACCGAGCGAGGAGTGGCCGACGAACTCGTCTAAGAGCTCCCCGGGGTCCAGGTCGTCGGGGTAGACGGTGTTGTCGGTCCGCGGATACGTTATGTAGCCGGCGGTGTAGAGGTCCTCGGCGATCGACATCGCCCGCTTGGCCGAGTAGCCGATGGCACCGGCCGCGCGGATGAACTGGGTCGTGTTGAACGGCTCCGGCGGCGTGTCGGTGCGGGTCCGCCGATTGACGTCGACGACGGTCGCGGCGTCGCGGTCGGCGAGCGTCTCGTAGACCTCGTCCGCGGTGGCTTCCTCCCAGACGCGCTCGGCCTCGTTGTCGTCCTCGTCGCGGTAGAAGTACTGGGACTCGAAGGCGGTGTCGTCGTCTCGCGGTTCCTCACCGCTCGACGTCTCCGAGGCGCGTTGCGCCTCGCTCTTCGCGAGGTCCGCGAAGATCTCCCAGTAGTCCTCGGGATCGAAGGCTTCGATCTCGCGCTCGCGGTCGACGATCAACTTCAGCGTCGGCGACTGCACCCGGCCGACGGAGATGAAGTCGTTGCCCAGCTGGCCTGCGGACAGTGAGAGATAGCGAGTCAGCGCGGCCCCCCAGATGAGGTCGATGATCTGGCGGGCTTCGCCGGCAGCCGCGAGGTCGAAATCGAGCTCGTCGGGCTCGTCGAAGGCGTTCTGGACCTCGTTTTCCGTGATCGAAGAGAACCGAACCCGGCGAATGGGGACGTCGTCGTCGACGTTCCGAACGATGTCGTAGGCCTCCTTGCCGATCAGTTCCCCCTCGCGGTCGTAGTCGGTCGCGATCGTCACGCGCTGGGCGCGACGGGCCAACAGCCGTAACGTTGCGACGATGTTCTCCTTCGTCGCCGTCTTCTCGACGTCGGCGTCGATCAACTCGACGGGCTCGACGTCCCGCCAGTCGGAGTACTCCGAGGGGAAGTCCACGCCGACGACGTGCCCCGACAGCCCCACGCATCGCTTGCCGCCCCACTCGTAGACGTTGACGCCGTTCTCGCGGCTCGAGTCGTAGGTGCCGCCGCTCAGGATGTCGGCGATCCGGCGGGCCGCGTTGTCCTTCTCCGTGATTATCAGTTCCACCGCGGCTCACCTCCGGGTCGGCCGTCCGGTCGCGGTCGTCGCGGACGAGTGTCGGTCATCGTCGCTCGGTACGACTGAAGATCTGATAACGCTTTCGCCGAAAACCCGGGTACTGCGCGGGTGTGCGTGCGTTCGTGCGTCGCGTGTGTGCGTGAGGGATCTATGCACAGCACACCGGCAGTGGGGACGGCTCGCTCGAGCGCGCGAGCGAATACCATGTGGTGTGCTACCGGATGTGTTATTTCCGCTCGAGTCATAGAGGGAACCGCGTGAACTCACGCGGAGAATACCAAAATGGAACAAACTCTCAGTGGATTCGATCGCGCCTGGCGCTTGGTCGGTGGCGCGCTCGTCGCATTCGTCTTCATCGCCTCCTTCGTCGGCCTCGTCTCGATCGGGATCGCCCTGACTGTGGTTCTGATCGTCGCCGTTCCGGTGGCCCTCTCTACCGGTACCCGTCGGCGGCGCGTCGTCAACCGGTTCCCGGGGATCGACACCTTCCGCGGCTTCCGGGCGGGGACAGGCCAGACAGACAACGTATCGATAGAACGACCGCGCTAACCGACCGACTGGATCTTCGATCCCCGAGCGGCGCGGAATCATTGCCAGAAGCGGATGAGCATCGTCGGCTCCGGAACCGGCAACGGCTCCCGCGAGCCGATCCCTTTTGTTGTACCTGACTGAGATTCACACACGAGACTTCGTGGCAGCGACGGATCCCGAGCGCAAGCGCGTCGACATGACGACGGGGGCGATCTCCCCCAAGCTCCTCCGCCTCGCGTGGCCGCTGGTCCTGGGGAACCTCCTCCAGACCGTTTACAACCTCGCCGATATGTTCTGGGTCGGCCGCGTGAGCAGTGACGCCGTCGCCGCCGTCTCCCTGATGTTCCCCCTCTCCTGGCTGTTCGTCTCGACCGCGATGGGGATCACCGCCGCCACCATCGCGCTGGTCTCCCAGTACGTCGGTGCCGGCGACGACCGGACGGCCGACCGCGTCGTCGCTCAGACGATCCTGCTCACGCTCGCCGTCTCGACGGTCCTCGCAGCGCTGGGATACGCCGTCCGGCGACCGCTGCTCGAGTTGATCGGCGCTCGAGGCCCGGTCTTCCTCGAAGCGCTCGCCTACATCGAAGTGATCTTCCTCGCCTTGCCCTTTACCTTCCTCTTCTTCGCCTTCCGAGCCTCGCTGCAGGGTGCGGGCGACACGAAGACGGCCATGTGGCTCGTCTTCGTCTCGGCGGGATTCAACGTCGTCTTCGATCCGTTTCTCGTCCTCGGCTGGGGCCCGTTCCCCGCGATGGGGACGCGGGGCGCGGCCATCGCGACGTTCCTCTCGCGCGGGCTCGCGACCGCCGCGGGGATCGCGATTCTCCTCGATGGGGGATTCGGCGTTCGGCTGCGACTCGGGGATCTCACGCCCGATCGGACACTTCTCGCGCGACTGGTCCACATCGGCTACCCCGCCACGTTCGACGGCTGGGCCCGCAGCTTCGCGGCGGTGGCGATGGCCGGGTTCGTCGCCCGCTTCGGGGCCGCGCCCACCGCGGCGTACGGGATCGGTATCCGGCTGATGTCGGTAACATGGGCCGTCGCCGGGGCCGTCGGCCAGGCGACCGCGACCGGCGTCGGCCAGAACCTCGGCGCGGAGACGCCCGATCGGGCGGTCGCCGTCGCGCGAACGGCCACCGCGGCGACGATGGCGTTCATCTTCGTCGTCGCGGCCATCCTGTTCGCGTTTCCGGCGGCGGCTTTGCGACTCTTCGTCGCCGATCCCGCCGTCGTCACCGAGGGGATCGACTTCCTGCGAATCACCGCCCCCTTCTGGGCGCTTTTCGCCGGCGTGATGGTCATCCAGGGCGCGTTCCGCGGGGCCGGGAACACCCGCGAGGCCATGATCCTCTCGATCCTCTCGCGGTGGGTCTTCCGGATCCCCCTCGTCGTCGTCCTCGCCTTTTCGTGGTCCGTGACGCTCCCCGGAATCGGCGTGACGGTCGCCGCCCTCGAGTGGGGCGTCGCGGGGATCTGGTGGGCGTTTGCCGTCGGCATGGTCGCGGCCTTCGTCGTGGCTGTCGCCTGGTTCCGGCTCGGAACGTGGGCCGAAGGCGTCATCGACGATAGCAGTACCGAGCCCCCCGGTGGTGGCGGGACTCGAGACGGGCCGGCTTCCGGCACCGAGAGCGAGACGGATTTCGTCGACGACTGAGACGGTCTCCCGTCCGTCAGTGCCGGTGGGACCGTCCTGCAGTCTCACCGGTCAATCGGGACGGCAAACCGTATGAATCGTCGAGTCGGTCCTCGGACGGCCGAACCGCGGGTCTTCGACGACGACGCGTTCGTCGCCGAACGTATTCCTCCGCGAGAATCCCACGAAAGTTGATTATATCTTCGATAGTGGCTACGATAGACTTAACACTACTGAGTAATACCACCTAGTTGTATGAGCGAATTCGAGCAGTTCAGCCAGGTCGGCGAAGCAGACGTGACGCGTGCGATCGGACAGGAGTGGACCGAGGAGTTCATGGACTTCTCGGACTCGGACGTCATCATCGTCGGCGGGGGTCCTTCGGGGTTGACGGCCGCGAAGGAACTCTCCGAACGCGGCGTGAAGGTGATGGTCGTCGAGAAGAACAACTACCTCGGCGGCGGGTTCTGGCTCGGCGGCTTCCTGATGAACAAGGTCACGGTCCGGGATCCCGCCCAGCAGGTCCTCGACGAACTCGACGTCTCCTACAAGGAGTCCCAGGACAGCGAGGACCTCTACGTCGCCAACGGCCCCGAGGCCTGTTCCGGCCTCATCAAGGCCGCCTGTGACGCAGGCGCGAAGATGCAGAACATGACCGAGTTCACGGACATCGTCATC
This sequence comes from Natrinema longum, assembly GCF_017352095.1. Taxonomy (NCBI): domain Archaea; kingdom Methanobacteriati; phylum Methanobacteriota; class Halobacteria; order Halobacteriales; family Natrialbaceae; genus Natrinema; species Natrinema longum. The sequence continues at coordinate 795,584 of NZ_CP071463.1, forward strand.
CGCGAGGACCACAAGGTGTCCGGTATCGTCATGAACTGGACCCCGGTCCACGCGCTGCCCCGGGAGATCACCTGCGTCGACCCGATCGCCGTCGAGGCCGATCTGGTCATCGACGCCACCGGCCACGACGCGATGGCGGTCAAGAAACTCGACGAGCGGGGCGTCCTCGACGCACCCGGCATCGCCGACGCCGAGGAATCCGCGACGGGAATGGACCAGACCGACGCCGATACGTACGGCGCACCCGGCCACGACTCGCCCGGTCACGACTCGATGTGGGTCGGCAAGAGCGAGGACGCCGTCGTCGAGCACACCGGCCTCGTCCACGACGGCCTCGTCGCGACCGGGATGGCGACCGCGACGACCTACGGGCTCCCGCGGATGGGCCCGACCTTCGGTGCCATGCTCGTCTCGGGGAAACGCGCCGCGCAGGTCGCACTCGACGAACTCGAGGTCGACGCCGATCCCGTCGAGTTGACGTCGCGGGCCGCACCGGCCGACGACTGAACACGGTACCGTTCCGCATGGTCGAACGAGTCATCTGCTATCGCGCGCCGTCGACGGTCGCCGAGGTCGACGCAGTCGCCGACTGGCTGGGAGCGCGGATCGACGCGGACGTGGCCGTCCGGGAGCGGTTCCTCGACGTCCACCGCATCGACGACCTCCCGGAACGCTTCGCCGAGGCGCGGGTTCCCTCGCCCTACGAGCGCGAGACGGGCACCACGATGCTGGGGACGATCCGCTACGAGGAGCGCGCCCTCGAGCACCCCGAACGCGAAGGCGGCGTCCTCTACGACGGCGTGGGGATCCAGCGGGCACTCAACGCCGCCCTCCCCGAAGACGAACGGGGCCTCGAGACGCTCCACGTCCCGATCCTCGATCGAGCCATCGGAACGTGGGGCGACCACGACGGCCGCTGGCACAAGCGCGTCACCGTCCTCGGACAGCCGGGACTCGTTTCGGTGCCCGGCCTCTACGAGGCTCCCGCAAAGCCCGAGGCATACTACAAGGAAAAGCAACGCCACGCCCTGCTCTCCGGCGACGCCCCGCCGCGGGAGGTCCTCGAGAACCAGGTCGAGGGCGACTTTCTGGTCGAGAACGACCCGCGAACGACCGACGCGCTGAAAGGGTACGTCCTGCAGACGTACCACTACCTCGAGACCGGCGAGGCGTTCTGCGATCGGGAGGTGTGTCGGCTGTTCAACGCCCACTACCACGAGGACCTGATCGACGCACAGCTTCGCGAGCCGGCGTTCTGTAGCGAACACGCGCGGCTGTACGAGTGACGACAGAGCGGCCCGGTGAATACGGAACGTTTTCTCTCGGTTTCAGTTGCCGAACCGATCTGCGGTGGCGCGCACTGTCGGCTGGCTGAGCGCTAGCGAAGGCAGCCGACGATACTGCGCGAGGTCCTCGCGAGTTTACGAGCGAGGGCCTGTCAGAGTTCGCTCTGACAGTGGATGAGCGAAGGAATAGCGCGGGACCGTCGGTCCCGCGAACCATACGAATAGTGCGAGACCGGAGGTCTCGCATACCACGTGAACAGGCGAAGCCCGTAAACAGACGGACGCTTCGCGTCCGTGAGTAGAGACCGGCTGGGGAGGGCGTGACAACTCGCTGTTGCCACGATAGCAGAGGGCTCTCCTCAATATACGATACCCGTCTCTCCGGCCACTCTCTTGCTCTGGATCAGTAGTACCGACTACCCGAATCGGTACGTATTTTCGTCTCAGTCTGCTCGGAAAACACACAATGAGTGCTGAGTTTACCGTCGACGTCCCCGTTCGCTTCCGCGATCTCGATCCGATGAACCACGTCAACCACGCCGTCTACGCGAGCTACCTCGAGGCCGGCCGGACCGACTACCTCCGGGACGTGGCTGGACTCGCCGACGAGGAGATATCCTTCGTCATCGTCACCCTCGAGATCTCCTACGAGCGTCCGATCACCAAAGGCGACGACCCCACGGTCGCGCTCTCGGTCACCCGGCTCGGCGACTCGAGTTGTACGATGGACTACGAGGTCCGCGTCGACGGCGACGTGGCGGCGACGGCCGAGACGACGATCGTCCACATCGACCCCGAGACGGAGCGGCCGAGCCCGATTCCCGACGCGGTGACCCAGCGGATTCGGGAGTACGAAGGGCTCGAGGCCGTAGCGTGAGCGGCCAGAACGACGGGATACCGCTCGTCGTACTCGAGTCGACCGTTGGGGGTGTCGTAAAACGAACCGAGGGGAGCAACTGTAACGATTCACACACTGATCGCATAGCCGTCGTGCGATCTGGTGTGCAATGACTTACAGTGGCTACGATAACCGGCTCGTTCCGTCCGGGTTTCGCAGAACCGAGCGATACGGGGGCGTGCAAACCACCGGAATTTCTGGCGGAGATTGGTCGTATTCCTCGAGCCATGCGAGATACACAGCGCAGATCTCGTACAGATATAGGCCACTATCGTGGAGCCGCACGGCGAGACGGATTTCGACCGAGACATGACGGGTGGCGTGGGTATGGAGATCGAGCAAACGATACCAGTTCCGGTGATGTGTGTTCGTGAGCCGAAATCTAGCGGGTGACAAACCATTTGACGGGGATTCACGTAATTACTCGATATGTACGAGGACATTCTGCTCCCGTTCGACGGAAGCGATGGTGCTGCGGAGACACTACATCACGCTGCCGAGATCGCACACTGGGCCGATGCCACGATCCACGTTCTGTTTGTCGCGGATACGACACGCGATAGCGTCACCGTCGTCGAAAAACGAGTCGTTGACGCACTTGTTCGGGAAGGCAAGGGCATCGTCGAAGAGGCGGAAAAGACACTGGACACACTCGGTGTAGACTACGATTCCGACGTCGTCCAGGGGAATCCAGCGCCGACGGTCGTCGAATACGCTGAACGATACGACTACGACGTGATCGTAATGCCGACGCACGGTCGGGAGGGGGTGTCACGATACCTCATCGGAAGCGTCACGGAGAAGGTCATCCGGCTGTCTTCCGTCCCCGTTCTGACGGCACGGATGCAGCCCGACGAACGATTGGTGTTCCCCTACGAGGACATCCTCCTACCGACCGACGGGAGTGCTACTGCAACTCATGCTGCCGAGCATGGCCTCTCGTTCGCAGCGGCTCTCGATGCGACTGTTCACGTGCTGTCTGTCGTCGACGATACGTCGCTGAATCTGGACGTTCGCTCGACTGTTTCGGGACGGAACAGTGAACAGGCTGGGACCGATGCCGTTGACGACCTCGTGTCCGAGGCGGAGACACGCGGCGTTTCCAACACTGTTCGGCACGTCGAACACGGATCTCCTATCGAGGTGATACTCGACACTATCGAATCGAACGAGATCCACGCCGTCGTGATGGGAACGACCGGGAGGCGCGGAAGTGATCGAATACTACTCGGGAGCGTCGCTGAAAAGACCGCCCGCTCAGCGCCGGTTCCCGTCATCACAGTGAGACGCGACGAGTAACTCGAAAGGAATGGCGTTATTTGGCTCCTCAGTCCGTATTCGGTCTCAGCGGCTCTACTCCGTACACGGCGCTCGTTTATTACTCTATTTCTAGCTGGCCGCTCCCGCTATCACCCTCACTGCCGTTCTCGTCCCACTCGAGTTCGAACTCGATACTCAATGCACCGGATCCTCCTGTCGGCCCCTCGCGTTCGGCTTTAACCTCGAACGTCGTACGAGCCGGTGGCTCCATCGTCACGGACTCGGCCCCCGATGTTAGCGTGATCGGGTCCCCTCGTTCCAACTTCTCGGCGACACGGCGAAGATACGCGGCGATCTCCTTTCGACTCTGATCGCGTTCCGATTTGAACAGCACTTCTTCGGGCATGGATCGATACACACTGCCGATACTGATAACTGTACTCTACTGTCGGAATCGTTCCGCTGAATAGCCGCTCTGTGTTCAGCACGCTATTTTCACCGGCTATCGGAGAGGGAGATCACCACTCGGGTAACGCCGTCTCTGTACTGACCGGCTCTCTGAGAGCACGACGGGAACCGAGACGCGTTCGATGACGATCGAAGGGCTCGCTACTCGAGTCGCCCGCCGGTCAGCCGGACGACGCCCAAGACGTGGGTTTCGTCCGCGACGGCGACGGCACGCTCGCGGAGGCGGGCGTGTGCGGCGTCGATCTTCTCGTCGAGACGCACGTGAGGGGCGTCCGTGTAGCGAAGTTTCGCCGTCGGCGGCGTCGAGAGGACGACGATCGCCCGGAAGACGGCGTTGACCGGCGGCGCGTACCACGCCTCGCTTCGGGCGGCGTTCGCGAGGACGACGGTGCCGTCGGGACCGACGAGGTCACACCAGTCGTCGACCGCGCCGGCCGGGTCCGCGAGCATCCCCACGACGAACGTCGCCAGCACGGCGTCGATGGCACCGTCCGTTGCCGTCGATACGGGCTCACCGACCGGCGGTCGCGTCGCGTCCCCCTGCAGGACGTGGACGTTGTCGTCGGCCGCGGTCGCGGCTCGCGCCCGTTCGAGCACGGGCCGGGTGAAATCGATCCCGATCACGGTCCCCGCTGGGCCGACCTGCTCGCGGAGATACGGAAGGTTCGCGCCGGTCCCACAGCCCATCTCGACGACGGTGTCGCCGGGCTCGAGGCGGCAGGCGGCAGCCGCCCGTCGACGCAGCCGGGCGATCCCCGGCGTCTCGCGCGCGATCAGGTCGTAGAGGCGGGCCCAGCGGCCGTAGAACTCCTGTGCGGATTCGGCCATCGAGTACTCACCACATTAGACGAGGGAGCGAATCGTCTCCGCGACCGACTCCGCGTCCGGCCCGAGGACGTAGATCAGCGGCTCGATCCCCATCCCGCCGGTCTGATAGAGCACCGTCGCGTCGGGTTCGTCCTCGATCGCCGCGCCGACGCTCGAGGCGACGTCCCCGGACTCGTCGAATTCGGCGGCGACGTGGCCCCGCTCGATCAGTTCGTCGACCAGTTCGGGCTCGTAGGTGATGTTGATCGCCGCCGTGGCGGCCCCACCGTGTCGGCGCGTGGCCAGTACCACTCGAGCGACGTGTTCGGAGACGCCGAACTCGGGATCCGCCGGGACGGTCGTCCGACCCTTGACGTCGAAGATCCGCCCGGGGACGCCCGCGACGTCGTCGACGTCCTCCGCGTCCGGGATGCACGCGACCAGGTTCGATCCGACGGCGGGGATCAGCCCCGTAAATCCGCTCGTGGTCTCGAGCATGCCCAACCCACGCCGGAGCGAGGAGAGGACTCGCTCGCTGGTCCGGAGGTCGCTCTCGGGGTCGTGCACCCGGAAGCTCGAGCCGTGATCGGCGAGTTCCGGCACCGCTTCCTCGTGGAGCTGTGCGAGGAGGTCACCGCCGGACTCGAACTCGCGGATCAGGATCTCGAGTTCGATCAACGCCTGGACCGGCGAGATCTCGCCGGCCGCCAGCCCCGTTCCGAGCTCGTCGACGAGGTCCTGGACGCGCTCGTCCGCGGCGATGCGCTCGTTGACGGTCACGTCGCCGTGGGCGTATTTCGAGACGGCACTCTGGCTGATTCCGAGTACCTCGGCGACCTCGCTCTGCGTGAACCCCCGATCCCGGAGATCGCCGGCGAGGAGCGACCGGACGGTCGGGAGGAACTCGTCTACGACGATTTCTTCGACGAATTGCATTCGTTGCTCGAGCGTACGGCAGGCGAGGGGATAACTTGTCGGGGCCGACGATCGACCGCTCTCTCGACCCGGAGACGCGGCTCTCGGACGACGGTTTTTGTGGGAACGGACCCAATGGCGACCAATGAAGATTATCAAGGACAGCGTCCACGACCACATTCAGGTCGATGGCGTCGCCCGCGACCTCCTCGATACGCCGGCGGTACAGCGGTTACGCCACATTAGCCAGCTCGGGACCGTCTCGGTGGTGTATCCCTCCGCGAACCACACTCGCTTCGAACACAGTCTCGGCGTCTATCACCTCGCCTGCGAAGCCCTCGAGCAACTCGGGGTCGAGGGGAAGCGAGCCGAGCGCGTTCGCGCTGGGGCCTTGCTCCACGACGTCGGCCACGGCCCCTTCAGTCACAACCTCGAGTCGCTGACCTACCGCCGGACGGGACGCTACCACGACGACGTTCACGACCTGCTCGCGGACGGGGCGGTCGGCGACGTGTTGCGAGCGCACGACCTCGAGCCGGCGGCGGTCGCGGATCTGGTCGCCGGCGAGGGCCGGTTCGGCCAGCTCGTGTCAGGCGAACTCGACGTCGATCGGATGGATTACCTGGTTCGGGACGCCCACCACACCGGCGTTCCCTACGGAACGATCGACCACGGTCGACTCGTCCGGGAACTCACGTTCGCCAACGGCGAACTCGTCCTCGACGAGGGAAACGTCCAGACCGCCGAGAGTCTGCTGGTCGCGCGGGCACTGATGAACCCGACCGTCTACAGCCACAGCGTCGCCCGAATCAGCAAGGCGATGCTTCGGCGAGCATCCGAACGGCTGCTCGAGGCCCCTGCCACGGCTCTCGACGCCGAGACGCTCCAGCGGATGGACGACCCGGATCTGATCGTCGCGCTGCGGTCGTGTGACGCGACCAGCGAGTTCTCCCGACGGCTGGACCACCGCGACCTGTTCAAGCGGGCGGTGTGGGCCGAGATCGACGACGTTCCGGGCGGGATCATCGAGTCCGATCACGGGACGATCCGAGAGTTCGAACGCGAGATCGCTGCCGCGGCGGACGTCGATCCGGAACACGTGATCCTCGACGTGCCGAGTCGCCCGTCGATGACGGAGTCGACCTCGCGCGTGATGGTCAACGGCGAGATCCGTCGACTCGACCAGCAGTCGCCGCTGGTCGAGGCGCTGCGTGCAGCCCAGTACTCCCAGTGGCGACTCGGCGTCTACTCGCCGCCCGCCCTGCGCGATCGAGTCGGCCGGGCAGCGGTCGACACCCTCGGCCTGGATATCGACGGTGCCCTGGTCAGCGACGTCCGAAACGGACTCGACGCCACGCTGGATCAGTTCCTCGAGGACGGATGACGTCGCCACGCGGGTTCGTTCGCGCCCGCTCCCCCGATCGCCGTCCGTCCCCCTGCCCGAGAGCGCCGACGGTTCGGACCGCGCTCTCGTCCGGAATCGATCTCAGCCCGAACGGTTGAAGGGACTGACCGCGAACTGACGCGTATGGAACGAACGGGGACCATTCTCCGGGGCCGCGAGTTCGAGCCCGTCGAGGGGCGAGTGGTCATCGACGACGACGGCCGCATCGAGGCCATCGAAGAAGGAGCAGTCGAGAGCGACGACATCGTTCTCCCGGCGTTCGTCAACGCTCACACCCACATCGGCGACTCGATCGCCAAGGAAGCCGGCGGCGGCCTCACGCTCGAGGAGCTCGTCGCCCCGCCGGACGGGCTGAAACACCGACTGCTCCGGGACGCGTCTCGAGACGAACTCGTGAGCGCGATGACCCAGTCACTGCGATTCATGCAACGCGCCGGTACGGCCGCCTGTCTGGACTTTCGCGAGGGCGACGTCGCGGGCGTTCGCATGCTCGAGGACGCCGCCGACGGGCTCGGGATCGATTCCCTATCGTTCGCTCGCGGGTCCGTCGACGCGATGCACGCGGGCGACGGGTTCGGCGCGAGCGGGGCAAACGATGCGAACTTCGATCGAGAACGGGAGGCGACCCGCGAGGCGGGGAAACCCTTCGGCATCCACGCGGGCGAGGTCGACGAAAGCGATATCAATCCGGCCATGGACCTCGACCCGGACTTCCTGGTGCACATGGTTCACCCCGAACGGGTCCACCTGGAGCGGCTCGCCGACAGCGAACTCCCGATCGTCGTCTGTCCGCGCTCGAACCTCGTGACCGACGTCGGACTGTCGCCGTACGAGGAACTCCACGAGCGGACGACGCTCGCGCTGGGGACGGACAACGTGATGCTCAACTCGCCGTCGATGTTCCGGGAGATGGAGTTCCTCGCGAAGCTCTCGGACCTCCCGGCCGACGCGATCCTCCGGATGGCCACGATCAACGGTGCCGAGATCGCCGGCCTCGAGTACGGGCTGGTCGAACCCGGACGGGAGGCACGGCTGCTCGTCCTCGATGGCGACTCGAACAACCTCGACGGAGCGCGGGATCCGGTCCGGGCCGTGGTTCGCCGAGCGGGCGTCGACGACGTTCGCGAGGTCGTCTTCGGTGCGGACGCCGCCGGCGAGCACGTCGAGTGAGCCGATCGCGGCGGCGGACTGACTCCTGCCCGTCAATGACGGCCCAACCGCAGGGCGGGTCGCGGGTGCGTCGGTTCGTCGGGACAGGGGACCGTCTCAGTCGATGCGGTCCGACGTCTCCGCGTGTTTTTTCGCGAGTTCGACGTAGCGATCGGCCGTCGCCTCGAGGGCCGGGTCGTCGATCTCGGTTTTCGGTTCCGCGGGCGTCCCCGCGACGAGCGTGGATGCCGGGACCTCGGTGCCTTCGGTGACGACGCTGCCGGCCGCGACGACCGCCCCCTCGCCGACGTGCGCGCCATCGAGGACCACCGCGTTCATGCCGATCAGCGCGCGCTCGGCGACGGTGGCGTTGTGGACGATCGCGCTGTGACCGACCGTCGCGTGGGGCTCGAGTGTGGCCGTCTCGTGGAGGACGGCGTTGTCCTGGACGTTGGCTCCCTCGCCGACGACGATCCGGCCGTGATCGCCACGAAGGGTGGTGTTTGGCCAGACGCTCGCGTCGGCTTCGACGACGACATCGCCGATGACGACCGCGGCGTCGTCGACGTACGCGGAGTCGGCAACCTGGGGTTCGGTTCCGTCGAACGATCGTAGCATAGCCGTTGGTGGCTCGAGAATCGTCTTGAAACTGCTCATTCGTCGGTTCGATCCCGATCCGACAATCGCTCGGAAAGTCGGTCGAACCGCTCGCGGGTCGATTCCCGTCGCTCTCGTTCGATGTCCGCGCGATAAGTCGTCTCGCGTACTGTCCCCGCGTCGGTGACCGTCTCGAAGACGGCACCCTCGTGTCGGCCGTCTTCGGGCAGGCGCTCGAGGGCGAGAAGTTGCTCGTCGACCACGTCGCCGTCGTCCTCCAGCAGGAGGACCGCCGTCTCGTCGACGATGCGGTCGACGACCCCGATCTGTGTGTCGCTCATCGGTTCTCACCCCCGACTAGGTGTGGCAGCGCCATCAATCGATGGCCGGTCGCGGTCGACCGATAGCCCCTCAGGTACGGACTGGGGTTTCGATGGCCCCTCGAGTGCGGAGTGGGTTTCCGTTCGCTCGAGCAGGGCACCCGGGTCGGTCGTCGCGTCGCGTTCCGTGTTGACCGTGATATCGCTCCCGTCGCTCGTGAGGACGATATCGCCGTGAACGCCGGTCCAGTAGGTCTCGATTCCCCGATCGTCGAAGGCCTCGAGGACCTCGTCGTGTGGATGACCGTACTGGGAGTCGCGCGCGCTGGAGACGATCGCAACGGCGGGATCGACGGTCTCCAGGAACGGTGCGCTCGAGGAGGTCGACGAGCCGTGGTGGCCCGCCTGGTAGGCGTCGGCCGCGAGGTCGTCGCCGTGATTCTCGACCAACCGTCGTTCGGTTTCCGCGCCGATGTCGCCGGTCGTCAGGTACGTGAACCCGCCGAACGCGATCGACAGCACGACGCCGTTCTCGTCGACGCCATCCCCCTGCCCGTCCTCGGGCGGGTTCAGAACCGTCGCCTCGAGGGCGTCGTCCTCGAGGGGCAGGGTATCGCCCGCGACGACCTCGAAGAGCCGGACGTCGTAGGCCTCGATCGCGTCGAGATAACCGTCGTAGGTCGCCGTCGTGTGGGGGACGCCGGAGTCGTAGGCCGCGCCGACTCCTTCGCCCTCTTCCTCGAGGTATTCGACGACCTCGGGGTGGCCGCCGATGTGATCGGCGTGGCCGTGGGTCGCGACCAGATGATCGATGCGGTCGATATCGTGAGTCTCGAGGTAGTCGATGACTGCCTGTCCGTCGTCGCGGTACTCACCCGTATCGATCAGGATCGTCTCGTCGGCGGGGGTAACGACGAGCGTCGAATCGGCCTGCCCGGCGTCGATGTGGTGGATCTCGAGGTCGCCGCTGACGTCGCTCGTCGGTCCGCCGTTGCCCCTCGACTCGTCGAACCCGCTGCTACAGCCCGCGAGGACGAGTACTCCGGCGACCGCCACGACCAGCGCGGTTCGTCGCATCGTGTTCCGGCGAGGCACCCCATGGATATGTCCGTTGTGGCCCACACGAGGGCCTGAAAGTGGATTTTTCTAACAGGTTGCAGTCGCGTCGATGGGCATCGTTGGCCGGGAGCCAGCCGACGATGTCTGGTCGGTGAAAAACGGACGGGACCCACCACCCCCATCGTAACTGTCCGGACCGTCCGGAGTCGGCGTCGCCGCTCTCAGAACGCGTCCCCTTCGAAGTTCGTGTCGGCGTGGAGGCTCTCTTTGAGCGCGTCGTGGACCTTGCAGAGTTCGAACGCGCGCTCGAGGATCTCCTCGCCGGTGTCGTCGTCGACGTCCGCCTCGACGCGGATGTCGAACGCGACCGACTCGAGTTTGTCGTCGTCGTTGAGTTCGCCGCTGGTCTCGATCTCGATCCGGCCGAGGTCGTCGGCTCCCCGCTGTTGGCCGCCGACCCGCAACGCAGGGACGTAACAGGAGCCGTACGCCGCCAGCAGCGTCTCGAGCGTGTCGGGGGCGTCCTCGCCGTTGGCGTCGATCGTCGTCTCGAAGTCCCGAATCTCGTTCGTCGCGCTGTACCCCTCGTCTGAAACGGTCGTGACCTGTTTCGCCATGGCAGTCGAGACGTCCACGAGCGACGGTGTAAACGTTGTCCCGTCGGTGTGACAGTCCGGAGTGCGACGGACGGACTCGCGTCGGCTCGATTCGCACCGAGTCGTTAGGACAGGCACCGTCGACTCCGCTCACGGGCGTGCGGTCGGCGCTCGAGATCGTCGCAAAAACGTTTCGACGGCCTGACTCATCGTGCGCTCGAGTCGTGCTTCGAGGGGTAACTCGGCGGCGGGATGCACCGAGTTCGGACGGCTCGTCAGCCACACGGGCGCGTTCCGTTCGAAAACCCCGGCCGTCGTCGGATAGGGCTGGGACCGTCGGTCCCCTGCGTCTGCAGTGGGATGCGATTTATCCGTCGCGCCGGGAGGATTACGAACAGCACATGTCGAGTTTCAACAGCGGGTCGGCAAACAAGCTCAGTATCGTTTCGACCCTGATAGACAGCGCAATGGAGTTCCGGCGCGGGCGTCGGAAGAGCGGGATGTTGCTCCTCGGGGCAGCCGCGCTTTCGTCCCGAATTCCCGGTCTCGGGACGGCCGTCTCGCTGTTACTCCGACTGATTCGGCGACTCCGCTAACTCGAGCGATCGATGGTCGACGTCACTGGCCACCTCGGGATGGCGCTGTTGTTCGCCGCGCCGGCGTGGATGGTCTGGGGGCGACGCGGCTCCCTCGCGTTCACGGGATTCGCGTTAGTGACGGCGATGCTCCCGGATACCGACTTGGTCCTCCAGGGGTACCTCCCGGTCACCCACCACGGGGTGACCCACACCGTCCTGTTCGTCGTTCTGATGAGCATCCTCGCTGGGGTACTCGCTGCCAGATACCTCACCGACTGGTTCAACGCCACTCGTAGGATCCGAAGCTCCGAAATCGCGGGCGAGACGGTGTTCGTCTTCGCGACGGCGGGATTGATCGTCGGCGGACTTAGCCACCTGTTTGCGGACGTCCTATCCGCACCCGATATCGCGGCCCCGCTCTCGCCGTTCTGGCCCGTCTATTCCGAGGCGATAATCGTCGACGTCATCTACTACGACTCGCCGATCTGGAATTTCGGACTGCTCGCCGTCGCCGTCGGTCTCCATCTGGTGCTCGCTCGACGCGAGCGGTACCCACTCGAGACGCGTTATCGGATCGGTGCCCGAACGGAGACCGGCGAGCGCCAGTACAGTGGGGCGAACGAGGAGTAAGGCCCCACGAGATCCGACTTCGTCCGCTCGAACCGTCGAAAACCGTCCGTTCTATCCGACGTCGACGCTCAGGACTCGAGTTCGAACGGCTCGTCGGCCTCGAGGGCGTGGACCGCGGCGTCGCTGCCGGTCCCGCGAACCTCGCTGGCGAAGTCCTCGGGATCCTGCTCGATCGGCGGGAACGTATCGTAATGCTGTGGGAAGGCGTGGTCGACGTCGAGCCAGTCGACGGCGATGGCTGCCTGCATCGGCCCCATGGTGAAGTGGTCGCCGATCGGCACTGCGGCGGCATCGGGCTCGAGGTACGGGCCGACGACCTCGCGCATCTCGGTCATGAGGCTGGTGTCACCGGCGTTGTAGAACGTCGTCGACTCCTCGTCGCTGACCTGCGTCGGCTTCGTATCCGAGATGACGAAGCCGGCGGGCATGCCGCCGCTCGCGTCGTTTTCGGTCATGATCCCGTTCGTGTGGTCAGCGCGGGTCATGGTGACGTAGGCGTCGCCACACTCGACGGTCCCCCCGAGGTTCATCCCCATCCCGCCGACGGCGTCCTCGAAGCCGAACTCGTCTTCGCAGTAGGAGACGAGTTCCGGCGTCGCGACCAGCGTCGCGTCGGCAAACTCGCCCGCGTGAGCGATGTGGTCGGCGTGCCCGTGTGTCAACAGGACGTAGTCGGGCGTCTCGAGATCCGCCGGCTCGAGGTCGGTCTGTGGGTTGTCGAAGAACGGGTCGATCAACAGGTCCGTCTCCCCAACGGTGACGTGCCACGTCGAGTGGCCGTGCCAGGTGAGTTCCATAACCACCCGTGCGTTTGTGCGAATCCACCATAAAAGTGAGCGGAGTCGTCGACTTCCGGTCTGCGGCCGCCAACCCGGTTTCTGGCGGGCTCGTGGTGAAATCAATGATCGATTGTCGGTCCAGGGTGGACGTGTACTATCACCAATATTTATACGTTCGTACTCGGTACGACCGGACGCCGCAAGCGCCCTGACACATCACGCATGCGGTCCGGGATCGCATCCCGTTTGGCGACCCACCACTGCGGGACTCGCGTCCGCGCGCAGTCGCCGCACTGGCCGGCGATGCCGTGCCGTTTTTTACCCGGGGTCCGTACGACACCCATGCTCGCACTCACGCTCGAGGAGTTCATGGTAGAGCTGAACGACGGCGCGATCAAGAACGTCGGTCCGAACAACAAGGCGGCGACGGTCAAACTGTTCGACGTCGACTCGGCCGAGGCCAGGGAGTTCGGTGACAAGCGACTGAAACTCGTCTTCGAGGACGAGGACGACAACGAGATCCAGGTGTCGCTGTTCCCGGAGGACGTTCGGGAGCTCGTCGACGATATCGAGTCGCTCGAGGAAGATTCGCCCGTTTTCGACTGACGGCGGCGCTCTTTCGCGGGTGAAACCGTGGCTCGTGTGGCGAACGCATTTCGACAACAGTTTTAGGGCGAAACCGCTTGGTTCGAGTAGATGGGTAACTGTATCATCTGCGGCACACCCGTTGACGGCGAGATCTGTGAGAGCCACGAGGAGGATGCCGTTTTCGAATTTCGCGGCACGTCCGCCTCGCAGCTTACGCCCGGTCGCTACTACCGGGGAACCGTCGACGGCTACGCCGACTTCGGTGTCTTCGTCGACATCGGAGACCACGTCACCGGCCTGTTGCATCGAAGCGAACTCGACCAACGACTCGAAAGTCTCGACTGGGAACCGGGGGACGACGTCTTCGTCCAGGTACTCGACGTTCGGGACAACGGCAACGTCGACCTCGGCTGGTCGATCCGCCAGCGCGAACGCGAGTTCCGCGGCCACCTGATCGAAACGGCCGACGACGAGCACCGTCCCGAGGACGTCGACGACGAATCGACTGACGACGAGTCGGCGACGGAGACGGCCGACGAAAACGACCGGGAATCGACCGACGACCGCGCGGCCAAAGCCGGCGAGTTGCAGGCGGCCGCCGAGGAAACCGAGCCCGCGTCCGAACCCGACACCGAGTCCGTCGACGAGGGACAGCCTGCGGCCGCGGAACCAACCGGAACAGTGACGAGCAGCGGCTCCGTCGCGACTGGATCCGCCGCCGCCTCGGCACCGGCAACCGACGATGCCGCCGACGCCGAATCCGAGGCCGAATCGGAACCCACGCTCAAGCGGACGACCATCGACGCCATCGAGAATCAGGTCGGCAGCGTCGTCCGCCTCGAGGGCGAGATCACCGGCGTTCGCCAGACCAGCGGCCCGACGGTCTTCGAACTGCGCGACGAGACCGCGACCGTCGAATGCGCGGCCTTCGAGGAAGCCGGCGTTCGCGCCTACCCCGACGTCGAACTCGACGACGTCGTCGCCCTGGAGGGCGAGGTCGAACGCCACCACGGCGAGTTGCAGGTCGAAACCGAATCCCTCGACATCCTCGACGGCGAGGAGCGGGAGACGGTCGTCGACCGCCTCGAGAGCGCGATCGAACGAGAGGCACGTCCGGCCGAGGTCGCGCTGCTGGCCGACCACGAAGCGGTCGCAGCCGTCGAAGACGGCATCGCCGACGCGGCGACCGCGATCCGACGGGCCGTCATGGAAGCACGGCCGATCGTCGTCCGCCACGGTGCGACCGCCGACGGCTACGTCGCCGGGGCGGCCATCGAGCGCGCCGTCCTCCCGCTGATTCGCGAGAAACACACGCGCGAGGACGCGGAGTACCACTACTTCGAGCGCCGGCCGCTCGACGGCCGCGTCTACGACATGGACGCCGCCACCGGCGACGTCACCTCGATGCTCGAGGCCCGCGATCGCCACGGCGAACAGCTCCCCCTCGTCGTGTTGGTCGACGCCGGGTCGACCGTCGAATCCGTCGACGGCTACGACCTGCTCTCGGTGTACGACGCCGACTCGCTCGTCATCGACGACAGTCGCGCCGACGAGGAGGTCGCCGACGCCGTCGACGTCGCCGTCGCACCGTCCCTCGCCGGCGCTGACGTCACCGACGTCACCTCGACCGCACTGGCCACCAACGTCGCCGCCCACGTCAACGACGACGTCCGTGCCGATCTGGAACACCTCCCCGCGGTCAGCTACTGGGAGAACACGCCCGAGGCGTATCTCGACCTCGCAACCGAGGCCGGCTACGACGAGACCGGCGTCTCCGAGCGCCGCGAAGCCGTCGCGCTCGAGGCCTACTACCAGTCGTACAAGGACAAACGCGAACTCGTGATCGACCTGCTGTTCGGCGACGGCGAGGAGTCGGATCGGCCGCGAAACGGCGATCTGGCCGCCCACGTCTCCGAACAGTTCCGCGACAAGCTCGAAACCGAACTCGAGACGGCCCGCGAGAACCTCACGGTGGAAGGCGTCGACGGCGTTACCGTCTCCGTGCTCGACACGGACGCCTTCACCCACCGGTACAACTTCCCGACGACGATCCTGCTGCTGGACGCGCTCCACCGGTCCGAACGCGACCGGGCGGACCCGCCCTACGTCACGCTCGGCGTCGGCGACGACGAACTCCACGTCCGCGCGACCGAACCCGTGAACGTGCGCGACCTCGGTGACGCGATCGCCGAGGCCGTTCCCAACGGCGGGGTCAGCGTCGTCGGCGGCCAGGACGGTCACGTCGAGTTCCTGCCCGGCAAACGCGATGCCGTCCGGGAGGCCGCACTCGAGGCGCTCGGCGAGACGCTCGCGTAAGGCTCGCTCTTCTCCGTCGGCCGCCCGACGCCGAGCGACAGCGCCGTGGGGTCGTCGGCGGTCGGAACCGGTGACCCAACACCTCGAACCACCAACGTCTTTCCACGTCCGAGCGAAAGGAATGGTATGAGCGCAAGCGAGGGACCGGATCACGGACGAGATGCAGGCGATCCGTGGACTCGACTTCGCGAGAACGCGGTCCGCATCGTCTCCCTACTCGTGACGGCGATCTGGCTCGGGGGACTGCTTACCGGTCAATCGTGGTGGCTCCCCGTACTGGTCGTCGGCTACGCCGCCGTCCTCCCGATCGTCACGATCCTGTTTGGCGACGAGACGGCGGGCCACGAGTGGAGCGACGACGAGACGGAGACGACGGAATCCGAACCGACGAGGACGGATTCCCCCAGCGATGCAGGTGGCACGCGCGACGCGCTCGAGACGCTCCGCGAGCGCTACGCTGCGGGCGAGCTGACAGACGAACAGTTCGAACGGAAACTCGAGCGACTGCTGGGGACGAAAACCGTCGAGAACGCCCGAGAGTGGACCCGGGAAGGCGATCGGGAACGCACCGACGGTCGGGAGCGCGAGTACGACCGGTGAGCGAGTCCCCACTGATGTGGACGCCGAGGCGTTCGTGGTGGGTGCCCAGTAACTTCCCCGCGGAGGCGGTCCAACTCGTCGGCGGATCGGCGACCGTCTTCCAACGGTGAGACCCGTTCGGTGGCGTCGAAACGGCGTCGTCCGAAGCCCGCCGTCGAATCGGCGGCTTTCGCTCACGAGCGGCCGGCCGACGACGGGGACCACAGCTATGACACTGGCACGTGTACGATTACCATGATCATAGGTGCCAAAGGATCGCCCCTCGACGACATCGAGTTCCTCGCGCGGTCGGAGCACCGCGTGACCACACTCGAGACGCTGGCGAGGAGTCCCCAAAGCCGGGCGGACCTCCGGGAGCGAACCGATGTCTCCCAGTCGACGATCGGGCGGACGCTGCGCGAGTTCGAGGACCGCCACTGGATCTGCCGGGAGGGACACCAGTACGAGGCGACACAGCTTGGAGCCTTCGTCGCCTCGGGAATGCGAGAGCTAGTCGAACGAATCGAGACCGAACAAAAGCTCCGCGACGTCTGGCAGTGGGTCCCGGCCGAGGCGAGCGGATTCACGATCGAGATGGGGTCCAACGCGGTCGTGACAGTCGCGGAGGCAGACGATCCGTACCGCCCGGTGAACCGGTTCGAGTCGCTGCTCCGGGAGACGGACCGGTTTCGGTTCGTCGGGTTCGACCTGGCCTTGCTCGAACCGTGTAAGGAGGAACTCGCCCGCCGAATCGTCGACGGGATGGACACGGAGATCATCGACCCACCACACGTTGCCAGGCACATCCTCTCGACGTACCCGGAACACTGTTCGAAACCCCTCGAGAGCGGGAACCTTTCGGTCTGGCTACACGACGAGCTGCCCCCCTACGGGGTCGGTATCTTCGATCGACGAATCGGAGTCAGCGGCCACGATCCCGAGAGCGGAGCGGCTCGCGTGCTGATCGATACCGACGCGTCGGCGGCCCGCGAGTGGGCGGAAGCGACCTACGAATCCTATCGCAGTGAGGCCCGGCCGCTCCGGGTCGAACGGATCGGAGAGTGAATCGGACGGCTGGCGTCGATCCCGGCGATTATTCCGTCACGGTGGCTCTGTTCGGGAACTGTGGTGCCGTCAGCGGCACCCGACGACGTCACCGTCTCGGTGACGCGACGGTCCAGGACGCGAACGGTGCTCTCGCTTGCAGTCGACGACCACGTTGCAGCCGTTGCACGACTGACAGCGACTGCACAGATATCACTAGGTGCTTACACAACCTTCCGTCCCGTATCCTCTCTCGCCGAGCGGGGAACGAAACCATGACGAACGACGTACAATCCGAAGAGAGGAGGACAGCACTACAAGTCGCGTGTGATACAGCCGTTTCCGGGTGTGTCTTCCGCATGCGTACCGAGGAAGACGACAAGGATCGCCTGCTGGAGATCGCGCGCGAACACGTCAAAGAACAACACGGCCAAGAGTACTCCCTCGAGGAAATCGACGACCAGCACGTAACCGAGGTCGAGGTCGAAACCGGGACGGGCGAATGAGCGTCGATCGATCACCGACGGACCACGAGACCGGTCAGGAACTCGAACGGGGAGGACGGATCGGCTCGCTCCTGATGGCGCTTGCGGGCATCGCCTTCGTCGGCTACGGGATCGTCTTCCTCGCGAGAACGTTCTTCGGCACCGGCTTCGAACTCGGTGTCGCAACCCTGAACGGGGTCACCCCGGCGGATCTCAACGCGGTCGATCCAGCCGTCGTACACTATATCAACCACCTCCACGTCGCTACTGCGGGGTTTATCATTGCCACCGGGATCGCCATCACGGCGCTTGCGTGGTACGGCGTCCGGAGCGGGCAACTGTGGGCGTGGACGACGGCGATCGTCGCTGCCGTCGTCGGGTTGGCAATCGCACTCCCCATGCACTACGGCGATCTCTTCGCTCACAACTGGGTGACACATCTCGGCCCCATCTACCTCGCAACGCTCGTGTTCGTGGTCGGGGCCGCACTGGCCTACCGGGGCATCCAATCCGAATCCCGGAGCGCGGAAACCGACCGGAGGACTGGCGCCTAGTACCGTTTCACCCGTCGACTGCAGGGTCGAATCGAATCACACCACGTGATTCGACCCTCCAGTGGAGGCGTGGACCGCCACTAGTGGTCCGTCCGACTCTGTTATACACTCGTGGGACCGATTCCAGTGAGCCGAGGGAAAGCGTGGTCGACTACGCGAGGCGGTCCCCGTTTGGGCAGCGATTACTCCGTTTCCGCGAACGCGTTCGCTCGCTCGAGACTGGAGCCCCCCTCCGGACCGAATCGCTCGGTTCGATAGAAAACCGTCACGGTGGCTTTGAGGACCGCGAGCACGACGGGTCCGACGAACAGGCCGATCACCCCGAACAGGGAAAGACCGCCGATGACGCCGAGCAATGCAAGCGCCGGATGAAGGTCGGACCCCCAGTTGACCAGAACGGCCCGGAGGTAGCTGTCGGCAACGGTGAGGACACCGATCCCGTATCCCAACAGGAGAACGCCGCGCACGGGATCGCTCGCAGCCCCGTGAGCGAGCGTCACCGGTCCCCAGACGAGCCAGACGCCGATCGTCGGGAGAAACGCGGCGAACACGAGGATCGCTGCCAGCGTGGTCGCGTACGGGACGCCGAGCAACGCGAGTCCCGCCCCACCGAGTATGCCCTGGACGATCGCGACGAACACGTGACTGCGGAGAACCGCCCAGATGACGCCGTGGACCTCCGTGAACAGGGCCTCGAGCACTCGTGACTCGAGCGGTGTGACCGTCCGCAGCCAGTCGACGAGCGCTGGACCGTCGACCAACAAATAGTACAGCAGGGCGACGAGGACGACCATCCCGACGACGACGTCGATTCCGATCGCCACGATATCGACCGCCCGGGCCAGCGTCAGCTCCACGGCGTTCGAGAGCGTCCCGTCGAGTTCCGATCGGACGGCAGCCTCGACGGCAGCGATCGACTCGTCGGAGACGCCGAGGTCCTCTCGAGCGATCTCGTAGCCGTTCGCGAGGAGTTGGCTGCCGTCGACCGACTCGATCGCCGAGACGGCCGACCGGTGGACGACCAGCGAGATGAGAACCAGCGGGACGATCCCGGCAGTGACAGTACTCCCAGTCAAAACGAGGGCAGCGATCCGCGAACCGAGCCATGGCTCGAGTCGGTCGTACGCTGGCCGGAGGACGACTGCGAACAAGCCGGCGGCCAGTACGTACTCGAGCAGCGGGAGAACCAGGAGGGCGGCGAGCCCACAAAGGACGGCCACGGAGAGGGCGAAAAACGCAGCCAGGGGCTTCATATCTCGACGTTTTTCCTCGAAAGCATAAGTGTTAATATTCGTAACAGAACAGCCGTTCGAATTCGAACCGGTGCAACCGGTAGTCCGCGAACGTGGGAACGATCGAGCAAAAGCCGTCGGGTCGGAACCGCATTCGATCGCACCATCGTAGCCACTGAAAGTCAATGTACACCTGACCGCACGACGGCCTGCGGTCAGTGTGTCAATCGCTTCAGTGGCTACGATATCCGCTTCGTCGGCGAGAATCGGAGAGCCGTACTGTGACTATCAGTCGTCCGTTTCGTCCGCCGGGGTGTCGACGCTCTCGTCGCTGTCGACTTCGCCGCCGAGTTCGATCGCCGCGTCGTCCTCGTCGGCCGTATCGTCGTCGGTCCCAGCACCGCCGGCGTGGTCGGCCGATTCAGCAGCGTCCTCGTCCCCACCCGAGTCGGCGTGTTCGCCGTTCGAGACGGTCACTTGCGCGTTCTGGATGACCTTGTCGCCCATCTCGTAGCCGGGCGTGTACACGTCCGCGATCGTCCCTTCGGGCTGGTCGCTGTCGACCTGCATCATGACCTCGTGGCGCTGCGGGTCGGTTTCGGTACCCGGCTGGGGATCGATCTCGGAGACGTTCTCGTCCTCGAGGATGCGGTCGAACTCCCGGAGGGTCATCTCGACGCCCTCCCGCAAGCTCTCGGCATCGCCGCTGTCCTCCTCGAGTGCGCGTTTCAGGTTGTCGCGGACGCCGATGAGCCGTTCGACGAGGTCCTCGGCGGCGCGGTCTTTGATCTGCTGTTGGCGCTTTTTCGCACGCTTCTTGTAGTTCTGGAAGTCCGCTTGCTTGCGTTTGAGCCGGCTCTTCAGGTCCTCGACCTCGGCTTCGTACTCCTCGAGTCGGTCGTCGCGGTCGGTCAGTGCCTGCTCGTACTCCTCGAGTTCGTCCTGGAGTTCGCCGATGGTCTCGGCCTGGGACTCGATGCGTTCCGTGAGATCCTCGAGTTCCTCGCGTTGGTGGGCGACGGTCCCGTTGAGTGCTTGGGCTTCCTCGACGATCGAGTTGACCTTGTGAGCGAGTTCGTCGTCGTACTCGGTGACTCGATCGAGCACTCGCTGGACGTCCTCGCCAGTTTCGGGTCCGTCACCGGACGCGTCGTCGGCTGGCGTCGGTTCATCCGTCGCTTCCGCCTCGGCACCCCCGGCCGTGTCGACGCTCGAGTCGGCAGCCGGCGCGGGCGGTTCCGAACTCGAATCGTCGGTTTCGGGGCTCGGGTCCGATTCCCCAGCCGTCGATTCCGCGGAGTTCACGTCGGCCGCTTCGCCGTCGTCGGATTCCTCCTCGGACGGGACACCCTGGGCGGACGTGTTCGTGCCCTCGTCTTCGCTCATGTCCCAGTCAACGAACAGCGGTAATAAAAGGGTTGAGGTACCCAGGTCGACGTGGGCGGGCATGGGCTGGCGGTCGGGGCCCAGCGACGGCAACCTTCTATACGGGCGCTGGCAAACCACGACCCATGCGAGACGTCTGTATCGTCGGCGGGGGCGTCGCCGGCCTCGCCGCCTCGATCTTTACCGCCCGTGCGGGACTGGATACCATCGTCGTCGACGCCGGGGGACGAAGTCCCCCGAGCAGCCGGACGCAGTCCGGCGACGGTGGGGAGTCCATCCTCGCGCGGAACGCCAGCCTCGAGAACTACCCCGGCTTTCCGGACGGGGTCGACGCCCGCCGGTATCTGCGATTGACCCGCGAGCAGGCCCGAACAGCGGGTTCCGAGTTCGAACTCGGGCGAGTGACGAGCACCGAGCCGATCGACGAGACGGCTCTCGAGGCGGGGTTCGTCCTCGAGACGGCGGGTGGCGATCCACTCGAGGCCCGGCGGGTGATCGCGGCGTCGTGGCCCGACAGCGAGTATCTCGTTCCGCTGGACGTCGGTCGGATCAAGCGTGGGAGCAAACACTTCGTCTCGGTCGACGAGGCAGGCCGGACGGCCGTCGACGGGGTCTACGCTGCGGGCCGACTCGCGGACGAGCCCCATCAGGCGATCGTCGCGGCCGGCCACGGGGCGACGGTCGGCCTCGCGGTCGTTCACGATTCGGACGCGAACTTCTATCACGACTGGGTCACCCCCGAGGGCTACTTCACCGGCCGCGGCCGCGAGGTGCCGCCGGGCTGTGAAGAGATCGGCGAGGACGAGCGACTCGAGCGCGACGAACGGGCGAGAGCGCGCATGCTCGAGGCGTTTTCCGAGCCGCTAGACGAGGAACCGACGATGCATCCGAGTGTCGAGGGGAAGTAAGGTACCCGCCGTTCAGCAGCCGTTGTTAGTGCCTGCGGTGACGGTTCCCTCGACCGTCGAGGAATCCTTACAGGTCACCGTGTCACCTGTAACGTCGCCGCTGATTTTCGCATCTCCTTTGAGCGTTACGTCGTTATCAGCCGCGGAGACGGTCCCGCTTATCGTCGCGCCATCGCTGAGTTCCAATGTACGACCGGACCCAGTCAACTCGACTTCGCTATCGGCGAGACTGTCTTGCTCCAACGAGACGTCGTATCCGGATTCGACCGTCCCGTCGATTTCAGCCGAATTTCCGATCGTAACTTCACGGTCGGCAGCCACACCACCTTCCACGACCGCATCCTTGGCGAGCGTCACTTCGTCGTCGGACTCGATCGCGCCGCCGACGAAGGCGCGTTCATCGAGCG
Organism: Natrinema longum; assembly: GCF_017352095.1. Lineage (NCBI taxonomy): Archaea > Methanobacteriati > Methanobacteriota > Halobacteria > Halobacteriales > Natrialbaceae > Natrinema > Natrinema longum. Next base: position 817,830 of record NZ_CP071463.1, read on the forward strand.
CGACGTAATCGCTACTATCGATCGGTCCATTGACCGTTGCGTCCTGGTCAACATCTACGGAATCACCGGCATCGACCGAACCAGTGATTTTGCTCGAGTCCCGGACATAAACGCTCTCGTCGGCCGACACAGTGCCGTCGACGACGCTATCGTCCTTGATATCGGCGTCTTTTCCGGTCTCGACGTCCCCGATAATTTTGCCCCCGTCTACTTCGATCCGGGATGTCTTGCTAACGTTTACCTCACCGACCACCGTCGTTTGGTTGTTCACTTTCAATCCGTTGTTCAGTTCGGTTCCGTCGGGGTCGGTGAAGTCACACGAAACGATACCGCCGGTTTCGACGTCGATTTGGTTGCCGTTGTTGAATTTACTCTTGAACGTTGTACACCCGTAATCGGGGTACTGGCCCCGCAGTTCGTACGTCCCGAGCAACACGTTCCCGCCAATCACCTGTAACACGTCCCCTTGTTCGAGCGAGTCTGGACAGTCACTGCTCTCGAGCGTCGTCACGTCCCCTTTTTCGAGTTCGCCGCTGCCGTCCCAGAACCCACAGCTCCCCTCACCCTCGAGTTTGATTTCGGTTTCGCCGGCCGACAGGTCTCGAACGTCGGTCAGACCGACGACGACCTTATCCGTATGTTCCTGATAGGAGAGCTCCGCGTCGGGCTGTTGATCGAAGAGTCCGACACCGAGAAGGGCTGCCGCGAGAACGGCCATCACTAGCGTCACGATTCCGATGAGCAACACCGTTCCGATCACCGCTGACACCCCTCGCTCACCCGGTTGGACCTGACGAATTCCCATTGGTTCGAGTTACAATCACAGCAACAAACAGTTTACGGGGACGTGTTCGCTTCCTATCATCTATGGTGGCGGCTGAAATCATCGCACGCCTGATCGAAGACAGCGTGCGATCAGTGTGTCAATCGTTTCACCGCCTCCGAGACGGCCTCGATCGGTGGTTCCGCCGAGAGATTGCCGGCACTCGAGGCGTCGCCGTCCCCGATTGCCATTTCAACCGACAGTAACCCTAAAGGGTCCCAATCCGAAGTGACGCCCACATGCTCGAGGGAGTCAACGTCGCACTCGGGATCACGGGGTCGATCGCGGCCGTCAAGACGGTCGAACTGGCCCACGAGTTGCGACGGCAGGGGGCCGACGTCCGCGGAGTGATGAGCGACAGCGCACGGGGGATCGTCCACCCGTGGGCCGTCGAGTTCGCGACCGAGAACGAGGTCGTCACCGAGATTACCGGGAGCGTCGAACACGTCGAACTCTGTGGGAACGACGGCTGGGCCGACGTCTTCCTCGTTGCGCCCGCGACCGCGAACACCGTCGGCAAGATCGCGAGTGCGATCGACGATACGACCGTGACGACGTGTGCGACGACCGCGCTGGGAGCCGGGACGCCGATGGTCGTCGCCCCTGCGATGCACGAGCCGATGTACGACCATCCCGGCGTGCTCGAGGCCATCGAGACCGTCGAGGAGTGGGGCGTCGAGTTCGTCGATCCACGCGTCGAGGAGGGGAAGGCCAAGATCGCAAGCGAGGAGGCGATCGTCTGTGACGTCGCCCGCACGGCCGGCGACCGTTCCCTCGAGGGAGCCCACGTCGTGGTCACCAGCGGTGCGACCAGCGAGTCGATCGACCCGGTCCGTGTGCTGACGAACCGCTCGTCGGGGACGATGGGACGGGCCGTGGCGAAAGCCTGCTACGTTCGCGGCGCGGACGTGACGCTCGTCCAGGACGGTCCGGACGTTCCCTACGCCACCGTCAGGGAGGTCGAGAGCGCCCGCGAGATGCTCGCGGCCACCAGCGCAGCCTGCGAGGACGCGGATGCGCTCGTCTCGGCGGCGGCGATCAGCGACTACACGGTCGCGGAAAGCGACGAGAAGATCCGCTCGGGACAGGAGCTCACGCTCGCGCTCGAGCCGACGCCGAAACTCATCGACGAGATTCGTTCCCAAGACCCCGATCTGCCGATCGTCGGGTTCAAAGCCGAAACGTCCGGCGACGAGACAGCGATGATCGAGCAGGCGAGAAAAACGCTCGAGCGGGCCGAGCTGGCCTTCGTCGTCGCCAACGACGCGAGCGTGATGGGTGCAGAGCGGACGAGCGCCCTGCTGGTCCACGCGAACGACGCCGCCCGCTACGAGGGGACGAAAGCGGGACTGGGCGGGGAGATCGCCGATTCGATCGCAACGATACTCGAATCAGAGATGACGGCGGACTAATACAGCGACGAGTCCGTCAGGAGAGTTATATGGGTGGGGTTCATTCGACTGAACTAATGGGTGTCCGACTGGATTCGAACACGACCACAGTAGTGGCCGTAGCCGGTGTCTCGAGGTGATTACCGTGGCGCAACAACAGCACGCCGACGATGGGGTCGAGGGTGACGAGGCCGACGCGGGTGGCGAGGCCGACGTGGATGATGACGCGGACGAACGGCTCTCCAAAGGGGAGATATTCGAACTCCTGCGGAACCAGCGACGGCGCTACGTCCTCCAGTATCTCAAGCAAGACGAGCGGCCGGTCGAACTCGGCGATCTCGCTCAGCAGGTCGCCGCCTGGGAGTACGAGACGACGCTCGATGGCGTGACGCCCGAACAGCGCAAGCGAGTCTACACGACTCTCCAGCAGACGCATCTCCCGAAGATGGACTCGTCGGGGATCCTTCGCTTCGACTCCGATGCGGGCGTCATCACGGTGACCGAGCGAACGCGAGACATCAGCGTCTATCTCGAGATCGTCCCCGGCCGAGAGTTCGCGTGGCGAGAGTTGTACCTCTCGCTAGGTGCGATCAGTTGCGCGCTCGTTGCCGCGCTGTGGCTGGATATCTATCCGCTGACGTACCTGTCGAACCTGGTCTGGATGGCCATTATCGCGGCGACGGTCACGATTACCGCAGTTGCACACATCTACCACGAGCGGAACATGCGGCTGGGACACGGCGATCAGCCGCCCGAACTCAGCTACGGCACCGACGACTGACGGAATGATCGAGTGACGGACGGGATTGCTCCGTGCGCCCCGGTCGTATCGTCAACTTTTACTCCCTTACCCTCCGACCGTCGACATGGATCAACTAAAGCAGTCTCTCCTCGAGGCTCCGATCATCGAGAAGAACGGATACCATTACTTCGTTCACCCCATCAGCGACGGCGTCCCGAAGCTGGATCCGACCCTGTTGCGCGAGATCGTCATCCGAATCATCCGCAAGGCGGAACTCGAGGAAGTCGACCGGATCGTCACCCCCGCAGCGATGGGGATTCACATCTCGACTGCCGTCTCGCTGATGACCGACATTCCGCTGACCGTCATCCGCAAGCGCCAGTACGGCCTCGACGACGAGGTCGCGATCGCCCAGAAGACGGGCTACTCGGAGAACCAGATGTACATCAACGACGTCCGCGAGGGCGAGCGCGTGCTCGTGCTCGACGACGTCCTCTCGACGGGTGGCACGCTCGCGGCGGTCCTCGACGCGCTCGGCGAGATCGGTGCCGAAGTCGTCGATACGGTCGCAGTCATCAAGAAGGTCGGCGGCGAAAACAAGGTCGACGACGCCGGCTACGACGTCAAGACGCTGATCAACGTCGACGTCGTCGACGGCGAGGTCGTCATCATCGACGAGGAAGGCGACCAGTAACCAGCCCGGAACCGAGGCGGATTCCCCGTCGACATAGTTTCACGGATGGAGTATTATTGTGCTTTGAGTAGTCGGTGAAAAAAGATGCCGTCTCCGGGACAGAGAAGGCGATTTCCCGACCGAGTCGGGTCGATTCAGCACAAGGAATATAGTGGCAGGATCTGAACCACACGGCTATGGCAGGGAATAGTGTCGGACTGGGGGGACGAGGGTACCGTCGGCGTTCGGTTTTGCGGGGAGTCGGCGCGGCCGGGATCGGTGGACTGGCCGGCTGTATCCGTTCCAACGACGGGACCAAAGCGGAGGGGGACGCCGAGAAGTTGATCAAAGCGGGGTTCGCGGAGACGGGGGTCGAACCGCCGTTCCGGACGACGATCGCCATCACCGAGGACGACGAGCGAGAGCAGTTCGCACAACTGTTCAAGGCGACACTCGATGGAACGGGCTTTTTCGACGTCTCGATCGACAGTCAGGAGTTCCGATCGCACGTCGATCTGATGCGGAACGCGGCCGCCAGGGACGTAAACGCCATGTTCGTCGCGAGTTGGACTGGCGGGTGGGACCCGGACAGCTACGTCAATATGCTGTTTCACTCGGACAACCATACCCCCAACGGGTTCAACGTCGGCCACTACGCAAACGAGGCCGTCGACGACGGCATCGACGCGGGCCTCGTGGAAACGGACCCCGACGAACGGATCGCCATCTACCGGCGACTACAGGAAACCCTGGTTGCTGACTCGCCGATATCGTTCGTTCGGTTTAGCGAATCCACCCACGTCTGGGACGCCGACACCGTCAGCGGCTGGCAGACGTATCCCCTCGAGCCGGGCGCGTACTACGCCGTGTACGCCCCCTGGGCCGGGACCTACACGGAACTCGACGACGGCAGCGAGTTCGTCGGTGATCTCGGGAGCGACATCGCGACGACCGATCCGGTCTCGATGACCGACACCGTGTCCAGTCACGCGACGGCACTGGTCTACGAGGGACTCGTCGCCGTCGATTTCGACGGCGAGAGCCAGCCGTTGTTGGCCACCGACTGGGAACGACTCGACGGGACGACCGTTCGGATGCACCTCAGGGAGGGCGTCCAGTTTCACAACGGCGAGGAACTCACCGCAGCACACGTCGCGGGCTCGTTCGAACGCTACGAGGGCACGCTCCGGGAAACGGACGTCTACGACTGGTACGAGGGAAGCGAGATCGTCGACGATCACACCATCGACATCGAGTGCTGGCGGGAGTATGGGCCCCTCGAGACGGCGCTTTTCAACGTCCCGATCGTCCCGATGGCGGCGATCGACGGCGAGCACGACCTCGAGTCGGAGCCGGTCGGAACCGGCCCCTACCGATTTGGCGACTACGACAGCGGCAGCCACTGGCGACTGGAACGGTTCGACGATCACTGGTTCGAGGGAGACGACACGGTTCCGTCGACGGCACCGGTCGAAACCGTCACGCTCGAGATCATCACGGAGACGGCGTCCAGACAGGCCGCACTCGAGGCCGGCAACATCGACTTCAGTTACGGTCTCCCGTCGGCAAACGTATCCGAGTTCGAAAGCGACGGCGCGTACGGCGTCGGTCGCCACATCGGCGGCGGGTTCGATATGGTGATCTATCCCTGTTACCGAGCGCCGTTTACGAGCGCGAAGGTTCGCCGGGGCTGTAACATGTTGCTCCCGCGTACGGAAACGCTCGAGACCGTCTACGACGGGGTCGGTCAGCTGGCTTATACGCCGATCTCGCCGCTGCTCGAAGCGTACAGCGACGAGACGTTCCAGGAGACGATCGCCGACGAATACGTCCGTCAGAACTAATCACGATTAATGTCGCTCGGCAGATACGTCTGCAAACGGCTGTTGGTCACCGTTCCGGTCCTCGTGGGCGTTACGGCGCTGACGTTCTCGTTCGTCCACGTCCTGCCGGGCGATGCGGTCGACGCGATCGTCGGGTACCGAGACGTCGCACCCGGGACCGAAGCGTCGATTCGAGCCGAGTATCGCCTCGACCGACCGGTTTGGAAGCAGTACCTGCTGTGGCTGTGGGACGCCCTCAGCCTCGAGTTCGGGCGGTCTCCGATCACCGGCCGACGCGTCGCGGCGACGATCGGCCGGCGACTTCCCGCGACGCTCGCGCTCGGCGGGGCTGCGTGGCTGCTCGCGCTCGCCATCGGCGTTCCGGCCGGTATCGTCGCCGCGGTCAGACAGGGCGAGCCGGCCGACGAACTGAGTCGGCTCGCTGCACTCGCGGGCATCGCGACGCCGAACTTCTGGCTCGGACTCGTCTTGTTGCTGGTCTTTAGCGTCCGGTTGGGCTGGTTCCGGGTTATTCCTCCCGACGCGCCGCTCGTGAGTCTCGCGATGGCGAAATTCATGATTTTACCGACGCTCACGCTCGGAACGGCCTCGGCCGCGTTCGTCACGCGATTGCTTCGATCGTCGATGCGACGGGAACTCGACGCGGCGTACGTTCGAGCCGCACGCGCGAAGGGATTACGTGAGCGAACCGTGATCCTGAAACACGTGCTGCGAAACGCTTTGTTGCCGGTCGTGACGGTCACTGGGATCCAGTTGGCGTTCCTGATCGACGGTGCGGTCGTCGTCGAACAGATCTTTTCCTGGCCCGGCATGGGACGGCTGCTGGTCCGATCGATCCTGCAGCGAGACTATCCGGTCATCCAGGCCGGGGTCTTGCTCATCGGCGTCACGATCGTCCTCGCGAACCTCCTCGTCGACATCGTCTACGCGGTACTCGATCCACGCATCCGATACTGAACTATGAGTGACCGACAATCCACCACCGAACGCGGCCAGATCCGTATCGTCGGCTTCGACGATGCGGCGTCGCGTTCGGCGACGGCGACGGCAGCGACGAGCGAGACAGACTCGACGGAACCGGGACGCGGTCGCCTCGAGAACGCATGGGTTCGGTTCCGGCAGAATCGTGCGGCGATGGGTGGGCTGGTCGTGCTCGGCGTGATGGCAGCGCTTGCGATCTTCGGCCGGCCGATCGAGGTGTCGACGGCGGAGTACACGCTCACGCTCCAGCCGTTCGCGCTGGCTCCCCACGACCCCCACGAACCGTTCGTCGGGCCGGCGAACGCGCCCCCCTCCTGGTCGCATCCGTTCGGAACCGACTGGGCGGGACGCGATCAGTTCGCCCGCGTACTCGTCGGCGGCCGCTACACCCTCGGCATCGGCCTCGTCGCCGTCGCGGTGGCGCTGTGTATCGGGATCCCCCTGGGTGCGATCGCGGGCTATTTCGGCGGCTGGGTCGACGAAGTCATCATGCGACTCGTCGACGTGCTGTACGCCTTCCCGTTTCTGGTCCTGGCGATCGCGATCGTCCCGATCCTCGAGCCGGTGCCGATCCTCGACGGGGGTATCTGGACGGTGGTGATCGCACTCGGGATCACCGGCTGGCTCAGCTACGCTCGACTGTTACGCGGCGAAATCCTCTCCGTGCGGGAACGCGAGTACGTCACGGCTGCCAGAGCGCTCGGCGTCCCGGATCGGCGGATCATTCACAGACACGTCGTGCCGAACGCGATCGCGCCGGTCGTCGTGCAGGCGACGCTCAACGTCGGCACGGTCGTCCTCACGGCAGCGGCGCTTGGCTTTCTCGGCCTCGGTCTCGAGCCCGGGAGCGCGGAGTGGGGTGCGATGCTCTCGCGAGGTCGTGACACGCTCGTGCAGGGGTACTGGCACGTTACCGTCTTCCCGGGTGCGGCGATCTTCCTGTTCGTGCTGGCGATCAACCTCGTCGGGGACGGGATCAACGACGCGCTCGATCCGGGTCGAGACGGCAGCGACGACCGGAGGCGGATGCGCTGATGGCGCTGCTCGAGGTCGAGGATCTCGTCGTCCAGTTTTACACCGATGACGGCGTGGTTCGGGCGGTCGACGGGATCAGCTACGAGATCCGGGCGGGCGAGACGGTCGGGCTGGTCGGCGAGAGCGGGGCCGGCAAGAGCGTCGCCAGCCTCGCGTTGCTTCGCCTGATCCAGGCACCCGGCGAGATCGTGAGCGGCGAGATCCGATTTCAGGGACGGGACGTCCGGGAGTGCTCGGCCGAGGAGCTCAGAGCGATTCGGGGCAACGAGATCGCGATGGTTTTCCAGGACGCCGAGGCGGCGCTCGACCCGGTCTACACGGTCGGCGAACAGATCGCCGAAGCGGTTCGTGCCCACGACGACGTTACCGACACCCAGGCCCGCGAGCGGGCGATCGATCTTCTCGAGCGGGTCGGCATCCCGAACCCGGCGACGCGGTACGCGGACTACCCCCACGAGTTCTCGGGGGGAATGCAACAGCGAGTCGTCATCGCGATGGCGCTGTCCTGCGATCCCGCCTTGCTCGTCTGTGACGAGCCGACCACCGGGCTCGACGTCACCGTCCAGGCCGGCATCCTCGAGTTGCTCGACGACCTCGCCCGGGAGTCCGAGACGGCGATCCAGCTGGTCACCCACGACCTGGGGATCGTCGCCGAGTTATGTGACCGGGTGGTCGTCCAGTACGCCGGCGAAATCGTCGAGCGCGCACCGGTCGAAGCGCTGTACTACGATCCGAAACACCCCTACACCGTCGGGTTGCTGGCCTCGATCCCCCGACTGGGCGACGACAGCGAGCGTCTCACGACGGTGCCCGGAACGACGCCATCCCTCGTCGATCCGCCGACCGGCTGCCGGTTCCACCCGCGCTGTCCCTACGCCGAGACGGCGTGTGCCAGACGCGCGCCGCCGCTCGTCGAGACCGACTCGGGAACGCCAGCCGCCGACGCCGGTCCCGAGACGCACCTCGCCGCCTGCCTCGAGTACACCGGCGACCTCGAGGAGGGGCTGGACTACGACGTTCAGGTCCGAGACGAGGGCGGCGGAATCGATCCCGACCCGGAACGGCGAGGTGAGTCGGGATGACGGCGACGAGCGACGAGACACTCGTCCGAGCCGAGGGGCTCGAGAAATACTATTCGTCGACCGACGGGATCCTCGATCGGCTGCTCGGCCGCGGCGAGACGGTCCGGGCGGTCGACGGCGTCGACCTCGAGATCCGCGAGGGGGAGACGCTCGGGCTCGTCGGCGAGAGCGGCTGCGGGAAGACGACGCTTGGCCGAGCGCTCGTCGGACTGCTCGAGCCAACTGACGGGACGATCTCCTATCGCGGGACCGAACTCGCCGACCGCTCCCGGTCGGAACGCCGGGCGTTGCGGACCGAGATTCAATATCTCTTCCAGAACCCGATGGCGAGCCTGAACCCACAACTGACGGTCGACGAGATCGTCGGCGAGGCGCTCGCAGTTCACGACATCGTTCCTTCAGGGGAACGTGACGCGCGCGTGCGCGAGTTGCTCGAGACGGTCGGGTTGCAGGCCGACCACGCGACTCGGTACCCACGCGAGTTCTCGGGGGGCCAGCGCCAGCGGATCGCCATCGCGCGTGCACTCGCCGTCGAACCCGAATTCGTCGTCTGTGACGAACCGGTTTCGGCACTCGACGTCTCGGTGCAAGCGCGGATCCTCAACCTGCTTTCCGACCTGCAAGCGGAGTTCGGACTCTCCTATCTGTTTATCGCCCACGATCTCTCCGTCGTCGAACACATCGCCGACCGGGTCGCCGTCATGTATCTCGGCGAGATCGTCGAAACCGGGACGACCCCCGAGGTCTTCGACGATCCGTCACATCCCTATACCGAGGCGCTGTTGTCGGCGATTCCCGAACCCGATCCCTGCTGGGAGGGCGACCGGATCGTCCTCGAGGGGTCGGTGCCATCGCCGACGGATCCCCCCTCCGGGTGTCGGTTCCACACGCGCTGTCCGCAGCTCGTCCCGCCGGCGGCGTACGATATCGATGGTGAGACCGTCCGTTCGATCATGGCGCTTCGAACCCGACTCGCCGAGGCGAATGCGGACGCGGGCCTCGACGCACTGTACTCGAGAGCCGACGGCCCCGAGGACCGATCGGCAGCGCTCCGGGACGCGACCGGGATTCCCCGGCGGCTCTCCGACCCGAACGCGGAGGCCGCCTTCACGAACGCCCTCGAGCCCGCGATGGACGGCGATCTCGAGGCCGCACGACGGCGTCTCGCCGAAGCGTTCGAGACGCCCTGCGAAACGACCGAGCCGGAACTGGCCGCGGGGGCAGCCCAGCACCCGATCGCCTGCCATCGGTTCGACGAGCGATTCGAGGGCGACGACCGGGGCGGGGGAGACGGCCCCACTCGAGAGGGACGACGATGAGACGGATCTACCAGTCTCGCGCGCTCGAGCGCGCGGACGACGAGCCGTTCGCCCCCGGTGGCCTCGAGGACGACGAGCCAACCGCTCGAACGATCGACTGGGCGGCGTTCAGCCACGCGGTCACCCCGACGGCAGTTCGCCACCGGGCGATCGACGTCACCGTCTCGACGGAGAGACGCCGGTACGAACCCGGTGACCCAGTCGAACTCCGCATCGAGTTTCGGAATCGCCTCCCGATCCCCGTCCGGATCCGGACCGAGTCGCCGAACCGCTGGCGGTGGCGGGTCGACGGGCTTCGCGAAGCCTCCCAGGTCCCGCGGGCCGTTCCCGACCGACCCGCGATCTTTTCGTTCGCACGAAACGAACGGAAACGCTTCCGTCGCCGGTGGCCCCAGCGGATCCGGGTCGCCGACGACGAGTGGGTGCCCGTCGATCCCGGAACCTACACCATCGACGTCGGTGTTACCCGCGCGGACGCCAGCGCTCGCGGACTCGTCGATCGAACCGAAATCGAGATCGTGGAGTGAGTCACCCCTCTCCGTTCCGAGAGCCGGTACAGCGGCGGCACGGGTCCCACCAATATAGTGGATAGTTACCATACTACACTATTAGGGTGGAGACCGAAGACCGAGCGATGGCAGACAACACGCTGGCCAGCGACGCGTGGTGGAGCGAGTATCGAGAGATCGTCAACGCGGATCCGGAACTGAAACGACACGGCAGGGACGCGTTCGACGACGACTTCCTCGTCGGGATCGGTGACGAGCACTTCCTGCTCGAGATGCAGGGCGGCGAGATACAGGACGTTCGGACGCCGGGGCTGGACGACGCGTGGTCGTTCGGCGTCGTCGGACCGCAGGAGGCCTGGGAGGAGTTCGTCAGCGAGGTGCCGGCGGCTCACCACAACGAGGTATTCGCCTCCTTCTACCGGACCGCGGTCAAAGGCGAAGAGGGCTACTTCGACCTGATCGGCAACCACAAGAAGATCTTCCAGAACTTCCGGGCGTTCCAGCGGACACTCGACCTGATGCGGACCGCACACAACGGCGGCGAACCGCGTACTGAGGGCACCAATCGGCCACAGGAGGCGACAAACGAGCCCATCACGGGCCAGTACGTCACCGTCGACCTCGACGGCGTCGACCACCGCATCTACTACGAGGCGGCCGGCCCCGAAGACGGCATCCCGCTGCTCTGTCAGCACACGGCGGGCTGTAACAACCAGCAGTGGCGGCACGTGCTGAACGACCCCGAAATAACGGAGCACTTCCGGGTGGTCGCCTACGACCTGCCCCGCCACGGGAAATCGGTGCCGCCGTCGAGCGAATCCTGGTGGGCCGACCAGTACGACCTCACCGCCGAGCGGTTTACCGACACCATCGTCTCGATCGCCGACGCGCTCGAACTCGAGGACCCCGTGTTCGTCGGCTCGAGCATGGGCGGGACGATCACGCTCGAACTGGCCGACTGGTACCCCGAGCGGTTCCGGGCGCTGATCGGTCTCGAGGCGGGGCTGTTCACGCCCGGCTTCTACATCCAGTGGCTCGATCACCCACACGTCAACGCGAACGACGTCAACTCCCACGCGACGTGGGGGCTGATGGCCCCCCACGGACCGGAGTGGGCACGCCGCGAAACGCTGTACCTGTACGAACAGGGTGCCAACGGCGTCCTCAAGGGAGACCTCCACTACTACTCGATGGACCACGACTATCGCGACTCCGCCGACGACATCGACGCCACGCAGGTCCGGATGTACCTCATGAACGGCGAGTACGACTACCTGACCAACCCCGACGACGCCCGCGAGGCCGCCGCGGCCATCGGCGACGGCGCGACCGCCCACGAGATGACGGCGACGGGTCACTTCCCGATGAGCGAGCGTCCGGAGCTGTTCCGGGCCTACATCAAGCCCGTCCTCGACGACATCCGCGGCGTCCGAGACGAACCGGTTCCCGAGGTCTTCGCGCCCGAGGACTTCGGCGTTGAAGCGAACAAGTAACAGTTCAGCCATGAGTGACCATCAATTCGATCCCGAGACGTACACCGGAATGCCGGACGGAACGGCCGTCTCGCCGCCACAGCTGATCAAGAACGCTCGAATGCTCATCGTCGGCTACGAGGCCGACCCCGACGTCCTCGAGGCCGCGCTGCCGCCCGGACTCGAGCCCCACCCGAACACGCTCGTCCAGTTGAACATGTATCAGGTGCCGTCGGCCGACCGGACGAGTCACCTCGATCCGTACACGCTCACCTACCTGACGGTAGAAGTCGCCGATCAGGACAGCCGCGCGATCAGTACTGCACAGGGTGAGGTTCCCGTCCCCGGCCGGTTCTGGGTCGGCTACTGGAGTGACTCGGCGCAGATGCAGCGCTACACCCGCGAGAACGGCGGTATTCCAGCTCTCGACGGGTCGTGTTCCTGGGACGAGGACGGCGACGAACTCGTCTCGACGCTCTCGGTCGACGGCGAGCCCGTCATCGAGGCCGAAGCGAGCGTCGGTGACGACCAGATCGACACGCTCACCGGCCACCTCCACTACTACGCACACCGGCAGTTCCCGGACCCGGCGGGCGGCCGGGCACAGGTCAGCGAACTGCTCGAGTTCCCGATCCCCTTCGTCAGCGAGCTATACGAGGCCGAGGTCGACCGCGTCGACTTCGAGTTCCCCGAGGGATCGCGATTTCAGGAGTTCGCACCCGTCGAGCCGCTCTCGACGCCGTCGATCCTGCACGGAACGGTGACGTTCACCTATCCACAGGGACGACGGCTGCGTGACTATCTCGCTGCGGACTCGTAGACGGCTCCGTGAGCCGTTTCATTCCGTTCCTCGTTGTTGTTCGCCTCGAAAAGTATCGGGAAGTAGATTTGAACCACGGTCGCAGCGAAGTTGCTCCCTGGTTCAGATGCTATGGATGACGCTCACGGATTTGTTCGCGCCAAAACATAGCGGGAGGTAGATTTGAACTACGCGAAGACGGACTCGCTCACTTCGTTCGCTGTGTGTGTCTTCTCTCGGTCAAATCTACCCGTCGTATTTTCACGAGTTCAGGGCTCACTCGTCGCTACACTCCTCGTTCGCCATTGAATTCGTGAAAAGTAGCGGGAGGTAGATTTGAACTACCGGTCTGCGGGTTATGAGCCCGCCGGAATCTCCTGGCTATCCCATCCCGCTACCACATCATACCCGAGTGTGCTAGTTAAGGGTTGTGATTCGGGTGCCGTATGCGGGTTTCTACCGCTACTCCTGGTGGACCTGCCAGGTGTAGAGACTCTCACAGGTGTAGTTGACGAAGAAGCCGACGCCGATCCCGATCACGTTCGCGGCCACGTACCAGATGTCGAACCGTCTGACGAGCACGGCGAGCACCCCAAGCGTTACCAGAAACCCGCCGAATCGGACCAGGTTCGACCGCAGGAATCGGCGGCCCAACGACCGGACACCACCCGTCCCGTACTCCGCGAACGTCCAGCGTTCGTTGATCGCGAAAATGATCGCGATTCCGAGTTCCCAGGAGAGTACCTTGGCGACGACCGGCCCGAGGACCGTCGCTTCGACCAGCACCACGAGCACCACGTTGTCGACGGTCGCTCCGACCGTCCCGACGCCGGCGAACTGGCCAAACCGCGTCGTCGAGAGCAACGCGCGTGCTCGCGTCCGGACCGCCTCTGACAGGGAATCACTCATTGGTGACACGAATCGATGTCGGTTGCCGGGCTCGCTGTCCGCTCAGTGGCGTCGCCGATGGCCAGAAACGGACGCCGTCCGAGAACCGTCGAGCTAGATCGCGAGATCGCTCTTCGCCCGGACGACCTCGACGTCCGCGGCGTCGACGCGGTCGACGTCGAGGAAGTGGGGCGTGAAGTTTCGCTTCTCGTAGTCCTCGTACTCGTCCTCGCGACCGACGGTACACCACAGCTGGACCCGATCCGGACCGTGATAGTCGCCGTTTCTGTTGATCCCGAAACAGACCACCTCCGCCTCCCCCTCGTCGGCCTCGTATCGGATGATGGCCCCGTTGCGAATCCCGGGATCGCCGTGGATGATGAGCTGCTTCATGGCCGGTGATTCACAGGAGAGCGGATTAAACGCTTCGGAGACCCCGGCCGTCGTCCCGCGACTCGGGCGGTGGAAACCGCCGATCAAACGCTTTTTAAACAGCGCTATCTTAGCCCACAGCAAGTGAGATAACCATGCAGATGCCACGCCGATTCAATACGTACTGTCCGCACTGCAACGAACACCACGAACACGAAGTCGAGAAGTCCCGAACCGGCCGCTCGAGCGGCATGAAGTGGGACGCTCGCCGAACCCGACGCAACAGTTCGACCATCGGGAACTCCGGTCGCTTCTCGAAAGTGCCCGGCGGCGAGAAGCCGACCAAGAAGACCGACCTCAAGTACCGCTGCAGCGAATGCGGCAAGGCCCACCTCCGCGAGGGATGGCGCGCCGGCCGACTCGAGTTCCAGGAGTGATACCAATGGCAGGAAATTTCTACAGCGTTCGATGCAGTGACTGCGAGAACGAACAGACCGTCTTCGGCAAGGCCTCCTCGGAGGTCGCCTGCGCCGTCTGTGGGACGACGCTCGTTCGACCGACCGGCGGCAAAGCCGAGATCGAACACGAGATCCTCGAGACAGTCGAGTCACGATGAAGTACAGCGGCTGGCCCGATCCCGGCGAACTCGTCGTCGGCAAGATCGACGAAATCGAGGACTTCGGCGTCTTCGTCGATCTCGAGGAGTACGAGGACAAACGCGGTCTGATCCACATCTCGGAAGTCGCGAGCGGGTGGATCAAGAACGTCCGCGACCACGTCCGCGAAGGCCAGATCGCCGTCTGTAAGGTCTTGGATGTCGACAAGGGGTCCCAGCAGATCGACCTCTCCCTGAAGGACGTCAACGACCACCAGCGCTCCGACAAGATCCAGGAGTGGAAGAACGAGCAGAAGGCCGACAACTGGATGGAACTGGCCTTCGGCGAGGAGATCGCCGACGAGGACTACACCGCCATCGCCAACGAACTGATCGCCATCCACGGCGGACTCTACGAGGGCTTCAAGCAGGCCGCGATCCACGGCGAGGAAGCCCTCGAGGACACCGATCTCGACGACGACGAGATCGACGCGATCGTCGAAACGGCTCGCGAGAACGTCTCGGTGCCTTACGTCAACGTCACCGGCTACGTCGACCTCGAGAACCCGTCGCCAAGCGGCGTCGACGGCATTCGCGAGGCCTTAGAGGCTGCCGAGGGCAACGGCGACGTACCCGAGGAAGTCGACCTCGAAGTGAGCTACGTCGGCGCGCCCGAGTACCGCATCGAGGTGCAGGCACCCAACTACAAGACCGCCGAATCACAACTCGAGGCGAGTGCCGACCGGGCGATCGCCGCGATCGACGGTCACGGAGGCAGCGGCAAGTACCACCGCGAACGCCGCACCGACGACGAGTAATGAAATCCGACATCCGGGTGTGTTCGGCGTGGCGCGAGGCCCACGACCGTCCGGTGTATTCCCTTTCTGCGACCTGCCCGTCGTGTGGTGCGGAGACGGTAAACAGCGCCCCGGCACCGCTGGATCCGACCGATCCACACGGTGAGTACCGACGCGCTCTTAAACGTCGCAACCGCTGATACGGTATGGACGAACTCGAGATCGACGTCGTCGCCGAGGTCGAACTGGACGACCCCGTTCTCGTCGAGGGGTTGCCGGGGGTCGGTCACGTCGGTACCCTCGCCGTCGAGCACTTGCTCGAGGAACTCGAGGGAGAGAGCACGCTCGTCCGGCGACTCTACTCCCAGGAGTTCCCGCCGCAGGTAAGCGTCGAGGACGGCGTCTCGGAACTGACCTGTGCGGAGATGTACGCCATCGACGTGCCCGAAGGGCGGGATTTGCTGCTTCTGACCGGCGATCATCAGGCCCAGAGCAACGCGGGCCACTACACGCTGACCGACGCCTTCCTCGACATCGCCGAGGAGTTCGGCGTGAGCGAGGTGTACGCGCTCGGCGGCGTTCCGACCGGCGAACTCATCGAGGAGTACGCCGTCGTCGGGGCCGTCAGCGACGAATCGATGCTCGAGACGCTCGAGGAGGCGGGCGTCGAGTTCCGCGAGGACGAGCCCGCTGGCGGTATCGTCGGCGTCTCCGGGCTCCTGTTGGGACTGGGCGATCGACGCGGGTTCGAGGCGGCGTGTCTCATGGGCGAAACCAGTGGCTACCTCGTCGACCCGAAAAGCGCTCGGTCGGTTCTCGAGGTGCTCGAGGCGGTACTCGGCTTCGATCTCGACTACGAGTCCCTCGACGAGCGGGCCGACGAGATGGAGGAAGTCATCGGCAAGATCCAGGAGATGGAACAACAACAGGCGATGGACGTGCCGACCGACGACGACCTGCGGTATATCGGTTGAGATCGCCACGACGACGGGTCGTGTCGGTCACGAGGGACTGAGCTGTTTTCGGCTGTCCGTCGAACGACGAGCGGTGGCTCGTGCGGGCGTTCTGGAGACGACCAGTCGGAGTGCCATGGGTGGTCTCAGCCCTCGAGCACTTCGTAGGAGACGTCGGCGTCCCGGAGTGCATCGGTGACTCGGCCGACGGCGTCGGTCGTGGCGACGGCGGTGACCTCGAGGCCGTGGCTCGCGGCGTCGGCTGCGACCTCGCCGACGGCGAAGGTAACGTCGGGATCGGTCCCCGCCTGTTGACAGGCGACGACGGCCTCGACGCCGGCGGCGACCACGACGTCGGCCCCGTCGCAGGCCTCGGTGACGGTTCCAGCATCGATCGCGCTGCTTCCGCCGGTGCGGATCGAGGGAACCTGTAGGACGGTCACGGAGCCTGGATCGAGTTCCATGACACCCTCGAAACTGGTGACGCCGACGTCGGTACCGGCCTCGGCGTCGGTGGTCGCGATACCGGTTGCCGGGCCCTCGCTGCCCGGCGTGGCATGGAGCAATCCGTCTTTGACTGTCAGCGAGACGGTTTCACCCTCTTCGATGTCCTCGGTGGCGATATAGGCATCTTCGCTCATCGCTCCCAGCACGTCTCCGGTGACGTGGTCGGCGAACCGGCGGACGTCGTCGGCCGCGCGGAAGAGCCAGTCGACCCCCTCTCGGGTGACGCGATAGCGCGATCGCCCTTCCTTTTCCACGAGGCCGTCGTCGACGAGTTCGCGGATGTATTCGCTGACGGCCTGGCTCGTCACGCCGACTTCCCCGGCGATCTCCCCCTGGCTGACCGCGGGCTGGCGCTCGGCGATCTGGACGAGGATCCGGAATCGCGTCGCAGCCCGCTTGTTGTCGAGGACGTCGACCATGTGGCTAGCCTTTTCGAGGGCGTTGCAAAAAGGTACGCGGTCGTTCGGTCGGTGACTGCTCCCGTCTCGAGGCGTCAAGTTGATAGCTGGAGAGTCCGTCGGAATGACGTGAGTATGCCGGCCCTTCCAGCGACGGTCGCGATGACTATCGGTTCGATTCCGCTCGGAGACTCGCTCGCGTGGATCGCGATCGGCGTGTTCGTCGCGGCGATGATCGTCGAGTGGTACGGTGCCGTCGATCCGGCGCGATACCTCGCCGCAGCGGCGTGGGTCGTCTTCGGCGTCTTCTGGCTGACGATGGTGCCCCACTACTACCTCGAGATCAAGAGCCCGATCGAGACCCTGCTGACGCTCGCGGCGCTGCCGTTGTGTGCCTACACCGGCTACCTGCTCGTCCGGGGGCGCGAGTCGCTGCTCCTGTTGTCGAAAGCGGTCGCGTTCATGGGACTGATCTACCTGCCCGCCGAGACGATTCCGTTCGTCCGAACCTGGCTGATCGAGACGACCGCGGCCCAGACTCACTTCGGGATGGAGCTGCTGGGTCACAGTCCCGGTATCAACGAGGGGGCGAACGGCTACCAGAGCCGGTTTGCGTTCGATCCCGACGAGACCGTCACCGGCCGAACGACGTACATCGTCATGTCCTGTACCGGCATCGGCAGCATGGCGATCTTCGGGGGACTCATCGCCGCGGTCAAAGCTCCGCTCAAGCGGAAAGTCGTTCCCTTCCTGACCGCCATCGTCGTCATCTGGTTTCTCAATCTCGTCCGGAACGTCTTCATCGGTCTGGCATCCCCGTGGGGCTGGTTCCAGCAGGACGCGCTCGTCTACATCGCCACGGAGTTCATGGGGGCCCCCGCGGATCGGACGTCCTACATCGTCGCGCACAATTTCATCTCCCAGGCGCTGGCGATCGTCGCCCTGCTGGGAATCACCTACCTCGTCGTCCGTCGTCTCCCCGAAGTCCTCGAGCCCCTCGAGGACGTCCTCTACATCCTGACGGGATCGGAGTACGACCTCGCCGACGCGCTCGGCCAGGAGATGAGAGCCGACGGCGGGGCGGCGACGGCCGCGACCGGGACGGAATCGGGCACCGGCCCCGACGCGTCGTCCGACGCCGAGACCGATCGATGACCGCTGTCGACGTCGACGTTCCGTTTCTCCTTTACGACCGCGCCGTCTTCGTTCCCGCCGCCGAGACGCTCGTCCTCGCCGATACTCACCTCGGGAAGGCGGCCGCCTCGCGGGTGGACGCACCACTCGACGACGGGACCGACACCCTCGAGCGCCTGGATCGGCTCCTCGCGGACACCGAGCCGGCGACCGTCGTGATCGCGGGCGACCTGTTACACTCGTTTTCGCGGATTCCACGCGGAGTGAAAGACGACGTGGGCCGACTCGTCGACGCCGTCGACGGGGCCGGTGCCGACCTGCTCGTCACGCCCGGCAACCACGACACGATGCTCGAGGCCGTATTCGACGGCGAGACGACCGCCGAGTACGCGCTGGCCGACGGCGAGACGGTGGTCTGTCACGGTCACGCACGGCCAGACGCGGCCGCCGATCGGTACATCGTCGGCCACGACCATCCGGCGATCTCGATCGACGGTCGCAAGCGACCGTGTTTCCTCTACGGGCCGGCGACCGACGACGGAACGGACGTACTCGTCCTGCCAGCGTTTACCCGCCTTGCCGCCGGGTCGACCGTCAACGGGATGGACGGCAGTGACTTCCAGACGCCGCTCGTCCGCAACGCCGACGCCTTCCACCCCGCAGTCAGGGACGACTCGAGCGGCGATGTCCTGTGGTTCCCGCCGCTGGGAGCGTGTCGACGACTGCTGTGAGGTGGCGCTATCGACGGCTCTCGCGAAGGACGGTCCTCGCTACAGGACAGCGACCACCCGACGGGGTTCGACCGGCCGCAGGGAGCCATCGATCGCGATGAGCCCTCTGAAGAAGTCGCTGAAGACGATGAGCAGTATCGCAGCGAGAAAGATCAAACAGAGAAAGCTAAAGAAGATGATCGCCGCCTGTCGACCGGTAAGCGCCGTCCCTTCGAGGAGTTCGTCCATAGCCATGGCTGCGCTCCGTATCCCGACCAATGGCTCTCGTTGCGGTTAGTGTTTCTCCGTGACTCGCGGGACTGTCCTGGTCTCGAGACAGTGTCGCGATCGATCGGGTCGTCACGATCGGACGACCAGACGGCTCGAGTCGCCGTTTCGGGGACGGGTTACCGCGACAGGTCCTCGATGGCGGCCTTCGCCGCTTCCTGGCCGCTTTCCATCGCGCCCTGGATCGACGACCACTGCGTGTAGTCGCCGGCCAGATAGACGGGGCCCGCGGGATCGCGAGGGTCGGGAAGCCGGTCGTGGATCCCCGGCGGCTGCTCGAACTGTGCGAACGGCACGCGCTCGGTATGTAGCGCCTCGAGGTCGTCGAACCGCCGATCGGGGTACCACGACTCGAGGGACCGGCGGGTCCGAGCGGCCAGCTCCGCGTCGCTCTCCTCGCGCTCGCCCAGATAGGTGGCGCTGATCAGGGTCGTTCCCGCGGGGGCGTACTCGGGTGCGACGACGCTGTGGGGGACGACGTGGTTTGGCCCTCGGTCGCGCCCGTTCAACAGGAGCCGGCGGCCGGTCTCGAGGTCGGCATCCGCGGGGAGGGCGTAGTACTGGGTAACGCAGCCCCGCGCATCGACGGGAATCGTCGACACGCCGGTGAGGTCGCGAGCGGTCGGCGGATCGGTCGCGACGACGACGGCGTCGGCGTCGACGGTCCCGTCGTCGGTGTCGACCGAGACGGGGGTGTCGGTACCGTCGTCACCGTCGGGCGTCACCGACGTGACCTCGACTCCCGGTTCGATCGCCCCGCCGGCCTCGCGAACCCGGTCGGCGAGTTGGGACGGGATCGCTTCCATCCCGGCCGTCGGAACGGCGATCCCGCCCGCCGCGAGGGTCCGGAACGTGTACTCGAAGACGTGCCTGGACGTCGACAGCGACCGGTCGAGCGTGATCCCGCCGTAGAACGGAGCGATAAAGCCACGGATGAATCCCGCCGAAAAGCCACGTTCGCGGAGGAAGTCGTCGATCCGTTCGTCGTCGCCGGCGAAGATCTCCGTCGGATCGGTTCGCCGAAGGTCCCACCACAACCGGGCGACTCGAAGCGCGTCCCCGAACGAAACCGACGGACTCGACAACGTCGACGGAATCGTCCCCGGCTCGCGAAGCGGATCCGCGAGCGTCGACCGGCCGTTCGGGCCGGCGAGGGTGGCACCGGGGGCGAACCGGCGTAACTCGAGGGCCTCGAGGTCGAGTTCACGCTTGACCGCGGGATAGGCCGTAAAGAGGACCTGGAAGCCGCGATCGAACAGATAGCCGTCGCGCTCGAGGGTTCGGACGCGGCCACCGACCGTCTGCTCCCGTTCGAACACCGTCACGTCAGTGCCGCCGGCGGCGAGGTGACGCGCGGCGACCAGTCCGGCCAACCCGCCACCAGCGACGACGACCTGCGGAGTCGATCGCATAGTGGAACGTCGGTCGGTGACCTATAAAGGAACTGTCCTAACTGTGCAGGGAAGCAGTCTTGCCCGATAGTGTCTGGTAGGAGTTATTATAATGTTAATGTGATTTGTCGTCCTCAGTACGATGCAGTTGGCCAACCGAACCTGTGTAGAGCGCGATTTGACCGGCATCAACCGGCGAGATTCCGCCCTCGCCTTCCGCCTTCACAACTCGTTTATAATGGGCATTAGAATAGATCTCTCGGAACGTTACATAGAAATGATCGTTGCCGTCACCGTCACTGCACTCGGTGTCTTCGCCGTCGGGCTCATCACGCAACTGTTTGGCTACCGGACCGGTGGGACGATCGCAATTCCGGTTCTCGCCGTGTATACGCTAAAAAACGCGCTGATGTTGCCGATTTTCCTCATCAGTACGCTCATCGCGTATATCGGTCTCTACGTCGTCAAACACCGCACCCTCATCTATGGCCGCGACGAACTCCTCGTGGCGATGGCGATCGGCAGTGGCGTCCCCCTCGTGTTGTTGCTCGCTGTCTGGCATTTCCTCCCGGAATCGCTCCGAAGCGTGGTCTTCATCGGGAGCATCCTTCCGGGACTGGCGGCGTACAATTACCACCAGATCAAGCCACAGTACCGCAGCCGCGATCTACTGACGACGGCGGCTTTGCTCGTCGTTCTCGTCGCGACCGGGTGGATCCTGGTCGCCCCATCGCTCGCGGAGACGCTCGGTACCCTCACCCCGCCAGTTCTCTACAGTCCGACGGCCGACGTGGCCGTCCTGAAAGGCGCGGTCGTGGTCGAGGAGTTGGACCCGACGATTCTCGCACGCCCGGTCGCAATCGTCGTGTTTCTGATCGGTGTTGTGCTCGCGGAACGCGTTCGGAGCCGGTACGGCGTCCGGACGGGCCTCGTTGCGATGGCGCTACTCTCGCTGTATGCACTCGCCAACACGTGGTTGCTCGTGTTGTATCTCGCCGTTCTGGTCGTCGCGTATCTCGGACTGAAAACCGTCCACTACGTCACACTGTTGTACGGGCGCGTTCTGATCTCCGTAGCGACCGGTACGGCGCTGATCGCCGTCGTCCCGCTTGCACTTTCGCTCCCGATCACTCGCGGGCTATCAGCCTACTTCGTCGCTATCCTGGCCGGCGTAAACGCCTACAGTTGGCACGTCACCGCGCCCGCACAGCGGGCGCTATTCGTCCCGTTACAGATCGGATCGTTCCTCCTGTTGCTCGCCACGACACAACTCATCGGCCTGGCTCGTCCGACGTTGATTCCACAGGTGTTCGAGATTCCTGCCATCGTCGCGATGCTCGTCGGCGTCGTCGCGTGTGTGGTCTTCGTCGAGTGGCGGACCGTCGACCGTCCGGACCAAGAGGCCGTGTTCGAGGCGTCGATCCTTTCGGGAGGTGGTGACGCGTGATCGACCAGAGACACTTCGAAGTCATCGCAACGCCCGAGGGGTGGATCTGGGAGTTCTACGACGGAGATGTCCCACTCGCAGTCGCCCCAGCCCCATACGAGACGTCACAGGACGCACGGAACGCGGTCGATGCGGTTCGAGATGCCGTCGCCGAAGTCCAACAGCTCGACGCGTTCGAGTTCACCGTCGACCCGACCGATCACGCACGCTCTCGGATTCACATCCGGGGGGAGGAACGCAGCGGCATCTTCGAGTGGGCACTCGAGCAAGGAGAGGAGACGCTCGCGGTTCCGAGCTACACCTATACGACACGGGACAGCGTAGTCGACGCAGCACGGCGGTTCCGCGAGCTCGCAGTCGGGGCGATGTCCGTCTACCTGACCGGAGCGAAAGACGAATCGGTCTCGTATGAGCCGTTCAGCGTTGGGCGTGGTACCCTTCGAAACCGGCTGTGGTCGCTTCTCACGCGAGGACGGCGTCATCGAACGTTCATCGAGGACACCGATATTCGGATCGTCGTGTCCGGCATCCGTGGCAAGTCATCGACGGTCAAGCGGCTCGACGACGTGTTCAATCGGCGTGGCTACGACGTGCTGACGAAAATCACGGGGAATCAGCCGGCGCTCATCCGAAACGGCGACGTCATCCCGATCGATCGACCGGGGCCGTATACCACGCTCTACGAAAACATCAACGTGCTTCGGGAGTTCAGTCCGATTCTCGAGTCGTATACGCCCGAGAACGTGGCCATCTTCGAGAACCAGGGGATCACCGAATACACGACGCGGCTGTTCAATCAGCGGTTCGTCAAACCCCACGTCGTCGTGATCGCGAACATCCGCCAGGATCATCAGGATACGCTCGGGAAGAGCCGACGTGACATCGCACGTGCGTTCGCTCGGACGATCCCTCCGGGCACGGATGTCGTGAGCGGGGAACTCCATCCCGTGTTGCACGAGTATCTGTCCGCGGAGATCACACGGGCAGGCGGAACGCTCACACAGGTCACGATTCCGGACGACCAGCGCGGGCGGATCGGTGCCGAAACGGTCTACGCGGTCAACGACGTCTTGCGTCTGCTGGATCTGGAGCCGGTCCCCGAGGAACAGCTCAACGGGTATCTCGATGCGATCCAGCCCGAGTGGGTTCGTCTCCCCGGCGGGCAAGTGTTCAACGGAGCGGAGATCAACGACATCGAAAGTACGGAGGCGATCCGTCGGTCACTCGCCGGGGAGAACTACGTTCTCCCGTTCGTCTACCTCCGGGCCGATCGGCGGAGTCGAACCGCCTCGTTTGCGGACTACCTGAATACGCTCGCAGACCGGGACCTGATCCAGCGGGCACGGGCCGGTGGGGCGTTCACGGACGTCTTCGCGGCGAACGTCGACGTTCCCGTGACGACTCACGATCGGGACGAAAACGCAGGTTCGGTGCTGGACGAGATGCTGGCTGGGGAGTACCCGGTCATGCTGATGGGAAATACGGTCGACGCGTTCATGCGAGACATGGATGCAGAGATTTCCGAGCGTGCCCAACAGGTCGCTATCGGCGACGCGGACTGAGTCGTTCGGCTACCGATTGGAGACCGTCACGGGGTCGCCGGTGGGAAAACGATCTCTCTCGGAGGCGAGGGGTGGTGCCCCGACCGTTTGCCGTGGCCGGTACGGTTTTGCTCGTCGCGACGGCGTTGCTGGTATGGGACACGCAGACACGACCGATCCGGAGCACGAACCCGACGGCCCGACCCTACAGCCCGTCTTCGAGAACCGCGTCCGGTTTGCCGAGACCGACCAGCAGGGGATCGTCTTCTACGGCGAGTACTTCACCTTTCAGGACGAGGCGATCTCCGCGTTCTTCCGGGAAGTCGACTACAGTTACGGACGGATGCACGAGCGCGGCTGGCAGACACACGTGGTCAACGCCGAACTGAACTACCGTGCCGGTGCGGAGTTCGGTGACACCATCGTCAACGAACTGGCGGTCACCGAGATGGGAACGTCGAGTTTTACCTCCGACTACCGCGCGCGACGGAAATCCGACGGCGAACCCCTCGTCGAGGGCTCGGTCACCCACGTCGCCGTCGACCTCGAGACCGAGGAGCCGATCGCCATCCCGGACGAGTTCCGGGACGCGGTCGCGGCGTTCCAGGGCGGTCTCGAGTCGAGCGACTGAGACGGGTTACTGTCCCGATGTCCCGGTGGGACCGCAGGGCGGTCGCGGTCTCACCGGCACTGACGGACAGGAGACCGTATGAGGAGTGGGGCGCACCCCATCGAAAAAAGCTCGAGCGGCGGGGTACCTCAGTGGACCCCGACGTACGCTTCGCGAACGTACTCGTTGCCGTGGAACTCCTCGGACGTGCCCGCCAGTTCGATCTCGCCGGTTTCGATCAGCGAGAGCCGTTCGGCGTGGCGCAACGCGAACGTCGAGTTCTGTTCGGCGAGCAGGATCGTCAGCCCCTGATCCGAGAGTCGCTCGAGCGCGTCGCTGATGTCCTGGATGATGACCGGGGCGAGCCCGAGCGTCGGTTCGTCGAGCATCAACACGTCGGGATCGCTCATGAGCGCGCGGCCGACGGCGAGCATCTGCTGTTCGCCGCCGCTCATGGTCTCGGCCTCCTGTTCGCGGCGTTCGTCGAGCCGCGGGAACAGCTCGTAGACCATGTCGAGATCGTCCTGAACCGCGCCACGATCGTCGCGGAACTGGGCACCCATCAGCAGGTTCTCGTGGACCGAGAAGAACGGGAACAGGTCCCGATCCTCGGTGCAGTAGATCAGGCCGTCCCTGACGATCTGCTGTGGGTTCACGGTCGCGAGGTCCGTTCCGTCGTAGCGGATCGCCCCCTCGTAGTCGACGAAGCCGGCGATGGCGTTGAGCATGGTCGTCTTCCCGGCCCCGTTGGGCCCGATGACGCCGTAGATCTCGCCCTCGTCGATCGACAGCGAGACGCCTTTCAGTGCGTGTGACTTGCCGTAGTAGACGTTGAGGTCTTCGACCTCGAGTATCGGATCGGTCATTACAGTCCCTCCCCAGCGAGGTATGCCTCCTGGACGTGTTCGTTCTCGGCGATTTCCTCGGGCGTTCCCTCCGCGAGGAAGTCGCCGTTGTTGAGGACGACGATTCGATCCACGAGTTCCATCAGCCCGCCCATGTTGTGGTCGACGACGATCATCGTCATCCCTTCGTCACGGAACTGCTCGATCTGATCGGCCAACTCCGTGATTTCGGCCTGATTCATCCCCGCGAAGGGCTCGTCGAGTAGCATGAGCTCGGGTTCGGTCGCCAGCGATTTGGCGATCTCGAGCCGGCGGACGTCCGCGTGGGGCAGTTCGTCCGGCATCTCGTGAAGTTTGTCCTCGATATCGATGCGGGCGGCGTACTCGTAGATCTCCTCGTCGGTCGCGCCGCCGTAGAACGAGGTGAGCTTGTTCGGGAGCGTGAACAGCTTGATGTTGCCCGCAACCGGCATCTCCTGAATCGGGTTCGACTCCTGTGAGACCCGCGAGAGCCCCTTGTTGACGACTTCGTGGGTCGCATCGTCGGTGATGTCGCTCCCGTCGAATCGGATCGAGCCCTCGGTGACATCGTAGCGGCCCATGATACAGTTGAAGACTGTCGACTTCCCCGAGCCGTTCGGTCCGATCAGGCCGACGATTTCGCCCTCGTCGGCTTCGAACGAGAAGTCGTCGACGGCGACCAGGCCGCCGAACTTCTTCGTGAGGCCGTCGACCTCGAGCAGGCTCATCGGCGATCACCTCCGAATCGATCGAGGCCGTGCCAGAGTTTCCGGAACAGTCCGTCGCGGACGAACACGAGCACGACCAAGACGAGTCCCCAGAAGACCGTCCATCGAATCGGGGACGGAAAGCCCGCGATCTCGGTGAGGACGTAATCCCGGAGTACGACGAGGAAGAAGGCCCCGCCGAGAGGCCCGAGGATCGAACTCATCCCGCCGAGGACGGCGATCGCGATCATTTCGATACTCCGGTCGACGACGATGAACGTCGTCGGGTCGACGCCGCCGCCGAAGTGAACCAGCAACACGCCGCCGATCCCCATCGGGATCGAACTCAGTGCGAACGAAAAGATCTTGAATTTCGTCGCATTGATCCCGGCAGCGTTGACTGCGGCTTCGTTTTCGCGGATCGACATGAGGATCAGTCCGATGTTCGAGCGAGCGATCAGCGTCAACACGATCGCGATCAGGAACATCGGGATGATCATGTAGTAGTACCGGGCGAACGGATCGTACGTGAAGACCTCCACCGACTGGATTCCCGTTTCTCCGCCGGTGTATTGGCTGAAGGAGGGGATCAATCGATAGAAGATCAACACGGACACGAACGTAATCAACGAGAAGTACGGTCCCGTCAGCCGAAGCGACGGCAGGGCGACGAGCAGCCCGACCACGAGTGCGGCGAGGATCGACACCGGAATCGTGATCATCATCGACAGCTCCGGGTTCACGTTGTGAATGAGCATCGCGGTCGTGTATCCCGCGGCACCCGAGAGGACGGAGTGACCGAAGCTGATGTAGCCGGTGTAGCCGCTCTGGATGTCCCAGCTCATCGCGAAGATCGCCCAGATCGCTGCGACGGTCATCGCTCTGACGAGCCCGAAATTCCCCCAGAACGGTGCCGTCAACAGCGCGGCGGCCGTTCCGAAGATCAACACGAACTGGAGCCCGTTCATTTCACCGAAGTAGTCACCGAACAACCGGTTGTAGACGTCCGCAAGCGGCTGTAGCGACTGATCGATACGGCCGGTTGCAGTGCTCAACCGATCCGTCGCGCTACTCATGGACGAGCTCCCTCCCGAAGAGGCCGTTCGGTCTCATCAGTAAGATCGCGACGAGGACGACTAACGACAGGACCCCCTGGAAGCTCGGGCCGAGGATCTCGACCGACGCCGTCTCGAGGTAGCCGATCAGGTACGCCGCGATGACGGACCCCTTGATGCTGCCGATGCCGCCGATTACGACGATGATGAACGCGAGTGCGAGCGGACTGAGCCACATCTCGGGCGACGTCGACTGCAGCGTTCCGATGAACACCCCAGCGATCCCGGCGAACGCGCCGGCGATCAGCCAGGTCCGAGACTTGACTTTCTGGAGATTGACACCCGTGAGCTCCGCACCGCGCGTGCTCATCGAGGTCGCGAGGATCGACCGTCCCTCGTCGGTTTTGGTCACGTAATACCACAGCGCCCCGATCGCGACCCAGGAGACGCCAAACGCCAACAGCTGGACGTACCGGAGCCGTGTTCCGACGGCCTCGAGATAGATCGTCCCCGACACCACCGGAATGAGCTGTGACGGCGCGCTGCCGAACTGGATGATGATCAGTTCGGTCAACAGGAGCGCCACGACGACCGTCGCGAGGAACGTGATCACGATGTTGTCTTCGATGTATTTGACCAGTCCCGCGTACAGCGCGTACGATGCGGCGGCTGTGACGACGACCGCGAGGAGGAACCCCACGATCGGTGGCAGTGAAAGCGCGCCAGCGGTCGACGTGAACGCGAGATACGTGAAGGCACCGAGCATGATCAGTGCGCCGTGTGCGAGATTCAGGACGCCGCCGACGCCGAAGATCATGGTGAACCCGATCGCGATCAGTGCGTAGACGGCACTGATCATCGCCCCTAACACCAGTATGGAGAGTAGTTGTCCTATCATTCGTTCGAGGCCCGCTTAGATCCACTCGGGGACGACGTGTTCTGAAGTCGCGTCCGGCTCGGGGTAGACACACTCGACGACGCCACCGTCCCCGTCTTCTTGCCACTGCGTCACCGGGAAATTCGAAATGATGTCGTCGTCGTTTCTGGTCTCCCTCACATCGTTCGGGTAGTCCGCGTCCTCGCCGTAGAGCGAGATTTCCCCCGCAGCGCCGGTGAACTCGAGGTCGAGCATGGACTCGACGATGCCGTCGAGATCGCTCTCGTAATCGGCAGTGCCGGCGTCTTCGGCCGCCTGCGCGTAGAACAGGATCCCGTCGTACGAGTTGAACCCCATGTACATCGGTTTGCTCGGTGGGTCTCCGCCACCGAATTCCTCTTCGTAGGCATCGACGAAGGGCTTCGTCCGGTCGGTCAGTTCCGCGACGCCACCCGCACCGGACTGGGACGTCGTCTCGTACAGACAGGCACCTTCGGTCGCGCCCCAGAACTCGGGGGACATTCCCGGCACACTGATCCCCTCGAGCGCGAACGGATACTCGTTCTGCGCCCAGGTGCTGGTAAAGGCCGCCGCGCCCCCGTGTGCGATAAACCGCATGACGACGTCGGCGTCCGCTTCGTCGGCGGCGTCGAGGAACGGGTTGAAGTTGGACGTCTCGACCGACATTCTGTCCTGGTGAACGACGGAAAGATCGTCGTTCGACTCGATTTCGTCCGGGAGAATGTCCCGGAAGGAGCCGGTCCAGGCGGCGTCGTCGGCCAGGATCGAGAAATTCTCGAAGCCGTGTTGCTCGTTGAGGTAGCTCGCGTACCCCCCCATCCCCTCCGCCTGCAGATCCGAGTTGATCGGTCCGGTTCGGACGATGTTCTTGTAGGTTTCGTAATCCTCGCCGTGATTGTCCGTGATCGTCGCCGGGTCCGCGGAGCCGGTGATGACGAACGGCACGTCCATCTCCGCGACGAAGTCGATGATCCCCTGGGTCACCTCGCTGACGAAGGTGCCGACGAGCAGGTCGACCTGTTCGGACTGGACCAGATCTTCGGTCACCCGTTCGCCCTCCGACGGTGCGCCGCCGGTGTCTCGCGAGAGGAGTTCGACGTCCCGATCGAGAATACCGCCGTTGTCGTTCAGTTCGGAGACCGCGAGCTCCGCACTCCGTTCGGCCCCACGCCCCATCTGGAGCTCCGTCGGGCCGAGGTGACCGATTTTGAACGTTCCGTCGCCACCGCCACCGCCGACGCCACCCATACAACCGGCGAGCGTCGTCGTCAACGCACCCGCACTCGCAGCACCGAGAAATGCTCGTCGTCCCACAACCCCGTTTCCAGATCTACTCGTTTCGAGAGTATCGTTATTTTCGTTAGCCATTGTAAGTCAGTGAGTTACCGATTCTCATCCCTCTCTTTCGATTCCCACTTAATAAAGATGAGGGAAGTTAGCAAGGCTCCTGTGAATAATACACGCATGAAAAGTTTTGACGTACCGTCGATCGATTCGAGGCCGAGCACCCCCTAGAAGAGGTCCGTGACTGCCAGCGAACCGTCTTGAAGCCGATATCGGCCGTTTTCGTACGCGACGATCCCTTCGTGGCGGAGATGATCGAGATGAGCGAACGCCTCTCCGGGGCCGTGGATGATGTGAATTCCCTCGAGGGCACCGAACAACCGTTCGCTGATCGTCCAGGCGTCGGCCGGTCCGTGCTCCCCGAGCAACTCGAGGATCGTTTCCGCTCGCTCCCGGTGGTGCTCGAGGATCGTTTCGGCCCGATCGGTCGGTTCGTCGATGGGATCGCGATGGCCGGGCCAGACGCGATCGTACTCGCGATCGACGAACCGTTCTAACGTGGCGACGTACTTCTCGAGGGGGCGCTGGACCCGCACGTCCGCACCGCCGACGTTGGGCGTGTACACCGGCAGGACGGCGTCGCCGACGAACGCTTCGTCGCCGGACTCGGTTTCGAAACAGCACAGCCCCGCCGCGTGGCCCGGTGCGTGGACCGTCTCGAGGGATCGACCACCGACCTCGAGCACGTCTCCGTCCGCGATCGGCGTCGGTTCGGCCGGCTGTCCTTCGATGTCGGCCGACTCGAAGAAACCGAGGAGTTCCTCCCGTGCAGCCGCGGGAACGCCCCACTGCTCGAGGAGTTGGCGGCGGCGATCCTCGACGGCAGCGACCGCGTCCGGATCCTGGGCGACCAGTGGCGCGTCGGCCTCGTGAACGTAGACCGTCGCGTCGCTTTCGGCCTGGATCTCGCCGGCGAGTCCGGCGTGGTCGACGTGGAAGTGTGTGAGGACGATGTCGTCGACGTCGGCGAACTCGTAACCGCGCTCGGCGAGGCCCTCGCGGAGATCCTGGCGGACTGGATCGATAGCAACGCCGGTATCGACGAGCGCGAGTTCGTCGTCGGTGTCGTCAGCGAGAACGTACGCGTTGTTTCGGCCCTCGAATTCGTCGTTGCCAAGCGAAATACGGTCCATGTCGGCTACCGACATGCTACCCGCTAATAATTGACGCGATAGCGGTCGGGACCGCTGTCGGTGATGGGCTGACGGTGGACGAGCAACTCGTTCACCCGTGGAAATCGCTCAGTACAGTAGACATCGCTCAGTACAGGGTTGACGTATCGCGCCGAGCAAGGAAACCAGTACCCAGTGGCACGCGCTGTGACGGGGTCGGCCATCGGCGGACCGTGGCCGGAAGTTCTACGAGCTCGCCGACTGGCCACATCGTCGTTCGGCAGCGACACCGAGCACTATAACCTGCCATCTTCTCGCTCCACGATCGGACAGCAACCGCTACAAGATTCGATACGAGTGCCAACGCACGTCCCGTAGCTTTCGACCAGCGACGAACGGCTGTCCCTCAGCTCACTCGAGACAACCAGCGAGCGCCGTTTACCCCTCGAGTTCGGCCCGCAGAAGTTGATTTACGTCACCCGGGTCCGCACTGCCGCCGGTCTTTTGCATGACCTGCCCGACGAGGAAGTTGATCGCGCCGTCGTCGCCGCTCTCGTAGTCGTCGACGGCGTCGGGGTTCTCGTCGATGGCTTCGACGACGGCCTGCTGGACTTCGTCCTCGCCGGTCTTGCCCAACCCCTCCTCGGCGACGACCTCGTCGGGGGTCCGGCCGTCGTCGAGCATCGAGCGCAGGACCGTCTCGCGGGCGTTTTTGGCCGTGATCTCGTCGTCGGCGACGAGTTCGACGAGCCGCTTGATCTCCTCGAGTCGCCCCTCGATCCCGGTAATTTCGATGTCGCGGTAGTTGAGTTCGCCCAGCAGGTTGTCGGCGACCCAGGTGGCGGCGAGGTCGGGGTCGAACTCGCCGGCGACGTCCTCGTAGAAGTCCGCGACCTGTTTCGTCGAGGTGAGCTTCGAAGCGGCCTCCTCGCTGAGACCGTACTCCTCCTGGAACCGCTCGCGACGGGCGGCGGGAAGCTCCGGAATCTCGATCTCGTCTTTCCAGTTCGAGACCCGTAGCGGCGGCAGGTCGGCCTCCTCGAAGTACCGGTAGTCCTTCTCCTCTTCTTTCGAGCGCATCGAGACCGTGATTCCCCGACTCTCGTCCCAGTGACGGGTCTCCTGTTCCACCGCGCGCCCGCGTTGAATCGCGTTCTTCTGGCGGGTTTCCTCGTAGGCCAGGGCCTTCTGTGCGCCCTTGTGGCTCGAGATGTTCTTGACCTCCGTACGGTTCGCGGCCTCGAGGGCGTCCATCCCGATCTCGTCGGTATCGTCGCCGTCGATCTCCTCGGTGGGGATGATCGAGAGGTTGGCGTCGATCCGCAGGCTGCCGTCGCGTTCGGCGTCGAAGACGCCCAGATACTCGAGGACTTCCTCGAGTTCGGCGAGGAACGCTCGGACCTCGCCGGGGCTGCGGAAGTCCGGCGCGGTGACGATCTCCATCAGCGGCGTTCCCGCACGATCGTAGTCGACGAGGGTGTACTCCGCCGAATCGATGCCGCCACCGCCGCCGACGTGCTGGAGGCTGCCCGGATCTTCCTCCAGGTGGGCGCGCTCGATTTCGATCGTGCGGCGCTGGCCCTCGACGGCGACCTCGAGTGAGCCCTCCTGGCAGATCGGCTCGTCGTACTGGGTGATCTGGAAGTTCTTGGGCAGGTCGGGGTAGTAGTAGTTCTTCCGGTGGAAGCGAGTCTCCTCGGGGATGTCGGCGTCGATCGCCTTCCCGATCTTGACGGCGGCCTCGACGGCGGCCTCGTTGAGCACCGGCAGCGCGCCCGGCAGGCCGAGACAGACGGGACAGACGTTGTCGTTTGGCTCGTCGCTGGGCTCGGTCGAACAGCCACAGAAGATCTTCGTGTCGGTCTCCAGCTGGACGTGGACCTCGAGGCCGATGACGGTCACGAGGTCGCCCTGCTGGACGGTCTGGGCAGTCATTGGAGACCGATTCGGCCCCACGGGGGTAAAACGTAACGGGACGGGCTCGCTGTCGTCGCCGCTGCAGGCACTACGTTTTTCCAGCGACCCGCTCCACCTCCAGCCATGGCCAGCGAACGACCGTCCGCCGAAGAACTGCGACGGGGAATGACCGTCAAAATCGTTCAGGACGACGCTGATCCCCACTCCGAGGATACGGAGCCGATCATCGGTGAGGTCGGGACGATCTACGGCGACGAGCCCGAGGGTCCGCACGTGAAACTGAAAAGCGGCGTCGTCGGCCACGTCCAGTCGGTCGCCCACGACGAGTAGTCCCCGATCGCCGAGGGCCGAAGACGCGGCGACCGCGGTGCTGTCGCTGGAGGTTTCCGGCCGGTCTCGATGCGAACTGGCGACAACCCCGGTGACGTGAGTAGCCGAGAATCTCGCCGTCGGGCGCAGGGATCGCTTTCGGGATCAGTGTTTGGAGGCTTCGATCTCCGCGTAGTACTCTTCTTTCGACCAGTCACCGTCGAGATACGCAGTGGCCCACTCGGGTTCGAGAAAGACCATGAAATCCGGAATTTCGTTGTCGTCGAGTAGGGTCGGCATCGCTCGACGGTCGAACCCCTGGTCGACGATATCGGCGTAGGCGTCTCCGAGAATCGGGATGTCACCGTCCATGTCCGCGCTGTCGGTGTACTGCGGGACGAACATATCGTGCAACTGCCATTTGAGTACCGAGAGGTCGTCGTCGATCGCTTCGACCATCTCCGCCGCGAGCGCGCTCGTTTCTGCACTGACGTCAGTTCCGACATCCCCCCGCTGATCGTCGTCGCCGGCCTCCTCTTCCGCGTTCTCATCACTCTCGTCCGTTCCACCGAGGCAGCCGGCGACCGTTCCGATGCCGACGGTAGCCCCTATCGTCAACACTGATCGTCTCGGGACGCTCTCGATCGTCTCGGATATATTCCGTTTCATAGTATTTCCCCGTTCGCTCGGTTCTTCCGAGGAGACGAGCACCGGCCCGTAATTACGGATGGAGCCGGCCTCCTCCGTGAGAACGACCGTCCCCGGGTACTGCTCGTGCCATCGCTCCCACGCCGTCCGGGCGACCTGGAACTCCTCGAGGGACTCCCCTTCGCCCGGGCCGCGGATACTCCGTGCGAGCATCTGCGGATACTCCGCGCGAGCATCTGGGGCCACCACGTCTCCGTTCCGCGATCGTGCATGACGAGGGTGCTGTTGATCAGTCGGTCGGAGACGCCGAACTCGCTCTCACCGCGAGAGAAGTCCTGTGCGGTCCCAGTTAGCGGGCAGTACGTCACCGCGACCGGTTCGCCGCCGAAGACGGGATCCCCGCCGGCCAGATTTGCGGGCGGGTCGTCGGCCGAGGTGAACTGCGGATCGTCGATCGACAGGATGTCGTCCGGTCCCGAGCCGCCGGACAGGCTCTCCGCCTCGAGTTCGTCGGTCGTGTACTCCTCGGGAAGCGATCGGTCGGCGATCGGCGGGCCCTCCGTCGGTGTTGCACCGCGATCGGACGCGCCGGAGCCATCCAGACAGCCTGCAAGAGCCGCGAGAGCGAGGCCACTGGCCGAGGTGATGACGCGTCGTCTCGAAAGAGCGTCGGGTCTGCCGTCGTGCATAGGTGTCGAAAAGGACGCAGCGCACATAACCGGGTGTCGGCCGTGTGTAATCGACGCACACCCACATCCCGATCGGTACTGACGCCCGACGCACTACTCGCGTGCACCTCATAGACGGGAAAGCGACAGCGGGGTAGCGCAGAATAGAGCGAATCCGATCCGCCGTTCGGGACGAACTGAAGGAATCGTCTAATAGCCGGTCACTGCACGGCCAGTCTCATGCACCGGCCTTCAGCTACGACTCTGATCCAACCTCCCGTGGCGTCGTTCCTATCCGTGGGACAGCGCCGCATCCGGTCACGTTACGATTGACGGAATCGACGGGCCAGGGCGTTCCGTCGGTCGCGGTCACTCTCCGAGGAGAGCGCTACCGAGGGCGGGGAAGATCATATGCGCGAAGTGAACCGTAAGGACGACGATGATCGGGCCGAGGAAGAGTCCGTACCAGCCGAACGCGAGGGTCCCGAGGAAGTATCCGAGGAGAACCAGTCCCATGTGGACGCCGCTTCGTGCGGACAGGTACGACCGCGCGAAGAAATCGGGGATCGTGTCGACGACGACGAACGTGAAGACGAGGAACGCGACCGGGTGCCAAAGCGGCGTCGACGTCGTCACTGCGAGTCCGAGCAGGATCAATCCGTACGGGACGTAGACTATTTTCATCCCGACGGCAGGGATCAGCGTCCCGATCCCGATGAGCAGCGAGAGCAACACCGGCGTCGCAACGACGGCCCCTCCCGAGGCGAGATAGTTGAGACCGGTGTACGTCGCGACGGCAGTCACGGCGGCGACCGCAATGACCGCAAGATTGCTGAGAAAGACCGTTTCGAGGTCGTCGTCGACCGACTCGATGTACGAGACGATCTCGTCGTCGTGGTCGATGCTCTCGTAGAACCACCGTCGTAACTTCTGGTCGTCACGCAAGAGATAGAAGAGAAACGTGAGCATGAGGAAGAATCGAGCGAGAACCGAGAAGACGAATCCGGCGATCGACTGCAGGCGTCCCAGGACTCCCGCCAGGTCCTGTCGAATGATGCCCCCGATGGAGCCACCAGTGCCGGCCGTGAACGCGTCCCGGAGTCTATCGATGTTGCCCTCCCTGGCCAATCGCAAATACGGCTGGAGGAGCGATCGATACGCCTCGAGTTCGCTCGAGGCGAGAAACTGATCCAGTTCCCGGAGTGCGACGAGGCCCGCGTAGGCGATGACAGCAGCCATAGGGATGACGACGAACAGTATCGTGACCGTCGCCGTCACGTTCGGATAGTCGATGACGCGGTCGAGTTGGCGATACAGTGGACGCGTCGCGTAGTAGACGAATATCGCGAAGAGGACCGTCCCCACGTATCTGAAGAGGGCGATCCCGATCAGTGCCGCGATCACCGATCCGAATCCAACCCAGAGGAGACGCTTGCCGTCCCAAGTGTCGAAAACGGCCATGGTCAACTAGACGGGCACGAACCGGAAGAATGCCGGTCTCGAAAGAGCAGACTGTCTCGGATTCGTTTCTGACGCCGATGCCAATCGGAACCAGCCTCATCCGACCCACTTCGCGTCCACGCGAGAGTACGCCTGGCCCGAATTCGAGATGGACCGGAAACGAACTCCCGTCAGCAATACGAATCGACTCATCACTGTCGACGTCAGCGATCCCGGTCGACGAGAGGAACCATATCACGTCCGTCGATCCGTTGGCGACGGACGTTCATTCCGTTGGGCAGTTGCGAATTTGGCTGCGGATTTTAGTGTCTCCGGACCGCGTTGATACGCTGTGGCGCTCGAGAACCTCGTCCGTGACGAGCGGATGAACGCCGCCATCGGATGGTTGCTGACGGGCATCGTGGTGTTGGGTGCTATTGAGAGTGTTCTTACAGGTGTTCTTCTCTGGGGCGGGTTCGAGCTAGTCATCGTCGCTACGGTCTCAGTGCCAGCGCTGATCACCGGCGACTGGACGGCGATGGTTTCCTGGCCGCTCTTGGCAGTCGCTGCGTTCTCTGTCGTTGCCAGTGTGGCCGAATTTCCGTCCGAGACCGTGGTGTATCTCGCCGTTGCGACGCTCGCACTCATTGTCGTCGTCGAGCTTGAGACGTTCGCATCGGTCGAACTGAGTCGTCGGTTCGCCGTCGGCTTCGCGATGCTGACGACGATGGCGCTCCAGGCGCTCTGGACCGTCGCGCAGTTCTACTCGGATCGGTGGCTCGGGACCGCGTACCTGCACTCGCAGACCGAACTCCAGTGGGACTTCGTCAGCGTCACCGTCGTGGGGCTCGTCCTCGGCGTGCTCTTCCAGTGGTACGCTGGCCGATTCGAGCCGGCGGGTGCCGTCGCTCGAGCCGCGAACGGAGCGGACCCACCATGACGCTGGGCGACGCGCTGGGACTGACGGATGCTCAGGAGCGCCGTCTCGTTCGAGGCCTGCAACTCGGGCTCGTCGCGCTCCTCGGTTACGGGGTCGTGACGTTTCAGTTCGGAATCTCCGGAACTGCGGGGTTTGCCCTCGGGATAACGCTCCTGCCGGCGTGGTTGCGCCGGGAGTACGGGTACTCGATGGACGCCGGACTCGTCCTCTGGACCACCACCGCCGTGATCCTTCACACGATGGGATCGCTCTGGTTCTACGACGTGTACCAGTGGTACGACGAGATCGCACACACCGTCTCGGCGTCAGTCATCGCAGGACTGGGGTATGCGGCCTTCCGAGCGTTCGAACTCCACACCGACGAGATGAACGTCCCGTCGACCTTTCGCTCCGTGTTCATCGTCGTCTTCGTCCTCGCGATCGGGGTCGTCTGGGAGGTACTCGAGTTCGCCCTCGGCGGCGCGGTGGTCACTGTCTATGGCATCGACGACATCGTTACCGACTTCGTGTTCAACGCAGTCGGCGCAGTGATCGTCGCAATCTGGGGAACTGGCTACGTGAGTGAACTCGTCGAATTCTTTCGGCGACGACTTCGTTCCAGACCCGAGAACTAGGCCCCTACAGGCGTGTTCGATCGATGGTGCTGCTAACGGTCGCTCGAAGCAGTAGTCGGCGTCGGCAAAAAGACGATCGCTGTGATCAGCAGGCAAGTCCGTAGCCAGTAACCGTTACAGCAGCTTGGCATGCGTTTCATGTGTCGGGTTGCCAATTCCGGCCCTCGTTTTACGCCGCAGATGGTCGAATGGTGAGCGATGACAGTATCCGATGCAGATGATCATGACCGAACTCGCAGCGAGAGCGATGTATAGAACGAGTGAGGCGTAAGTTATGGCCCGTGAGACGGCGTCACCCTCTCGAGAGGAGATCGAAAAACGGATTCGAAAGATTGGGAAGTACTCCCGGGCAGTCCGTACAGGATTGGTGATCATTCTAAGTGCGTTTCTATTAGCCGTTGGTGTCGTCCTTCCCGCAAACCTCGACAGTCCATCACAGGCGATCGAAGCGATACTGATGCCACTCACGTTCGTCGGACTAGGTACCATCCTGTACGGAATCGGGATGCACCTTCACCTCATGCATTTGAATCTCGTCCGCCAGTTACAGCCAGAACCGGCGGACGACCAGCCATCGGCCCCCGAGCCAGATGATTGATTGTGAACCCGAATTCACCCGACTGTGAGTCGCTATCTTCGGGTAGCGGAAGTTTCAGAACGGAACGGACGGTCAGTCCACACGCCTGCCCACCTCCCTCTATTGACCGCCGGACAGCGGCGGGGTCCGAACGGAGCCGTAGTGAACTCCGTCGAAGATGGTCGGCTCGAAAAACGCGACTCCTCCGATATCGGGACGGACAGGGTTGTTACTCGAGTTTTAGGAACCCTCGAGACAACAATTGATTTCGAGTGGACTCGCCGGGCGGGCAACTGTAAACCTCGGTCGTGGTCAACCGCAGTACGGCGGAGGTGTTCGAGCGTGACCCGCTACTGCCCGCACTGCGGTGGCCGAATGGTGACCAAGACCTCGAGCGGCGGCCTCCCCCGTCGCGTTTGTGAGAACGGTCCACACGATCTACAGGAGGTGTCACAAGGCCAATGAGCGCTTTCCCAGAACCAACTGACGGCGAGCCGGTCGACTTCCTCGAGGAACGC
The DNA here is from genome assembly GCF_017352095.1 of Natrinema longum. Lineage (NCBI taxonomy): Archaea > Methanobacteriati > Methanobacteriota > Halobacteria > Halobacteriales > Natrialbaceae > Natrinema > Natrinema longum. The sequence continues at coordinate 855,744 of NZ_CP071463.1, forward strand.
GACGACGGAACCGAGTCGTGGACTCGAGCCGATCCACGCGAGGCACTGATCGAATCGTTCGGTCGGTTCGGGTACAAGGTTACGCTCAGAGACGGTGAGAGCGTCCACTACTGTGCGCTCGGGATCGAAGACGGCGAGTACGTCGGTCGGTGCGACTGCAAGGGCTGGCAGTACCACGACGGACCCTGCGCCCATCTCTGCACGCTTCGGAAGGCCGACTTCCTCGAGCTGATCGAGATCGAGGCCACGGACGGGAGCCCCGACGACGAATACGAGATGTGCCAGGCCACCGGCGAGACGCTCGAGGGGGAGCCACACGACACCGCAATCGAACGGACACACCACCGTGAACGGGAGGTAGAGGGACAAATATGACGCGCACGCACACCCGCGCACAAGGCACCTTCGGAGGTTACTACACCCCCCTTGCATCCGAACTGCATAACTCGACGCCGTCCGCGTATTCACGACTTATGCAAACCGGGGTGAGCCGATGAGCCGGATGGATCACAACCCGACGAGCCGGACCTCGTTCGGCTGTCCGGATGATCTGCTCGAGCAACTCGACGAGATCGCCGATCGCGAAGACAAGAGCCGGAGCCAGAAGCTCCGCGAACTCGTTCGTCAGGAGGTCGAAGCGAAAGGTGACCTCGAGGGACCACAGCCGATCCTTCCTGATGACGAGCGACTCGCCGATGCATATCGAACCCTCCACGATCGCGCTCACGCTCCACACAAAACCAAATCACGGGTTAAACTCGAAACGGCAAAGAACAAGCTCTACACCAACGACACACCGAAGACAGCCGTTCTCGAGGAGATCATCAAACCCCTCGAACACCTCGGGTACGTCTCCGTCTATCCGGGCAATCAGACCGTGTGGGTCGTCGTCCGACCGATGCGGTACACCGATGGCGAAGACATAATCGACGAAGCAGAGCCTGTCTCGGCATAGGCACACAGAAAAATCAGACCAAAGACGTCAGAGCGATCCCCACGAGACCGGATCCCACAAGCAGCCCCGTCGTCCATTTTCCGCCCTTGTAAATCAACCACAGTCGGGATGTCTTTGGTCGAAGCTCCTCGAGATCCTCTTCTACGACATCGAGATCCTCCTCGAGATCGGTCTCCATCCGCTCGAGCAGCTCCGTTACATGATCGAGTTTCTGCTCGATCTGAGTCATCCGTTCCGAGAGTTCATGATTCGAGGGGATGTCGTTAGATGGATCAGTAGCACTACTCACGCGAGATGAAACACCCCGGTTGCAGTCTGTTCGGCGCTGCTGGTATCGACGATCGTCACGGTCGCCTCGGGACCGACCGCAGGCTCATCGATATCCGTGGCCGTCCCGGCGGCTACTCCCGACGCGATCTCATCGGTGAACAATTCGGTTCCATCTTCCGCGAGCCAACTGACCTGGATGTCGTAGCTCCCGGTCGACTCGACCCGGCCGCGGAGGCGATCGGCACCGACCGCGGCCAGCGAATGCTCGATCGAGCCGTCGGCCGCAATCGTTGCACCGGACCAATCGGCTCGATCGGCGTCGGGGAGCGCAGTGATGTCGACATCGCCGAGGATGCGATTGTCGCGACTCGAGATATCGATCACGCCCTGATGGTCAACCGGGACAGTAGACGCGCTCACGTCGAGCGGCGTGTCTTCTTGCACTGCCACTGTACCGGCTTGGTTGACGGAGACAGTGTCTCGCTGCTCGACAGTCACGATACCATCGATCGACACGTCTTCCTCGAGATAGGCCGGAATCTGCGTATCCGTCTCGGTGATCGATACTTTCAGCAGATCGCGCGGGATGTCGGCTCCGATGATATCGTGGACACGATCGGTCTGTTCGCGGTGTTTGTAGGCTTCTGACTGTCTTCTCATTATTTCTGTGAGCTTTTGACGTAGCGATCAAGTGGCAGTTCTAGCTCGATCGGCTCCTCGCCGATCTCGGCGATTTCCTCTCGGCGACGGTATCGGCGATCCTTCCCTGCGGTAATCGGGACGGAGTCCGTCACAGTTCTATCGACGAACCCGCGGCCCCGACCTCCGCTCTCTGTCTCGACGCGGAAATCGCCAACAATCACCTCCGTGCCCTTGATCGGCTCGCTAGTCTCGCTGTCGACGACCTCGACGCCGACACTGATTAGATCGTCCTCCTCGACCAACTCGTAGTCGTGTGGGTCGCCGCGGCGCATCTGCCGCGACGGGAAGCCGCGAAGGACCCACTCGCCCTGCCCTCGTGAATCGGCCGGGCGGTGATACGGCGAGGCTTCTGCGTAGAACGCCATGTCCGGCGGGACCCGCGCGAACTCGTACCGACCATTCTCGTCAGTCGTCGTCGAGTCGTATGGCTCGCCACTCCCGACAAGCAGATTGACGATTTTACCCGCAATCGGGTCTCCATCTGGCGTTTCGACGGATCCCTCGAGCCCCGAATACTGATACTCGACAGTCGTACCATCATCGCCGAGTTGTACCGTGTCCTCGAGGGTGCCGCTGAGAGCGACCACGTCGACCTCGCCCGAGGTTTCGACCTCTGAGACGCCGTCCTCGTTCGTCGTCGCTGAGACAACGTCCGCAGAGACAGGATCGCCAGGAACCGGCTGTCCGTGGGCATCCTTGATGATGATTTTGAGCGGCGAGAAGTCAACATACACCCTCGTCTCAGCACCAGTGAGATCCTTCGTGACGAGGCCACCAGTCTCAGACTCGATGAGGACGATATTGTCACCATCCCGAGGGAGACTGTTTTCCCCAGAATGAACGCCAGTGGGAATGACACCCATTGAGAAGGATGTCGACGTGAGTCCGGTCCCACCAGCGAGATTCCCATTTACATAGGCGTACACCGTCCCATTGACGAAATCACCGTTTTTGGTAACTGAGCCCGAAACGAAGGTCCCCGCTCGCTCGGTCGTGACGCTTGCTGACGAGACGAGGCCCTGTATCTGAGGGGAATCGTCTCCACCCTCGGGGAGTATCGAGCCATCGGGTGACACGCTACTGTGGTTCGTGACAGGTGCGCTCGAGGCAAGTCCGTCGACCGTGAGGGTGTTGTCACCTTCTGGAAGCAGCGTGTCCGCCGGCTCGTCGTAGGTATGATCAGTCGTCGAAGCAGTGGAATCAATAGTCATTGAATCACCTTATTAGGACCACAACACCAGTAGGTCGCCTGCTGCGTCCTCGCTTTCGTAGCCATCTGCATTGACCGCGAACGTACTCGTTACACCCGACTCGAGTGGATTGGTGAAGTACGTTGTGTCGTCTGCTGGAACTCCGAACATCTCACCATTGCCGCACAGATCTAAGCCCTGATTGTTCGGGTCCCAGTTGACGCCGCTGGCCCCGTCTTTCGCAGAGCCGGCGAAGTATGCGCGATGTACGGTTGTCGAGTCCGTGGGTGTCACGTCCTCCTGTTGGCTGCTCTCTGTCTGCTTCGAGTGGACGACCGTTATCCCAGTAGCGTTCGGATATTCGTAATTGAAGTGGGCCACGTCTGAACTGTTGAACGTAATCGTACCGGAGTTCGACAGTTCGGTGTAGAGATTCCGAATCGTTTCGGCTAGTAGACTCTTACTGGGGTCAACGCTTCCGGGGTACGACCAATCCCCGAGGTAGTCGTATGGGCCGTGTAAATCGCCGTCTTTTGGAACATGGGTGTCGAACTCCCCCGAGGTATCGAGCCATGCAACGAACCACCCGTCATCCTTGACGCGGAAATTGACTGTTCTCGAGGTTGCCCGAGAAAAGCCGAAACTGAACAGGCCTTCGACCCCGTTCTCATACACATTGTGTGCGTCGACACTTCCGTTATTCAGTACCTCCGTCGGGTCGATCGAGTCCTCGGTCGAGTGGTCAAGCGCGTTCCAGTATCCGAGGAAACTGATTTCGCTGGTATCCAGTGCTGGTAGCGTCATAAGTCGTTATTCTCCGTATTGTCGACAGATTTCAGAGCTTCGACGCGCTCACGTTTCATCCGTTCATACTCTGATTCCTCGTTCTCACGAGGAACGCTCTCTCCTGCGAGAACGCCCTCGGGTGGTTTGTTGAGTATCCCTGTTTCCATTATTATATCACCTCAGTGTGCATTCGGCCGACGAGATCGACACTGCCGGATGCAGCGGGATTGTACCGAGCAACGTACTCTATTTTGTGCTCAGCTGGAATGATGGCCTGAAACTCGTCGACGAACGAGAACGGATCGTTGACCAATCCGAGCGGGCTGTTCGTCCAGCCACCGCCAACGGTGTGGTCGTCGATCTGCAACGCCCACTGAACGTCCGTCTCGTCTGTCGCCCCGATCGCCAGCAACGCCAGAGCCTGCTGGCTACTCCGCGGGAGCGACTGCGAGACGACCGTCTTCTCGTCGCCTGGCTCGAGCGTCACGGAGCCGTCATCGTTCACGTCCTCGAGGTTCGATGTCTCCGAGACAATGTACTGCTGCGGGCCCATCGGCCGGACCTGACCGTCGTAGTAGTGATTGTGGGTATCCTCTCGCGATTCGGAGGACTCGGTTCCGTCGCCTCCCTCGATGTCTGACGTGTTCTCGGCGATCCGCTGTAGCAGCGAGACCATCAAATCGACGTTGTCCGACACTCTCACGAGGACTCACCCCCACTATCGATTCGGATAGGACTGGGGCCGGCAGACGACTGGGACAGCGCCCAGTTCAGGACGAGCACCAGGGCAATGATGCCGATCACCATCGTCATGATATCGTCGGTGAAGTCTTCGAGGAGCGATTCGATGAAGCCTCCATCGGGGCTGGATCCGTCACCGCCGTTCTCGTTGATCGATTGAGTGTAGCGGTCGATGAGATCCTGTTTCGCCCCCTCGGGGAGATCGCTGTTCATGATCGCCTCGACGAAATCGGCCGACGAGTCCGATTGTTCGGCGAGTGCTTCGGCTCTGCGGACGTCTTGCTCGCGGAACTGGTAGGCACCGTACCCGGCGGCACCGACCGCGCCGACGCCGGCAGCCGGCTTCCAGAGGTCCTTCGCCGTCCGGCCCCCTTTCTTCGCCGCGTCGACTGCTTGACGGGCCCGTGCAGGCCCGACATCGCCGACATACCGGGCCGCATCATCGAGCGACCGGCCGGTCGCTTGCGCGACCTCTCGAGCGAGGCGAACCTTGCTCATCCATCGGCCCCCATGTCCATGACCGACTCGTCGCCGGCGTCGTTCTCATCGCCCCAGTCGATCGGCTCGTCGCGGTAGTAGTAGTTGTAGTAGTAGGCCGCAGCGATCAGGATCACGGCGATTCCGACCATCCGAACCGGGTTGTCGGTGATCCAGCTAAGGATTCCGCCAGTCGCCGCAGCGGCGTCCTCACGGACCTGCTTGAGCGGCGGCTCTGCGCCGGTCGGCTGGCGCTCTGCCGGGATCTCTCCATTCTGGACGGCCTGATAGTAGGCCTTGAGCGCGGTCTGGATCTCGTCGGCGGACTCGAAGATATCGGGTTCGTCGACGACATCGCCATCAGACCCGAGGTAGACGGTTGTCCCGTCACCGAGGTCGCCGGCAGCGAGGAACTCGACCTGTTCGCCGTCCCGGTGGGCTCGAGCGTAGATGTGCCACGGCTCGACGGCCTCGACCCACTCCCACTCAGACCAGCCTTCGTTCGTACCTTCCTGAACGTCGCGCTGATCGGGCTGCTCGCCGGTCGGCTGCTTGCTCTCGTCGGTGTTCCCGTTCTCAGCGTTCTGCTGATAGGCGTCGAGGGCCGCCTGCACGTCTTCCTCGGACGAGTAGATGTGTGGCTCGTCGACGATCTCGCCGTCGGGGCCGAGGAAGACCGTGTTGCCGTTGCCGTCGGCACCGGCGATGACGAACTCGACGCTACCGTTCCCGGTGTGTTCGCGCCGGAGGATGTACCACGGCTCGACGACCTCGTATTCAGTCCACTCGGTCCACTCGCCGGACTCTGCCTGTTCGCCGCCGCCGTCGGCGCGTTCCTGTCCACCGCGGCCACCCTGTGACCCACGGCCGCCGCCGCTGTTTGCCTCGAGCCACGCCTGGTAAGCGGTTCGGGCATCGCTTTCGCTCGGGAACGAGGGAAGCTCTTCGATCGGCGTCTGTCCGTCGACGACCTCTGCGTTGCCGCCGGACAGCAGGACCTCGATCCCGCTGCTGTGCTCTCGAGTGACGAAGAACCGCCGGTCAGTGCCGTCGATCTTCTCCTGACGCCAGAGAACCCAGCCGTTGCCGAGCTCCTCGAGCGCTTCCAACTCGTCCCACTCACCGCTTCCGTCACTGTCCGACGCCGAACCAGCCTGCTCGAGCCAGGCCTGATGCGCCTGTCGAGCGGCGGACTCGGTATCGAACGACGGAACATCGTCGAGGGTCGCATCCGGATCGGGCTGTACGGCTTCGCCGCCAGCAGCGAGGAACTGCTCGCCGGAGGAGGGGCCGCCAGCGACGAAATACCGGTCGTCACTGCCGGTGGTCTGCTCTTGGCGGGAGAGTACCCAGCCACCCTCGAGTTCGGCGATCGGCTCAGGGTCGCCCCAGCCAGCGCCCTGACGCTCGTCGTCACCTGGCTCGTCGGAGCCGCCCATGACCATACTCGCGAGGGTGCCGCCGGCGACGATTCCACCGCCGATCACCCCACCGGCTGCGCCGTAGCGGGCGTATCGCGAATCCCGAATGCGGCTGAAAAGACTGCTGCTGTCGTCGGCTGTCCGGGCGACATCGTCGCCCGAGCGGGTCACTGTCGAGCCGATGTCATCGCTCGAGCGGGTGAACGTTGAGCCGACATCATCACCCGACCGCGAGACTGCCGAGCCGACATCGTCGCCGGTGCGGGTAAACGTCGAACCGGCGTCGTCGCCCGTGCGAGCCGCGGTCGAACCGAAGTCATCGCCCGATCGGGCGGCCGTCGAGCCGACATCGTCGGTGCTACGGCTGACCCTCGAGGCCAGTCCGTCACCGTCTCGAGAGATAGCCGACCTGATCCGGCCGCTCAACGATCCAGCATCGTCGGCCGAGCGAGCCGAAGCATCGAGTGTTAGCTGCGAGCCGGTATCGTCGGCGGCACGCCCGGCGTCGTCCACCGTATCATCGACGACCGTGGCGGCGTCATCAGTGGAGCGACCCGCATCGTCCGCATTGCGGTTGAACACGTCCATCACGTCGTCGACGCCGCGGCTGGCCGCGTCTCGAGCATCGTCGGCACCGGAGCCGAAACTCAGAGCGTCTTCACCGGATGGGACCAACTGGGGCGTGTCATCCGCTGCACTCCCGATATCGTCGACAGACCGACCGCCGTCAGTCATGAGTCGACCAGCGTCACCGGCATCGTCCCCGAAGCGACTCGTCAAGCGACCGACTGCCGACGTGGCGCTGTCAAGACTGCGAGTACCGCCACGGAGAGCAGCAGAGCCGGCTCCCGCCGTCCCGAGAGTCAGGCCGATATCGGCCGCCTCGAGGGCACCGGGCGTGTAATCGGTCGTGCCTTCTTCAGTGTCGATCCCGGTCGCAGTTCCAACACCGATCCGTAGAGCATCACCGACTAACGTATCACCTGCCCATCGCACAGCATCGGTCGCAGGGTTGTCGGCTGGAGTCCCCTCGACCGCACTGTCGATCGTATTCGTGATCGATTGGTCGACCTGCTGGAACCCTTCGGCTACCTGGTCGTCGTTAACCCACGTGGGTTCACCCTGTTTAATACTGGCAGCGGCCGACATCGGTGCCTGTGCGAGGCCCGTCCGTACCGTATCCTGCACGCTGAAGCGGTCGTTGTCGAGCACGGCCTCCGAGCCCGTTTTGACCGCACTATCTGTCGCACTGAACCCCTCGACAGCCCCGGTGGTTGCGACGTTACGAATGCCGCCGGAGTCCTCTGTCGACGTGAAATCGTCGGAGATACCGACGTTCCCGTCAGTTGCGTCACGAAGCGCGTCGTCTGCGCTGTCCCGAATGTCGAAATCCAAGTTGAATGCCACTATGTCTCACCTCGTTTCAGTTCGCGGTAGATCAGGACCAGCATGAACAGAATCGCCAGCTGGGTGAGGAAGTCGAGATCCGTCTTCTCGAGTGAAACGACGGGATCGACGGCCTCGGGAACCTGCTGGGACTGTACCTGCTGCTGTTGCTGGGCCTGCTGCTCCGCGACGATTTGCTGATACTCCTCTGAATTGCGGATTTGTTCTCTAACTCCCATGTGTCGCGGTTAGACCAACCTCGAGGCGAGCACGACCACGGCGCTGACATCGACCGTTGCTCGAGCGGGTTGCTCGACGGCGGTCATATCGTATCCCATCAAAAAGGGATCAGTCGGCGACTGGCTGCGCTCGCTTGGAGGGCGGGCGTCGTCCGCTGTCCCGGCTTCGCCGGTAGTGGTGGTACGGACGCCCATTGTTGCTTACAGACCGATCCTCGTGTCGACCTCGAAGGTCGAAACGTAGCTCTCGGGGTAGTCCTCGTCTTCCCAGACGATCTGGCGGGGGGCGTCGATCTTGAACGCGAGCGTCTCGTGACGCTCCCAGCGCACCGCCCCCTGGAGGTTGATCTCGCGGCCCCGGCGGTTCTGCTCCATGTCGTGGAAGCGGAACAGCGGGAATCCCCACGGGAACAGCGTTCCCTGGGGCTGATCGAACTGGTTGAACCCCTCGACCTTCAGATACCCGTCGGTCATGATCGGGTAGAGCTTGACATCGTCGCCGTCGGCCGGCGTCGATGCAAGCGTTACCTCGTTGGCCGCGTAGTCGACCGAGTCGATATCGATCTCGTCACCGGTCGAGACATCGACGGCGACGACGACCGGATAGTCTTGGTCCTCGAGTTTTTCCTCGCCAGCGATCGGCTGGAGGTTCGCATCGACGCCGTACGTCGACGTAGCGCCGTCGCCGGTGACCGTCTCCATCGTCCGCGGGACGAACCGGACCGGATCTCGAAGGGCGTCGTACTCGACCCACTCGAGATCGTCCGGAACGGTGAACTCGATGATACGGGTGTGGCGCTGGGGATCGAGTTGGTTCTGATTGAGACTGATGTCGACCTCGGTGCTGGCCTGCGTGAGGGTCTCGGGTTGGATATCTCCTGCCATCGAAATCACCGTTGGGCGGCCATCTCGACCGCGGCCTTCTCTTGCTCAGTGAGGTTGTCCGTATCGAGAATCGAGACAGGGACACCGAAGTCGCTGGTATCGTCCCCGACGTGGAGTCGGGACTGTTCAGCGCTGAACCCGCTCGAGCCTTCCGGGATCTCGACGAACATCTTGACGATCTCCCGCTCGGCGATCATCAGCTCTTCATCGATGTAGCGGAAGAAGTCGGGTTCGACCCGCATCTTCGAGTACTCGAATCGATTGAGTGTATCGCTGAACGCCTGGCCGCCGGGAAGCGGGTCGCCCTGCTTCGTACACTTGTGCAGTGCGACCTTCGTCGAGCCGTCGAGCTTCTGCCCGTCGGCATCTCGAAACTCGGGAGCGATATTCGTACCCGCGTCGATGGCGATCAGATAGCCCTCCGGCCCGGTGATCGTGACGCAGGCGGTTCGGTCGTCGCCGGCGGCGACATCCTGCATCTCGATGAACGGGAGACCGGCATGGAGAGTCGTTTCTTGCTCGACGTTGTTTTGGCTCATTTGCATGTTAGATCACCTCTTAGACGATGTCGAAATCGGCCAGCAGGACGCGGACCGACGTCGCTCCCATGCCGAGAGATAGCGGTCGTGAATACGTTGCGGGCAACGCTGCGAGCGTGAGGAACGCCGCTGTGAGGGCATACACGGCGTCGCCACCCCGAACCTGAACGTCGTAGACGTTCTCTCGGAGGTAGCTGGTTGCCAGCTGTGCTGCGAGACTGCCCCCGACGATGAGGACAGCGGACTTCGCGAAGGACGACGAGGAGAGCGTATCCGTCGCCCGATTTACGTTGACTGTCGCCATTGCGCTTTCAACCGAGGCGCTTCTGTCAGATATACGGCCTAATTAATTGGGAATTGGCGAAATTGGGCTTAGATACTTACTCAGACGGACCATTTTTGGCGATAGGCGGCCCTCCAAGCACCGCCAATTTCGCCCCGCCCTCTACCGATGATCCGATTAGCAACTGCACCCGAGAATTGGCGAACCGCCAGTGGGTCCCGTGAGTAACGGCGCACCCACGAGACGAGAGTGTCGCTACTGTTCGAGTCGGCGCGTGGTTCCCGTGCTGTCCAAACGCATCGAACGCAGCAACAAACCGGGAAACAAGTACCGGACGTTCTGCTGGGGATGCGAGTCCTGGGGACCCTGTACCTCCGGTCAGCACTTCCGTGAGTCCCTCCATCCGCACGTTCTCCCCGCGGATGGTGATCCCGATGTCCCGGCCGACATCATCCCGCTCGAGCAGTACGACTATGAAGACGAGTGGGAAGATCTCGTCGACGATGTTGCCGACCGCCGGGCCGATCGGGCCCGAGCCGATGGCGGATCGATCGACGATCCTTCCGAAAGCGGTGACGAGACCGAGAGTGATACCCGTCCTCCGGCAGAGGAGCATGAGTTCTCGTGTCCCAATTGCCACGAGCACGTCGACGGGTACCCCGACCAATGTCCCCACTGCGACATCCCGTATAATTGGGGCAGTGACAGTGACGACGACGAAACTGATTGCGGCTGTTCCTCCGAACACCAATGACAGACGACTCCATTCAAGACATCGAAGCAGAGCACGGCCAGCCCTCCGACCACTCCGGTCCGACACCCTCCGTCGATCCGGGCCCGTCGACAGACGGTGACGGGAGCGCCTCGAGCGGTTTCTCGCTCGGTCCGTCCAAACGGACGCTCGTTATCCTCGGTGTCGTGACTGTCGCCCTCGCAGCCCTCTACTGGCTTCGGACGCGGCAGCAGGACGGAGACGATGACGGAGCAGAAGAATCGTCGGGCACTGCCAACGATTTCGATTTCGACACCCTCGAGGATTCCGACGACGCCGATGATGACGACGAAGAGACGCTTGGTGAAATCGTCGTTCCACAGGATCCAAACGAGCCGCTCAAAGGCGATCGAGCGGTCATTCAGGGACTCAAGGACCGCGGGAAAATCTCGGGGGCCGGTAGTTGATGCCGACTCCGGACATTGCCGGCGATCAAGAGCAAGCGCGGGCCGAGGCCCTCGATGAGACCGTCCAGAGCCTCGAAGCAGAGCAAGATCGAATCGAAGACGACGACGTCAACGAGGGAGAGAGTGGCCTTCAAGAAACCGCCGAGAACAGCGAGTCGGGTGATGACCCGGACGAGGACGATATCGAAATCGAGGAGGTCGACCTGTCCGACGATGATCTCTTCGCCGGCGTCGACGATATCGATGATGACGACGGTGAGAGTGAGTCGGAATCCGACTCCGAATCGGAGGCGACCGCCGGCTCGATGTCTGAGGATGTCGACTCGATCGGACAGTTCACGGGAGACAACCCGACGGCCCAGCTGCAATCGCACATCGAGGACGGTGCCGCCAAGCTCGCGGTACTCGGTCTGGAAGACGACGATCAGGCAGCCCTCGAGGACGACCTTCGCGATGTCTTCTCGGCGTTCCGGCTCGGGTACTACGGTGCGGAGTTCGCGAACGAGTACATTTTCGTCGACGGCGACGGAGAAGTCGACCCGGCCTGGGCCCTGCTGGGATCGTCGCTGGCGTGTGCCGCCGTCGCGGTCATGATGCGACCCGACAGTGACGATCAGATCGCCCGGCTGAAAGACGCCGTCAACTTCAACGGAGGTGGGTCGGCGTGATGGGTGACAACGGCCTCGCCTCGAGCCTCGGAATCGACATGACTCCGGAGGGGATCGCGAGTTCACTTTCGAACCCCGACCAGATCGCGCAGATGCTCCTTCAAGAGGGTGAAACGGGCGAGTCTCCGGCGGACATCATGGCCGATCTCATCAACATGCAGCGGGCCGATCTCCGTCGGATCGGTGCCGAGCACGATGTCGATGTCGATGTCAACATGGTGACCTCCGAGAAGATGGCCCTCTACATCGCCGGCCTCGTCGAGGGGAACTGGGAGCCGGTGATCGAACTGTTCAACGAACAAGCCACCGAACGCGAGAAACTCCTCGAGGAACTGCTCGAAGAAGACGAGTTCGCCGAGTTCCAGACGGCGAAACGGTGCGTCATGAACACAGAACCGGGTGATTCTGATGGATAGCCTGGTGCCGCCGGCAGTGCTCCCGATCGACGGAGTCGGTACCCAGCTGACGACCGAGACGCCGACGCGCTCCGATATCGACGATCTCCTCGAGACTGGACTGGAGCGGCGGGAGTGGCTCGTGTTCAAGCAAGCATCGACGTTCGTCGGCGAGTTCGCGATCGTGTCCTACGTCGACGACGACTGGTGGGTGACGATTGCGACCGCCCATCCCATCCTCGGAATCGATCGAACCCCACCGAAGCAGGTCAGTCGTGATACCATCCGGAGCTGGGGGATCGATCACGACGCCTATCTCTGCCAGCTGTAACATGGCTCGAATCACCGTGATCGGCGCGTCCGGCTCCGGCAAGAGCTACTACACCGGGGCGCTCCTCGAGGATCGCGTACCGAACTTCGACATCGCGGTTCACTTCGACCTCGAGGACGAGGAGGGTGGACTGTCGGTCGAAGGCAACGCGCTCTACGGGACACTGGTCGTCGACAAGGACCGATTCGAGTCAATCGATTGGCCGAAATGCCTCTTCAATCACCGGAAGCTCCGGGTCGTCCCCGACGCTCTGGACGACGAAGAGATCGAAGAACTCTACGGGCAGATCTGTGAGGCAGCGATGTCCCTGTGCAAGGACCTGGAGATCGAGGCGGCCCCCGAGTCGGCGCTGGTCTCGTGCGACGAGGCCCATCAAGTCCTCAGTAAGCACAGCCTCGACAGCCGCGTCAACCGGATGCAGACCGGCGGACGGAAACACGGTGTCGAGACGATTCATCTCGCCCAGCGGCCGGCACTGATGCCGCTGACGATCCTCTCGCAGTCCGACCGACGGATCTACTTCCACGTCTCCGAGCAGCGCGACATCGACAAGATCAACAAGGCGAGCACGTTCGACGCTGACCGGCTGAAGAATCTGCAGGCTCGCGAGGCAATCGTCGAGAACAAGCACTCGGGAGAGTTCGAAAAGATCGACACGGACAACTGCGACCGGGAGCGGCCACATTTCAGCGGCGACGACGGGATTCTGGACGACGCGCTGCCGGTCTAACCCTCGAATTCTTTCATCGGGTCGTAGCAGCTGCCGCCAGGACACTCGAATTTTCCAGTGGCCGGGTCAAAAGCCGATTGGAGACGTTCACTTAGGCGACCGAGTACGCCGGCTTGCTCGAGGGTTATCTCTCCCTCCTCTGTGGGGAACTCCTCGGTCGGATCATCAGGCATGACCCGTCCGCCCTCGAACCCGTCGAGATCGTCAAACTCGAGCGGATCCTGCCCGTGAACAGCCCGAATTCCGTTGATAACGCCGGCGTAGTGCTCGGCTTCGTCCTGTGCTTCTCGCGTCTCGGTTCGGGCGAGTTTGTACCCGGACCAGGCTTTCTTGAGTGCCGTCAGCGCTGGACCCGGAAGCCGGTCGCGACCGACATCGTCGGGTTCCGGTGTCGGTGCCAGTTGAGCGAGTTCCTCGTCGCTCGGTTCTTCCGGCGGGTCAGGCATCGAGCTTCGAGCCCAGGCTTCGAACGACTGTGACTCGGTCTCGAGGTCGGGATCGTCGATGTCGTCCGGATCGGGGGCGGAAAAGACAGCTTCGGGATCCTCATCGAGATCGTCGACCGTCCCGATCAGGTCCTCGATATCGTCCCGATCGTAGCCACACTCTTCGAGCAGCGCCTCACAGGCGTCCTCTTTCCCGTCGGAACAGGCATCTTCGGCGCTGCTGCACATTTCTCCGTGGACCTTCTCGGCCTGCTTTGCGACCTGTGCCTGTCGCCGTTCTTCGTCTGCGTCGAGTCGATCCCCGACTTCTTGCTGTTTCCACTCGTCGGCGTGACTCCGGTGCTCGTCGGTCGTGAGGTCTGGGTCGTAAAACGAGAGCCAATCGTCGATTCCGTGGCCCTGGAGGATCGCCTTCGCGGACTGCGCGTGGAAGAGGTGGCGGTGTGCCTCCCACGAGCCTCGATCCTCGAGTTGCTGTCGTTCGTTGGCAGTTAGCTCTTCTTGGCCAAACTGTTGGGCTTTTTCGGCCTTTCCGGATTCAGCGAGACGGACCGCTTCGTCGACGACGTAGTCGGGAGCCTCCGAGACGATCGTGACGGTCTTTGTCCGACGGTCATCGACTGGTGCAAGGTGGTCCGGGTGATCGTCACGAAACGAGTTCGCAACGTCGATCGTCCCGAACCGGATCTCTTCCGGATCGTCGATGTCGGGAGGACCCGGGTGAGAGGGCTGTGGCTCGTCAGTTCTACTGCGGGAACTCATGCGTATTCTACTAGCCGGGTTACGAGGAAATAGATTAGTGAAAACTGGAGAATCAGGGGACGTAATGGCGAAATTGGGCCGATCTATTGGCCGGGCCGTGACGTTCGAACCCGGCACTCGAGAACCGCCTGTGGAGGGCCGAAGCGAAGATATCAGCTGCCGGCTTCAGCGAACGTTCGGAGTCGGGTGTTCTTTTCGTCGCGACCATGCCCGTCCCATACTCTCGAGGTCTGTGGCAGGGCCGACCGACGAGCGAGATCGCGAGGGACGTGCCAGCTGACCTGTCCGGTCGGGAGCCGGGCCCAGACGATCGCCCATTCGTCGGCGTCGGCATCGTCCGCGTCGGGTTCGTACCAACCACCGGCGTAATCCTCGAGAACGGCCATATGGACCATTGCGACAGCGAGCAGGTTTCGATCGGTGTAGACCTCATCAACCGTTTTCTCGACGGTCATGCTCGGTAGACCTCGTCGTCATCCTGCTCGAGGACGATCTCGTCGGTCGTGTCGCCCCGACCGTCGACGTTCTGGTCGGCCGGGAGTTCGCGACGATCAGTTGTCCGCTGGCCGATCGCGAACGCCGCGGCACTGGCAAGCGCGAGACCGCCAGCGACGACATCGGTCAGACTATCTCGATGGCTCATGCCGGTAGCACCCCGAAGACGTCGAGTAGTACCCCGGTGGGGACCGCTGCGAGGACCCCAAGTACCGAACCGCCGACGCAGTAGTGCGGTTCCCGCGGACAGTACCGGAGCCGCTTCCGGAGCAACCAGGGGAAGAACGCGCCGGCGACGACGAGCGTCGTCAGGAATAGGAACGTCGGCTCGCCCAATACGATCGCTAGAAACGCCGGTGCGAACCCAACCGTGAACGAATGGATCTCGTCGTATTCGAGGTGACGAGCCCATTTGATTGGGTTGACGTAGTCAGTTCCCTCGAGGCCGTCTCGATCGTCGCTCGAGCAGCTGCGCTCGGACTGATTGATATCGTCAACGCCGGCGAAGAGGGTATCGTCGGTCGGGTCGTCCCGACTCACGCTTTCTCACCTGGGTAAGCGTCGGTGAGCGTTACCGAGGTTCCAATCGGTCCGACATCGACGCCGGCGATCGGGAGCGCGACCGGCTCTTGGAAAGCGACCGGACGGGGACCCGTACCGCCGAAATGGTTCGCGCACGTCCCGCAGAGACGGACCGGACTATCTTCTTGGCCGAGTGGAGTCCAATCAGTGGACTCGAGACCGCAGGCACTCGCGACGATTCTGCCGTTGCCGATCGCGACGACGTGGGCGGCGAGTCCATCGGGTGTCCGGGCGAGTGCGTTCCACTCTGGGGTGCAATTCTTTGGGCTGAAGTCGCTCATTTGCAGGTCACGAGCACCTCACCTCGAGGAGTATGTCTACAGTGATAGCACTCTGGAATATCGTAGTCTCGTACTGGTGAAACCAATGTTTAAACAGATTCAGGACCTGTTCAAAATGTAGCCATGCCGATCCATCAGTTGGTACAAGTTGGTCGTACGTCGGGCGGTGTCGTGCTCCCGAAGAGCGAACTTCGGGCGCTTGGATTGGTCGACGATGAGGGCAACGTGAAAGATCAACCAGTGCGGGTGACGCGAACCGATACAGGGACCTGGGAGGTTTCTGTTATTGATCCAGAAGATTATCCGGCTTCAAATCGGTGAATTACAGTCTGTCTTCTTTACCCTCGAAAATCAACGGTAACCCACAGAGAGTAGCTATTATAATTCGGCTGACTTTCCGGCGTATATCTCACTCACAGAAAGCAGGGTTCTGTTGAGAAGTTTTATCAACAGCAATCTCATAGGCATTCACAGTAACCATGACCCTACAAGAAGCTGTTCGCGATGTCAGTGAACAGTACGATGTCCCGGACAACGAGCGTCTCCGGGAACTGGCGCGATCGAACGCGCACCTCCGCGACTAAGTCTTATTCCGTTTCAGAGCTGCTGTTTTCGGTTCGCAGGAAGTCGATGAATCCCTCTTCGGATAGTGCTGGCTCTTGAACGAGGTTTCCTGCCCCACCCCGAGTGGCCAGTTCCTCCGCGAACTCGATGCAGTGTGTCTCGTGCAGCTCGGCGTATTCCTCCCACGCCTCGTAGTAGTGCATATCGAGGTCGTACTCGTCGAGCGGGATCTCGATATCATGCTTTCGGCGGACGATCTCGCACCCGTTCTGTTTCAGCGTGAGGAAGTACAGGTTGTGTCGTCGAACGGTTAGCAGCCGTTTTGATTCGACGATATAGGGATCGACCCACTCACGCCATTCGTACTCTTCGGTATGCGTTTTTGGTGTTTCAAATTCGGCCCCTGCCGCCTCGAGATAGGTCTGTGCCATCGTAATCCCCGTCCGGTGATTCGCGTTCGGAAGCGAGTGCCGCAGGATCAGGTTCGACATCAGGCTTCCGGCAACGTCCGTCGACGATCCGTCCCACGAAACGTGCTCGACCGCTTCGGGGACTCGCTCAATCTCGAGGTCCTTGTAGATCGCAAGTTCACTCCCGTTCTCCTGTTCTTCCTGTTGCATCTCGGCGAAGAACTGGAGTAACCAAATCGCGATGACCCGGCTCGTCGGATCCATCGGTTCTAAATCTTCCTCCAACTGAGCGGGGCTGATTTCTCGATCGAGATCGTCAGCCGTTCCCGATACACCCGGCGTATAGAGGACACGTACGTCTCCGTCCGGGAGCGAGTAATCCATCACCTTGATATCGGTTGTTGGGTCGTGGAGTTTGTCCTCGAACGCATCCGGATCCGTACTGACATCCTCGAGCGAATAGTTGATATCGTCCGGATGGTGCTGCTGGACAACTCGAGTCGGCATCTGATTGACTAACTACTACGAGGAGAGACGGATATATCCGTTGTCCTTAGCGTTCCGTGGTGTCCGCAAAGTCGGTCCTCGAGGACAGCGGGAAGTACAGGGAAAAGCCACCTCAGTCAGTGTAGAACGAGACCAGTCGCTCTAGAGAAGTGGTCCCAAAATCAGAGTATGTTGAAATACTGCAACGATGCAATAACTGCAATCGCTAAAATCAGTATCAAAAGCTGTATCTTTGGATCGACGTCCTTGCGAATTCGAAAGCCCCAATCCATGTCTTCTAACAGTTGAATCATTATAATCCAACTATATGAAGCTTGGCCAGATATCATACCGCAAGGTAGGTACACGTACTTATCGGAGTACCGTGTCCGCGACCCCACTCTTCGTGGACAGTAATAAGTACAGAGAATCCAAAACCCCAGAGATCCATCTTCGGTGGTTGGGAACCAAGGGCAGAATTGGGGGTGACTAGATTACCCTATTTGGGAAGGCTGACGAAGATTTGCCTCATATCCTTGTCCTGTGGATTGTAATACTCAGGCGAATTCGAGCGGATGTCGTTGTCCGTGACTACGACGTTCCGCATCCGGTCCACTCTCGCCATTCGCCAGAAAGGCATTTCGTCGGGATATCCTGACTCGCTGTATCCCGCGACCTGGTATGCTCTGAGACACGGGTTCCCGGTGTCCGCGTGAATACCGTAGCACCAGGGTTCTAACTCACGTTCGTGGAAGCCGACCTCATCCTCACCGCTATAATCCAGTCTTAGCGTTTTACGCCGATCCATCGCATCCTGAATCTTCGAATCAATGCTGGACATACTGATTATAGTCACCCTAGTTATAAAAATCATTGGAACAGTAGCGATGGATGACGAGTTGATGTCGTCATTTCGTGTCGAGATACTCACTCTCGTTTACCGCTGTTCTGAGAGGCTATTGCTACACTTGTTGGAGCAACATTCCAATCACAGTTGAGATGTACGCATCTCTATTTCCCACGAGTACTGTGTCCGCGAACCACTCTTTGAGGTCACAAAGGTGTCCGCGAAGCCGGTCCTCGAGGACATTTGAGTGAAATTCAAGCTAATTTTCGTGCTGACAGCGTGATTCCCCACGTTCTGTAGGGATAAATATCCAGATCAAGGACATCACGGAATTCTGTACCTAACGGTACAGTTCCCAACAGGACATCCTCTGATATACACTCACATGTATTGTGTATAGGGCTGCGTTGAATCACTAGACGGCGTCGGGGAAGGTCAGTAAATCGAAGGAGTTGAAGCGGGGAAATTTGGTTGTCCATGACACAAATCTCCCGCTTCACCGAGCGTTGCGTCTTGATTGCACAAAGAGTTACGGGTGAACGAGGCGAATCCGCCGCCCCGACTGGTGGCGGCGGATTCGCCGACTATGCCCTCATTTCGCTGCATTGCCTCCGGATTTACCTCGATACGTCCTACCGGATGACGATCGATCTGTTGAAGGAAATGCCGCAAATAACAGGGGAGATCGGCCTTGACGTGGCCGATCTCCCCGATCCATCTACGCTGTGTAAGTCGTTTGATCGGATCGAGATGAGTGTCTGTCGAGTGCTGCTGCGCCACTCGGCGCAGCTGCACAACCCCTCTGAACACGCTGCTATCGACGCAACATTCTACGAACGTGATCGTGCGAGCCGCCACTACTGCCACCGAACGAATTACCGCGTTCAAACGCTCAAAGTCAAAAACTCGTCGATACAGCAACGCAAGCCGTTCTTGATCTCCACTGTTCAACAACGTTAGAAGGAAGCGACGCGGACCTCTGTGAGCAGATCGCCCGCCGGAATGCGGGCGATCTGCGGTCCCTTGCCGCTGACAAGGGCTACGATAAGCAAGCGCTCCGCGACCAGCTCCGTGAACTCGACATTCGCCCGCTGATCAAACATCGGATCTTCGCCCCATACGATCACGCTCACAACGCTCGTATTGACGACAATCGGTACGCTCAGCGATCAATGACTGAAACCGTGAACTCCGCAATCAAGCGCTCGCTCGGCTACGCCGTGCGAGCGCGTACCTGGTATCGAGAGTTCCGTGAAATCACCCTGATGTGTGTCGTCTATAACATCAAGCGGGCCGTCAAACAGTGAAATCCACCGCCGTATGGCGATTCAACACAGCCATCAACTCTGTTTGCTTCGCCATTAGCTCCTTTTGTTGGGCCTGTGTGTCGACTTGCCGCCGTAGCTCGGCATGCTGCTGATAATAGAGATACGCTAGAATCCCAGACAACAGAAGAGAGCCCAGTCCGCTTAGTACTCCAACCCAACTTTCGATATTATTGATCCAGAGAAGAACCATTGGTGTGTTTCCAATCGATTCGGTTACACTATTATAATTTCTGTGGAGAGATGAGACAGATTCTCAGCTTGACTGTGTCGTTGGATACCTCCATCTGTGTCGTACTCTCCTGTCGTCTCCGATAGACTCAGTAGTCAATCCGATCACTTTGGCTATAATTCAGAAAACAATTAATGTCTATAGACATACTTTGATATGAGAATCTCTGCTCGAGAGCAGTCAAATGACTAGAACACAACCACCCCTTCCGGATATTGACCGTGATTTAGATGCAAATTGGCCAGCTCCCGGTTATAGAAGTGGACAACAGAGGATCTACAAGGAGGCCGCTTCAGTTCTATTCGGTGATACTGACCACGACATAATCGTAATCGATGCTCCGACTGGAGTTGGAAAGTCAGTTATTAACACTGCTCTCTGCAATTTAGCGAACAGCTCTTTTTACACAACACCACAGAAATCACTTCGAGATCAACTTGTAAACGATTCTCTGCTGAATGGATACGTAAATACACTTCGTGCTCGCAAGGACTATATCTGTGACTATGCTTCGAGTCCTGGTGATCCGGTAAATTGTGCAGAGTGCCACGTCAACAACACCGACATCGAGAAATGCAGCGACCATTCAGGCTGCCAGTATTGGAACGCAAAGGAGCGTGCTATAGAATCAAAGATAGCGGGATTGACGTTTGCATATCTTAGAATAGACGGTTTCATTCCGGTTGTTAACCCAAACTCAGATGATCAAGAGCAGATTTCATTTGGCGATCGCGAACTGCTTATTGTAGATGAAGCACATTCAATTGAACAACAGTATTCGTCGATGTTTGCTGGGTTTAAACTCACGCCTGAACTCTCAACCAACCTTGAAGAATTAGGAATCGGTGAGTCACTTCGATCTGCAATCCCTGACTCCTTGTTCCATGCTGAGGATCCTAGTCACGATTTAGAACTGGCTCCGCTTGAGGATCACATTGTTAGCAACGATCTTATTGACGATTTATTTGGCGCAAAGGAGGATGCGATCGCCGAACTCCAAAATCACAGAAAAAGGTACGCACGATTAGTGAAAGGGGCTATCAGACGGAAGCAAAATTTGGAGACGGGACTCTCTGAAGCGGAGTTGCAGGCCCAGATTTCTGAGGGCATGGCCGATTTTATAGAGAATCTTAAGCTCCCTGAGTCAATCGATATGCGGATGGTTGATGCGAAGGACTATCCTTCTCAGCCACTGTCTGAGCTTCGCAATGAGATCGAGAAAGAGATTCAAATCATGGGAGAACTCCGCGATTTTGTCAGTAATATTGAGGTAGGCTTCTCCGACGAGTATGATCCTGAAGAGAACCCTTGGTTTGTCGATGTTAATACCGGTCCACTCACGGCGACAGAATACAAATTTAACCCTGCAAACGTTGGTGACCTGCTTAAGCAACAGATCTGGAATAGAGCCGATAAAGTAGTTCTCTCATCGGCTACTATTCCTTCTCATGGGGCAACTGACCGCAAGGAAGGTATCTTAAAGTGGGTAGATCGGATCGGTTTGGATCCTGAATCAACACACGTTATCACTGAAGATTCACCCTTCCCGGTTGAGAATCGCAGGGTTAGGATTGACTACATCGGGAATATGTCAAGCGGAGGTTTTGATGCCAATATCGACGAAATCAGCCGTACCATCAACGAACTTTCCACTCTCCACCCTAGTGAGAAGGGTCTTGTCCACGTTTCAAGCTATAAGCAAGCTTCTCATCTTGGGGAGACAATTGACGATCTTAGCGATGTGGACGTATCGGTTACTGTCCATAAGAAAGAACAAGATGCTGAATCAGCGCTTGCAACGTGGCAGGGCGGCCAATCTGACTCTGCTACCTACACTGGGACACAGATTTTAATCACACCATCTATGAAGGAAGGCGTAGATCTTGCGGGAGACAAGTGCCGCTGGCAGGTGGCCACAAAAGTACCATATCCGAATTTGGCAGATCCCAGAGTCCGCTATCTACAGGAAAATCGAGGTTGGTCTTGGTATCATTCTGAGGCAACGACTGAATTAGTCCAAGCTGCAGGCCGTGGCGTCCGTAGTGCTGAGGATAATTGCGAATTTTACGTACTTGATGAGGCGTTTAAGAACGTCTGGCATTTAGCTCCGTCTTGGTACTGTGATGCAGTTACATCAGAGTCTCGGCCTGATTAGTTTGAGGCATAAGGACATCATCGATACAGTGTCCGGGAATTGCGGTAGTCTCGGACAGATTCACCCCAATATCCCCTTCGAGCCCCACCGAAAGAACTAGATTCCCGCCCGTTTTTGTCCGAGATGCAGGCAACTCGGACGCCATGAATCTGAAACAGCACGAGAATCGCGACGATATGAAGGTCTGGCTCAGCCAGAACGAAGTAGAACAGTTGCTCGAGGCTGCCGATGGAACCCAGCAGCGGATCGCGTTCGCGCTCGGTGCCCGCTGCGGCCTCCGCTCACACGAAGTCCTCGACGTCGCTCCTGAGGATATCGTCGATACTGATGCCGGAACGATGCTCCGCGTCTGGCACGGGAAAGGGGACAAGTTCCGCGAGACGCCAGTCCCGCGAGATCTGGCGACGACCATCCGTACTGTCGACGACGTCCGCGACGCGCCGACCAGCTCGTCGCTCGTCGAGATCACGAGTACTCGATCGCTTCGCCGGTGGGTTCGATCGGCGGCTAACCAGCTGTATGACAAGACGGAAGACGCCGGATGGAATCATCTCGGCTTTCACGACCTCCGACGGACCTGGGCGACTGCACTTGCCTCCGCTGACGTCGATCCGCTCTTGGTGTGTGATTGGGGAGGATGGAATGATCTTGAGACCTTCCTTGAACACTACCGGGGAAGTTATAGCCCAGAGGCACAACAACGAGAGAGAAATAAGGTTGATTGGCTTTAGATTCGGGAACTCCTCCAGTTGAGAAGTTCCTATAAACAAGCTCTTCAGGTGTTCCTATGGGGTTTAATCATAGAATCGTTTTAGTTCCACTTCGGGGCAGAAATGTATATGCATGCAACCCCTCAGATACAACCCAGCAAAGCAGCAACGCGCAAGAAACTCATAACTAGAAATCAGGAGTCCACTATGGCAGAGTACAGAGGATATTTAAAATGGCTTCTTTTCTTCAGTTCTTTCACACCTCTGTATGCAATATTAATGTTCAAACACTGGGGGTTCAAAGTAACAGTAGATCATAGATATTTGAGCGAATACACTGGTATTGAATCTATTGATGTTCCTATTCTTACTGTTCTCTGGATCATCCTGACAATAGCTTCTCTATTCGGTCTCTGGCTTGCAATATCTGTTAGAAAGACTAAGGAGCCGAAGTGGACTGATGTTGAATCATATCGAAGCCGGAATGATCTTATAACTAGTTATATCTTAGTCTATATTTTCCCATTTGTGGTTCTTGACTACACGGAAGTGGGTAACTGGTTAGCTTTCGGCGTATTCTTTATTGTGATTGGAATTGTTCAGGTGCGCTCTAACCAACTTCATGTAAATCCTGTCCTGGCCATATTTAATTACGATATATATGAAATTGATACAGGGCGGAAACAGATTACGTTAATATCTCGCAAGAACCCTGACAAGTTCCCAGAATCTGTTCAAACAATAGAACTAAGTAATGACGTACATATCGCCGCTTACTAGCAATGGATGTGGAGGATGCGCATGACCATTTGCGTAAAGCAAAGGATCTCGTTAACGAGGATCCCACAAATTATACTAGACAGTTTCTTTTAGTAGACAAATCTGACAATATTGATGGAGAATATGAGGCTGGAGAGGTTCCTCTTCACAGAAATATTCAGATAAAAATTAGCAAGTGGGTTCTAGAGCAACTTCAGACTGAACTCAACAAACTAAAGAACGAGTCTAGAAGCCTAGCAAAATACGATATTGAAAATGCTAATAAAAAGAAGGTGCCTATTCAGTACATTGATACTGATGACGTACCTTTGTTTGATCGTTTTCAGTCAATCGTAATGGGGAATTCTTTCTCTGAAACAACTTATGGAGAAGAAGATGACCCATCTTTTCAAGTATTCCGGGCGATTAATCGGCTTCATCAGGATCGCTTTGCAGCATTTAGTGTATATACAAAAAGCCAAATAATTGGACATACATGGAAAATAAAAGCTGCCTTGAGAGGAAACGAGTATAATACGTTTGAGGAGGACCTAGTTGCTCTACCAGACACATATGACGTTATATATTATAATGGTGTCCTTTTCATTTTCAACCCTGGAAGATTCGAGAAGATGTTTGATTATTTCGAGACATATGAAGAGAGTGCATCAAGCGTTTTCGACAGTTTAGAAGAGTCTGATCTCACAATACATAATCTAGACAAAGTAAAGACAACAGTGATGAACGACAATATCTCTCTGAGAAAAATGAGTGTTATTGAAAAAGTCGGTGTATATGATTCACTAACACTTGATAAAGCAGAAGAGATAATTAATGAATATAATCTGAATCTAAATATTGAGGAAGATCCTGAGGATGGCCGAGGAATTAGGGTCCCAGACTTGCGACACCGCCATGATCTTCTACGGTTATTAAACGATGATCATCTAGCATCCGAATTAACAAATGAGCTCTACCAGGTATATGGGAAAGATCGCCGGTCTGATTGATATTTATATCAAATGCTGTGCGGCATCTCCATTGTCAGCTACTCATTCAGAAGGAACGGTCAACCACGTAACGCTCGAGGAGACGGCGTCGGTCGGTTCCCAACATCGAGCTCGCCGTCGAGATACTCTGTCCCCTCGCAGGTGATCTCGTACATATTGCTGTCCTCGAAGATCGGGGCGACGAGCCCGACCTGAGAAAGGAGTTGACACCGTTCGTCAACCCGCCCACGCGATGCTATGAGTTTGATGACTTGAGACATATGCCGTGGTGTAGACCACGGATTATCTGAAAGGTGCTCAAGAATCCGTTCATCCAGTGTGCACATCCAGCGGGCGGGCTTCCGGCTCATTACGTTTCAGTGGTTTGGCTTGCAGTTGGACCGTCGTTCGAGCCGTTTCTGTTGAGATCTACCTCGTTTTCAGCACCATGCACCTTTTCAGAATATCGTCAAATCGAGAATGACACATAATCATTTCGTTTGTAAAGATAATATGGCGAGACAATAAACGATAAAGCACCCATCGTTATAAGAACGAGAAATACAAGAATCCAAGTCAACCATTTTCCGGGACTCCGTTGTGAGGTGGTCTCTCGAATGTACCGTGCATCATATACAAGTGAAATTGAATATAAGAGTACCAACCCCAATTGGATGTAGCGAATGGTGATACTATCCTGTACAAAGAGAATGAAAAAGTACACTATTAGATAAAGAAAAGGCAGTACTGCGACAACTTGCCACCAGTCATCCCGGATGGAACTCATTGAATTGGATTTTGTATTAGCCATAATTATATATTATATTAATTAGTCTTAAATTCTGGTGATTCGTTTTCTGATCAACTGTTGTGATGGCTTTGGCTGATGGTCCGCATCTATTTCACCCTCAAGATAACGTATCCCCCACGTCGTAATCTCATACATATCATGATGGACTGGAGCAATTAAACCAGCACAGGCGAGCATCTGACATCGTTCTCTTATTCGACTCTTTGACGCTCGGAAGTACGATCTTGAATCCATCACTGACACTGACGACCATGGTTCTTCATCCAGATGCTCGAGTATACGGTCATCGAGTTGCACCATCCAAGACGCAGAGTGGCGCTGTTTCATACGAATAGGTTAGGTTGAATTTTGGACGCTATTTGTAGAGGAATCGGCTTTATCTTCGTTCCTATTAACTCGAGTCCAAGTCTCTGTGTCAAGTTCACCTTTGAGATAGGCTTCACCCTCATCAGTGATGACGTAGACTCCGTTACCAAGATGGGTGAGAAGCCCTTTCTCGTTGAGTTTCCTGCACCTTCGGGCGATATGCTGCCGAGAGTAGCGAATATGACCCTTATCTTTCATTTCTTTTGGAGAACCTGAATCGTTCTCGTAAATATATTCTAAAATACGATCATCGACGAGAGACATCCAGTCTCCTGAGTAGCGCATACTCTCATATACGCTTCGACGGTGTCTAAATATACTTAAAATAGCATTCGCACTCCCATGGTTCACAGATAAGTTCCCGTAACATTCATGTTCCGGGAGGCTACACATGTGGTTGAGGAGCTACCAACTCGGCTGAAGATGACTCTTGTTGGTATGTGGGATTGGGCGGCGTCCCAGCGCCGCCCAGAAGGTAGCTCCGTGATGATAATGAATCTCGGAACTTCCGTGGGGCATGTACCCCACGCACGGCAAGAGACATCGCCAGCCAAAAGGTCTGACGCTCGGTGCGCCTGCGGCGCTCGAGCAGAAGGCTACGACGCCCGCAGCGACGAACCAATTTGTCACTCCTGCTCGCCTCTCCGCGCTGACGGTGATCCAACGTCGGGCTCACCCGAAGCACGGCGGCAAGCGGACGCGCTCGAGACGATCGCCAGCGAACTGCGGTACCAGAACGCGGTTCTCTCCGAAGTCATCAACACCCTCGACGCGATCCACGGCGAGGGGTTTCGGTCGCCGACGGCGATTCACACGGCGATCGAGGACCACGACGTGACTCGGCGCGAGCAGGAGGGGATCTAAGATGGTCGACGACGCGCTCGTCGACGCGGTCGAATCGATCCCGGACGCTGATCCCGACAGCATCGCGCAGTACGACGACGATTATGGTCACTTCGTGATCCACAGCGATGCCGACGAGCAAGACGTCGCCGAGATCGACGCGGCCCTCGAGGACGCGGGCTACGAACGCGACGGCCACCTTCCCGTCCCCGACATGGTACAGCAGAACTTCCGTCCGCTCGAGGACGGGGAGGGGGATGACGAATGAGCGGACACCCGCTCTACTCCTGCGACACGCCCGGCTGTGACGGCTGGAAAGAGGTAATCACGCCCGACGGCTACGTCTGCGAGGACTGCGCGGACGAACTCGCGACGGACTACGAAGCCGAGCCCGAGCTGGTGGCCGACGGCGGCATCGCCTGGGGCGACCTCACCGGATTCCAGCGGGACATTCTCGAGGCGATCGCCGCCATTGGCTCCACTGGCGAGGATTCCTACGGCCTCGCGATCAAGGAGCAACTCGAGCAGCACCACGACGAAGTTCTCCACGGACGGCTGTACCAGAACCTCGACAGCCTCATCGACGACGATCTCCTCGAGCGCGGGGAACTCGACGGGCGGACGAACAGCTACACGCTGCTGCCCGAAGCCAAGGCGCTGCTTGAGGAGAGCGTTCACCGACGCGCGGACGCCTGCGGGCTCCAAGTCACCGAAGCCGACGACAGCGACGAGAGCGGTGATCAGGATGAGTAACGAAGCGCACACAACGGGCTTCTGTACGAATGGCGGTGCGTACGTCCTCGCTGTCAAGGACGAGAACGGTGCGACCTGTCCCGTCTGTGGTGCAGAGGTCGAAACTGCGACTCGAAAAATCGAAGGAAGACTATGAGTGGTGATCCCGAGACGGTCAGCTGCACGACCTGCGGGGCGACCGCGCGGCGTATCACCTGGGGCTCGACGGATACGACCTGCTTCCGTTGTAGCGAGTGCCACGCCGGCGGTCACATCGTCTACACCGACGGTGGCAGGGGACTCCGGCGCGGCGGTGTCTTCCGCCGGCTCAGTAACTACGCGACACGGAGGGTCAGCGCATGAGTGACCGGTCTATAGAAGGTACTGAACCCAGCGCGACGACGCACAACAAGTGGGTCTGTGAGGAGTGTGGAAATGTCGTCTGGCTACCTGATGATTCTCTCGGCCTCCAAGTAGATCACTCCAAACGACCGTTTTGCGGGTGTTCAGAACAAGGAATCCGAATGACACAGATCTATGGTAAAGAGGGGGAGGTGTCGATATGACCGATGACCTCGAGCCGATCTCACCACGCGAAGCGGTCGACCTCTACGTCTCACACCGCGAACTCGAGGTGAGCGAGAAGACGCTCCAGAATCACAAGTACCGGCTCGACGCCTTCGTCGAGTGGTGCAACGAGGTCGGGATCGACAACCTCAACGATCTCACCGGCCGGCATCTCCACCAATACCGAGTGTGGCGACAGCAGGACGTGAACATCGTGACGCTCCGCGGGCAGCTCGCGACGCTCCGCGTCTTCCTCGAGTTCTGTGCGTCGATCGACGCCGTCGAACCGGGGATGCGCGAGCGGGTGAAACTGCCGGACGTCGACCGCGGTGACGAAGCGCGCGACGAGATGCTCGACGCCGATCGTGGTCACAAGATCATCGGCTACCTCGAGCGGTACAAGCGCGCGAGCCGTGACCACGTCATCATGGCGATCCTCTGGCACACGGGGATCCGCCTCGGGAGTCTTCGCGCGGTCGACCTCGAGGACTACGAGCCCGACGAGCAGTGCTTCTGGTTACGACACCGGCCCGATACGGGCACGCCGCTCAAGAACCAGGGGCCAGCCGAGCGGGCGATGGCACTCGACGACTACTACTGCGATGTCCTTGACGAGTACATCCGTTTTCACCGTCACGATGTCGTGGACGAACACGGCCGCGAGCCGCTCGTCACGAGCGACCAGGGGCGGCTGAGTTCCGGACAGATTCGTTCGGAGGTGTACCGGCTTACCCAGCCCTGCCTGATCGGGGAGTGCCCGCACGACCGCGATCCGAACGACTGCGAAGCCACGGAGTACGGGCACTACTACGACTGCCCGAGCAGTCTCTCGCCGCACACTATTCGGCGCGGGGCGATCACCTACCAGCTCCGCGAGGACATTCCCGAGAAGATCGTCAGCGACCGCTGTGACGTTTCCTCTGAAGTCCTCGATCGCCACTATGACCGCCGTACAGACCGTGAGAAGATGGAACAGCGACGCGACTTCATCGAAGACCTATAACAGGAACATGACTCTCACACAAGCCGCTGTCAGCACTGTCGTATCGATAGCCGCCAGAATACCCACAGGGAACGGAATTCGGCAATTAGAAGGCCTGAAACGCCAAATTTCGAGTGGACTCGCCGGGATTTGAACCCGGGGCCTCTCCCATGCCAAGGGAGTGATCTACCCCTGATCTACGAGCCCTCGTACGCATCCCACAGTTCCCGTCGGGAATAGATAAACCCCTCGAATTCCTCGAGTCCCCGTCACGGTCCCACATTCTCCCCGTCGATACGCGACCGTGACCGATCGACGCGGGTCCCTCGAGCGGGTTGCGAACGCTTTTTGCGCGTTCCCCGACGACACCCGACGATGGCCGAGGACCGGAATCGGGCTCGAGACCGAACGGAGAGCCGAGACGAGGACGCCCGTCGCGCCGACGTACGCGACACCTACGATCGGATCGCGACCCACTTCGCGTCCACGCGAGAGTACGCCTGGCCCGAAGTCGAGACGTTCGTCGAGGCTCACGCGAGCGACGTCGCAGGCGTCGGGCTCGACCTCGGCTGTGGCAACTGCCGTCACGCTGAACTCCTCGCTGCCCACCTCGAGTCCGTCGTCGGCCTCGACGTCAGCCGCGGCCTGCTCGAGACGGGGCAAACACGGGCGCTCAAGCGTGGCTTCGCCGTCGACCTGATTCAGGGGGACGCCGCGGCGCTTCCGTTGGCGACAGACAGTATCGACGTGGCGGTCTACGTCGCGACGCTGCACCATCTGCCGACGCGGGCCGCCCGCACGGCTAGCTTGGACGAGCTCGCGCGCGTGCTCAGACCGGGCGGCCATGCACTCGTCAGCGCGTGGTCGACTGCCCACGACAAGTTCGAGGAGACCGAGGGGTTCGACACGACGATCGAGTGGACCCTCCCCGGCGGCGAGACGGTCGACCGGTTCTACCACATCTATGCCCCCGACGAGTTCGAGGCCGAACTCGCCGACAGCGCCCTCGAGTGTCGCGAGGTAGAACTCTCGAGTGGGAACTGTTACGCGACAGTGACCGGCACCGGGTCGAACGCGTAGCCGTCGCCTCGCCACGGAGGCCGGATTGCTGTTGGACATTCGATCCTGGCTCGAGCGGTGAGCACCGTCGACTGATCGACATCGTCGGGGTATTCGTGTCCGCCCGATCCGAGTCGGCTGTCGAATACCGTGACTCGTTTTTTCGCGCGTCGTTCGGGCCGGCGGTGGCGCTGATCGCTAGCGGGGGATCGAACCGAAAAGGAAGAGCCTTAAACGTGGAACGAAAACCCGAAACTGCGCGCGGATGGTCTAGTGGTAGGACCTGAGCCTTCCAAGCTCATGGCCCGGGTTCAAATCCCGGTCCGCGCACTCCATAGCCCTTCTCCCGTTGGTTTTCCGGGTTTCCAGCAATGACCCGACCATGCCATTCGAAGCTTACAACGTGGGTTGGCGTATCGCACCCCGGAGCCGCCCCCGGATTATAAAAAGTTTCAGGCTTACTAGGGGTATAGTCAGCGGTTCCCCTGTTTTCGCGGAATCGGAGGTGAGGGCTTATGTAGGATGAACGTAACGAGGTCGATGGAATCGTTGTGGTTCCGGAACAGTCGGAGAAATACTTGAACCAGCGGCAGCTCGAGGACTACCACAGCTTCCGGACACAGTTGATCAAGTGGCTTCTCAACCTGGGAAAGGATCCGGAGATGGCTGAGGGTTACGCGTTCGACACTACGCAGCAGAGAGGGCATAAACTGGATCAGTTCTACCGGTGGATCTGGAGGCAGGAAGAGGGTTATACGCTCCGCGTCACGACAGATCACGCGGACGAGTACTGTAAGGAGTTGGTGTACGAGGAGCTGTCGAAGACTCACAAGGCTGCTGTCCAGAAAGCGATCAAATCACTGTTCAAGTATTTGAACCATGAGAGAGGACGGAGTATCGACTGGGAGCCGGAGATCAAGTTCTCCAGTGGAGGAGCTACACACCAGATACGGGACTTCCTGACAGGAGACGAACGACGGAAGATCAAACAGAGTGGTCTCGAGTACGGATCCATACCCCACTACAACTCCCTCGATCCCCGAGAACGAGAGAAGTGGAAGACTCATCTGGCGCAGCGGTTCGAGAAACCGAAGAACGAGGTAACCAGGAGTGACTGGGAGAAAGCGAACGGCTGGAAGTATCCCTCTATCGTCTACACATCGATGGACGCAGGACTAAGACCCAAGGAGGTTGGACGCGCCAAGACAAGCCGGTTGGATCTCGAGAACGGGATGCTTCGAATCCCCAAGGATGAGTCCACGAAGAATACGGATGACTGGCACGTCGCTCTCAGCGAACGCACATCGAATATTCTCCGGAAATGGGTGAGTGAACGAGAGATTACGAAAAGTACCGGGGGACGGAAGCACTGTGGCTTACCAAGTACGGAAATCCGTACGGTAGCTCGTCGCTCAACCGGTTGCTGGACAAACTCTGCGAGGAAGCCGGTATTCCGGTGGAGCACAGGGATATGTCCTGGTACTCAATTAGACACAGTGTAGGTCCGCAGATGAGCCGTGACCAGGGACCCGCCGCCGTCCAACAACAGCTTCGACAGAAAAGCTATGAGATGGCTGTCCGGTACGACCAGGCACCTGTAGGCGATCGACAGGAAACGGTCAACAACTGGGACTCAATACTTCTTGATCCGGTTCCTCTGGCTCTGTTGAAATCCCATTCTTCAGATAAATTATCGCCTGAAACAGCCGGTCGATGAGAGCTGCGTATCGATCGCTGAGGGTTCTGCCAGTTCTGATAGTTGTTCAAGTAGTCGTGCAAGCCCAAAGCGCGCATTCAGTAGCAAATCGATTACAGGACCAGGTTACTCGTCATGATCGTCATCGATCTGTTCAAGAAACCGACGTACCTCGTTGAATTTCATTCCTCGCCGTACCTTGTCTTCGAACCTGTCGAACTCGACGAACCCCTCATCCGATAATTCGGGAAGTAGGACGTGATGGAGTTCGTAACAAATCGTGAGGTACTCCCCGGAGTTGAGAGTCTCTCCCTTACGAAGAATCGGGTCAGCAGACATCGAACTCTCGTCGAGGAGCGCACGTAATACTCGCCGCTGTTGCGCTGAGAGTACCCGTTTGATGCGATCTTGGTTACAGCGTTCGTCACTCACAGGTCAAGTAGTTGCTACCGATCCGGCCACGCTCGAAGTCGTTCACTCCGAATGCTCGTTCTTTTCGACTTCGGTGACGATCACGTCCCAGTCAGGATGTTCGACCCCATTCCGACATTCGAATCCGCCTTCCACATCGATTCCACTCTCGTAGGCCCTGCGAAGGAGGTCTTTCAGCTCCGCGTTTAATTCTTCCTTCGACGCAAGCGAGGTCTCCTCAGACGTCATCTTCCCGCCCCCCTTTCGTGTTTCTCCACTGCGAGTTCGTTTTCTGGTGTGATAGTGATCACACCGTAGCTGTGTACGGTTATTGCGTGCCCCTCGTACGTGAATGCAGCGTGGGTATCCCCGTTTGTCCCGTTGCGAACGCGGACGAGCGCATCTAATTCGTCGGCGTCAACAGTGGAATGGAGCGGGTCGAGTTCGACAGGGTCAGTATCCATTACGTCCGCCAGCGTTGCGACAACAGCCATGCTCGCTGGTGTCTTCTCCTGATCGAACTGGGTGCGAACAGTCCCAGATTCCTGAGCGTACTCAACCGCTTCTACTCCAACCCCAGATATCGTTGTACCCATCTAGACTGATTCTAGCCGTCTGAGTCGGTTCAACAGGGATACTGATAGTACAGTAGGTTTAAAACGCAGACTATCCGAACGATCACGACGAACTGCTGAGTGTCGCTCCAATAAGGCGTCGATGTCCCCGACGGAGTCGTGACGATAGTGACTGCTGGGTGATACCGAGTTCGTCGGCAATCTCTTCGAGCGACGCCTCGCGTGGGGAGTCGAAGTAGCCCCGTTCGTAGGCTAGTACCAGCGCCTCGCGTTGGGTCTCGGTCAACTCGTAGCCCTCTCCCTGGATCGGAAGCATGGCGTGGACGGCGGTGATCGCTATCGGAATATCGTTTTCCTGGCAGTATTCTCGAAACTCAGCGAGCGTCTCCTGACTCTCACCGCGTACCTCGAACCGCCATTCCTCTTTCGTTCCAATCCCGGAAAGCACGACGACGTTGGCCTTGGCAAGCGCACTCAGGATGCCGAAGTACTCTGACTCCCACTCGGCCCGCATGAGATACTCGTCTTCGACGCTATCGACCACTCGAATGTTGCTCACGCCGGAATGTGACTCGAACGCAGCTTCGATATCCTTCGTTTCTACATCGCGCACCCAGAAGTACGGGATAATCAGCGTCTCGTGTGGAATCAATCGCTCCAGTTCAACGGTCACACCCGGCAGGTTCTCGAACACACTTCCCAGCGGAAACTCCGCTACCGGACTCGTAAACTCCATCACAGTCGCCATGCGGAAGCCTTCGTCTGGCAGACGAATAACCGGCATGGGTGGTGTATCATGGCTTCGAGACGAGTCAACGCACTGTTGCTGGCCGAGATGGTGTGCGCTGCGAGCGGGGTGTACCTCTGGCACCCGGATGGCCATGGTGCACCATGT
Source organism: Natrinema longum (assembly GCF_017352095.1). Classification (NCBI taxonomy): domain Archaea; kingdom Methanobacteriati; phylum Methanobacteriota; class Halobacteria; order Halobacteriales; family Natrialbaceae; genus Natrinema; species Natrinema longum. The sequence goes on from NZ_CP071463.1 coordinate 888,901, forward strand.
CACCTCCTTTTGTGCAACCGGACAATCTAGTCTTACAAGCGAGTATGAGTGTGATAACGGAGGTTCGCATCCCATCCGATGATTTTGAACTCGGGCAAATCCTCAGTCTAGAGAAAGCCTCGGCTATCGAACTGGAAACGCTCGTCCCGAGTGGGGACGTGACCGTGCCGCTCTTCTGGGTCTACGAACCGGTCGAAAACGGCATTCTCGAGGCCGTCGAACGCTATCCAACGGTTAATAGCGTCACGGAGGTTGACGTGTTCGACGACCGGACGCTCATCAGGCTCGACTGGGATGCGAGCCAGGACCACCTTTTTCAGTGCATTTTGGAACACGACGGGCAAATACTAGGTGCTACTGGATCACCGGAAGGGTGGAATTTCGAAATCCGATTCTCAGACCGCGAAGCAATGAGTCAGTGCCAGACCTGTTGTGAGGACGCGCACATCTCTTTGGATTTAATCCGCATATATAATCCGACGGACCCTGAGGCCGGTCCGTGGTACGGCCTGAGTGAGCACCAACGAGAAGCGTTGACGCTTGCCATTCGAAGGGGATACTACGACATTCCACGAGGGTGTACGACCGCAGAGTTAGCTGACGAACTCGGAATTTCCGATCAGGCAGTGACGGAGCGACTGCGTCGTGCCATTGGGACGTTCGGGAGGTACACACTTCTCACGCCCGAGTCAGCAGCGGAAATGGACTGACTGTTTCCATTATGCACCATGGGACAGAGCCAGGCAGATGGGACTACGCTATGTGAGTATGGATGAGAGTCGAGAGATGGGGACACGTGAGATACAGTCAATTGATGAGGGTACCGGTTCTTCGGGGCGTGAGAGATCGATCTCCCCCGATACGATTCTGTCGGCAGTAGCGAACGAACACCGACGCGCCACCCTCAACGCGTTGGACAACGCTTCTGAGAAGACACTGGAATACGATGCGCTCGTAGATCGCGTTGCAGACCGGGTTCGGAACGAAGACCCGAGACGGGAGTCAGACGAACACCAACAACGCATCCGAATTGTACTTCACCATACTCATCTTCCAAAACTGGAGGAGGCTCGGATAATCGACTACGAGGCTGAAACGGGGCACGTCCGGTTTGTTGGCGGTGAACTGGAACAAGATCTCCTGACGTTGGTCGAGCCGTACGAGGCCTACGAGTGACAGAATATCGGATCGACTTCCCCTTCGTTCGACCTAAATCAGCCGTATTGTACGAATATGTATTGTTCGTCGTCTTCAGTCTCTCATTGAAACGCTCTGGGTGAACGAGGATGGGGAACGGTTGATTGATACTACAGTTCAATCGGTGCGTCGAGGGTAGGATCGGCATCAAGGATCGTAGATAGGGTCGGCTGGCCCTGTTGAAGTCCTCAGTAGATAACACATTCTGAGCTGTTTGCAGTCAGTATAGGACGTACAAATGGTAGGATGCAAGTAGGAAATTACTGACGAACTAGGATTCATTCTGTGGCGACTCTTCTTGACTCCCAAGGAGCCAGTAAAGCGCCAACCCCAATACAGCTTCAAGTGGACCAATGAAGACTGCGCCAAGAAGAAACAGAAAATACGCCAAGAGACCATGGTTGGAACGGCTGGTATCCATCTTGTTCTCGTATTCCGTTGATTCCACAAAAAGTTCTTCGCTCAATTCGCACTCTTCAGTGACTAACTGCTTCGAACTGTGCTATGTCTGAAGAAGAGGATTTCAACAGAACCGCATTAGATGAACTGGACGGTTTCAAACAGTCAGACACGGAGAAAGTATAGAATAAGGGCACTGTCTAGTTGAGCCAGTTTGAGAAGTGAGCAGGTCGTACTGTTGAGTTGGTTGATGCTCGCAGACCTGCTCAGCGAGAGTTATGAGACGGATTTAGAAGAATCTTGGGAGAACGAGCGGACGGCGACGCCCGTCAGGGCGTTCGCCGCCCGCCTCCATCAGACCGGTTGTTCGCTTCGGGAGACAACAACGATCCTCGCTGAATGAGGCGTTGAACGCTCTCACGGAGCAGTCTGGAACTGGGTCCATCGGCTGGCTGACAGCGGACGCGACCCACCGACGGCATCGCCGTCGCGGGTCGCTGTTGACGAGACCGCTGTCAAGATTAACCGGGAGTGGTCTTGGTTGTATGCTGCAATAGACATCGAGACGAAGTTACTCCTTGATGTCGCGTTATTTGGGCGACATGGCACCGATCCGGCGGCTGCGTTCCTGGCTGGCCTCCGTGAGAAACACGATCTCTCAGAGGCTGAGTTTCTCGTCGATCAATTCGGCTATCGGACTGCTCTTGCTCGATTAGGATTGAGCGGTCAGGTCAACTATATCGACCGAAACCTCATCGAAAAGTAGTTTCATACCCTCAAAATGCGGATCGACCGCTTCCATAATTCGTGGGTGGGTAGTCGGGCGAGCGCCCGTCAGTGGCTTGAACAGTTCGTGCATTACTACAACCACCTGAGGCCGCATCAGGCTCTCGATGGAAAAAAGCCGGTCGAGGAGGTGCAGAACTAGACAGTGCGTATAGATGTAAGCCCTAAAGCTCACGACACCGGCCTTTATAATATCCTAAATAGTATTACGAGCCGAGGAAACCGGGAACGCTAACGAGGGAAAATGCAAGACTGAGACGGGGTGACTGTCGAAGTTGGTGTTGAATCTGTGTCGTTCTGCGTCGAATTGAACCCTGTTTGATGGGTGAAATCACACGGATTGTGATAGAAGCCTTCCAAGCTCATGGCCCGGGTTCAAATCCCGGTCTGCGCATTTCTGCTGCGAGCAATACCGCGAGCAGCAGCGATCCCGGTCCGTGCACTCCTCACGCCTGCTCTCCGTTGTTTCCTGGTTTCCACCAACGGCCCGTCTATGCCGTTCGAAACTTCCACGGACAGTGAATATCCCGTTCGAATTGTTTCCTAGACAGTTTTATGTCGTAGTTTAGTGTACTAACACGTATGATCGAGTCACTGGCCGAATCGCCGGAAACAGTGCTCGTCGGACTCGGGACCGTGCTCCTCGGGTATCTGATCAAGTACCGCGAATGGACGTTCCTCATCGCTGGCTACGATACATCGACGGACGTCCCGAAAGGAGTCGCAGCGAATATCGTCGGCAATCTCGCGATTCGAGTGGGCGTTGCGACGATCGCGTTCGGGCTGGTCGCTGCCGGGAGATCGGTGCCCGAGGCAGTCGCGCTCGCGTTCGCCGCCATCGTCCTCCTCGGAGCAGGCCGCACTATCTACCGACTCCAAACGTATCAGAAAACGCCGACATGAGGTCTGACGTGGGTTCCGGGCGACGACCGCTCTCGAGTTGCCGCTCGACTCTGTGAACCAGTCGCCGAATAGTGGGTCGCATCGACAGTCGCAGTGGTGCTTCCCGCTTCACAAAACTGCAGTACCTGTAAAGGCAACTGCTAATTGCTATACCGTGCGTTCGCGTCGGGTTCGTGGGCTCCAGGCCTCGAGCGCGACCCCCAACATTTCAAAAAGCCATCCATTCCGAACACGTAAATGCGCGCCTGTTTGTAAGAACATAACAACAGAATGGGCCCACACGACTGCTCCGATACGAACCTGGAGGTGAACGGATGAGCGGCCCCGAACGGATCGCACGCGCCATTACCGCCCACTCACGGATCGTCCTCGTGATCCTTCTCGTCTCGACGGCGCTCGTCGGGGCTGGCGCACCGATGGTCGACGACGATTCCTCCCTCTCCCAGTTCGAGACCGAATCCGAGGAAGCGAAGGCCCTCGAGCGGATCGACGGGAACTTCACGAGCGATCAACAGGAGAACACGACCCGCGTTCAGGTAATCGCACGCGGTGACGACGTGCTCACGAGAGAGTCGCTGCTCGCGTCCCTCGAGTTCCAGCAGGAACTGCGAGCCGACGAGTCGATCAACGCGACGCTCGCCGGGGAGCAGCCGATCACTGGCATCGAGAACCTGGTCGCCATCACGGCGATCAGAACGGAGGACGCCCAACGGGTGAACGAAACCAGCGCACGACTTGAGGACGGGCTCAACGAGACGGCCGGACTCCAACGCCAGTACGAGGAGCTCAACGCGTCCCTCGAGAGCGGCTCGATCAACCAGTCGGAGTACCGGCCACGGGCGGCCGAACTCGAGGGGCAGTTCGACGTCGTCGTCGAGCGCTCGACGAGGGGACTCAACGAGACCCAGACGGCCCGCTACGAGTCGGCACTACAGCAGGTCAGGGAGATCGAATCTCAGCGCTACGAGATCGAATCCCTGTCGGCGAACCCACGCGAGAACCCCGACTACCAGCAACTCACCGCCGACCTCGAGGAGGCGTATCGGTCGGGAACGGCCGGCGTCCTCCAGGCGGAGTACGCAGCCCTAGAGAGCGACGATCGACCGCCACTCGACGAACAGATCGCGGCTATCGAGGAGCTCGACGACGCGGCGTTCGAGCGGACGCTCGAGCGGACGCTGTCGACGAACGACTCCGAGGACAACGCCGCGCTCGCACTCCTGTCGGCGTCCTACGAACAGGGCAGTACCGACGCCGAGGCACGGGTCACCTCGGTCGTCCAGTCGACTCCCGACGACGGGACGGGTGGGGTCGGCGGCGGGGTCAGCGATCGGGTCGTCGACAGCCAACTCGAGATCCGTGAGCTGGCAACCGACTACGACGACTCGTATCTCGTCTTCGGGAGCGGGATCATCACCGACGAGATCGACCGGTCGATGGCCGACAGCCTCGCCATCGTCGGCCCGCTGGCGTTGCTGTTCGTCGTGATCGCGCTGTTGATCGCCTACCGCGATCCGCTGGATATCGTCCTCGGCGTCGCCGGTATCGTCGCCGTCCTCGTCTGGACGTTCGGCTTCATGGGCTGGACCGGGATCGCGTTCAACCAGCTGTTCGTCGCAGTGCCGGTCCTCCTGATCGGCCTGTCGATCGACTACGCGATTCACGTCTTCATGCGCCACCGCGAGCAACGCGAGGCGGACGGCGCGAGCGGGACCGTCCGCGGCTCGATGGGGGTCGCACTGGCCGGCGTGGGTGCCGCCCTCGTCTGGGTGACGGCCACGACCGTGATCGGCTTCCTCTCGAACCTCGTTAGTCCCATCGCCCCCATCAGGGAGTTCGGCATCGTCAGTTCGGTCGGGATCGTCACCGCACTGATCGTCTTCGGTGCGCTGATCCCGGCCGCAAAGGTCGAGATCGACGAGTTCCTCGAGTCCCGCGGCATCGATCGGCGGAAACGTGCGTTCGGGACCGGCGGTGGGCGCTTCAGCGACCTTCTGACGGTGGGTTCGACCGCCGCCAGACGGATCCCCCTGGTCGTCTTCCTCGTCGTCGCGTTGCTCACTGCAGGCGGGGTATACGGTGCAACCCAGGTCGACACCAGCTTCCAGGAGGAGGACTTCCTCGCGGACAGTCCCCCATCGTGGACCGAAACCCTCCCGGGCGGGATGAGTCCCGGCGAGTACCACGCCAAGGACGACCTCGAGTACGTCAATCAGAACTTCCAGCGAGAGGACCAGCAGGCACAGATCCTCGTCGAGGGCACCGTCACCGATCCCGCCGTACTCGAGGAAATCGACGACGCCCGGAACGACGTCGCCGACAGCGAGATCGCGTACACGCTCGCGACGAACGAGACCGACGTACGGGATCCGCTGACGACGATGGAAGGGATCGCCGCGCAAAACGAGTCGTTCAACGAGTCGTTCACTGCGGCCGATACCGACGACGACGACGTTCCCGACGAGAACGTCTCGGCGCTGTACGATCAACTCTACGAGATCGACGAGGACGCCGCGAACCAGGTCCTCCACCGGACCGACGGCGGAACGTACGAGTCCGCCCGGTTGGTCATCGCCCTGGACGGCGATGCCACGACGAGCGAAACGACCAGCGAGATTCGGACCATCGCCGGCGACATCGAAGACGGCAGCGACGGCCGCTGGAGCGCGATCGCTACCGGCGATCCGATCGTCAATCACATCGTCGAACAGGACCTGCTCGATACCGTCCTCGAGAGCTTGCTGATTACGCTCGTGGCGGTGTTCCTGTTCCTCACCGGTGCGTACTGGGTGACCGGCAACAGTGCCTCGCTGGGTGCCGTGACCCTGTTACCGGTCGCGTTCTCCGTCAGCTGGATTCTGGGGACGATGTACCTCATCGGCATGCCCTTCAACGTGCTCACGGGGATGATCACGAGTCTCACCGTCGGACTCGGCGTCGCCTACAGCATTCACGTCAGCGCCCGCTACACGCTCGAACTCGAGCGCCAGGGGAACGTCTGGTCGGCGCTGCGAACGACCGTCACCGGCACCGGTGGCGCACTACTCGGCAGCGCGGCGACCACCGTCGGCGGGTTCGGAACGCTCGCCTTCGCCATCCTCCCCGCACTCCGCCAGTTCGGGATCATTACCGCGCTGACGATCACGTATGCCTTCCTGGCCAGCGTCGTCGTCCTGCCGACGCTGCTGGTCACGTGGACGCGGTACTTCGGGCCGGACGTCTCGTTCGACACCCCCGGGAGACGGGCGGGGACCTCCACTGCGAGCGATGGCGGGACCGACGCCGACTACCAGGGAGGTGACGAGGAGTGAATAGCGACGAAGCCAAGGCCGTCGACGCCTTCGAGCAGCTCGGGCTTACCAGCTACGAGGCCAAGGTATTCATCGCGCTGCATCGGCTGAGCGCAGGAACGGCACGAGACGTCGCGGACGCCACCGACGTCCCCCGATCGCAGGTCTACAGCGTCGCCGACAGCCTGGAGGACCGGGGACTCCTCGAGGTTCAACAGTCGAAGCCGATCCGGTACCGACCGGTCAGCGTCGAGGAGGCACGAGAGATCCTCCGGGAGGAATTCGAGCGCGAACAGGATCGAGCGTTCGACTACGTCGAAACCGTCAAGAGCGAACCGGCCGGGGAAGAGACCCAGGAAGACATCTGGACGGTTCGCGGCCGCGACCGCGTCGACGACCGGACCGTCGATATCCTCTCGCAGGCGGAGGAACGGATCGTCTTCGGGACCCGCCGCACCGATCTCCTCACCGACGCGATCGAACGGACCCTCGCCGAGCGGGCACGAAACGGCGTCGCGGTGATCGTCGTCAGCAGGGCCCCGGGCGTTCGAGAGCGGTTTGCCGACGTCGAGGGCGTCATCGTCGAACGCCCGCCCGGCCATCGGGCGGACGAGCAACAGTCGGGACGGATCGTCATCGGCGACGACGATAGTATCCTCGTGAGCGTTCTCGGCGGCGAGGACGGCGAGACGGCGATCTGGAGTGCCGGCTCGCTGTTTGCCGCCGTCCTGATCCAGTTGATCGAAGCCAGTGAGGAACTGCGCGTCGAGTGACCGGGACGGCCCCCTCGACTCACTCGAGTCGATACCGCAACAGCGCCGCGATCCCGCCGAGATTCGAGAGCTGCTGTCCGGGCGGGAACTCGCTCGAGAAGACCGTCACGTCGCCACCTTTCTGCTCGGTCGTACGGACGATCTCGTCGACGCTGATCGCCCACTCGCCGTCCGGGCCGCGTTCACGCTGTAATCGATCGTCGAGCACGAGCAGGCGCTCGATCGCACCGAACTCCGCGGCCTTTTTCACCTGTTCGGGGCCGTACGCCGCCTTGGCACCGTCCGCGATGCGCCGCGTGAGTTCGTCGATGTACTCGGCCTCGCTTTCGATCCGGGTCTCCTCCTGGACGTCCGCGACTGCGCCGCGTTTGAGCACCTCGTGGACGCCCCGGTCACCGACGGCCGCCGTGTCGACCATCGTGATCAGGTCGGCCACCTCGGGCTCGTTGTCTTCGAGGTACTTGTAGGCGTCTTGCTTCGTAAAGCCGGGCCCGGCGAGGATGATCGCGTCGACCTCGAGGCGCGTGAGGACCGTCGCGAGCTCTTCGAACAGCTCCGAGCGCCCGCGGGCGTACTCGCCCTTGCCGGTCGTGCCGGTGATCGTCGCTCGTTCTTCGGTGCCGTACTGGGCGACGGTATGGACGTGAGCCTGTCCTTCTTCGACCGTAGCGATCGCGACGTCGGGGTTCTCGGTCGCCTCCTCGGCCTCCTCGAGGCGGGCCACCTGATCGGGCTTGAATCGCTTTTCGATCGAAATCTCGTCGCGCGCTTCGACGTTGAGCGTGTGGTGAAAGTCGAGTTGATCCTCGCGCGAGCAGGCGACGATCTCGCCGCCGACCCGCAGCCGGTTGGCGAACTTGTGGAACTCGATCGTCTCGACGGCGATGGCGACCCACATGTGTTCGCGTTCCCCGCCCGTGTCCCGCATCTGGTCGTCGTTGCGCTGGATCCGTCGAGTCGTATCGCCCGCGACGCGATCGCCGGGCTCGAGGACGTACTGCAGGTGCCAGAGGTCGTCGACGCTCTCGGGGACGACGGTGACCCGCTCGCGGCCGCCCTCGACCTGCTCCCGGTCTTTGATCTGCATGGACGTTCGTTTGCAGGGTGGCGGTAAGTGGACTGCGATCCGAGCGACGGTCGCTCGTGCTCGGGGTCGCGGTCAACCGATTGGTTACCCCCTCACGAATAGTGATCCGAGATCCGCCCGAATTTGATTTTACGACAGTAAACGGTATTTTTATATGAGACCTATCCAATACAGCGAAGTACCTCATCCCGGTCTATGGGGTCGATCACCGATGTCAACGAGAAACGAACCAGCAACCGGAACGACAACAGCAGCATCGTCAGCAACCAGCCTCGGTCCCGACGGGAACGTACTGGGTGCGATCGCGTACCTGTTCTCGCCTCTGACGGGGATTCTCATCTATCTCCTCGAGGACGAAAACGAGTTCGCCCGCTTCCACGCCGCCCAGAGCATCGTCTTCGGGGTCGCCTCGACGGCGATATACATCGCGCTCAACGTCTTCACGACGGTCGTGGCGATGCTCGTCGGCGACGTTCTGGGGTTCCTGATCGGGATCCTATCGTTCCTCTCGCAGATGGGGATCGGGTTCGCCCTCTTGCTCGTCTGGCTCTACCTCCTGGTCATGGCGTTCCAGGGCAACCGGACGAGTTTCCCCGTCATCGGCCCGATCGCTGAAAACAACTTGCTCTAACCCGAACGGATCCGATAGCCGGCGGGAACCGATCGAAATCGTCGGTTCTGCGTGGTTCCGACGACAGCACGGCGTGTGTACCCCGCCGAAGTCGCGATTCGTGGCCGAACTGAGCGATGCTTCGCGCTCGAGCATCGGCTATCCGATCGAATCCGTCCGTCGAAGCCGACAGTCGTGATGCTTGTAGACAATTGACATAGGTAGGGACCAACGCTATTCTCGTCGTCCCCCTTTGCTAGGTATGAACATGGGATACCTCGCACAACTCGAAGACTTCGGCACTCGGTCGCTCGTGACCCACGCGATCATGGCGGTGACGTTTACCGGCGCGATCGTGTCGGGACTGTTCGTCGACGGCCAGATCGGACTCGTCTCGTTCGTCGCCTTCCTCAACTTCACCGCAGGCGTCTGGGTCGCGCAATCGACGCACTCGCTTGGGAACGCCCGGACCGACGATTCCTACAACGGGATCCTGGACGTGTTGTTCGATACGACTGGCGAGAAATCATACCGCGGGCTCGATACCAGCCGACTCGCCCGCCTGCTCACGTTGATCGCAGCCGTCACGGCGGTCTCGCTGCTGGTCTCCGGTCAGGTCCTCTCCGGTGCGGTAGTCGCGATCGGAGCCGTCGCGATCGGTGCCGTCGCGCTCGTGACGGCGATGGTTGGCTTCCTGATCGCCATGGGATCGGCGTACGACGAAGCCGAGCGACGGACGATCCGCCGAGCCGAAGGCGGCGACGACCGTCTCGAACGAGACCAGGCCGACCAGCCGACGACCGAGTTCGACGATGCCTCCGACATTCGCATCTCGATTCACGAGATGCACATGGACGAGTCACCCGTCGAACGGCGGTAGCGACGCCAACCGGAGGTGAGTCCGCTCGATCGCCGAATCGACCGCGGTCGGCTTCGTCGCCCGTCGTCAGGAAAGTTCCGCAGTGACGTCGGTCGAGGAAATCATCCCGACGTAGTCGTCCTTCTCGACCACTGGCAGGTGACCGATACTGAGGCCGGTCATCATCGCAGCCACTTCCTCGAGATAGAGGGTCGGTGGCACGGTCTCGACGGACTTCGTCATCACGTCCTCGACCTGCACGTCGGTCGGATCGCGGCCCTCGGCGGCGACGTTCACGAGATCGGTGCTGGTGATGATCGACGGGGGATCCGTCGTCACCACGAGCGCAGTGATCTCCTCGTCGCGCATCACCGTCGCAGCCTCCCGAATCGTCGCGCTCCTCGAGACGGTTTCGAGCGGCGTCGACATCACTTCGTCGACGCGCGTACTGTCGTCTGCTGACATACGCACGGATACGGCAACGACTTACATGGATCTTGCCCACGTCCCCGCCGTCCGGGACGGCGAGTCTCACGTCGGCGACCTGCCGTCAGTCACGGAGCTCCTCGAGTTTCGCCTTCGCCTTCTCGAGGCCGGATTCGAACGTTTCGGTGACCTCCTCGACGGACCGTTCGACGAAGTGGACGCGTGCTTTGGGAACGCGGCGAACGACGTCGTTGCCGTCCTCGTCGGTCCCGTACGCGAACAGCCAGTGGTCCTGGAAGTAGGCGATCCGGTCGTTGTCGACGGTGACGCGTTCGACGTCTTCTCCCGGCAGTTCGTACACGATCGTGGCGGTGCCCAGCTCCGGCTCCGTCTCGGTATCGGTATCGATCTCGACCATACGAGCACGACCACGAGCCGGCGTGTAATCGCGGTCCCGGCAGGTGCAGCCGTTTCTCGAACAGCGAACCGACGCCTCCGCCGATGGTGGCCAGCGGATCGTGCCGCGGCCGTCAGCCAGAGCGACGACCGTCACTCCGGACGGGGCCGTCTCAGTCGTCCGCGATCCGACTGCCACCCGGTGGCATGAAGTGCTGGATCCGGTCGGGGCTCGCGATCTTTCGGACGAACGACTCGTCGGCGAACCGCTCGCGGAAGCGCCGATAGAGACGCTTCGCCGCGTCGGCCTGGGCGTATCGGCCGGGCTCGAGTTCGATCGTCGTCTCCGCCTGCGTTTCGATCGCCGACGGCGGACCGCCGATCACCCGCGTGTAGGGCTCACACTGGATGCCGACCGCGACGCCGACCGGTGTATCGCGGTAGTACGTCCGGTCGCCCCGGATCGCGAACCCGCCTTTCTCGAGGTACTCGCCGCTCTCGGGAGTCTTCGAGACCTGATCGGAGTCGACGGCGTAGACGTCGCCCGCGTAGCGACCGTCCTTCCAGACCGACGAGTAGGAGACGGCGAACTGGGCAGCCTCCTCGATGCTCGATTCGGGGAGTTCGATGTCGCTCGAGGAGGCCTCGCTCGGGTCCGTCGCCTTCAACACGGTGACGGGGCCACCGTGGGCCTGCGTGTGGAGCACCACGTCGCCCGGCTCGAGGTACTTCTTGACGAGTTCCTCGTTCTGGTCGGCGTTGCGGCCGCCGATCACGAGGAAGCCGTCGCTGGTGTGGAACCAGCGGAACCGATCGAACCAGGGCTCGTTTTCGCGGATCGGGATGGACGGCGCTGCGAGCCAGTCGCGGTCGTCGCCGTCCTCCTCGTCGGACTCGTCCTCGTCCGCACCGTCGCTCTCGTCAGCCTCCCACTCCTCGCGGCGGCGCTTGGCGTCCTCGAGGTCCTCGCGAGTGTTTTCGATGGCCGCCAGCGCACCCTCTTTTTTCTCCTCGACGCGTTTTGCCTCGGTGTAGAGTCGATCCGCGTTCTGTTCGACGCCCTGCTGGGCGTCGAGGTCGATCCGTTCGCCGTCGATCCCGACGACGACGGTGCCGTCGCTGCCGTCGACGTCGATGACCGCCTCCGCCGCGTCGATACCCTGCTCGGCACCCTCCTCGAACCGGTCCCTGATCTCGTCCCAGGAGCGGTCCTGTTCGCGGGCCCCCTGAATCGTCGAGAGGATGTCGTCGACCAGCCCGTACTCGGCGTAGAGCAGTTCGGCCTGCTCGCGCAACGAGTCGGCCTCCTGCTCGAACCCCTCGATCGCACCCTGCTGTTGCTCGATGATCCGCTCGTGTTTGGCGATCTCCGACTCGAAGTCCGGACGCTGGTCGGTCGGATCCGGCTCCTCCTCCTCGGCGAGTTCGAGCCTGAAGAAGTAGTCGTCCAGCGCGGAGAGAAACGAGTCGTAGGCCTCGCCGTCGAGATCGTCGTGTTCCTCGAGCGGGAACGGCGTCACGTCGACGACCTGCCCATCGTTCCCGCCGTCGTCGCCTTCCTCGGAATCGCCCTCGTCGTCGCGCTCGACGTAGAGTCGCGGGTCGAAGTTCCCGTTTCGGATGTCGAGTGCCAGTCGCTCGATGGTCTCGTAGAGTCGATCGTAGACGTCCTCGTCGGCGTCGTCGATGTCCAGCCCCTTCTCGACGCCGGCGCGGGTACAGACCTCCTCGGCGTAGAGCCCGCCGAAGTTCAGCTGGGTCGCGAGCGTTCTGACCACGTCCGTATCGGAGTCGTCCATTTCGTGGTCGAAGGCCTCCCGGGAGACCGTCAGCGGGTTCGTCCGGGTGTCGGGGAACTCGTAGCGCGAGCCCGGAACGACGGTCCGAGATTTTAGGCGCACGGTCTCGAGACAGTCGATCACCTCGTACTCGCCGTCGGTGACCGCGACGTTGCCCTGGCCGAACAGTTCGACGATGATCCGGGTCGTGCCGTCGTCGCGCTCGAAGACGAACTCGAGGATGCGGTCGAACTCGTATTGCTCGACGCCGGCGAAGTCCGCGCCCGACAGTCGGTTGCGCAGCATCATCGCGAACTGCGGCGGCCGCCCGGGAGCGTCGGGGACGCGCTCGGGGGCGACCGTGTGGGCCCGCTTGACCTCGCCGACCTCGAGGATCAGCTCCATGCGGCCCCGATCGAAGTCCCGCATCTTGAGCCGGACGAGGTCGTCGCCGTAAAGGTACGCTTTGTCGACCTTCGCACCCTCGTAGGCACCGAATTCCCCGACGAGGGCGGCGAGGTCGACGCTGGTGAGCTCCCGCTTTGGATCCATACCTCACACTGCCCGTCCCGGTCAAAAAGACGTGTCGCTCCGACGCCAGCGCCCGAACCGACCGGATCCCCCGCCTGGACGACGACGCCCGACTCGCTGGACACCGCCTCGAGGTCGGAAAGCCTAATCCGCGCCACCACCCAGTAAGACCCATGGACGAGGCTACCGGGAACCCCACGGCCGATGTGGGCAGGCCGCTGTCGTGTGTCGGGGACCAGTGTCGATCACGCACCGCCCGCGGGGGGGAAGCAGTATGAGCGCGGACGACGAGCGACCCTGGACGGACGTCTCTCGATTTCCCGACTTCCTCGAGCACCTCGAGGGGCAGGGCGGGGCCACCGTCCGCGGAATCGTCGACCGGATCGACGCGGGGATCGATATGGACGGCGTCGTCTACCACGATCGGGGCATCCGATCGCCGGGCTACGACGCCACCTTCGTCCCCGAACCGGAGGGTGATCGACTGCGGCCCGCGTTCAGCGTCGAACTCCACACCGTCGGCCCGCGCAGCGTCTGGGCGGTGTTCGACGCGACGCTCTCCTGGGACTTCTACCTCCTCCAAGCCGAGGGCATCGCCGCGATCGCCTGGGTGAGCGACGAGGAGTACAACGCCGAGGAAGCCGGACTGTTCCTGTCGAAACACGACGCGCTCGCCGCAGGCCGGTTCTCGTTTGGCACCTTCATCTACGCCGACGAGGACTGGCAGGAACAACTCGAACTCATCGAGGGCACTGACACCCCGGCGTTCCTCCAGCGCGACGACGGCAGTACGCTCGTCCCGACCAGCCAGTCGGACTTCTACAACGTCGTCAACTCGACGCCCGAGGAGTTCCGCACGAACGGCGGCGGTGCACCGCCCCACCTCGGCCTGCTCGAACTCGAGGTCACGATCGACTGACGATCTCGCCGGTCGTGGCCCGAGCGCCGACGACTCCGTTGCACGTTCATCCGAACGAATATACTATCAGCGTCCGAACGTGTCCTATGCTCTCACGAGAGAACCGCGTTCTCGCTGTCGCGGCCGTTCTCTTCGCTGCGGGATGAGCATCGGACTGGTCCTCGAGATCGATCACGTCCTCTTTGGCGTCTTCGTTATGATCGTGCTCCCGATTCTCGGACCACAGCTGTACCTCGCGGTGACCGACCGCGATGGCGAGCACGCGCCGCGAACTCGCATTCGGACCCCAGCGCTGGTCAGTTTGTCCTTGCTCCCGTCGTTTCTCGCTGTCGCCGACGGCACCGACCGAACGATCCTCGGCCTCCTCGCCGGCGGAGTGGCGCTTGGCTACCTCTGTTACGAGGGCGGTCTCGGCTATCGGAGGGCGCGCGAGGCGTGACCGCTTCGCCGAGGACGGCGAGGCGTCCCGTCCCGCAGTTGGGCTGTGTACTGGTTTGTACCCCGGTCGGCACGACAGGACGACCGGCGTTCACGAGCGCACCGCCCTCGGACGGCCCACACCTTCCGGCTTCCGAGGACGGAGTGACCGACTGGCTTCTCTCGCAGACGGTCGTCGACGGCGGCCGCCACACCGTGGACGCACCGCTCTGGCTACCCGAGAGCGCATGAGAGAACGAAACTGACGGGATGGTGACAGCACAGAAAGGTCCGGGGACGAGCGCGCCGAGATGGCCGCACCAGGAATCGAACGATGAGTGGCGTTCGACGCACTCGATCGGACGGTGATGTGGCGTTGTCGGAGTGGGGGGGGGGTTGACAACGGTGCCGACCACTGTCGGCAGCGGATAATTGTGGGAATACCCGAATAAATTTTTCGATTTTAATTCGAATCTACACCATCGACAATAAATTCGGCGTCGGGGTCAGACACCACCTAAGCGGGCGCTGCGATCCGGACGACACGATCCACGAGCGCGACTTACAGGCGGTGGCTGACGTACGGACCGTCCACTCACAATCGTTTGCTGACGTACGGGCCGTCCTGATGGTAGCCGAGCTTGTTCCGGTAGTACTCTCGAGCACCGATGCCGGAGATGACGCTTACCTTGTCGTAGCCGGCGTCGGCGGCCAGTGTCTCGGCGTGGTCCATCAGCCGACGGCCGTAGCCCTGGTGTTGGTGCTGGTCGGTCGCGCCGTCGTCACCCATCGCGACTTCCGAGCCGTAGACGTGGAGTTCCCGGACCAGCGCCGCGTTCTCGAGTTCCGGGCGGACGGGATCGTTCGGGAACCGGAGTCGGCAAAAGCCCACGAGGAGGTCCTTCTCGAAGTCCTCGACGGAAATGAAGTGCTCGGTGCCGCCACAGGCCTCGTAGCTCATCACGTCTAATTCGACGGTTTCCGGTTCGTCGTCGTGCATTCCGGCCTCGCGACAGCGGATGCACTCACACGTCCAGCCGTGTTCGTCCATGCGCTTGCGCGCGAGCTGGCGGAGGTTCGACTTCCAGACGCCCGCGTCGATGAAGTCCGCCGGGATGTCCCGCTGGACGCGCTGGAGTCGGGTGTACCGGGGGATCATGTCCTTGATCTCCGCGATCAGGTCGGCGGCCTCGTCGTTCGAGAGGGGGTCGTACTCGTCTCTGTGCCACCAGTCGTAGGTCGCAGTGCCCCGCACCACGAGCGTCGGGTAGATCTTCAGGTAGTCGGGCTTCCACTGTTCTTCCTCGAAGAGTCGCCGGAAGTCCTCGAGACACATCTCCTTGCTCATTCCGGGCTGGCCGGGCATCATGTGGAACCCGACCTTGAACGCCGAGTCGCGCAGCCGCCGATTGGCGTCGATCGACGCCTGCGCGCCGTGGCCCCGGTGCATCTCCCTGTTGATCCGCTCGAAGGTCGTCTGGACGCCGACCTCGACTTTCGTCCCGCCAAGCTCGAGCATCCGATCGATCTGTTCGGGGTCACACCAGTCGGGCTTCGTCTCGAAGGTCGTCCCGATGTTGCGGATGTCAGCCGTCTCGTTTTCGGCGATGACGTCCTCGAGGTACTGCCACTCGTACTCCTCGGGGTCCTCGGCGAAACTGACTCCCTGGGCCGGCTCGGGCTCCTTGTCGACGTCGTAGTCGTTCATCGCCTCGAGGGCCCGCTTGACGAACCACTCCTGGTAGTCGTGGCTCCGGGCGGTCATCGTCCCGCCCATCAGGATGAGTTCGACCTTGTCGACGGGGTGGCCGATCTGGCGCAACTGCTCGAGTCGGAGCGTGACCTGGCCGTACGGGTCGTAGTCGTTCTGGACGCCGCGGGCGGCGGCCGGCTCCTCGCCCGTGTAGCTCTGCGAGGAGGAAAACTCCGAATCGGGACCGCCCGGACAGTAGAGACACTTGCCGTGTGGACAGCGCTCGGGCGAGGTCATGATCGCGACCGGCGAGACGCCCGACGCCGTCCGCACCGGTTTCCGCTGGAGCACGGTCTCGAGGTCCTCGCGGTGCTCCTCGGGCGCGTAATCCAGCAGTTCGGAGTTTTTCGGCACCTTCGGTGCCGAGTGTTCCGAACAGGCCTCGAGTTTGGCTTTCTCGACCTCGTCGCGTTCGACCTCGCCGGCGAGGATCCGCTCGACGAGCGTCTCACAGACCCGTTCGAACGCTTCGGTTTCGGTCGGTTCTGGCGTCTCAGTACTCACTATACGTGAATGGTCCCCGTTCGCGAATAAGCGTGTCGGAGTCGTCAGTCGGGAATCGGCCCCACCGATTCGACCCCGATCGCCCCCCACTCGTGTCGATCGATTCCGATCACCGTTCGGCTATCCGAAAGGTAACCGTTTAAGGCCGGTCTTCCCCTACCCCGGCGTATCGAATGTCTCCCGACCTGGCGATCGTCATCGCCGCGGTCGCGCTGCCGTTCGTCGCGACAGCGCTCACGCCGCTTTTCGTTCGCGTTCTCGGGGAGCGAACCGGATACGCGGGCACCGTCGTCGCACTGGCATCGTTCGGACTCCTCGGAACCCAGTACGGCCAGGAGGGAACCGTCGCCCTCGAGTGGATCCCCGCGTTGAACATCGCGCTTCGGTTCTCCGTGGACGGCTGGGCGCTGTTGTTCGCGTTGCTCGCCTGCGGTATCGGAGCGCTCATCTTCACGTACTCGCCCGCCTATATGCACGGGCAGTCGGGGCTCACCAGATACTACGCCGCGTTGCTCGCATTCATGGGATCGATCGTCGGCGTCGCGCTCGCCGCCGATCTGATCGCGATCTTTCTGTTCTGGGAACTCACGAGCCTCTGTTCGTTCGTCCTGATCGGCTACTACACCGCCGACGACTCCTCGCAGTACGCCGCCCGGATGGCGATGTTCATCACCGTCGGCGGCGGCCTCTTCCTGCTGGTCGGCTTCCTCCTGCTGTCGCTCGTCGCCGTCGACGTCGTCGATTCCGGCTCGGCGGTCGCAGTATTCGACCTCGCGGCGATGCTCGAGAACCCCGACGCGATGCAGGAGGCCCTTCGCGAGCGGGGGCTGTTCCTTCCGGTACTCGGATTGCTCGCCATCGGTGCGGGGACCAAGTCCGCACAGGTCCCGCTGCACTTCTGGCTCCCCAACGCGATGGCAGCCCCGACGCCCGTGTCGGCGTTTCTCCACTCCGCGACGATGGTCAAAGTCGGCGTCTACTTCATCGGCCGGGTTCGGCCGATGCTCGTCGGGCCCGAGTGGCTCGTCCTCTTTGCGACGCTCGGCCTGACGACGATGACCGTCTGTGCGATCATGGCCGTCGCGTCGACGGACATCAAGGAACTGCTGGCCTACTCGACGGCGAGCCATCTCGGCCTGATGGTCGCCGGCTTCGGATTTACGTCCGTGTACGGTGCTGAAACCGGCGTCTTCCACCTGCTCAACCACGCCCTGTTCAAGGCCGCACTGTTCCTCGTCGCCGGCATCGTCGCCCACGAGGCGGGCACGCGAGAGATCGCGAAACTCGGCGGCCTCCGACACGATCTCCCGGTCACGGCGGCGATCACGACGGTCGTCGCACTCAGCATGGCGGGTATTCCGCCGTTTAACGGCTTTTACTCGAAGGAACTGCTCTTCGAGGCCGCCGTCGAGGCGAGTCACTACCACGATATCGGGGTGCTGGGCTGGCTCTATCCCGCCGTCGCCGTCTTCGGGAGCATCTTCACCGTCCTCTACTCGCTGCGATTCCTCTCGCTGTTCTTCGGCGACCGGCCCGAGGGGCTCGGGCACGTCCATCGCCCACCCGTGACCCTGCTCGTCCCGCCGGCCGTGTTGGCGCTGCTGGCCGCACTCGTCAGCGTCGACCCCGACATCGCCGTCGACGTCATCGTCCAGTCCGGCCTCGAGGCGACGGCCGTCGACCCCCACGAGATGCACGTCGGGCTCCCGACATCGTATTCGACGCCGGTCGGGATGAGCGCGGTGACCATCGGCGTCGGATTCCTCGCGTATCCGGCCTACGGCCGCATCCACGACGGCGTCCGAACGCTCGTCGGAGGGATACCACCGATCCGGTCGAACTGGTGGTACGATACTATCGTCGAGGGACTCACCGACGAGGGACGGGCGTTCGCCGAAACGGTCCACAACGGACACCTGCGGACGTACGCGACGTGGACGTTGGCGGCGACCTGTACGCTCGCACTCGCCGGCTTCGTCGCGGCGGGTGCCATCTCGCCCGTCGCGTTCGGACTCGAGGTGACGCTGCCGATCGCGCTCGTGTTGCTCGTCGCGGTGATCGGCGGCGTCGCCGTCGCCCTCTCGGACTCACACATCGCGGGCGTGCTTACGCTCTCGATCCTCGGCTTTATGATCGCCATCTTCTACATCCTCGCGAGCGCGCCCGATCTGGCCTTGACCCAGCTCGTCGTCGAGACGCTCGTACTCGTGCTCTTCCTGCTCGTCATCGAGGAGATCCCCGAATCCGAAGAGATCGGACTGGGGGCGGTCGGCCGTGACGCCGTCCTCGCGGTTGCAGTCGGCGTGACCGCCTTCGTCACGGTGTTGGTCACGACCGCGACCCGCCCCACCGGCCCGACCGACATCGCCCGGGCCTACGCCGAACAGGCGGTTCCCCAGGGCGGCGGTACCAACATCGTCAACGTGACCCTCGTCGACTTCCGTGGCTTCGATACCCTCGGCGAACTCGCGGTCGTCGCCCTCGCCGCGATTTCGATCCTCACGCTGGTCGTCATGCGTGGTCGCAACGACGACCGACCGACCGAATCGAGCGACGAGGAACCGATCGACGCCGCTGGGAGTCACGGCACCGACGACACCGCCGGAGGTGGCGACGAATGACGACGGTCATCATGCGAACGACCGCTCGAGCGATCGTCCCGATCATCCTGGTCGTCGCGATTTCGCTGTTCTTCGAGGGCCACAACCTGCCCGGCGGCGGCTTCATCGGCGGCGTGCTCACGACGACGGCCTTCGCGATCGTGTACATGGCGTTCGGGCTGGACTTCCTCGAGCGGGGCGTCCTCGGCCGGGACGTCGATCCCGGCAAGGGGCCCTCGCGGGACCGCGTCGTCGTGGCCTACCGTCGGCTCTTCGCCTACGGGTTCGCGATCGCGGTCGCCAGCGGCCTCGCGCCGCTGCTGTTCGGCCGGCCGTTCCTCACGCAGACGTTCCGCAGGCTCGAGGGGATCCCGATCTACGACCACCTCGAGGTCGCGAGCGCGCTCGCGTTCGACTTCGGGGTCTACTGCGTGGTCGTCGGTGGCCTCCTCACGATCCTCTCGGTGGTGGGAGCCGAATGACCGGCGTCGTGCTCGCGGCGACGGTCGGCGCACTGTTCGCCCTCGGAACCTTCCTGCTCCTGCGGCGGGATCTGATCCGGGTCGTCTGGGGGCTTGCGATCATCAGCCAGGCCGCGAACGTCTACCTGCTTGCGATGGCCGGGATCGCACCGGCGACCGCCGACTCGGTGCCGATCCTCGCCGGTCACGGCGAAAACGTTCCGGTGACCGCCGACCCGCTGGTCCAGGCACTGGTGTTGACCGCGATCGTCATCGGCTTCGGCATGACCGCGTTCGCGCTCGTGCTGTCGTATCGGGTCTACGAGGAACACGACACGTTAGACGTCACGGAACTCGGTGATCGTGAATGACGATGACGACGACGACGGCGATGCCAGTCGGGACCGAATCGCAACTCGTGATCGCGCCGATGCTGATCGTCCTGGCCGCGGCCGTCGGCTCGCTGCTGCTTGGCCGACATCCACGGACTCGAGCGGCCGTGAGTCTCGCCGCTGGCGCTGCCTACGCGGTCGCGGTGGCGGCTATCGACTGGTATATCGTCCTCGCGCCGGACGCGCCGGGAATCGCGACCTACCAGGTCGGCGACTGGCCGGCCCCCTTCGGCATCACGCTGGTCGCCGACGGCCTCTCGGCGTTCATGCTCACCATGGTGGCCGTGCTGGGAGTCGCGTCGCTGGTCTTTTCGACCAGACATCTCCCCGGCGGGGAGGGGCGCAGTTACTACTTCCCGCTCTTTCACTTCCTCGCGCTGGGCGTGACCGGGGCCTTCCTCACCGGCGACCTGTTCAACCTCTTCGTCTGGTTCGAGGTCATGCTGATGGCCAGTTACGTCTTCGTCGCCTACAGCGGCGGCCCCCAGCACACCAGGGCCGCGTTCTGGTACGTCACGCTCAACCTGCTCGCCAGCGCCGTCTTCCTGCTCGGCGTCGGCGGGATCTACGCGACGACGGGAACGCTCAACATGGCCGATCTCGCCCAACGCCTCGCCGATCCGGCGGCCTACGGCCTCGAGCCCGTGCCCGTCGTCGGCCTCCTCGGACTGCTCCTCTCGGTGTTCGCGATCAAGGCCGGCCTCGTCCCATTCCAGTTCTGGATCCCGACCGCCTACCGGGCCGCGCCGCCACAGATAACGGCGCTGCTGGCCGGCGCGACGAAGAAAGTCGGCATCTACGCCATTATCCGGCTCTCCTTTACGGTCTTCGCCGGCGCGGAGGTCGCCGTCGACCTACAGCTGCCGGTCCTGGACGCGGCGATCGCGGGAGAGTCCCCGCTCCCGTTCGTCGGCACGGCGCTGTTCCTCATGGCCGCCGCCAGCATCCTCGTGGGCGGGATCGGAGCCGTCGGCCGCGACTCCATGGAAGGCGTCTTCGCGTACTCGAGCATCGGGCAGGTCGGGTTCATCGCGATCCCGGTCGCGATCGCGGCGACGACGATCGATCCGACGCTGCGCCAGTTCGCCATCGTCGCGGCGCTGGTCTACGCGCTCAACCACACGCTGGCGAAGGGACTGCTCTTCCTCGCAGTCGGGACGGTCAGAGCCGCCACGGGGACGAGTCGCTTTGCCGACCTCGGCGGGATGGCAAAGCGGTCGCCCCCGCTGGCGATCGCCGTGTTCGTCGGCTCGCTCGCTCTCGTCGGGATCCCGCCGCTGTCGGGCTTTTTCGGCAAGTTCCTCGTCTTCGACGCCGCGGCTCGAGCGAGGGCCGGTCCCGTGATCGTCCTCTTGCTCGTGGGCTCCCTGCTGACGATCGCCTACGCGACCCGACTCTGGAATCAGAGCTTCTGGGGGGCCGAGACCGACGCCGTCGAGACGGCAACCGTCGATTCCGTACAGGTGATCGTCCTCGTGGTCCTCGCGGCAGCCATCGTCACGGTCGGCGTCGGCTTCGATCCCGTTTACGAGTTCGCCGAAACTGCCGCCGAGGCCGCGCTCGATACCGAGGGATACGTCGACGCCGTCGATCCCACCGAGCCGAGCGAACTGGCACCCTCGAGTGGAGGTGACCACTGATGCGAGTTCGAACCTGGCCGGTCATTGGCATCGTCTTCGCCGTCCTGTGGGTGTTCGTCCGCGGGTTCCCCCTCACACCCATCTCGCTCGTCCGGGGACTCCTGGCGGGACTGGTCGTCGGGCTGCCGGTCGCCTTCGTTTTCCGGCGGCTGTACGGCAAACACGTCGATCTCGGGCGGGGCGTTCGCGTACTCCCCTACGCCGGACGCTACCTCGGCGCGTTTACCTGGGAACTGCTGCGGGCGAACCTCGACGTCGCCTACCGCGTCCTCTCGCCGGGCATGCCAATCGAGCCCGAAGTGATCCTGGTGCCACTCCGGGTCGAGTCCGACATCGCGATCACCGTCATCGCGAACAGCATCACGATCACGCCCGGCACGGTGACGCTGGACTACGACGACGAGACCAACGCCCTGTACGTCCACGGCGTCAACGGCCGCGATCCCGAGGCCATCGCCGAACCGATCCGGACCTGGGAGGACTACGCCCTCGAACTCTTCGACGAAGACGCCTCTCCATCGGATCCGGCACCCGAAATCGTCGTCTCAGGTGGCGAAAGAGACAGGCGACGGGATCGCCAAGGGGGAGGTGTCGACGATGACTGACGCCGATCCCGCCGTCCTCGAGACAGCGATCCGGGCCGCGTTGGTCCTCGTCAGCGGGCTCTGTGTCCTGTGTGGCTATCGCGTGATTCGCGGGCCGACGAACCCGGACCGCGTGGTCGCACTGGACACCATCTCGACGAACGTCGTCGCGATCGCGGTCCTGTTCGCGCTGCTGACCGATCGCGGCCTCTTTATCACCGTGAGCCTCGTGCTCGCGATTATCGGGTTTATAGCGACGGTCGCCGTCGCCAAGTTCGTCACCGACGGCGAGGTGATCGAATGATCCACGCGATCGTCGTTATCGCGTTGCTCGTCGTCGGCACGTTCTTCCTGACCGTCGGGACGATCGGCCTGCTTCGTCTGCCCAACGTCTACAACCGGATGCACGCCACGAGCAAGCCCACGACGCTCGGGACTGCCGCGATCTTCCTGGCCGGGTTCGCCCACTTCGGCCCCGGCGAGGAAGGGCTGACCGCGCTCATCGGGATCGCCTTCCTCTTCCTGACCGTTCCGACCGGCTCGCACATGATCGCCCGTGCAGCCGAACGGATCGGGATCCCCTTCCTCGGAAGCGTCACCTGGCCCGATCCCGACGCAGTCGAGCGCCCCGAGCGATCGAACGACGCGAACGACGACTGAGACCGACGGCTGCGGTTCGACCGTCACGCCGACTACCGCCGCGCAGTCTGTCGACTACGTGGTAATACATTGAAACCGGCACTGTCTAGTTCTGTACCACCTCGACTAGCACGTTTCCACCGAGAGCATGATGCGACCTTTGGTGGTTATCTAGTGTACGAACTGTTCGGTCCACTCTCGGACGCTCGTCCGACTGCCCTACCCATGAATTATGAAAGCGGTCAATCCGCATTTGGGGGCGAAACAACTTTTCGATGAGGTTTCGGTCGGTATAGTTGACCCGACCGCTCAGCCCGACTCGGGAGAAGGCAGTTCGATAGCCGAATTGATCGACGAGAAACTCAGTCAGAGAGACCGTGTTTCTCACGGAGTTTCTGCAGAAACGCAACCGCCAGATCAGTGCCATGTCGACGAAATAATGCAACATCAAGGATTAGCTTTGACTCAAGCTCTATTGCAGCATACAACCAAGACCCACTCTCTGTTGATCCTGACAGCGGTTTCGTCGACGGCGACCCATGACAGCAACGCCGTCCTCAGAACGCTTTGCGTTCTGCTGTCGAGGCGAATCGAAGATCCGCCGACCAGTGGAGAGCAAAGCGATCCAAGAGGTCGCACGAGAGCAGCGTTCTCGTGGACATCGGCGGGTCGCATCTGATGTCAGCTATCCAACACACCCAGTTCCAGACCTCTCCGTGAGAGCGCTCAATACCTAATTTCGAAAGAATCGTTGTCGTCTCCCGAAGCGAACAGCCGGTCTGGTGGAGGGAACGGCGAACGCTCTGACGGGCGTCGCCGTCCGCCCGTTCTCCCAGGATTCTCCTAAATCCGCGTCATAGCTCTCGCTGAACAGGTCTACGAGCACCAACCCAACGCAATTTCACGACCTGCTCACTTCTAAAACTGGCTCAACTAGGCAGTGCCCTCTATTTGATGTCTAAGTACATACCGAAAAATGTGAGAACAGTGGCGAAAGTGTTACCAGTCGAGGTCGTAGTCTTTGCTCGCGACCTGTGTTACGGTTTCGTCTGATTCAATAACCGCAACGACAGTTGCAGTGCCAGGGTTGGCACTCGACCCCATCTGGACATCTGCACTCGAGGTTGGGCCGAAGGTGACTGTATCCCCAACCTCAAGTTCAGACATGGAATCTTTGACGCCATTAGTGCCATCCCAGGTTTCCGCATACGTCCCTGATCCGGCGGAGCTGTCACTCGTATCTCGCAGGTCACCAGTGACATTCACGTGATCAGAGTTTCCGAGTGACGTTACCTCTACGGTGATTCTATCGGTCTCTTCGTTCACATCTATCGACACACCTGCCTGCGCTTCCTGTCCGACACTTCCGCCGAGGTCGAGTACGAACGCTGCGATCACAGCCGCGAGAATGACCGTGATTGCAACCATCAGTATCACACCGATGACGGGAGACACTGCCCGCTGTTCGTCATTGCCGATGAGCTTAGCTCTGTATTGTATTAAATCCATAGTGGAAATAAGGGATTAGCTCAATCAGCTAAAGTCCCATTCTTCACTGCCAACCTGCGTTTGCGTCTCACTCTCGTTGATCACGGCAACAGCAGACATTTGACCACTTGCCGTAATGTCTCCGCTGGTAGTACTACTGTCGTAATTATATGTGACAGCATCACCAACTTTCAGATAGTCTTTATCACTCGAGCTAGGCGTTGAATCCCAGTCGCTTGACGTGATATTCACGTGATCTGCATTTCCAAGGGACGTGATTTCAACTTGGACCTGAGTGTTAGTATTGTCAACTTCCATTGACACACCAGCCTGTGCTTCTTGGCCAACACTTCCGCCAAGGTCAAGCACGAACGCGGCGATCACGGCTGCGAGAATGACAGTGATCGCCACCATCAGGATAACTCCGATGACGGGTGAGACTGCTCGCTGTTCGTCATTGCCGACAAGACGGTTTCTATAGTTTTTGAAATCCATGTGTGTTATGAGATAGATCAGCTAAAGTCCCATTCTTCACTGCCAACCTGCGTTTTCGTCTCACTCTCATTGATGACAGCAACAGCAGACATTTGACCGCTTTCTGTAAGGTCATCACTGCTACTACTATCGTAATTATACGTGACCGCATCACCAACTTTCAGGTAATCTGTTTCACTCGAGCTAGGCGTGTTATCCCAGTCACTTGACGTGATATTCACGTGATCTGCATTTCCAAGTGACGTGACTTCAACTTGCACTTCAGTGGCGGAGTTGTCAACTTCCATCGAGACACCAGCCTGCGCTTCCTGACCCACACTTCCGCCAAGGTCAAGCACGAACGCGGCGATCACGGCTGCGAGAATGACAGTAATTGCAACCATCAGGATGACCCCAATGACGGGTGAGACTGCACGTTCGTCGTCCGATCCTATCAGTTTCGATTTGAGTCCTTTCAGATCCATGTTTGTTATCCATCGGTTGTGAACGGTGAGAAAGCTTATCAGCACCCTTCCCAAACGGCGGGGTGCGGACAGGGGATTTCGGAACCAACCTTGCGTCCCCACTTTCTCGAACGTCGTCACCGATGCTAATCGTGAGAGGATACCCAGTACATATATATTTACCTGATAGTCAAGATCGTTCTAGGACCAAAGGCTTTCAGAACTGAGAATCAGCACCAACTGGAAGGGGCACAGCATGGCCTTGAAGGCACTCCATCTGGTGATTTTCTATTGACTCGCTAAACAGGCATGGAATTACCGGGCTGTTTATGTAAAAGACGTATATCCGATTCGAGTACTTTCGTTAACTAAGCGTGTCCTCGCGCGCACCTACGATGTGCGGCCGTATACCAATCCGTGGGACGTGGTCGAAGATTACCGACGAGCCATGACCTACACAAGCTTCCATCCCTCGAAGGGTTCGAGTACAATCCTCTCAGCACTTGATCTTCCACGGGATCGCATCCATAACTCGATGGCAATGTTCCCAGCGCGGTCAAAGCGATCGATAAGTCACACAAGTACGGATAGCTCCAGTCCAATTACGACAATGCCGAATTTTGGGCGCGGAACATACTCGTTACGAACATCCGTTCTACGCATCGATAGCTGAACAACACTACCAACCGTTGTCTGTGCTAACTCATTGCGCGAAGTCACACATAGCGACACAGCAACAAGTGAGATCGTCGGCGTCACCGAAAATACGACGGCACCAGTCCGTCACGTGATCCCCACAGTGTTCGCACCTCGAGTTGTCGACCGACGGCCAGGGGGCGACCGTCACACAGACCACCTCTGAGCGGTCTGTCGACTACGTGGTAATATACCGAAACCGAGAATTGGATTTTCGGCCGTCTCGAGGGTACAAGACGCTAAGAGTTGAACACTTAGATAATTTCGAGTGGGACCGCCGAGAATTGAACTCGGGTCCTACGGACCCCATCCGCAGAGGATACCACTACCCCACGGTCCCACACGTGGACCGATGGGCGTCCACCGTTTAAGGATGTCGTTTTCGACCCGCCGGATGGCGATCCGACCGGCGAGGGAGTCAGTGACACTGGTTTGTGATCACGAGGCACTGCCCGTACGAGTGACGCCGGTCGAGGTCGAATCGGCGGGCGGTCCACCCGACGGTGATCGATATCGAC
Source organism: Natrinema longum (assembly GCF_017352095.1). Lineage (NCBI taxonomy): Archaea > Methanobacteriati > Methanobacteriota > Halobacteria > Halobacteriales > Natrialbaceae > Natrinema > Natrinema longum. Next base: position 915,485 of record NZ_CP071463.1, read on the forward strand.
CCCTAGACCAGCACGCGCTCGAGGTCGACGACGACACCGCTGTCGGCGTCGCCGTCGCCGACGAGTTCGCCGAGACAGACCGCCGCGTCGTCGGGCGTGTAACAGGCCACCAGCGCCCCCCGATCGGTTCCGTCGTCGACCTCGAGGACCCCCGGTGCGTAGACGGGCGCACCCTCGGCGACCTCGCGGGCCGCGCTTTCCGCGATTACGACGCTCGGAATCCCCTCGAGAATCCGTTCGGCGGGGTCGACGACGTCGTACAGGGGCTCGGGATCGTCGTCCTCGAGCCAGAACCCGAGCGCATCCAGGACGTCGTGGGCGCTGTGGAGGGTCCGGTCGTCGAACGGATCGGTCGCGCTGCGACGCAGGTGGCCCATGTGGCCGCCGGTGCCCAGCGCCAACCCCAGATCGTGGCAGAGCTTCCGGACGTAGGTTCCACTCTCACAGCGAATCCGCAAGAGGAGTCGCCGCTCCTCGGTCTCGAGTACCTCGAGGTCGTAGAGGTTCCGCACGCGGAGTCGACGCGAGACCGCGCTCTTGCGCGGGGGTTTCTGATAGATCGGCCCCTCGAACTCCGCGACGACGGATTCGGCGTCGGCGGGAACCGGTGCGTGACACTCGAGGACGGCGACGTACTCCTTGCCGCCTTCGAGGAAGACCTGTGCGAGTCGCGTCGCATCGCCGAGCATGATCGGGAGACAGCCGGTCACTTTCGGATCGAGCGTCCCGGCGTGGGCCGCGCGATCGATGGTCGATTCGACGCCGCGCTCGGCCATCGTCTCGGCGACGGCGTCCCGCAGCCAGCCGCTGACCTGATGGGAGGACGGACCGGGCGGCTTGTCGAGGTTGATGACGCCGAAGGTGAGCAACTCGGCGGGCGAGCGCTCCCCTGGTGGGCCACGCAGAGTCATTAGAACTCGGTCTCGAGGTCGACGAGTGCCTTCCCTTCGTCGCCGTCGGCGTCGTAGCGCTCGACGGCAGTGACGAGCATATCGAGGACCGCGTCGGGTTCCCAGCGAGCCGTATTCACGGAGAGATCGTAGATCGTGAGGTCCCGAATGTCGATCCCGTAGTACTCCGCGTATCGCTGGGCCTCGCTGGCCTCGCGGGCTTTCGTCTCCTCGGTCGCACGCGCGGGATCCTTCTCCTCGCGCTCGGCGATGCGCTCGCCGCGAACCCGTGCCGGTGCGTCCAGCCAGAAGCGGAAATCGGCCTGTTCGCCGGCCAGCCAGCCCGCGAGCCTGGACTCGAGGACCAGATCGTCCTCCTCGAGGGCGATCTCACGCAGCCGTCGATCGAGGTCCCGATCGATCTCGTCGTTTTCCTCGGCCAGTTTGTTGAACTCGAGTGGGGTATAGCCGCGTTCGTCGGCCAGTTCCCGAAAGATGTCACCGCCGCTGACGTGGTCGAGATCGAAGGCTTCAGCGAGTAACTCCGCGGTCGTACTCTTCCCGCTTCCCGGCGGGCCGGAGACGGTAACTAACATACTCGCTTTGCGAGGGGGCAGGTAAAATGGGTTTTGAATCCGCAAGCGAGCGGACCGGACACCGAAACGACCGTCGGCGACGAGTAGCCGAGTCGAGTCAGGCGCTCGACGGCGACATATCGATGTTCAGCGACTTCCGGATCAACTGGGAGAACCCCATCGAACACAGGAAGTACCAGACGATCCAGGCCTGCATCGGACCGACAACCCCGTCCTGCCATTCGATCTCGCCGACGAGGGGCATCACGACGGTCTCTTCTGCACCGCCGATGCCGCCCGTTCGGATCTTCCAGTACATCCAGAGGAACAGCGGGATCGTCAACAGCATGATCCAGACCATCGGGCGGAACTGCTCTTTGAACATCCCCAGGTTGTCCGCCATGGCTTCCATCTGCTCTTCGCGGGCGCGTTCGATCTCGTTCTCGAGGCGCTCGATCTCGGCGTCGCTTGCGCCACGTTCCTCGGCGTCTTTCTTCTCCTGACGGAGTTCCTTTTGCTCCTCTTGGACTGCTTTCATCCGCTCTTGGTACTTGCCCATGACCTCCGTGTTCATCAGGTTCGCCTGCAACAGTGACGAGTAGAGGCCCGTGATCAGTGCGACCGAGAGGATCACGGCGTAAAACGGTAATGCCGCATCGAGCGGGCCGAGGACGGCGTTGACCGTACTGCCGACGACGTTCTGAATCGAGTCGAACCAGTAGCCGGGCATCAACAGGAGCGCACCAACGGCGGCGATTTTGTCCCATTGCGACCAGCTCGATTCCTCCTCGTCGATGTCGACATCGGCGGCAGCACTGCCGCCATCGCCGTCACCGTCGAGGGCCCGGTCGTAGGCCTCGCGATCGGCGATCTCGAACCCCTGGTCGCCGTCGACTAACACACCTTTCTCGATCAACCGCCCCCACTGGCCGCTCGTCAACTCGTCGCTGACGTCGGCCCACTGGACCTCGCCGCCGTTCCTGTCGGCTTCCTCTCGGATGGCCTCGAGGGCAGCCGCCATCGAGGAATCCTCGCTGACGAGGGCGTCGATCTTCTCGGCTGTACGCGTCATCTGCTCGAAGCTAGGGTCCGTCCGGTATACAAGTGTTTTTCTTCGGTAGCCACACGTCCCTCGAGTCAGACGGGGGTAAGAGAGCCCACACGCTGTTGGTGGGACGGTGGGCGGAGCCCATACTGCGCGGAACTAATCAGTCAACGAGAGACTCAGCTCGATTGTAGTGTTCTCGATTCGATCGACGATATAAACTGTTTGATCGGTCGGGGCTTTTATCATGGAGATTCACCAATGAACCGTCGATAGAGATGGGTTCACGACGCGATGACGGAGGTGCGATGCTGTCGAAAAGAGGGGTATCCACGGTGCTCGGTCTCGTGCTGTTGATCGGGATGGTTGCAACCATCAGCGTCGGTATCCTCCTCGTCGCCGGGGACGTAATGACCAGCGTGGAACAGCAATCCGAGAACGAGCGAGTCGAGCAATCGTTCGTCGAGATGAGCCAGCAGATGGTGATAGCCTCGTCGAACAACGATACCACACGGTCGATGGAGTTCGACGCTGGTGAACGCGGCGCGGTCGTCATGACGGATACCGGAACGATCAATATTTCCAGTGAGGGACTCGAAGACCCGATCGAGATTCCGATCGGGGCCGTCGAATACGTGGGAGACGACGGCACCCGAATCGCCTATCAGGCGGGCGGTGTCTTCCGCGAAACGGGCAACGAAACCCGGGTCGTCTCCGCACCACCCGTCTCCTACGACAGCGACGATAACACGTTCTCGTTCCCGATTACCGAGGTCAACGACGACTCGCAGCTCAATTCGGGCGACATCCGGATGTCCCACGCGAACACGGAAGCGTACAGGAACGCAACGTACGTCGAACAGAGCACCGTAACGATCGAAATCACGAGCGAGTACTGCGTTGGCTGGGAGACGTACTTCGACGGCCAGACCCAGAACGCCGAGGGCCAGGCGATCAGAGAGCGATGTGGATCCGACGACACGCTGGTCGTAGAACTCGGACGAACAGAGGTCGAAGGCGACTTCAGTCAAGCAGTGTACGCCGGTGGCGGCGGAATCGAGTTAGGGCATAAAAACGCCGAGATCGACGGGAACGTGACCACGGACGGCGAGATACACGGTAAGGGAACTGTTACCGGCGAAAGCACGACGAACGCCGATACGTCCATCCCGTCGTTCGATAGCGTAATCGAGTCCAAAGTCGAGGACGCCGAGCGAGGAGAGGGCGAACGGATCGCGCTGGGCGACAACAAGACGACCCTCGAGGGCGGGAACACCTACTACGATCCCCATGGGTTCGACCTGCAAAACGACGTCACCGTCGATCTGGAGGACGGAAACGTGACGCTCGTCGTCGACGGCGATATGGACTTCACCAACAACGACCTCACTGTGGATGCCGCCGCCGCCGACGAAAACGCCTCGTTCCAGGTGTTCACGACCGGAAACATGTCCATGGACAACCAGGAAGTGTGTGTCAACGCGTGTGATTACGCCGCCGGAGACGCCAAAGACCTGCAGATATACGGTACGTCGTCGATGCTCGTCCACGTCGGGACTGGGAACTCGAAATTCGAGGGGATCCTGTACGCTCCCAGAGACGAGGGGTACGCGGAGGCGGAAGGGATCGACCACTGCTCACACGAAGTGAACGGAACGGAACCGGACGTCTGTATCGAGGGTGGCGGTGGGGCAGCACAAATGTATGGCACTATCATGTCTGGGCCGATGTACGTCGACAATAACTTCGACGTCAAACACGACACGGAGCTCACCGGCTTCGACCCGGACGTTCGACACGGCGTACTCCCGCCACGGCTGACCTACCTCTCGATCGGCGTTCACGAACTCGACATCGAAAACGAGTGAACCGATTTACGCCGCGTCTTCGATCGTCGCCCGCACGTCCTCCCAGACCTCGTCGGGTGCCTGCTCACCGTTGACTCGCTCGAGATCGCCCTGTTCCTCGTAGTACTCGATAACCGGTTCGGTGTTCTCGTGGAAGACCGACAGCCGTTCTTTGACCGTCTCTTCGGTGTCGTCGTCCCGCTGGACGAGTCGCTCCTCGACCTCGGAGTCTTCGGGGGGATTGTATTCGACGTGGTAGATGTCGCCGGTTTCCGGATCCATCCGCCGCCCAGTCAGCCGGTGGACGAGTTCCTCCTCGCCGACCTCGAGGTAGAGTACGACGTCGAGATCGGTCATGTCCTCGAGCTCTTCGGCCTGTTCTAAGTTCCGCGGGTAGCCGTCGAGGACGAAGCCATCGGCCTGCGAGAGCGCCTCGTCGACGATCGCGTTGACGACCGCGTCCGGGACGAGTTCGCCCCGATCCATGTACTCGACCGGCGTGTCGTACTCGGTGTCCATATCCGAGATGTCCATCTCCTTGTTCGCTCGGAGTGCGTCCCCCGTCGTGATGTGATCGACATCGAATTCCTCGATGATCTTTGCGCTCTGGGTCCCCTTGCCTGCCCCAGGCGCACCCAGGATCAGGATTCGTGGCTGAGCCATACGCCACCGTTCAGGGGCGGCACGTAAAGGCTTAAAGAATTGGTCCCGTCGATGTCACCATGACTCGATTCGACGCAGCCGAGCCCGCCGACCGTCGGAAACTGTACGTCGACGCCATTACCGCCCACCGCGAGCGTGGAAGCGGATTTCTCACGCTCGAGGCTGACAACAGCGTCATCGAGGCCGACGACGAGTCCCTCGAGCAGACCCACGACGAGACGGCCGTCGGCCGTGACTCCGAGAGCGAATCGGCCAACGAATCGGCTGCCGAACTGGGGATCCCGTGGGTCCAGTTCAGTGACGGCACGATCAATCTCGACTGTACTGATGCTGAGTTGGACGTACTGAAAGGCGTTCTCGACGAGTTCCCCGCGTTCAAGATCGACGACCTAAATCGACCCGAGGAAGCCGAGGGCGTCAACGTCCGGATCAGTGCGAAAGCGGATCCAAACCGGATCGCCCAGTTCGTCGACGACGTCTTCCTCGAGGTGTACGATCTGCCGCCGTCGATCCGCGTCTGGGCCGTTGGGATATAATACGCCCCAGCTGTGGGAGCGGCTCGTCGGCTGTCGGCGCAGTCACTCCCCCACCGCTGCTCGGCAGGTGACCGGTTCCGGCTACATCCACCTGCCAAGCAGAGCGCGCGTTCGTGTCGGGGTCAGCCCGAGGCGAACCAGTTCGGCACACTATATATAACGCGTTCAGGGGCGGACGCGACCGGGGTCCAAACAGCGACAGAAAAAAGGGTATCGGGCCCAACGCAACAGTGATGCACCGGACCGATACACCCCGTTCGGTATGGGACGCGAGACGATACCTGCCATACCAGTCACCCGACAGACAGCATCAGTCGGGCGGTTTCCAAATAGATAAGTGCACCCAGCAAGCATCATCCGACATATAACCGGAGTTCAAAAGAGGTGAACACAATCAGCAACCTACTGACGACCCCGATGCAGGGGACACGTGTCGACGTGTTCGAGCAGATCTTCCTGGTCTTCTTAGGACTTGGTGCGCTCGTCGGCGTCATCGTGATCGCGTACACCTTGTACAACGCGTACAAGTACCGTGATACCGGTGAGGCCGACGGCGACGAGGATCTGCCCTCCGTCGGGGAGTTACCGACAGGTGGAAAGGGCGGCAAGAAACTGTTTCTCTCGTTCGGCATCAGCGCCGTAATCGTCATCTCGCTGGTGATCTGGACGTACGCGATGCTCCTGTACGTCGAGGATCCAGCCGACGGCACGGACGAGCAAGCAGAAGCACTCAACGTCGATGTCACCGGCGAGAGCTTCGCCTGGTTCTTCGAGTACGATAACGGGATCGAATCGACGGGAACCCTTCGGGTCCCCGCCGACGAACGAGTCTGGGTGCGGGTGACGTCTGGCGACGTCTGGCACGCGTTCGGCATATCCGAACAACGGGTGAAAGCCGACGCGATTCCGGGCGAGTACGACGAAACGTGGTTCGAGGCCGAGGAACCCGGCCAGTACGAGATCGAGTGCTTCGAGCTCTGTGGCGAGTATCATACCTCGATGGTCGGCACGCTCCAGGTCATGGAGCCCGAAGAGTACGACCAGTGGATGGACGATCAACTGACGATGTCGTTCACGATGGAGGACCAAAACGAGTCCCCCGTTGCGGACGGCTACGTACTGACCCTCGAGCACCAGGAGAGTGACTTCGAGGAGAGCTACACGGCAGACCAGTTCGATAACGGATCGATCGAGATCACGGATATCGAGCAAGGTGGCCAGTACAACGTGTCGATCGAGCCGACGGACGGACAGTTCGAACCGATCGAAGAGCAGATCGACATGACCGGTCCGGTCAGCGAAACCTACACGCTCGAGTTAGACGCAACGGAATCCGAGACCAATGCAAACGAAACGAACGGCGGAGGTGAGAACTGATGAGTGATCTTCCACCGATGCGGTCGATTAAGCGGTGGCTGGTCACGACCAACCACAAGGACGTCGGCATCCTCTATATGGCGACGTCGCTGTTCTTCCTGCTTTTCGGAGGGACTCTCGCATTGCTGTTCCGCGCTCACCTGTGGGAAGCCGGCGGGACGGGGCTGCTCACCAACGACCAGTTCTACCAGTCCGTTTCCGGCCACGGGCTCATCATGGTCTTCTGGTTCCTGTCACCGATCGCCAGCGGGTTCGCGAACTACTTCGTCCCGCTCCAGATCGGCGCAAAGGACCTCGCGTTCCCCCGTCTGAACGCACTGAGTTACTGGTTCTACCTGTTCTCGGGAATCCTGATGGGAATCTCGTTCTTCCAGGGTGGCTCGTTCTCCGGCGGCTGGACGATGTATGCCCCGCTGAACGTGCCGACGTATACGCCGGCGATGCAGGCGATGACCGGCGGGAACTCGATGGTTCTCGCCTTAGTTCTGTTCTGTATCTCCATCACGATGGGGACGGTCAACTTCCTGACCACGATGCACCGATCCCGTGCTGAGGGGCTCGGTCTGTGGAACATGCCGATGTTCTCCTGGTCGTGGCTGCTGACCGCCTGGATGATGCTGTTCGCGTTCGCGGCGCTGCTGGCAGCCGTGCTGTTACTCTCGGTCGATCGGCTGTTCCTCACGCAGTACTTCGCGACCGATCAGGGATCGAGTCTACTGTGGGCACATATCTTCTGGTTCTTCGGCCATCCGGAGGTGTACATCGTCTTCTTCCCTGCCTTGGGAATCATGTTCGAGACGTTCCAGACGTTCACCGGCCGACGGCTCGTCGGCCGCAAGTGGGTCATCATCGCGATGGTCCTCGTTGCGGTCCAGTCGTTCCTCGTCTGGATGCACCACATGTTCCTGTCGACGATCAACCTCCCGATCAAGACGCTGTTCATGGCGACGACGATCGGTATCTCGCTGCCCTTCGACCTGATGGTCTTCGCGCTGATCTATACGATGGTCAAAGGGCGCGTCCGCTTTACCACGCCGTTCCTGTTCTCGCTTGGGGCGCTCGTATTGTTCATTCTTGGAGGTATCACCGGTGTCTTCCTCGGGGCCGTCGTCCTCGACTACGAGTTCCGCGGAACGTACTGGGTCGTCGCTCACTTCCACTACGTGATGGTCTCGGGGGTCACCGCACTGGTCGGTGGCATCTACTACTGGTGGCCGAAACTCACCGGCAAGATGTACTCCGAGCGACTCGGGAAGCTCAACTTCGCGGTCTACTTCGTCGGCTTCAACCTGCTGTACTTCCCGATGTTCATGGCCTGGGAGACGCCACGGCGCGTCTTCCACTACGCTGAGGGTGCCCAGATCTATCACCAGCTGGCAACCGTGGGCGCGTTCGTCTTCGGCGCTTCCTTCCTGATCATGTTCTTCACGCTCGGGAAGAGTCTGGTCTCGGGTCCCGACGCCCCCGACAACCCGTGGACGTACTCGCGGACCGCCGAGTGGGCGATCCCCTCGCCGCCGCCCCTCGAGAACTGGCCCGACCGGCCCAGCTACGCCAGCGGCCGCCTCGAGTTCGTCGACGACGCCGCGACCGCGACCGACGGCGGCGTCGCACAGGAAGCGACCGCCACGGCGTCCGCGAGTCACGACGAAGAACACGCCGACCACGCCAGCATCTGGCCGGTTGGCATCGGCGTCGCGACGTTTACGTTCTTCCTCGGACTCAGCGGCATCACGCCGTACGTCTTCTCGTTCGTCGAGTCAAACATTCACAGCGGCGTCGGTAACTTCGTCACGCTCGATTCGGCACCCGCACAGAACATCATCTACCCGATCCTCATTGCACTCGGATTGGGGATGCTTGCGGTCACGCTGTTCCAGTTCGGTCGCGAGCAGTTCACCGCACCCGAGATGGCCGTCGCCGAACGCTGGCCGTTCGGCGGCATCAGCAACGAGAAGCTGGGCGTCTGGATCTTCCTGGCCTCGGACGTCGTCGTCTTCGGTGCCGCGATCGGTGCGTACGTGTTCATGCGTATCCACATGGGCTGGGGGAGCTGGCATCTCGATACGATCACCAATGCCGGACTGTTCAACACGTACGTGTTGCTGACCTCGAGTTTCACGGTCATCCTCGCACACGTGATGGCCGAACGCGGAAACAAGAAGGGGCTACTCGGCATGTTGAGCGCGACGGTACTGCTCGGACTCGTGTTCATGGGCGTCAAGGGCTTCGAGTACAGCAGCAAGTTCTCGGACGGTCACTACTGGTTCAGCGGCATCGAGTACTCGCTGTACTTCGTGACGACCGGCCTGCACGCGCTGCACGTCATCCTCGGCCTCCTGGTCGCGCTGTTCATGATCTACCGGGTCGTCTCGATCGACGCCTATCTCGAGGATCACATGCCGGTGGAGTACTTCGGTCTCTACTGGCACTTCGTCGACATCGTGTGGGTCTTCCTGTTCCCACTGTTCTACCTGATGTAGCGGCTCGCCGCTACACGGGTTTCGGTCCGCTGTTTTCCGGTTCATCTCTCGACTCGAGTGCGTGGTTCGACGGGAAAACCACGTGAGACGGCACGTCCTGTCCGCTACGAGCGACAGGATTTCAGTGCCACTTCTCGTCGATGGGGACGAATCGACGCTCGAGATCGAACGCGGCAGAACCGTCGAGATGCGCTGCTCGATCGGGATGACGCAGCCCACGGCCCAGCTCGCAGTCTGCCAACTGCGGTACGGGGGTGTGAAAGCCGTCCCGTCTACGTCCGCTCCAGCGGCGGGGTCGACCCACTGCCACGACCGATAGCAGTGTGGCTCTCCCCGACTCGCGTGGGGCACGGTCGTTCCGCGCCCGAGGTGACGGCTCGAATCGGATCGAACGAGTCACCGCTCGCCGAATCGATACCGGGCCAGTAGGGCGAGCGTCAAAGTGACTCCGACAAGGACGATACCCGCGGCAAAAACGGGGGGGCTCGTCGAGCTGGGATCGTCGGTCGTGTCGACATCACTCGATCTCACCGTGTTCGGATCGGTCGAGCCCCGCACAGCAACGAGCGCGTCCGCGGCGGCGCTGGCGTCGACGATACCGTGTCCATACCGGGTGTCTAGCCGCCCATCACCGTCGGCAGTCGTGACACCGCGCTCCGTGTGGCGGTTCTCGGGAACTCGAGCCGTCTCAGTGAGCGCCGTTTCGATTTCGTCGGGCGTGGCATCGGATTCGGCCGACAGCAGGAGGGCAGCCGTCCCCGAGACGTGTGGCGCCGCCATCGACGTCCCTGGGATAGTCGCATAGCCGCCGTCGGGACCGGCGCTCGTGACCGCCACGCCGGGTGCGACGACGTCGGGGACGACGTACGACGGTGGAGCGTCCCAGTCGGACGGCGATCCGTTCCAGTCGGTCCGGGTGAGCCGTTGGCCGCCGGAGAACGGCGGAACGGCCCCCTCCCCGTCGACTGCACCGACGCTGATCGTCTCGTAGACGTTACCGGGGGAGCCGGAGGTTCCCGCTCCTTCGTTACCGACCGCCCCGACGACGACCGCTCCGCTGTGGCGTGCGTTTCGCACTGGATCGATCAGTGCCGGGTACGCCCCGGTCGCCCCGAGGCTGAGATTGATTACGTCGGCGTCCGACCGAAGGGCCCATTCCATCCCCGCAACGACCTGCGCGAACGAGCCGCTGGTCTCGCTCATGACGAGTCCGTGGAGCAACTCGGCCTCGGGGGCGACGCCGATCGCGGTGCCGCTCGTCGCCCCGCCGGCGACCGTTCCGCTGACGTGTGTCCCGTGTGTTCCCGTATCGTGTGGCGTCGACCCGGAGATCCGCTGGCCGCTCGCATCGAACTCCGCCCACCCACCGGGATAGGTCGGATCCGACGGATCGTCGGTCGCGAGGTCGATGTCGGGGTGGGAGATGTCGACCCCGGTATCGAGAACTGCAACGCGAACGCCCTCGCCACGCGTGTCGTACTCTTCCCAGACAGTCGGTGCGTTTACCTGTGCGACGCCGGCCGTCGTGTTCAGTTCGCCCACTGTCGACCCTGACGATCCGACCGAGGCCGTCGTGTTCACTCGCCGCGGGGAGTCGGGGATCGACACCTCGAAGTTCTCGTGGACAGCTTCGACCGCGCCGAACTGCTCGAACGTCTCGTAGTCGACGGTCCCGGTATCGACCTCGACGAGAACGGCGTTCGTCAGCCAGAACGTCTCCTCGACGGACAGCCCATCGGTCTCCCGGACGTGCTCGAGAAGCGATTCCTGCGTCGACGCGGCGTGGGTCTCGAGCCGGCGTTCCGCCGCGACCTCGCCGACGCCCTCGGGAACCGACGCCTCCTCGAGTCGAACGACGGCCTCGACGGTCGTTCCGTTCGTGGGGAGACCATCGTCGATGACGATGTCGTCGTCCGTGGATTCGGTCTCTGTAGCGGAAGCGTCATTGAGACCGAACCCGAGCACGACCGGCGCGAACACGGACGCGAGTAGCAGACAGGTGACGACTGCGAAAACGGGGAGAGATACCGGATTGGGACGGCGAGGTACCATGATGCTGTCACTGAGACGGCACGGAATAAAGACATTCTGGCTCGAGAGATCGTCGACGAAGACGGCGGTCACACCGGGACGACGGGACCGAGTTCGATCGACGCGGGACGCGATCAGTGCACGCGGACCGCGTACTCAGCCCGCCCAGACAAGCGCGTAAATGAACGTAAACAGGAAGTACACCAGAAAGACGGAGATGGCCGCCTTGAAGTGGAAGGTGAACAGTTCGTACTCCTCGTCGTCGCGTTCGTCGTCGAAGGCCTCGCGTTCGTCGTCGGTACACTCCTCGGCGTGGTCGACGCCGACGTGAAACGTTGCGTACCGCTCGGAACGGAACGGCCGGCCACAGTACGGGCAGGCCGCACCTGGGGATTCGTCCGTGGGCACCTCGTACTCTCGCTCGAGCGCGCGATCGGTCGCCATTCGATCGATCGTTGTGGCGGCGCGAGCAAGTGGTTGGCGGTTCGTCGTTAACTCGGAACGTAGGGCGGACTCATCGTCCCCTGTGAGACGAGATACAGACTCGCCATGGTAAAGAAGACCATCACGACGATCAACGGGTACTGACTCCTGATCGCCTGGAGTTTGCCGGGAAACAGTTCGAAGGAGACGGTGTGTGCGACCCAGACTGCCAGGACGTGGCCCAACAGGATACCGGCGATCTCGACGTAGCCGAACCAGCCCGGCAGCGCATACCGGGTCGGGTTCGGCGGCGGATTCAGCGGCATCGCGATGGCATCGAGCAGCGACGGCCACAGCGAGAGCCCGAACCCGACGTAGTGTGCGAAGTGATAGCCGGCCGCGATCGCCAGCAGCGGTGCGGCGAGTCTGAGTCCGAGGTACTCTCGAGAGAGGTACGTCTCGGCTCGCTCGCGGGTGCGATCGATGGCGAGCCAGTAGATCTTCCAGAACAGGGCGAACCCGACGACGAGCAGTCCCAGGTAGACGAGCGCCGGCGGGAGGCCGATCCCGACGAGCGTCTCGATCGTCCCGACGCCGACCGGCGTAACGATGAACCCGCTGAAGGTCAGTTCCCAGACTAACGCGAGTACGAAGGCCACGAGCGAGCCGTCGACGACGAGGTCGGCCTCGCTCAACCGGGAACCCGGATAGCGGAGTTCGAAGCCGTCGTCGGTCCGCTGGATCGGCGCGACGGCCCCGTAGAGCCGAAACCACAGCGCCAGTGGGTCACCGCGCCGGAACCACGTCGCCGGCGAAAACACGACCGCACTCGAGATCGTCCCCATCGAATACATGAGTAAGACGAGCAGCAACGCCCGTGGCGACGACGTCAGGGGCGCGACGATCTCGAGCCAGACGAAAACCAACAGTGCCACGACGGCCGGCCAGGAGCGGTACGCATCCGGATAGGGTTCGTCGATGGTGGGCAGCGCCTCGGCGATCCGTCGCCAGGGGTTGAGCGCCGGCCACGGGTTCCCGACCGTGTAGGTGACGATCGTCAACAGCGCGCGCCCGCCGACGAACGTCACCAGGACGGTCGCACTGACCAGCCCGATGTTCGGTCCGGCGATACCTGCCACGACGATCAATCCGAGCCCGAGGACGCCGACCACGCCCAGCAATAACGAGCCCGCAGACAGGAGTCGGTCGACGGACGCCTCGAGGCCGCGGTCGTGGTAGCTGCCGATCACGTCGCGGTCGGTAACGAGCATCGTCAACAGCGCGGACGCCCCGACGGTACCGCCACCCGTCGCGAGATAGAGCCAGGTCGGGACGCTGACGTCGGACCCACCTCCGGAGAGGCCAGCTGCGACGTTGCTTGCGGCGACGACACCGCTGCCGGCCGCGAGGACCACCAGCGAGACGGCGAGACCGATACCGGCTCGGCGACCGAGAGCCGACCGTACACTCATTGCTGGCGATTCGTCCTCGCGGCCCATCTACGTGTCGCTTCCGTGCGAATCGACCGCCGGAACGATCGTATGAGGAAGGTATAAGTATCCGTCACCCACATTCAAAATCAATGGCGAGCATCCGGACGTACAGCCTGATCTACGTAGCACTGATACTGTTAGCGACGGGGAAGTTCGTTTTCTTCCACTTCCCGGAGATTTTCAACTATCAGGTAGCAGTCGGCGGCACGATGGTCCTGGCAGTCATCAAAGTGGGACTGATCGCCGGCTACTTCCAGCACCTGAGAGACGAACCGCGGTCGGTTACCTACCTGATGCTCACCGCGGCGTTCATGGTGTTCCTGCTGACCCTCGCCGCAGGGTACTCGATCCAGTAGGGCACGGCGACGGTTTCGCCCGTCCGATGGCACCATCGAATCGATTTCTCGCCGTTTCGGTTTCACAGTCAACTTCTCTCTCGTCACTCGAGCGATCACGAGCCTCGCACTCGGTGATCCAGTAACAACCCACAAGGCCCATCACGGGCACCGACTCGATGACGGCGGCTGTGCCGTACTCGGGCACAGTCGGTACGGCGAACTCCCTCGAGACGCCGATACCGTCTCGAACGACGGTGCGCCCGCGAGGTTGCTGGATAATCGTCCCGTTGAGCACCGCGGTAGCCGCCTCCGATCGCCGTCGGACTCCGAGACGGCACTGTTCCATCGCTCGCGAGTTCGTGTGCGGAACGCGATGGGGAACCGCGTAGGTCGATGAGATCGAGCGTTCGAACTGTTTGTGCCCGCATCGATGGACGCTGGCTCGAATCGGCCACGACAGCCCCCTCGAGTCCGTCGCTCACGACGCGAACGCGTCTCGTACCGCTGTTCGTGACGTCTCTCTCGGAAACACGGCCACGTTACGGCTCGAAAGAAGAACGGACGAGAGAGGTGTTAGTCGCCGCCGAACATCTCGCGCATCATCGGATGCATCTCCATCATCTGCTCCTCGGCGATCTCCTCGTACAGTTTGTACGTGATGGAGACGGCCAGCAGCAGTCCGGTTCCGCTGATGCCACCGATGGTACCGAGCATGTTCGCCCAGACGGCCAGCAGACCGACCAGCGCGCCGCCGATGATGGTCACCTGCGGAATGTATCGCTCCATGACCTTCTCGATGACGCCGACGTTCTGTCGGAAGCCAGGGATCTGCATCCCGGAGTTCTGGATCTGTTTCGCCGTGGATTCGGGACCCATGTCAGTGGTCTCGACCCAGAAGATGGCGAAGATCGCACCGCCGACGACCATGAAGGTAACGTCGATACTGATGCGAATCAGCACTTGCCACCACTCCTGGGCGACGTTCGCCGAGAACCACATCCAGTCGTTGGGTGAGTAGATCGGCGCGACGTAGTAGAAGAACCCGCCGGTGGGTTGGCCCTGCGCCGAGTAGGTGCCGAGCCAGCTGGGCATATTCCCTAACTGACGGTTGAGGATCTGGCCGAGGAACTGAACGTTCGCCTGCACTGCACGAACGAGGATCATCGGCAGGACGCTCGCGTAGATGAGCTTCACGGGGAAGCGACCGCGCGCACCCTTGACCCGGGCGTGGCTCAACGGGATCTCGATCCGGACGGATTCGGCGTAGACGACGATCCCGAAGATCAGGAGCGTCGTCAGGAGGGCGATGATGTGCCCGTCGCCGATCAATATCGTCTGCAGACCGCCAGTCGAGAGCAGCGACCCGACGTCGACCTGTCCCGTCAGGATGCGATACCAGTCGAAGAAGAACCCACCCTGAGCGGGCTGGATGAACCCGGTCACCAGTCGCTGGCTCACGCCGGCGATGATGAACAGACCGATCCCGCTGCCGACGCCCCACTTGCTGACGACCTCGTCCATGTAGAGGATGAGGACCCCGCCAACGAAGATCTGGGCGAACATCAGGATCTGGACCTGTGTCTGACCGAAGGATAGTCCTCCGAGCTGTAGCGACTGTTGGGCTGGCAGGAAGCCGCCGGCGAACACCATCGGGAGCCCGGTCAGAATCACCATCAGGACGACCAGCAGCTTCTGGAGGCCCTGATAGAGGACCTGGTCCCGCGGGTCATCCGTATCCAGTCCGAGCAGGTTCGCACCGCCGAGCAGCTGCAAGACGATGCTCGCGGTGACGATCGGGCCGATACCGACCTGCAACACTGACCCCTGAGAGCCGGCGAGGATCGCACGGAACTCCCCGAAGAGGTCGTTTGCCTGTCCGGCCTGCAGGCCAAACAGGGTGACGTTCGTCAGGAAAAAGTACAACATGAGGATGCCGACCGTCCACATCAGCTTCCGCTTGAAGGGAACGTGCCCCTCCGGACGGCGCACTGCTGGCATCCGCGTCAAGACCGGTTCAGCGGCTTCCTTCCATCCCATATGTTAGTCCTCGTTCTGTTCGGATTCGGCTTCGTCGTCGTCCTCCGCCTGCGCACGCTCCGAGATGACCACCTCACCGCCGGCAGCCTCGAGTTTCTCCTGGGCTGCATCGGAGAAGGCGTCCGCCGTTACCTCGAGCGTGTTTCGGACCTGACCGGACCCGAGGACCTTCACTTTGTCGACCTCGTGGCCGTCCTCGACGATATCGCGTGCGTCGAGTCGATAGCCGTCGTCGGTTTCCTCGGCGAGGTCCTCGGCGACGTAGAGGATCGCGTCCTCGTCTAGCTTCTGGACGTCGATCTCCGCGACCGTCTCGCGGATATCGTGGGGTCGCTTGAAGCCGTGTTTGCCCTTCGGTTCGTAGTTGTGGAACTCGTGTTTGCTGCGCCCGGCACGGCCGCGGCCACCACGGTGGCCCGCACCGCGTCGGTTCTTGTGGGAACCGCCGCTGTGGGTTCGCGATCCGCGCTGGCGTCGTTTTTTGCTCGTCATGGTTATCGCATCGATTCTAGGAGGTCGTTAATCTCCCCGGTTGTATGCTTTCCGAGTTGGCCGCCCTCGACGGTCGGCTTTTTGATACCATCGTGACCGCCCCGCGGTGGGTGAAGTCGAAGCGTCGGTGACAGGCCCTCGTCACGAAGCGTCGTCTCCTCTGCCAGGAGCGCCTCGGCGAGTGCACCGAAGTCGTCGTAGTCGGTGTTGTCGGCCAGCCACTCCTCGTCGACGTCCGCCTGCTTGCCTTCGAGGGGTTCGGCTCGCTTCGCGAGTAGGGTCTCGAGAACGTCGGCGTCGGGCTCGCCGACGGCGACGTAATCGTTGACCTTCGCGATCATCCCCTCGTAGGTGTCGGTCTCGGGGACGAGCGCGCAGTGGTTGACGTTGTGGATATTGAGCATCTTCAGGGTATCCTGGACGTCTTCCTGTCGATTGACTTCGCCACGAATCTGAACGATCGCCTTCATCACTCGCTCACCTCAGCTTCCTCGCGGTTGGGTCGTCGCTGTGGGTGGCGCGACTGCGAGGCGTTCTCGAGCGCGTTGTAGGTGGCTTTCGCCAGATTGACCGTCGTTCGAGTGTTGCCGTGACTCTTGGTCCAGGCGTTCTCGATGCCGGCCAGCTCGAGGACGTGGCGGACGGTGTCACTGGCGGCCAGCCCCAACCCTTCGGGGGCGGGGATGACCTCGACTTCGACGGAGCCGGCCTTGCCGGTCGTCCGTCGGGTCAGCGAGTGTGGCCGGTCCGAACGGTCCTCCCAGGAGCCCGAGCCGCGGGGCACCTGAATCATGTTCAGTTTCGCGATACCGATCGCCTTCTGGATGGCGGACCCGACCTGGTCGTCGCGGCCTT
Source organism: Natrinema longum (assembly GCF_017352095.1). Lineage (NCBI taxonomy): Archaea > Methanobacteriati > Methanobacteriota > Halobacteria > Halobacteriales > Natrialbaceae > Natrinema > Natrinema longum. The sequence continues at coordinate 932,570 of NZ_CP071463.1, forward strand.
CCGCGTAGCCGATGAAGCCATCGCGGTTGCCGACGGCGACGACACAACGGAACTTCACGCGTCGTCCGGAGTCGGTCATCCGCTGGACCATGTTGATGTCCAGCACTTCGTCTTCCAGTCCAGGCAGGAGCTGGTCGACGAGTTCGGGTTCCTTCAGCGGGAGGCCCGAGTTGAGGGCGGTCTCCATGTCCTCGATTTCGCCCTCCTGGACCATCCGGCCGAGACGGGTGACGGGTTCCCATCCGCTGTCGTTGTAGTTGTTTCCACTCATTCGAGAATCGCCTCTCGTACCTCGTCGAAGTGTTCGGGGAGGTCAGTTGCGTCGAAATCGCCGCTGTACAGCGGCTCGTCGAGCTGTTCTGCGTACTCGGCGATGTGCTCGCCGCGCGTGCGCGACCAGTCCGCGAGCACGCTGTCGTTGTGCGGGATCTCGAGGCCGGCGTCGATCGCGCCCTCCTGTACCGCGAACACCTTGTTGCCGGGCGTGGCCGTGTTGAGACCGATATCGAGGACCGCCTCCTCGAGGCCTGCTTCGACGGCTCGTGTACCGGCCAGCAGGCCGGTCAGATACGCCGCGGAAATGTTGCTCGTGGGGGCGTCCCAGCCGTACTCCGCCAGATCGCTCGAGTGTGCGCTTGCAAGCGTCTCGTCTCCCTGAGGTCCGGGAGTGATCAGCTGCGCCGTAGTGTGCTTGTTGCTCTTGCGAGCAACCAGGCGGGGCTTCCCCGATTTCAGCAGGCGCAACCTCTGGTGGTAGTCCGTCCGGACCTCACGGCGACGCCGCATCGGTACTTTGTATCGTGGTCCTGTCGCCATTATTGGTCACCGTAGTTGTCGTCGATGTAGTTCAACAGGTACCGGACGCTACGGAACTCCCCGCCGCCGGCCTTCTTGTAGAGCTGGCGGTACTGCGTGGGCGTCAGCTCGCCCTTGTCGCGGAGTTCGCGCAGCTTCCGGCGCTGTGCGCGAATCTTGTTCTGCCATTCGTCTTTCTCGTTCTGGCGTGCGCCTTTCTTGCCGCGGCGCTTGCCCTGGCCGTTCTGGTGGCCGTAGGCGCGCTTCGCGTTCCGTTCGCGAGCGCGGCCCCGGGAGTTGCCCGAGGGGTCGTCGGCCTGAATGCGACCCTCGTCGACGAGTTCGCGGATCTCGTCGCGCGTGATCGCTTCGGCGATGTCTCCCTGCGCCTCCGGATCGAACCAGACACGGTTCTTCCCGACGTCCATGACGTCGGCAGCGAGTCGTTTCTGTGCTGAGAGATCAGTCATTGGATTCCACCTCGACTTCCTCGTAGGTCGGATTCAGGACGCGAACGTCCTGCTCTTCGGCGAGTTCCTCGATCCGTTCGCGCTTGCGCGCACCGACCGAGGAGGAGATCCGAACTGCCTCGCGAGAGCCGTCGACGCCCTCGAGGTCGTCCGTGTTCTCGACGTAGACTTCCTCGAAGCCGCTGGGGTGTTTGCCCCGAACGGCTTTGGGCGTGCGGTAGCCGGCCTGGACTTTCGGGCCCTTGCCCTTGACGCCGCGGCGCTGCTTGGACAGCTGACCGCGGGGTCGACGCCAGGATTCCGGCGTCCGCTTTTTCTTGTGGTAGTCCTGTCGGTTGAACTGCGGTTTCCCCTCGCTCTTCCGACGGTTGAGGAGCCGTTCCTCGGTGTCGGAGAGTTCGGGCGTCTTCTCGGTCAGCCCGCGGGGTTGCAGTTCCGTCTCGACGTCTTCGTCGGGTTCGGCTTCCTCCTCGACGCCTTCGTCTTCGATCTCGGCCTCGGTCTCCTCGGTGACCTCGAGGTCACCGACGTCGGCCTTGATACGGGCGGCGAGTGCGTTCCCGACGCCGTCGGCCTCGGCGAGGTCGTCCTGATCTGCTTCCTTGACGTCCTGGATGGACTCGAAGCCGGCGTCACGAAGCGCGTCTGCCTTGCTCGCGCCGACGCCGCTGATGTCCTCGAGCTCCTGTGGTTCGTCGTTGGATTGGTCGTCTGCCATCTATCAGGCACCTCCTTTGGCTGGTTTGTTGGTGATGTAGACCCCGTCCTGGAAGATTCGGGTGTCCTTGCCGCGGACCTTCGTCAGCTGCTCGATGTCGGCAGCCGTCTGTCCGACGTCTTCCTTGTTGGGGCCCGAAAGGACGAGTTGCTCCTCGTCGACGGTAACCTCAGTCTCACCGTGGATAGTCGTTCGTCGCGGTGCCTTTTCGCCGAGGAAGTTCTCGATGACGACCTCGTCGCCGTCCACGCGGACCTGCATCGGGAAGTGAGAGTAGAAGACTTCCATCTCGTACTCCCAGCCCTCGGTCACGCCGTGGAAGGCGTTGGTGATGTGGCTCTCGAAGGTGCCGACGGTCGAATTCGTTTTCGCGTCCTCGGCACTGCTCTCGATGACCACCTGGTCGTCGTCGGTCTCGACGATCACGTCGGGGTACCAGAGGCGCCGGGTGACGGTGCCTTCCGGACCCTCGACGGTGACGTCGAAACGGTCGACCTCGACGGATACGTTCTCGGGGATTTCCAGTTCGACTCGCATGATTAGTAGACGTATGCGATCACCTGGCCCCCAATACCCTGCTCGCGAGCCTCGTAGTGGCTCATAATGCCGCTGCTCGTCGTGACGACGAGCGCACCGAAGTCTCGAGCGGGGAGATAGCGCTTCTCCCACTTCTCGAAGTCCTCGGAGCCGACGGCGTAGCGGGGCTTGATGGGGCCGCACTCGTTGATCGCTCCTTTCAATTCGACCTCGAACTGACCGGCTTTACCGTCGTCGACGTACTCGAAGCCGTCGATGTACCCGCGGTCGTAGAAGACCTCGAGCACGCTGCCGATTTCGTTCGAGGCGGGCGTTACCTCGTGGGTGAGATGACCCACACTCTCGGCGTTATCGAGTCCCGAGAGCGCGTTGCTGAGTGGATCGTTTCCGGTCATATTATCTGTACTTCTTGAATCCCATGTCGCGGGCGATCTCGCGGAAGCACTGCCGACAGAGATTGATGTCGTACTTCCCGACGAGTCCCTGCTCGCGGCCACAGCGCTGACAGGACTCGACCTGTCCCGTCCGCTTTGCCGCGTGCTCGCCCGTGCGGTCGTTTTCTTCCGTTTCGCTTTCACTCATCGTCTGCCTCCACGCTCACGTCGAAGTTGGCCTCGAGGAACCCGATGGCGTCCTCGGGAGTCAATCGGTGCTTCGACGGGATCGATCGGGTGGCCTTATCGCGCTTGGCGATGCGGTAGCCCGGACGCACCAGGTTGACGGTGACGTCCAGCCCGAAGATCCCGATACTCGGGTCGTACTCCTGACTCGGGAAGTCGGTGTGCTCCTCGACACCGAAACTGAAGTTCCCCGTGTCGTCGAACTGCGCCGGGGACACGTCCGCAAGCGGCAGCGACTTCTCGAGGAACGCGTGAGCGTCGTCGCCACGAAGGGTGACCTTCGTACCGATCGGGTCGCCCTGGCGAATGCCGAAGTCAGGTTCGGTCTTTTTCGCCTGGGTCCGAACGCTCTCCTGACCCGTTACCTCCTCGATGATGTCCTCGGCTTTGCCGAGTTCGCGACCACCCTGGCCGACGCCCATGTGGACGACGACTTTCTCGATGCGTGGTTCGCGCATCTCGTGGAACTCTCCGGATTCGGCTTCACTCATCGGCATCACCAGTGAAGTTCTCGTCGATGACGACGACGTACTCTTCGACGGTTTCGAAGCCACCATCGTCGGTCGAGACGCCGACACTGTTCGAGCCACTGCTCGGCGTGACGTCGATCGCGTCGATCTCGCCGACCTTGCCGCCGTGGTTGCCACGGACGGCCGTCACGAGTGCGCCTTCCTCGTAGGGGAAGTGCGCGACGACGGACTTGTCCTCGTTGTCGACGACGATCGAGTCTTTCGGCGTGTACTCCTCGTTGTCGACGATGACGTTCGTCCCATCGTGTAGCGTCAGCTGGGTGTCGCCGCCCGACACCTGCTGTTTGTTCACGATCTTGCCGAGGCGGCTCTGTGCCGATTCCTCGTCGATCTCGGTCAGCGCGAGCCGACCGCCCTCGTCGGGGAAGACGCGATAGTACTCGTCTCGTCCGGGGAACGCAACGATGTCGAACATGCCGATCGGGCGCTGTTCGTCGTTGATCGCGTCCCCGTTGATGAGGATCGCGTCCTCAGAGAGCGCGTATCGTGCTTCCTTGCGCGAGTCCACGTAGCCGAGCACGTCCCGCAGGAGGACGACGAGGGGCACGCCGTCTTCGCCGTGGGGACCAGCGTCGGCCTTGACCGTGAAGGTCTCGGTCTTTCGCTCGACCGGCCAGGACTTCGGTACTGAGAGTCGTTTCTGGTGTTTCGTCATTCGCTATCACCTTCGAGACGCGCCTCGCGACGCTCGTCCTCGAGATCGAGCTCCGTGATCCGGACGTTCGAGGGGTCGAGCGGCCGTGGCACTTCTTCGCCGTCGGCCGTCTCGACGGTCACGTCCTCGACGTGGATGGTCCCATCCTCGAGGATCGCGCGCATGACCTCGCCTTCGTCGCCGGCGTGGTCGCCGCGCATGACCTCGACCGTGTCGCCCGCGTTGACGCGGGTTCGACGGGTGTCGTACTCCTCGCGGAGCTCGTCGGACAGCGTCGCGTGGAGCTGCTTCTGTCGCTCGTGCAGCGGCGCGTTTCTCGTCTGCGTTCGCTGTTTGTGTGGTTGTTCAGTCATATCTATACGATCATCGTCGCCGTACTGGCGATTGCTCCGAAGCGCTCTGCGACTTCGCGGGCGATCGGCCCCTTGATCTCCGTGCCGCGGGGCTCTTCGTTCTCGTCGATGATGACCGCCGCGTTGTCCTCGAACTTGAGCCGCGTGCCGTCGGGCCGGCGGATCGACTTCCGCTGGCGGACGACGACGGCCTCGAGGACCTGTCGGCGCATCTCCGGGGTACCCTTGGTGACCGAGACGGTCACCTTGTCACCGATCCCCGCCTTCGGCTGGCGGTTCTTGGTGCCGTGGTAGCCCGCGACGCTGATGACCTTCAGCTCACGCGCGCCGGTGTTGTCGGCACACGTGATCAGGGAGCCCTTCTTCAGGCCCTGCGTGACGTCGGCTTTCATCGCCTCCATCACTGATCACCCTCGTCTGCGGCCGCGGCGAGGTCCTCGTCGGAAAGCTCCGGCTCAGGCTCGGCCTGGCTCGTGAGTTCGGCGACGTCCTCCGCGGTTGCTTCTTGGGTTACTTCGACGACCACGTGCGATTTCGTCTTCGACAGTGGTCGGGTCTCTGCGATCTTGACCGTGTCACCGACCGAGAGCGGCTCGAGCACGCCCGGTACGTGTGCCGGGATGCGCGAGCGTCGTTTCATGTGTCGGTCGTACTTCGGGACCGCCACATCGTACTCTCGCTCGACGACTACGGTCTTGTCCATGTCCGTCGAGACGACCGTCCCTTCGAGGATCTGCCCTCGAACGGAGAGTTCGCCGTAGAACGGACATTTCTCGTAGTCGTATTCCTCCGGGTTTTCGGGTTCCGGAGGGGTTTCAACGTCTAGTCCTATTGCCATGGTGAGTCACCATTCGTTTCCGTGCGTCGGGCGGGCCGTGAGAGCAGCCGCGATCCATCGACCGTAACGTAGGCTACGTCCTCGCCAGCAACGCGACGGCGGTCCCGGGAGGGAGCGTCGTCGCGACAGCCGGCGGCGTCGCCGCCGGCTCGGTCCGCAACGGTCGAGGCTCGTTCCTCGGTCGCAGCGGGTTCAGTGTCGGCCAGTTTGGACGCAGTCCCCGACCCCTTCTCGGGTTCCCGGACCTCGTCCGGGAAGACGTCGAGGGTTCCTCGACGGTCGTCGGCGGCGTCATCTGTGATCGCGAACTCGAACGTCGAGCCCGACTTCGGCACCATCAGGACCCGAGACTCGCCGTCGCGACGCTCGGCGGTTGCACCGCCTCGCCACCGTTCCGCCTCTGGCGGAACGCAAACCTCTATCGAGAGGGTCTTGGTCGTCTCGATGACGACGCGCCCCTTGAGGCCGACCCGCGAGGAGTCGTCGCTCTCGACGACTCGCACGGGGAGCCCGTTGAGTTCGTGTCGCGGCAGTGTCTCGGGTGTCAGTGCCATTGTCGTGTTATTCGTCGTCTTCGAGGTCGCCTTCTTCGCGCTGGATCGTCTTGATCCGCGCGACGGTACGACCCAGTTCGCCGATGCGGCCCGGGTTCTCCGGAGCCCCACCGGCTGCGAGGACGGACTTCTGGTTCAGCAGTTCGGTCTCGAGTTCCTCGAGTTCCTCCGCCCGCTCGGCGGGCGTCATGTCGCGGATCTCTTCGACGTGGAGGATCGCCATCAGGCGTCACCTCCCTCGTCCGCGTCGTCCGCGTCGGCTTCCTCTTCGGCTTCCATCTCTTCGACGAGGTCTTCGGCTTCGGCCTCGACGTCTTCCTCGAGCTCTTCGAGCTCTTCCTCGACGTCTTCGTCGCCGCCGGGGACCTCGACGTCCTCGAACTCCTCGTCGGCGTCGGCCTCGACCTCCTCCTCGATGACCTCCTCGACGACGTCTTCGTCGAGGTCGGCCTCGGCGTCGGGCTCGTCGGCGTCCGCAGCGTCAGCCTCGGCCTCGGCGGCCTCGGCGTCCTCGGGTTCGCCCTCGAGGAGTTCCTCGACGCCGCCTTCCGCGTTGACTTCGACGGCGTCCGGAACGACTTCTTCCGGATCCATGTCCTCGTTGACCTCGAAGTCGTCGGGCAGTTCCGCACCCGGCGGGATGATCTTGACGTCGACACCGATGGTGCCGAGTTTCATGACCGCGACGCCCTGGCCGTGGTCGACGACCTCCTCGGCGGGTTCGCCGTTGTGCTTGATGTAACCGCGGTTGAACTTCTCGACGCGCGATCGTGCGCCGGTGACCTTCCCCGAGAGGACGATCTCCGCGCCCAGCGCGCCGGCTTCCATGATCCGGTCGATCGTCGTGTGACCGGCCTTCCGGAAGTACCAGCCACGCTCGAGTGCGTTGGCCAGTCGGTCCGCGACGATCCGTGCGTTGAGGTCGGGTTCGTCGACCTCCTGGACGTCGATCTGCGGGTCCTCGAGGTTGAATCGCTCCTCGAGGGCCGTCGTGACCTTCCGGATGTTCTCGCCGCCTTTGCCGATGACCATCCCGGGCTTTTCGGCCTTGAGGACGATCTGCGTTCCCATCGGCGTCTTGGCGACGTCCATACCACCGTAGCCTGCACGACCGAGCTCTTCCTGGAAGAACTCGTCGATCTGGGACCGCTGCAGGCCGTTCTCGATGAATTGATGTTCGTCAGCCATTAGTTATCGTCCTCCTCGGTTTCGGGCTCTTCGACGACGATCTCGACGTCGACCTGCGGTGTGTTCCAGGCCGACGCTCGCCCCATCGCGCGGGGCTTGCGACCCACGGACTCGCCGACCTTGTGGGCGGCGACGTGGACGATCTCCATGGATTCGCCGTCGAATCCCTGATGATCCGCGTTGGCTTCGACGTTCTCGAGCAGGTCGAGGAACTCCTTGGAGACTTTCTCGGGGTACTTGCCGGCGTCCCAGCCGTCGATGTCGGAGCGGTGTCCGGCACCGGCGTTGTGGGACTTGAACGGCACCGATTGGGTCTCGTCGATTACGTCCTGAAGGTACGCCTGGGCCTCGCCGACGGTTTTGCCCTTGATCTCGCGTGCGACCTCCTTGCTGTGCTTGTTGCTCATGTGACGCTCCCGAAGCATCGCTTTCGCGGTGGCGTCGGGATCGGCGTCGACTGAGTAGTTGATTCCCATACGATGATCACTTCAGTGGGACGAACTTCGACGATCGGGTCGCGCCGATGCCGGCCTGTCCGTGCTCGACGGAGGTCCGCGTCAGCTGGAACTCGCCGAGATAGTGGCCGATCATTTCGGGTTCGACGCGAACGCGCTCGAACGCCTGTCCGTTGTAGACCTCGAAGGTAATACCAACGAACTCCGGCAGGATCGGCATATCCCGCAGGTGCGTTCGAATCGGGTCGTTCGCCGTCTCTTCTTCGCCCTTCTCGCGGGCCTCCTCGAGAAGCTTTTGCTTCTCGACGGAGAGACCGCGCTGGATACTTCGCCGCTGTCGTGCGGGGAGCAGTTCCACAACCTCGTCGAGCTCCATCTCCTGCAGCTCCTCGAGCGTGTAGCCGCGGTAGGTGAACTCACCTTCACGGCCGGTTCGGTACTCCTGACTCATTTGTCGCCACCTCGACCGGTGCGTCGGGACGAGATGTCACCGACCTTCCGTCCCGGCGGGGCGTCCCGCGAGACGGACTTGGGTTTGCCGGGGTGCTGTCGGCCGCCGCCACCGAACGGGTGGTCGACGGCGTTCATCGCGACACCGCGGACGCGAGGCCACTTCGTGCCCCGGGACTTCATCTTGTGATACTTGTTCCCTGCCTTGACCATCGGCTTCTCGGTTCGGCCGCCACCGGCGACGACGCCGATGGTGGCACGACACTGCGGATCGAGGCGCTTGACCTCGCCGCTGGGAAGCTGGATGACCGCCGCGTTGCGGTCGTGGGTGATCAAGTCAGCGTTGGTCCCCGAGGCGCGGGCGAACCGACCGCCGTCGCCCTGGTTCGCCTCGACGTTACAGACCGGCACACCCTCCGGAATTTCCGCGAGCGGGAGCGTGTTGCCCGGCTTGATCTCCGCGGAGACGCCGACCTGTAGCTCCTCGCCGACGGTGATTCCTTCGGGCGCGAGGATGAGGCGCTGATCGCCGTCTTCGAACTCGACTGCCGCGATCGGTGCGGATCGTGCCGGGTCGTGTTCGATGTCGACGACCGTCCCTCGGATGGTGTCGTCGTCTTCCTCCTTTTTGTGCTCGAGCTTCGCCTTGTATCGGTGCGACGGGGCACGGAACGTGGAACTCCCGCGACCGCGTCGTTGTCCTTGAATGCGTCGTCCCATTCTCAGAACACCCCGATTCGCGAAGCGACTTCCTGTGCGTCGTCGTCCTCGCTCAGGCGGACGATCGCTTTCTTTTTGCCCTTCATCGTCATTTGCGTGTTGATGTTCTCGACCGAGATCTCGAACCGCTCTTCGACCTCGTCCCGAATTTCGGGTTTGGTCGCGTCCGGGTTGACGACGAACTGGAGCTTGTTCTCGAAGTCCATGTCGTTCATCGCCTTCTCCGTGACGAGCGGGTGTTCGATGGCCGAACTCATCGGTCAGCCACCTCCTCGAGTGCGCTTTCGGTCCAGACCGTCAGCCGTCCTGGCTGTGCGCCGGGCGCGAGATCCTCCGCGTTGACCTCCGCGGCCGTCGTCACGTCGGCACCGGCGAGGTTCCGGGCCGCACGGGAGGGACCGGTCTCGCTGGATGTGACGAAGAGGATCGACGTCGGCGTCTTGTACTTGCGGCCACGGGCTTTCCCCTGACCGGAACGGACGCTGCGACCCTCGTCGGCGCGTTCGATGTCGTCCGCGAGGCCTGCTGCTTCGAGGAAGTCGACGACCTCCTTCGTCTTGTGGAGGTCCTCGAACTCGTCGTCGACGACGACGGGAATCTCGACGTCTTCGTCGAACTCGTGGCCGCGCTCGGCGACGAGTTCGGCGTCGGTCGTCGCAGCGATCGCGCTGCGAACGGCCAGTTTCTTTGCTTTCGTGTTGATCGATTCGGACTGGTCTTTCTCGGCTTTCGGCGGGTGGGCCTTGCGTCCCTTGACGGCCTGGGGTACGCGGCGAGCGCGACCCTCCTGTCGTGGAACGTGGGCCATCCCGCGGCCACTACCGAACGATTCGGCCGGCGTTCGAAGGCCGGCGAACTCGTCGGCACCGTAGTCCTGTTTTCGGTTTGCCTGCGCGGCGCGCACGGCGCGGCCGATCAAGTCCGGGCGGTAGGTAGTCTCGAAGACCGCCGGGAGCTCGACCGTGCCCGCGTCCGAGCCGTCCAGGTTTCGTACTGTTGCGTCCATGTGTTATCCCTGGTTGGATGCGGTGGAGACGTAGCGCACCTCGGGATCGAGGCGCGGCTGGTCTCCGGGTCGGATCGCCGGGCGGAAGCGTACGAGACGCTGCTGTGGCCCGGGGAGCGAGCCCTTGATCAACGCGTGTGGTCCGTCGACTTCGCCGTAGTTGACGAAGCCGCCGTCGACCGTCGCGTCCGCGCCGTCGCCGATGTCGACGAGGCGCTTGTTCAGTTCCGTCCGCTGATGGTAGCCCATCTGGCCCTGCTGCGGGACCGTCGAGCGGACGCGGGACGGGTTCCAGGGGCCGAGGTTGCCGATACGGCGACGCCAGCCCTGCCGGGCGTGTTTGCCCTTGCGTTTCTGGACGCCCCATCGCTTGACGGGGCCCTGCGTCCCTTTCCCTTTCGTGACGCCGCTCGCGTCGACGTACTCGCCGGCGCGGAACACGTCGTTCATGACGTGTTCGCCGCCGTCCTCGATGGTCTCGAGGGCGAAGTCGACGCGGTCGTCGACGGAGCCGCCGCCGACGCGCGTTTCCATCACGTCCGGTTTCTTCTTGGGTACCGAGGGAACGTCCCCCGGAACCGTGTGGGTGATGACGCGGACGTCGTCGACGCGGCCCTCCTCGTGGAGGCCACGGAGCTCGTCCGTGGCGGCGTCGGTGTCGTAGTCGTCACCGGGAAGGTCCAGCACGCGATCGAGTTCGGGAACGAACTCGTCGGTCCAGACCTCGGTTATCGGCTTCATACCATACGGCGTGTCTTCGTACGCTCGCAGCGCGACGGCGCGCATCGGCGGCGTCTCCACGATCGTCACGGGGACGGTCTCTTCCATCCCTTCGGTCGGCGAGTTCGCTTTATCGTCGACCATGACGACGTGGGTCATGCCGGCCTTGTAGCCCGCGAAGCCCTGTAGCGTCGGCTGTCCGTCAGTGTCCGGCCACGAGTTGAAGCGTGGGACCTCGCTGGTCGCACGCTTTCGTGGGCCGAACCCGAGTGAGCCTTTGCGTGGTGTATTTGCTTGTGGCATTCTATCACTCTCTCAGTGAGAGGGGAGCGAGGGTCGCGAACAGAGCCTCCTCCGTTCGCACGACCTCGCTTCCCTGATCCGGAACCGTGTTTAGCCAGAGGTCGAACCCCGGATCGGCGGTGGGTTCGACTCCGTTATCGGCTGCATCGTCCCGGTTGGACGACGGTTCGACTGCGCCGTCTTGTCCGGACGACGCGTCGATGGCCGATTCCTCGATTCCGAGGATAGCCGGCAGCCCTCTCTCGGGCGCGCCGAAGGCGACGGTCATCCCGTCGCGCTGGACGCGTCCGGCCAGCGTCTCGAGCCGCCCGACGGTGAGATGCTCACCGAATCGGGAGGCCGCGATACGAACGCCGGCGTCCTCACGGCCGAGTGCTGCCCGCAGGTCCGTCTGCTCGATCGAGAGCCCCGGAAGGGGAACGTCTTCGAGCTTCGCCCGGACCGGTCGTCGCGAAGAGATCCTGACGGTCACGCGCTCCCCCTCCTCGACCGCCATGTTCGGCGGTACGTTGAGGGAGATCGGGTGTTGCAGTCCGCAATTGACCCGGACGCGCCCTTCAGGTCCGACCTCGGTCACGATTCCTTGTCTTGACGACCCCGAACCGGTAGATTCGGAGCCGGTCTGTGACATGGCGCGGAGCGGCGGCAAGACGCCTGCGTACTCGAGTTCGTCCCGCATCCCCCAGGCCTCGTTGCGGAGGTATGGGGGCGTTGCGGCGTACCGCAACACGGTGGTGACGAACCCGCCGTCGAATCGCCCTGTTTCGCCGTCCCGATCGGGATAGACGATCAGGCGATCCGCCCGGAAGATCGTCGCCGCGCGGGCGACGTATCCGAGTTTGCGAGTGGCCTCGCGTTTGTCCTCGGCTTCCCGGCTGAGCGACGACGGCACGAGTACGCTGACAGTCATGCCGTGACGCTTCGGCGCCGCGTCACTAGACTGTAGCGATGTATTGCGGAGAGGGTCTTAAAAGAATAGCGGATTCGATTCCGGCTGTCAACCGCTCACACCCCCGAATTCGTGCCGAACGGACACACACTCGCATGTGACGACTAGTCACGATCGCGTGAGATAGTATCCGGACTATGTTGCTGGTTTTTCCCGGAAACTGTCGCCCTGGTTACTCGAGAATCGGCATGCTGCAGCATGGCGATGCCGGTCCGATTCGCAACCCTTATACATCCGTCCGGCAGTAGGTATGAGTGCAGCAGGGCGCTGGTAGTGTAGTGGTATCACGTGACCTTGCCATGGTCACAACCTGGGTTCAAATCCCAGCCAGCGCACTTCTACGGCGAACAATTCCGGCGAGTACCGCGTAGCGCGTACTCGCCATCCGTGAGCCGTGAAGTCGGTCTGGATTTGAACGAGAGAAGACGCAGCCAGAGAGCGAACGAAGTGAGCAAGCGGGACCCTCTTCGCGTTGTTCAAATCCCAGCCAGCGTATTTTCGCTGAACGACAACAACGACGAGCGAAGCGAGTCGTCTGTTCAGCGAAAATCGTTCTGGATTCGAATCAGACCGGGGTTCTGCGACCGAAGGGAGCAGGTTCTCTGGCGTGGTTCAAATCCCAGCCAGCGCATTTTCGCTGAAGACAAAATCGTTTCAGCGGGGACTATAGCTCGGGGATACGGTACGGCGTTCGTACTGCCGACCCAGTCGGCTCGAGCGAACCGACGGCTCAGTCGATCGTTACGGTTTCGGGTCCGCGTTCCGACTCGCCGCTCCCGTCGGCGAGGTCTTCGAGCGCCAGTCGCAGGTTCCACTTGTTCGCCTTCCAGACGGCGTCGAAGAGAACGCCCAGAAGGGGAACGGAGCCGACGACGGCGTCGACGCCGATGTTCGCCAGCATGCGGACCAGCGTCGACCGGGAAACGCCCATGCGGGCGGACTCGACGACGATGTACAGCGAGACGGCCGCCGCAGCGGCATCGCCGGCCCCCGGCAGGATCCCGACGAGGGGATCGAGTCCGATCTTGAACTCCGTTCCCGGGACGCGAACCCCCTCGTCGAGCGCGCGAGCGACGACGTGCATCCGCTTGATAGCCGCCTCGTCGACGCCGGCGGGGAGGTCGCCCTCGAGGGACTCGAGTTCCGAACGAACGGGAGCGGCTGAGTCGGTAGTCATACGTACCGATTGGCGGCGGACGTGAATAAGCCCCTTGGCAGCCCTGGCAAGGGGTCGACGGACCTTCGATCCGGATCGCCGGCCGGACCCCCTCGAGAAGCCGATTCCCGGTCACGGGAACCGAGAAGCCGATCCTCACTGCTGGGCAGGCCTCCCCGTTATCGTCTCGAATTCGACGAGTGAATCACTCATTGAGCGAACGAAAGACCGTTGTTGTCGTCGGCCCCCTCACGCGCGCCACTTCGCGAGCAGCGGGATGAGAGCAACGCGATGACCGTGACCGATCGATGGCCACAGTATGTATTAATCCACACTCATACCGAGTTTTACTTCACATACGATTACCATTGTCGCTTACGAGTGGCTTTTATACCCTGGATAACTACAGTCTAATACACGATTGAACGATCAGATATAGCAATGCAGACGGAAACTACACCCGCAGACGGCACGGACGACCTCCGGTACGACCAGCCAAACGACCGCTACGTCTTCCACCACGACAGTGACGGTACTGCGACGATCACCACCACGATCGTCCACGCGCTCGCCTCGATCGCGGAGACCGACGTTTCACAGGGGGAGTTTTCCCTGTACGATAGCGTCGATCCCGACGCGCTCGATCGCGTCTTCAGCCCGAAGGCGGACGGGACCGACCGTACGGGGGGCCACATCGCGTTTACCGCCCTGGAGCACGAGGTGTACGTCTACGCGAACGGTGACGTTATCATCTACCCGCCCGCGGAGACGCCTCGGACACCCACTACCAACTGAAGGGTCCGGTCGCCGGCGTCGAGTCAGCACTGATCGTTTTTGCCACGACCGTCACCGCCCACCGCGAGCGCCGTCCAGTTGTCCCCGCTCGAGGGGGTGATCGGGACGAGTCGTATGGAACGGATTTAGGATCCCGCCGAGCGTTATCGAACGGTATGACGGTAGTCGCGCTACTGAGCGTCGCACCGGTGATCGAGGACAGCATGGCCGGCGAGGTCGCGAAAGCGGTCGACGCCCTCGAGGGCTACGACGTCGGCTACGAGACGAACCCGATGGGGACGGTGATCGAAGCCGAGACGACGGACGAACTCTTCGCGGCCGCACAGGCGGCCCACGACGCCGTCGACGCCGACCGCGTGAGTACGGTCCTGAAGATCGACGACAAACGAACGCGGGACGTCGACGCAGCACGAAAGGTCGACGTCGTCGAAGAACACCTCGGTCGGCCGGCCCGAAGTCGCGAGGAGTGACGAGTATCCGATCTGCTGTAAGTCGTTGACGGTGTACCCGCAAGCCGGCGCACGGGTCACCGGGAAAGCGGTACTGGAGACGGGATGCGGCGATGGCTCCCGTCAGACAGCGGTCAGACACGAACGGACAAACGGTTTTACGACGGGGGGTGAATCACGGCCCATGGAAAGTCTCAATCGGATGGCGATCGAGCTGGTCGACGAGGCCCTCGATTACGCCGAGGAACTGAACATCGGCGGCTACGACCTCGAAAACGACGCGACGGTACTGGATTTCGGCCTCGAGTTCGACGGCGGTATCGAGGCCGGACTCCTGTTGACCGAGATCCAGACGGCTGGGATGGCGACGCCGAGCTACGAGCTCGGCGAGTTGGGCGATGCGTCCCTCCCGTACGTCGAACTCTCGACCGACCAGCCCGCGCTCTCGCTGCTGTGTTCCCAGAAGGCGGGCTGGGAGCTGACGACCGCAGACTTCGAGGGCCTGGGAAGCGGTCCCGCTCGAGCGCTGGTGGCCAAAGAAGAGGAGTTCCGGCGCGTCGGCTACACCGACGCTTTCGATCTGACCGCGTTGGCCGTCGAGACGGACGAGGAACCGACCGAATCCGCGGCCGAGCAGGTCGCCGAACTGGCGGAGGTCGAGACGAGCAGCGTCTTCCTGCTCGCCTACCGGACCGCGAGCCTCGCCGGTAGTATCACGAACGCCGCTCGAACCGCCGAGCTCGCGACGTTCCGGCTCGCCGAGTTGGGGTACGATCCTCTCGACATCGTCTCGGCGACCGGTCGCGCACCGGTCGCACCCGTTGCGGGCGACGAGCGGACGGCCATCGCGCGGACGAACGACGCGATCGCCTACGGCGGGCGCGCACACCTCACCGTCCGGGAGGACGCCGATCTCTTCGACTCGGTGCCGTCGACCGCCGCCGAGGATCACGGCCGGCCGTTCGGTGCGGTCTTCGACGATCTCGACTGGGATTTCGGGGAAGTTCCCTCGGACCTCTTCGCGCCCGCAGCGGTGACGATCGACGTGATCGGCGGTCCGACCTACGTCCACGGCGAGACTGACGAGGAGTTGCTCGTCGACTCCTTCGACCTGTAGGCGTGCAGTTCAAGCCGGTTCCGGAACCGGATCTACGGAGCCGAGGCAGCGCTTCGCGTTCTCGAGAGCGACACCGGCACGCTGACTGTCGGGGCGCTCCGGGACGACCGGTCGAACGGTGGGCCGTGCTGCTGGGGCTCGTCGAGCGAGTGGGCGACGGCTACCGGAGTTGCACTCACGCGCGGGTAGAAAAACCGCTCGCTGTACAGCGTGGCTCTCGAGGCGCTACTGGTCCGAGAGCCGGCCGGGCGACCACTCGGCGTCGAACGCCTCGTGAGTGAACGGTTTGGCGTCCTCGCCGGCGTAGGTGGCGACGAGCTGGCCGTCACCCTCCAGGTGGTACTTGTAGGTGGTCAGCCCCTCGAGGCCCACGGGGCCGCGGGCGTGGATCTTGCCCGTACTGATCCCGACCTCGGCACCGAGGCCGAATCGGTAGCCGTCGGCAAAGCGGGTCGAGGCGTTGTGGAAGACGCTCGCCGAGTCGAGGCTGCGCATGAACGTGCTCGCGCGGTCGGCGTCCTCGGTGACGATCGACTCCGTGTGTTTCGAGCCGTGGGTCGTGACGTGATCGATCGCGGTCTCGAGCGAGTCGACGACCCGGATCGAGACGATCAGATCGCCGTACTCGGTGTCCCAGTCCGCGTCGGTCGCGGTCTCGACGTCGGCGATCTCGCGAGTGGCCTCGTCACCGCGGATTTCGACGTCGGCGCTCTCGTAGCGGTCGGCGATCGCGGGCAGGAACTCCTCGGCGACGCCCTCGTGGACCAGCAGCGTCTCGACGGCGTTACAGACCGCGGGATACTGCACCTTGGCGTCGAAGGCGATGTCTTCGGCCATCGAGAGGTCGGCCTCGGCGTCGACGTAGACGTGACAGATCCCCTCCGTGTGGCCCAGAACGGGGATGCTCGTATTGTCCTGAATATAGCTGACGAACTCGGAGCTGCCCCGTGGCATGAGGAGGTCGATAGCGTCGTCCATCTCGAGCAGGGCGTCGACGTCCTCGCGGGCCTCGATGTGTTGGGCCCAGCCGTCGGGGATCCCGGCGTCGGCCGCGGCCTCCTCGATGATCTCGAAGAGGATTCGGTTCGAATGCAGCGCCTCGCTGCCGCCCTTGAGGATGACCGCGTTCCCCGACTTCAGGCCGAGTGCGGCGATCTGGACGAGCGCGTCGGGCCGGGACTCGAAGACCGTTCCGACGACGCCGATCGGGACGGCGACCTTGTACAGTTCGAGGTCCTCGTCGAGCTCTCTGGCCGAGAGCGTCTTTCCGAGCGGGTCCGTCTGCTCGGCGACGCTGCGGACCATCTCCGCGATGCTCTCGATCTTCGACTCGGAGAGCTTCAGCCGGTCGACCAGCGCCTGCGTGTACTCGCCGTCCTCGAGCAGTCGTTCGCCCTCGGCGACATCCGTCTCGTTTTCGGCGAGGATCTCGTCGGTGCGGGCTTCGATCGCGTCGGCGATCTCGTGAAGCGCCTCGCTCCGCTCCTCGTCGGAGCGTTTCGCGAGCTCGAGGGCCGCGGTCTGTGCCTCGTCGACGTCGCGTTCGATGTCGGTCTCAGTCATCGCTCACACCGTTGATGGGGACGAATATGGTCCCCACGGGTTTGGCAGTAGCGATCTTCGCGAGCACGTCGGGCTCGGTCGACTTCGCGATGACGGCCGGAACCCCGTGTTCGCTGACGTCGCGTGCCCCCTCGACTTTCGTCTGGATACCACCGAACCCGTCGGTCGTACTCTCGGAGATGATGTCCTGAACCGTATCGTAGTTGCGGCCGACGGCCTCGATGCGCTCGGCGTCGGGATCCTCCTTCGGGTTCCCGGTGTAGACGCCGCCGACGTCGGTCAGCGTGACCAGCAGGTCCGCGTCGACGCCCATCGTCGCCGCCGCCGAGAGCATGTCGTTGTCACCGATCCTGAGCTCCTCGGTCGCGACGGCGTCGTTCTCGTTGATGATCGGGACGACGCCCCAGTCCAACAACGTCTCGACGGTGTTTCGGAAGTTCGTGAATCGCTCGGGGTTCTCGAGGTCGTGCTGGGTCAGGAGGAGCTGGGCCACTTTCCGATCGTATCGCGCGAAACTCTCGGTATAGCGGTGCATGAGGGTACTCTGACCGACCGTCGAGAGGGCCTGGGTCTCCTCGAGGGTCTCGCTACCCTGTGCGATCCGCCCCAGCCCGGCTCCGACTGCGCCCGACGAAACGAGGATCACCTGCTTGCCCCGCGAGAGGAGGTCCTCGATGTCGTCGACGAGTTTGTCGAGTTTCTCGTCGTCCAGGTTGGAGTCCGCGTCGGTGAGGGAGTTCGTCCCCGCCTTGACGATCACGCGATCGGCGTCGGCCGCCAGCCGTCGTGCCTCTGCGACGGCCGCCTCCTCGAGCCCCTTACTCATCGTTGAATTCGGCCGCGATCTCCGCGGAGCGTTCTTCGGCCGCCGTTACCGCCTCGACGACGTCCGCCTTGGCCTCGCTGTCCCAGAGGACTTCCATCCCTTCGATGGTCGTCCCGTTGGGGGAACAGACGGCGTCGATCAGGTCGTCGACGCTCCGCTCCGAGCGGAGGACGGTCTCGGCCGCCCCTTTGAACGTCTGTGCGGCCAGCGTCTCGGCGTCGTCGGCCTCGAGACCGCCATCGACGCCCGCTTCGGCCATCGCCTGGATGAGATAGAAGACGAAGGCGGGGCCGCTCCCGTTGACCGCGGTCGCGATGTCCATCTGATTCTCGTCGATCTCTGCGAACTCGCCGACATCGTCGAGCAGTTCGAGTACTTCGTCGGGAACGTCGTCACCGGCCACCGCCGCCGCCATATCGCCCGTCTCGGCCGCGAGGTTCGGCATGATTCGGACGACGTTCGCGTCGGTCCGCGCTTCGACGTAGTCCGTCGAGACGCCCGCAGCGATGGTCAGCAGTGTCTGCTCGGGCGAGAGATCGAGATCGTCCAACACCGCGCCGACGATGTCCGGTTTCACCGCGACGACCACCACGTCGGCGTCGGCCGCCTCCGAGACGTCCGCCGTCGTCCGGTCGACGTAGTCAGCGACCGACTCGAGTGCGTCGGGATCGAGATCACACGCGATCACCGTGTGGTTCCCGGCCCGCCAGAGGCCCTTGATCAGGGCGCTCCCCATGTTGCCACAACCGATAACGCTCGTCTGTACCATCTTGTCTAGGGTGAGGAACCGAGGGAGACATACCAACTTTGGTTTCGATCCCCGCAGTCACACTTAGCGGAGTCCGAGAAGCACCGAGGAGATCGCCTCGATGATCGTCTCCCAGACCGAGATCCCCGTCAGGATCTGCAACACGGTATCGAGCCCGAAAAAGAGGAAGAGCCCCGCGCCGGCGAGGTGGGCCAGTCTGGCGTCGAAGCGGTGGGAAAACCGATCGAAGAAGTAGGCATTGGCCGCGCTCACGGGCACGATCGCGAGCATCTCGCCGGCCCAGATCGCGGGGTGAGCCCCGTACTGCACCGCGAGCCCGATCGTGACGAGCTGTGTCTTGTCACCGAACTCCCCGACAGCCATCAGGGCGAAGATCGGGACGAACCCGCGGAGGTACGGCGGCACGTCGTAACCGAAGATCGAAATATCGATCGCGTCGGCCGTCGCCGCGCCGCCGTTTGCCACCGCCGGTTGCGCGCTCGTCTCGGGGGCCGACCTGACGAGCAACGCCGCAAAGAGCAAGAACAACCCCGCCGTGACCGCGTCGAGGTAGACGGGCGGTAACACGCCCTGGATCGCCGCCCCGAAGAGGATCTCGAGGACCGTCCAGCCGGCGAAGGCACTCGCCGCGGCGGCGACCACGATCCGAGGATCGTATCGTGTCGCCAGCGCCGCGATGATGAACTGCACCTTCTCGCCGGGGAGCACCGACAGCTGCAGGACGAACGCGGCGACGAGGATCTCGAGCCAGCCGGTCATGCGAGTCGCAACCACTGCGGGCGCTCGACGACGACACCAGTCACGTCGTGGTTTAGCTCCGTCTAATTAATATGTTTTGCGGACGAAAGGGCTTGAAACCTGCTCGATCCGAACGCTGACCGAGTAAACCCCGGTCATTCGGCCGCTCGAGGCGATGAATGGAACCCGAACGCCCGGTCACTCCATCGGCGAGACGTCGGTCACCGTCCCGACGCCCTTGCTGCGACCCTCTCGGAAAACGAACTTCTGACCCTCCTCGACGAGATACGGTCGGAACTTGAACTCGACGGTGGTCTTGCCAGTATCGCCCGGCAGCAGGCGGCCGTTCTCGGGATAGAAGGCGGCGGCCTCGCCGATCGTCTCGAGGTGGACGACGGGTTCGTACCCCTCACCGATTCGGGTGGGATGGTTGAGCACCATGACTTCGGCCTCGAACTCCCGGACCGGATCGGGGTCGGCGTCTCGAGGCAGCAAGACCATGCCGCGCTCGATCGCGCTCTCTTTGATGCCTTTGAGTGCGATGCCGACGATCCGGCCCGCCTGGGCCTGGTCGACCCGGTGGTAGTGCATCTCGATCGACCGGACCTCGACCTCCTGGAAGCGGCCGTCGGCCATCGGCCCGATCAGGAGTTCGTCCCCGGCCTCGACCTCGCCGGCCATCACCGTTCCCGAGGCGACCGCGCCGACGCCCGTGACCGAGTAGCTGCGGTCGACGTACATTCGGAACTCGCCGGTATCCTGGGAGGTCTTGGGGAGCCGGTCGAACAGTTCGTCGAGCGTCTCGAGGCCGTCCATGGTGATCGCGCTGGTTTCGACGATCGGGACGACCCGCTCGCTGACCTCCTCGACGGCGGCATCGATGCCGTGGCGAGCGACCCGCAGCGGCGACTTGTCGACCTCACGGAGGAGCCCTTCGACCTCGCGTTCGACTTCCTCGATGCGCTCCTCGTCGACCGTGTCCGTCTTCGTGATCGCGACGATCGTCGGGAGGTCGGTCGCGAGCAACACGCCGAGGTGCTCTCGAGTCGTTCGCGTCGGCCCGTCGTCGGCGGCGACGACCAGCAGGCCGTAGTCGAGTTTCTGCCCGACGAGCCCGCGAATCGTCGTTCGGAGCCACGGCTCGTGGCCCACGGTGTCGACGAACGAAACGAGCCGATCGGCTTCCTGTACGACTTCCGCGCGGTCGGCCTTACGATTCGGGTTCCGGACCCGGACCGGCCCCTCGTCGTCGAAGCCGTAGACGGCGTAGGACAGATCGGCGGAGAGGCCCCGTTCGACCTCGTGGGGCTGGACATCGAGGAACGCGCGGGTCGCGCCGTCCCCGTCGTCGGGCTTGCCCGTGACGAGCGATCCCACGAGGGTACTCTTCCCGTGGTCGACGTGGCCCGCGGTTCCGACGACGACGTGTTCGTCGTCCGTCTCGAGGACACCTCCCTCCCGGACCTGTGCGACGCCGACCAGCCCGTCGTTGATGCCCCAGGTCTGGACGTCTTCGATGTGGGCGTCGGCCTCCTCCGCGAGGAGCGAAAGGACGTCCATCGTCTCGGAGAACGTGTCGGGATCGACCCCGGCCAGGCCGCCGTCGTCGGTGACGCCGACGACGTAGGTCGCCTCGCCGTCGCCCGAAAGGAGGCGGTGTCGCAGTTGCGCGGCCAGGCTCTCCCGTCGCCCACCCTCGAGGTGGACGTCTCGTGACAGTCGTTCCTTGAACTCGATGTTACCACCGTCCTGTTCGCCACGGTCCAGGGCCCGCTCGAGGAGGGCCCGGTCACGGCTCATATCCCCTGGTAGTCGGGCACACGGCAAAAGGCTTCTCGTGGATTGCCACTGTTTGCCACACTACGGCTATCGAATCGGACGGCGACGCCGTCAGCCGCGCCAGCCAGACGTCCCTGATGTCGCTGCTTCGACGGCGACAAACGGTTCGAGCGTGCCAGGCTCGCTTTCAAGCCCCTCGAGTTCGTACCGTCCCCTATGAGCGTCAGCGGTCTCTGTCAGATCTGCGAGTCCCGTCCCGCAGCGAACCGATGTCCCAACTGCGGCACGCTCGCGTGCGAGGTCCACTTCGACGAGAGCCTGCGCCTCTGTGCCGACTGTGCCTCGCAAGCCCAGCCGGGACCCGGAAACGACGACGTCGAGATCAACCGGTTCTGATCCGGCACGACGAACCGAGTCCGCTACATGACCTCGATACGTGACCGGTTCCGGGAAGCGCTCGGCGTCGGGGAGACGTATCGCCTCCGACTCGAGGAGCGCGACGGACGGCTCGTCGCCGCCCATCCGAACGACTCGAGTCCGCTGGATATCGCCGTCGTCGAGGGGCTCGAGCGGCTCGAGGAGCGGCCACCGACGGAGCCGGTGACGGTCGAGATCGTCGGTCGAGTGGTCGACGGTCGGGTGGTCGGGCGAGTGGTCAGTGCGGAACGTGAGCACGGGTCGCCCTCGTAACCGAGACCGCGCCTATCGCGGCTCTGACTCGTAGACGGGCGGACGAACGGACGCGTAATGTCCTGTTCTACTCGGCGAATTCGTGCCGAAACGGCGATTACGGACAGACAGTCAACTTTTTGTTCTGTATTCTTCAGTGATGACTATGCCCTTCAGCCGTCGTCGATTCGCTCTTGCCAGCGCCGTCTCTTTGCTCGGAACCGCCGGCTGTAGCGGTTCCGTGGATGCCGATTCGCTCCAGGAAGTACATCTGGTGTTGTCGAATCGGACAGACGAGTCGCAAACGTTTCACTTCGCGCTGGAAGCGGACGACGGTCTCGGCCAGTGGCACGATTTCGAGCTCGCTGCCGCTGGGTACCGCGAAGTCGTTATCGAACCGGAATCAGAGCGTGAGTGGACGGGATTTCACGCCGTCGCAGGCGACAACCAGGTATCCGGAACGCTACTGGGACAGGGAGACGAGCAGACCTGCCTCCAACTCAACTACCGGATCACGGAAGACGAGATCCACGCAACGATGTCGACGAACCAGTCGCTCTGTGAATCGTGATCGGTGCACTTTCGAGTACCGAGAGCGTTCTCGTCGAACCCGGCAACTCGAGGTGCCGTCGAAGCCGCTACCGATACTGATTCAGCCGCTCTTTGAGCCGCTTTGCGGCCTGGCCGCTAGCGCTGGCGAACTCCTCGCTATCTTCGCCCGCGAAGATGATTCCTCGCGAGGAGTTGACCAGTCCGACGCCGTCGGCCAGGCCGTACTCGACGGCCGCCTCGGCGTCGCCCCCCTGCGCGCCGATGCCGGGAACGAGGAAGGGGAGGTCCGGCACCTGCTCGCGCACTTCCGCGAGCTCTTCGGGCTGGGTCGCGCCGACGACGAGCCCGACGTTGTCGTTCTCGTTCCAGAGATCCGCCAGCGCCGCGACGCGCTCGTAGACGGGTTCGCCCGTCTCGAGTTCGAGGTCCTGGATGTCGGCCCCGCCCGGGTTCGAGGTCCGGCAGAGAACGAAGACGCCCGACTCTTCGTCGGCCAGAAACGGCTGCAGGGAGTCCCGTCCCATGTAGGGATTGACGGTGATCGCGTCGACCGTCTCGAGCAGCTGTGCGTACTGTCTGGTCGTGTTGCCGATGTCGGCGCGTTTGGCGTCCAGCAGGACGGGGACGTCTTTGCCGTGGGCGTAGGCGACGGTTTCCTCGAGGGCGGCCCAGCCGTCGGGATCCTCGTAGAAGGCCGCGTTCGGCTTGAAGACGGCGGCGTGTTCGTGGGTCGCGTCGATGATGCGGCGGTTGAACGCCCACCGGGGAAGGTCGCGTGATTGCAGGTGGTCGGGAATCCGCGACGGATCTGGATCGAGGCCAACCGAGACGACGCTGTCGACCGTTCGGATGCGGTCGTGCAAGCGATCGAAGAAGTTCATGCCGGAAGTGACCTCCCGACGGTCGAAAAGGTTGCTATACCGCCTGACGAGACGGCTCGACGATGGAGCGACCGTCTCACCGATCAGCGCTCGTGAGTGTTGTGAACAGTGGCCGTTCCAAATCCTTTAGACAGCAGCTACTTCCTTCGTATCGTGATCGACTACCGTATGGGAATTCGACAGAACGCGGTGTCGCTCTCACGCCGACTCCGTGAACTGGTCCGGTCGACGCACCGCGGCCCCGGAAACGAACGGAGAAACGGAACGGACTCCGACGACGAGACGGAAACCACGGTCGAGTCGCAGGGCAATCTGTTTCACTGCGCTCGGTGCAGTGCCGTCTATATCGCCACCGAAAAGCACGTCTGCCCCCAGTGTGAGATGGAAGTCGACCAGGTTCGGTCCACCCTGGCCTGTAACGATCGATAACCACCTACTCTCGACCGTCGATACCGCCGTCTTCGAAACCGCCGTCTACTGGGACGGCTCGAGGACTTCGATCAGGTTCCCTTCGGGATCGCGCAGGAACATGATCGTCGTCCCGCTTTCCGTCGTCCGGGGGCCGCTGATCGTCGGAACGTCTGCGGGGAGGGCATCGGCGAACGCCTCGAGATCGTCGACCGAGAGGCCGACGTGCGTTGCGCCCGGTTGATTGAGCCCCGCCGCCGGGGAGCCCCGCGCCTCGGGCTCGTATTCGACGAGTTCGATCCGGGTTCCGTCAGCCTCGAGATGGGCGAAGTCGGCGCTTGCACCCTCGACACCGACGGCGTCGGAAAACGCCTCGCCGCCGACGCCGAACCGATCGGCGACCGGGAGTCCGAGGACGTCCCGGTAGAACGCGAGCGTCTCCTCGAGGTCCGAGACGGTGATACCGACGTGATGGGCACTGAGATCTGCCATTGTCGGGTGGTACGAGCGCGCGTGAAAAACGCTTCCGTCTGCCGGTCGGTCGTCCGAACAGGTCGATGTCGGGGTCATCTCACTCGTCGTCGGCGAGTTCCGCCGCCGACAGCTCCGGCAGTCCCGCTTCGATCTCGTCGCGTCGGGCTTCCAGCCACTCGGGGAGGACGAGTCGCTCGCCGAGGGCCTCGCGGTCCTCGTCGACCGTATACCCCGGCTCCGCGGTGGCGAATTCGAAGAGAACGCCGCCGTGTTCGCGGACGTAGACGGATTCGAACCACTTCCGGTCGATGATTTCGGTCGGCCGGAGCCCCTGTCCGGACAGGACGTCACGCCACTCGGGCTGGTCCTCCGCAGTCGTCCGGAACGCCACGTGATGGACGGTCCCGGCACCGGGCTGGCCCCGGGGTGCCTGGGGCTCTTCGAGGATATCGACGACGTATCCGAGATCACCGCTGCTCTCGTATCGGCGGCGGCTGCCGTCCGCGCCGGTTTCGCTGTACCCCATCGTCTGCAGGACTTCCTGGGTCGGCCCGGCCGTCGCCAGCGACAGCGTCACGCCGAAGAAGCCCCGAATCGCGTGCTCGTCGGGAACCGGCCCCTTGGGCGGATCACCGGCAGGTGCGTCGGCTCGAGCGACGAGTTCGAGCGGGAGGCCATCCGGATCCTCGACGGAAACGACGGTGTCGCCGAACCGGTCGTATGCTTCGGCGTCGATGCCGGCTGCTGCCAGCCGCTCCGTCCAGAACTCGACTGCCCGCTCGGGAATCAGGAAGGCGACCGCACTGGCCTGACCGGTGCCGACTCGCCCCTGTCGGGCGTCGGGATAGGGAAAGAACGTCATGCTCGTTCCGGGGCTCCCACCGTGGTCGCCGTAGAACAGGTGGTAGACCGAGACGTCGTCCTGATTCACGCTTCGTTTCACCAGCCGGAGTCCGAGCGTCTCGGTGTAGAACTCGAGGTTGCGGCGGGGATCGCTGCCGATGGCAGTTACGTGGTGAATGCCGGGAATGTCCGCGGGCATACGAGACTGTACGCGGTTCGAGTGGAATAATCCCGTGGCTGGCCGGGGTATCCCGGAAGAGCCCCTCGAACAACTCCTGTAAGTCGTCGGAGCTCATCCCCTCGATCGTCGAGGGGAGGCCGAGGTCGACGATCGTCTGGATCGGCCACGAGTCGTAACAGACCGCGTTCGAGAGGACGAGATCGTCGACCGCGTCGGGGTTGTGAGCGGCGTACCGCAGCCCCACGCCACCGCCGAGATCGTGTCCCACGAACGTGATCGTCTCGAGACCCAGTTCCTCGAGCAGACCGTCGATCGTGGCCTCCTGTGCCCGGATCGAACGGTCGAAGCCTCGTGCATCGCCGCGTTCCCGTAGCCGATCATGTCCGGCGCGATGACTCTGTACTCGTCCGACAGCGGCGGTGCGACCTCGTGCCAGAGGAACGACGACGTCGGAATGCCGTGGCAGAACACCACCGGCTCGCCGTCGCCGTCGTGGTTGTAGGCCGCCTCGAGGTCGTGGTCGTCGACGGTAACGATCGTCGTCTCCTGAACTTCGGATCAGGGGTCGTACTCCATGCCGTGTCGCGCTGCCACGCCGGTGGCATTAGTGATCGGCGTCCGTCGGAATGCGGGCGGGTTCGTGTCGCCGAGTGCCGTTGCTCGAGGGACCCACAACGTCGTTGGGAGAGGTCGGATCGCCGAAAGCGGTTCGGGGCCGTCGTCCACGGGGCGGGAGCGGGTCGCTCGAGTCGATCACGACTGCAGTTCCTGTCTCGCGTCCGCGAAGCGATCGGTGTTGAGGGAGTAGACGTGTTGTCTGGCGTCCGAAAAGGAGATCTGCGAGTCCACGAGGTCGTGGTCCTCGAGTTTGTTCATCGCGTAGCGAACCGTTCGAGTCGGGAGCAACGTTTCCTCGGCGAGTTGGGATTGCGTCAGCGATCCCTCGTGTGCGAGGACGGTCAACACGAGTTTGGCGCTCGGCGGAACGTCATCGACGGCAGCCGGCGCGGTTGTCGACGTGAGGACGACCTGTTCAGTCATGTACCGGCCGTTCGCCGCGGACCGTCTTCAATGGACCTCGGCAGTGCATCGGGTTTGCACAGCCGTTGCCCGAGCGGCCGGGGGATCGAGCAGGGTAGCGGGGTTCACACCCCGAGCGCGTCGGCCAACTCGTGGAACGATTCGACGGCCAGATCCGGCCGACCGGCGACCGATTCCCACGGTCGTCCCTTTCGATCGGCCCACACACCCTGCATACCGGCGTGTGTGGCACCCATGACGTCGTACCAGATGGCGGTGACGTGGACCATCTCGTCGATCGGCGTTCCGGTCCTCGCGGCCGCGTGACGATAGAGTTCGGCGGCGGGTTTGAACGTCGCTATCTCGTCAGCGCTGATCGTGTCCGCGAGGAGATCGTCGATGTCGGCGTGGTCGATCATCGACGACAGCATGTCTGGGTCGCCGTTCGAGACGACATAACAGTCGTAGCCACCGTCCCGAAGCCGCTCGATTCCGTCTCGCACGTCGTCGAAGACCTCGAGTTCGTGGTAGACAGCCAGAATCTCGTCGCGTTCGTCTTCGGTGATGTCGACGCCGAACACGTCCAGCGCGTACTGGAGCGCGTCGCGGTTCATCTCGTAGAACGGCTGGTAGGCGTCGAGATAGTTCGCGACGAGCGTGTACTCGAGCGACCGGTAACGCCAGAGAGTCGATACCGGCTCGGGGTCGTCGACGCGATCGGCCAATGCCTGCGTGGCCGCATCGACGTCGACGATGGTGCTGTAAGAGTCGAACGTGATCGTCGTGACGCGGTCAGGATCGAACGACATTCGACCGAACCGTCGGTGCGAGCGCGGATAGCTCTCGGGTGATCGTCTCGACTCGTGCCGTGTTAATACAAACGTCACCCGCCTTCCGTCGCCGGTTCGCACAGCGAAGCGGTCCGTGTGCTATCGATCGCCTCCACGAACACGGTTTTGTATCGTGCCACCGTGGGCCACGACATGACAGGGACGGCCGTCATCGCCGGCGTGGGTCCGGGACTCGGAGCATCGATCGCCAGGAAATTCGTCGCCGAAGGCTGTCGCGTGGGACTGTTCGCCCGCTCGGCGGACTTCCTCGAGGAGTTGGCGGCCGACCTCGGCGACGACGCACTGGCCGTTCCGACGGACATCACGGATCCCGACGCGGTCGAGGCGGGGTTTCGAGCGGTTCGGGACGCCTTCGGCCCCGTCGATATCCTCGTCAATCACGCGAGCGGCGGGTCCTGGAAGGGGATCCGGGACATTTCGCCGGCGGAGTTCGAACGGGCGTGGCGCGTCTCGGCACGGGGCGGTCTGTTGTGTTCACAGCGGGCCGTCGACGACATGCTCGCCGAGGGCGGTGGCACGATCGTGTTCACCGGAGCGACCTCCGCGGTTCGGGGTCGCGGCGGCGCGGTCGGATTCAGTGCCGCCAAGTTCGCCGTCCGTGGACTGGCCGAGTCGATGGCTCGAGAACTCGGCCCCGAGGGGATCCACGTCGCCCACGTGGTGATCGACGGGCAGATCGAACCGCCACGGGTTCGTAACTCACAGCCCGACCGCGACGAGGAGGAGTCTCTCGATCCGGACGCGATCGCCGACTCCTACTGGCACCTCGTCACGCAGGATCGATCGGCCTGGACGCTCGAACTCGACGTCAGGCCACACGTCGAGGAGTTCTGATCGGTCCGAACCGTCTCGCCGGAGCCGACGCGGACGCTCGAGCGAGCGCGATCGTTCCCCCGGACGAGCGTTTATTTTCTGCGAGAGTAAAAGATCAGTATGACGCGTGTCGCGTTGATCGCCCACGACGAAAAGAAACCGGATCTCCTCGAGTTCGCACGGGCCCACGAAGCGCAACTCCGAGCGTACGACCTGATCGCGACCGGAACCACGGGGAAACGGCTCATGGAGGGGACCGATCTCGAGGTCGAACGCAAGGAGTCCGGCCCCCTCGGTGGCGACCTGATGATCGGGTCGGAGATCGCGGAGGGAAAACTCGACGGGGTCGTCTTCCTCCGGGATCCGCTCCGGGCCCAGCCCCACGAGCCCGATATCTCGGCGCTGCTGCGGATCTGTGACGTCCACGACACGGCGCTGGCGACGAACCTCGCCTCCGCGGAGTTCCTCATCGAGGGACTGGCAGAGTAGCCATCAGCCGGTAGCGAGACGCGAGCGATCCGGATCAGCTACTGATTTCGTCTCCGCGACGGGAACGCTATTTAATGCGTCGGCTTCGAAGGGACTGGTATGACAGTATACGAGAGCGACCTCCCCGGCGTCGGGAAGAAATTCGAGGTCGAACTCGAGGACGGCGAGCGGCTCGTCATCGTGACCCACAATACGGGGAAACGAGAGGTGTACCTGAAACCGGACGCGGACGCAGACAGCGAGAAGATCTTCGAGGCGTCGGACCGCCTCGCCCGCAAGATCGGCACGATCCTGGAGGGAGCGTACTTCCAACCGGTACAAGCCGAACAGGTGGAGACGATGCTCTCGGACGACACTTACCTCGAGTGGTACGGCGTCGCCGAGAGCGCCGAAATAGCAGGTCAGAGCCTCTCCGAGGCGAACATCCGCGGTCGGACGGGCGTCTCTATCGTCGCGATCCAGCGCGGTGAGGAGTTGATCTCGCCGCCGACGCCGGAAACCGTCCTCGAGGTCGGCGACACCTTGGTCGTCATCGGGGACCGCGAGGACTGCGCCCAGTTCGAGAACCTGCTCGGTGCCGGTCTCGAAGAGTGATCGAGACAGATACCCTCGCTCGAGGTGAGCGCTAGTGGCGACCGAAACGGCGCTCGTCGACGTCGGGATTCTCTTTACCGCGGTCGCACTCGCCGGCGTCCTCTCGAGTCGGATCGACCAGTCGGTGATCCCGTTTTACATCGTCACCGGCGTCCTGCTGGGATCGAACGTGCTCGGCGAACTTCCGACCCTCGCGGGCAGCGAGATCGGAATCGGCGGTTTCGCGGTCACCGTTCCCGAGATCGCCGTCGGCGGCGTCGACCTCCTCGCAGCGCTCGGCGGGCTCGCACTCGGCGAAACCGACTTCATCGTCGTCGGTGCGGAAATCGGGATCGTCCTCCTGT
Organism: Natrinema longum; assembly: GCF_017352095.1. NCBI lineage: Archaea > Methanobacteriati > Methanobacteriota > Halobacteria > Halobacteriales > Natrialbaceae > Natrinema > Natrinema longum. The sequence continues at coordinate 961,742 of NZ_CP071463.1, forward strand.
TGTTCTTCCTCGGGCTCGAGTTCAACCTGAATCGACTGATCGCGAGCAAGGACCGGATCGGCAAGGCCGGCTCCATCGATCTGGCCATCAACTTCGGTATCGGGCTGATCTTCGGGTACTTCGTCTTCGGGAGCTTCCTCGCGGCCTTTCTCACTGCGGGGATCGTCTATATCTCCTCGAGTGCCATCATCACGAAGTCGCTGATCGATCTGGGTTGGATCGCAAACGACGAGTCCGAGCCGATGCTCGGGACGCTCGTCTACGAGGACCTGTTCATCGCCGTCTATCTGGCGATCGTGTCCGCGCTCGTCCTCGGAGGCGGTGATATCGGCGACGCGACGGGACAGATCGCGGTCGCGATCGGCGTCATCCTCGCGTTGCTCGCGCTCGTCACCTACGGAACCGGCACCTTTCAGCGCTTTCTCGACGCCGAGACGAACGAGTTCGTGGTCGTCCGGGCACTCGGCGTCACGATCCTGGTCGCCGGAATCGCGCTCGCGCTGGGCGTCAGCGAAGCCGTCGCCGCGTTCTTCGTCGGTATGGCCTTCTCCGCGACCGATCACGTCCACGACCTGGAACGGTTACTCGAACCGCTTCGCGATGCCTTCGCGGCGATCTTCTTCTTCTGGATCGGACTCGTCACCGATCCGGGACTGTTCACGCTCCCGATTCTCGGAATAATCGTCGCCGGCGTGATCGTGACGACGCCGACGAAGATCGTCAGCGGCTATCTCGGCGGGCGAATCTACGACCTCGACGACCGCCGATCGCTCCGAGTCGGCTTCGGCATGGCCACCCGCGGCGAGTTCTCCCTGATTATCGCGAGCCTCGTCCTGTCGGGTGCAGGTACGGGTATCGCGGCCGGCACGGCCACCGACCTCTACGCCTTTGCCGTCGGCTACGTCCTCGTCATGAGCATCCTCGGTACGTCGCTCATGCAGTACTCGAGCCGGATCGAACCCGTCGCCGTCTCGCTGCTCGAGCGGCGACGTGCGGGGGCGACTCGACCGCCGAACGACTGAGCGCTTGGAACCGTCGTCCCCAGTCACACAGGGCGTGACAGCCACCGGTTCCGATCGGAAGGGATAGCTTCAACTCGCTCGAGCCCCCTCTCACGCCTATGCCACAGGCGGTCGTCTTCGACCTCGATTACACGCTCGCCGTTCCCGAACGGGATCGAGCGACCATCCTCGAGGAGGCCACGACCGCGGCGGGTGCGCCCTCGCTCACGCGCGAGTCATATCTCGAGGCCCACCGCCGGAACCTCACCACCGAGACGCGCGAACCCATCTTTGCCGACCTGCTCGCAGACACCGACAGCGATGCCGATCCGGCCGCCGTCGCGACGGCCTATCGCGAGACGATCGCCGACGACCTCGAAGCGCTGCCGGGCGTCGAATCCATGCTTGCAGCCCTCCGCGAGGAGTATCGCGTCGGCTTGCTCACGAACGGCCCCGTCCGCGCCCAACGAGACAAACTCGAGACCCTGGGCTGGGACGACGCGTTCGACGCCGCGCTGGTCACCGGCGAACTCGAGGCCGGCAAACCGGATCCGCGGGCGTTCGAGGCGATCGCAGCCGAACTGGGCGTCGACCCCGCCGACGCGGTCTACGTCGGCGACGAGGTCGAGGCCGACGTTCGCGGTGCGACCGACGCCGGAATGACCGCAATTCAGGTCTTGCTCGATGGCGGCCCCGACCCCGATCCGGGCGCAGCCGCTTCCGTCCACCAGGACGAGGTCGCGACTGCGGTGCCAGCGGTCCTCGCAACCCTCGAGTGAGACGGCCCCGCTGTACTCCGGAACGGCGACAGCCGGTCGACGAGACGACCGAGCGGTGAGCGACCGCTGACCGCTCGAGTCCGACGGCACTGGGGCGGTAATGGCTGTGAAAAGCATGCCCGGGGAGGGCTCCGAACCACGGAAAGACTCACTCCGTTCGTCTTTCCTGCCTTCACCTCGCTTCGCTCGGTGAAGACCACCGGGTTCTCCGCCTCCCCGGGTATTTTCGCGGCGTCGTCACTCACTACGTTCGTGGCTCCTTCGAAAATGCCCGGGGAGGGCTCCGAACCCTCGATCTCCGCATGTCCCAGGTTCGAGGCTCGGCAGTCCTCGCGGGACACGGAGGCTTCCAAGGCGAAACCGCACCGAATCTCTGAACCCTATGAGTGCGGCGCTATGTCCAGCTAAGCCACCCGGGCTCGGTTACGGGTAGTGCGGTGTGTTTCTTTAACCTTTGTATTCGAAGTCGCCGTGCAACGTGGACCCACGGATTTATCACACGGTATTACGAACTGCGGGGCATGAGCGTTCCCGGTATCGTCACCTCTACTCTCGATGGCGAGGAGATCGCGGCGCGGGTCTCTCTTGGCAGCGACGACGAGCTCTTCATCACCCCCACGAGAACGATCGTCTACCGCGCCGACGGACTCCTGAGCGACGAATCGGCCGACGAATACCCACACGACGCCGACCGATTGACCATCTCGGAGGGCCGACGCAAAACCAAGTTCACCCTCGAGTATCCCCTCGACGGCGAGCGGACGATCACCGTTCCCGGAAGCAAAACCGACGACGTCCTCCATCCCGTCCTCGCCGGCGTGTTGAACGGCAACGGGATCACCGACCCCGGCGAAACCGTCGTCAAGACCTACCGCTTTAGCGAACTGACGCTGATCATCACGAGCGATCGGCTCGTCAAACACATCGGCAACGCGGTCTGGGACAGCGACTTCGAAGAGTATCACTTCGACGATATCACCAGCCTCTCCTTCGAGGACGGCAGCGTCGCGACGCAGATCGTCCTCATCGCCAACGGCCGCCCCCAGCGGATCAAGGCCCCCAACGAGGAGGCGAACGATCTCCGGGAACGGCTTCAGCGGGCGCTGTTCGACTATCACGACGTCAGCTCGCTCGAGGAACTCAACGAACGGATCGGCGAGAGCGACGAAGAAGACGCCGACAGTAGCGGCTCGGTCGACTTCGGCGGCGGCGTGGATCCGCTCAATGCTGATCCCCCCGAACCCGACGATCACGACATCACCAGCGAGGCGGTACGCGATGCAGGGAGCGATGACTCGACCGATCCAGTTGCCGGTGGCGGAAGCGATACCGCGTCCACGACGGAAGCGGCGACGACGGGAGCCGACGGCCAGTCATCGCAGTCGTCGACTCGAGGGACGCCGGCGACCGACGAGCAGGCGACCGATCGAACGAGCCCGACCGAGGCCACGGAGGTCGAGACCGGATCGGTCTTCGAAGAAGCGACCGAAACGGATCAGTCGGCCGCTGCCAACGCCGTCGCCGACGCCGTCGACGCCGCTCCTGCCACCACGACCCAACCCGATCCCGAACTCCTCGAGCGACTCGAGGCCCTCGAGACGGCAGTCGAACGGCAAAGCGAGGTCATCGAGCGACAACAACAGACGATCGAGCAGTTGATCGTGGAACTCCGACAGGGTCGGTAGTGACGTGAACGACGCGTCGTCGTTCCAGTATCGACGTTAGTCGTCTCGGCCGGTTACCTTTCGGATACACGAGGAGCCGAAGGGGCCGAGTTCTCCCGCCTCGAACCTGATGAAGTGTCCCGTCGAGAGCGAAGAGCCACAGCGACGACAGGTGAACTCCCCGTCTTTCGTGACGACGTCTTGCTCGAAGCGGACGTACTGGCGGCTCGTCGGGCGGACGATCCCGTCGTCGCGCTCGATGATTCCGCGGAGTGCTGCCTGATCGAGTATCGTCCGCGTCACCGTCGGATCGGTCGTCACCGTCTCGATCCGGTCGACGGCGTCGGCGAGCGGGAGCGATTCGTGCTCGAGGTGAGCGAGGAGCGACAGACCGAGTTCGACGCGGTCGTCGTCCGCCTCGACAGTCATCTCGTCGCCGCGCTCGGTTCGGTCCCCATCGCCATCCATCTGTCTGTGCTGTCGTCCGCGCGCGAATAAACGTTACCCCTCTCGACCCCAGCGAGCGGACAACCGGACAACGGACATCGATACCCGTTCCCACGCACTGGGAATCCGCCGGTCGTTGATACTATCCGTTCCCTCCATTCCAAGAGAAGACAACACACACGACCGGAGCAGGGACTCCGGCGATCACGGATCAATGACTCAGACGATCGTCGATACGACTGCCGACGAACTGGCCCGGAACGGAGAGCGCGACACGGACCGCGAGCGACGGGCGTCGGAGTGTCCGGAGTGTGCGGGTACGATCGATCACGACGAAGAACACGGCGAGCGAACGTGTACGGAGTGTGGACTCGTACTCGACGCGGATGCGATCGATTACGGCCCCGAGTGGCGCACCCTCGACGACGAAGACGGACGACGGGTCGGGCCACCGGTATCGACGCTCCGACACGACAAGGGGCTCAGTACGACGATCGGCTGGCAAAACGAGGACGCCTACGGGAATCAACTCTCCGGGCGAAAGCGCGAGCAACTCCAGCGGTTACGGACGTGGAACGAGCGATTTACGTCGAAAAACGCCGCGGAACGGAACCTGAAACAGGCCTTCGGCGAGATCGAACGCATGGCGTCGGCGCTGGGACTGCCGGAGCCCTGTCGCGAGACGGCCGGCGTCCTCTATCGCCGTGCCGTCGACGACGGGCTGTTACCGGGTCGCTCGATCGAGGCCGTTTCGACTGCCTGTCTGTACGCGGCCGCCAGACAGCACGGCACCCCACGGACGCTGGTCGCGTTCGAGTCAGTGAGTCGCGTCGAAAAACTCCCCGTTCAACGGGCGTACCGCTATCTCTCGACGGAGCTCGGCCTCCAGATCGAGCCCGCCGATCCCGTCCACTACCTCCCACAGTACGCCTCCGAACTCGAGATCAGCGACGACGCAGAGCGGGTCGCACGAGAGATCCTCGAGGCGGCCAAGCGCCGGGGCCTCCACAGCGGGCGGAGTCCGGCCGGGCTCGCAGCGTCGGCGATCTACGGCGCTGCGCGGCTCACGAACGACCGACTGACACAGGAACGGATCGGCGAAGAAACCGGCGTGAGTTCGGTGACCGTCCGGAACCGATACCGGGAGTTACTGAACGCCTACGGGGAGGCTCGTGATCGATAGATGTCCCGGAGACAACTCGAGCGGACCGTCCTCGAGGCGCTGGCCGATGGGGAGCCCCGCTACGCCGTCGATCTCGCCGCGCGGATAGACGAACATCCGGTCACGGTCGAGGGGGCCTGTGATCGCCTCCACGAGAATGGCGGCATCCGTTCGGTCGGCTGTCGCCGCTACGAGATCACCGCGACCGGGCACCGACGACTCGCGGACGTGCAACCAGCAACGAGCGGTTCGGACGTGCGGACCGAAGGACGGCCCTGAGATCCGCGCCGCGCGAACGGCCCGGCGATTCGAGACGGCCGGGGACGCTCTTGCTCGCGGTTTTAGGATCCGTAGCCCGCGTACTCCATGAGGTCGGCGAAGACCTCGGTATCCATCGCGTCCCGGTAGACGATGCCGTTGACCATGCCGCCGGGATAGGAGTCCCCGTTCATCGCGTGGTTGACCTTGTGGCAGTGCATGAGGTAGATGCCGGGGTCGGCGTCGGCCTCGAACTCGACGGTGTGGCGTTCTGCGGGCGCGATATTGGTGACGTCCTGTTCGTACTGGGCGGCCTCGGGAACCTGACCGCCGTCTTTCTCGACGAGCCGGAACCGGTGATTGTGCGTGTGCATCGGGTGGGACATGTAGCCAGCGTTGACCATGTGGAGGCGAACGGTGTCGCCGTGGTCGACGATGATCGGGGACCCCTCCTCGGGATGGAGCGTCCGCGGGAGGCTCTTGCCGTTGATCGTGAACACGTCGGGGTTGCGATTGCGGGGGCTGTAGTCGACGTCCTCGCCGGCTATCTGTCGGTTGACCCGTGAGTCCCAGTCCTTCAGCGTGAAGAAGTACTCCTTGTCCGCGGGCTCGTACCCCTTCGGATCGACGCGGAAGATACCGTACATCCCCATGTCGATGTGACGATGAGTCTGGTAGTGGCAGTGATAGAGATGCGTCCCTGGGACGTTCGCCGGGATCGTGTAGGTGTGTTTCTCGCCGGGGTTGACCGTGATCCCCGTCGTCGTCGGCACGCCGTCGTTCTCCCAGGTCTTCTGTGCGCCGTGGAAGTGCAGCGTGTGCGGGTGGTCGTTCCCGGTGTTGTCGAGGGTCACTTCGATGTCGTTGCCCTCGGTCGTCCGGAGGATCGGTCCGGGAACGCTCGGCTGGCCGTCGTCGGCCGTGAACGCCCAGACTCGCGGGAGTTCCACTGGACCTCCCATCGAGTCCATCGGATGGACGGCGTGTTGAGCTGTCACCGACTGCAGCGTCACGCTGCCGCCCTGCTCGTCGACCTGTACGACCTCCGGGGCGCTCGTCCACGGGAGGTCCGGGCCCGAGGGCTCAGTCCCCCCCTCGGACGGCTCCGTGGGTTCGGCGCTCGGCTGGGCACCCCGACTCGTACAGCCGGCCATGCCAGTCAGTGCCGCCACGCCGCCGGTCGCAGCGACGAATTCGCGTCGCGATAGCCCCAGTCCGGGTGCACCGATACGATCGCTCATAACAACTGGAGCTAAAAACGACCGACGTATAACGGGGCAATCCCGTTCTCGGGAACCGGGATTCCCCGAGAACATGTTCTCGGCAGGTGTTTAAATGATCCCGGGCGAGGATCGAGGAGCCGCCCCGTGGCCGATGGTCTCGACTGTGACGGAATCGCCTCACCCGAACAGCCCGCGTCGCGCGGGTCGAGAGCCCAACTCGAGCGAGACGGTCCGTTCGGATCCCTCACGGGTGACCCGCAGATCGACGGTATCGCCCGGCCGGGTCTCGAGTGCGAGGTAGCTACCCAGCTCCTCCTGGGTCGTCAGTTCCTGCCCGTCGATGGCGAGGATCACGTCTCCGCCGATCGGGATCCGTCCTGCAGTCGTATAGCGAACGTCGTCGCTGGGCTTGATCCAGCCGTCTGCCGGCCCGCCGGTGACGACGTCGGCGACGAGCAGTCCCTCCGATTCCTTGAGGTCGTTGGCCGCCGCGACGTCGGGCGTCACCTCGGTAAAGGAGATGCCGATGTAGGCGTGTTCGTAGCGCCCCGTCTCGATGAGCGCCGGGACGACCCGTTCGGTCAGCGCCGCGGAGATGCCGAAGGCGATGTTGTCCCCGCCCCCGGAGTTGATGACTGCCGCGACGCGGCCCTCGAGTGTCATCAGCGGGCCGCCGCTGTTGCCCGGATTGACCGCGGCGTCGGTCTGGACCGCGTCCGGGATGGTGTAGCCGGTCGGTGCCGGGATCGACCGATCGGTCCCGCTGATGATCCCGGTCGTGACCGTTCCTTCGAGGTCGAAGGGGTTTCCGATCGCGACCACTTCCCGTCCGATTCTGGGTTGGTCGTCGACGAACGGGAGCGGGCTCGCGGCCGACGGGACATCGTCGACCGAGATCGCGGCCAGGTCGCTGTGTGGGTCTCGCCCGGCGACGGTTCCCGATCGCCAACTGCCGTCGTTGAATCGGACGTCGGCCGCGGACGAGCGACCGACGACGTGGGCGTTCGTGACGACGTGCGTGTCGTCGAAGACGAATCCGGTTCCCCGGCCGTTCTCCAGTCGAACCATCACGACCGAGTCGATCGTCTCGGAATAGACGGTCGTGTACGCGCTATCGGCCGTCCCGGACGCCGAACGGGGGCCCTCGTCGGTCTCGGAGTCCCCATCCGACGACTTCGTGAGACACCCGGCAACCCCTGTGAGCAACGCAACACCGCCGTGGGTAAGCAGTCGTCGACGGGTGGGTCTCGGAGTCATCAGGCTGTCATGACCTTTCAGTTCCAGACACCTATACGTTAATGATGGTGAGAGTCACGACCGCTAGCGGAAATCAGTTCTCACCCTCTCGGTCCCGTGACCCGGTCCGGTTTTCGCTCGCTCCGAGCCGTCTCCGGGGAGGGGCCGAACGTCTTCGTCCCCAGCTACAACTCCGCGGCCCGTCTCGAGTCGACCATGCCCGAACGCACGTCGCTCGAGGACCTCGAGAAAGCCCCCCACGCCGAGGTATTCGAGGAACGAACGCCACGAACCGTTCGATTGCAACTCACAGCGGACGAACGGGTCCCGAAGCATCGCCATCCGGAGTCCAACGTCGTCCTGCACGTTTTAAGCGGTGCCGTCGAGGTGACCCTCGGTGACGACGTCTACGACCTCGAGCCGGGGGACGTCGTTCGGTTCGACGGCGATCAGGACGTCTCACCGTACGCGGTCGAGGACAGTACGGCGCTGGTCGTCTTCGCACCGAAAGAGACGGGGGACTGATCGCCCTCAGCCGACCGTCGTCGCGACGCCTTTCGTCTGTCGGTAATCGCTCGCGAGCAGCGCCTCGAGCCGGGAGACGATCGCCTCGCGGTCGCCCTCGACCCACTCGACGGGCGCGTTGATCGGAACGACCAGGAAGCCACGGCCGCGAACGTCGCGGGCGTGCAGCGACGCCATATCGAGGTCGATTCGGTGGCGCTGGGTCGTATACTCCCGGAGGACGTGGTCGGTTGCACGCGCCCCGACAGGCAGGAGAACGTGGGCGTTGATCGCGCGTAGCTCGGCGTCGAAAAACCGCTCGAGGTCGGCGTACTCCTCGTCCGTCGGTGCCCGCCCGTCCGGGAGCGTACACATGTGGATGTAACTCCAGAAGCAGTTCTCGAGGCTGGGGGCGTCCCACGGCCCGCTCGCGAAACCCACCTCTCGAAGGACGTCCTGGACCGCGAGTCCGTCCTCGAGTTCGGTAAACGGAACGCCGGTCGATGCGCCCCCGTGAACACCGGGGTGGTCGCCGATGACGTGGAAGTCGGCGTTGGCGTCACCGTAGCCGAACACGGCCGTCCGATCGTCGGGATCGGAACGGTCGAACGGCGGTCGGAGTCCGAACGGGTTACTCGTCCTGTCGGTGACGGTTTGCACGGCCGGGATGAGGTGACCGGCGATCAAAACCTCACCGGTCCCGGCGTCCGGCTCGAAGGGCGGACGGACCCTCCGTCGCGAGTTCGATGGCGGAGTGTTTATATGTCATCTGTCCTACCTTGTTACGTGTGTATCAGGTTGGGCACTACGGTGGTGCGCTCCTGGCGTACGCGCCGCTTGGCACCATCGCCTCGCTGTGGGGACACGGGGAAGTCGCGATCGTCGGCGGCCTCGTCTGTGTCGCCCTCTCGACGAGTCCCGACTACGATCTCCGGGTGCCACTGATCGATCACCGCGGTCCGACTCATACGATCCTGTTTGCGTTGCTCGTCGGTGTCGGAATCGCCGGCCTGACTGCCGTTCTGGTCGACGCATCCTCGGCGTTTGCGGATGCCGGCTTCGTCGCGTTCGCCTTCCTCGTCGGGGTCGTTTCGATCGGCTCCCACCTCCTCGTCGATGCGCTGACGCCGATGGGGGTCCGCCCGTTCTGGCCGCTTTCCCGTCGTCGCTACTCCGCCGACGTGACGACGGCAGCGAATCCCATCGCCAACTACGGGCTGTTGGGGGCCGGCATCGGGGCCGTACTCGTCGGGGCCGCGGTCGTCGTGGCCGTCGGCTGAGGCCGATTCAGGAGCTCGAACGGAGAATCCCGCGGGCAAACGAGGACGGATTACGGCGAGAGCGGAGTCTCCGTGTCACGCGTGGCATCGGCACCGCGAGCGAGGACGATGCCGGCGACGAACGTGACGAGGAGCGCGGCCGCAGCGACGAGATACGGCGTCTCGAGTGCGGGATTGATCGCCTGCCGGCCGAAAAAGAGGACGCCGACCACGAGCGGTGGTGCCGCGAGCAGCGGGACGAGGACACGGCCGGTAAACCGACGCCGGCCGATCATCGCGGCGACGATAGCTGCACCCAACAGGACGAGCGTCACGCCGTACTGGGTCATCTGCATCGTCGGCGAATAACTCGAGAGTTCGGAACCGATGACCGGACTCAACACGACGTGTGCAGGCAGTGCCACGATTCCGAGCGCGAGCGCCCCGATGACGTGTGTTCCAGTCAGCCGCGGTGCCCAGACCAGTACGGTGGCGACGAGGAACAGCGTAAAGATGAGCACGGCCGTCCAGAAGTGCAACGAGAGGATATCGATCGTGTACTGCTGGACGGTTTCGCGGCCGAGAGCGACCTGCACCGGCGTCAGGACCATCCCGAGGACGAGCAGTCCGGCCACCCGCCGGTCGACGTCGGGGAGCCGCCAGGCTGCGAGCGCGGAGCCGATGATGGCGAAGCCGGCGAACATCGCGACGAACCGGTGGAACCACTCGTAGAAACTCGGAAGGCTTCCCGGCAACAGGTTGTACGGACCGGCGTCACACTGGGGCCAGTTGGCCTCACAGGCCAGCCCGGACCCCGTCGCCTTCGCCGCGATACCCAGCAGGATCGTCGCGGCGACCAGGGCGAGCGTTGCGGTCAGCAGGTGTGGAAAGCCGACCCGATCGATCACCGACCGAAGCCTCGAGGTTGGTGTGTGATTATCGTACGACACGGGCGTTCTGTCGAGGGTTAGGACGGCCGGTACTTATGTTGACCGAGTTCTCCAGTCCCCTGGGAACCATCGATCCGTCGATGAGTCGGCGATCCCCGTACGGGCGAGTTGCTCGACGAACTCGCGGATGCGGCCGTCTTTCACCATCGATGGACAACGATCCCTGTCAGCTCGACTTTCTGTTCCGTCGTCTCGCCCTCGTTATCGGGACGACTGGGGCCCGACCGATCCGTCCGCACTCCCATCATTCGCAAGCCGGACCACTATGCAAACACTTGGCATAGCGTTGGAGACACGAGTCACCATGATCGCCACTCGAGAAACAGCACGCGGGAATCGGTGGGGGCGATGAATTCGGACGACGAGCCGCCGGCAGACGAGGAGCCGTTTCACCCGCTCGGTGGGGCGTGGCAGGACGATCTCGAGGAGTTGCTCGACGAGACGGAGTACGATACGGAACTCGGGATGGAGATGGGGAAAGACGCCATGCGGGTCACGAAAGGGGAACTCTCGGAGGAGGAGTTCCACGAGAAGTATCACGACGACGTGCTGGCGGAGTTCGGCGAGGACGAACGCCCGATCGCCAGCCCGGACGACGCCGAAAGCGAGGCGGAGGGGATCGGATCGACGCTCCTGGGACTCGCCCGCGGCGAGGAGTCCCGCCGCGAAATGCTCAAAAAGGCGGGAGCCGGTGTGGGATTCGCGAGTCTCGGCTGGGGTGCGGTCGATCAGCAGGAGCCAGAGCCTGCCGTCGAGGACGCGGGCGAGGTCGAGGACGCGGACGAAGGGACCCAGTGGGGGATGACGATCGACCTCGAGCACTGCGACGGCTGTCTCTCCTGTGTGACTGCCTGCAATCAGGAACACAACTGGGACGAGGGAGCGAACTGGATGTACGTTCTGGCCTTCGAGGACGGCAACGTCGAGTCACCCGAGCCCGACGATTTCGGGAGCGTTCACGACTTCAATTACCTCGTCCGGCCGTGCCAGCACTGTACCGACGCACCGTGTGAAAAAGTGTGTCCGACGACGGCCCGCCACACTCGGGACGAGGGCGGCCTCGTGTTGACCGACTACGAGGTCTGTATCGGCTGTCGGTACTGCCAGGTGGCCTGTCCCTACGGAGTCAACTACTTTCAGTGGGACGAACCCGACGTCGACCGGGAGGAACTGGACTCGGAGGGAATCTACGACGAGCGCGGACGGCCGGTCAGTCGCCGCGCTCCCCGGGGCGTCATGTCGAAGTGCGTCTTCGATCCGGCCCGTCAGGACGGCAACATGGGCGAGGGACTGATCGGCACGAGCGCCTGTGAACAGGCCTGCCCGCCGAACGTGATCCAGTTCGGCGACAAGAACAATCCCGCGAGTGACCCCCAGCGATACGAGACCAATCCGGCCAGGGCACGAACGGTGATCAATCTGTTTACGGAACTTCCGTCGCCGAATTCGGTCGAATCGTCACTCGAGGGCGTCGACGCGAATCTGGACGCAGTCATCGATGCCGTCGACGGTCTCACGGAAACCTTGATCGCCCTCGCGACGGCCGTCAAAATCACGCAGACGGACTACGAACGGGACGCGCCACCAGGAGATAGCCTCCCGGACAAGGAGGAGACGGTGCTCTCGGTCGTGAGCGCGATCGAAGGGAGCGGCGTCGACCTCGAGAGCGAAGATGTCCTCTCCCGGCTCGGGCTGACGGTCGAGGGGTTCGAAGGACCGAGCCAGGACGTCGACGTCTCCGATCGGGAAGACGTCGCCCAGGAACGACTCGAGGATTACGTCGACGCGCCCGAAGAGGAGTTCGAACTCCTCGCGGACATCGGCACGAATCCCAACGTTACCTACCTCGGAAACGCGCCGGGTCCCGAAGCCCACCAGGTTCCCGGACCGACGTCCTACGAAGACGTCGGGATGGTCGATCGGCGACAGAACGTTCTCGACGACGAAACCGTCGGTCTCGGACTCCGGGACGAGTAGTCCCACCGACCTGTATACGCCGTCTCACCGTCGGACGGGGTACCAATCACACCGACGGTGGCTCGCAGTCGACTATCGACGGTTTTCATATCTCTCGAGTCGAACGATCGGTATGGAGCTCCGTCAGCGACTGATCGCGGGGAGTATCTGGATCGGCGTCGCCGCGGTAATAGCGACGACGCTCGAGCCGGGTATTCCGGCGTCGATCGGCGCGGCAATGCGGCTGTTCGTCGTCGTCATGTCCTTGTTCCTCGCGGCCGTCTACGTGTTCGATCCGTGGAAGGTCGTGACCGACCCCTTCCGACAGGGCTAGTGGCGGTCCACGCCTGAATTGTGGGGTCGAATCCGGCGGTTTGATGCCCGCCGACCCGCAGTCGACGGGTGGAACGGGACGATAGTCGCAACTGAACGTCATCGCACACCTGACCGCACGACAGCGTTTCGATCCGTGTGTCGATCGTTGCAGTACCGACTATCGTACGGCGGGGTCCGACCGACGCCAGGACGGCGGTCGTGGAAAAACCGAGCCGGGAGACCGACGACCTCAGTCGTCGGCCGGCGCGAGCGGTTGCTGGTCGGCCGCGAGCAGTCGATCGAGCGCGTCGACCATCGCCGTGACGCTCGCGCGAGTGATGTCGGCCTCGCTGCGGGCGACCGTCACCGAGCGGTCGTTGCGACCCATCGTCACCTCGACGGTGACGACGGCGTCGGTGCCGCCCGTGACCGCGTCGACGTGGTAGGACTCGAGTTCGGCGTCGGCCATCGACCCCAGCGCCTCGCGGACGGCGGAGACGGCGGCGTCGACGGGGCCCGAGCCGGTCCCGCTGGCGACGCGTTCCTCGCCGTCGACGGCCAGCCGGATGCTCGCAGTGGGGACGGCACCCCCGCTGGTCGCGGTGAGATCGAGCAGGTCGACGACGCGGTCGCGGTCCTCGCCGGTGACGTCCTCGGCGATGGCCAGCAGATCGGCGTCCGTCACTCTGCGGCCACGGTCGCCGAGTTCGGTCACCCGGTCGGCGATCGCCGCGATCTCGTCGTCGTCGGCCTCGACGCCGTGTTCCTCGAGCGTTGCTTTGACGCCCGCACGACCGGTGTGTTTGCCCAGTGCGAGTCGACGTTCGCGGCCGACGGTTTCGGGCGCGTAGGGCTCGTACATCTTGTCGTCTTTGAGCGTCCCGTCGGTGTGGATCCCGCTCTCGTGGGTGAAGGCGTTCTCGCCGATGACCGCCTTGTTCGGCGGGAGCTGGACGCCCGTCGCTCGAGAGACGGTCTGTGCGAGTTCGTACAGCTCCTCGAGTTCGAGCGTCTCGACGTCGTAGACGTGCGAGAGGGCGATCGCGACCTCCTCTAAGGCGACGTTGCCGGCGCGTTCGCCGAGCCCGTCGACCGTACAGTGGACGAGGTCGGCCCCCGCCGAGACGGCCGCGAGCGCGTTGGTCACGCCCAGCCCGAGATCGTCGTGGGTGTGGGCACTGACCGGCCCGATGTCGGCGAGCCGGGAGACCGCCTCGTGGGTGTGTTCGGGCCCCGTGTGGCCGACGGTATCGGCGAAACAGAACCGATCCGCGCCCGCCTCGAGGGACGTTTCGGCCAACTCCTCGAGGTAGTCGAGGTCGGCCCGCGAGCCGTCCTCGCCGATGACCTCGACCCAGAGGTCGTGGTCTTTGGCATAGGCGACGAGTTCGGCGGTTTGCTCGAGGTTGTCCTCGCGGGAGGTACCGACCTTCCCTTCGATGTGACGGTCGCTGGAGGGTACCACGATGTGGACCCCGTCGACGTCACACTCGAGCGCGAGGTCGATGTCGCCTTTCATCCCGCGACAGAAGCTCGTGACGCGGGCGTCGAGATCGAGGTCGGTCACCCGCGAGATCGCCTGTCGCTCACCCGCGCCCGTACAGGCGCTGCCGGCCTCGATGACGGAGACGCCGGCACGCTCGAGCGACCGAGCGATCTCGACCTTTTCGTCGGGTGAAAGCGAGACACCCGGCGCTTGTTCGCCGTCACGAAGCGTCGTGTCGAGAAGGCGCACTGTCCGATCCGATGCGATCGTCTGTTCGGGGGAGTGAGTTACAGGCAAGAGTGGTGAGTTACGGTTACTGCGGTTACGTTCGTCGGAGAATTTCACGCCCAGCCGGGTCGCCCCGACTTCCTCTATCCTCGTCAGATGGCGTCTGGCGTGCCATTGTATCTCGGTACAATGTATCACGCTCTCTTAAAACCGCCGGTTCGGATCACGTTCGCCGGGATCGGAACGCGACTCGAGTCGGGTCGTCGACGGTATCAGCCGTCCTCGAGACGCAGTCGATCGCCGGGTTCGACGTCGGCCGCGGTGCCGGCGGGAAGTTCGACGATCAGGTCGGCCTTCTCGCGGGCGAATCCCCGCCACGGACGAAGGGTTTCGACCCGCTGGACGACGCCGTCGACGACCCAGACCGCGTCGATGGGGACGAACACGAACAGGGTGTGGAGGTCGCGGGTTCTGGTCGATTCGAACCGGAAAGCCAACGCGTACTCGTCCGGCAGGGAGCGACGAAACATGAGCCCCCGCGTCTGACTCACGATCGAATCCGCGATGTCGACGGTCGATGCCAGCGTCTCGTGGCTCCGTCGGGCACCTGAATCGCCATCCGTAGCGGGTTCGTGGACGAGTCGCACGCCCACGAGTCCGCCCGGTGGGACCAAAAACGTTCTCGCTCGTGGCTGGCCCGACTCGTCGACGATGGACCGGCATCGCCGTCTGCGCTCCGCGCTCAGAGAAGCGCCAGAGCGACGAGACTGGCCGAGGAGACGGTGTTGATCAGAACGTGCGTCACCGTACTGCTCGCAGTGCCCCATCGGTGACGGACGACACCGAAGACGAGTCCGAGCGTCAGCAGCGTCGTCAGCCGGATCACCGACAGATCGACGAGCACGTGTTTGAGGGCGAAGAGGACCGCCGTCACCCCGATCCCAGCGGGAACCCCCCAGTCGTCGACGAGTTCCGTCTGAACGATTCCCCGCCAGACTTGCTCCTCCGAGATTGGAACGACGATTCCGTTCCCGACGAGAAAGAGGAGCGCGAGCGCAGGTGTGGCTTCGAACGCGTCCGTCAGGCTCTCGCCGATAGCCCCACTCGCGTCCCCGAGGCCGAACAGTGCCGTATCGAGTTGCCCAGCGCCAACGGACAACCCGTACCCGACGACCGCAGCGAGGAGGCCCACTCCGAGGGCCCGCAGGTTCCAGTTCCAGTCCCACGCTTCGCGGGGCTGTCCCTGCCGGAGTGCGTACCAGCTGAGGATCGCCGCGACGAGCGGGAATCCGATCGCGAGAACCAGATAATCAGCCAGCAGCGGGTCGACTCCGACCGCCCCAGCAGCCGAAACGAGTCCGCGACGCAACGCGACCTCGAGGACGATCCAGCCGGCGACGACGACCGCAGCGAGTTCGATCGGTTTCGATCCGGTCATACACAACGTTCAGCAAACACACATATTTGTTTTATCACTCGAGTGCCGTGGACGGGAGACGGGCCGGCGGTCGCGATGTGCGGCGTGCTCGGAGCATTCAACTCCGTCCGGCTCGAACCAAATCAGGTATGGAGAAAACGCCACAGGGAACCCCAGTCGGCGTCGACGACCCCTACGAGTTCGCGGGCCTCTGTGACCATCTCACCGGCGAGGGCCAGTGCCGATACGCCTTCGAACACTACCAACAGGACCCACAGTTCGCCACCGAGCGCGCGGACGACGACTACGCGTGCCCCGTCGTCGATCCCGAAACCGACTGGTCGTGGGCCGACTGTCCCCACTTCCGCTCGCGCAACCGCGACCGGGAGTGCGTTCGCTGTGGCCTCGCCGAAAAGCGGATGGCCCACGACGATGAGCGGCCGCTGCTCGAGGAACACCACCTCTCCTACGAACGCGACGGCGAGACGCTGTCCCACGAGATCACGATCTACCTCTGTCGATGGTGTCACGCGAAAGTCCACAACTCGTGGGCGCGGATCACCGACGACGCGCCACCGGATCCCGACGCGATCGCGGCACTCGAGGAGCGGCGGAGCCAGGAACGATCGGAACTGGGGTTCGAATCCGCGGCCGAGCGATACGACGACCCCGACCGGTGACCGGTCGAAGAATCGGCACCCAGGGTCAGACCAGTTTTCGCAACAGCCCGTAGACCGAATCCCGCAGCCGATCGGGCAGATACCGGGCGTACAGCCCGTACTGGGCGAACGGACCGACCGGATACCGCGCCGGCGGATCGCGGGCGGTGGCCGACTCGAGGATGGCATCGGCGACGTCGTCCGGTTCGGAGGCGAAGGGACCGCCGCTCCCGCCGCCGATCAGCTGGGCGTCGTCGTAGAGTTCGTACAGCGACTCGTAGGCGGGCGTTCGTTCCTCGTCGGGAAGCTCCTCGTCGACGCGCTCGGTGAACCCCGTCTCGACCGGGCCGGGTTCGACGAGGACGACGTCGATACCGAACTCGTCGACTTCCGTCCGCAGCGAGTCGCTCATCGCCTCGAGAGCGTGTTTCGACCCGGAGTACGCGCCCGATCCGGGAAGGGAGACCCGCCCGGCGACGCTCGAGACGTTGACGATCCGGCCCTCACCCTGTGCGCGCATATGCGGTAACGCCGCGCGGGTCAGTCGGTGGGGACCGTAGACGTTGACGTCGAACTGTCGGTGGAGATCGACCGTCGCGATGTCCTCGAGCGCACCCATCTGGGCGTAGCCGGCGTTGTTGACGACACAGTCGATCGCACCGGCGATATCGACCGTTTCCTCGACCGCCCGTGCGACCTCCTCGGGGTCGGTGACGTCGAGCGCGAGCGTCTCACAGCCGGCCTCCTCGAGGGCTTCGATATCGTCGACGTTTCGTGCCGTCGCGAACACTTGCCACTCCTCCTCGAGGAAGGCACGGGCGGTTGCACGGCCGATACCCGACGAGCAACCCGTGATGAGCACCGATTGCTTTCGCGTGTAGCGGTCGCTATCGACCGTCGTGGTGGCGTCGCGATCGCGTTCGTCTTCGACGACGGTTCCGTCCAGCCCGTCATCGGCTGTCCCTTCGACGTCCTCAGCGGTGGCCATACGTGATCGGTTCGAGAGACGATACCTAAGTATCGACGGTTTGTCGCGCCGATCGTACTGTTCGGATTCGAACGAGATCGGCGTCGCGACGACTTCCCCGGTAGCTACCCGCCGAGACCGGGTTTGGCGTCGTCGGCGTACCGATCCGCGAGCCGAACCGGCTCCGGGAGTTTGTACGACGAGGCGAGCGCGAGGACGATATCGGCTGCCGTCTCGGGGCCGACGCGGTGGCCCGGGCTGACGTAGAGGGGATTGATGTACCGATTGGGAGAGTCGTACTGACGCGTCTGGACGGCGTAGCCAAGCAGGGTTCCGTCGGGTGCATCGACTCGCGCGTTCGATTCGATCGCGATTTTCGTTCCCGCCGGCAGCTCGTCGGTGTCTTCGACGGGAGTTCCACAGAGCAGGCTCTTGGCGACGCCGACGCTGGGGACGTCCCTGACCACGCCGATGTGCGTCGCGATGCCGGCCTGCCGGAAGTGAATCCGACCGCTGCCGTCGAACAGGAGCAGGTCGGGATCGACCGACAGCTTCGCGAGCGCCGCGAGGATCGGCGCGCCTTCACGAAAGGAGAGGAAGCCGGGAACGTAGGGGATCTCGAGGGGCGTTATAGCGGAGACGCGCTCGATCACCTCGCCGCCGCACGTCGCGACGACGGCGCTCAGGGCGCGGTCTTGCTCGCCCTCGTCGTTCGTGAGAAACGACTGGTCGATACCGACGACGACCGGCGGTTCGCCCCCGCTCGCGGTCGCCTCGAGCGGATTGGAAAGAGTCGTCGGGTCGAACGAAACGTCGTCCTCGAAGACGGCGGCGTCGGCGATCTCGCGCTGGAGGGACTCCATCTCCGCGCGCGAGAGATCGGCGTCGGGTGCGAGATCTGGGCGGGGCTGACTCATCGGGTGGGAGGGGATAGACGCCGTGTGAAAATCAGTTGCGGGGTTTCGGGAATCGTCGGATTCAGAACCGGCCGCGTCCGGGTCCACCCGGACCGCCGGGGCCGCCGGGCCCGCCGCCGCCGAACTCGAGGCGGTTCGGCGCGTGGACGTTTTGGTTCTGTTTGACGTACTGTCCGTAGGCGAGGCCGATCACGAGGCCGACCAGGTGGGCCATGTGTGCGACGTTGCCGCCGCCGCCGGTGCTGACGAAGAAAATACTGTACACTGCGTATCCTCCCGTGAGGACCCAGATCGGAACGGGGAGAATGAAGTAGATGTACACCTTGAGATCGGGATTGAGGATCGTTAGAACGCCCAGGAGCGCGAGTGCAGCACCGCTCGCTCCGACGACACCCTGTGTGAACGGCGTGATCGTACTGGATTGTAGAATCTGGATACTGATCTGACCGAGGCCCGCAAGCGCACCGCTCACGAGGAAAAGAACCGCGAAGTTCCGCGACCCGACGTACCGCTCGACGAGCGGGCCGAAGAAGAATATCACGATGCTGTTGAAGACGATGTGCATGAATCCGCCGTGTGCGAAGATCGAGGTGAACCACGTCCAGACGTACTGCGGATAGTAGGGCCGCAGGACGAACAGAGTCTGCACCAGCTCGGGTCCGAAGATGGCATCGACGAGGATTTGACTGAAGAACGTGAGCCACATCAACGCGAGGAACGTGTAGGTCGCGTTCCCACGGAAGTACGCTAACGGCCCACCGGTGCCGGTATTGATCGGCACTTTGTCGGCGAGACTCGAGGCCCGCGACTGGCCCCCGCCGTTGACGCTCTCGTCGAAGCCGCTGTCGAAGACACCCTGGGGGTCGTTCCAGTTTTGCAACCCCGAACAGTCGTGGTTCTCGGGGAGTCGGTGGTCGCCACAGTAGGTCCCACCGCAGTGCCGACAGTTGTACGGCATGTTTTCGTCCTTCCCACACACGTCGCACTTGGCCATTGAGCAGGGGTATGTTCGGCGTCGCTAAGGGATTTGGGATTTTTCCGCCGTCGTTCAGACGACCGCTGTCGGTCAGTGCCGGGAAGCGCCGTTGCTGGCTGGTCGACCCGCGTCCGGACTGTACATTTTTGCCTCCCCGTCCCCCACACTCGAGTGTGCAGGAGTACGAGCGCAAGCAACTGCTCGAGCGCGTCGAGCGCGAGGGCGCGACCGTCGGCGCGGACATCCCGGAGACGATCGAGATTCAAGGCGAGGAGATCGACCTCCGGACGTTCGTCTTCGAGATCAAGCGCCGCGAGACGGTGCCCGCCGGCGAACGCGAGCGCGTCGAGCAGGCCAAGCGGAACCTACGCCGGGAGCGCCTCGAGCGACTCGAGCGGATCGAGGAGGGGACGATCAGTCGCGAGAAAGGCGAGGAACTCGCCGGGAGCATCATCGGGATCGATCGAGCGCTGAACGCCCTCGAGAACCTGGGGCCGACGGACTTGGAACGCGAGCAACAGGTCCAGCAGGCACAGGATCGCAAACGCTGGATGTCCTTCCTGAAGAAGGCGCTGGGCCAGGAGGACGACGCCAGCGCACGGAGGGGACGATGACGACCAACGCCGAACTCGCCGCCCGCTTCGAGGAGTTCGCCGACCTGCTCGAGGCGGACGACGTCGAGTACAAGCCCCGCGCGTACCGTCGCGCGGCCGAGAACATCCGATCGTATCCGTCGCCGATCGCCGACCGGATCGAGGCCGGTGACCGTGATGCCATCGAGAACATCGACGGCGTGGGCGACGCCATCGCCTCGAAGATCGTCGAGTACGTCGAGACCGGCGGGATCGAGGAACTCGAGGACCTCCGCGCCGACCTCCCCATCGACATCGCCGACATCACGCGGATCGAGGGCGTCGGCCCCAAGACCGCGGGCAAGCTCTACCGCGAACTCGGCGTACAGAGCTTAGACGACCTCGAGGACGCGGCCGAGGCCGGCGAGATCCGGGACGTGAAGGGGTTCGGCCCTAAGACCGAGGAAAACATCCGCGACAACCTCGAGTTCGCCCGCACCGTCGGCCAGCGCCAGTTGCTCGGCGAGGCGCGACCGCTCGCCGACGACGTGCTCGCCTTCCTCGAGTCCCTCGACGACGTCGACCGGTGTGAGGTCGCGGGCTCGATCCGGCGGTGGCGCGAGACGATCGGCGACGTGGACGTCCTCGCGGCGACCGAGGACCGCGAGTCGGTCGTCGATCGGTTCGTCGCGTGGGACTCGGTCGACGACGAGATCGAGTCCGGCCCCGAGAAGGCGAGCGTCCGCGTCGGCGAGAGTCGCGTGGACTTGCGCGTGGTCGTCCCCGAGGAATTCGGCTCCGCGCTGCAGTACTTCACGGGGAGCAAGGACCACAACGTCGCCTTGCGCAACTACGCGATCGATCGCGGGATGAAACTCAACGAGTACGGCGCGTTCGACGTGAGCGAAGTCGCGGCTGCGGAGACGGGCCAGCGCGTCGGCGACCGCGTCGCCGGCGAGACCGAGGCGGGAATGTACGAGGCGCTCGGACTTCCGTGGATTCCCCCGGAGCTTCGGGAAGACCGCGGCGAGATCGACGCCGCCGAAAGCGGCGACTTACCGGATCTCATCACGCGAGAGGACGTCCGCGGCGACCTCCACACCCACACCGAGTGGTCCGACGGCAACACGACGATCGAGGCGATGGTCGAGGCCGCCGCCGACCGGGGCTACGACTATTTCGGAATCGCGGACCACGCGGAGGGTCCCGGTATCGTCGGCGACATGGGGCTCACCGACACCGAGATCCTCGAGCAGGTCCAGGAGATCCACGCGGTGGGCGAGGAAGCCGAGATCGAGGTCTTGGCCGGAATCGAGGCCAACGTCGACGCCGCGGGCGAGATCGACCTCTCCGAGGCGGTGATCGAGGCGCTGGACGTGGTCGTCGCGTCGACCCACAGCGCGCTCGGACAGGACGCAGAGACCGCGACGGATCGGCTCGTCCACGCGATCGAGAACCCGGCGATCGACGTGCTCGGCCACCCCAGTGGCCGCCTGCTCAACGAGCGCTCCGGGCTCGAACTCGACGCGACCGCGCTCGGGGCGGCCGCCGCCGAACACGACACCGCCCTCGAGGTCAACAGCGATCCCCGTCGGCTGGATCTCTGGGGGAGCGCCGTCCAGGCCGCCCGCGAGGCTGGTGCGCCGATCGCGATCAATACCGATGCCCACCAGCCGTCGACGCTCGAGTACATGCGCTGGGGCGTCCACACGGCGCGGCGCGGCTGGGCCGAACCGGACGACGTGATCAACACCTGGGAGCTCCCGACCCTGCGCGAGTTCCTGCACTGACCTCGGTACCCAACCACGATCCCGATGCGCCTCCTCGTCGACGTCATGTGCGGCGGGCTCGTCTCCTATCTGCGAATGTGCAACCACGATACCGTCTACGCCGGGGACCGCGGGCTCGAGGCCGACGACGACCTGCTCGCCGTCGCCCGGGACGAGGATCGGACGGTCGTCACGCGCGACGTCGAACTCGCCGGCCGTGCCGAGGATGCGATCCTCCTCGAGTCACGCGAAGTCGAGACGGGGCTCGCGGCGCTCGCCGCCGCGGGAGTCGATCTCTCGCTGGCGGCTGCTCCCGAGTTCTGTGGGCGGTGCAACGGCCCGCTCGAGGGGGTCGCTTCGACGGCGTCGACGCCGGCGTACGCACCCGACCCGGCGGACCGCGAGGTGTGGCGCTGTCGGGACTGCGGACAGCACTTCTGGCGTGGCAGCCACTGGGACCGGGTCGCGGACACGCTCTCGAGCGCCCGAGAGT
Organism: Natrinema longum; assembly: GCF_017352095.1. Classification (NCBI taxonomy): domain Archaea; kingdom Methanobacteriati; phylum Methanobacteriota; class Halobacteria; order Halobacteriales; family Natrialbaceae; genus Natrinema; species Natrinema longum. Next base: position 983,980 of record NZ_CP071463.1, read on the forward strand.
CGCAGACGGAGCGGTAACTCGAAACGGCACCGACAGCAGTCGCTGACGGGCGTTCGTCGAACACGACAGGACGGATCCACACCGCTCGTCGACCGGGCCAGCGGACCTGAACGAACCTCGGGCGTTAGTAAACCGCGACGTCGTCGAACCGGCCGTCGTAGGCGATGTGGTGTGGATGGGTCGGCTCGGTGCCCGAAAGGAAGAGCCGATCGACCTTCTTCCAGGTATTCTCGTAGGCGAAGTGGCCGAGCTCCATCGCCGTCGTCGTCCAGCGCTCGAGGCCGTTGTCGTAAACGACTCGGCGACCGATCCCGTCCGCGAGCGCGGTCACGATCTCCGCCTCGTTCTCGAGCGCCACGTCGAACCCGGTATGGGCGACGCCGACGGATCGCGGCATGTGTGCGTACGAGGAGGCAAACGGGGGGAGAGAGAGGCCAGCAGTGAGCTTACGCGCGCGACAATTGTTCGTGGGCAGGTGTCGCGGGTTGAAAATTTCGACGGCGTCGACGGTATCGGCGTACGTCCGCAGGTCCGTCTCGGAGAGGCTCACGTTCGCGAACTCCGGATGGGGGACCACCACTGCCGCGTCCTGGCGGTCGAACTCGGCCATCGCCGCCTCGAGCGGGATGAAATCCGGGACGGGCTCCTCGAGGCCGATCGCGAGGACGTGCTTGCGATTCCGCCAGGAGCCGGTAAAGACCTCGCGACCGGGAAGCACCAGCAACTCCTCGTCGGAGTAGGCCGCGGCTCGCTCGCGGATCTCCGGGAGGCGGGTGAAGTGGGGTGCGTAGACGATCGCATCGAGGTTGGCCCGTTTGGCCCGTTCGACGACGCGATCGTCGAGCACCTTCACGTGACAGTCGATTCTGAACGTCACTCCGTCGGTCACGACCACTACTTCCGAGACGGTCGAGTTATGCATTCTGATTTGGCGGCCGCCTGCCAGCAGCCGTCTCGACCGATGACGGCCGTCGGTTCGTCGTCGATTCCCAGCTGGCTGCCGTCCGATCGTATATTCTGGCCGAAACGCGGGCTGCGAAAAGATCATTAGGACGGCCGTTCGAGTTCCACTATCGAATGGCCTGGGAATGTGGGATCGACGGCTGTGGCGCAGTCTACGAGGACGTCGAATCGGCCGTGGTCCATCAGGCGACGGAACACCAACGCCGCGAGTGCAAAGTCTGTGGGACCGTCGTTCCCGACGGCTATCTCGCGATTCGGCACGCCTTTACCGAACACAGCCGCGCCGAATACGTCCGTGCCTACGGTGCGAGCTCCGAGGAAGTCCGGGAACGCGAGGAGCTACTCGAGGAAATCGAGTCGGAGGCGAATATGCAAGCGATCGCGACGGAACTGAAAGGGTGACATCCGCCCCGCGGTAAACGGCGGGATTCTCTCCTCGCAAAAAGATAGCGAACGGCGGCCAGCTCGGCGCAGTACTGGTTTCGTCGCCGATGGGACCACACCTCGGCAGTGAGTGGCGACGAGTTCGGACATACGGCCGGGTAGCTCGTTACTGTCCGCGAGACCCACGGCCGCACGCGATTCGCACGGTCCGACGAACTATCGTTCGTCGCTATATTCAGCGCGGCTCCGCCGCGCTGACTGCTTGATGAGCGCGTTAGCGCTCATCACTGTCGAGCACGCGAATCTGGTCGCCCCGCACCGTGACGGGAATCGGGACCGTCGCCTCGTACAGTTCGACCGTCACCTGATCTTTGCCTTCGTCGATCCGCTGGACCTGCGCTTTTTCGCCTTTGAACGGCCCGGCGATGAGTTCGATGATGTCGCCTTCGGCGATCCCCTCGACGTCGGGTTTCGGCGAGAGGAAGTGTTCGACCTCGGAGATGTCCGACTCGCCGGGGACGATGCTCTGGGCGTGTGGGATGTCCTCGAGCACACGGTTGAGAGCGGCATCGCCGTCGGCCTCGACCATGACGTACGAGGTCAGCGAATCGGGTGCGAGCGCGGCGTGAATCTCGGCTTCCTCGCGGTTGATGATCATATCCGCGACGGTGCGTTCCTGGCTCGCCGTCGTTTTGACAGCGAAGATTCCCATTAGATGCCACCACCGCTGGTCAGGAACAGCATGATCGTGCCGATGATGAATCCGATCAATCCAACCAGGATGATCCCTGCACCGGCGATTTTCGATACCTGGAGGAACTCCTCGCTAGTGGGTGTGGTCGCCATTTTCAGCACCCGAACGTACGAGGTGAGGTCGTACGGAACGTCCATATATGTCTATTCACAGCGCGGCGTCTTTTATCTGTCTTTCGTGTCCGTGTGGCAGCCACGTCGACTGCGACGCGACGGAGCAACCGAGTACGAAGCGGAACGGGACGCCGAGATCGAGGACGAACTCGAGCGGATCGATCGGGGCCACGGCGTGATCACGGCTCGTCGAAATCGGGAACCGTTCCGTCCGTCGATCACGGTCCCGTCCCTGGGGGCCGCTCACGCGGCCGACCACCGATCGGCACACGGGGCCGTTCGGGGTCCGGCCGGGCCGCGAGCGTCAGTTCGACGGATTGGCGGTCGCCGTCCCGAACGATCTCGAGTTCGATCGTCTCGCCGGGTTCGGTCTCGAGTGCGAGATACGACGAGAGCGCCGCCTGGGTCGGGATTGCCTGGCCGTCGACGGCGATGATCACGTCCCCACTGCCCGGTCGGTCGGTACTGGCCGGCTCGAGGACGCCGTCCGCGGGCGCGTCCGGGACGATTTCCATGACCAGGACGCCGGTCGCCTCCTCGAGATCGACCGTCTCGGCGATCTCCGGCCCGACGGGCTGAACCCCGACGCCCATATAGGCGTGTTCGTACGCGCCGTCGTCGATGAGCGCGGGGACGACCCGGTTCGCGAGCCGCGCCGAGATGGCGAAGCCGATCGTCTGGGAGGCACCGGCGAAGACGACGCCGAGGACTTCGCCCTCGAGGTTCACGAGGGGGCCACCGCTGTTGCCGGCGTTGACGGCCGCATCGGTCTGGATGGCGGCCGGAATCGAGAACCCGGTCGGGCTTGGCAACGACCGGTCGATGCCACTGACGATCCCCTGAGAGATCGAGGCGTTGAACCCAAGCGGGTTGCCGAGTGTCAGTACCTCCTGTCCGATCACCGCCCCGGACTCGACGAACGAGAGCCCAGCGGCGATCTCCGGCATATCGTCGACCGCCAGGACGGCGAGATCGCTGTAGACGTCCGTGCCGACGATCGACGCGGTTCGCCACTCCTGATTGCGAAACTGAATTTCGATGCCGTCCTCGGGAGCCGTCTGGACGACGTGGTTGTTCGTCACGATGTGCTGGTCGTCGACGGCGAACCCGGATCCGAGTCCACCACCGCCACCGGGACCGGGACCCCCCGTCCCGGCGACGGTGACGAGGACGACCGAGTCGATCGTCTCCTGGTAGACGGTCGAATACTGGCTCTCGAGTTGATCGGGGCCCTGTTCGTCCGGCGTCGTCTCGTTCGAACTGGCGTCGTCGCTCTGTGCACCGCCGGTCGTGACACCGCCGAGACCGAACGCTGTCGCGGCCCCGGCAGCGGCCAATAGCCGTCTTCGAGAACAGTGGTCGGGATCTGTCGTCACGCCAGATCCCACTTCGATGAGGGGGATAAAACGGCAACCAGCATGGGCAGCGGTCGAACCCGAACCGTCCTCACCCGTTCCCACGGACTGCCGGATCGTGCCGGTCGAGAACGGGACGTCAGTTTCCGCGTGCCGCCTCGACCGCGTCGACGAACGACGCGGCCGTCTCTCGGACCTGCGCCATATCGTCGTCAGTGACGGCCGCATCGTCGACGATCGCACCGCCCGCACCGACTGCCGCCGCCCCAGCGTCGAAGAAGTCGGCGACGTTGTCCCGCGAGACGCCACCCGTCGGAACGATATCGACGTCGCCCAGCGGCCCCGCGAGCGCGCCGATGTGGCTGGGTCCGACCGTCGCCGCGGGAAACAGTTTGAGGAGATCCGCGCCGGCTTCCATCGCCGTCACGGCCTCCGTGGGGGTCATGACCCCAGGCGCGACGAGGACCCCGTGTCGGTTGCAGGTCCCCACGACGTCGGCGTCGGTGTGTGGCGAGACGACGAACGATGCGCCCGCGTCGATCATGGACTGGGCGCTCGAGGCGTCGAGGACGGTCCCCGCGCCGACGACGGCGTCGGTGTTGGCGAGTTCCCGGTCGACGGCCGCGATCTGTTCGGCCGCGCGCGTCCCATCCGCGGTGATCTCGAGCGCGTCGACGCCGGCGTCGTGAATCGCGCGCGCGACCGGCACGATCCGCTCCTCGTCGACACCGCGAAGGACGGCGATAACGCCGCCCTCGACGATTCGGTCCCGGACAGTTCGTTTCTCGATCATTCGGCTGCCCCGCCCCCAGTAGTCGTTGTTCGACGCCCGTTCGCGAACCGTGCGTGCTTCGACAGGATGGACATTACAGAGAGGACTGCGCACCGCGAGTTCAAGAAATTTACTTACAATAGAAAAAATGTAGGGCCAACGCGTCAGTCCTCGAGCGCGCGAACGGTGACCGACTGGGTCTCGTAGTCCTCGAGGAACGCGCCGGTGCCGCCGACGGTGTAGCGCTCGCCGTCGACATCGAGTTCGAACGCGTTCTCGATCGGGAGCGTCGAGGTGACCGGCTGGACGAGACGCTGTCGAGTGCTTTCGTTTCGGCGTCGGAAACAGGGACTCGATCGTTTGAGTACCGTCTGCCGGGATTTGATTACGCCTCGTCGAAGAGTTCCTCGCCTTCGACCATGTGGTCCTCGACGGCGTCCATGTCGAGGGTGACGCCCAGACCGGGGTCCTCCGGGAGCTCGATGTAGCCGTCCTCGATGACGTCCTCCTCGACGAGGTCCTCCCACCAGCCGAGCTCGTAGGAGTGGTACTCCACCGCAAGCGAGTTCGGGATCGCCGCACCGACGTGGGCGCTGGCGACCGTCGCGACCGGCGAGGCGACGTTGTGCATCGCGACCGGGACGTAGTACATATCGGCGAGGTCGGCGATCTTCCGCGTCTCGCGCATGCCGCCGACCTTGGGCATGTCCGGCGCGATCATGTCGACGGCCTGCTCCTCGAGCAGGCGGCGCTGGCCGTGTTTTCGGTAGACGTTCTCGCCGACGGTGATCGGCGTCGACGTCGACTGCGTGACCTCCCGCTGGACGTCGTGGTTCTCCGGCGGGACGGGGTCCTCGAGCCACCAGACGTCGTACTCCTCGAGCCGTTTTGCGAGCCGTTTGGCGCTGCCCCCCGAGAAGGTCCAGTGGCAGTCGAAGGCCACGTCGGCCCGCGAGCCGACGCGTTCGGTAACCGCCTCGACGATGCTGGCTTTGTGTTCGATCTCGGGCGCTCGGAGGTGGCGGTTCGCGCGGTCCTTCTCGTGGCCGCTTGGCACGTCGAGATCGAACTTCAGGGCGTCGTAGCCCAGTTCCTCGACGACGCGCTCGGCCTCGTCGGCGCAGGCGATCGGATCGGCCTCTTCCTCGGTGTGACAGTCGCAGTAGACCCGCATCTCGTCGCGGTACTTGCCGCCCAGTAGCTGATAGGCCGGCACCTCGAGGATCTTGCCGGCGAGGTCGTGGAGCGCGACCTCGATCCCCGAAATCGCGGTGACGGTGACGCCGCCGATCGAGCCCTCGCCGGACATCTTCTGGACGAGGTGTTCGGTCAACCGGTCGATGTCCAGCGGGTTTTCGCCCTGTATGAACGGCGTCATCCGTTCGATGAGTTCCGGCGCGCCGGCCCCCCAGTAGGCCTCCCCGGTGCCGACGATCCCCGCGTCCGTGTAGATCCGCACGAGCGTCCACGGGAAGTTGCCGTCGACCATCGTCGTCTGGACGTCCGTGATCTCGATGTCCCGGCCACCGCCGCGCTCGCGAGTGACCCCCATCGTCTCTGCCGAGAGGTCTCGCATCGTGTACTCGGCGTTCGGATCGTGCAGCTGTGAGTAGTCGACTCCCATGGATGGACATTCACTCCGAAGGTAGTAATAGTTTCCACCTCCCGTGAACGCGGTACCGGCGTCGTCGCTGGTCGAGACGACGGACCCGAGAAGAATGAAGCCGTTGCTTGCAACGGTCGCCCGCTCTCCTCGAGCGAAAGCGCGGCGTCACCGACCGTTACCGGCGACTCGCCCCACGCTCGAGTTCGTCGCGGACGTCCTCGAGGTCGACCTCGAGCGATTCCATCGCCGCGAAGGCGGCTCGCTTTTCGGCGGTGCGTCGGTCGATCGCCGCCGGCCCGACGGCGAACTCGATCCGACGGACGCCCTCGGCAGGGCTCGAGCACCCGACCACCGCGACGGGGCCGACTTCGCGCGTGTTCCGCACGTGGGTCCCGCCACAGGCCGTGGCATCCCAGGGCTCCCTCGAGGCGGTCGTTCCGGTAACGCCCTCTCGGCTTACTCTGTCGGTTTCGGCCCCGATCGTGACGATTCGAACCCGCCCCTTCTCGACGGCGGCCGCGTCGATCTTCGGATCGAAGCCAATGTCGTCGCGCTCGCGGGCCGCCGAAATCGACACGTCGTCCCACGACACCGGTCGCGACTCCCAGACGACGCGGTTGACGCGCTCGTCGAGTTCGATCAGCGTCTCGTCGTCGAGGGTCGCAGTCGTCTCGAGGTCGACCCGAACCGTCTCCGATCCGATCTCGAGGCCGGCGTCCGTCGCGTCCTCGAGCAGTCGCCGCGCGGCCCCGACGAGGACGTGGCCGGCGGTATGGGCCCGCGTGCAGTACATCCGGAACGACCGGTCGACCGAACAGAGGACGCGCTGGCCCGGCCGAAAGGACGGCTCTGCGGCCAGCACGTGAACGACCTCGCCGTCGACGAACTGGACGTCCGTCACCGCGATATCGCCGATCGTCCCGCGATCGGCCGGCTGTCCACCGCCTGCGGCGTAGAAGTGGCTGCGCTCGAGCCAGACCTGCCGGCCGTCGATCGCCGTCACCTCGGTCTCGAATCGCGTGACGTACGGCTCCGCTGCCGCCCGTTGCCCGGTCATCGGTCACAGTGGGTCGTCGGCACTTAAAAGTCTGGCCGCCGAGACCGTCTCCGAGTCGAGAATAGCTCCCCGTTACTCCGCAAGGGTCACGTCCAGTCGCTCCTCGAGGGCTTCGATCAGACCGCCACCGACGCCGGCCTGCGTCGCGCGACCCTGTTCGACCGCGAGGATGTCCGTCTCCGGGGCCCCGAGCTCGTCGGCGAGTTCTTCCCGCTGGAGGCCGGCCTCCCGCCGTGCCTCGACGAGGGCCTCGCCGTAGTCCGAAATCAGGTACGGCAGCGGATCGTCGTCGTAGTTGGTTCCCTCGCTCTCCCAGTGTTTGGAGTCGCCGTCCCAGACGGGGTTCGCTTTCGCGACGTTCTGGGCCGCCTTCTGCCGGCGGCTCGGTTCGTCGTCGGAGCCCGCGTCCTGCTCGCTGCGCGCCCGGTTCCGGTCCTCGCCGTGTGTCTTCGAGTCGTCGTGTGGCGCACAGTCCGGACAGACCTCGAGCTCGGCTCCGGAGACCGATGCGAGCGTGAGCGAATCGCTCTCGGCACCACAGAGTTCGCAGTTCGTCCCGCCACCGCCACCGGACGAACCGGTCGAGTATTTGGCCATGCGAGGCCTTGGCATCTGTCGCATTTCAACTAATCGGTAGCCCGGACGGCCGACGACGACCGGTCGTCTCACGGGGATCGTCCGAGCGTCGGCTCGAGCGTGCCACGCAACACTCGAGCCCGTCCACGAGTCGACTCCGGGATCGATGTCGCGACGAACTGGCTCCGTCGGATCGCCGTGGGAGGCCGCTAGCGACCGCCGTACTTCAGGACCGTCGCCCGCAACGGCAGCGCCAGTCCGCCCACCACGGGGAGAAACGCGAACACGGCGAGGTCGACGGGTAACGTGGCGGAGCCGGCCAGCGACACGCCGAACCCAGCAAGCGGTGCGAGCACCGGAACGACGTAGAGATACGACGGCGTCCAGCCCGCGCCGCGTCTCGTGTGGCGGACGATCACGCCGAACAACAGCGGCATGAGGACCGCTCCCGCGAGCAACGGGCCGCCGATCAGCGTCGTCGTGGCCGCCAGCACGAGCGCGACGACGATCGTCTCGTCGATCGTCAGCGGCCCCCACGTGTTCTCCCGCCGGACCACTCGAACGACGAGCAGGCCCAGGACCGCGAGGGCGACGACAGCCGCTAGCACACCGTACCAGAGCCGCCCCTCGAGTGGCGGGGTCACGACCGTGACGGCCCGGACGAACCCCACGGCCGTCTCGAGACCGTGGCGGCTCTCCGAGAGCAGCGTCCAGACGGCCGCCGGATCGCCGCCGGTCGCACGCAGGGCCGCCCAAAGCGAGTCGAGCGCTGCCCGATTCTCGAGGGCGAACTGACCGAGACCGGCCGCGTAGACGAGCACCGACAGCCAGAGCAACGGCAACGAGAGGTTCCGCCGTCGCCACCAGGCCGCGATCGAGGATTCGGCGTCCGATCGAGACGCGGATCGCGAGCGCGTCCCGCGGGACTGACCGGTTCCGTTCGCAGTCGCGCGGTCCCTGCGCTCGCGTTGACTGCTCGATCCCGATCCGCGACGCCCCGATCCGCCGGTCCCAGTCGACGTCCCACCCGTCGTGCCGGCCGTCGACGTCGACGCGCTCGAACCGGTCGCTGCCGAGGACGAGGTCCCACCCCCCACACCGGCCGCCGATTTCGCGCCGCTCGCGCCGGCCGCCGAGGACGCCGACGCGGATGCCGTCTCCGATTCCGAGTAGCTCAGTTCCGTCCCGTCGGAGTCGTCCTCGTCACCGTCGTCGGTCTTCCAGACGTCGGGAGAGGGGAGCCCGCTGGTCCGTTTCGCGACGTACTCCTCGTGGCCGAGTCGATCGTATGCCTGCCGCTCGACCGGATCGCCGAGAATATCGTACGCCGTCTGAACGGCGGTGAACTGGGCCTGTGCGCGATCGTCGTCGTTCAGGTCGGGGTGGTAGACGCGAACCTGGTCGCGATAGGCGTCCTTGATCTCGTCCTGAGAGGCATCGGGCGGGATCTCCAGCAGATCGTAGAAATCGTCTGTCATATGAGCGGGGGATCGATGTGGTCTGCTACGGAGATTAGCGGGGAGGGGTTATAATTTCGGTGTTCTTTCCAGTTCGGTTATACGGCCGAGCGGTCGACATCGAAGGTGTTCGACTGCCCGGCCGGCGACGCTCCCCCGGTGCATAGCCAACGGTGTCGGTTCCACGCTCCGGAGCCGGGAGTATTGCGACCGCGTCGGCCGAACGCGCCCCGATTAGGAGAAATCCGCGAGCGACGACTGGCCGGCCGACCGATCGTCGTGGACCGGTTCCGGACCCGACTCCGGCGTCGATCCCCCGTCCGGATCGGTGTTCTCATCCGCTCGGTCGCCCTCCCAGCTCTCGAGGCTGGCCTGATCGGCGGCCGCGAACTCGAGGTTCGCCACGCGGACGCCGAGCTTGCGGACGGGCTCGCGATCGAACTCGGCGAACAGGTCGCGAGCGATGCGGTCGACGAGGTCGGGGTCGTCGACGGGGCCGGGCAGGGACCGCTCGCGGGTGTTGACGTCGTACGGCGGCGTGACGGCTTTGACTCCGATCGTCCGGTATAGCGCTCCCTCCCGCCGCGCGCGGTCGGCGACGGCGGCCGCAAGCGTCTCGATCAGGTCGTACTTCGGGGCCGGGTCGTCGACGGGTTCGGCGAACGCCGACTCCCGTGAGAAACTCTTGGGGTCGCCTTTCGGTTCGACCCGCCGGTCGTCCTCGCCGCGCGCACGGGCGTACAGTTCCCGACCGCGCTCGCCGAATCGCTCGACCAGCGGTTCCGGGTCGGTCTCGGCGACGTCGCCCGCCGTCTCCAGCCCCAGCTCCCGCAGTTCGCGGGCCGTCACGGGACCGACGCCGTGGAGCAAGTCGACCTCGAGCGGGGCGAGGAACGCCTGCACACCGTCGGGGTCGACGACGGTGAGCCCGTCTGGCTTGTCGAAGTCGCTGGCGATCTTTGCCGTACTCATCGTGGATGCGACGCCGACGCTGACGGTGACGCCGACCTCCCGTCGGATGCGATCTTTCACGTGCCGGGCGAACCCCTCCGCCACCTCCCAGGCCGTCCGTTCGGTCACGTCGAGGTAGGCCTCGTCGATGCTCTCCTCGCGGACGACGTCGGCGCAGTCGTGGAGGATCTCCCGGACGTCGCTCGCGACCGACTCGTAGTAGTCCATGTCGACGGGGCGGTAGTAGCCGGTCTCCTCGCGCTCGAGGCCGTCGGCCTCGCCGGTCTCGAACGCTCCGCGTCGGGGGAGTCGCTCGAGGGCCGTCGAGATCGCCTGTGCGCTCTCGACGCCGAACTCGCGGGCCTCGTAGCTGGCGGTGGCGACGGCACCGATCGTCTCGCCGGCCTCGTAACCCATGCCGACGACCACGGGTTCGCCCCGGAGTTCGGGCTCGCGCAGCCGCTCACAGGAAGCGTAGAAGCAATCGGCGTCGACGTGACAGACGATCCGATCCTCGTCGTCCTCGCCCTCGACGCCCGGGAGTCGCGGCCCGTCGGACATTCGTTACCCGTCGATACGTCCGAACGGACGTGAACGTTGTGCCCCGTGACTGACGGGGAGAAGAAGTCTCGAATGTGCACGCCAGACGGCCGTCAGTTGTACTCCCGCCAGCGGTACCCACAGTCGGTGCACTTGAAAAACCGCGTCGGCGGTTCGTCGGCCGACGCCGTCTGCTTGAGCGTGTACCAAGCTTCCTCGGCACCGCACTCGTCGCAGATGATATCCGTCGCCTTCGGTTTGCCCTCGAAGTTGGCCTCCTCGCTCGACTCGATCACGTCATCGTCGGTCTGGGACTCCGTCGTGACGAACGCGTCTTCCTGCTCGCGGTCTCGTTCGCTCGAGGCCCCGCAGTCGTCGTTCGTACAGACCATGCGCTCGCCCTGCGCTTTCATCATCGAACCGCAGTCGTCGCAAAACTGCATACTTGCCGTCTACGAACTCGGCACGCAAAAACACACCAGTTGGCCGGCAACCAGCAAACTCACTCCGTCCTCTCGAGTACCTCGTCCTCGAGCACGAACGGACAGTCCGCAACGCGGAACGTCGACACGCTGGGCACGGTGAGAATCTCGGCGTCCTCGTGAGCGCACGCGACATCGGGTGGGTCCGAGAAGTAGTCACAGCCCTGGCAGTAGGATCGCTTCTCGACCTCGCGGATCACCCGACCGTCAGGCTCGTCCGGTAGCCCGTCCGCGTCGGCGGCCTCGAGTCGTGCCCACAGACGGTCACCGTCGATTTCGCCGGTCTGTTGCCGGTCGAACAGCTCGTCGAAGTCGGGCGCACTCGATGGTGACCGATCCGAGTCGGTTCCGTCGGCCGCTCCCTCGGCGCTCGCGGCGAGGTCACCGAGTGGAGCGGATCGACGCCCCCCCTCAGCGTCGGTGTCGCCGCCGGAATCGGCATCCGCCATCGGGTCTGGATCGTCGTCGCCCTCGCCGGGATCGGCAGCCGCCGGCGGGTTCGACTCGTCGGGATCCGTGAATTCGAAACGGTCCTCGGCCGCAGAATCCGAACGGTCAGTCATCGAGATGTTCCTCCGTTTCGGTCGGTGAAACCGGCGTCTCGGTGTCGTCGTCGACGGCTCCGGCGTCGTCGCCGACCGATTCGGCCTCCGCTTCGACGGCCGCGAAGACCGCCGCGGTCGTCGCCCCGTCGTCGGTCTCCACGCGGCCCTCGAAGGCCGGCGGATCGGCCGTCTGCAGACGGTTGGAGCCGAAGACGGACGGCTTTTTCACGACGTCGGTGAACGCGCTCGCACAGTGGGGACACTCGGGTGCGGTCAGCAACGCGATGCCGACGCTCGAGCCACAGTCCTCACAGTTCGCCGTCGTGATTCCGAGCCTGTTGGCCGCCAGTTTGAGTCGGTCCGTGGCGGTTTGCCGGCGCTGTTGTGCGGCGAGTTCCTCGCGCTGCTCCCGGAGATCCACGACCGCCCGAGCGAGCAGCGTCGATCGGTCGGCGAGTTCGTCCGTCTCCGCGAGGAGGTCGTCGAGGACGATCTCGAAGTTGTCGAACCCACCCTCGACGGTCGATTCGAGGGCCGCAAGGTCCCTGTGGATCGCCTCGAGATCGTCCGCGGCGGCTCGATCCGGGTGGTGGTGATCGGCCGGGGCTTTGTCGTCGAGTTCCCCCTTGAGTTGTACCACGCGAGCACGGACATCCGCGAGGAGGTCGGTGAACTCGTCGCGATCCTGACTCGGCATCTGCTCGTAGTAGGGACATCAACCGTATAAGAGTTTGTGAGAGTTTAGGGCGTCCCCCGATCGAAACCTGCCGTCACCGGATCTTTCGGACGTTACTGATGTCGAAGCCGCCGTCGTGAATCTCCGTTTCGAACCGGACGATGTCCTCGTCCTCGAGTCGAGAGAGCACGCCGCGGAACTGCTCGACGACGAGGGTTCTGGCCCGTTCCGAGCCGCCGCTTTCCCACTCGAACAGCAGGGTCCCGTCGGTAGCTTCCTTGAGCCGGCCGAGCTCGGTCTGCTCGAGGAGCTCCGAGTTGACGAGCAGGAGGATCAAACCGCCCCAGCGATGAGAGGCGCGTTTGAGCCCTTTCAACAGGACGGTCAGGTCCGACCAGCCGAGCCGGTCGTCGGCCGCCGCGACCAGGTCGGTGACCGAATCGATCACGACCACGCTATCCGCCGCGTGGTCGGTCAGGTACTCCCCCAGCGCCTCGAGGACGTCGGTCCGGTCGTTGTGACTGCCGAGTTCGGTGATGTCGGCCATGCTCTCGGCGTACCAGTCGGTCGGGACGGGCGTCAGCTGGAAGTACTCCTCGGCGAACTCGACGTACGTCACGTCGTCCATCCCCGTCCGGACGAGTTCGTCGTCCATGACGAACTCCATCTCGGTGACGACGGCACTCCGTTCGTCGGTAAACGAGACGTAGTGGACGTCGTCGGGAACCGTCGTGCCGGGCTCGAGGTCGCCGTAGTAGAGATCGAACAGTTCGGGATCGGCACCGATGAGCCCGGTCATCGCGGCGCTCGTGTAACAGAACTCCCGCGCGCCGGCCCCGGGTTCGCCCGCCAGAAGGACGACGCTCCCGGTCGGTGCCCCTCCACCGATCATCCGATCGAGCCGCGAGATTCCCAGCGGCATCCGCTCCATACGTGTCCGTTCAGTCGGATCCGCTTACGTGTTGTGGGCAACTCCCGCTTCGTTGACGGGCGTCGAGAGCGGGTCGACCGCTGGCGTCACTCGTCCGGCCGAACGCGAGCCCCGGTCTCGGTCGCCGCCGTGAGAACGACCGTTCCCTCGAGTCCGCGGGCCGCGAGCGCGTCTTCGGCCGCAGCCGTGGCCTCGTCGGCGTGGACGGTATCGGTGACGCCGTAGACGACCGGTCCCCACGACGACTGGCCGACCCCCGAGAGAACCGGACACTCCCGGAGCGATTCGACGAGTTCGCCCGCGGGTGGCCGGAAGACGCCCCCCTGGGCGTCGGCGTACCAGACGCCGTTCTTGCGTCCGATCTCGGCGATCGCCTCGCCGAACGCCTCGAGGCGGCCAGCCGCCGCGGCCGGGAGCAGTCGTCGAGTGACGACGCCGGCGATCTCGTCGGCGATTGTGGGATCCGCGCGTTCGACGACCGTCCGCATGCTCGCGTCCTCGTCGTCGCCGCTGCGGCCGGGGTCGGCGTCGGGGACGACGACCAGAAATCGCCAGTCTGCGGGCAGTTCGTGGCGGGCAACGACCGGGGGGACCGTCCAGTCGCCCGCCGCCGGCGGCTCGGTCGTAAATCGGTTCGTCGGATGGCCGGCGTCGACGACGAACCCGCCGCCCTCGAACGTCGCGACCCCGACGCCGCTGCGGCCGCCCCGTCCCATCGCGGGCGCGTGCTCGCGGACTCGTGCCTCGAGACCGTGGGTACGCGCCGTCGCCGTGAGTACGGCGAGTGCGAGTTGGGTCCCGCTCCCGAGGCCGACGTGGCGTGGCAGCGACTCCTCGAGCGCGACCGCGACGCCAGGGACCTCGAGGACGTCGGCGGCGCGGTTCGCGTACTCCCGGACTAGCGGATCGTCGGCCTCGACGGAAGCGGCGGGGTCGGCGGTGACGGTTACCCGCGGCTCCGCGAGTCCGATACCGATACCGCCGTAGAGCCGGTCGCGAGCGAGCGAGAGGTTCTGGAAGCCGACGTGGAGTCGCGCACCCGCGCTGACGGTCGCCATATCGCGGCGTAGGGGAAGCGCCGCCAAGGGGATTGCGACGGTGGCAACGAATGAGACGGTTTACTGTGCCGATGTCCCGGACGACTCGCTACGCGTCGTCGTCCTCGAGTCGGCGGCTCACTCGCTGTAAGACGTCGGTCGCGCGTTTGACGTCGGCACCGCGTTCGACGAAGACGAGCGTTCGTGGCGGGGTCGTCGCCGTCGGTCGTACCCGAAGATCGAGTTCCCTGGCCGTCTCGGCCGCTGTCTCCTGCCCGGCCTCGAACTCGAGGCGGGCGCGATCCTCGTGGACGAACACGCGAGCGAGTCGGTCGTCGCGGCGAGCGATGTCGTAGGCGCGAGCGCCGTCGGGCGTCGGTTCGACGTCTCGATCGGCGTTCCTCACGTCGAAGGACGCGAGTTGGCCGTCCTCGCGGCCGTCGACTTCGCTCGAGAGGAGTTCGGCGATCCGGCGACCGTCGGTGATCCGATCCTCGACCATGTCCGTCGCTCGGTCCCGCGGGATTAACCGTCTTCGGTGTCGCGGACGGCCGACCGGGCGATCGGGACGAGATCGTCGACGTCGATGCCTTCGCGGCGGGCGTAGACCACCGCGGCGGCCTCGATCGTCAGCCCGAGTTCCCGCTGGAGGGTGTTAATCGCGCCGACGGCCTCGTGTTTCTCCATCCCCTCGGCGACCAGCGAATCGAGCACCCGTTCGAACGCCGACCGTTCCCGCAGAAGGTCCTCGTCGGGGACGAACTCCTCGGGCACCGATACGCCGACGGGATCGAACGTGACCGCGAGGCCGTCGTCGTCGCGCTCGAGGAGCCCCTCCTTGGTCGCGATATCGATCAGTCGCTTGGCCTGATCGGGGGAGAACCAGTCCCGATCGAGCGAGAGGGCGACGACGAACTCGTTTTCCTTGAGGCGACGGGTCCCGTTCTGGATGAACGGGGCGGCAACCGCGACGCGAAGGCTCATCGGAGACGACTTGCTCGAGCGGTGAGAAAACGATGGCGGTTCCGGTCGATTCGGGATCGAACGGAGCGCCGACGGGTGGCGATCAGTCGGACGCGCGACCGCCGCCACCGCCGTTTCGGTCCGCCCGGGACGGTGGGGGGAACTCGGCGGCAGTCGGCTCCGGTACGTCGGGGAGGACACAGCGGTCGGGTTCGCGGTTGACGTGGCGGTACTGGTCCGGCGCGTTCGCGAGCGGGTGGGCGGGGTTTTGGTCGCTGTCGATCCGGGCGGCCCGCACTTCGTCGAACCCGTTGAGTCGGGCCCGAATGCCGCGCCAGTGATACCGCGTCGCGGTCGGGATGGAGACGGGACGCGGCGGCTTCCCGTCCGGATGTCGCGTCGCGAGGATGGCACTGTTGACGTTACTGGCGAGCGCGTCGTGGTCGATGAGGACGCCGACCGAGGCGTCTCGTGGCGCTCGCGCGGCGAGGACGTCCAGTCCGAGGTGGAGCGCCCGATACTCCGCGACGTTGTTGTCCGGCGGCGTGTCCGCAGTCGCGACGCGTGCGACGCGGGTGCCGTCGCGCGTTTCGATAACGGCGCCCAGTCCGCCGCCCGGTCCCCGGAAGGACCCGTCGGTAGCGACGTAGAAGTCACGATGGTGGGTCCGCGGGGGATGAGCGATGTGGGGCGTGGGCGACTCGTCGAACAAGTCCCGCAGTGCGGGCCGGCCGTGAGCGGCCATACCAGTAATAGGCGGTGTAGGTTTCTTAAAGTTATGCCAGTACTCGGTCCGTGCGACGAACTCGCCCCGAGAGGCGCTCCTCGACGACCGTTCGAGGAGTTCGACCGTCCCGACTCCCCGATCGGCCACGACCACACCGGGATTCGCCACGTCCCCGACCGCGCCACCGTGCTGTGTCTCGGCGGACCCGTCGAGCACGCGGCCCTCGAGGACGAGCCTCGCTGTCCGTCGGTGAACGCTCGCTCGCGGACCGGCGGCCACCACCGGAGCGTCTGACAGCGCGGACGCGAGCGGACGACCGACCGGCCTCGATTCGTAGCGCTGACTGACAATTATCGAGCATCGAAACAGTCTCGAGACGGAGTATACGTCCCGAATTCGACGAAATCGATGGGTTCGACGTTCACAACCGAGGTACTCGCGGACGGTGTCGGATCGGCCGGGATCGGACCCCCAATCTGTGTTGGCAGTAGGTGTAATATCACCCGGTACCTGGAGAGTGTATGAACCAGACGACTGCCAGCCGGATGGAAGCGGCCTGTGCGCTCCTCGCGGAATCCGAACGCCGGTTCCTGCTCTACCAGTTGGCCGACGATCGAACGGTGAACCTCGAAGACGTCGTCACGCAGGTCGCAGCCTGGGAGTGCGACGCCCGTGCCGACGCGATCGACAAAGGCGTTCGACAGCGCGTCTACGTTTCGCTGGTCCACAACCACCTGCCGCGGCTCGCGGATTACGACATCATCGAGTACGACCTGCGCAGCGGTGACATCGTCCTTGCGGACGGGTTCGACGACATCAAGCCCCTGCTCGAGCAGTTCAGACAGACCGAAGAGAAGCCCGAGATCCGCGAACGGGCACCGCTCTGAGTCGGCCGGCGAAGTGGCTGCGTAGCTGTTTTGTCCGTGGTTTCGTTTCTAGCGTCGGGAAGCGAACGCCTCGTCGCCTCGGTTCGGCGTCTCCTGTCTCCGAGTGAGATGACTCGCCAACGCCCCAACGGTTCTCACGAAGCGAGTAGTAGCACATACTACGGATTTCAGCTTTCGAAACGAATCCGGGATCGAAGAACGGTAGTCTGAGAGACGAGGGTCGTAACGATGCCGAACAGACAACAAGACGGAGAGCCGCCACCAGTACGAGAGGTCGACGTTGCATTCAGTAGAGAGGGGAATCGTGAAGCGTAGCGAGCGGCGAGATCATCGTGGTCCTGGATAGGCGCTTGGTTACTCAGTAGCTGCAGTATCGAGACCGTGACTGGCTTCCAGGCGTTCGCTGAGGCGTTGGACGAACCGTGTGGCTGGCGCTCCGTCAACGACGTCGTGGTCGAAGGTAACGGTCAGACTCAGGAACTCCCGGGAACGGAGTTCGCCGTCGATCAGGCGCGGTTTCGTGCCGATGCCACCGACAGTGAGTTGGAGGGTATAGTTCGTGGGACTGATGGCCCAGCCGTTTCCGGTGCCGAACATGCCGACAGAGGTGACCGCGACGCTGCCGGCGAGGCGCTTCCACCGTGTCGGGAACCACTGGGGGAGCCGCCAGATTTGGCGGCGTAGAACGCCGGGAAGGCGGCGTGCGAGTCTGGCGGGCCCGGGCTCTGGGTGATCCGTCGTGTCTGTTTCGACGCGTCGAATTTCGTCGTGAATCGACCGAACTGTCCGTTGATTCGCTTGTCGAATGACGTGGGGGATGCCGATTCGTTCGCCGTCGGTTTCCCGTTCGATGAGGACGTTCACATCGACGTCCTCGAATTCGTGGATTCGCCCCCGCCAATCACGGTACCGTTGGATGTGCGGTTGTTCCTCGACACAGGTAGCCAGACACGAGACGACGAAGGCGGTGAACGAGAGTTTCGTTCCGGTCGCTTCCTCGATCGTCCGGATGCGCTCTCTGGCGTCGGTGACGTCGACCTCGACGAGTCCGTGAACGTTACTCCGGTGTCCCGCCATCTGCATGTAGTCCACCGTCAACTGCTGCTGTGGAGACACACGCTCGCCATCAGCGCCACTATCGCTCATAGCCTATCATGAAGCGCCGGAACTAAATCCGTACTCGCTTCGCGGGAGTCGTTCACTCGTACGACGACCGAACGATACCGGTACTGACAGTAGAGACCGATTCTCGGCTAGCGGCGAGCCCACTCGAGCATTCGTTCGTAGACCGGATCGGACGCCAGCGCCGCCGCGTCGCCGACCAGCACCAGCGCGCGCTTGGGTCGGGTGAGGGCGACGTTGATCCGTCGGTAGTCCTCGAAGATCGGCCCCTCGAGCGAGCCGGTCGCGGTAAAGGAGACGACGATGACTTCCTGGCTCGAGCCTTGAAAGCGATCGACGGTGTCGACGGCGACGTCGTCGGGCACGTGCGTCGAGATTTCCGAGACCTGCGCGCGGAAGGGGGCGATGACGCCGATCTCCGAGCGCTCGAGGCCCGCCGCCTCGTAGGCCTCGATCAGCGCCGCGATCCGCGCGGCCTCCGCGCTGTCGGTGTACTGGCCTCGATCGCCCTCGACGTCGACGAACGAGACCGGATCCTGCAGCGACTCGTGGAGGCGATCCCGGGAGACGCCCTCGAGGTCGTCCAGGGTCCGCGCCGCGACGTCGGGCGTCGCGGGCCGGAGTTGGCCGTCGTAGAACTCGTTCGAGGCGAAGGCCTGGATCCGCTGGTTCATCCGGTACTGGTGGGTCAACATGACGCCGGCCTCGGGATGAAGGTCGACGAGTCGCTCGAACAGCGACTCGGTGAGGTCGTTTTCGGCGCGGACGACCGGCGGGAGCTGTTCGTGATCGCCGACCAGAACGAACCGCTCGGCCAGGTTGATCGCCGCACACGTCCCGGGTTCGGTCAGCTGGGCGGCCTCGTCGACCAGCGCGGCGTCGAACGACTGCTCTTTCATCACCCGCGAGCCACAGGTCGCGGTCGTCGCCGCCACCACCTGCGCGTCCTCGAGTTCGGCGACCCGATCCGCAGGCTCGCCAGCGCGCTCGAGCCGGTAGGGCTCCATCCCGTCGCTGACCCCGCTCTCAGACCCCACGCGGACGACCCGGTCCGCGTCGAGGGCGTCCGCGTCCTCGAGTTGCTCGAGCAAGGCCTCGAGCGCGTTGTCGACGGCGCGATTGGTAAAGGCCGACAGCAGGACCCGCTCGCCGCGCTCGACCATCGCGCGGATGGCCCGAGCGATGGTGTAGGTCTTCCCGGTCCCCGGCGGCCCGTGGATCAGTGCGCAGTCGTTCGCGCTGACCGCCTTCGTGACGGCCTCGTTCTGGCGGTCGTTGTTGGAGATGAACGTCTCCTCGATCTCCGCGAATTCGGAGTCCGCGCGGCCGAACAGGATATCCTTGCGCCGCTCGTCGCCTTTCAGGAGCGCGTCGTGCATCGCGACGAGCAGGCGATCGGTCGTCAGCTCCGACGGATAGACGTCGAGCCGGGTGACCTCGACGGGTTCGTCAGCCGTGAGGACGATTTCGTCGTCCAACCGCTCGATTCGGGCGAGTTCGGAGCTCCCACGAACCGGATCCCCGTCGCTTGCCAGCACCAGATCCCCCTCCCGAAGTTTCGAGTTCGCGCCGCCTGGTCGGCGGGCCCGCAGTTCCCAGCGGCCGCCCTCGAGGGGCCGCTTCTCGAGGAACTCGAGATCGATCAGCGCGCGGTCGTCGTCGGCCCGCTCCTCGGCCGTCTGCTCCCAGAGTTTGGCGTACTCGCGGTGGACCTCGCGACGCTCCTCCTCGATCGCCCGATAGAACCGATCGAAGTACTCGAGTTCCTCGTCGGGCAGCGACTGGCCGATCTGGCCGGCCTTCGACTCCTGATCCAGCCGACCGGAGACGACCATGCAGGTGTCCTGCTCGAAGCAGTACTCGCACTTCGCGTCGGCCTCGTAGCCGGTCGGAATCTCGCCCGCCGTCTCCATCGCCGCGATCTCGTTGCGCAGGCGGACGACGTACTTCAGGAGGCCATCGCCCATCGTGAACTCCTTTGCGGGGGTCAGGTCGCCGGTCTCCTCGTTGCGATCCAGCGCCGAGTTCTTCGTGTAGAGGAGGGTGCCGATGTCGACGTCGCCGCCGTGTTCCTCGAGCAACAGCGCGTAACAGGCGGCCTGTACCTTGTCCTTGAAGCGGGGCTCTTTCTTCAGGTTCTTGCCCGTCTTGAGTTCGACCGGCGCGCCGCGGCGAACGGCGTCGGCCCGGCCCCGGATGCCGAACGTCTCGCTGATCAGGAGCTGTTCCGACCGCCAGCTGTCTTCTTCGGTCAGCCGACCCTGCTCGAGCCAGCCCTCGATGGCCGTCGCGTTCTCCCTGATCTCCTCTTTCACGGCGTCGGGCGTCTCCCCGAGCAGGCCGAGCTGGAGCCCGCGTTCCTCGACGCGAGCGTCGATCGATTCCTCGAGGTCGCGGCCACGAAGCAGGTCGCCGAAGACCTCGTGGACGAGGGTCCCCTTGACGACGGGATAGTTCAGTGGCACTCCCGAGAGCTTGTTCAGGTAGTAGAGTCGGGGACACTCGACCCAGTTACGGATCGACGTCACGCTCACGAGAAAGGAGGGTTCGACGACGACGTAGGAGTCGCCCGTCGTCGCGTACTGCGTCTCCCCCTGGTACTCCTCTGCTTTGGCGTTCGTCACGAGCAGGTCCATCCCCGGCTCGAGCAGCTCGGCCGATTCGGTCCACTTGTTCCACAGCGTTACCGTCGTCGTCTCGCGGCCGTCCGCGACGGTCGCCGTCCCGCCGTCGCCGCGAGCGGGTGACTCGCCGATCCCTGCGTCGTCGGCCGACCGAAGCGGCACCTCCGCGAGTTCGCTCTCACCGTAGCTCGTGGCTACCGACCGCACGTCGACCTCGCCCGCGACGGTTCCGCGTACGTGCACAGCTATCGTCAACGGTCGAGCGATCAAAAACGCTATCGGTCACGGGATCCCGATCGAGCAACCGGCTCGAACCCGTCCGTCGCCCGGCGCTCGATCCCGGTAACAGCGCTTTACCGACGGTTTCGATCTCGCTCGAGCGATTACGGTGGCCGGAACGGACACGGCGCTTTTGGGATCGCGAACCCTACGTTCGATGGCATGAGTGACCCGAACGGCGACGATCGTCGGACGAACGACGAGTCCGAACCGGGAGTCGATACCGGGACCGACGCTCCCGACGGCCCGCCCAACCGACGGGAAGAAGCGTCCGCCGATATCGACTCCGGCACCGGCGTCGGGGACCGGACCGAGACGGGGAGCGACCCGCGCCACGACTCCACCCAGGTCGCAAACGAGGAGCGCCGGCGCGGCACGTCGATCCTGAGCCTCCTCGTCGCCGTGTTCGGCGCGTGGATCGCCCTCTCGGTGCTGGTCTTCGACGCCGGGGCCGCGTCGCTGTGGAACAACGTCCTGGTCGGCCTCGTCGTCGTCGTCGCCGCCGGCTACAACTACTACCGGGTGAAAAACGACGTCCCGCTCAGCGCCGGCATCGCCTCGCTGCTCGCTCTCGTCGGGGTCTGGGTGATCGTCTCAGCCGCACTGCTCGGGATGACCGGCGGGCTGTTCTGGAGTACGCTCGCCACCGGGCTCTTGATCGCCGGACTGGCGGGGTACAACGCCTACGAGGCCCGCGAAGCCCGAACCGTCGCGACCGAATCCGGACCGGGTGCTTAGAACCCGTACTCGGTCTCGAGGCGCTGGACGCGGTGTTCGGCGGCGTGGTGACCCATCGCGACGACGGAAAAGCCGACCATGATGATGGCGAAGGTAATCGAGACCGCCGGCGAGACGCCGTTGACGTAACTATTGCATACCTGGCCGAGCGCCAGCGAGAGCGGGGCCAGCGTCAGCAGCGCGCTCTTGGCGGGGGTGGCCCGAAACAGTTCGACGAACGAGAGTGAGTGGCGACCGGACATAGGGAAAGCGTCGGTTACGCTCACTTCGGGGGAGCCAACGTATTCCTTTTGATTCGCGTGGCTCGAATCGGCTGTTGGAAGACCGAACAGTCCACGTCCGGTTCCGTTCGGTGCAATCGATACGTTCATTCTGCCGGCAGTCCAACCCTCGTGTATGCGGATTCGCGAGTGGCAGGATATACTCGAAGACGTCACCGAACGGACCGTCGATCCGGAGGACTGGCGTGCAGTCGCCGGCGACCGTGCCGGCGGCGTCGGCGAAGACATGTATCTCGCGCATCCTCGGGCCGGCGTCTTCTTCCTGAAGACGTACGCGAAGAACCCCTTCGAGGTTCGCGGCGTCGGCACGCACGTCGCCCGCAACCTCGACGACGAGATCGGCTCGTTCATGCCCGAACGCGATTCCGGCGGGCGCTTTGCGGTCCAGTCGCCCCCCGAGGACGAGGAGCAGGCCGAGACGGTCGGGAAGCGCCTCGAGACCGTCCTCGAGACCCACGCGGACGCACCGACCCGCCCACAGGACCTCTTCGACGACGTGATGGACGCCCTCGAGAGCCCCGCCTTCGGGCCGATGGAGTACGACCAGTACGACCGGCCCGACGAACTCGAGGAACTCGCCGAGCGATTCGAGGAGGCCGACGACCTGCTGAACGCGGAACTCGAGGACCTGATCGAGACCGACGAGGTCGATCGAGGCTTCATGTGAGCGGGGTCCGACTCGGCAGGTCGCCAGCGACGCCCGACCGCCCTCGTCGCCTGCGTCTGCGTCCGATGACTCTTTGAGAGCGGGCTTCGACGGTAAAGCCATGCCACCGAGCGCAAGCGCCGAGGCCGTCGTCCGCGACTACTACGACGCACTCCGCGATGGCGACCCGCTTTCCCCCTACTTTTCGGACGCCGACTCGACCGTCAAGTTCGGCATCAGCGAGTCCCTGTTCGGCGGTGACGACGTCGCCGCGGCCCTCGAGACACAGACCGAGACGACCGACGAGTGGGTCGTCGAGAGCGGCCACCTCGTCGTCACCGAACGCGACGGGTTCGCGACGGTCGCCGACGAGGTGGTGATGGCCTGGACGGAGACGACGACCGGCGAACGCTACCGGTTCGACAGCCGCTGGAGCGCCACGGTAGTCGAACGCGATCCGGACGACTCGAGCGAGACCGACTGGGCCTTTATCACGATGCACGTCAGCGCACCACACGACCTATGAGCCGAGGTCGCGGTTCGGGACGTGGCCCCCCACGCTCGAGCGGAGTGACTGACGGGGCCGGTCAACTCAAGGCCGTCTTCGTCCTGTTGGTCGGACTCTCAGGCGGCTCGATCGCCCTCCAGAGCGGCGCTTCCCCGCCAGTCATCGGGGCGGCGATACTCGGTGGCGTCGCCGCCGGGAGCGCGTTGCTCTGGTATCTGCTCTGGATTACGACCGAGTGACCGCGAGTCTGAACTGGCTCCCGGGTTTGTGGCCTACGGCGACAAACGCTGACGATCACGCGAAACTCGTTTCGCTCGCTCTCAACGTCTTCGTCTACGACTCAGACGTTGCCGATCAGCCAAGACTCCTTGCAGTCGTCTTGCTTGCTCCCAGAGTTCGCCCTACGGGCTCAGCCGCTGCCGGTCTCGCGGGAAGAGGACCGCTTCTCGGATGTTGTCCAGTCCGAGGATCGTCATGATGAGGCGTTCGCCGCCGAGCCCGAAGCCGGCGTGGGGCGGCATGCCGTACTTGAACATCTTCGTGTAGTATTCGAACTGATCGGGATCGAGCCCCTGCTGTTCGAAGCCCTCGATGAGCTTCTCGTGGCGGTGTTCGCGCTGGCCGCCCGAGACCAGTTCCATGCGCGGATGCATCAGGTCGAAGCCGGTCGACAGCTGCGGATCGTCGTCGTGATCCTTGATGTAGAAGGGCTTGATCTCGCTTGGCCAGTCCGTGATGAAGTAGTGGCCGCCGACGTCGTCGCCCAGCGCCTTCTCGGCCTCCGTCGAGAGGTCGTCGCCCCAGACGAGCTGTTCGTCGAGTTCGCCCGTCGCGTTGATCCGCTCGATGGCGTCCTCGTAGCTGATACGTGGGAACGACTCCTCGGGTGCGCTGAATTCGTCTTCGAGGCCCAGCGCCTCGAGTTCGTCGGCGCAGTTGTCCGCCACCGCTTCGTAGGCGGCGCGGACGACGCCCTCGACGACGTCCATGGCGTCGTTCTGGTCGCAGAAGGCACCCTCGAAGTCGATCGAGGTCGCCTCGTTGAGGTGGCGGGGCGTGTTGTGTTCCTCGGCGCGGAAGATCGGGCCGATTTCGAAGACCCGCTCGACGTTCGATCCGGCGATCAGCTGCTTGAACAGCTGGGGCGATTGGTTCATGAAGGCCTCCTCGCCGAAGTAGGTGATCGGGAAGAGTTCGGTGCCGCCCTCGGTGCCGGTCGCGACGATCTTCGGCGTGTTGATCTCCGTACAGCGGAACTCGCGGAACTGCTCGCGCACGGCGCGCAGGATCTCCGAGCGGATCTCGAAGACGGCCTGCACCTCGTCCTTGCGCAGGTCGAGGGTGCGGTTGTCGAGTCGCGTCGAGAGGTCGGCGTCGACCTTGCCCGAGGGATCGAGCGGCAGTTCGGGGTCGGCGGGCGCGATGACCTCGACGGACTCGGGCGTGACCTCGACGCCCGTCGGTGCGCGCGGCTCTTCCTCGACGGCACCGGAGACTTCGACGACGCTCTCGCGGGAGGCGTCGAGCCCCGTTTCGACGAGCTCGTCGTCCATCTCGTCTTTCTCGAACTTGATCTGGATCTTACCCGAGGTATCCCGGAGAATCAGGAAGGCGATGCCCCCGAGATCGCGGATCTCGTGGACCCAGCCGGCGACCGTCACGTCGTCGCCCGGCTCGGCGTCGGCAGTGTAGGTTCTATCCTGCATACCACCCGATTGACGCAGGCGCAACTTAAGCCCAGCCGTTCGGAGTCGCGCTCGTCTCGCCGATCGGATTCACTCCTCGAGCGATCCCACGCGTTCGACCAGCGGCTCCACATCGGTCGACAAATGTCCTCGTCCGTCCTATTTTTGTCGCCTCACGCACTGTTTGGAAGTATGGGCGACCTCGAGCGACTCGCCGACGACGTCCGCCGGGCAGACACGGTCGTCGCCTTCACCGGGGCCGGTATCTCGGCTCCCTCGGGCGTGCCGACGTTCCGGGGCGACGACGGCGTCTGGGAACGATTCGACGAGAGACAGTTCGCCTACGGCCGGTTCCAGCGCGATCCCGAGGGGTTCTGGGAAGACCGCGTCGAGTTACAGCGGACGATGTTCGACGGCGATTTCGAACCGAACGCGGCTCACGAAGTGCTGGCCGCGATGGAACGGGACGGCGACCTCGAGGCCATCCTCACCCAGAACACGGACGGATTACACGGCGAGGCAGCGGCGGCGGTCGGCGACGAGACGACCGACCCCAACACTGCGCGCGACGCGGAACCGACCGTCCTCGAGCTTCACGGCAACTCCCAGCGGGTCCGCTGTACCGACTGCGGGAACAGCCGGGACGGCGATCCGATCTT
Source organism: Natrinema longum (assembly GCF_017352095.1). Lineage (NCBI taxonomy): Archaea > Methanobacteriati > Methanobacteriota > Halobacteria > Halobacteriales > Natrialbaceae > Natrinema > Natrinema longum. The sequence goes on from NZ_CP071463.1 coordinate 1,009,298, forward strand.
CGAACGGGCAGCCGACGGCGACCTGCCGCCGACCTGTGACTGCGGTGGCGTGTTCAAACCCGACGTCGTCCTCTTCGGCGAGCAGCTCCCGGGGGCGGTCATCCAGCGGGCCCGGTCGCTCGCCCGCGAGAGCGACGTCTTCCTCGCGATCGGCTCCTCGCTCGTCGTCGAGCCCGCCGCCTCGCTCCCGCGACTCGCCGCATCGACCGGCGCGACCGTCGGCATCCTCAACCTCGAGTCGACGCCGGTCGACGGGATCGCGGACGTCGTCTCTCGCGAAGACGTGACGGACAGCCTCCCTCGATTACGGGACCTCGTCCTCGAGTGACGGAGCGTTCGAGGCGCTCGCTCGCGCACCCGACGGAGAGTGGCGTCGCCGTCGCGTCGTGGCAAAACAGTCGCAACCGGTGAAGGGATGCGCTCGGACGGAATCGGAGGCGTGCGTCAGGCGTCGTTGGCCGCTTCGACGGTTTCCCGAACCGCCTCGATGCCCTCGTCGTGTGCGAGGTCGCCGACGACGATCACGTCGGCGTGCTGGGCCATCGAATACGCGGAGTCGTAGTCGTGAATCCCGCCGCCGTAGAACAGCGTCGATTCGTCGGTGGCGTGAGCCGCGGCCTCGACGACGCCCTCGTCGCCGAGGGTGCCCGAGTACTCGACGTAGACGATCTCCTGCCCGAACATGTGCTCGGCGACCGTCGCGTAGGCGGCGACGTCGTCCGCGCCGAGATCGCAGTTGGCCTCCGTTAGCTCCGCGACGTCGGCCTCGGGGTTCATCACGATGTAGGCCTCCGTCGTCGTCCGTTCCCAGTCGAGGTCGCCCTCGAGGCGGACCCATTCCTTGTGGGCCTCGGTGATCCAGAACGGCGAGCCGGCGTTGAAGACGGTCGGAATGAGATAGCCGTCCAGCGCGTCGTCCTCGAGGACGACCTCGGGGTTGGAGGGCTCCTGATAGAGCGCGACGTCGTGTTCGGCACAGGCCTCGATGACGGCGCTCATGTTCTCTTCGGTGATGCCCATGGTGCCGCCGACTTCGATCGCGTCGGTGCCCGTCGCACAGAGATCGCCATAGGTCACACCATCCGGTAACTCCTTGTCCGGATCGAGCTTGAGAATATGGTTCCAGTCATCCCAGGGGGTAGTCATACCGCGTCGTTTCCCGACAACCAGCAAAAACGCTACGGAACGGCCCCGTTCCGAGTCCCATCATCGAGACGGGCGTCGAAACGATCCGTCGATCGTCTCGGGGCGACGGGCAGGGGGAGCCGCCCCCGACCACGGTCGACGACCGAGACCGATCGAAACGCCTCGCGAGGGCGGGGATCAGTGCTCGTGAGACGGAGCCAGCGAGGTCGGGGGTCCAGAGTGGGTCGGCGCGTCGATGACGCCGTCAGGTCACAGCTGTTCGGCACTGACAGCGCGGAGCGAGCTGTCGTTTTCGACTTCCCAGATCCGCAACACGAGGTGGGCCTTGCAGTAGTATTCGGCGGTCTCGAGACCGGTCTCTCCGTTCTCGAGGACGAGCTGGCAGGTACCCCCGTTCGAACACTCTGGTGAATGTTCACACATTTGAACTCGGTTGAACTACTCGTCTCCCGGTCAAGACTTTGTCGGTGAAAGAGTTCGGTCGTCGCGGTCGAAGTGGACCCGTGCTATCGATTCGACCCGTCATACTCGGGGATATCACCGGCTACTAACGGTGCTCGAACCGAGACGTTCGCGAGCGCCGACAGCACGGTCGAGGTGACGGCGTGGGTGGGTTCGACTCTGCAGTGCGGGCGTGGACCGCCACTAGACGCCCTGACTCATCAGATGGCTGCGCAACACGTCGGCCTCCTTGTTCCCGGAGCCGGTGTTGACGATGACGACGGTTTCGTCGCCGTCGAACGCGCCGCGTTCGGCGAGCTCCCACGCGCCGCTCGCGGCCGCCCCTGCGCTGGGGATCAGTTCGAGGCCCGTCGTCTGGGCCACCCGGACGGCGGCCTCGAGGATGTCGGGGTCGTCGGTCGCGACCGCGCCGCCGTCGGTCTCGCGGATCGCCTCGAGCACCCGCGCGCTCGCAGTCGGGTCCGGTACCTCCAGTTCGCCACAGATCGTGTCCGGGTGGTCGACCGGTTCGTGTTCGTCGCGGCCGTCCTCGAGGGCATCGACGATCGGCGCACAGCCGGACGCTTGCGCGGCGTAGAGCGCCGGCGTCTCGTCGATCAGGCCCAGTTCTCGGAACTCCCGTGTGGCCTTGGCGAGGCCGACGAGTCCGGTGCCGGTTCCCGTCGGATAACAGATCGCGTCGGGCACCGCCCACTCGAGCTGTTCGGCGAGTTCGTAGAACAGCGTCTTCGCGCCCTCGTGACGGTAGGGAGTGTCGAACGACCGGAGCGAGTACCAGTCGTCGTGTTCGGCCAGCCCCTCCTCGAACGCAGCGGCGGCGTCGTCGAAGCGACCGCCGACGACGTTCATGTCGCCGCCGTGGACGTTGACCATCGCCTTGTTCGTAAAGCCGGACCGCGAGGGGAGATACGCGTGTGCCTCGAGTCCCGCGCGGGCCGCGTAGGCCGCGGCGGCCTGGCCGCCGTTGCCCGTCGAGGGGAGCGCGACGTCGGTCGCGCCGTCCTCGAGTGCTGCCGTCACGGCCACCGACGCGCCGCGATCCGTGACCGAGCCCGTCGGGTTCCGGGCCTCGTCTTTGATCAGGACGCGTCCGACGCCGAGTTCGTCGGCAAGATCGGGACAGTCGACCAGCGGCGTGGCTCCTTCCGCCGTCGTCACCGCGGACTCGCGGGCGAAGGGCAGCAGTTCCGCGTAGCGCCACTGCGAGTCGAACGGCCGAGACGCGAGCCGCTCGCGATCGAGGTCGATCGCGTCGTACTCGTAGGTCGGATCGAGCGCCCCGCCACACGCCGGACACTGGTGTGACTCGGCGGCGTCGACGGTGGCCCCGCAGTCGACACACTCGAGGCCGTCAAAGGCGGCTGTCGGGTTCATACTGGGATGTTCGCGGCTCCGAACTAAGGGTTGTCCATCGACGGCTCAGTCCGACGCGGGGATCAGCGATCGATCGCGATCGAAGCGAGCGGTGAGTCTCGGAGTCGGTGACCCGAACGAGAGAACGAAGAGATCAGTTGTCGCCGGTCTTCGACTGCCACTCGTAGTCGCGGCGTTTGGCGGACTTGCCGAAGCCACACGACGAGCAAACTTTCTTTTTCGTGTGATAGGACTTCTCTCCGCAGCGACGACACTTGGTGTGGGTCGTCTTGTTCTTCTTTCCTTGGCTTGGGGTTCCTGCACCAGTCATGGAGTGATCGAGACGACGTTATCGCCGCGTATAATGGTTGTGTCTTCGACTGGGGCCTCGTCGTCGATGCCGCCCTCGACGGGGATCGTGACGTCCTCGAGGACCAGGTTCATGTGTTGATCGTAGCCGGCGAGTTCGCCGACGTACTCGTCGCCACTTTTGAGCCGCACCGAAACGCGTTCGCCGAGCGACGCCTCGAGGACGTCCAGCGGTCGTCCACTCATACGCAACACCGCAGGAGATGGATACTTAATCGTACCGGTCCGGACTCCGTCGTCTGACGGCGAGAGGACGCTACTCCCTGCCGTGGCCCGGCGAGACACGGGGTGACGTTCGACGGTCATCTCGAGTCCGTGACCACGACGAGGGGACGGTATCGTCCCGCTGGCGAACCAAACGGCTAAGTGTACACTCGTTGACCGACTGGTCATGGGAGACAAGAAATTCACCATCATCGAGTTGCACTTCGACGGCGACACGCAGTTCGGACCCGGAACGATCGGCGAGGCGCTCCCGATCGGCGGAACGAGTTCGACAGCGGAGACGGACGCCGAGACGGAGACCGAACCGGACGAGAGCGCGGCCGCGGACGAATCCGGCGGCAAAGGAAAGAGCGCCGCCGGCGCACTGATCGCACTGGTCGTCCTCGTCGGGATCGCCGCCGCCGTCAGGAAGTTCCGGGGCGACGACGAGGAGCCGGAACTCGAGCCCGAAGAGGAGCCCGACGTCATCGTCAACTGACCGCCGACCGTCCGGCGACGGCCCGCCAACCGGCCGACGGCACCGGGACCCGACCGAGCCGAACGCTTTTGCGCTTCCTTCCCGTACCCGTAGTCGTGAACCTCTATCGTAGCGCTCGGGCCGTCGCCGGAGCGTCCGGTGACGACGCGATCGACTGGCGCTCGGCCGCCGACGCCGCCAAGGCGGCGACCGATCCCGGCTCGCTCGCCCTCGAGTCCGGCGAACGCGAGGCCTACGCACGCGACGTCCGTGACGCGCGAGCGGCCGTCCGAACGGTCTCCGGCGTCGAGTTCGACGTTCCCGAGACCGTCGAGATCCAGAACCGCCACCACTGGATCGACGCCAACGTCGCCACCTTCGAGCGCGTCATGAGCACCCTCGAGACCCACACCGGCGCGTTCCCCGGCGTCGCCCGGACGATCAACACGGGAACGATGACCGTCCTTCTCTCGTTTCTCGGGCGGAACGTCCTCGGCCAGTACGATCCGCTCTTGCTCGCCGACGCGCCCGCGAACGACCACGCCCTGTACTTCGTCCGGCCGAACATCCTCAACGCCGCCGAGAAACTCGACGTCGACGCCGATCGGTTCCGCCGCTGGATCGCGTTCCACGAGGTGACCCACGCCGCCGAGTTCGGGGCCGCACCGTGGCTCTCCGATCACCTCGAGACTCGCATGGAGGAGGGGATCGCGACGCTCTCGAAGGGCTCGTTCGACCGGGAGGCGTTCCGCGATCTCGACGCGGCGATGACCGTCGTCGAGGGGTACGCCGAACTCCTGATGGACCACGCCTTCGACGAGGAGTACGAGGACCTCCGGCGCAAACTCGACGAGCGACGGCAGGGGCGGGGCCCGCTCCAGAAACTCTTCCGTCGCCTGCTCGGGCTCGGGCTGAAGGAACGCCAGTACGAACGCGGGAAGAACTTCTTCGAGCACGTCGTCGCGGTTCGCGACCTCGAGACGGCGAGTCTCGTCTGGGAGGGGCCCGAGTATCTGCCGAGTCACGACGAACTCGACGCGCCGGGGTCGTGGGTCCGCCGGGTCGATCGCCGATAGGAGACCGCGTCCGAGCGATCGGGATCTAATAGGTTTTCCAACAGTTTCGGGCGGGCTGCCTGCCGAAACGGCGAGTGGAACCTTCAACGTTATATCGGTCGGGCCGAAAGCGTGGCGGTAATGCGCGAGGAGGCGACGGCGTTCGTCCCCGGCCACGTTACGGGCTTTTTTAGCACGCACCCGGACGAGGATCCGACGAAAGCCGGCTCACGGGGAGCGGGACTAACGCTTACTGACGGTGTCGAAGTAACGGTCGAACCGGCGGAGGAATCAACCATCGTCCTCGACGGGGCCGAAACCGACGTCGAACCGGTGACGACCGTCCTCGAGACCCTCGAGGTGACCGCCCGCGTCGAGGCCGACTCCGAGCTACCGATCGGGGCAGGGTTTGGCGTCTCCGGTGCGATGGCGCTTGGCACGGCACTCGCGGCCAACCGCGTGTTCGAGCGCAAACTCTCCGCGAACGAACTCGTGACGGTCGCTCACGGTGCCGAAGTCCAGGCCGGGACGGGACTGGGCGACGTCGTCGCCCAGGCACACGGCGGCGTTCCGATCCGCCTCGAACCGGGTGGGCCACAGGACAACAAACTCGACGCGATTCCGTCGCGGGCGCGCGTCGAATACATTTCGTTCGGCGAACTCTCGACGGCCGACGTGCTCTCGGGGGAGACCGAGGAACTGACGGCCGCCGGGACGGAGGCGCTCTCCCGGCTGGTCGAGGAGCCGACGCTGCTGTCGTTCATGTATGCGTCGCGGCTGTTCGCACGCGACGCCGGCCTCCTCACGGAGCGGGTCACGGAGGCGATCACCGACGTCTCGTCGGTCGACGGCCAGGCGTCGATGGCCATGCTCGGTGAGACCGTCTTCGCGCTCGGAACGGGACTGTCCGATGCGGGGTACGATCCGTCGGTCTGTGCGACGCATCCGGCCGGTGCGGTGTTGAAGTAGGCGCTCGCTCGAGCGGGCCGACGCGATCGCGTTCGGCTGGTCTCGGACCGGCCCCCAGCGGCGGTGTGTCACGCGAGCGATCGGCTGAGCGGTTCGCGGCCGCCGACCGATCGGGCCGCTTTTTATCGACCCAATCCAGTAATCGATCGTGAGCGACTACGACACCGTCTCCGCCGACGTCGAACACGAGGAGGAGATCCCGGAGGACCACCCCAGATATCAGGACCTACTCACCCGACATCGGATCGAGAAGGGCGTCGAAAAAGGGATCACCCACCTCCAGGGAATGCACGCCGAGGGGCGGGGCAGCGCCTTCGATTACCTGCTGGGCGAGGAAACCCTTCCCAGCGCCGATGCGGCCGAACGGACCGCCGCAGCCCACCTCCTGCTGGCGGAGCATCCCGTCCTCTCGATCAACGGCAACGTCGCGGCGCTGGTTCCCGGCGAAATGGCCGCCCTCGCCGACGCCGTCGACGCCGACCTCGAGGTCAACCTCTTCAACCGCACGCCCGAGCGGGTCGAAGCCATCGCCGACCACCTCCGGGAGCACGGCGCTGCCGACGTGAAGGGACTCGAGGCCGACGCGCGCATCCCGAACCTGGATCACAAGCGGGCGAAAGTCGACGCCGACGGCATCTACGAGGCCGACGTGGTGCTCGTCCCCCTCGAGGACGGCGACCGCGCCGAAGCGCTCGACGAGATGGGGAAGACCGAAATCGTGATCGATCTCAATCCGCTCTCGCGCTCGCCACAGGTCGCCGACGTGCCGATCGTCGACAACATCATCCGTGCGATCCCCACCGTGACCGACCACGCGCGCGAGCTGGCGGACGCGGACGAGGCACGGCTGCGAGCGATTATCGACGACTTCGACCGGGAGCGGGCACTCGAGGAAGCCGAGACCCGCATTCGGAACGGCATCGATCGGTAGCGAGGCTCATCGTCGAACGGGCGACGCTGTAGCGCTGGTTCTCGATGCGTTCGACGTGGTATCGGATCGGTCTGGTCACTACTCGGGAGTTCCCACGCCGGAACCCGGATTCGATATATCGTCTTTTAGTTTACCAGGAGAGGGCGACAGCGTGCTCGTCCGATCGTTCGACGGCGAACGACCGCGAGAACGGCGTTCGCGTCGCTGCACGCTCGAGTACCCGGCAGTCTGTGCTCGAAAGACACTCCGCCGTTCCTCGAGGAGTAGCGGTCGCGAGTTATCGGGAAGAGGACTTTCGGGTTCCACTATCGGAGGCGGAGAAACTCGGCGAACCTCCTCTCGACGGCGGGCCAACCTCGGTTCGCAGGCCGCGCGACTGCGGCCAGTCTATGAATCGGTTCAGGTACTAGAACCGGCCTTGGCTCCCACCAGTTGCTTCTTATATCGAGATCCGAATGAGAGACGTAGATCTCGATGACTCAGCCAATCGAGGGCGAGACGAGAACGTTCGAGCGAACGTTCACGGTCGAAGACGTCCAGCAGTTCGCAGCGCTCTCCGGTGATGACCAACCCCGACACACCGAACCGGACGAGGACGGGCGAGTGATGGTACAGGGATTGTTGACCGCGACCCTGCCGACGAAAATGGGGAGCGATGCCGAAGTGTTGGCCAGTACGATGGAGTTTAACTTCCACCAGCCAGTCTACACTGGCGAATCGATCACGTGTCGATCGACGTACGACACAGTCGTCGAACGAGCGGACCGCTACGAATTCACCTCGGACGTCGTTTGTGAGAACGAGGCCGGTGAGACCGTGTTGACCGCGACGACCGAGGGAATCATTCTGAAGGACGCGTGACCGGCCGGCCATACGGACGGCCGCCGTCATACGGGTTGCTGGCCCGGGTGACCGGCGACCCACAGACGAGTTGTGGGGTCGCCGGCACTGACTGACAGCGGTCCGTATCGGTTCTCGAGTGCTGTCCACGGAGGATGGGGCCGTGAGTACGTCGCGAGCTACGACCGTCGAATCGCTTATCGCTCCTCGGCAGGTTGTCACGTGTATGACCCGCACGACCTACCAGTGTCCGTGTGGTGCCCGCATCGAATTCAGACACGACCTCGAGAAAGAGCGGGGAACGGTAACGCCGAGCTGGAAGTGTACGGACTGTGGGACGCCGGTTCCAGGGATGACCGCGGAGAAAATCAGACACCAGCACCCGTCCTGAGCCGTCGACTCGGTGTGGAGCGACCCGTTCGTGAGAACTGTCGTCGAAAAGACACATACACGATATATCGATATATCAAATCCGCCGGCCGGCCCGGAGGTGTGGCGCTTCCGGCCGGCGGCGCTCGTCCGTTTCCGACCCCGTGAGACCGAAACACGGATTTAGCCTCGTGAAACTACTATCGGACGAGATGATCCGTGGTGGCACGCTCACGATCCGTCTCGGCCGTGGTGGGGAGCGCCTCGAGCAGGTGATCGGCCCGTGACCGCGGTCGCGATCACGGACGCGGTCGACGCCTATCTCCAGCGAAAGGCCGTCGGCGATCCCGATAGTTCGGGTGCGGGTGCCTACGCCGCCAACGCCGAATCGATCCTCCGGCGATGGGCCGAGTGGCTCGAGCGAGAACACGAGATCGGCTCGATCGTCGCGCTGTCGGTCGAGCACATGCGCGCCTACGCCACGGAACTGCGTCGTCGAACCGAACGCGGGGAGTACACTGCGTCGACCGCCGACACCTACTACGCCGTGGTGCGGGCGTTTCTCTCGTGGTGTGTCCGCGGCGGGATCCTCGAGGACAATCCCGCGGCGCGCGACCGCGCCGAGGCTGCGCTACCGACGGCCGAGACGCGGTCGCCGAACGACTCCTGGACGGCCGATCGACGCCGCGAACTCGAAGGATACGTCAGGGAGCGGGCGATCGAGGCCGGCACGCGTTCGACGAGGGAGCGACGCACGCGGTTGCGCGAGTACGCGATGGTGGCCGTCCTCGCCCACTCGAGCGTCCGCGGGGCCGAACTGTTCCGAGCGCCCGAAGACGACCGACGCACGGGGGCGACTTGGGACGACGTCGACTTCTATACCGGGACGATCCGCGTGCTGGGGAAGTCCCAGCGCCTCGAGGACGTTCCCCTCCCCGCCCGTGCCCGGACGCCGTTGCGTCGGTACCGGGTCGTGCTCGATCCGCCGTCGAACGACTGGCCGCTGTTTCCCACGGGGCACGCGCCGTCGATCGCGAGTCAGGTGCGAGCGAGCCTGCGCGAACGGGGGTACGACGAGAGCGAGATCGACGCCCTGTTCGCGGACGCGACGGCGGTGGAACTCGCACGCGAGCGGTCGATCGCGCCGCCAGCGATCACGACCGAGGGTGCCCGATCGGTGTTGAAGCGCCTCTGTGAAGGGGCCGGCGTCGACGTCGACGGGAACTACCTGACGCCACGGGGCGTCCGTCGAGCGGAGACGGACGATCCGTATCGACGCGAGGCGACGGCATCGAAGCCGACGCTTCGGGCATCGGTACTCGAGCAGTCGATCGCCGTGCCGGCAGACCGGCCGTTGATTCGCGATATCGACGCGGGGTCCCACGACGAGTCGACGGAAACCGACTGACGAAAGCACCGGGTTGCTGTCGGCGGGGTCGCTAGTCGGCTCGCCGCAGGAAGAGGCGGCTCGGGTTGGAGGAGCGGGTCGGTTCCGACGCTCTAGACGAGCAGCCAGAGGAGCACCGTCAGGAGGAGCGTCAAGAGGAGGACGGTCGTCCCGATGCCCGTCCGGAGGTGGATCGTGGACGGGCGACCGCCGTCGGTCGGCTGGCGCTCGTCGACGTCGACCAGCCAGTTTGGAAGCCGGCCGGCGGCCGCGTCGACCGCGAGGACGGGATTGTTGCCGATCCAGTAACAGCGCGTGACCGCGCCCACGACGGCCCGGTCCACGGCAGCGTAGGTCTCGGTAACGGCGAGCATCGTCCAGCGGCTGACGCTGTAGGTCGCCGGGTAGACGACCATCGCCGGATCGCCGAGATCGAGCTTCGAGAGCGGTTTCCGGACGACGACGAAGACGACCGCTGCCACCCCCGTCAGGATCCCCGCTGTCTCGAGGTGAGACGGACTGTAAGGGTGGAGGTGGCCCTCGCCGCCGGAGTACGCGAAGGCGAAATCGCTCCCGTGAATCGTCGGCGCGAGGTCGGCCAGTCCCTGCCACCAGACGCCAAAGAGGAGACAGGCACCGCCCAACCCGAGCATCGCGACGGTCTGGCCGGGTTTGGCGTCGGCGACCTCGAGATCGCTTTCGCCGTGGAAGAAGACGTAGTAGCCGAGCTTGATAAAGGAAAGTAGGGTTCCGATCGCACCGAGCCAGAGCAGCCAGTACAGCGCCTGGTACTCGGGCTGGCCGTAGTAGCCCGGATCGGCGGCGTCGAAGATCATCCCCTTACTGACGTAGCCGTTGAAGCCGGGGATCGCAGTGATCGAGAGCGCCCCGAGGCCGAACCCGACCGCGGTCAGTGGCATCTCGCGCCAGAGCCCGCCGAGGTCGTACAGATCCTCTTTACCCGTGCGGTAGATGACCACGCCGACGGCCATGAACAGCAGGCTCTTGAAGAGGATATTGTTGAAGAGGTGGCTCATCGCGCCGGCGACGGCGAGATTGGAGCCGATCCCGATCGCGGCGACGATGTAGCCGAGCTGGGCCTGGATGTGATAGGACAACAGCGCCCGCATGTCGTGTTGGAGCAAGGCGAAGGTCGCGCCGTAGACGGCCATCAGGCCGCCCATGTAGGCGACGTAGATCGAGAGATCGCTCTCGCTCCCGACGGGGAACGCCCGGTAGAGGACGAACGCGCTCGTCTTGGTCGTATAGACCGAGAGGAACACCGACGCCGCGATGTGGGGTCGCGGGTAGGTGTCGGGGAGCCACGTGTGGACGCCGATGAAGGCGACGTTGACGCCCATCCCGAGTACGGCGAGCAAGGCCGGAACGCCGTCAGCGATACCGCCCGCGTCGTAGACGAACGTGCCCGCCTGGATGTAGTGGACGGCGACCGCCATCATCACGAGTACACCGCCGGTGCCGTGGAACAGCGCGTACCGGAAGCCAGCCCGAACCGCCTCGCCGCCGTAGTGCCAGACCACGAGCGTGCTGGTGACGGCCATCAACTCCCACATGAACAGGAGGACGAGCCAGTCGCCGGCGAAGGCCGCCCCGATCGACGAGGCGACGTAGACGAGCGCGAACGCGACCAGCGTCTTACTGGCCTCGCTCGAGTAGGCGTAGATGACGCTACAGACCCCGAGGAAACCGAGGCCGAGGCCGACCATCCGGGAGAAGTCGTCGACGTAGAAGGGGACGACCTCGAAGCCGAGGAAGGTCCCGGCCAGATGCTGGCCCTCGGGTGCGACGAGCGAGACCGCCAGGACGGCCGCGAGGCTGAGCGCGCCGACGGCGAAGCCGGCGATTCGGGGGAGGACGAGCACGAGCACCGCCGCCGCGAAGACGAGCAACGGCGGGTAGGCCATCGACAGGACGTCGAGTGCCATTAGTCGGTCACCTCCGTCACGAGTTCGTCGAGGGGAACGGTTCCTAGCTCCTCGAACGGCATCCCGAAGACGCCCTCGACGATCCGGGTCGCTAACTCGAGGAAGACGGCGTAATCGGGGCCGATCCCGAGGACGATCGCGCCGGTCGCGATCACGGCGATCGGCGCGAGCATGAGCCACGTACTCTCGGTAACCGGCGAGTGTCGTTGCCAGCCGTCGGCGGGCGGCCCGCCCGTGAGGTGATCGTCGCGGTCGCCGTGGTGGTCGACGACGCCGACGGCGTCGTCGTGGTGGTCGGCAGCGTCGTCCTGATCGACGGCGTCGTCGTGGCCCGTGCGGTCGTCGTCACCGGGGCGATCGGCGGCGGAAGTTGTATCGGTCGACGCGTCCCCCGCGTCGGCGGTTGTGTGATCGCTCGGGTATTTGTCGACGGCGTACTCGGCGTCGCCGTCCGGTTGGGCTGTGGGTTCCGTATCGGACACCTCCGGGGAGTCCGTCGGTTCCCGGTCGGGTCGGCCCTTCTCACCGCCATCCGTAGCGATGCCGTCGTCCGGTTGATCGGGACCGTACGAACGGCGCAGGCCGCCTCGGGGGAACTCGAGGAGCGGTTTCGCGTCGTGGCGGTCCTCGCTCTCGAAGAACGCGGTGTAGACGACCGGCCAGAAGTACGCGACGTTGAGGACCGCCGAGAGGAGCAATGCGGCGGCGAACAGCCAGTACTCGCCGCCCATGGCACCGGCACCGATCAGCATGTAGAACTTGCTGACGAAGCCGGCGATCGGGGGCAGCCCGGCCATGCCGGCCGCACCGACCGTAAAGGCAGCCATCGTCAGCGGCATCCGTTTGCCGATGCCGGCCATCTCGCTGATGTAGTCGGTGTGGGTCTCGACGTGGATCGCGCCGGCACAGAAGAACAGGGTGAGCTTCGCGAAGGCGTGTGCCGGAATGTGGAAGAGAGCCCCCACCATCGCGTAGGGATGGAGCATCGAGAGCCCGAGGACGATGTAGGACAGCTGTGCCGTCGTCGAGTAGGCGAGCCGGCGCTTGAGGTGATCCTTGCGCATCGCGATGATGCTCGCAGCGGTCAGCGTGAACGCGGCGACGAGCGCGACCGGAATGTTCAACCCGACCTCGCCGATACCTGGCACGTCCAGTGGCAGGTCGTGAATCAGTCCGGGCCCGTAGACCTCGAGGATGACCCGAGCGATGCCGAACGCACCGGATTTGACGACTGCGACGGCGTGGAGCAGCCCGGAGACGGGGGTGGGCGCGACCATCGCGTCGGCGAGCCACGAGTGTAAGGGCATCAGCGCGGCCTTGACGCCGAAGCCGGCGATCAGGAGGAAGAAGGCGGCCTGTGCGTAGACCGGTTCTGCCTGGGCAGCCGCCGCGAGTGCCTCCATCCCGCCGGCCTCGAAGGCCAGCGTCGGGTCGCCGACCACGCTCGTCAGCCAATAGATCATGACCGTGCCGGCGAGCAGGAAGACCCCGCCGCCGAAGAACGTGTACGTGAGGTACTTCCGGCCGGCGATGCGGGCCTCGCTGTCCTCGTTGTGGGCGACCAGCGGGTAGGTCACCAGCGACAGCAGTTCGTAGAAGACGAAGATGGTCACCAGGTTCGCGGCGAACGCGATCCCGACGGCGGCCGAGAGGCTAGCCGCGAAGGAAGCGAAAAAGCGCGTCTGGGAGTGTTCGTCGAGCCCGCGCATGTAGCCCGTTGCATAAAAGGACGTGAAGATCCAGAGGAAACTCGCGAGCAAGGCGAAGAAGATCCCCAGTGGATCGGCACGCAGGGCGAAGTCGACTCCCGCGAGGAACTGGATCCCCGTCGAGTCGGCGAGACTCCACCGGAAGGTTTCGCCGCCCATGACCGCGGGGAGCATGCTGACGACGATCCCGAACTTCGTGAGTGCGGCCAGCACGGACCATCCTTCGCGGAGGTTCGGCCGGCGATGCGACGCGACGATCAGGGCGATGGCGACCGCCGACACCAACACGGCGGCGAGCGGTCGGATGTCTTCGACCATTAGTTGAACACCTCCGTCAGGAACGGCTCGAGTAGGTCGGCGAACGCACCACCCGAGAAGCCGAGGGCAACGGCACCGAGCGCGGCGACGACGACGACCGCGATCATGCCGATCGAAACGGCGTCTGCGCGGTCGGTCTCGGCCGCGGCGTCGACCTCACCGCCGTCCGTCGCGACCGAGCCCGACGCGTGTGGCGATTCGACGGCCGCGGGCGGCGTGAAGTACATCTTCTCGAGCAGACGGGCGGCGTAGGCGAGGGTGAGCATTGTACTGAGGAAGATCACGGCGGCGACTGGCCAGAGCTGGGACTCGACGGCACCCAGCGCGATGTACCACTTGCCGACGAAGCCGACGCCCGGCGGGACGCCGACCAGCGAGAGCAAGAGGACGGCCATCGAACCGGCGACGATCGGCCGCGCTTTCGCGAGGCCGGCGTACTCGTCGACGGTGCGAGCCCCGTAGCTCGCGGCGACGAGCGCGGCCCCGAGGAAGAGCCCAGCCTTCAACAGCCCGTGGCCGACGAGGTGGATCGCGGCCCCGATCAGCGCCGTCTCGGAGCTGCCGGCGACGACGACACCGTAGGCGGCGATGACCAGCCCGAACTGCGAGACCGAGGAGTACGCGAGCATCCGTTTGACCTCGGTCTGGATCACGGCCAGCACCGTGCCCGCGAGGACGCTCACGCAGCCGACGGTGAGGACGATCGCGGCCGCGTTCGACACGCCCGCCAGATACTCGACTTCGAAGACGGTGACGATCAGCCGGCCGAAGGCGTACGCCGAGGCCGTCGAGACGAGCGCCGCGATCAGCGGCGTCACGCCGTCGGGGGCCTGCTGGTAGGCGCTTGGCTGCCAGGTGTGCAGCGGCCACTGGGCGACCTTGACGGCGAAGCCGACGACGATGAACGCGAAGCCGGTCCGGATCAGCGTCTGACTCTCCGCAGCAGGAATCGCGTCGGCGAGTTCGAGCATGTTCAGCGTCCCCGTCGCCATGAAGACGAACGCGACGCCGATCAGGTACATCGACGCGGCGATCGTCCCCAGAATCAGGTACTTCAGGGCAGCGACTGCCGACTCGGGGCCGTCGCCGCTGGCGACCAAGGCGTAGGTCGCGAGGCTCGTGATCTCGAGGAAGACGAACAGGTTGAACACGTCGCCGGTCAGCGAGATGCCAAGCAGCCCGCCGACGAGCAGCAGGTAGGCGGTGTAGAACGTGTTCCCGCGCGGGCCGCCGCGTCGCGTGTACGCGAGGACGCCGGTGGCGACGGCGGTCACGAGCAGGACGATCAGCATCGAGAACTCGTCGGCGACGAGTTCGATCCCGTACGTCCGTGGATAGCCACCGAGCTTGTGAGACACCTCCTCTCCGCCGCTGTAGACGACGCTCGCGAGGGAGACGGCTGCGCCGAACAGGCCGAGCGTCGTGAGTCCGGCGACGGACCAGCCGGTCCGCTCGAACCACAGTCCCAGCGCGATCGGGAGCGTCGCCGCGAGGATCGGGGCGACGATCAGCAGTGGCAAGAGCAGGTCGACGCTACTCATCGGCACGCACCTCCCTGAGGGTGTCCTCGCGGAGCGTCCCGTACTCCGCGTAGATGCGGATGATCAGCGCCAGGCCGACCGCGGTCAGCGCGATGCCGACGACGATGGCGGTTAACACGATGACCTGGGGCAGCGGGCTCGCGACCATGACCTCCAGGGGGACCCCATCGTGGGGGACGATCGGTGCCGATCCTCCCTCGACGTAGGCCATCGAGATGAAAAACAGGAAGATAGCCGTCTGGAAGAGGTTGACGCCGATCAGCTTCTTCACGAGGTTCTCGCTGGCGATCACCATGTAGAGCCCGATCCCCAGGATGACGACCATCAGCACGTACGTGTAGTAGTTCGAAAGGAACTCAATCATCGTCGCTCACCTCCACGTCGGTCGAGTCGAAACTCTCGTCGGCGGTGTCGGTCTCGCGGACACCGCCGGTTCCGCTGGGCCGCTCGGGCGTAAAGCCCGCCGCCATCGTGAAGAAGAGGCTGATGATGACCCCCGAGACGATCAGCGAGATGCCGCCGATCTCGACGGCCTCGAGCCCCCACTTTGGCTTGACGTGGAAGACCTCTTCGAGCATCGTGAACTCGAGGAACTCCCCGCCGAGGGCGACCATCGCGAGACCGATCGCGCCGAAAATGACGACGCCGCCAGTGACGAGGCCGACGAGGAAGGAATTTCGAAGCCACTGTCGGGTCGGTTCGATACCGAAGGCGAAGGCGAGCATGAGGACCGTGACGCCGACGATGGTCCCGCCCTGGAAGCCGCCGCCGGGGGCGTCGCCCCCGTGGAAGGTCATGAACAGCCCGTAGGTGAGCGTAAACGGTGCGATGATCTTGACGGCGGTCATGATCACCTGACTCTCGGTGTAGGTATCGTCGACGGACATTAGGCGAACACCTCGCGTTTCAGGACGACGAGCGTCGAGACGCCGGCGGCGAAGACGACGACCGCCTCGCCGAAGGTGTCGAAGCCACGGTAGGCCGCGAGCACGGCTGTGACCGCGTTCTCGACGCGGGTGTCGTTGTACGTCTCCGTGATGTAGTGTTGGGTGACGTCGAGGTTCGACCAGACCGGCGTCGCCGTGCTGCCGACCGGGTACATTTCGGGCACGACCGCAGTACACACCAGGAGGACGAACGCGCCGACGACGGCGACCGCCGGCAGGTGGATCCGCTCTCTGAGCCGATCGGTCGTGGGTCTGGTCGTGCGTGCGATCGTTAACAAGAGCAAGAGCGTGGTCACGCCGGCTCCGATCGCGGCCTCGGTCATCGCCACGTCGGGAGCCAGCAGGAACGTGTAGAGGATGGCCATCCCGAGGCTGTAGGCTCCGAAGACGACGATCACCGATAGCACGTCCCGGAACAGCGCCGTCGCGACGGCCGTCGCGAGGACGAAGGCCACCAGTGAATAGGCGAACAGACTCATGTCGTTTCACCGTCCGTTTCGTCCGTCTCCGCGTCCGTTCCCTCCTCTGCGAGGATCGGTTCGACGCCGGTTTCCGCGGCCGAGCGGGCAATCGCGTGGGCCGCCGTCGGGTTCGTGATGAACACGAAGAACAACAGGAGGACGGTGTAGATCGCCCCCTGTTTCCAGCCGAAGGCCACTGCGACGCCGGCGAGTGCAAAGCCCGCGCCGAGCGTGTCCGTCTGGGAGGCGGTGTGGGCCCGTGCGTAGATGTCCGGGAGCCGAACGACGCCGATCGTCGAGACGAGCGTGAAGAACACGCCCAGTCCCAGCAGGACGACGATCGTCCAGAACCGGATCGTCTCGATCACAACACACCACCCCGTTCGACGGTGAACTTCGAGATGGCGATCGACATCAGGAAGTTCAGCAGGGCGTAGATCAACGCGACGTCGAGGAACCACGCCTGGTCGAGTCCCGCCGCCAGCAACGCGAGAATGACGACCGTGTTCGTCCCGAGGACGTTGACCGCCAGCAGTCGGTCCTGCGTCGTCGGACCGACGACGGCGCGATAGAACACCGCGATCGCCAGCACGACGAACAGCCCGGCCGCAGCGAGGAAGACGTCCTCGAGCGAGACCGGCGTCACAGCTCGTCACCTCCGACGATCTCCGCGTCGTCGCGCTCTCGCGGCGAGGGGATCGCCGCCGAAGCGCGGCCGTAGAAGACGAAGCGGATCGCCCGCTCCAGGCCGCCATCGAAGAGGTCCTCGCGCGCGGCGGGGATCAGCGTGTGGACGAGCAGCTGCTGGTTGTTGGCCCGGACCGTCAGCGTCCCCGGCGTGAGCGTGATGCTGTTGGCTAACGCGGTCAGGGGCAGTCCGCTTCGCACGCGGGAGTTGACCCGCGTCAGCGTCGGCTCGATCGGCATCGACGGCCGGAGGATCACGGCCGAAACCGCGATGTTGGCCTTGACGATCTCCCAGAGGAGATACGGGATGTAGAAAACGAACCGGACGACCCGCAGCGGAGACTGAACGAGATCGAGGGGCACGGCAAACGTCACCCGTGCGAGCGAGACGGCGACGATACCGGCGACCGCCGCGCCGGTCACGAGATCGAACCAGTAGGTCGGATCGCCGAGCACGAGATAGAAGCCATAGGAGATCAGGAATGTCGCGAACAGCCGACCGAAGTCTTCGGTGCCGCCGGCGAGGCGTCCGCGGCGAGCCGATCGCTCGACCGGTGCCTCGTCGTAGGCCAGCCCGATGCGATCGAGTTCGCGCTCGAGGGGCTGGAGCAACTGAGCGGTGACGCCGGGCTGGTACTCCGGATCGAGGACGACGCGGTCGATCCCGTGGTCGTCGGCGTAGGCGTCGAAGATCTCCGCGTAGTCGCGGGGACCGAAGAGGTACTCGTCGGCACCGAGTCGTGTCGTTTCGATCGTCACGTCGGCCTCGCCCGCGTCCTCCTCGACCCAGTTGCGCGCTCGCGAGAGCAGTCCGTCGGCGTCCTCGCGGTACTGGTCGCTCTCGGGGACATCGGCGTCGTAGGGCATCGCGACGACGAGGTGGCATTCGAGCGAGTCGGCCCCCTCGAGCCCCGACTGGACGGCATAGCTAACCGTCTGCCGGACGGTCACCGTGTCCGACAGCGGAACGAGCAGGCGTTCAACCGCCACGGCGTCTCCCTCCTGGTGACCGTCGTTGGATACTCATAGCACTCGTTGGTACTCGAGTCAAGCGGTAGCCGTAGGAAAACGATTTCGTTATCCACCAGTTGCCCCCCATTTCCGTGCCGTTCCCTGAAACGATCGTGACATTCAGGCCCCGTTCGTGCCGAACGGTCGGCAGAAATGAAATCCGCCCCCGTCGACGGGCGATCGGTAGTTTTACAATCCGAGTTTCAGTAGACCAAGCTAACTTGCATGACGACAACCGAAACCGTTCACGATCGAATCGGAACCGCACGTAACGAACTCACGACCGCACAGCTACTGGCCGTTTTCGCACTCGCCGCGGCGTTGCTGTTTACGCTGCTGTTCCTGCAGGAGCCACTGGCCCACGACTCGATGCACAACTTCCGACACGCGGCCGGCGTCGTCTGTCACTGAGACCATGCTCGTCGACTACCTCGAGCGGGGCGTGCTCGCCGGTTCGATCGCCGGCATCGCATACGGAGCGTACATGACGTTCGTCGCAAATCCACTGATCGGCCACATGGAGGGACTCGCCGACGGTGGTGAAGCCGAGGGCCACGCTCACGGAGCGGGTGAACACGCCCACGCTGCCGGCGGCCACGCTCACGAGGCGGGCGAACACGCCCACGCGGTAAGCGAAGCGACCACCGCTGCCGTGAGTATCGGCAGCGGCGTTCTCTGGGGGATCCTGCTCGGTGGGATCTTCGCGCTCGCGTTCTACTTCCTCGAACCGGCCCTGCCCGGCCGCGGGCGAGCCAAGACCTACGTGCTGGCCGGGGCCGGTTTTCTCACTGCCTCGGTCGCGCCGTGGCTGGTGCTCCCCCCGACGACGCCCGGTGCCGAACAGGCGTTCGATCCCACGCTCCGGATCGCGATGTACGCCGGGATGATGGCCGTCGGTGCGGTCGTCGCTGCACTCTCGATCGACGGCTACAAGCGCGTCTCGAAGCGGAGTCGACCACTCGGCGGCATCACCGCTGCGGTCCCGATCGTCGCGCTCGTTGCGGTCACCACGGTCGCAGCGCCGGCGATCGTCGACTCCGGCGCGATGCCGGCCGATCTCGTGGCTGCGTTCCGCGGACTGACCGTGCTGAGCCAGGCCGCGCTTTGGGCGCTCGTCGCCGGCTCGTTCGGCTGGCTCCAGACGCGGGCCGGCGTTCGATCGGCGACCGATCGACGCGACGACCTCCTGGCCAGTCCATGAAGAACCGTACCGAGGAACATCGCGAACGCCTCGACGCACACGTCTTCGTCTGTACGAACGACCGCGACTCCGAGTACGCGAGCTGTGGCACGGCCGGTGCCGAGGAGACGGTCACGGCGGTCAAATCGTGGCTCCGAGAACGGGATGCGTTCTGGACGGCGGTGTCGGTCAGCGAAACCTCGTGTCTGGGGCTGTGCAGCGAGGACGGGACCGCGATGACGATCCAGCCCCGAAACACCTGGTACTCGGACGTGACGCCCGAAACGGTTCCCGAACTGCTCGAGTCGGCGTTCGGACCGGACGCCGAACGGACCGACGAGAAGCGCTGAGACGGGCGATAGTAGTCACTGAAAGTCGATACACATCCGATCGCCGGAGGACATTTCGATCGGTGTCTCAATCATTTCAGTGGGTAGTGTGACCGACCCGAACGACGAGATCGACTGGAACCGTTCTCCCCAGGACCGGAGACGGACCGTCTTACGGTCTACCGTACCGATGGGCCGGCGCAACCGCGACCCGTCGTATGGATTGCACACCGACTGGCAGGAGTCCCTATCAGCGGGGGACCCGTTCTAACAGTCAAGTACGTCCACCCCCTACGGTCGGTGTGTTCATCGACCCCGATCGACTCGAGACACGGCTGCGCGAGGAATTCGGCGGGACGAGCGGCGAATCGCGGGTCGTCGTGCGACAGGCCGTCGATCTCGCGGATTCCGGCCAGTACGAAGCCGACGCCGAGACCACGCTGACGAACGACTTTCTCATCGACGAACTGGCGGACGCTCCCGACGGGGGACCGTCCGAGCGGTGGAACTGGTGGATCGGATCGCTCGAGGCTGCATACGGCGGCTACGACCGGTTCGGGATCCGTACGTACAGGAAGTGATCGATCCGTACCGATGGCAACACCGATTAGCGTCCACGACGTAGGTACGGCCATGAGCGAACTGTCACGACCCGTCTGGCCGTCGTACCCGCTGTCGGCGCTCGTCGCCGGGCTCGGCCACTGCTACCTCGGGCGGTGGAAGCGCGGCGTGATCTGGTTCGTCTGCTACGGGCTCGCCCTCGCGTTCCTGAGCGCACGGTCGCTCTCGGGCGCACTCGAGCCGGGCGACCCCTTCGTCGTGACGGCACTGCAGTTCGACGCGGTGAGCTATACCGAGGTCGCCGTTCCGCTCGCGATCCTGTTGATCTGCCTGCTCGACGTCTATCTCATCGGACTGACCGAGCGGACCGAGGCGCTGGCGACCGGCCCCGACGAGATTCACTCGCGGACGTAAGCGGCTCCCGACCGCGGGGTCGTGATCGATCGCCTCAGTATCGGGCTCCCGAGCCGTGACCGTCGCGTTCCCCGCCCCGCGTGGTTTTTGTATCCATCGGCCGAACGTCGCGTATGGGACGACTCAGTTCCGTCCTGCTGAAGGGCATCGGCGTGCTCGTACTCGCGTTCGTCGTGTTGAGCGTCGTCGGGGCGATCGTCGGTATCGCGCTCTCGGTCCTCGCAACCGTCCTCTCGGTGATCGTGACGGTCGCCGTCCTGGCCGTGTTCGTCCTGGCGATCGTCGGATTGGGCTCTATCCTCGGAAGCAGTGCCGAACCCGAACGCGACCCGCAGACACCACGGCGGTCCGAGGAGCGAGCCGACCGGAAAGAACGCCTTCGCTCGCAGTACGTCGCCGGCGAACTCGACGACGCGGAGTTCGAACGGGAACTCGAGCGGGTGCTCGACGCGGACGATTTCGGTGCCGAAGACGGCCTCGAGACTGATCGTTCGCGTCGTCGACACCGGGAGCGGTAGTGGAAACGGACGAAAATGGAAGGGAAGGGGTCGATGAGCGGTTCCGGCCGATCGCGGACGGATCCGTTACTCGTCTAGGGCTTCTATTCTGCTCACCACTTCGTCGGCCGTTTCGACCGATGTCTCGCCCGAGAACGCGTACAGGACGACCCCGAGGACGCACCAGCCGAGGACGATGAGCCACTCGTAGGGCCACAGCAGTGCGGATTGACCGCCCGGCAGATAGAGCGAGATAAAAATCGCCGTCGTCACGAAGCCGACGATCCCGACGACTGGACCCGCCGGGACTTCGTATGGCCGATCCATGTCCGGTTCACGATAGCGCAAGACCAGGAACGAGACGACGACGATGAACCAGGCGACGACGATACCGAGGCCGCCCGCGTTGACGATCCACGTGAGCATCTGTTCGCCGAAAAACGGCGCGAGCGCGGACAGACCGCCGACCAGCAAGATCGCGTTACTCGGAGTGTTGTGTTCCGGATGGACTTTCGAGAGCGGTGCCGGAATCATTCCCGACTCGGAGAGAGCAAAGAGGGCTCGACTGCCACCGATGATGAACGCGTTCCAACTCGTGAGAATGCCCGCAACACCCGCGAGAGCCATGATTTGGCCGGCGGCTGGACTGTCGTACAGTTCGGCCATCGCCGCCGCCGCAGGGAGCGAACTATCGATCAAGGCGCTCCCAGGGAGCGCGCGACTCGAGCCCCAGATGACGGCGATGTAAAACAGTGCGGCCAGCCCGACGGAGAGGATGATCAACAGCCCCAGCGTTCGCGCCGGAACGTCGGCTTCTTCGGCCGACTGCGGAATGACGTCGAAGCCGACGAACATAAACGGCGTCATCAACACGACGGTGAAGATGCCAGCGGTCCCTGCACCGAACGCGCTATCCGGTGACGGATGTCCGTTGGTAATCGCCCCGGAGATCAAGACGACGCCGGCGAACGCGATGATGAGAGTCATGATGATCTGGAACTGTGCGGCGATCCGAATGCCGATATAGTTCAGGTACGTGATGCCGATCGTCCCGAGGACGCCGACGAGAACCCACGTCGCGTACACCGGTTCACCGGCGATATCCCAGAGCGGGACTGCATTGAAGCCGGGGATAATGAAGGCCATCGCGGACGGGAGCGCAACTGCTTCGAACGCGGCGACGGTGACGTATCCGAAGATGATCGCCCACGTACAGACGAACGAGCCGATCGGCCCGAGAGCGCGGAGACTGTAGACGTGTTCGCCCCCGACTAACGGCATCGAGGCGGCGAGTTCGCTGTAAATTATCGCGACGATCCCGACGACGAACGCACCGCCGAGAAACGCGACGATCGCTCCCAGCGGGCCCCCTTCGTGGATCCAGTCACCGGCGAGGATGATCCATCCCCACCCGATCATCGCGCCGAACGCCAGAATCAGCATCTCTTTTCTCCCCAGTGCCTTCTCCAGGCCGCTCTGTGTGGTCTCTGACATGGTATTGCTTGTGATACCGTAGCATATGTCGCATAAATACGATTGTACTTATACTTTTCGCTGGCGTTGTATATATAACAAATACAGCACTAGATAATGGCCGACATCCAACTTACACCACCTATATTGTACATAATATAGCATCCAGATGCCAGCGGTGGGACTCCTCGGCGGAAGCGGGCAACCAACAGCGCTCGAAAACAGTTGCTCGAGGGCTATCGCCCAACCGATCGCTTCCCCAACATGTCTGTACTATACCCAACACAAGAATCTATATTGTATAATTTCCCATTTATAACCACTAAAATAGGAACCGAACCAAATATACCCTAGGAGTGGGACTGTTACCCATGGCCGTAGGCCCATCGATCGACGACCTTCACTTCGCGACCGAACCATCGGTCGACGAGGTGCCGGGACCGAACTCACGGACACTACTGAAACGCCAACGAGAGATCGATAGCAACGCAGTGGCGTATCCGCGACGCGTTCCCGTCGCGCTCGAGGAGGCGCGGGGGGCTACGATCCGGGACGTCGACGGCAACACCTTCCTCGACTTCTTCGCGGGGATCGGCGTCCTGAACGTCGGTCACTCCAACCCCTACGTTCTCGAGGGGACCCAGGAGCAACTCGAGTCGATCGCGCACACGATCGACTTCCCGACCGAGGCGCGGGTCGATCTCATCGAGAAACTGCGAACGATCGCCCCGGGCGGCCTGGCCGGCTCGAGCAACGTCGTGTTCGGCGGTCCAAGCGGGAGCGATGCGATCGAGGGATCGATCAAACTCGCCAAACACAACACCGGACGCCACGGGATTCTGGGCTTCGAGGGTGCGTATCACGGGACGACCGCCGGCGCGCTCAGTCTCACCGCGGGCAAGAAGTACAAAGAGGGGTACGGGCCGCTACTGGCGGACGCCGTTCACGTCCCGTACCCGACGCGGGACGCGGGCGCGGGCGGTCGAGAGGCCTGTGAGCGGTGTCTCGATGCCGTCAAGCGGAAGTTCGAGGCACCCTACGGCGGTCACGAAACGCCCGCCGGAATCTGGGTCGAGCCGATCCAGGGCGAGGGCGGCGTCGTCGTCCCTCCGGAGGGCTTCCTCCAGGGGCTTCGTGACATCGCGGACGACAACGACGCGATGTTGATCGTCGACGAGATCCAGACCGGGCTGGGGCGAACCGGCGAGTGGTTCGCGACCGACCACTTCGACGTGACCCCCGACGCGATCACGATGGCGAAGGCACTGGGCGGGACCGGCCTGCCGATCGGGGCGATGCTCTATCACGAGGACTTCGACACGTGGGGGCCCGGCGGCCACGTCGGGACCTTCCGCGGCAACGCGCCGGCGATGGTCGGCGGGCTGCGAGCGATCGAGTACATCGAATCTCACGACCTGCTGTCCCACGCGACGGCGCTCGGACAGTACCTCCGCGACCGACTCGACGAGGTCGCGGAGACGACGCCGGAACTGGTGGACGTACGGGGCAAAGGACTCTTCGTCGGCGCGGAGTTCGTCGACGCCGACGGCGACCCCGACGCCGACCTGGTCGAAGCGATCCAGACCCGCTGTTACGAGAACGGGCTCCTCGTCTGGAACGCCGGGCGACACGGGAACGTCTTGCGGCTGATACCGCCGCTCGTCCTCACCCGTGACCAGGCGGAAGTCGGGATGGACATCCTCTGCAACGCGATTCGAGCGAGTGCCACGGAGGGGACGAACTGATGTTCGATTTCCTCGACCTCGAGTCGGAACTCACGGACGAAGAGCGCCTGATCCGGGACACCGCACGCGAGTTCGTCGACGACCGGATACGCCCGGACATCGGCGACCACTTCGAGAACGGCACCTTCCCCACCGAGCTGATTCCGGAGATGGGCGAGATGGGGTTTTACGCACCCAATCTCGAGGGCTACGGCTCGCCCAACGTCTCCGAGACGGCCTACGGGCTCTTGATGCGGGAACTCGAGGCCTGTGACTCGGGGCTGCGGTCGATGGCGTCGGTACAGGGCGCGCTCGTGATGTACCCGATCCACACCTACGGCTCAGAGACGCAGAAGGAAGCATGGCTGCCGAAACTCGGCAACGGCGAGGCCGTCGGCTGTTTCGGGCTGACCGAACCCGAACACGGCTCGAACCCGTCGGCGATGGAGACCCGCGCCGAAGCCGACGGCGACGGCTACGTGCTGCACGGCTCCAAAACCTGGATCACGAACTCGCCGATCGCTGATGTGGCTATCGTCTGGGCCCGCGACACGTCGGCCGAGGACGACCCGGTCCGCGGGTTCCTCGTCGAGACCGACCGCGACGGCGTCACGACAAACAAGATCAACGACAAACTCTCGCTGCGTGCCTCGATCACGGGCGAAATCGGGCTCAACGACGTCTACGTTCCCGGAGAGAACGTTCTGCCCGGTGTCTCCGGGATGAAAGGGCCGCTGTCCTGCCTGACGCAGGCTCGCTTCGGCATCGCCTGGGGTGCCGTCGGTGCCGCTCGGGACTGCTTCGAGGAGGCGCGCCAGTACGCGAAAGACCGCGACCAGTTCGGCGGTCCGATCGGCCGGTTCCAGCTCCAACAGCGCAAGCTCGCGGAGATGGGGACCCAGATCACGCTGGCCCAACTGCTCGTCTCCCGTCTGACCGAACTCAAAGAACGCGGCGAGTTGCGTCCCCAGCACGTCTCGATGGCCAAACGCAACAACGTTCGGATGGCGCGCAACCAGTCACGGGTCGCCCGTGAGATGCTCGGCGGCAACGGCATCACCACCGACTACTCGCCGATGCGTCACATGGCCAACCTCGAGACGGTCTACACCTACGAAGGGACCCACGACATCCACACCCTCGTGCTCGGCGAGGAATTCACCGGGATCCCCGCCTACGAGTGAGCGGCCGATCGACGAGGGGACCGCCGGAATCAACGCGTGCGGACGCGAGGCGTGCTACTCCTCGTCGGCCGACAGGCCGTGTGCCTCGAGAAACGAGTCGAGCCCGTAATCGCGCAGCGTACCGATTCCCTCGCTCGTCTTGATCGTCGAGATGACGAACTTCGAACTCGTTCGGGTGATCTCGTCGATCGATTCGTAGTCTTCGACGAGTCCCTCGACCATATCCCGCGAGGTCAGCCGCCCGATGACGATGAAGTCGGTATCCCCCATCGTGAAATACACCTGGTTGACGCCCTCGATAGCGGCGAGTTGCTCGCCGACTCGCTCTTGATACCCTTCACCGAACTCCGCCCAGATCTCGGAGATGACGGTCAGCCCCAAACCGACCTCGTCGAGGTCGAGTTCGTACAGATCGTTCGTGATGACGCCCTCCTCCTTGAGGTTCTGCAAGCGGTAATGAACCGTCGACTTCGGGATGCCCGTCTCCTCGTGGAGCACTTCCGTATTGTCGGTCTCCCGATCAGCGATCGCAAAGAGAATCTTGATATCCCGCTCGTCGAGTGTGTTGTTCATTCGTGCGTTCGTTTGACGTACCCGAACCTATTCTCTTTCGGTGACCACTCCGCCGGAGCCGGTTCTCGAAGGCGATTCCACTCGGCCGAGCGTGGCCGGTGTCCTCGCGTTCCGCCTGCCCGACCGGGACGTCGATCGTCGGCCGCAACGGATGGACGGAGTGCTCGCGCGCTGATCGATGAGAAAGACGGGGCAGTAACCGATGGCATCAAACGGTCCGGGCCATTACCGCTCGGTAATGGACGTACGGTTTCTCGGCGGTGCCGGCGAGATCGGTCGGAGCGCGCTCTGTATCGACGAGACGCTCGTTTTCGATTTCGGGATGGACTCGGGGAACCCGCCGTCGTTTCCGATCGGCGACGTCGATCCCGAGGCCGTCGTCGTCAGTCACGGCCACCTCGATCACGTCGGCTCGGTGCCGGCGCTGCTGTCCGGCGACGCGCGCCCCGAAGTTCACTGGACGCCCCCGACGTACGACCTCGCCATGGTACTCGCTCGGGACACGCTGAAGCTCCACGGCGGCAGCTACGACTGCCCGTTCACCGAGGCGGAGCTCGCCCGCGTCGGGGAAGTCTCCGAGACCCACGGCTACGAAGAGTCCTTCGAGGCCGCGGGCTACGAGATTTCCTTCTTCGACGCCGGCCACGTCCCCGGCAGCGCCCACGTGCTGGTCGACGACGGCACGACTCGACTGCTCTACACCGGCGACTTCCACACCGAGGAGCAACGGCTGCTCGCCGGAACGACCGCACGGCCCGACGCCGACGTCGTCGTCTGTGAGAGTACGTACTCGGACGCGACTCGACCGCCCCGCGAGGAGATCGAACGCGAATTCGCCGAGAGTCTCCGGACGACGATCTGGGAGGGGGGTACCGTCGTCGTCCCCGCCTTCGGCATCGGCCGGACTCAGGAAGTCCTCTGCATCTGCGAGGCGTACGACCTCGAGTGCTACGTCGACGGAATGGGCAAACGCGTCACGGAACTGTTCTTGCGCGATCGGAACCGCGAGTTCCTTCGCGATCCGGAGCTGTTGCGCCGAGCGAAGGCCAACGCCCGGTTCGTCGACGGGCGCGACGGCCAGCGCGAGCGGATCGCCGAACAAAATACGGTCATCGTCACGACGAGTGGGATGCTCGGAAACGAAGATTCGCTAGCAGTCGCTGACTAATCCAATTCTTCTGGAGGCATAGGTCATTGGTTTTGATAGCATAAGTTCTATTGCTTGTCAATCAGTGGTTCCGATAATGCCCGTTGGACGGTACTTTCGGGGCCTCACGTCATTTGATCTATTGGGAAACCTGATTCCAGGTCTGCTAACGCTTGTTGCGGTACTACTATTTCTTCCAGGACCGAGACTCCCGTCAACTCTTCTTGGGTACTCTTTATTTGTGGTCCTAGCTTTTGTGGTTGGGTCAGTGGTTCAGGGACATGCTTCGAAGGCCGGTGGTGAACGAACGAGTTTTGACAAAACAATGACCGCAGCGGAATCGCTTCCAGGCCTTTCAAAGTCTCAACCTTCTTCGGGCGGAAGTGGCGAAGCGGGAGATAGCGAAGCAGGGGATGGCGAAGCAACCTCTGACTCAGAGTCATCGAAAGGAATGAGGTATGTCGCTGGCGGATTTCTCCATGCCGTTCTCGGACCGCTTCTTTGGTGGTGGCGTCTCCCAGAGCGAGGAGAACGTCTTGATGACGCTATCCTGATCAATCGAATTTGGAGTCACCTGTCCTCCACATACAGTATTCCCGATAATACAGATTCACTAGGCGTCCTTTATCACCTCATGTCTAGTCGAGTAGATAATATTCAATCTCCATCTCGTGCTGTGCGTATGCAGGCGATCCGCAATTTTCAGCGGGGTCTTTGGATTGCGGCTTGGTATTCTACCGTACTGGTTACTGTAGCAATTATAATGGATCTGATTTTCCAGCCCGGAGATCAAATCTACCCAGGCGTGGTCTACGCGCGTCCAGCGTACTATACGTACTGGACACCGGTGTGGAATCTAGCAATAGTGGGGATTGTTGCTGTAGTTCTCTTCTGGTGGCTCTTTGAATCATTTGAGGAGGATTATGTCGAGTATCTCTTTGTAGACTATGCGATTGGGATTCAGACACCGAGCCAAGAACTCCGGTTCTCAAATGACGATGTGCTTCAACTATCTGGTTCACTGACCAGCGAACTTACAGTGGACTCACAATCTCTGAACGGTTTAGATTCAAAGTCTAATTCCCCAGATACACAGGGATCTCCTGATAACGATGAGTCCCCCAACGAAAGCCAAGAAAATTAGCCTGACAGTCCAACAGAGTTCAGATTACGAGCAGAGGAGTTCTGAACGCTCTCGTCAACTTCAAGAATATCCACCACTCGCCAATCTGGAGCAGTTTCTGAGCTGCTCTGGAGGGTTACTTTACATTGATCACCAACAGATAGGGATCTAAGTCGTCCCGTTAGGTCTCGGTCATACTCCTCATGGACGACTGGCACGGAAATCCGGCGACCTTGATCCTGGCCAGTCTGGACTTGCAGCCAGAGATTTCCGTTCTGTCTGCCGACGACTTTGAACCAGGCCGGTTCCGTGACTAGCATGGGATTGGCTATTCTGTCCCTCCACTATTAAAATTGTGTGCTATCCATTGGCTGTTCACAGTCATCCTTGCACTATTAGTGGAGAGAACGATTTGAAGCTATCAGTGCCTTCTCAATTGAGATGTAGATGTATTTCAGTATGGTCCAATACCTAGCTTAAATACGTTCTCACGATAGATGTTCTCGATGTCGTCGTAGTACGTGTGGAGATACACGTCGATTGCTTCGCCGTAGTCGACTGCTGCGTCGCCGATCGCGTCTCCGCGCATGTATTTGACTAGTTCTCGGTTGAGGTCCTGGTCGATACGCCAGAAGCTGGAGAACCAGTGTCGTCCGAAGTGACTCGTCACTGCTTCGTGGTGCTCGGTTTCGGCGTACTTGGGATGGAACCCGGTCTTCCACGCCTCGTTGATCCTTTTAGGCCATAACTTGTCATGGCGCTGGTCGGAGAGGAACATCCACGGCTCACCGTTGTCGGGTCGAATGAGCAGCCACTGGACGAGGAGTTGACGCATTTCGTCGTCCAGCGGCAGGACGCGCCCTCGTTTGGACTTGTTCCTATCCCGCTCGTCTGCGGGCGGGATGTAGATTGCATTTTCGTAGTCACGAACCTGAGGATGCGTTCCCAGCTCCGGATAGCTCTCTTCGATTCCGGGGTGCTGGATGCTCACGTCTTTGAGCTTACTGTTGCAGACTGCTCCTGCTCGCATCCCCAACTTGAGTTGCGCGCAGACAAAGCATCTGTCTCTGATGTGCTTGATCGCCCAGATCCCCTCTCGTAGGTCTTCGAGGGGGACATTCGGGTGATCCTTATCTGATTCCTCTTTCTTCCACTCACGGAACGGAATCTTCTCGCGAGCAGCCTCAATCGGGTTGAAATCTTCACCGTGAGGAAACACCGATTCACGCTGCCAATACTGATATGCACCGTTCAACACTCGCAGCTGCGGTTTGATAGTCCCGACATCATGGTCTCGATCTGTCCGCTGCGCTTCGGCGAAGCTCGTGATGTGGCTCGTGTTTGCGCAGGCGTAGTGCCGACCCTGCTCTTCCATGTGCTCTTTGAACTGCCGGAAGATCCTTCGATAGTCGTTTTCCCGCTGGCTCGAGAGCCCTCGTGACTCAATCACCTCTTTCATGTATACCTCGAGAGGGTCGACATCGAGGATCTGAAACTGTTCTTCGTACTTCGCGAGCGGATCAGCCTCTAGGTCGAACGCGTCAGCGAAGGCCTGTCGCTGTGCGTCGATACCGTCGTTATTCCTGTTTTCATTACTCATGGGTGTTACCTCGAACTGACTTTTGCGTCCCAAATTCGGCCAGCGGTATCGTACTCCACCGCAGCCATCAGGAACGGCTGGTAAACATGAGGATGATCAGTTCGTGCGAGCAGCCAACTGTAAAACCGCTCTAAACGAACCCAGTAATGGTTGTACACCGTCCTGACGTTCCGTCGGTCCAGTAGTGATTTACACCACTGGTCGACGTCAGCAGGGGTCGCGAGTGCGTGGTGGCGACCACGATCGGCCATGTGTTCCTTCCAGAGCTGTCCCGCACGGCAAGTGTCCTGCCGATACCGATCACTCGAATACTGCGGGAACAGATGGTCCTCAAGGAACGTCTCCCAGACGTCTTTGTCGCGGTACGCAGCAGCGTGCTGATTCAGGCGGTACCGCGAAGGCACCTCCTCGAGACGCTTGTAGACGCCGAGGCGGTCTTTCGGGTCTTCGGAGAGTTCACGCGGCATCCGCGACCCCCTCCTGTGGCTTCATCGTTGCAGGATAGTACCGATCACCAACGGTCTCTATCGAGTCGCCCTGCAACGCATCCAGATGCCCGTTTATACGATCTGGAGCAGTGTCGATGATATGCTGCGTGACTTCCTCGTATGTTGCTCCAGGGTTTTTCTCGACGTAGGTCCGGATCGTCTCGCGTTCCGTCCCATGGAGTTGATCCTCTAGCGTGTCGATGCGGTCTCGGGCGCGTTCGAGTTCGTCTTTTATATCGTTACGTTGCTCTCGCAGCTCACGATGAGATTCGTCCGGTTCAACGCGAGCATCGAACTTCTTCAATCCGGCCTCCACCATCGCTTGAATAAATTCGCT
The DNA here is from genome assembly GCF_017352095.1 of Natrinema longum. Taxonomy (NCBI): domain Archaea; kingdom Methanobacteriati; phylum Methanobacteriota; class Halobacteria; order Halobacteriales; family Natrialbaceae; genus Natrinema; species Natrinema longum. The sequence goes on from NZ_CP071463.1 coordinate 1,040,111, forward strand.
GATGCTCATCCCGTACTCTTCCGCACGGTCTGCCCAGCGATCGTACTGCTCTTCGGTCGGATATGCGGTAGCGGGTTGCGACTCAGACATCCTTCCGAGGTTCTGGACCGGTACGTGACGATCTCACTTCGGCAAATCGAAGCTGGCCGTTCTCTACCCAGTAATCGAGGGCACGGACGCCGTCAAGCTCGACTCCAAGCAGATGCAACTCGGCAGCACTCAGCGTAATCGCGATACCGAGAGGATCTCCGTTCGCGTCTCGATTTACGGTTGCTTGCCGTTGGTCCGAACCGTTTCCGATGGCCTGTACTTTGGACCAATCGTCTGGATCGCCGTAGGGACTGTTCGTGCACTCGTTACTGGGAGACCAATCTGGCCAGGCTACCTGCTCCTCCGTATCGTACCAGGTCCCAGAAGAGCCGATTTCACTCCCCACAGCCTATTTCACCTCTATTCAGGGTACATCGATTATCTTCATACATCGTTTCCATCCCCAGATTATGGCCAGCGATATATAAAAGTGGCCCACTATTTGGTCATATAGATAGAGAATATAATGGCCACAACTGCGAATCGATAGGGGACACTAATAAAAAGGCAACGTGCGTACGATTGCGAAAATGCGTCGTATCCAGCCGAACTGGCTGAATGAAAACGATGATCTAATCCTCGAATTACTGGGAAAGAGCGGTGTTGCTCTCAATAAGCGAGGGATTGAGTTGAACCTCGAACTTAGCGACAAGTCCGTCTCGTATTCGACGATCAAGAGGCGAATCGATAAATTGGCTGAAGCAGGCTTTGTAGAACAAGCTCGCGAGGAGGGGTCCTATTATCGCATCACGGGGAAAGGGGTCAGCTATCTCACTGGTTCACCATATGGGGCGTCCACAGCGGGAGATGAACCCGTAGAAGTAACAGAGATTGAGCCACTAGATTATGAAATTCTCGATGCGATTCATAGCAGTGACGAGCCCCCAGAAGTTGACGAAATCATTGCGGTTGTCTCCGCTAATCCCGAGCGTATACGGGATCGAATAGAGGATCTCATCTCGGATGGAACCGTTACTGAAACGTCAGAGAACCAGCTCAAATTGTCGCTCGGAGGTCAGTATATACTTCAAATGTTCCGATTGGGCTCGGATGTAGAAGGACAGATAGACCGATACGGCGTCGTAGATTTAGACGATGGAACGAACCAACATCAGAGGGGATAATATCAGATAGGAATAGAAGTTCTTGTTTTTAGGAAAACCCGTCCACTATCAGTTATATCGACAGTTTTACTCCTTCCATCCTTTCTGGTGTGTACGAACCCCTCAGATTCTAGGCTATTAATATGGCGCGCGATTGTACTCTTCGACTTATCAAACTCATCTGCTATCTCACTTATTGATAAAACTGCATCCAAATCGTGGAGGTCGGCGAGAAGAGTCGCTTCGGCGTCCGAAACTTCCCCGCGAAGATTCAAGCGTGGTAACCGTCGGACGCTGCTATCTATATCGCCTACTTGGAGCACTGTGTCGATATTTGCACCACTAGTGAATGTCGCGACTGTTAGTGGCAACAGTAATTCTCGCGCACCACCACCCAAAATAACGATGGTGTCCCCTTCCGATGCTTGGATGAGATCAGCACAGTACAACGTTGTCTCGACAAAGTCTGTGTACGGTAGATGCTCTGTTTCTAAGTCTAGGTCCGGGACTACCTGTGTCAGGACATTTTGAACTTCCTGAAAAGCATCCTCTCCTCTATCGGAACTGCTTGCGGGTTGCAGTAATACGACTCGATCTCCTGTTTCTATGCCTTCACTCAAAACTGGTCTGACTACTCGTCGACTATCGAATCCCAATGGAGCGAGGTATGTGCGCATATCGATAGTATCTGCTCGAAGCCTCGTTACTGTTCCGGAATAGTGCAACAGTACGCACCGCATCCGAACAGAAACGACGAGAAAGGGTCAGAAATCACTGGTATATCGGATGTCTTGATTTAGTTCCCGACGTGCCGCATTACATTATCGCAACTCACGACGAACTGTTTCATCGCCGATAATTATATGATGATTCGACAGAGAGTGTGAAGTGTTCGCTCATCTCGCCGGCGGGGCGAGTAGAGGCATCTGCGTAATTATAATCTCTCCGACAGTTTTATGTGGGTCCCGGTCAGACTGCTATGCGTCCGCATCCTACGTTCACGGCCTGAGAAGGCTGAGAACGACGTAGTGATAGCTACGGTCAATGGGTGCGTGCAGACGGCGTCCATCCCACACCGACGCCGAAACCAACTCCCAAGCGATCACCCAGAACGATGCACGATCCACCCGACTCAGAGACGCCAGCATTAGCGGACTTCATCGGAACACGGGATTCGTTTCTCGTGATTCGGGATCCGCAACTAGCAAAGACTGGTTCGCAAGCACGTGCGCAACTCAGGTCGTTGCCGTTCCTCGCCGAATTCGGCCTCGATAGAGTTTCACATCCGGAGATATACGATAACGGGTTGCGACTCGTTGAGTACGAACTGTTTCCGAACGAGGACCTCCGAGAGCATGGGGTGGGTGGTGTCGAGTTTCCACTAGTTCACTACGTCAGCCAAGAGATGCTGACGGGAGAACTACGGGACGAAGACAGCACATTCGACGATCAAGACGTTATTCGGCGGCTGCTGCGGAAGCGCCCGGAAAGTCTGCCATATGTGCTCGTCACTGACACGAGCACACCAAAGATGCCCCGTCATACGAAAAAACCAGGGAAATCGTTCATCGACGAGTTCGAGTGCACGGTCACCGATTACAAAGGACTGCTAAAGCGGTACATACAGTACAACCTCGATTCGGATCTACCGCTATCAACGACGCAGAATCTGTTCTTCCATCAGATTTCTGCGCATCACAAACAGGAAGGTCTCGAGGCAGGCTCGATTCCGGTACTCTTCGATTACACGCAGATTCCGGCTGACAGTCCCGCCTGGGCACCCCTCTACTACCTCATTCGAGAGGACGTAGACCGTGTACTGGAAGATTACTCCGAGCGCATCAGAGAGGCGCTCCGTTCGTGGACTGAGCGCGGGCCCACGCAGAAAGTCGCGAACAGCATGCTCGACATGCTCGAACGTGTAGAATTCGAGGAAGATCGATTAGACAGTTATCGTTATCGCCACCAGGAGGACATATGAGTACAACATACACACCGGCGACCAACAAGCCGGACAAACTACTCACCGGGTTCATCTCGGTGCGAGCACCGGAGCTAAAACACATCTACGGCTCACTTCAGGGGACCACCAGTGTCTCGGAAGTCACGAGCAAATTCGGTCGACCAGCCACCGGCGGTGAGGTGAAAACCGATCACGTCGAAGGGTCACTTCGTTTCCTGAATGCGGTCGACCTTGTCGAGAGTCCGACCGGGGACATCAAAGATACGGTCGAACCCATTAACGAGCGGCACTTCGAGGGCCTCCCTTTCGAAGCACGGTTGCTATACCACTGCAATCAGCAGGACGGTCGTCAGTCCCACTTTGGGGATGTTCACCGTGCCCTATTGAGTGAGGGGAGCCGAACGGTGAACGCTGGCCGAGACAACCTTCGAACCATCCTGAAGCGCGAGACTGACTACGACTTCAGTTGGACTGACGAGAAGATCGACATGTGGGTGACGTTGTGCGAGCAACTGGGTCTTGTGTCGGAGACCGAGGACGGTCTCGTGCTGAGCCCCTGTCGGGCAATGATGTACGACGCGCTCGTACTCGCCCCAACTAGTTCAGGAGAGGACGCAGGCTACGACGGAGAGACAGTTGAAAACGGTGAATTCCGACGCGCACTCAACTGGATCAACGACAACCTGTTCACCGTCTACAAGGCACGAACTGGAACGCCGCGGCTTCACCCTGCAATCGCTGACGTCCTCCGTAACATGGAGGAAGATGGGGTCCTGTCCCTGTCTGCACCCGGCGACGCGCAGAACCAGGTAGAAGTGCCACCAGCAGACCTCGACGATGACGTCCGCGGAAACAGACGAAGCGTGACGCACGTTTCGATTCATTCTCGACCGGACGAAACGGCGTATCAGTACCCTCTCGACCAACTTCTTACTCACCAATGAGCCAGCAAACCGAAGATTCACCGGCCAGCGGAGAGATGCCCCACTACTGGGACGACGACGAAGTCGACCACTTCATCACGTCGGAAGCCCACACGAAGAAGAAGACGCCCGAACAGTTCCGAGAGACCCACGTCGACATCGATCGTATTTACGCAGACACGCTGACCCCACTCGGTATCTCGGGCGACTTCGTCACCCAAGAGAACGTACTCGACGCGATTACTGCCTCGAATATCGACGACCCGAACCGTATTTTCATCCTCCGTGGTGAACCAGGGTCGGGGAAAAGCCAGCTCTGTGAGTGGACGAAGTACCAGATAAATGGGTACGGCAAGGATGACGACGGTGTTGAAGACTACGTCGCCCTGCACGTCTCCCGTAGCCAGACCCGAATGGATCAGATCATCGATGTCCTCACTGAGCCACTCGATGTCGACACCGATGTCAGAAACATCGATGATCTCGACCCTGCCGATGCGGCGAGTGCTATCGTCGAGTATATGCGCGGCATCTGGTCAACCGAGCACTTTTCGGACCAAGAGATACAGGAGCTGACCGAGAACAGAGGCGATAATAGCGACCTGCGAGAAATCTTCGCCAAGAATATCAGGGAGTATCAGGAGGCTCTCGATTCTCGTGACGAGAATCCTGACTTCAATCTGCTAACCCGCGCAGATTTCCGTACTCTACGCCTGCAACTGAGCTTCAGTACGAAGCTCACGGAGAACAAAGACGTTCTGTACTCTGTCCTGAAGAACGAGGCTCACGAATACCTTTCCCGCAATCTCGTGGGCGACTTCAAGGAACAGCTACAGCAATACTCGGAGATGTATCAGGAGCGAGGTATCCGGCCGGTACTCATCTGTGAGGACCTCACGACGTTCAGCGTCCTGAAAGAGCAACTTCTGGATCACATCTTCGAACTCAGTAGTAGCAGCTACGACATCGTTCTCGGTTGGACGGTCGGCTGGGAGCAGGACAACATCGACGACGCCCTCGCTCGCGAAGACGCAGCGACGTACATGCAAGGGCGATCCGAGGGGTACCTAACGATGACCGACGAGAACGGCGAGGCGTACTTCCTCGACGACGATGCTTCGGTAGCTCTCGCCCGATCGTATCTAGGTGCCATCAAACGGAATTCTGATGCGGCAGACGCGCCTCAGGACGTCGCAGAAGCTTTCGACGGTTTGTACCCGTTCAACGAGCGCTTCATACACGTCGCTTATCGACAGCTAAACGACGAAGGAAGCAACCGGAAGACGCCTCGACTGTTGCTTCTTCGAGTGGTCAAGCACTGTCTCAAGTCGACGTGGGCACCTTACGAAGCGATGAAGTCGAACTCGTTCGTCGACACGCCGACCTTCGAGATCGACATGAAATACGACCAAATCTACCAAGACGTCAGCCGCTGGTACGGAGTACCTGTCGAGGACGGCGTCGGGGTCAAGGTCGGCATCTTCGAAACGTTCGGCATCGAACTACCGGACGACGACATTGCCGCTGTGAAAGGCGATTACGTCGTGTTCGACAAGGGCAAAGGGAGTGCGGTACTCGATAAGATCAAGAATCCGCCGGTACCGGATCACGAGGTCGATACCGAGGACGACGAAGACGACAAAGAAAGCAACTCTCCTGAGGGCGAAGAAGGCAAAGAAGCAGCAGACGACGAGGAGCCAGAAGACGAGCAGGTTGAGGTCATCGACGAACCAGAACTGAGCGAGGAAGAACGCGAGCGACAGCGAAAATTCCAAGAGTTCCAAGACTGGGTCACGAGCGGCGAGGAGTATCCCAGTTCGGACACGCTCCACGACGGCGCAGTCGCCGTTCTCAAACGGTGGCACAACCCCACACGCCTGAGTAATCCGAACTCCTCGACGCGGTCGGTCGGTGGGATCTACTACGCTCGCGGCGACAGTATCCCGGTCTCCATTCAGGGGGACCAACAACGTCAGGCTAGCGTCGACATCGAACTCGAATGGGGTGCAGAACACGCCGATCTCTATACTCCGATGCTGGAGTACGGACTGTTCGATATGTTCGATCCAACGACGACGAACTTCGATCAGCTCCGTGCGTGGGCAGACACTAACGTCGCCCAGTTTCAGCATGAAATGCGCGAAGAGATCGAGGACTGTCTACCCGAGGAGCTCACGATAGAGAAAACGCTGGTCCTCGCACAGTTCTTCCTTATCAACGCTGCCCGTGGTGTGGAGGTCGACGACGATCAGATTCCCACAGAAATCGCCTTCGAGGAGTACGACAGCAACCAGTCGTACGGTAAACCGATCGTCGAAAACTTCGATCGAGATAGCGCGTTTGGACAGGCGTTCACCAACCTCACCGTGTCGTCGGGAGATATTAGTGACCTCATCGAGGGGTTCTTCCTCCTCAAATCGAACGTCGTAGACTACGAGCGCCTGTCTGAAGCACGTAGGGAGGTTGCCGAAGACCTAGAGGCACACGTCGACGCTGCGATGGTCATCGATACCGACGAACTCGCTGACGCGTACAAAGTCGGAACGACGCGAAATAACGCCAATACCAAGGTATCGAGTCTCTTCGATCGGATTTCGGATTACGCAGCAGAACTCCAGCGGCTCACGGTCGACGACGACGCATCACACATCCAAAAGGCGCTTGAACCCGTTGAACGGTGGTACGACAGCGGCCATACGGTCGATCAGCTCGCAGAGTGGTTCGAGACGTTGTATCAGTGCGCAGGTGCGATGGACGTGCCGATCAAGTCGAGTTACGAGGACGCCTACGAACTGCTCACCGAATCACCGGAGGAAGTGAAGCTCACGGCCTTCCGTGATGACGTCGAGCAGTTCCGGAACATGGGCGACGCAACCGGTGTGACGTTCATCGCCCGACTTCACGACTTCGCCCGGAGCCAGGACGAACAAGCAGCGTGGGAGATATACGGGGCGTTCGACTCGCTGATCAGCGATCTCCAAGATCAGGAACACGCTACCGGGGCCGATCTCGAACATCGCATCAAGCAACTCAGCGAGTACAGTAACTACGAGCAGAAGCGCCAGTCGATCGTCTCTCTGACGGAGGATCTGTAAAATGAGCGAATCGAAATCACTACCGACGGCTGTTGACGCCCTCGAAGACAAGGCTCGAGAACACAAGCAGGCACAGAACACGCAGTATCACGTCTCTGTCGCGCGGCACAACATCAGTGAGGTGAACGACGAACTCGACGAACTCGCTGAGCGCCTTCGAGACCTAAAATACTACAAGACAGTGCTTGAGGAGGCCTTCGACGGTTCCGCGCCATCGATGACCAGTAGTGCGGTTCAGGTGGCGGAGAAAGGGGTCGAGGTGACTCAAGAGGATCTGCTCGAGAACGTCCAGAGCGACGATATGGGCGAGGGGAACGCAGAACTCGACGATCTTGGCGCAGACGGTCAGAACGACCTCGAAGTCCAACTGACACCGGACGTCGAGACGCAGATCAAGCAGATTCGGTCGGCGAAGAAGCAGGTAAAGAACGTCACCGAAACCATTGAGGGTCAACTCGACAGCAAGCGCGACGAGTGGAGTACAAAGGTCGCAGCGGCAGAGGAACTCCAGAAGATCCTCGGTGGGCAGGACTCGGACTTCGCGCGTACACTCAACCACATGCACACGTTGCTGACACGAGAGTTGATGGACTTGAGCGGAAGCGCCACGAGTTTCGTGTCAAAGTGGGATAACGCCACCAGCGACTGGGAGAAACATCAATCGCTCCAGAGCTTCGACGACTTTCAAGAGAAACACGACCTCTCAGACTCCACAATCGAGGACGTAAAGACGCTCAGTAAGTCACAACAGCTTACGTTGGCGGATGTCTCGCTCGACTCGCTCGAGGAGATGAAGCGCGTGGATGAACTGGAGTCGGCGGTGGAACTCAACCTGTAACGATGAAGGATCCCGTCGCCAGCGCGGAACAAATGCAGGCTGCATACCACGACTACTTTATCGGTCGTGGGGGACGAGCTGCGCGTAGTGTCGCTAATCGCCTGGCGGACGGCGAGGACGACATCACGGGGATGCGCGGCCCCTACCTTCAGGCACTCGACATCCCGAACTGGAGCGGCCGTTCGTGGGACGCGTTCGCCAGGTCGGCACGTCTCGAGCCGCATATCCGCCGGGCTTTCTCGAAGATCGGCTTCGAGCGGCTCTACGACTTCCAGGAGCGTAGTATCGAGGCCATTCTCGAGGGAAATGATACCGTCATTACTGCCGCGACGGGACGAGGAAAAACTGAAGCGTGGCTCATTCCTATCCTCAACCGCATCCTCGAAGACAAACGGCACAGTGACGGGGGAGACGACACGAGCGTCAAGGCTACGCTCATCTATCCAACAAAGGCACTTGCGCAGGACCAGTTGAAACGTCTCCTCCAGTACCTCTACCTCATCAACAACCACCTACGGTCGGAACAACAGATCACCGTCGGTATTTACGACGGTGATACCCCGCGGAATGTCGGCGAATCAGGCTCCGAAGGGTACCTCAATGCGACCTTCCGTCACTTCGAGTGCCCTGGGTACAATGACGAACTCGACAAATGCCAAGACTGCGGTGGTGGTGTTCGGATCCGAAACACCGGCGCTCGGTTCAAACTCATTCCAGAGAAAGCGCACTGTGAAGACGATGAACCGCACGACGTTCCGCTCGATTTCCTGCGGCTAACGAAGAACGACATCCTCGAGAACGGCGTTGACATCCTGCTCACCAACCCGGACACGATCAACTACCGACTCATCAACACTAACGCCGAAGACGAACACGAGCGGTTCGTCTACGAACCCGAGTTCCTCGTCTTCGACGAGGTCCACACCTACGACGGCCTGTTCGGGAGCTACACGTCGACGCTGATGAAGCGAATCCAGTCGCTCCGCGAGGAACGCGGCCTTGACGACTTACAACTCGTCGCGAGCAGTGCGACCGTCGAGAACGACGTCGAGTTGTTCCAGAAGGTTAGCGGTGCCGTCGATGTCAAACAGGTGAGTGAGTCACCACGCGACCTCGATGGGGAGGTTCCGGACGATGTTCCGGAAGAGCTAATGTCGCACAGTCTGTCCGTCGACCGCATTCTGCGTGCGACGGCCGCGCCGGACGACGTTGTTCCGGGCCTCGATGCGTTCGACTACACGCTGGAGGATGCATCGAGTTACGACCGTGACCGCCGGGAGACGCTAGTGAGTGACGCTCTCTTCGACCATCTCACCGAGGTCGAGGATGACCTCGGCGCACAGGTCGTTCGCTACGTCCACCAGTTGCTGTACGACGAGCCGCTCACACGGTCCCAACTACACGACGAGTTAGCGACGACGCTGAATCTCGACACCGATGAAGCATCGAAACTGGTGTCGAACGTCCGGACCCTCGGTGAGTTTTCCGGTATGCTGGAGAACCGAAGTCACGTGTTCTCTTGGCCGATCGACGGCTTCTATACGTGTCCATCGTGTGACGCGACGTACCGCTCCCCACAGGACGACTGTAACGAGTGTGGATTCGACTTCGTCACGCGCTCTACCTACTGCCGACACTGTAGCGACGAACACCTTGTCGGATGGTACTGTCCAGGCTGCGACCAACTAGAGCCGTACACGCCGACCGAACACGGGACGATCGACCAAGACGAGGAACACGTCTGCCGCCGATGTGAGGAAGCGCGCGACGATGTCGTCCAGATGGTTCGTACGACGTTCCAGCCGTTCCTCGAGTGCCTCGACTGTGGACTCCGAACCGAGCGAACGACGACCCGTGACTGTCCCGAGTGCGGTTCCAAGACCGTCAGGACCGACGATAAGACGTTCACCTGCGTTAATCCGAAGTGTGAGTCGGCTCACGAGATCGAGCGAGTCTGCGACAGCTGTGACGGGTCCGACTTCGGACTAGCTACTGTTGCGAATCGATTCGATTGCCCGGAATGTGGCGCGACTTACGAACACCCCGAGCAGGCCCCTGACCAGTGTGTCGACTGTGGTTCCTCACTCACCTCGACGAGGTTCCTTCCCTGGGTCTGTGGGAGCGACGATTGTAGCCGGGTCCTCTTCGATGATTCCCCCAATCAATGCGACTGTGGCACATCGTCGTTCGTAAAGCGCGGACTCTTCGAGATTCACGACGACCAACACTGCCGTTCGTGTGAGACGGCATTCCTCGGCGACGAGGGTTGCAACTGTGACGATCCGGACATTCATCCGCGGACCGGTCACCATCAGGCCTACAAGACGATCGACACCAGTGGGTGGATTCACACGATGAGTTCGCAGCCGTCGGCTGTCCCGTGCCCGCATCCGTATGCCCGGTACGAGATTGACCGCCGGTTCGACGAACTGATGCGAGGTCCGAGCAACCTCGCGGTGACCACCTCGCAGTACATGTTGCGCCGCGTGGCCGACGAGGAAGGCCAACAGGCGGCGAAGCTCCTGTCGTTCGCTGACTCTCACCGTGACATGAAGGAGCTCAGTCGTGACTTCTCGGAACCAGAGGTCGAGACCCTTCTCGATCAACTGTTAATCGAAAGTGCGTCGTCCCGTAATGACGGGAACGACTGGACACCGTTTAATCAAGTCCTCGAGGATGCGGCGAACATCGTCGACGAGGTAAACGATGCACTGGAACCGCCGCGAGTCGCGAGGAGTGTCGAGTTTGACCTGAAGTCACGATTGAAAGATCAGCCCCGAAAGCGCTGGGACGACGATGACGCGCTTCGGGATCGACTCACCCGACGCGCACTCGAACACACCTACAGCCAGCGTTTGGGCGAGCGGGACGGCTCCCTCACCGAAGAAGGACTGCTCGATGTCCGCTTTGCCCCAGGTCTCGACGAACTCGATGGTGATGAGCGCGCTATCGTCCGCGAACTCGCCGACGAAGGCAATGACTATCGTGTCGCAAACTTCGACCATCCGAGTCCCGACAGGCCCGCCGAAGCAGTCGTCGACGAACTGGTCGACCGCAATATCCTCTCCTACGGGCACTCTGATGACTACGTCTCGTTCGATCCGTCGGCGCTCGCTGTTACGGTTGCGGGCGACGGTGATGGTATTCGGTTCGACCCTGATACTGAGCGGTACTACACGATGCTCCAGCACCAGTTTGGTCTAGATACGCAGTCCACTGTTCAGTCCGGAACGTCGCTCGCCGAACGTGCCTCGACCTCCCATCCCCGGTTCACACAGCGTGCCCACCGTGCCGAATACTCAGAGACGCGGATTCTCATCTCTGAGGAGTATCTCGGGGCGACGAATAAGCGCAAACGTCGGGAGTTAGAGTACCTCTTCCGCGAGGAGAACTACCCCCACCACCTCTCTTCGGGACCGACGATGGAACTCGGAGTCGACATCGGCGACCTCGACGCACTCCTGCTGTATGGGACGCCGCCGAACATGAACGCGTACCTCCAGCGGGTCGGGCGTGCGGGGCGCAGCTCCCATTCTTCGATGGTTCACTCGGTCAGTCAGCGCAACCCGATCGACTACTACTACTACGACCACCCGGACGAACTCATCGACACCGATCCGACTCCAGTACCGCTCAACGAACACAACGAGGAGGTCCTACGCGTTTCGCTGTCGTGGGGGATCTTCGACTACGTGGCGGCTAACTTCACTATTCCGTGGGATGTCAGTCGACACGGTAGCGCGCGGTCGATCGATGGTGGAGATACCTATCACCGTCGGAGCATGCTTAACGAGAGCGAACGTGACGACGCCAGTAAACTGACCCACGTCATGTCCCTCGGTGCCGACACGCTGTCGCTCGGCAGCGACGACTCAAAACTCGACGTACTCGGCGAAGTCGTCGACGACTACGAACGAGACATCGCCGACTACCTTGAATCTCTCCTCGACTACCGCTACTGCGAAGAATGTGAGCGGCGGTACGCTACTGACGACGACCGCGAAACGTGTACCAACAGTGACTGTGATGGAGAAATCCTGCACGCTCAGAGCGAGTTCGGCCACCTTGTCGACGACGTTCTCGCGAACTTTGACGAGCGCTACATCACTGGATACCGTGAATACAAACGGGGACTGGAAAGTGAGTTGTCCGACCTGAAACGACGTAACTCTCGATTGCGTCGTGACCAGCAGCGGGCCGGGTCAGACGAACGGGCACGCATCATGCGCGAACGCCGGGGCCTCAAGGACCGCATCGAGGTTCTCGAGGACTACCTCTCTGATCTGGGTGGTGCGAGCTACTTCGACTTCCTCAGAGAGTCCCGTGAAAGCAAATACGACTTCTCGATGCGGAGCGTCGCCACGACGGCCGGTCTGTCCCTGGTCGACGAAGGGTACAACCGCCGGAACGTCGGCGATCAGGGGAGCGGCCGCGCGATGCAGATGGCGCTCTCAGAACTCCACCCCGGTGCCGCCTACCTTGACGGCGGGGAGACGTACACCGTCTCGCGCGTCCGACTCGACGACAAGGCTAGCTCGGACCTCCGTGATACCGTGAGCGAAGCCGTCGACGGAGATCACCTGGCCGAGGAACTCGTCTGTCCGGCGTGCCACACCTCGCACGACCTCGACGCTGACGGGTGTGATTGCGATAACGATGTGCCGCTCAAGCGACGCCGACTGGCGGTACTCGATTCGGTCGATGCCTACCACGACAACCTCAAACTGACCGCAGAGGGTGACGAAGCGCGCTACCTCCACGACGAACCGAACAAACCGATCCAGAACACGTACGCCGAGCGGGAGACGTCGATACTCGAGTTCGACTCTGAACGGACGTTCGAACTCCAGGATGCCGATGGCGATCCTCTCGGGACGATCGAGTACGGCGATTACTCGGTCCTGCTGCATACGAAGAGCTACAAGACGAAGTACAAGTCCGGTGAGGTCGATCCGAGGCCGACAGCCTTCGAGGTATGCGGTGAAGAGAACTGTCCAGGCGTCATCTATCGTGACGATGACGACGAGCGTCGGTGCAGCGCCGACTCCGACCACTTCCCTAACGGCCGCGGGGCTGACTCCGAGTTCATCCGCCTTGGATACCAGTACGATACTCAGGGTGTCCGAGTTGACCTCAATGACCGCGACCTGTCGCACACGTTGGCACATGGCCTCCGAGTCGCGCTGCAATACCTCGGCGGCGTCAACATTCGTGACCTCGCCGAATATGTCGGCGAGGAGCATGTAGATGTCTTCGAGTCTCAGGAAGGCGGGTCCGATGTCGCGCGTCTCCTCTTCGAGCGGACGGACGGAGAGTTCCGGGCGTTCCACCGTGCAGTCGGGCTTATGCGCGATCAGTTCGACTGTGACTGCGAGAACGGGTGTCCGTCCTGTCTCTACCAATACGGCTGTGACGTCAGGAACGACCAGCGGTCGTTCGACCGAGAACGTCTTCGAGACATCCTCGCCAACGGTAGCGTGATCATTCAACCGATCACGAACCACGAAATCGACGAACAGCTCACCGACTGACCAACATCCCACACCAATTGCCACCGATGGATTTCGACCCACTCGAACTCGCGAACTCGATGCGCGAATCGTACGCTGAACACTACGCCGGCTCCCAGCCACAGCGAGCCGTCAAGAACCTCGTCTCGCGGTACCACGACGGGTCTGGCGAGTCACTGGAGGACGACCTTCCTGAGTTCATCCGGACGAAGGGACCCTACCTCCAGGTGCTGGATCTTCCACGGATGAGCGACACCTCTTGGGAGACGTTCGCCAGCAACCACGGCCTCCACGACGATGTCACCGAAACGTTCTCTGAGGCCGGGTTCCGATCGCTGTATGAATTTCAGGAGTCAGCGGTCGAATCGGTTCTTGAGGACCACCACACGCTCCTGACCGCAAGTACGGGTCGGGGAAAGACCGAGGGATGGCTCATCCCCATCCTCCAGTTCATTACTGAAGCAAAAGCGGGCCAGCACGACGACCATCCACCGGACAGTGTCAAGTGCGTCCTCACATACCCGACAAAAGCACTCGCACAGGACCAGTTGAAACGATTAATCGATTACCTCTTCACGCTCAACCGGGATCGATCGCCGGACGAGCAAGTAACCGTCGGTATCTACGACGGAGACACTAAGCGTCGCGACCCCGACGAACTCGCGTACCTCCAGACCACGTTCCAATACTTCGACTGCCCGTGCGACGAGTGTGATTCGTCGCTGACGGTTAGGCAGCGTGACGACGACTCGTTCGTCGTCGAACCGATGGTGGAACACGAGGACGACCTCACGTTCGATTTCATCAAGGTCACTCGTGACGCCATCGTCGAATCGCCAGCGGACATCCTGTTGACGAACCCGGACACGATCAACTACAGGCTCTTCAACGTCAACGGTGACGAGGAACAGCAGCGCTTCGTCGCCGAGCCGAAATACTTCGTGTTCGATGAGATCCACGAGTATTCCGAACTCTTCGGTTCGTTCACGTCGACGCTCATGCGCCGGTATATTCGAGAGCGGCAGGAACTCAACGGGTACGAGAGTGAGGCAGACGACGATCTCACCATCGTCGGTGCGTCGGCGACCGTGGAGAACAAACGGACGGTCTTCCAGCGCATCAATCCATTCGTCGACCCTGACATCGAAGTTGTCGAAGAAGACGAGCGTACCCTCGACGCACCGTTCCCCGTCGACATCCCCGACGAATTTGTTTCGGCAGAAATGAGCGAAGAGGATCTACGTGCCGGGGACACCGATGCCGCGAGGCAAGCACTTGACGCCGCTGCCGTAGAGGACGGTAGTGAGGACGTTGATGATGCGCTCTACGAACATTTAGTCGAGGACGAAGGCGGGCCCCTTGAGTTCGTCCGCGGGATCTACGCGGCGCTTCGTGAGACCCCACTTCGGCCAGTCGGTCTTCGGGACCGCCTGATCGACGAGACTGGGCTTTCCGAGTCCCAGGCGGAGACAGTCGTAGCGAACTTCATGACTATCGGCGAGGTGTCGGGTATTCTCGAGCGCCGCGCACACTTGTTCAGTTGGCCGCTCGACGGTTACTATACGTGTATTAACTGCGGGACTGTCTACGACACCCCGCAGTCGTCCTGTACTGAGTGCGACCACCACTTCGTAACGAAACTCTCACTATGCAACGAGTGTGGTGAAGAGTCGCTTGAATCGTGGTTCTGCCCGAACTGTGAGCGTCTCGCACCTCATACCGTCACGTCGGAAGAGGGCCGTTTCGAGTATTTCCAACGAAGAGAATGTCAGTGTGAAACCGTCGACGGCGAAACACCGGAGATGGTTCGGATTTACTGGCGACCGTACTACGAGTGTACGGACTGTGGCGAGCGTCAGAAGATTGACCACCAGCATGACTGTCCCGACTGCGACGCCGCGATGGTCCTCGACGATTCGATGGAGAAGCACGTCTGCACCAACCCAGACTGTGACGGCGAACTCACGGTTGAGGAAGCACGGGAACCCGAATGTCATTCCTGCCATTCCACTGCGTTAGAGCCGCTTGCAGACGAGGATGTTCAGTATTGCACCGAGTGTGGAGAAGTCTACGAAGATCCGGAGGGTCAGGAGTGCACTACGGACGACTGTGACGGCGAGCTCACGCCCAAACGGTTCCTCGGATGGACGTGCAGCGACCCCGGGTGCGACGAAGTGTATTTCGGTAATCCACCCGCATCGTGCAGCTGCAATAAACGGAAACTCGTTCGATCCGCGCTGTTCGACATCAACATGGTCGACGAGTGTCAGTCCTGCGGGCACGAGTTCCTTCCTAACGGCCCACACAACTGCAACTGCGACGATCCCGAGATTAGCCGCCGGGCGAAGGGCTACGGGAACTTTCGGATGGTAGACGATAACGGACGAATTAGGGAAGCGAGTAACTTCCCCGGCGGACTGCCGTGTTACCACGAAGATAGGCGAGAGACCTACGCGAAGAACCGGCGATACGACTCGATGCTCCGTGGTCCGGCTAATGCTGCTGTGACGAGCGGGCGCTATTTGTTGCGTTCACTGGCGGATCGCGACGATCCCAGTACCTTCGGAGAATCGAAGATGCTCTCGTTCGCGGACAGCCAGTCCGACATGAAGGAACTCGAGCGGAACTTCCGCGAACCCGAAGAGTCGTTCTTCTTCGACCAGTTGTTCGTAGATAGCGTCAGTTCGGAGGCCGACGAATCGGGTTGGGCAACACTGTCCGACGTCGTAGAGTGTGGAGTAGACGATGCTCACCAGTACGAAGGGCAATTAGTCGGTAAGGACGGTAACGCCCCGGGGATGTACGAACATCTGACCGGCTACGACCAGTCGGTCGACGAATACCTGACGGAAGAATTAGTGTCTCGCGTCTTTGAAGGGAAGTACAGTCAGCGTTACCGCAGTAACCAGCTTAGCGACGAGGGACTGGTCGACGTTCGGCTGGACACCGAAATTGACGAACTCAGCGAGGGCGAACGTGAGTTACTCGTAGAGGCAATCGGTCAAAACCACCATTACGAGCCAAATCTGGTGGACGAGACCGAGGACGGACACGATCATCTCGATTCCCTCGTCGATCGCGGTATTCTACGTCGCGTCGAAGAGGAGGGGAGTCGGTACGTCATGGTCGACGAAGATGCGGTCGAATGTGCTGTCGTCGACAACGTGACGCCGACAAACTACAGTCCGAGCCGAGAGGAATACGCGACCTCGCTCGAAGTCACTCTAGGGCTCGCACCGGATGATGTCATCGAGTTCGGAACGACAATAGAGGACCGGTCAGAGTTCTCTCACTCCCACTACTCCCTGACTGCTCAACAGGTTTCGACGTCCGACCCGATGATGTTGCTCGCGCGGGCATACTACGGTGAGACTGATCGCGACGAGCGGCGAAAACTGGAGTACCAGTTCCGACAGGGGCGGTATCCACACTTCCTCTCGTCTGGGCCGGCGATGGAGTTAGGTGTCGACATCGGCGACCTCAACACGCTCCTCCTGTACGGGACCCCGCCGAACGCCAACTCGTATCTTCAGCGAATTGGACGTGCGGGTCGGGCTTCGGGCAATTCCCTCATTCACTCGGTCAGCCAGCGGAACCCCATCGATTACTACTACCACGAACACCCAGAGGAACTCATCGCGGCCGACCCCCAGCAGGTTCCGCTCAACGAGGTGAACCACGAAGTGCTCCACCAGTCGCTTTCGTGGGCCGTCCTCGACTGGGCTGCGACGACCCGATGGGTCCCATGGCGCCGCGAACAGAGCGGTCTCGAAGACCTCATCGTCTGTGACAACGAGCCAGTACCGCGAACGGAGCCCCGACCGAACGACGTGATGACGTTCACCGGGGTGCTTTCGTCCACGAACTTCCAGGTTCAGAGTTGGAACGATGATGCTCCACTCGAAGCACTTCGGAGGCTCCTCGACGAGAACCGGGACGAAATCGAGCAGTGGTTGGAGGACCTCCTGTCGTTCAGCGTTTGTTCAGCGTGTGGTCGAAAGCACGCCGCTGGCTACGGCGGGGAGTGTCAGCGTAACGACTGTGACGGTGTCGTCGAGTCGGTTCTCGATAAGCATGGGGACATCGTCGAAGGGATCCTCGCCGGAACCGAGGACAAACAGAGCTTCGAGGAGACTATCGTCGATCTCTATCGCGACCAGCAAGACGACATCTACGACGACATCGATGAACTTGACGAGGAAGTAAGCGATCTACGACGAGAAGAACGGAACACTCGCGATCGCGACGAAAAGCGCCGCCTACGAGAACAGCGAGAGCAGGTCGAGCGTCAACTCGACCAACTGAACGACTATCTCGACCGACTCGAGGACATGGACTTCGGTAGCTATCTGAACCGGGAGAGTCCTGCTGCGTTCGGATTGCGGTCGGTTGGTAGCTCGGTCGATTACCAGCTCGTCGGTGAAGACTTCGAGCACGTCAGCGACGGGTCACGCGAGCGCCGTATCGCTCTCTCTGAACTCCATCCTGGCGCTGCGTATCTCTACGACAGCGAGACCTACGTCGTGACACAGGTGTACTGGGAGCCGCTGGAATCTGCACGCATCACTGACGACCTCGAAGATGCGGCTATCTGTCCGACGTGTGCTTCCGAGTACGATAGCGACACCTCCAACTGCGAGTCGTGCGGGACGCGACTAAAGCCGCTCGTCACTCAGGTCCCGGAGCGAGTGATCGCGTATCAGCACGATCTCCCGCTCAGTTCGACGCCGAGTACCCAGCAACTTCAACCCTCGACGGTCTATCAGAACGATACGGAACCCCAGAGCACGTACGCTCCTGTCGAAACCGATGCCGGCGATTCGTTCGAGGCGACGTTCTCCCGGGACATCGTCGACGAAAACGGGACCGTCCACGGACAGTTCGAGTACGGAGACGTCACGCTACTCGCCTCGACGAGCAAATACTGGGCGACCTACAAGGACGGTGGAGCAGACCCGTTACCGAACGTGTTTGAGATGTGCGGTGTCGACGGATGTAACGGAGCAATCGCGAAAACTGGAGACTCGGCATACTGTACGAACAACGTCGAACATCCTGTCGATGAGAGCGAGGCTGTCCGGCCCGCAACGAAGTTCTCTACGAAGGCGGCCCGGGTACGCTTCGACAGCGAAGAACTCGAACACGGCTTCGCTCACGGCCTCCGAGTCGCACTCCAGTACATCGGCGGCGTTAGCGTCAGGCAGGTTCCGGAATCCATCGAGGACGAAGGAACACTAGTCTACGATTCCGACGAAGGCGGAAGCGGCATCACCGTGCTGCTAACTCAAGATGACGGAGAGAAATTCGAACGCGCCGTCGAACTCATGCGTGAGGCGTTTTCACCGGACGAGTCGAAGTGTAACTGCGAGAATGGATGTCCGTTCTGCCTCTACCAGTATGGGTGTGTAGAGCAGAACGACCCCGAATCGTTTGCAAAGGACGAACTGCTAGACCTGCTATCTCACGATCTTCACCTCGAACCGAGGAACGATGAGTAATCCACTCAACACCGCGAACGAACTCCGAACGCAGTCACCTGAGCGCCTCTGGGCGCTTTCAGCGGAGAGCGTGTACTCTGCACTCGCCGCAACAGCAACTGGGGAGCCGATACAGGAACGCCTCGAACCGCATGTTCGGACTGAAATTATCAGAACGAATGACGAACGAGGCCGCGATCCCGTCGTCTCGATACACGAGTGGCTGCTCGACGAACTCGGTCTCGTCGACAACGGCACCATTTCGCTACTGGGAATGGTAGTGCTAATCTCGGACGAGCCACAGCCGTTCATCCGAACAGCTACTGTCGCTCGGCTTCAGCCAGCTGAGATGGTGCTTCGCTCGTGCAACGAAATCGAGGAGGATAACGTCCCGAGACGCGAACTCGACAGCCTGCTCGCCGACGAGTGGGATGAAACCGTTCTTGCTCCCCTCTTAGGGTCGCTCGGGTTCATGACTATCTATCCCGATAGCGTCGACCTCAATCGAGAACGGATCGACAGTTCGCTGTCGGCCCAGCAGACAATGTCTACCGAGACAGTTGTTGCAGAAGCCTATCGCGACATCCTCTCTTGCGTCGTCGAATCTGCGGACGCAGCCTGTCTAGAAGACCTCGTGCAGCGATTAATTGGAACAACTCCGACGAAGGGAGAACTGGAGATGGCCGAGGTAGCAAACCTCGCCAGTACGCAAGCGATCACAGTCGATGAAACGGAAGTCGAAGACGCAGTCCGTAACCAGCGGCAGGAATACGAGGACGAATTCGACCAAGTGCGATCACTGCTGGTGCCATCAACTGAGGCCGACTTAGAGAGGGTCAACACGGACCAGTCGGTCGGACTCGACGATGTATCGGAAGATGCGGATCTTAGCGCTGATGAACGGGAGGCAGCTCTCAAAGTCGTCGCCACTGTTGCGGCATACCCCGTTCTGGCGACGTTCGACGTGCACTTCGTTACTGAGCGGTGGCCGAGCGTAACGCCGTACTCTCTCTACCAAGCACTTTCATCAGTTCCGGGAGTCGAGTGTGAGGTCAGCGACGGCCTCGTCGAATTTGAGGTCGTGCCAGAAGCTGTCGATGTCGAGGCTGTACGAGACGAATATACGAAACACCTCGTGGAACGCTGTTCGGACATTCAGAGTCGCATCGACACCCTCTCTCAAGAGACGGTGTCATTCCCACCTGACCCCGTCGCGACCGAGTCGATGGTGGTTCAGGACTACGAGTCGATCGACAGCGGGGCGATCGCACCGACCTACTTCACCTACACGCTCGTCGATCCGGACGCTCTCGGAGAGCAAAAGATGGACGCCTACGTCGGAGATTCACGTGGACTCGGTAGAGAACGGGCACGTCTCCGCCGCTGGCATGAGAGGCGCTCGTCGGGACTGAAACCGTACACTGCAATGACCGACCGCTTGTTCAGCCTCGGCCTCGAGCGCGACATAGAGGACAAGGTTTTGCGCATCATGACACCGTTCGACGACGACACGTTCAACGAGTACGTGGCCCAAATTCGTCGTCTTCTCGAACATGGCTTCGAGCTTCGTTTGCTCACTCGCCATACGAAGGAACCCTGGGAGTGGCGGCGGCTTCAACGAAACCTGCTGAGCGAGATCAAAGAACATCGTGATCGAGTGACGGTGCGTTCCTATTCGCGGTTCAAGGAACACCAGCGTGTGACGCCCGATATGGACTTCCGCGATCTCAATGAAATCGGGATTCATGGCAAACTCCAGACGGTCGGTGCACCGGAGGAAGGGGCAGCACTCCTCGGGTCTGCGAACTTCATGGAGAACAGTTACGACTGGAACCCCGAATGTGGGATCTACACCGAACGAACGCAGTTTGTTGATGCCGCAGTCGAATTCTTCGACATCGTATGGGACATCTCGGCGGCTGACGAATTATCGATTGAGCGCTTGCAAGAGATTCCCGATCACCAGCTAGTACCAACGTACTATAGCTAGCTTGTCCTGCCTAGCAAGCGCATTTGGATCTCTGCCTCAGAAACATACGTTAGTATACAAGTGGTACAAATATGTATATAGCCCAACTGGCGACTGAAGTTCTTCGCAAGTTGGCTCAGTCGATTCGTCGCCTTAATGGCTCATAGGCATGGGTTCTTACGGACTCAAAACCACCCTCACGACTCCACTTTTTGCTATATAAGCGTATTAGAAATGATAATACCCCATCTAATGGCGAGAGAAAGCGTGAGAGGTTTCGACGATTTTTGCCATTGCCGACCTCACACTTTCTAAGGAGTTTATAGAAGCCGAAATAGTAATTGGGTTTTTGTTTCCCACTAAAACTGCCGAAAGATAATTCTGGTGACAAATATAGCTTCTCGGGATGACACAAATGTGTGCAAACTGCCCACATCGGTCTAAAAATCGCAGGCCATCGAGACGACTCTGAAATCATCCAAATGATATTCTGTGTATCATCCTCCGTATTATAAATAATATTACCATTATGCAGCACGCTTAGCACACATCATGAGAGAATTTTTACTGTAATGTGGGCAGATTGCCCACAGAGTTCCAGAAATCGCAAGACGAAATCCGAAACACAATATTCAAAATCAGACATGTGCTAGGTAGCCCACTATACATAAGATGGTTTTTATAACTCAGATTTAATTCGCGCCCGGAATAGTTTGACTGATTATCATAATGTGGGCAGATTGCACACATTCCTTGAGAATTGGTGGACGTGGCAAGAGGTATCGTATGAAAATTCAGGTATTAGGATATTTGTCAGTATTACATAAACTCCCATACACTATTGGCCACCAAATTGAACTCCATCTGTTATTTCTGCGTTTTCAGACCCCACTGCTATTATTAACTCGTAGGTTCTGGCGAATCGCCATACTGTAAGGGGTCTAATGGGTTGGAGTCATCGTGAGAACGTCTAATTGGCTCGCCAATACGGATCCTTCGAGATTGCACACAAGAGCGTTCCAGCGTGACGTCTTGAGCGACGTGGTTTCCTACCGAAAGTCGCCGCTGCCCAGTGATTCATCAGAGCCAACTCGTACAAAATTGGTCATTCGCACCAGCAGCGAACTCGACTCTCATCCTCTTCGGTTTCGACCTCACACGTGAATGAATCTCCTTCAGGGAACATGATGAACCGATCTTCTTCAACGTTTTTGACGCAGTCAACGTCCTCTATCTCCCAATTCGCATCTTCACCATCCTCCCATGTGTAGTAGTCATTCTCGCCTTCAACTGCAAAATCAAGGATCCCAGATCCACTCCCGAGAATGTGTTCAACCTGTTCCAGCGTGGTTGACTGAGAGATTCTTGGCATGGTCGAGTGTTCTGTGTTCACACAAATTAATACCGGCTACTTTGGCGGCGCTGTGTCACTATTTCAAAAGGGAAGTTCGTGCCACCGATGGAGGATGGCAACTCCCAAGCTTCCCAGGTGGGGACGACGTAATTTTAGAGCATACCACGCATCCCACTACGCGGTAGGCCGTCGTCCACTGGATCAAATGCGGTCAAGAGATAAAGATATTGGCCGCGTAGACTGGTGACTTACTTTATTCTAAAGAGGTGACCTTAGACCGAGATGGCAAGTTGAGCGAGCACAGAGATCGATGCGTACCTCTGGAGACGGGGGGTTACCACTACCTCCTTCGCTGATTCATCGTACTCAATCAAGCCCTTCGCGCTGAGTTTCGGGAGGTGCGTTTGGATCAGTCCGTTGTAGGCTGATTCGTAATCGCCTGTACTGACCTGCGTGGGCGGGGTTCCGGTCTCTATCCCTCGAATGACCCTCGCGATGTGACGGACTGTTACAGAGGCGTTCTCCTTGAACAGAGAGAGGTACCGAATGAGTAGGTTACGCCGTTCGTTGCCGAGGAGTTTGTGAACCGAAGCCGGTCGGGTGTCGACGTCACTCTTAGCTGCCATTCTTCTCCACCTCCGTTGAGGGCAATGCGATAGTTGCATCTACTATTCCATCGTCGGACTTTTGCGAATCGTCCTCGACTATGTACATGCTGTCTGCTCCAGACAGCGCGGGTTCGGTGTCTTCACCACCGGGCCCACTTCTGTGGACCACCGCGCGTCAAAAATGTGTAGGTCGGGAACCGTCTTAACCGTAGGTAAATCGGCTCAGTGGCCAACAAACCAAGCTTTGGGATTCGCCTCTCTTAGAGAAACCGGGTTCTGTCAAAATTTTCCCCCAGTTGATAGAACTCGTATGCTGGATAGAGGGGCTATCCTCACTACCGTTAGCAGTCTCAGGTAGAAAAGCTAGGCGAAAATCGGACAAAAAGCGGAGCGTGATCACTGCATTCGAGTCCATCAGCGTCATAATAACAGTCCTCAGGATTCAGGCTCTCTGATGCGATCACGTGGTCGAATCGTTTCCCCGTCAGGGTATCACGGTCTCCCGTAGGATGACTGATGTCTAGTGTACCGAGATCACCGTAACCGTAGATCGTTCGAAAGACATCTACCATCCCAACATCCCCTAGACCTGTCAGAATGTTGTACTCTGCGGCCTGCCATCGCTCCGATAGTGCATCGTCCTTCTCGCTTCGCCACGGAATCACCTCACCGTCTTCGGTCTCAGCCTTGGGAGCGTTGAAGTCCCCTGCGAGTATTCGGGGCCCGGTCTCTTTCGCGAGAATGCGGTTGTATACGTTCTCCAGAATCTTGATCTTTTCCTCCCCGAACATATTCCCAGGCACGGTCCGTACGTTCCAGAGATCAATCGTTGTATCACCGAAATCAACCTCTGCGTTGAGAATCTTCTCAGGGAAATTTGTATCCCAGTGCTTGCGGGTAGCGTCACCAAACGGGGGCTCACTGATACTTGGCGTCTGTCTACTGAGGTCTTCCAGAGCACTATCCTCGTGTATCGCAATGAGATTCCCGTTCACCCCGTTGAAATCTTGGAAGGGGGGCACGTCAAGCTCTCCGAGTTTGCGACTCCAATCCAAGGTATCCACGATTTCCGCATACCCGGCAATGCCCTCCAGTTTGTTATACCAGAGTTCACGCCGGTTAGTCGTCACTTCGTTGAGCATCAGGAGATCGGGACAGTCGGCATTCTCCACAATGAACTGAATCTGCTTGTCAATCCGGTCAGGTGATCCGGCCGGCGGAAACGCACCCTGGACGTTCCACGAAAAAACCTCCATACCGTCTATATCTGGCTCTAGAATTATAATCCAATCCCAGTATACGCGCGCTGTATTCCAGCACGACCGCTAATCTCCATCACCTGCTGTGGGTTTCAACAAGACTAGAAAAGCCCACCTCGGGCTCGGGTACGTCCTAACGTGATAATATTTTCATCCGTTCCGGAACTACACTTCGACGAAGCGGAAAGGGAGATTCATAAGGAGGAACCAACTTAGCGTAAGACGGTGAATAGAATCTGTGAGATTTTACGTTCCTGAGTGGGACGACGCGGTCGATTCCCACTACGATTTCCGACACGACGAACTCTCTACTCTCGACCGCCAGGAGCGGGATCTAGATTACATCTGGGATATTTTCGAGCGCGATACAACCCCGATCGATGGCGTGCTAATTTCGCGTGAACAAGTTGAAGAGACGACTCGCAAAGCAGATCGTCTCGCCGAGTACGGGGTCTACGATGACCCGGTGTTGTCCGTTCCAGAATGGCTTCCTACGATCAGCGACTGCGGCGCGTGGGGCTACAAGTCACTCCCGTTCCCTCCGTACGGGAACGCCGAGATGCTTGACTTCTACGAAACGCTGGAGGTCACAGTCGGCGTTACTATCGATCACCTCGTTTTGGGTTCGGGGAAAGATAAGGGTCGTCTGTACCTCGACGAACGCGCCTTCCATACCGATTTCAAGAAGAGTGACATCCCAGACGCACTGACTGACGTCGTCGATTTGATGGTCGACGAGTGGCCCAACGAATGGCCTACTTACGTCGAGGAGTACGAACCGTCCATCTGTACTCAATCGAAGAAGGAGGTCGAGGCCTTTGCTCCAGAAGACTTCCAGGGTGACGTCGATACGGTACTTGCGCGATTGGCTCGCGATCCCAGAGCGGTGTACCGAGAGGACGACGCAGCATTCCGATACGAGCTTACTCTCCGGAACGCTCAGGAGATGTACGACCTGTACCACCGAGGTAACTACCCGTTCCGGCTAATGGTAGCGATCCAGGGCTGGAACCCCGAGACGTATATCGAGGCCACGGAAGAAGTGCTCGACATTGGATACAATTATCTCGGTATCGGTGGCGTCGCTGGCAGTCCCATCCACGACGTCAGGCAAATCGTGAAGGGCGTCGGAAAGACTGTAAAGGAGTTTGAACGCGAGAATAACACTCGCATTGACTCGCACGTCTTCGGGTTTGCGAAGAGCGAAGGATTCGAGACGGTCGGTCGATCGGGGATGACCAGTTTCGATAGTGCGAGTATGCTCCGTTCGGCATGGACAGGAGGGCAGAATTACCGGCTTGACAACAACGAGCGATACGACGCGATTCGGGTTCGTTACCCATCTAACCGCGATTCTCTTGCAGAGGCCGTGGAGAAGTCCCTTCGAGGCCGCGAGACGCTAGTTGCGTTGAGAGCCTTCGATTCTGAGGAACCCATCGTTGACGCGCTCTATGAGTGGCAGAAGAAAGCAGAAAAGGTCCTTCCAGCCACTCGAGAATATCTACGTGAACACCGTCACGACGAGCAATACGACGCTTCGCTACTCCAAGAAGTTGAAACCGCTTTTAGAGACGATTTCGAGTACGCCCGAGAGCTCCAAGCGAGCTTCAGCGACAATCTTCGAGGAAAGCTGGTCAAACTTCTTCGGAAAGACGATCCCGAAGACCCGGTTAGCTTCGAAGAGTATTCTGATCTACTAACCGTCGCACAGCAGGAGTTCGAGCCTTTCCCGCGTATGACTACCATCCTCGAAAACGACGATCCTGAAACTACTTGTGATGCGATTTGGACCGTCGTTCGCGATTACGCGACGTGGATCGGCGACGAAGACCTCTTAGAAGAGTACCAGCGTACACTGCAAAACCGACCTTGGGAGAAGTGCGATTGCTCGATCTGTACCGAGAACAGTATCGAGGTCTGTATCTTCCGTGGTAACGACCGCAACCGTCGACGTGGATTCCATAACACCCGACGGTTCTACGACGAGTTCACCGACGAGCTACCGAAAATCCTCATCGGAACTCGAGGTACGGCATCTCTGAACGGCTACGAAACTATCGAGGACTACCTTCGAGCCGAGCATCCTGACTTCTGGCAGCAGGTGCATGATCTCCCAGTTGCCGAAGTTGGCGTTTTGGATGCCGGCGGTGTACGGGAATGGTGGGACGAGACCCCAACCGGCGTTTCGCTTGCCCGGAGTCGCATGGCTGAAAACCTTGGCCAGCAAGCAGAGCGATACCAGAAGGTGTTCCTCCACACACCTGACGGAGAAATCGACGAGCACATCGTAGATGCCGTGGAAGAAAGCAACTGCACAATCCAGACGTTCCAAGATCCATCGAAACTGCGCCAGAATGCTTTGGAAGCGTGCGGAGAGAATTACATAGCTGGGGATGACTTCCTGCCTCACCCACCCAAAATCAACGTCCAGGATGGGCTCGACATTTTGGTTATCGACCAATGTTCTGGCTCGAAGGACATCCCCGAAGGTGCACCCGTCTTCGATGATAAAGAGACGCTCCAATTCTCGAGAGAAGAGCTCTTGGAGCGCGATAATGTTCCCGGAATCAACGCCAAGGATCTCTACACGGGCCGACAGCAGGAGTTCGTGAAGGAAGCGGTTAGACGACTCAAAGGAGAAGGTCACGATGTCGAGCGGTACTTCATAAGTGCAGGCTTCGGCCTCGTTTCCGAGGACGAACCGTTGCCGCCATATGAAGTGACGTTCAGCTCGATGGGCGTTGCCGACATCAGGGAGCGATCTAAACAACTCAGCATTCAGGCCGACTTAGAGCAGGTGCTGAACGAGTCAGACTACGATGTAGTCTTCTTCACTCTCGGGAAGGATTACTACACCAGCATTGACATCGATAATATGGTCCAGAACGTTCGTTCTGACCGTATTGGAGTCGTCTTCAACCGGGAACTCGTCGACGATCAGTTCGATAATATCGTGTCAGTACCTGCCCGCACAGAAGACGCGAAAAACCACGGCACAATCGTAGTAGGGTTGAAAGGACACTATATGAAGAATTTCGCACACCGTATAGACAGTGTCGAATCACTGGAACCTGAAGCGATTGAGGGCCTCTGTCGTCGTGTAGAAGAGGAACCTACTCAGATGGCCTTCGAGAAGTATTAGACGAGAAATTACTAAGGTGGACCTCTATACTTCACCTCTTCTGATCGTCTATCGCCCCATTATCTAAGTAAGATAACAGCCTATCCGAGCGGGAGGGATGCTGTACAGACAACGAAAACTCGATCTACCCCACGGGGAACTGGATACACCAGTTCTCTTCCCGGTTCGGAACGTGGGAAAACGATCGAGTGACAACACTCCCAAGTACGTCGGCACTATCCCGGAGTTTTCCGCGGCGATGATTAACGCTCGATCGATACGGAACCGGGACCCGATGTGGAATCGGCTAACGAATGGTGTGACTCTCCGCGAAGAGATGGATGTTCCAGAAGAGACCATCATCTTCGCTGATAGCGGTGGATTCGATTTTTCTGAGCAGGAGATCGACACTACACCGAAAAAGACAATCAAAACTCAACGGAAACTAGATAGCGACATACACGGGACAATAGACATTCCTTTGTCCAGAGAGAACCGTGCAGCAGAGAATCAACGGCGTATCGATCGAAGCATCGAGTTTGCTCTCGAGGCAAGTGATCTCCATACTGGCGATGCTCTACTCTTTGCGAGCGTTCACGGGTACGATCCAGAAACAATTCGGAACAATATCCAGTACCTGGAGAACCACGGGGATTTTGACGGATACGCACTCGGGAGTATGGTTCCGATCCGGACGGACTACAAAAAGGTAACAAAGCTGGTACTGGCTGCAAGAAATGCGACTGAGAAACATCTACACGTCTATGGGCTCGGTGGATTAGTCTATCAACCACTTTTACTTTATCTCGGTGTCGATAGTTTTGACTCGTCGGCGTTCATCAGAAGTGCCGGCAATCGTAACTACCTGATACCTGGTTTTGGAGGGGAAGAGCTCCACAACATCGAGGACTTAGATCGGTTGCCTTGCCCTTGTCCGATCTGTGGGCAACGGAGCTTAGAGGACATCCGGGAAGATCGAACCGCGCTCACTCAGCATAATCTCTGGGCGCTTGCAACGGAGCTTCGGCGATTCAAATACATAGCTGAGTCCGATCGAGATGTCGAGAATTATCTCGATCTTCGGTTCCAGGGCAACGAAGTCACTAAGCGAGCCTATGAGACCGCAAAACAGCAAGTGAGGAGGCTCACATGAGTGACGAACGAGCGACGATCCGTCCAGTCACACTGAGTCGTCTGGTCGAACTCACACACGCCTGTGAAGACGGAGATAAAACGACAGAGGACTTCGAGACTGCCCTCGATGTAAGTCATCGACGAGCGCGAGAAACGGTTCTGGAAGCGAAACGAATCGATCTACTGGACGAACGCGAATCAGATGACGATTCCTATTACGGGACCACCGCTATCGGCGAAGCCTTCTTAGAGGCGATTCGGGATGAGAACTGGCAGCAAGTGAGTTCAATCCTCGCGACTCGTAGCCCTCACTACGGAACATTTCTCGAGGTTCTGGAGCAGCTCGAACCGACAGACCTCGATACCCTTCTGGAGTGCCTGGAAGAAAACCAGAAGTATACACCCTATTCCTTCAACCAGACCGGCATAGAGGTCGTCGGTGACTGGGCCGAACGATTAGGTCGCGTTCAGCGGAATGCCTTCACTGGGAGCTACTATTTGACCAGCCAATCCAGCATTCCGGACAACTTCCCTTTCGTGGTGCTTGACGCTTATGATCACCTCGAACAGACAGCAGGCGTAGATTTGCGACAGCGCTATCTGTCGATACCGCAACTTCGGGAGGAAGTCTGTGAGCGAATTGGATGTTCACGTGCGGGTTTCAACGAGGCACTAGTCGCTCTCTGCCAGCAAAACGTCGGCAAACTCGAGCTTTCGGGAGCTCCGATGGATACGGAGGCTAAAGATTCTGCTCTCGGGATCAAGCGGATTTCCGTGGCAGATGAGGGAACGTTAGTCTCCACGTCGCAGTCGACACAGCAGGTGATGTCTGGCGTCGAATTGTACGACAAACAATACTACTACCTCGCGGTCCACGACCGCGAGGTCACGTTCCACCAGGAGGATACATAATGGCCGACGCATTCGACATTTCAGACGAACAGCAAGACTACTCACAGTACGGTCTCGAGGCTAATCCGTTTCCGTACAGTCCGGTTCCCGCAGAGGACCCCGAAATATACTGTGGTCAACAGCACGTCTCCGAAAAAATCAGTTCCACAGTCTCCACGATGCTTTCGACTGGAAAGTCAAAGCATCTCGTTATCACTGGGAAATACGGCAACGGAAAGTCACATACGCTCAAATATACCCGCTCGCTGTTACGGGACCGGGACGATGTCGTCGTTGGGTACGTCGCTCAACCGGGAGAGGGCTTTCTCGACATCTATCATGAGTTCGTGTACGACCTAGGTTTCAATCGAGTCCAAGAGTTGGCCTACGAGTACCTCGCCTCGGTTGCTCGAGATGTCACAGATGCGAATCCAATTAGCGCGAGTGCAATGAAATCGCTCATCGATGAGGGAGAAATCCTTCTCTCTGAGATCGTCCCGGAGGCGGTTCGACGGTTAAGCGATGTGACTCACTTTGCCGAC
This sequence comes from Natrinema longum, assembly GCF_017352095.1. Taxonomy (NCBI): domain Archaea; kingdom Methanobacteriati; phylum Methanobacteriota; class Halobacteria; order Halobacteriales; family Natrialbaceae; genus Natrinema; species Natrinema longum. The sequence goes on from NZ_CP071463.1 coordinate 1,069,988, forward strand.
TTTGCTCGTGCGATCGTACATATGGTGTATGAAGACACCAACCTCTATGCTTGGCAATGGTTGACCGCAGAGGGCATCCGGTATGAGCAGCGCAAGGAGATGGAGATCCACAGCGCACTCGATGACGATACGATGGGCGTCCGGGCGTTTACCGCTTTCAAGAATATGCTACTCGAGCTCGGTTACACTGGCGTATTCGTTTTCGTCGACGAGTTCGAGAGTATCGCACGTCTCAGCCCAAAAAACGAGCAGGCTACGCTCAACAGTATTCGACACCTGATGGACCAGAATAGTTCCGGGCTGTGTATGTTGTTTGGCTGTGCTCCCGAAGTCTGGCAAGACGTCATGAGTGAGTATCATGCCTTCAGTGAGCGAATCGGGGAGGAGGTTGCCCTGAAACCGCTTACGAACGAGCATCTAAACGACCTGGTATTAGACTACCTCAGTCGAGAACGCAATGGGCCGACCGAAGCTTCTTCGATCGACCCGTTTACTAATGAAGCGTTGGACGTGATTCTACAACGTTCACAGGGTAACGTTCGCCAGGCCCTCGCTATCTGTAGCCGCGTGTTGGACTCTGCTATTGAGGAAAACCGAGAGCAGGTCACACCCGAATTCGTTCAAGAATCGATGTGAAAAGTGATCTACTGAACGAACATCCCACTAGTTATGGGGCTTCTGTCCCTCAAACCATCTTGAACCGCGTCGAGGAATCCTCGTCTCGAATGAGGCGAGCGACCCACGCTGGCTCGTGGGTGCTCTAACCTCGATGCGGTCAGACCAGCTCGACCGCATGATCCGATACGTACGCACACGTCCTGAATCCTACGCTCGAAGTTGGATGTATCGTAGTCAAAAGAACTCCAAGCAGGAGGGGTCCTATGACCTCTGATGGCGAAGATGAACAAGATAGGACTGGCCCGCTTGGCAAGGACCAACGGTACTTCGATAACAGTGCCGAGGTCATCGCTGAGAGGGCCAAGTTGTGGACGAATTCCCGCCGTCAGCACGTTGTGCGGCAGGTGCTAGCTGCTCCAAACAGGGAGATGTCGCTTCGACAACTTGCGCAAAATCTTCGGGACTACATCGATGAACGTTCCGATCAGGATCCTGATTACGATGACATTCGTCAGACTCTTCGTCGCCGTCACCTCCCCCTCCTCTCTGAGTACGATGTTATCGACTTCGAAGACAATATAATTCGGCCTGGACCGGAATTTGGCGCCGCAGTAGAACTGTTAGTTCGCAACGACCCTCGAGTATAATCGAGGAATTGGCAATATAGCTTCTTTATTCAGAGGATCTTTCGAAATCCGTAGACAGTACAGACTGTACATTCAACAGGCTATTTTAAAGTGAAGAGAGGATTGATAGTGAGCCATGGCAAGCAATTTTGAAGAGCCTGTCGCTATCGCGTGTCAGAACAATGCCGTTCCATCTGCCTCCCAGAGACAATACATCGCTCGAGGACTATGGGTGGTTGATTTCAATACGGGATATTCCTTCGAAAGTAGTGATGCTCCCTCGTCCTCTCGAACTGAAGCCGGGGAGGTATTCAATCGATTTGAAGAAGCCTCTCAGGCAGGAGGTATCGGTACCTTGCGTTCAGACGACTCCCGGCTAATCGCTGTCGGGCGATTCGGTACGAACGGCATCCGCCTCTTGGACCGAGTTGGAGATAGTGAGAGCAAAAAGAAGGGGCTCCAGTTCTCGGAATATACTGTTCTGGGTCCCGGAGATCCGAAGTATGAGGAGGCACGAGAGATAGGCGGAACCCTTGGGGGAACAGTTGCGAGCCTCAAGGGCCGTGGCGACAAGAAACAGCGTCTGGAGACTCTCCTCCAACAGGTTGAGGATGCAGGTTATCTCCGGAAGCCTGTCCGATAAGCACGCGTAGTTGCTGAACGGAGCGGTTATATATTAGGTGACTATCAACTGGGGGTATGATATTTTCCGTTTCTAACTGAATCTGCTGACTACAACAGGGTCACCTCAGAGAATTTCGAAGGGTTCAGCACGTTTAGTTCATTTCCGTGGTGAATTCTTCTAAGCACCCTGTGGGCGAGACCAGTTTTGAATTGCTATATTCCGTATTGTAGTGGGGGTAGAGGGGCTATAGCGTTGGAGGGTGACTGTGGGCGTCGCTGTTAATGCTACTTCGCTCCACTAACGACCTGGAACAATAGTGGGCTTTTCGAGATCACCCGTCCACTTTAACCGTCAACTATGACGCAAACCTCGCAACCACCTACACTGGAAAATAGGCAGCACAAACCTCGAAAGACAAAAATTTACTCCATACTAGGAGATTCTGAACACCGAATTATTCTCCGGGTTCTTGCAGACGCTGATGAACCAGTGTCCCTCGAAGAACTCACTCGCGAAACGCTCCGTGACGAAGAGTATGACAGAGACGTTAGCGTGTCGATCTTGGAAGGTCTGATGCTGGACATTTACCTGCCGGTTCTGGACTCAACGGGAGCCATCGAGACCGATGCAGGGTACAACAGGATTGGTCCGGGCGAACATCACGAAGCGTATCTCCAAATGGCTGAAGCCCTCGATGAGGTCTACGAACAGCATTTCGGAGGTGTCTAATGCTCGCAACACCCGTCGGACTCTACGAACTTTCCGACATTCATCTTGATGTCGATGAGTTTGGAGTCCACATCGACAATCCGGTCGTTCTCCTCGGAACGCGGCATGGCAGTGCAAGTCGTCACAAGCAGGGGTCGAAATCGGTGATCAAGCTCGGTTCAGTACATTATCCCGAATCTATTTTCCGGAATGACGGCTGTAACGCTCTCGACAATGCAAATGACATGCTGTACGGCGCTGTGGTCGTATCAGAGGATGATCTGATAGACGATGCGATCACCGCTCTCCGGAAGAGTGGGGGTTCAGTATTCTCAGACGTTTCTGACCCAAATGTGCTCTACTGACCCCAGTGAACTTCTCTGTTACTAAAATACAACCCAGCATGAGTTTCAAGGATTTTGCTTCCACCATCGATCACGTATTTGACCGATTCGAAGTCGTCGGGAACCCTCTATCAGATTACGATCGACCACTTGACGAACTGTTCGAAGATCCAACTGTAGTCATTCGCTGGTCTGCTGATCCCCGCGAACAGATACCAGACATCTCTCCGGTGCTAAAGCTTGCTGCACAGGAAGATATGCTCCTCGTCGATCGTACTCTCGAGTATAACGAGGGCGACGAAAGCCTAAGTGAAACGCCACAGTTGAGCGAATCCTTAGAGTTCGAACACCGCCCTTGATTACTGCTACCTGAGAAACTTCTGTAAACCCGTTTTATTGATGTTGGTTACCTCTACAGATAGCTTCGGGTAAATCGACGAAGAAAAGCGGTTGGCGAGTATAAATCCGATAATGGAGATTCAGTTTCTTGGCGGAGCACGCGAGATCGGCCGAAGCGCCATTCTCGTGGACGATTCTCTTCTACTCGATTTTGGGATGTTGACGGACAATCCTCCTCAATTCCCGGTGCAAACACCGAACCCGGATGCAGTCGTTGTTTCGCACGGGCATCTCGATCATGTTGGTACGATACCGTCCCTGCTTTCCGGTGACGAACGGCCGCCGATTCATTGGACACCCCCGACGTACGAGCTAACGCTGACGCTTGCGCGAGACACGCTCAAGCTACACGGGGGATCATACAATTGCCCGTTTACTGAGAACGATCTCAAGCGCGTTACACAGGTGTCGAAAACGCACGGGTATCAGGAAACCTTCGAAGCGGCTGGCTATGACGTGACATTCTATAATGCAGGACACATCCCAGGAAGTGCTCACGTACTCGTTGACGATGGGGATACACGGTTGCTCTACACGGGAGACTTCCATACTGACGACCAGCGTTTGGTTTCAGGGACGACTGCGCGACCCGAGGCTGACGTCGTGCTCTGCGAGAGTACCTACTCCGATGTTGAGCATGAGGACCGATCCGTGGTGGAAGAACGATTCGCTGAGAGCATCGAGACGACACTCTGGGAGGGCGGTACGGTCGTCGTCCCTGCATTCGCGATCGGACGAACGCAAGAGATGATGCTCATCTGTGACGCGTACGACATCCCCTGTTACGTCGACGGAATGGGAAAGCAGGTAACCGAGATGCTTCAGCAGTATCCCGAGTTCGTTCGCGACGCAGATGCGTTTCGACGAGCAAAATCCCACGCTCGGTTCGTCACCGGGCGAAACGGCCAGCGAAAGCGAATCACCGACCAGAAAGCAGCGATCATTACCACCAGTGGAATGCTGTCTGGTGGCCCCGCTATGACCTATATTCCCGAAATCCGATCCAATCCGGTGAACAAGGTCACGATGACTGGCTATCAGGTTGAAGGCACACCCGGTCGCGATTTACTCGAGACGGGGAGCGCCGAGATCGACGGCCGCGTGATGCCTGTTAGTGCCCAAGTCGAACAATATGACTTTTCTGCGCACGCTGATCGCGATAGCCTTCTGGATTTCTTGAAATCGTATGAGGGATCATCAATCTTAGTAAACCATGGTGACAAGTGTGACCAATTTGCATCTGACCTCCAAGCAGATGGCTTTGAAGCCACGGCTCCGCAACTCGGCTCCATACACGTTATTTAATATATAATGTCCCATATAATATAAAAATATAGACAGCAGCTGCTATAGTGTCACTATATCTATTCTACGTACGCTCTTGCGTAGTTCATTGTTGATTTCAGAGTGTTGCTCGAATAGCGTGTTTGAGTGCGTCTCGTCCCGGTTTTCGATATAGTTCTCGGCGAAGCTGGAACGCTCTGAGATACTGTGTCAGCTTATCTTTCGAGATACCTCGATGCGGCGAGAGCCACCGTCGCGTCAGCGACGCGTGGCTCTCGCAGGTATTGACGTGGACCTCTTCGTCGGCGTATTCACCGTCACCGTGGACGACGTATTCACGGGTGAATGCGTCGTCCGCTTCGAGTGGCTCGTACGCTCGAAAGCCGTCAGTATAGACAGTCAACGACTCCTCTTGGCGGTCTGCCAAGAGGAGTCGAATCGTCGACTCGTTGGCGGCTTTCGCTGGGATTACGTACCGCTGTCCTGTGCCGCGATCAGCGAGAATGAACACGGGTGGCTTGTCGCCGTCGTATGAACCTCGCCCACGCGTGGACAGGCCACGCGAGCGCGACTCCTGGTCGCGCTCGCGGCCTTTCTTCCCGGCAGAAACGTACACTTCATCGATTTCGACCGGGCCGACAAGATCGAGAGAAGGCGCATCGAGCGCTCTGGCGAAGCGCTCGATGCGCCGGTGCATCGTTTTGTGTGTGACCTCGATTTCGCACTGGAGTTGTCGGAGACTCGTGTTAAACCGGAGAAACGCGTAGATCGAGAACAGCCACCGGCGGAGTACAACCTTCGAGTGAGCGAAAATCGTGCCCGTCTTGTCGTTGAACGTGCGGTCGCAATCCTTACAGAGATACCGTTGGAACTCTCTGTAGCTGCCGTTTCTGACCGTTCGGTCAGAACGGCAGCGGGGACAGGTAACACCGTCACGCCAGCGAACCTGCTGCAACAGGTCCGCTGCGACCGATTCCGACCCAAACACATCGAGTGGAATCATTCGTGTCGGGCACCGCTGACGCGGTGCCCTTGTCCTCTTTGACTTCACAGCGACCGCTCAGCAGTATCAACAATCTCCTACGGATGAGCGTTCTACGTAAAATAGGAAAGTAGTCTTGTATCGCCGTTAGTCGGCGCGTGCTTCGAATCGGACGCCGGCCATGTTGAGTCGGCGGAAGTGGTCGAGTAGCACCTCCTTCCGTTTTTCAGGCGAGTATTCCTTGACCTCGCCGAGATGCTCGTTCAGAAGTGCGAGTTCGTCGTCTGTGAACTCTGCGAACGAGATGTGCGCCGTTTCGACCGATTCTTCGTCTTCTTCCTCCTCGTCGTCACCGTCCGGAAGGGTGTCGACGGGTTCGAGCGATTCGATGTCGATGTCGCGATTGTCGGACGCCTCATTTAGTTCGAGGAGGTAGCGCGGACGCTCCCACTCGGCGAGGTCAGTGTAACGAACACCCTCATTGATATGGTCACGTGCCATCTCCGAGAGACGCTTGCGCTCGGATTCTCCGCTACGCCCCTCCTGGGTGAAGTCCGGGGGACGACTCTGAAGTTCCTCTAGAGAGTCGAAGCAACCGAACTTCGCACGCTTCGCCTCAGTGAGCGCGTGGTACGTGGGTCGCATCCACGGTTCCACCCAGTCGAGGTATTCGTATTTGATGCCGAGCTGAGCGTGCGCAGACGCAGTGTCCTGCATGTCGGTGACCTTCGGGAACCCCTTCGTGGGCTTGTCGTTGATCTGGACCTGCGTGATTTTGCCCTGGCGCATCCGTCGGTAAGTCTCACTCAGGTCTACGACTGCGATGTCACCACCGTTGGCCGCGTAGCGACTGTCGTCAGTGTACGGTTCGAAGAACGCAGGCTCTACTTCACCGTAGCCCGCGCGCATGTAGCGTTTGACGACCTTCCGGAGTACGTCCCGAGCGGCTTCAGTCACCGGGTGACGAGCGTGGATGCGCGATTTGTCAGAGTTCCAGGGCATCTCGGACGCGTCGCCCTCGGTGTAGAGTTCGACTCGTCCCTTCAGGCGCTTTTGCTTGCTCAGGTCGAACTGGGGAAGCTCCTCGTCGAAACCGCTCACCGCGTCCCGGTTCGCTCGTTCGACGACGCGTTCTTGGCATACCCAGTCGATGCCAGCTTCGTCCCCGTCCCCAGTCGACAGTAGACCCACTTCGACGCTCATGTGAACCGGCGTCGACACGTGGTCAGGTTCGAGGATGATGCCGTCGTATCGACGAGGGTAAAGCCCGTCCCACGGCGCGTAGCTGTATGACGGGCGCGCGGGCGGGTGAAGCGGTTCCAGTCCGCTGGTCTCCTCGTCAGGGAAGAGCAATCGGAGAGTAACCGACGTCTTCCCTCGGAGGTGTAGTTCGTACGTCTGGCTCAGGTCGTCTTCGAGACGACCACGCACGTCGGTCCAGTCGAAGTTCAGGTCACGGATCTCGATCTCGGTCGTGCCCGATTCGAGTTCGACTTCGTCTACAGGAACGGTCCACTCGTCGCTGTCCGCGAGCCAGGACTGTCCGACCGTGTACTCGTACCCGGTACTGGCATCGGTATGACGACTGCGGATTGTGAACTCGTTTCCGAGGCACATCAAGGCCTTCTTCGCTCCGATGCCGAAGGCACCGATGCTTCCCTCGATGTCGTCCTTCTCACTTTCCCCCAGTGCGAAGACCATGCTCAGTTCTTCGGGCTTCAGACCGCCGCTGTCATCCTCAATGATTAGCGCGGGCGTGCCGTTACTGTCCGTTTCGTACCGGACTTTGACCGTAACGCTGTCTCGGTTCTGTCGGCGTCCGTTATCGATACTGTTATCGATGAGTTCCTTGACCGCTGCGTTCTCATCGACGTCCGCTTTAATCGCGGTGTATGCGTCTTTCGTCGGTGTGAGTTTGATTTCGTTCATAGTGGAGTTTTCACTCTAGGCAGATGACTTCGACTCTGTGCCGATCGTGAAGAACGGTATCGCGCTTCTACTTCTCGCTGCAACAGCGTGCAGAGTGCTGCTGCTGTGAGTGCGAAAAGTTATAGCGCTCCGACGCATACACCCAGATGCAACTCGCTCAAGTCCGGGCGCATACGTGCGCTCTCTTGGGCGCCACCCGACCGCTCACCGGTCCCTTCCAAAGTCACGGTCCGCGGGTTTGGGTGGACTTACCTTTCATCTCCTCATCGTTCGTACTTCTGAGTATGTTCGGCCGATATATAAACCTTGGCAATTTTACATTTTGAAATTATGGGTTTCAGGCCCCAAGGAGCCATGATAACGGGGTTTGGGGATAAAGGTACCAAATCCGAATCATAAGTATTCATCTGATATATTATATTATGACCTTTGCGGAGGAACATATAATGAGCGAACGAAAACCTCAGAAAGTAGTGGACCTACCCACTTACTCGTCGAACACCCAGACAAGAAGTGAAAGGGGAAATAGACGATATGAACCATCTGCTATGTTCTAAACTGCATATCTGGAGATCAGAGAACCCCTATGATTTGAGTGTCGGAAATCATATCAATTCTCTCTCTTTCCCTTGTTCACTCGTGTATCGACCGAAGAGTAACAATATGTCCCATGTGGCATTAAGTGTTTTGGTCGGCTAGTGACCTGATCATTGGTTCCCTCAAATACATAAGAACCCTATGGAGAGGATAGATTTACTAGTAAACCGTCACTTCTGGCATAGAAATTCATCATGGTTTTTCGGACTTCAACCTATAACCCGACGCGGATAATACATATTCAAAATAACACAAATGATTTGTTATATCTGTGATGGTCCTATTTTCATGGGGTTTTGGGAGTCGCTACATGTGCGACGAGCTCGAATCCGATTGGCGCGAAGGGGGTATCAAAACTCAGTATAGCATAACGGCCGCGTAGTTTCCGGGGAGCAAGACCACTTGCACATCTTCGTTTCCGATGCTCCACGGCGGCCCCGCGATGACCTACGTGCCCGCGATCCGCGCCCATCCGACGAACAAGATCGCCATGACCGGCTATCAGGTCGAGGGGACGCCCGGTCGCGATCTCCTCGAGACCGGCAGCGCCGAGATCGACGGCCGAATGATGCCGGTCAGTGCCCAGGTCGAGCAGTACGACTTCTCCGCGCACGCGGACCGGGAGGGGCTCGACGCGTTCCTCGAGTCCTACGGAGACACGCGAGTCCTCGTCAATCACGGCGACCGCTGTGAGGCGTTCGCCGACGAACTGCGCGCCGACGGCTTCGATGCGACCGCCCCGGAACTCGGCGACCGCCTCGAGCTCTGATCGGGCCCCATCCGGCACGAGCAACGCCGACCGTTTTCCGCCGAGCCGCCGATCTCCACTGAGCGACGCCGAACGGGCGGCCCTCCACGAGCTCCAGTAGGGGATCGAGCACGTCTACCGCGCTTCCGGCACTTTGCTCGAGTTCCACCACGAACTCGGCCACGCGATGGATCGGATCGGCGAGGCCGAAGATCGTCTCCGCGAGGCCGGCCACGAGGAGTGGGCGAACGAACTCCGGGACGACCACCTCCCCGCGGGCGCGATCAGCGACCAGTGGACGTTCGAACTCGTCGAGGAGTTCTCGGGGACGTTCCTCGAGGAGGTTGACGCCTTCGAGGACATCGTCAGGGACGAACTGGCGGACGGCGTCGATCACGTGACCGAGCGTCGCCGGAAACAACAGCTGCGGGACCGTTCCCACCGAGAGGGGGAGGCGATCGCCGCGAGGTGAGCGGCTAGAGGGGGTCGATGATCTCGTCGGCGAACGTCGACAGCGCCGCCTCTCGGTCGTCGTTTTGCAGGCCGATAATCGCGTGATCGAGTCCGTACGACTCGAGTCGAGCGAAATACTCCCGGAACCACTCGACCCCGGCGTGGAATCCGAGGTGGAGTGGCTCCGGTTCGGCCGTCGGGTCGTCGGCCAGTTCGACTCGGACGGCGATGGTAAACGGTTTCTCGCCGGCGGTCTCGCGCCAGTCCGTAAGATAGTCCTCGAGCGTCCGTTCGGGCAGGTGATAGAACAGCCAGCCGTCGCCGTGCTCGGCGATCCACTCGCGGGACTGGCGGGCGTGGCCGGTCGGAAGGAGGGGCAGCGTCTCGGTCGTCGGTTTGGGAACCACGTCGAGGTCGCCCTCGAGGCTCCCCCACCGGCCCTCGAGGTTCGGGAACTCCTCGCGCCAGATCGTCCGGAGGGCGTCGACGGACTCGCGAAACAGCGCGCCGCGGTCCTCGCGGTCGACGTCGAAGGCGGGGTACTCCGGATCGCGGTCGCCGGAGGCGACGCCGAGGACGAGCCGCCCGTCGGAGAGTCGATCGACCGTCGCCGCGGATTTCGCGACGTGGAGTGGATGGCGGAGCGTGAGGACGATGCTCGAGGTCCCCAGCGCGATGTCGTCGGTGTGGGCGGCGACGTGGGAGAGCCACGGCCAGGTGTCGAACGTCTGGCCCGAATCGCCGAACTTCGGCCAGTAGGTCGGGACGTCGCGGGCCCAGAGCCCGTCGAACCCGACCGACTCGGCGTGCTGTGCGAGGTGTAGTTCGTCCGCGACGGTCGGCGTCGAGCGGTTCGCTCCCGTGAGCGGGAAGCCGACACCGAAGGTCAGGCCGTCGTGATCGAACAGGCGTCGATAGCCAGCGTTCGCGTGTCCACCGGCAGGCATTCGATCGTGCTATCGGACGGAGCGGTATGACGGTGGCGTTGTCCGCCCGTCGTTGCCGGTAGCGATGCCCGACGGCGGAGTGGTTGAAACGAGCGCCGGCTCGAGAGCATCGTCACTCGCCGACGAACGAAAAAACGAAAATTGGAACCGGCTGCCGAGTCGTCGGTGTCCGATCAGTCGTCGGCGGGCGCTGCGCCGCTGCCGCCTTCGGCCTGCTCTTTCGTCCAGGCGAGCTTGCCACCGGCGGCGAGGATTGCGCGTTCGCGCTCGGAGGCGTCCAGCGTCGCCGTGTACTCGTCTTCGCCGTTGATGCGGACGGTGAACTCCTCCTGTCCGCTGGTGACGGCGTCGTAGACGTCGTCGACGATCTCGACGTTGTCGCCCTGGTCGATGTTCTCGTAGGTGTCCTCGTCGATCGTCAGCGGGACGATCCCGAAGTTGAAGAGGTTCGCACGGTGGATGCGTGCGAAGCTCTGTGCGAGGACACCCTCGATACCGAGGTACATCGGACAGAGAGCGGCGTGTTCTCGCGAGGAGCCCTGCCCGTAGTTCTCGCCGGCGACGAGGAAGCCGCCGTCGGCATCCAGTGCACGCTGGGCGAAGGTGTCATCGACGCGGCTGAGGGTGAACTCGCTCAGTTTAGGGACGTTCGACCGGTACATCAGGATGTCCTGCGTCGCAGGGATGATGTGGTCGGTCGTGATGTTGTCCTCCATCTTCAGGAGCGCCTCACCCTCGATGTCGGTATCGAGCTGGTCCTTGAGCGGGACGTCGCCGATGTTCGGGCCCTTGATGAGCTCGTCGTCGACGGCTTCGTCGGGTGCGATGAGGTCGGTCTTCGATCCGTCGTACTCGTCGGGGAGCTCGACGCCGGGGGCCTCGAGATCGCCGAGTTCGTCTGCCAGGTTGCGCGGGTCGACGATTTCGCCTTTGAGCGACGCTGCGGCGGCGACTTCCGGCGAACAGAGGTAGACGTTGTCGTCTTCGATGCCCGAGCGACCCTCGAAGTTGCGGTTGAAGGTACGCAGCGAGACCGAATCCGAGGACGGCACGTGACCGATGCCGATACAGGCACCACACGTCGCCTCGGAGAAGTTGACGCCGGCGGCCATCATCTCCGCGACCCAGCCCTCGCGGGCGAGCATCTCGGAGGCCTGCTTGGAGCCGGGTGCGACGATCGTCTCGGTCTCCATCGAGGTTTCGCGGCCCTCGAGCATCTTGGCGACGGGGAGGATGTCCTCGTAGCCGCCGTTCGTACAGGAGCCGACGATGACCTGCTCGACGGATTCGCCTTCGACTTCGCTGACGGGAACGACCTTGTCCGGCATCGAGGGCTGTGCGATCAGCGGCTCGAGGTCGGAGAGGTCGACGACGATCTCGTCGTCGTAGTCGGCGTCGTCGTCGGGCTGGAGCTCGACGTACTCGTCGCCGCGGCCGACGCGCTGGAGGTAATCCTCGGTCTGCTCGTCGGTCGGGAAGATCGACGTGGTCGCGCCGAGCTCGGTGCCCATGTTGGTGATGGTCATCCGCTCGGGTGCGGTCAGGGTTTCGACGCCCGGACCGGTGTACTCGAGGATCTTGCCGACGCCGCCCTTGACCGAGAGGCGACGGAGCATCTCGAGGATGATGTCTTTCGCGGTGGCCCACTCGGGGAGCTCGCCCTCGAGGCGGACGTTGACGACTTCGGGCATCTCGATGTAGTAGGGAGCGCCGCCCATGGCGACGGTGACGTCGATCCCGCCAGCGCCGATGGCGAGTTCGCCGAGGCCGCCGGGCGTGGGCGTGTGGCTGTCCGAACCCAGCAGCGTCTTGCCGGGGGCCGCGAAGTTCTCGCGGTGGACGTTGTGGCAGATACCGTTACCGGGTCGGGAGAAGTGAGCGCCGTATTTACCGGCTGCAGAGCGGAGGAAACGGTGGTCGTCGGTATTCTTAAAGTCGAACTGATAAGTCTGGTGGTCGCAGTACTGCGCTGCGATCTCGGTCTGGACCTCGTCTAGCCCCATCGCTTCGAACTGGAGCCAGACCATGGTCCCGGTCGTGTCCTGCGTAAGTACCTGATCGATCTCGATCCCGATTTCCTCGCCGGTCTCGAGTTCGCCCTCGACGAGGTGGTCGTCGAGAATCTTTTCGGTGAGAGTCTGTCCCATAGCACCCAGAACTGGGCTTTCCGTCCTGATAAATCCAGCGTGTTTCTGCGAGCGGCGACCGCCGTCAGGGGTCCAAAGCGGAGGGTATCGAGTGAGTATCGCCCAACGAGTGACCGTTCGTTCACCGTTGGGAACCGTTCCACCCCATACGTCGCTTCGATCGGGGTGCCGACCGGTCCCGCGCAACGAGTGCGTGTCGAACGGTACCGAACTGGTGGGGCGATTCGAACGGATACGCTTTTCTCGTCGCCGCGGCGTTGGGTGGACAGACAACGTCATGTTCCGCTCCGGTGCCTTCGTTGCCGACCACGTCTCGCCGACGACCGACGCACAGATCCAGCCAAACGGGGTTGATCTCACCGCGGACGTCGTCTTCGAGCAGCTCGAACCGGGCCGCATCGGCCGGGACGGCAAGGAGATCGGCGACCGGATCGCCCGCCCGCTCGAGGAACTCGAGCAGAAGCATCCCGACACTTACTACCTGCCCGAGGGCTCCTACGTCGTCCGCTACGGCGAACGGATCGCGATTCCGAACGGACACGTCGGGTTCGTCTATCCTCGCTCGTCGCTCATGCGCAACTCCTGTATGCTCAATACGGCGGTGTGGGACGCCGGCTACGAGGGTCGCGGGGAGGGCCTGTTGCAGGTCCACCACGACATCGAACTCGAGCGTGGGGCCCGGATCGCCCAGCTGGTCTTCGCCGAAGCCGACCACGAGGAGGTCTACGACGGCAGCTATCAGGGCGAGAACCTCGAGTCGTAGACGGCCGCCCGCTCGCAGCGATCAGTCCTCGACGAGCGAGCGTTCCGCGTTTCCAACGATCAGGAAGGTGCTGGCGACGACGGCGACGGTAGTGACGAGCGGGTTGACGGCCCCGAGTACGGCGGCGGGAATCGCGATCGCGTTGTAGACGAACGCCAGGGCGAGGTTCTGCCGGAGCCGATCGCGTGCAGCCCCTGCCAGGGCGAACGCGTCCTCGACCGCCACGAGGTCGTCGTCGACGATCGCGATATCCGCCGCGTCGGCCGCGAGCGCCGTCCCGCTACCCAGCGAGATCCCCAGATCGGCGGCGGCGAGGGCCGGTGCATCGTTCGTCCCGTCTCCGACCATCGCCACTCGATTATCCGCTCGCAATCGCTCTACGGCCGCCGTCTTCCCGTTCGGCGGCACGCCGGCGAAGACGTCGTCCACGCCGGAATGGCGTTCGAACACCTCGGCGGCCGTTCGGTCGTCGCCGGTCAGAACGACGATATCGGTTCCGGACTCGTCCAGCGCCGCGATCGTCTCGTCCCACCCTTCGCGGGGCTCGTCGCCGACGATCACGACTCCCTCCGCGGTCCCGTCTCGTCCGACGACGACCGGGAGCCGTCCGGCCGCCCGCGCGCGGTCGATCCGCGCCTCGAGGTCGCCCTCGAGCGTCCAGTCTCGCTCCCGGAAGAGGTCGGGATGACCGACCAGCACCGTCCGGCCGTCGACGGTCCCCTCGACGCCGGTCGCGTGGGTTCGGAACTCCTCGACCGCCGTGTCGACCGTCGTGGACCCGCCGTCCGCTCGAGTCGCCTCCCCATCTGCCGCGGAATCGGGGGCGAAGGCTTCGGTGATCGCCGCCGCCGCCGGATGGGCCGCACGCCGCTCGAGGGCGACGGCGGCCGCCAAGAGATCGTCGGGCGCGTCGACCTCGCGAACGGTCATGTCGCCGGTCGTGAGCGTGCCGGTCTTGTCGAAGACGACGACGTCGACTGCACGAAGGCGTTCGAAGACCGTCTCGTCGAAGACGACGATCCCGCGCTCGAGGGCGGCCTGCAGGCTCGCGGCGACGGAGTACGACGTGGCGAACCCAAGCGCCCACGGGCTCGCCACCATGAGCGTCATGAGGACGGCCAGCGAGGCGGTCACTCCGGTCTCCCCGGCGACGAACGACCCACCACCGACGAGGACGGCAGCGACGAGGACGAGCGGGACGATGGTCCCCGCGGCGTCGTCACCGCGGCGGGTGACGCCGTGGTCCGCGCTCTGGACGTTCCAGACGACCCGCGTGAGCCGATCGATGCTGCTGGTCGTGCGTTCGCCGACGTCGACGACCGCCGCATCGGTCGTCACGACCGATCCCCCGACCAGGTCGTCCCCCTCCCGTTTCGTGACCGGGAGCGATTCCCCGGTCACCACGGCCTCGTCGACCGTACACTCGCCGTCCGCCAGCGTCCCGTCGACGGGGATCCGTTCGCCCTCCCGGACGAGGACGCGATCGCCGGTCTCGAGGTCGGCGACGGGGATATCCGTCGTCGATCCGTCCGAGGCGTACAGCCGGGCCGTATCGACCTGCGAGACGGTGAGGTCGGTGAGCCGGTCGGTCGCGCGGCGTTTGATCGTCGCCTCGTAGTAGGTCGCGCCCATCACGACCGCGGCCACGACGATCGTCAGATCGAAGTACAGATCGTTGCGCCCGAGTCCGGAGACGACGATGCTGAAGCCGTACGCACTGAGTACCGTCAGCGCCGCGAGCAGGTCCGTCGTCGGTCGGCGAAGTTTCAGGCTGACGTACGCACCCCGCAGGAGGGGACCGCCGGTCAGGTAGACGATCGCCCCCGTCATCACGAGAAACAGGGGCAGATAGAGCGGCCCGCTGAAGCCCGTAAACGCGTCCTCGAAGTGTGCGATGGCTCCCCAGTCGGTAAAGGAGGTCAGGAACATCGGATAGAGAACCGCCACGAACGGGAGCAAGAGGAAGGATCCGAAGACGACCCCCACCACGTACCGCATCTCGAGCATGTCTTCCGAGCGGCGCTTCCGGAGCCCGGACATCTCGCGCGAGCGCCGGGTCCCCCCGGTCTCGTCGTCGGCGGTCGCGTCCGCTCGGAGGTACGCCGTGTAGCCGAGTCGACTCAGCACGTCTTCGAGCGCGTCCGCCGAGATCCGGTCGGGGTCGTGATCGACCCGGACCGTCTCGGTGACGTAACTCGCCTCGGCGTCGGTCACGCCGTCGCGATCCTCGGCGACGGACTCGAGGAACGCCTCGCAGGTCGCCGAGTGCATCCCGTCGACCCGGAAGAACGTTCGGCTGGCCGCGGGTCCGTCGGGTTCCTCAGTCGGCCGTCGGCCTCGCTCACGGCTGTGCCGTTCGCGTATCCGAGGCTGCGAAGCCGCCTCGCCTCGCTCGCTATCGCTCCGGTCGGCAGCGTCGTCGCCGCCCGTCCCGTATTCGGCGGCGATATCGCGACAGCCGGTCGAACAAAAGCCGTCCGACGCCGTCTCGTCGGTGCGCTCCGGGAGCGCCGTCCCGCAGAGCCGACAGCAGTCGCGTCGGTCGTTCCCCGCGCGTCGATTACTCACAGGAGCCACTGCGTGTTCGACGGCAATAACAGTGGCCGATCCGACCGATTCGTCGCCCGGCGTCTCCGCTCGGGGGCGTCCACGCTCAGACGGACACCTGTCGGCCAGTGCCGGCCCAGCCCCGATCCGCTGTGGCGGTGTGCCGGACCCATGACAGCCAAACCGTCTCAGCGTCGTTCGACGACGGTCCCCTCTTCACCAACCGCGACCGCCCGCTCGCCGGCAGTCCCGATCGAAACGGCCAGTAGCGGCTCCGGGACGCGCACGTCGACGACCGTCCAGCCGGCCGCCGCGGGGCGCTCGTAGATCGCGCCGTTGGCGTCGCAGGCGATCGTCTCTCCCTCACGGCGAGCGAGGCCACAGATGGCCTCCTCACCGACTCGTTCGGGCGTCCACGTCGACCCGCCGTAGCGGTGGACGATCCCGTCGTCCGCGCTCACGAGGCAGTCGCCCAGTCCAAGCGTCGCGGGGGTCTCGAGGGTCCCACTGGCGTCCCCCAGCCCGACGCGATCGAACGACTCGCCGCCGTCGGTCGTCTCGAAGACGGCGTCGTTCGTATCACAGCAGTAGCCGACCGACGCGTCCGCGAGGGCGATCCCGCTCAGACTCGAACCGCTGCCGGGTGTGACCGGCTCGTCCCACGAGCACTCGCCGTCCCCGTATCGACCGCGGAGTACCGCGCCGGAGCCGTTGATCAGCAGGACCGTCTCGTCGCCGCTTGGTCCCCCGACAGCGACGCCAAGCCAGTTGTCGGTGATCTCCGCAGGTGCCGTGTAGTCCGTGTGAAGCCCCGTCTCGGCCTCGAGTCGACCGACCGAACCGCTGTCGCCCGCGATCCAGACCGCTCGGCCGCCGTCGGTCGCGTCGACGCCGTTGAGTTCGTCGCCCTCGGCGGCCGGCCCGTCCGCGAGGGTGATCGACCACTCGAGGTCGGCCCCGTCACCGTCGGCAGGATCGCCGGTGAGGACCAGGCCGTCCTCGCCCACGGCGTGGACCGCGCCGCTCTCGGTCACGCAGACGTCACGGAGCGTCGCCTCGGTGGGAACGTCGACGAGACGCCAGCGGCGGGTGCGCTCGTCCTCGCTCGCCCGGTCGGCGTCGGTCTCGCCGCTCCCCACGACCTCGCCGCTGGCGTCGGCCTCAGCACTGCTCTCGGTCTGGCCGCCCCCGCTACTGGCGTGCTCGAGGGGTCCGGTCTCCCCGTCCCTCGTTCGCCCGGCAGCTGTCACGTCACGCGCTCGGTCGACCGTCGGTCCGTCAGCCTCCCGATCGGCGGTGGATCCGTCACCGTCTCGGTCGGCCGCGGGAGCAGCGTCTCGCTCCGCCGTGGACTCGCCGTCGGCTCGATCCGACCGACCCCGAACGTACAGAACGATCGGCGGAACGACGTAGGAGGCGAGTGCGAGGACGATGAACCCGCGATGGAAGATCGTCAGCGTTCCGAACGCGGTCAGGCCGGCCGTCGCGACCGCGTGGATCCACGTCTTCGTATAGCTGCGAAAAAACGAGACGAATCCGTCGCCGGAACGCGAGTGGGTGGCCATTGGTCGACTCCCGAGATTCGCATCACCCTATCGGAGTAGCGAGCAAAAACGTACTGCAGGCACGTCCGCCGGATCGGCCGATCGATCGCCACGCGCGAGTGTCCCGTGGCTCGTCGATCGACCGACGCCGTGCGATTCGCCGACTCGTTCGAACTCGAGCGAGACGAGTACCGCCGTCTCACCGCCGGTGCGTCTCGAGCGAGACGCTGAGTACGCCGTTGTTGTAGACCGCGGTTCGCTCGTCGCCGAAGACGAGGTCGGGAGGGAGAGGCGTGACGGTTCGTTCGGCGACGCCGTCGGGCCGGTCGACCGCGATCCGAAGGCGACGCGGGCCGACTTCGACCGTCACGTCGTCGATAGTCGCGGGAGCGACATCGACGGCGGCGCGAAACCGATCGGCCCGTCCCTCGTACACGAACTGCGTGGGAACGGGAAACGACGCTGCTTCCGAGGACGGCGGGACAGCCATGCATCCACGTTTCCACGACGAGTGGAAACTCCCCGGCTGGACAGTTGTACGTTTGATATGTGGTTTTCGTCGTCTTTCTCGCCGGGTTCGTTGCTCGCGAGCGCCGACGACCCCGTCGACCCCAATCGGTCGACTCCCTCACAGATATCCGAGATCGGCCAGTCGCTCCTTCGTTCCCTCCTGCATCTCCACCTCGCCCGACGCGCCGCTCTCGGCGAGGGGGTCGAATCGCTCCTCGAGTCGCCGCCGTAGCGCCCGGACCCGCACGGGCTCTTCCTCGCTGCGATCGGTGTGCTCGAACGGATCGGTCGGGACGTGGTGCAGGCGCTCGAAGCCGTCGTCGCCGCGGACGTACTTGTGCTCGCGCGTACGGACCGCCCGCAGCCGGCGGTCGAATTCTCTGACCCGGTCCGGAACCTCGCCGAACCGCGCCTCGAGACGCTCGATCGAGGGCTGAGGGGCGACGTACTCGGCGAAGACGGCCTCGCGTGGCTCCGCGTCCGACTCGGGGTGAAGCGACCGACTCGACCACTGGTCGCGTAGCTCGGGGTCGTCGATACCGGCGGTCTCGAGCAGCGTCGCGGGAAGATCGAGCAAGCTGACGAGCTCGTTGCGTGTGTCGCCGTCGGTAAAGGGGCCGCCGTGACAGACCAGCGGGACGTTGAGCAGCGTGTCGTAGAGGTTGTACTGGTGGCCGAAAAACCCGTGCTCGCCGACGTGCTCGCCGTGATCGCCACAGACGACGAACAGGGTGTCTTCCCACTCGTCGCGGGCCTCGAGCGTGGCCCGAAGCCGGCCGATCTGGTGATCGACGTAGGCGAGTTCGGCCCGGTAGAGCCCCCTGAGGAGGGCGAACTCGTGGTCGGAGATGTCGTAGTCGCCGCAGTCGTATGCGCGGGGATCCTGCCTGATAGCGGTCGCAGCCTCGTAACTGGCACCGTCGGGGAGGAACCGTTCGGCGTACGCCTTCGGCGGGTCGTACTGGACGTGGGGTTCGATGAAGTTACAGAACAGAAAGAACGGTTGGTCGTCGTCCCTGTCCGCGAGCCAGCCGTCGATCCAGGCCGTCGACCGGCTGGAACCGTCGTCCCCCGCCGGCTGGAACAGTTCGCTGTAGAGGATGTTCGCGGCGTTGACGATCGGATTCCCGTCGAAGAGTCGGCTGCGGGTCGCGACGAGTTTCTCCCGGAGATCCTCGCCGCGGACGACCGCACCCATGTCGGCGTCGGACTGGACGTACTGCCAGCCCTTGCGAAGGGTCTCGAATCCGCGATCGAAGCCGAACTCCTCGGTGATCCAGGTGTTGTTCGAGACGCCGACCGTCTCGAATCCCGCGTCGGCGAAGGCTTCGGGGACCGTCCGGAGGTCGTCGTCGAGATAGGTGTGCCCGCCGTGCGTGCCGTGTTCGGAGGAATAGGTACCGGTAAAAAACGACGCGTGAGAGGGCAGCGTCCAGGGCGCGGTCGCGAACGCGTTCTCGAACGCGGTTCCCTCCTCGGCGAGTCGCGTCAGCGTCGGCGTCGACCGTGTGCTGACGGGACGGGTACTCGAGCCGGTTCGGTCACGGGGGACAGATTGCAGTCCGACGTGATCGGGAGTCATCGGTCGGCCGTCCGCAAACCGCTGCACCCCGACGCTTTTCGCCCGGGCCGTATCGAGAACCACGAAAACGACGTTCCGCACAGTACGATGTGACTCGTCCTCACGTCCGTTAGCGTCAGACATGGATAGACTACTTCAACGGCAGACAGGGAAGGTCACCGGCCCGGAGTATGCAGGCCCTAATCGAAGCGCGCGCCGGTTTTCGCCGGAAAAACCGTCCGCGTCGACACTGACCGATATCGATCCGAGAACGGCGGTCGTCAGACGGACCGCTGGCAGTCAGTACCGGCGACCCCCGCGATCCGTCCGTGGGTGGGCCGGTCACTCGGGACAGCAGCCCGTCTCAGTCACCGGTTCGGGAACGGGTATTCATCTGCCAGTCCAACGTTCATCCGGCCGGCCCGCGTACGCTCCACGAGCGGACGCGAGTGGCCCGACCGGCAGCGAGACCGGACACCCGGTTTCCCAGTGCCGGCAGCCACCAGCACCGTCGCTCGGAGGGTTTTCGATGACACACCACGATCACGACGCGTCGACGGACGTCTCGATGGACGACCCCGCGGACCTCGAGGACGCCGCGGAACTGACCGAACCGGCCGGGCGAGTCGCACCAGCAGCGTCCGACGCGCTCGCGAGCGGGACGCTGGCGCTGCTCGGTGGCGGACTCCTGTTGGCAGCCGCCGTTCGGGCACTGGCCAGGAACCGACCACGTGCGATTCCGTTGGGGATCGCCGGCAGCGGACTGATGGGATTCGGGCTTCACAACCGTCGCTCGAGCGGCGAGTCCGCGGCCGACGACGGCGGGGACATCGAGAGCGGAACCGAGGGGAAAGAAACGTCGGACGAGGCCGCTGCCGCCGCCACCCGCGTCGATTCCGGTCGTGAATCCGAGATCGGACCCGACGGCGAGGTTTCGGCGGACCCGGGAGTCGACGACGCGGCGGAGTCGGGCTCTCGAGTCGAGTTCACGGACGACCCGGAAGCCGACGAGTCCCGATCGCGGCCGGATCTCGGCGAGGAGGAAACGGAACCCCGGCGCGAGACCGAGACCGACGACGTCGCGGTCGACGTCTCCGACACGGCGATGGCCGACGAGACCAGCGAGGCGACGGGGCCCGACCCCACACAGGCCCAGCCAACCCAGACCGCGGACACGGAACCCGAGGCGAGCCCCGCGGAGGACGCCTCGGAGAAGAAGGTCGAGCCGCCCGACGAGGGCGAGTCCGAGGCCGAAACGGACGAGGAAGACGCGACAAGGGCCGACGACTCCGACGAAAGCGACCGCTAATCCGTCAGCACGAGCACGGACCCGGGGGTCCCACCAGTCGTCGGTCGAGAGAGACGGGACGGCCGGTCCGATTCGTCTCGAGGGGCCGACTCGAGGAAGTCCCGTCAGCTACCGGTTCGATGGCTACTACGAAACTCTCGAGGGGTTTTCGACGTCGTAGCACTCGGTTAAAAGCCATGCCCAGAGCGAGTTGAGTTCACGGTCACGTAGAGACGGACAGGACGCCGAGTTGTGACTCGTTAGTAAACGAAAATCGAACATATTTGATAAGGTTATTACTACCGGAGAATCCTGATGAGAGTAGAGACCAGTATGGTTGGGCAGAATGTGAGTGTACCCGGGATATTCGATGGGATGACGGTCGGAATTACAGTACACGACCCAGAAACAGGAGAAATAATCGACATGAACGAGCGGGTAGAGCAATTGTACGGATACTCCAAGAGCGAACTTCGGACGATGTCTATCGAGGAGTATACTGCGCCCTCGTCGCAATTCACGAAAAAGGAGGCCGTCGACCGAATTCGGACTGCCGCTCGTGGCGATCCACAAACGTTTGAATGGAAAGTCAAACGGAAAAACGGAGAGTACCGGTGGATCAGCGTCCACCTGACACGAACGACGATTGGTGGAACGAAGTGTATTATCGCCGAAATCAACGATATTACCGAGTACAAAACCCGCGAACAACTGATTCAGCTCTTGAATCGTGTCATCCGTCACAATCTCCGGAACGATATGAATCTCCTCATCGGATACGCTGACAGGATCAAAACAGCCATCCAAAACGATCAACTGCAGGAGGAAGTGGACACTATTTTAAATATCGCATCGGAGGTCGGCACGCTCAGTGATTCGCTAGACCAGATCGAAAGAATCGTCGAACCTGGGACAACGGAGCGAGAACCCACGAATCTTCGGACGGTCGTCGAAACATGTGCTAGCGAAACGCTATCGGAAAACACAGCGGTCGACATCTCAGTTACCGGTCCGTCGGATATCTGGGTAACCGCCGACGAAGGATTACGGTACGCGATCGAGCATGGGATCGAGAACGCAGTCACCCATAACGATAGCGAGACGCCAACAGTGACGTTGACAGTAACCGAAGACCCGGAGAACGGGTTTGGTGTGGTACGAATCATGGATAATGGACCGCCGATTCCGGATATGGAAATCGAGGTGCTAGATGATGAGACGGTGATGAAAAGTACGTACCACGGCTCTGGCGTCGGGTTGTGGGTAATGAAGTGGTGCGTCGATTCGCTTGGCGGCGAACTCTCGTTCGAAGCGAAGACACCTCGCGGGAACGTCGTTCAGATCGCGCTGCCACAGACGGACCAGCCGCCAATAGAGTAGCCACTGAACGTCACTACACACCGAACGCGACAGGGCGGCGAGTAGTGTGGAACTCGTTTCAGAGCCTACTGCGACCCGGATAGCGATCGCTGCCGGAGACGCCGGACGCGCTCGGTGTGGTACAGTTCGGGGACCGGAACGAGCACCGCGACGGTCACGCCGAGTGCGCCGCTCCCGGCGAGAAGCGAGACGGGCCAGTAGTAGGCGGTGGCACCGACGAGGGAGACGATCACGAGTCCCGCGGCGACGGCCCTGACGGCGAGCCGGCGATCGGCTCGGATCGGCCCCTGGCCCGCGTCCAGCCCTCGAGCGAGGAGCGCGAGCTGCCAGCCCGCGAACGCGCCAAGCGACGCGCCAACGAGGAGAACCGCGTCGGGGTCCGTGCGGCTCGTCACGAGGGCAGCGGCGGCGATGCCGACTGCGAGACCGAACCCGAGCGTCCCGCGGTGGGTCGGATAGCGGTTCAGGAGCCCCCACGCGAGGAGGAGGAAGACGAGTCCGACGGCGACACCCGCGACGACGTCGACGAGGTAGTGGACGCCGAGACCGACTCGAGAGAGGGAGACGGCAGTCACGAGCCCGGCGGCACCGAGGAATCGCCGCCGACGCGTGCTGACGTCGCTGTACTCGGCCAGGCTCAGGTAGACGATCGTCGACATCAGGGCGTGGCCGCTCGGGAACCCGTAGCCGGTCGCCGTCGCAGTAGCTTCGTACAGCGGGTGGACGGCCGCCGGCAGCGCCTCGACCTCTACGAGGACGCGCTCCGGTCGCGGGAGCGCGAAGACGTGTTTCAGCGCCGTGATGAGCGAGAGGCCCGCCAGCAAGAGCCCGGCGACGGCGGCGATATCGTCCCGGTCGTCGGTTTCGATCCAGTAGAGCGTCCCGACGAGGACGCCCAGAAACCACACGTCGCCCAGCTGAGTCACCAGCCCGAGCACGACGACGGCCCACTCGGGAACGACCTCGCGGAACGCGTCGAACCAGCCGAGCCCTCGAGTCATACCCCATGCTAGGTCCGACGAGACACATAAACGATTCCGCTCGGCCGGGCGATCGGCCGTCGACCGGCCGGTAGCATCGTTCCACTGTCGACGAGAGTCTCGTTCGCTCGGGAAAACCCTCATTTCCGCGTCACCTGTAGGCTACTGGAACGCGCCATCGGTCGGCGTCGAGGGGACCCACATGAGTAACCCATCGGAACCCGAGCGCGAGCGCATTGATCCGGAGTACGACCACCGCCGCGAGGACGGCGTCGACGAGGGACAACTCGAGGCGCTCCTCGACGAGTACGCGATCGGACGGGACGACCACGAGAACGCGCCCGCCTTCGTGATCCGACCGAACGACGTCCAGGAGGTGGTCGCCCTCCTGCGCGACGAGGCGGGGTTCGACCACCTCTCGTGTCTCACGCCCCAGCAGTACGAGGATCGCTACGAGTCGCTCGTCCACATGACGAAGTACGACCGGCGGAGCCACGAGGTGACGTTGATCGTGCCCGTTCCGATCGACGAGCCCGTCTGTGAGTCCGCCGAACCCGTCTTCCGGACGGCCGACTGGCACGAGCGCGAGGCCTACGATCTCGTCGGGATCGAGTACGAGGAGCATCCCGACCTCCGTCGGATCCTCCTCCCCGAGCCGTGGCAGGGCCACCCGCTCGCGCTGGACTACGACCAGAACAAGCCACAGCTCGTCCATTACGCCGAACACGCGAACCCGCTCCAGGCCGACGGCCACGACGACGAGTCCGATACGATGCTCCTCAACATCGGTCCCCACCACCCGGCGACCCACGGCGTCCTCCACCTCGAGACGGTGCTGGACGGCGAGTCGGTCGCCGACGTCGAACCCGATATCGGCTATCTCCACCGTTGTGAGGAGCAGATGTGCCAGCAAGGGACCTATCGTCACCAGATCATCCCCTACTCGAACCGCTGGGATTACACGGCGAACTTGCCTAACGAGTGGGCGGTCGCCCGCGCGATCGAGGACGTCGCCGACATCGAGGTCCCCGAGTACGCACAGGTCCTGCGGACGATGGCGACCGAGTTCGGCCGCATGCTCGGCCACTTCCTCGCGGTCTCGACGTTCGCCTTGGACGTCTACGGCGACTTCACGGCCATCTTCCAATACGGCATGCGCGACCGCGAAGTCGTCCAGGACATCCTCGAGGACCTCACCGGCCAGCGGATGATGTTCTACTTCTTCCGGCTGGGCGGGGTCTGCTGGGACCTGCCCGAACCCCGCGAGGAGTTCGTCGAGAAGTGCCGCGATTTCCTCGACGAACTCCCCGCCAAGGTCGACGAGTACCACGACCTGCTGACCGGCAACGAGATCTTCCAGATCCGGACGATCGATACCGGAGTGCTCGAGCCAGCGGTCGCCAAGGACTACGGCTGTACGGGCCCCGTCGCCCGCGGGTCGGGCATCGACTACGACATCCGTCGGGACGACCCCTACGGCTACTACGAGAACCTCGAGTGGAACGTCGTGGTCGAGGACGGCTGTGACAACCACGCACGGGTCCTCGTTCGCCTCCGCGAGGTCGAGGAGTCCGCGAAGATCATCGAGCAGTGTCTCGACTTACTTGAGGAGTGGCCCGAGGACGAGCGGACGGTCCAGAGCAACGTCCCCCGAACGCTCAAACCGGACGCCGGAACCGAGACCTACCGCGCCGTCGAGAGTGCGAAGGGAGAACTCGGGATCTACATCCGTGCGGACGGGTCGAACTCGCCCGCCCGGTTCAAGATCCGGAGTCCGTGTTTCCATAACCTCTCGGCGCTCCCGGAGATGGCGGAAGGAGAGTACGTCGCCGATCTGATCGCGTCGCTTGGCAGTCTCGACATCGTGCTGGGGAGCGTCGATCGCTGATACTGTTGGACAGAACGACGTGAAGATCGGTCGCTCCGCTGCGGCCGTCGCTGGTGGGGACGGCCGCAAATTCGCGATCGACTTCGTATTGACTTCTGTCCGACAGTATGAGCCAGGGTGGTCGATCGCGGCTGCTGACCGGCCGAACGGTCGCGGGCGGGGGGTTCTCGAGTGGCTCCCGTGGGGAGACCAGTTCCGACGGTGAACGGCCACCCGTCGCGAGTAGGAGAAATATACTCCGCTATCTCCGACGGGAGAGACAACTGTTAACTGTCGCGTGTCCGGACTCGAAGGTATGTCGACGTCGATCAGTAGGTGGCCACGGGCCGGTGCCGTCAGGGCTCGCTGGGCAGCGCTCGAGCGCGACTGGAAGAGCGTGGTCGTCGGTGCAACGATCGTCACACTCCACAGCGTCTTCGGCGTGCCGATTCCCTGGTAATGGGCGTTCGCCGGCTGCTTCCGGGGTTCGTCGCTCTCTGTGTCGGTGCCGTGGTGGCCCGATCGCTCGCGCGCGTCGTCGGCGTCAATCACTTGCTCGTCGCCATCGCGTTGGGCGTCGTCGTCACGAACGCCGTCGGTTTCCCGGACGAACTCGAACCCGGCGTCGCGACGCACAAACTGTGGCTGGGGACCGGTATCGTCCTCATGGGGGCGTCGATATCGACCGCGACCGTCCTCGAGGTCGGTGGTCCCGTCTTCCTCGTCGTGATAGCGATCACCGGGAGCACGCTCGCCGTCGTCGAACTCCTCGCGCGAAACGTCTTCGGACTGTCCGAACGGCTAGGGACGCTACTCGCCGCCGGTGCGAGCATCTGTGGCGTCTCGGCGGTCGTCGCGGTCGCCGGTGCCGTCCGGGCACGGGAAGAGGAAGTCGCCTACGCGGCGGCGACGGTCCTGCTGTTCGATGCGATTACGATCGTCGTCTACCCGATCGTCGGCGACCTGCTCGACCTGTCCGGCGCGGTCTTCGGGACGTGGGCCGGGGTCAGCATGTTCTCGACCGGACCGGCCGTCGCAGTGGGCTTTGCCTACTCCGACGTGGCCGGCCAGTGGGCGACGATGACGAAACTCTCGCGAAACGCCCTGATCGGCGTCGTCGTCCTCGGATACGCGAGCTACTACGCGGGGAGCGGAGACGGAACCACCGCGTCCGTCCGAACCCTCTGGGCGGAGTTCCCGAAATTCGTGCTCGGCTTTCTCGCTCTCGCCGCGCTCTCGAGTCTCGGCGTCTTCTCGTCGGCCCAGCAGGCCTCGATCGAAAACGCGTACAACTGGCTGTTCCTGCTGGCGTTCGTCGGACTCGGAACCGAAATCCGCCTCGCCGACGTGCGGAATACCGGCGTCGTGCCCGCGTTCGTCGTGCTGCTGGCGTTGCTCGTCGGAAGCCTGCTCTCGTTGACGATCCTCTCGCTCCTGTTTTGAGTTCGTCGCCGGTCCGCTCGATCCGGTCTCGTGGGTCGACCCGAAGCGAAACGAGTCGTCGACGATACCGGTAATACTTTCGGCCCGTCCCGACCGAATCGCGCTCACCCGCGATCCAGAGCACGGAACTTACTTGACGATGAGTGCGCAACCAACCGGCATATGTCCAACGGAGAGTTCGAGGGATACGGCGGTCGGCACGTCCCAAAACCGCTTCGAGAGCCACTCGAGGAACTGGCGACGGCCTACGACGACGTCGCGAAGACCGAGTCGTTCCAGACCGAGTTACGGGGATTGCTCGAGGAGTTCGCCGGTCGACCGACGCCGCTGTACTACGCGCGCAACCTGAGCGAGCGTTACGACGCGGAGATCTACCTCAAGCGGGAGGATCTGCTCCACGGCGGGGCCCACAAGATCAACAACTGTCTCGGGCAGGCCCTGCTCGCGAAGCGGGCCGGTCGGGAGCGGCTGATCGCCGAAACGGGGGCCGGCCAGCACGGTACCGCGACCGCGATGGTCGGTGCCCTGCTCGACCTCGAGACGGAGATTTACATGGGGCGGAAAGACGTCGAACGCCAGGAGATGAACGTCTTCCGGATGCGACTCATGGGTGCCGAGGTCAACGAGGTCACCCGCGGTGACGAGGGCCTGGCCGACGCCGTCGACGCGGCGCTCGAGGACTTCGCCGAGAACGTCGACGACACCCACTATCTGGTGGGCAGCGTCGTCGGTCCCGACCCGTTCCCGCGGATGGTCCGGGACTTCCAGAGCGTCATCGGTCGCGAGGCCCGCGAGCAGATACAGGAGCGGACGGGCGACCTGCCCGACGCCGCCGTCGCCTGCGTCGGCGGCGGCTCGAACGCGATCGGCCTCTTCCACGCGTTCCGGGACGACCCCGTCGACTTCTACGGTGCCGAAGGCGGCGGCAAAGGATCGAACTCGAGTCGACACGCCGCCCCGCTCGCGAAGGGTACCGACGACGTCATCCACGGGATGAAAACGCGCGTCATCGACGACGACGTCGAGGTCTACTCCGTCTCCGCGGGGCTGGACTACCCCGGTGTCGGCCCCGAACACGCGATGTATCGGGCCGTCGGTCGCTGTGAGTATCAGGGCGTTACCGACGACGAGGCGCTCGCGGCCTTCCGCGAACTGAGCGAGACCGAGGGGATCATCCCCGCTCTCGAGTCCAGCCACGGGATCGCTCGAGCGATCCAACTCGCGGAGGACGGCGAGCACGACACCATCCTCGTGAATCTCTCGGGACGCGGCGACAAGGACATGGAGACCGCAGCCGCGAAGTTCGATCTCTGAGATCGTCGGATCGACCGGTTCCGAGAGCGATCGTCCGGGAGCCGGAACGTGAGAACGCGGTCACAGCTGTGTTCGAACGCGGTCCCGCAGTCGCGTCCCCTCGTCGGGATCGAGCCGATCGCGTGACAGCGACAGCGTCACGTCGTCGTCGGCAAAGCGCGGCACGAGATGGACGTGTGCGTGGTCGACGGTCCCGACCAGGGGACCGGAGGTATGAAAGACGCTGAAGCCGGTCGGCTCGAGCGCCGCCTTCAGTGCGTTCCCGACGGTCCGAACCGTCTCGAAGACCGCCATAGAGGTCGATTCGTCGGTCGTGACGAGTCCCTCTTCGTGGAGCGTGGGAACGACGAGGGTGTGTCCCGTCACGGCGGGGTTCTCGTCGAGAAACGCGACGGTTCGCTCGTCTTCGTAGAGAACGTGGGCCGGTCGCTCACCGGCGACGATCCGACAGAACTCACAGTCGTCCATAGCCGCCTTTTCTTGCGATCGAACATATAGGTAACCCTACTCGAAGCCGGCGCTGGATCGGCGTGACTATAGAAACCCGTACTCCGCCCGTAGCTTGCGGTAGTGCTCGAGATACCGGTCTGCCACCGCCGACCGGTCGTAGTCGGCGAAGGTATCGTCGTACTCGCGGTGTTCGAGGTCGCCCGCGGCGACGATCGCCTCGGCCAGTTCCGCCTCGCTGGTGGTCCGGAATCCCCGATCCCACCCCTCGACGAGTTCGTGGGCACTCGAGTTCGTGTGGTACTCGACGATGCCGACACAGCCCGCCGCGATCGCCCACAGCATCTCCGTTGGGAAGACGCAGTGGTCGGCCGTCTGGACGAAGACGTGGGCCCCGCGATACGCCGCGACCCGTTCCTCGAGATCGAGGTCGCCGACGAACGTCACGCGATCCGCGATCCGGAGGTCGCTCGCGAGTTCCTCGTAGGCGTCCCGTTCGGGGCCGTCGCCGACGACCGTCGCCTCCCACTCGCGGTCGCGGTGTTCGGCGAGGGCCAACAGCAGGCTCTCGAGGTTGGCACCCTCGTCGAGCCGTCGGGCGTAGATCACGTCGACCGCGTCGCCGGGCTCCACGTCTCGTATTCGGTCGCAGTCGATCGGATTCGGAACGGTCTCGACGACGTCGCCATCGGCCCCGAGTTCGCGGATCCACGTCCCGACGAGCTCCGAGGGAGTGACGATCCGATCCGGTCGCCCGGTCGCGAACCGCGTCCACCGCGTCTCGGTCACGCCGCCGTCGCCGTACCACTCGAGGACGAGGGGCACTCGAGCGAGCGTCGCGCCCCAGCTGGCCGCGAGAACTTGACTCGGCGGGCGTGCGCCGACGTGGACCACGTCCGGGCCCGCAGCTGCCAGGACGAACGGGAGTCGACAGAGAAACGAACTCCGGGCTTCTGGGCCGGTCGAAACCGCGTGATAGGTGATTTCGCCGTCTTCGAACGTGGTCTCCTCGCCGGCCCAGAACCCGCTACAGTACCAGTGGACGTCGTGGCCGCGTTCCGCCAGCAACTCGAGAACGGTCCGGAACCGCTGGTTCGTCTCAGTATCGTGGTGGTGATCCGTCTTCAACGAGACGAACGCGACGCGCATACTCGGCCGCCACGCAGTCGTGGGCTATAAAATCACTTTTTTCTCGCAGCGTGCCGGCGCAACGTCGTCGTCGCCTCGTGACGAGTGCCCTCGTTCAGTCGTCGGTCGCGTCGTCGAGACCGCGCTCCTCGAGGAACGAATCGACGCCATCGAAAACGCTATCGTCGGTATCGTCCGAGTCGGCATCGGATTCGCCGTCGGTAGTGCCTTCGTCATCCTCGCCGTCATCCGGTTCGCCGTCGTCCTCGTCCGGTCCATCCTCGCCGTCATCCGGTTCGTCGTCGCCCTCGTCCGATCCATTCTCGCCGTCATCCGGTTCGTCGTCGCCCTCGTCCGGTCCATCCTCGCCCTCATCCGTGCCGAACGGATCGTCGTCCGTTTCCTCGTCGCTCCCCTCGGACTCGTCTCCGTCCGTGTCGTCGTCAGCGTCCTCCTCATCGTCGGTATCGAACGGGAACCCACCGTCGCTCTCGGATTCGTCGGCCGGCCCGTCGTCAGTGCTCTCGGTTTCGTTTCCGGCGGTCGAATTCGCGTCCGATTCGTTGCTCCCGGGAGCGACACCATCGTCTCCGGAGCCGTCACCAGCCGTCGTCTCGAGCGGTTCGGCGTCACTCTCGGTCTCGGGCTCGTCGAGCGAGTCGGCCACGAACAGTTCCGGACCGACGGCCACAACGGTTAGCCCGAAGACCGCGAGGATGAGGACGGTCGTCACGAGGACGGTCCCGACCGAGGACGCGTCGGTTTCGCCTTCCATTGACCGTCCCTGCCAGATTCGGTCGCTTTGTTAAGCACAGCCATCGCCGACCGTGCCGTTCCGACGACGGGGCTACGACTCGCCTCCGCTCGAGTCCCGAGACGGACGGCCGATCGGGCGTAACCGGCACCTACTCGCCTCCACGCACCCCACTGGCGACCGAAACGACTACGCCGTCGAGTCCGTACGGCTCTGGCATGAGCAGCTACGACATCGAGCGCTATCTGAACGTTCGGAGCGCGTACGGCGCTTCCTTTGGCCCCGACGGTGAGCGGCTCTCCTTCCTGATGGATACGACCGGCACCGCACAGGTCTGGACCCTCGAGTCGGCCCGTGCCTGGCCCGAGCAGCGGACCTTCTACGACGAACGGGTGACCTTCGCCTCGTGGTCGCCCGAGCGGCCGGAACTGATCTTCGGGATGGACGAGGGCGGCAACGAGCGCGCACAGCTGTTCCGCCTCGACGCCGAAACGGGCGAGATCGAGAACGTAACGACGATGCCCACGGCCAAACACCGGTGGGGCGGCTGGAGCCACGACGGCGAGCGGTTCGCCTTCACCTCGAACCGTCGCGACGAGTCCGTCTTCGACGTCTACGTGCAGGGTCGCGACGAGACGGGAGACGACGCACGGCTCGTCTACGAGGGCGACGGCTGGCTCTCGCTGTCGGGCTGGAGGCCCGACGACTCCCGGCTGCTCGTCTCGCAGGCGTACTCCAACTTCGATCAGGACCTGTACGTGCTCGACCTCGCAGCCGACGAGGGTAACCTCGAGCATCTCACGCCCCACGAGGGCGACGTCCGCTATCAGAGCGCAAGCTGGGCTCCCGACGGCACGGGGATCTATCTGGTCACCGACGACGGCGAGGCCGACACGCTGTATCTGGCCTATCTCGACCTCGAGAGCGGCGACCTCGAGACCGTAATCGACGGCGATGGCTGGAACGTCGACGGGATCGCACTCGACGACGAGACCGGGCGGTTCGTCTACTCGCGAAACGTCGAGGGCTACACCGATCTGACCGTCGGGGAGTTCGATCCCGACGACCCCACGTCGTTCGAGACGTTCCCCGAACCGGACCTGCCGGGCGGGGTCTCCGGCGGCGTGAGTTTCGACCCCGACGCCGAACGGTTCGCCCTCTCGACGACCGGCGACACGGTCAACACGAACGTCTTCGTGGTCGACATCGAGACGGGCGCAACCGAGCGCTGGACGGACGCGCCGACTGCGGGCATCCCCCGCGAATCGTTCGACGGCTCCGATCTCGTCACCGTCGAGAGCTTTGACGGACTCGATGTGCCGGGCTTTCTCACCCTCCCGGACGAGTATACCGAGGGCGAGACGCCCGTCATCGTCGACATCCACGGCGGCCCCGAGAGCCAGCGCCGCCCCTCGTTCTCGAGCGTCAAGCAGTACTTCCTCGACCGGGGCTACGCCTACTTCGAACCCAACGTCCGGGGCTCGTCGGGCTACGGCGCGGACTACGCGGCGCTGGACGACGTCGAGAACCGGATGGACTCGGTGGCGGATATCGAATCCTGCGTCGAGTGGCTGCGGGACCACCCCGCGATCGATCCCGACCGGATCGCCGCCAAGGGCGGCTCCTACGGCGGGTTCATGGTGCTTGCCGCGCTGACCGAGTACCCCGATCTGTGGGCCGCCGGCATCGACGTCGTCGGCATCGCCAACTTCGTCACCTTCCTCGAGAACACGGGCGACTGGCGGCGCGAGTTGCGAGAAGCCGAGTACGGGAGCCTCGCCGAGGACCGCGAGTTCCTCGAAGACGTTTCACCGATCAATAACGTCGAGAACATCGAGGCACCGCTGTTCGTCCTCCACGGCGAGAACGACCCCCGTGTCCCGGTCGGCGAAGCCGAACAGATCGCCGAGAAAGCGGCCGAGCAAGGCGTCCCCATGCGGAAACTGATCTTCGAGGACGAGGGCCATGGCTTCTCGAAACTCGAGAACCGCATCGAGGCGTACTCCGCGATCGCGGATTTCCTCGACGAGCACGTTTGATCGACCGCCGATCGACGAACTAGTTAGTTGAATAACTACAAAAAGTATACATGAAGGGGTCGTGGAGTGTCGGGTATGGCCGCCATTCAGACGACCGGACTCACCAAGCGCTACGGCGAGTCCGTCCTCGCTGTCGACGACCTCGATCTCACCGTCGAGAACGGCGAAGTGTTCGGCTTTCTGGGCCCGAACGGGGCCGGGAAGTCGACGACGATCAACATGCTTCTCGATTTCGTCCGGCCGACCCACGGGACTGCATCGGTGCTCGAACTCGACGTACAGGCCGATACCGACGAGATTCGCCACCGTATCGGCGTCCTCCCCGAAGGAGCGAGCGTCTACGATCGACTCACCGCACGCGAACACCTCCAGTGGGTCATCGACACGAAAGGTGCCGACGACGACCCCGACGCCCTCCTCGAGCGGGTCGGCCTCGCCGGCGACGGTGATCGCGCTGCCGGGGGATACTCGAAGGGGATGACCCAGCGGCTTGGCTTTGGCATGGCGCTGGTCGGCGATCCCGACCTGCTGATCCTCGACGAACCCTCTTCGGGGCTGGATCCGACAGGAATGCAGGAGATGCGCGAGATCATCACCGAGGAGGCCGATCGCGGAACGTCCGTCTTCTTCTCGAGTCACATCCTCGGGGAGGTCGAAGCGATCTGTGACCGCATCGGCATCATGAACGAGGGGCGACTGGTCGCGACCGGCACGCCCGACGACCTCCAGGGCGAACTGGATCTCGGCGCACCGATCACGCTCGAGGTCGAGGCCGTTCCCGACGGCCTCGAGCTGGAGCGACTCGAGGGGGTTCGATCGGTCAGCGTCGATGGAACGACGATCACCGCGACCTGTGCCGATCCCGCGGTCAAGGTCGACGTCGTCGAACGCGTCGCATCGGCGACTGCCGTCCGCGACATCGTCTCCGAGGACGTCTCGCTCGAGCAACTGTTCAACACGTACACGAACGGCGAGCGCGAGGAGACGGTCCCGGCCCCGGAGGTGACGGCATGAGCACGCTCGACGTCGCGCGGAAGGACTTCCTCGACGTCCGGCGATCCAAGATCGTCTGGTTCGTCGCCGGGCTCTATGCCTTCTTCATGATACTGATGATCTACTTCGGGCAAACCAACGTGTCGAACCCCGACATCAAGACCCCGCTGCGGAACCTCACCGGCATCGGTGCGATGTTCATTCCGCTGATCGCCCTCGTCTCGGCGTATCTGGCGATCGCCGGCGAACGCGAGTCCGGCGGCATCAAGTACCTCCTGTCGATTCCGAACAGCCGCCGGGACGTCGTTTTCGGCAAGTATCTGACCCGGGCGGCGGTCGTCACGATCTCGATCCTCGCCGCGTTCCTCCTCAGCGCCGGGCTCGCAGTCCGCTGGTACTCATCACTCGAGATCGGGACCTTCGTCGGGGTCGCGGTACTGACCGTCCTCTACGCGCTGACGTACGTCGCCGTCGCGATCGGTATCTCGGCCGCGACGGCGTCCCGGTCGCGCGCAATGGGGGGTGCGATCGGCTTCTTCTTCGTGACGAACGTCTTGAACCTGTTTGGCCCACTTCGCCTCGCGATCAACTACGTGCTCAACGACCTCGCGGGCCTCGATATCGCCGGCAACCAGATCATGTTCGTTCAGTCGGTGCTCAGTCCGACAGCCTCGTACGTCAACGCCACCAATTTGGTCTTTCCCGACAGTTTCCGTGCCGTTCAATCGGACGTGCCGTGGTTCCTCGAGGGAGAGATGATGGTCGCCATCCTGCTTGGCTGGATCGTCGTCCCGATGGTACTCGGTCTCTGGCGGTTCGAGCGGGCCGACCTGAGCTGAGACCCCGACGGTGATTCAATCGATGACGCCGGTTTTCGTCGCCACGTCTCGAGCGGCCCGCTCGTTCATCCCGTCGCCGAGGATCGTGTAGCGGTCGCGGATCCGGTGGCAGGTCGTCAAGGCCTCCACTACGGTCTCGTCGTCGATTCCCAGTTCCGCCGCGGTCGTCGGCGCGTCGATACTCGCCAGTGCGTCCCGAATGTCGCGCCAGATACCGCGGTCGCCCCCGTGGAGGTAGGCGGTCATGATCGAGCCGACGCCGACCTGGTGGCCGTGGAGGGCCGTTCCGGGTGCTAAGCGGTCGAGTTGATGCGAGAAGAGGTGTTCGGCACCGCTGGCCGGTCGAGAGGATCCCGCGATGCTCATCGCGACGCCGGAGGACATCAGCGCCTTGGTCACGACCCAGGCCGATTCCTCGAGCCCCGGTCGGATGAGGTCGGCGTTGTCGACGAGGATTTCGGCGGTCATCTCCGAGAGCGCGGCGGCGTACTCGGAGTACTCGACGTCTTTCAATCGCTGGGCGAGTCGCCAGTCCATGACGGCAGTGTAGTTCGAAATGATGTCGGCACAGCCGGCGGTCGTCAGCTCCCAGGGGGCGTCGGCGAGGATTCCGGTGTCGGCGACGACCGCCAGCGGCGGTTCCGCGGCGACGCTGTGACGGGAATCCCCGTCCGGAACCGAGCCGCGATTGCTGACGATCCCGTCGTGGCTCGCCGCCGTCGGCACCGAGAGAAACCCCATATCGAGGTGGTGGCTGGCCATCTTCGCGATGTCGATTGCCTTCCCACCGCCGATGCCGACGAGGTAGGAGACTGCCTCGGCCTCGGCGACCTCGATCACCCGTTCGACGGCGTCGAAGGTCGCTTTCTCGATCGTGACGATCGCTGGGTCGATCCCCGCGGCTTCGAAGTCGGCCGCGATGGGGTCGGCAGCGACGGTTCGGGGCGTCGGACTCGTGACGAACAGCGGCCGCCCCTGTAAGTGGAGATCGTCGACTACGTCGACGACCTCGCTGCGAACGCCGTGGCCGACCACGACGTTTCGCGGGAGACGGATCCACGTCGACTTCTCGAACATACCGGACCTGACACACCCCCGGGACATGTGTTTTTCCTCGTCGGCGCGTCGATCGACGCGAACCCGCCGTGATCGGTCCCGATGTGATCGACGCGATCGATACCCGAGCGCGTCGCTGAGCCGTCCGCTTCCGCCGTGGTGAATGCGATAGGTTATAAAATTTCCAACTGTATCCGGCGAATATGATCGCGGCAGTCGCGTTCTGGCTCGGCTTGCTCGTCGTCGGCCACCTCGCGGGCCGACTGTACGGCTCGTACACGATGGGCCGCAGCCATGGCGACGATCATCGATCGCGCGGGACGTACCGATTGCTGTCCCTCGTCGGCCTCACGGCCGTCGTCGGCCTCACACTAGCCGGCCTCGTCGACGCAACCGAGACGGCCCTCTCGTCGATCCATCCGGCGCTGGCCGGTAGACTGGCGGCTCCCCTCGCCTGGGTCCCGACGGCGATCGGAACGATCGTCGCGGTCCTCGTCACGTACCTCGGCGTCTTTCCGTACGCCCGCGAGCGGCGCGGCCTCGAGATATCGGCTGCAACTGCGGTCGGTCGTCTCGCAAAGTACCTCGTCGCGATGGCGGTGCTCTGTCTCGGTACGATCGCCCCGCTGATCGTCCTCTTCAGGCTATCGGATCCGAGTCCGTTCCTGATTCCGATCCTGTTCGCCGCGCTCCTGGTCTGGGTCTACGTCTGGTCACAGTACAGCGTGCAACTCTCACAGAAGCTCGTCGAGCCGACGGCCGACCAGCGACGACGACTCGAGGCCGCCGCCGACCGGGCCGACCTGACGGCACCGCTCGCGGGCGTCGTTCCCGGCGAGGAGACCGAAACGGCCGACCTCTACCTCGGGGGATCGTTCCGGAACCGGCGGTTGTACGCCACCGACCACGCGTTCGACGCCCTCGACGACGGCGAACTGACGGCACTGTGTACACGGGCGAACGCGGCCGACGACCTCCGACTCCTCGAGCGCCGAGCACTCGTCGTGTCCCTGCTGTTCGGAGTGGTCCTGACCCTGACCGTCTGGCGATCGATGCTCGTCGCGCTCCTCGCGCTGGCCATCGTCTGGCCGCTCCTGTCCTGGCACCTCCAGCGCTGTGAGTTCGCTGCTGACCGTCGCGCCGCTCAGTCGGTCGGTGCCGACGATCTCGCGAGCGCGTACGAGGCCACCGCGGATCTGGCCGACGATCGCGGACGACTCCACGAACGGCTCGCGTCGAGGCCGTCGACGGCGCGACGGCTCGAGCGCCTTCGCGATACCTGATCAGAGCGTTTCGAGGATCCCGAGGACGCGCTCTTCGGCCTCGCGGTCCGGTCCGTTCTCGTTCCCGTCCCGGTCGCTCTCGAGATGGTCGTCGACCGCCCGCTCCATCGCCTCCTCGAGCGGCGTCGATTCCCAGCCCAGCGCGGCGAGTTTCGCCGTCGAGAGGACGTGGGGATACTCCCGATAGAGGGGGTAGTCGTCGAGTTCGATCTCGCCGGCCGCGAGCTCTCGCGGACCGGCGTGGACGACGTCGACCGTGGTGGCGAGCGACTCGGCGATCAACTCGACCATCTCCTCGAGCGTGACCAGCCGCCGGTCGCCGACGTTGTAGGCCTCGCCGGCCACACCCTGTTCGGCGACGATCCGCAGCGCGCTGGCGACGTCGTCGACGTACACGCGGTGCCAGACGTTCGTCCCGTCGCCGGGGACCACGACGCGGTCGAACCGGTTCACGCGGTCGATCCACCAGTCCAGGCGCTCGGTGTAGTCGTGAGGACCGTAGACGATCGGCGGTCGGACCGCCATGGCACGGACCCCGTCCTCGGCTGCCGCGAACACCGCTCGATCACACTCGGCTTTGCGATTGCCGTAGGTTTCGGCGGAGTCGTCGGTCGCCTGCTCGGCCGTACAGGGCTCGAGTGGCGTCTCGGTTTCCCGTTTTGGGATCTCCTCGCGACCGTACGCGGCTCCGCTCGAGACGGAGACGTAGCTCTCACACTCCCCGAAGATCCTGGTCGCGGCGCGGACGTCCTTGGGGTAGTAGGCCACGCAGTCGAAGACGGCGTCGGGATCGACCGTCGTCGCAGCTGCTTCGAGTGCCGTGTCGTTCGTCCGATCGCCCTCGACGTGGTCGACGCGGTCGTCGTCCGCGAAGGGGTCGTCGTGGGTCCCCCGATTGAAGATCGTCACGTCGTACTCGTGGTCGAGCAGATCGTCGACGAGGTGGCGGCCGATAAAGCGAGTGCCGCCGATAACGAGTGCGCTGTCCATACGTAACCGACAGCCCTCGGGGGGAAAACTGTGGCGAACCGACGGATCACGATCGACGACGAGTCGGCGGCCAAACCGGCCACCGGCTCGCGAGGTGGTCGCGGTCGGGTCGCGTCCCAGGAGCCACACCGTTCAGGGGAGGGTTCTTTGATGCCGTTCCTCGTAGACGGGGTCGGTATGTCAACGCAGCTCTGGACGGATCGCACTGCCGAGTATCCACTCGAGTGCGACCACTGTCAGTATCCGATTCCGGGCGACCCCGAAGCGAGCGACGAGGGCCGATACTGTTCGGTCGCCTGCCGCGACGCCGCCGACGAGTCGACGATGGCCGATCCCGACGCCTACAAGCGGATCCGCAGCGGCGTCGAACCCCTGGACTCGCTGCTCCCGAACGGCATCCCGGCCGACTCGTTGCTCTTGCTCTCGGGTGAGGAGGGGACCCGTCGCGCCGAACTGGGGATCGAACTCGCCTGGCGCGCCCTCGAGCGGGGCGAGCCCGCCGTCGTCGTTTCCGTCGCGAATCCGCCGACGGCGACGCTCGAGCGGTTCTACGCGAACGGCTGGAACGTCCTGCCGGCGCTGGAAAACGACCGACTGCGGATCATCGACTGTTTCACGTATCGACTCGACGACCCCGAGGACTTCCTCGAGAAGCGAAACGACTGGTCGGCGTTCCTCGGCGAGGCCGCCGCCGACGCCATCGTCGACGTGCGCGATCCGAGCGACCGTCACGAGGTGGCGAACAGCCTGTACGGCGCGCTCGACGACCTCGAGATGACCGAAACCGGGCTGGTCACGATCGACTCGCTGGACGAACTCGAGTCGTTGCTCCAGGGGCAACTGGTCCGGGACTTCGTCACGGAGATCCGAGCGACGGTCTCCAAGGCCCGGTTCGTCCCGATCGTCGCCGCCGCGACGGCGGCGGACGAGGACGCTCCCGCGGAGTACGTCTTCGACGGCATCGTCGATCTCCGGCTGACCGATCAGTTGACCCCGTCGGCTCGGCTCAAACAGCTCGCCGTTCGCAAACTGGTCGGAGCGCAGTTCCTCCCGCAGTGGGTCACCTACGAGCACGAACCCGCCCGCGGGTTGTTCGCGTTCGGACCGAATACGGACGCCCGACAGGTCTACGATCTCGGAACCGATCCGTCACGGCCGAACCGTCCGCGCTAGTGGTCCACGCCTGCATTGCAGGCCGCGGGCGGAACCACCCCGTTTTTGTCGCCGCTCTCCCGACCAGCCGGTATGAGCGGCACGTACGTCCTCGTGATCGACGTGAACCGGTCGACGTCCATCCAGGTCGGTGCGATAGGCGAGCGGGAGTTCGCCGCCGGCGCGTACGCGTACGTCGGCAGCGCCTTCGGCCCCGGCGGCTTCAGCCGCGTCGATCGCCACCGCGAACTCGCCGCCGGCGACCGCGAGACCCGTCACTGGCACGTCGATTACCTGCTCGGTCACGCCGCGACGCAACTCGAGACCGCGATCACGTTCCCCAACGCCGATCGGGAGTGTGAACTCGCGGGCTCGCTCCCCGGCGAGTCGGTTCCCGGGTTCGGGGCCTCGGACTGTGAGTGCGAGTCACACCTCCTCGCGGTCCCGAACGCCGAGACCGTTCTCGAGGCGGCGGTCGATGCCGGCGGTGTCGTCGAGTAGCCTCGACCCGCCACCTGAATTATTACGGATGCTTGTGAAACGGTCGCTATGGGTAAGTCAGAACCCGAATCCGAGTCGACGGCCGACGACACACCGGAACTCAGCGACGACGCGATGGGCCGGTTTCCCGTCCCCGCGTTCGACGACCTCCCCGAGGACCTCCGCGAACGGATCGAAGCAGAGACCGACCGCGCCGGGTTCACGCCGAACGTCTTCTCCGCGTTCGCGTACAAACCCTCGCACTTCCGGGCCTTTTTCCAGT
The DNA here is from genome assembly GCF_017352095.1 of Natrinema longum. Classification (NCBI taxonomy): domain Archaea; kingdom Methanobacteriati; phylum Methanobacteriota; class Halobacteria; order Halobacteriales; family Natrialbaceae; genus Natrinema; species Natrinema longum. The sequence continues at coordinate 1,109,036 of NZ_CP071463.1, forward strand.
ATCACGACGCACTCGTCGAGGACACGGCCCTCGAGCGCGAGGAGATCGAGATGATCGTCGTCGCGGTTTCGGGCGTCAATCACTGTTACTACTGCAACGTCGCCCACGGCGCACTCGTACGGATCTACGCCGAGGACCCGACGCTCGCGGATCAGCTGATCGCGAACTACCGAACCGCGGATATCAACGCGGCCCACCGGACGATGCTCGACGTCGCGGTCACGCTCACCGAACGGCCGACCGAGATCGAGGAATCCGACCTCGAGGCGCTGCGGGAGGCCGGCTTCAGCGAGGAGGCGATCTGGGACATCGCAGCCGTGACCGCCTACTACAACATGAGCAATCGGATGGCCACCTTCGCCGAGATGCGGCCCAACGACGAGTTCCACACGCTCGGTCGCGAGTGACGAGTGGGTTCTACCCGGCCCCCGCAGTTCGGGCTTCGGCAGCCGAGCGGCTCGTGACCGATTTCGCTATCGAGTGTCGACGCAAAAACGGATGGACGTGGATCGCCGCCCGCTCGAGGCGAACGACCGTCAGTCGTCGCTCGCCGCGAACGTGGTGGATTCGGCTTCGACGGGCGTCTCGGGTGCGCCCGGCAGTTCGTTGCGGACGTCGTCGCTCCCTTGCTCGGTGATCGCCTCGTAGTAGGCCTCGGGCATGACCTTCACGAAGGCCTCGAGGGCACGCTCCCAGTTCTCGAGCAGGAGTTCGCCCCGCTCGGAGCCGGTGTAGGCGACGTGGTTCTCGACGAGCCGGCGAAGCATCCGCTCGTCTTTCTCCTCGAGTTCGTCGTGGAGCGAGACCATGCCGGTGTTGGCCTTGGCCGCGAACTCGTCGTCGGGGTCGTAGACGTAAGCGACGCCACCGGACATGCCGGCGGCGAAGTTCGTGCCGGTCTCGCCGAGGACGGCGACGACGCCGCCGGTCATGTACTCACAGCCGTGGTCGCCGACGCCCTCGACGACGGCCGTGGCACCGGAGTTGCGCACCGCGAAGCGCTCGCCGGCGACGCCGTTGACGTACAGCTGGCCGTCGGTCGCGCCGTAGAGGGCCACGTTGCCGATCGAGACGTTCTCGGTCGGGTCGTAGGCCGCGGTCTCGGGCGTCCGAATCGTGAGTTTCCCGCCCGACAGGCCCTTGCCGACGTAGTCGTTGGCACTGCCATCGAGGTGCATCGAGACGCCGCTGGCGAGGAACGCGCCGAAGCTCTGTCCGGCGGTCCCCTCGAGGTCGACCGTGATGGTGTCCTCGGGGAGGCCGGGTTCGCCGTAGCGGCTGGTGATGCGGTTCGAGAGCATCGCGCCGACGGTGCGGTCGACGTTGGTGACGTCCGTTTCGAGCGAGACCGGTTCCTGCTCCTCGATGGCGTCGGCCGCAGCCTCGATGAGGTCGCGATCGAGTTGGTCCTCGAGTTCGTGGTCCTGCTCGCGGATCTTGCGGCGGACGTCGCTGCCGGGGTCGGCCAGCACTTCCGAGAGGTCGACGTTGCGGGCCTTCGGGTGGTCGACGTCGGTGCGCTGTTCCAAGACGCCGACCCGGCCGATCATCTCGTCGACGGTCTCGAAGCCGAGTTCGGCCATGATCTCGCGCAGTTCCTGCGCGATGAACGTCATGTAGTTGATGACGTGATCGGGCTCGCCGGGGTAGCGCTTGCGCAGGTCTTCACGCTGGGTGGCGACGCCGACCGGGCAGGTGTTCTTGTGACACTGCCGGGCCATCACGCAGCCGCCGGTGACGAGCGAGGCGGTCCCGAAGATGTACTCTTCGGCACCGAGCAGGGCGGCGACGGCAACGTCGCGCCCGGTCTTCATCCCGCCGTCTGCCGAGACGCGGATGCGGTCGCGGAGGCCGGTCGCACAGAGCATCTGATTCGCTTCGGCGAGGCCCAGTTCCCAGGGGAGACCAGCGCTCTTGATGGAGGTTCGCGGCGAGGCACCGGTCCCGCCGTCGTGGCCCGAGATGTGGACCACGTCGGCGTTTGCCTTCGCGACGCCCGCGGCGACCGTACCGATGCCGGCCTCGGAAACGAGCTTGACGTTGATGTCTGCCTCCTCGTTTGCGGCTTTGAGATCGAAGATCAGCTGCTTCAAGTCCTCGATCGAGTAGATGTCGTGCAGCGGCGGCGGCGAGATGAGCCCCACGCCGGGCGTCGACTTGCGGACGTGGGCGATCATCTCGTTGACCTTCGACCCGGGGAGGTGACCGCCCTCGCCGGGCTTGGATCCCTGCGCCATCTTGATCTGTAGCTCGTCCGCGTTCGAGAGATACGTCGAGGTGACGCCGAAGCGGCCCGACGCCACCTGCTTGACGTTACATTCGCGTTCGGTGTTGAACCGCTCGGGCGGTTCGCCGCCCTCGCCCGAGTTGCTCTTGGCACCGATCCGGTTCATCGCGATCGAGTTGTTCTCGTGGGCCTCCGGCGAGAGCGAGCCAAGCGACATCGCCGCGGTCGAAAAGCGCTCGACGATGTCCTTGATCGGTTCGACCTCCTCGATCGGGACCGGGTCGCGATCGGAGTCGAACTCGAGTAATCCGCGCAGGGTCTGGAGGTTCTGCTGTTGATCGTTTATCTTTGCCGCGAACTCCTGGTATCGCTCGTAGTCGTTCGAGCGGACCGCCTGCTGGAGTGCGCCGACGGTGTCGGGGTTCCACTGGTGGTGGATCCCGCCCGACCGGTATTCGAACTCGCCGTGGCGGTCGAGATCGGATTCCGCGCCGTCGTCGCCGAACGCGGTCGCGTGGCGCTCGCGGAGGTCCTCCTCGATCTCGGCGAGGCCGATCCCCTCGGTTCGGTTTTCGGTCCCCTCGAAGTACTCTTCGACGAGATCCGACTCGAGACCGACGGCCTCGAAGATCTGCGCCCCCTGGTAGCTCTCGACCGTCGAGATCCCCATCTTGGCCATGATCTTCAGGAGGCCGTCCTCGAGCGCGCCGACGTAGGCGTCGATCGCGACCTCGGTGTCGGCACCGTCGGGGCCGGCGGTGATGTCCGCGATCGTCTGGTAGGCCAGGTACGGATTGACCGCGCCCGCGCCGTAGCCGACCAGGGTCGCGAAGTGGTGGACGGTCCGCGGGTCGGCGGACTCGACGACGAGCCCGACGTGGTTGCGCAGCCCGTTGCGGACGAGGTGGTGGTGGACGGCCCCGGTCGCCAGGAGGCTCGGGATCGCGACCCGATCCTCGTCGACGCCGCGGTCCGAGAGGACGATCACGTCGGTGCCCGATTCGATCGCGTCGACGGTGTCCTCGCGGACGCGTTCGATCGCCGCCTCGAGGTCGGTGCCGAGTTCGTCGCTCTCGGGCTCGTAGGTGATGTCGATCGTCGTGGCCGTGATGTCGTTTGCCGAACAGTCACGAACCGACTCGAGTTCGGCGTCGGTCAGGATTGGCGAGTCCAGCACGAGCTGGCGGGCGTGTTCGGGCGACTCGTCGAGTAAGTTGCGCTGGAAGCCCAGTCGCGACTCCATCGAGGTGACCAGTTCCTCGCGGATGTAGTCTAACGGCGGGTTGGTAACCTGTGCGAACAACTGTTTGAAGTAGGAAAACAGCGGGCGGTTGAACTCGGTCAGGACCGACAGCGGCGTGTCGTCGCCCATCGAGCCGACGGGGTCTTTCCCCTTCTGGGTCATCGGCTCGATCAGGTTCTCGAGTTCGTCGTGGGTGTAGCCGAAGGCGGCCTGGTAGTCCCGGAGCCCCGCGACCGCGTTCTGGGGCGCGCGGTCGTTCGTGGTCCGAATGTCGTCGAGGTGGACCTGCTCCTGGTCGACCCACTCGCCGTAGCGGTCGTCCGTGAGGTCGTCGAAGACTTCCTCGTCGGGAATGACCCGTCCCTCGTTGGGATCGGCGAGGAAGAGTTGGCCGGGCTGGAGGCGACCACGTTCCTCGATGGTCTGGGGATCGGTCTCGAGCGCGCCGGCCTCGCTGGCCATGATCAGTCGGTTGTCCGTCGTCACGTCGTACCGGCAGGGACGCAGCCCGTTCCGATCGAGGACGGCACCGACGCGTTCGCCGTCGGTCGCCGCGACGAGTGCGGGCCCGTCCCACGGCTCGACGAGCGAAGCGTGGAAGTCGTACCAGTCCTTGCGGTCGGCGTCCATCGCGTCGTCGCCGCGCCAGGCCTCGGGGACGAGCATTCGGAGCGCGTGCTCGAGGTCCCGCCCGTCCTGCATCAGCAGTTCGAGGGCGTTGTCGACGCTCGCCGTGTCGGACTGCTCGGGGTCGTCGATGATCGGTTTGACCGCCTCGAGGTCGGAGAGGACGTCGCTCTCGATGTCGGTCTCGCGGGCGCGCATCCAGTTGATGTTGCCCTGAATCGTGTTGAACTCGCCGTTGTGGATGATGTTCCGGTAGGGATGAGCCAGATGCCAGGCACCGAGCGTGTTCGTCGAGAACCGCTCGTGGACCATCACGAAGTTCGATGCCATCCGCTCGTCGGTGAGATCGGGGTAGTACGTGGGGACCTGCACGCCCTTCAACAACCCCTTGTAGACGATCGTCTTCGCGTCCAGCGAGACGACGTAGAAGCGCTCTTTGTTCGGGATGTCGGCGTCCTCGACGGCGTTCTCGAGGGCACGTCGAGCGACGTAGAGCCGGCGATCGAAGTCCTCGCCGGAGATGTCGTCCGCGGGCGTGACGACGACCTGGTAGACATCGGGTTCGGAGTCGACGGCCGTCTGCCCGAGGTCGTCGTTGTTCGTCGGAACGTCCCGCCACTCGAGGACGTCGAGATCGTAGGTGTCGAAGGTGTCCTCGACGAGCGAGACGAGGGCGTCGCGTGCCTCGTCGTCCTGTGGGAGGAAAAACGAGCCGACGGCATAGGTGTCGGGAAGGGAGACGTCGAGAACGCTTTCGAAGAACGAATCGGGCGTCTGGAGCATGATCCCCGCTCCGTCGCCGGTGTTTTTCTCCGCACCGGTCGTCCCACGGTGCTCGAGGTTGCGCAGTAGTTCGAGTCCGTCGGCGACGATGTCGTGACCCCCATCCCCATCGAGGTCCATGACGACACCGACACCGCAGTTCGACCGCGCGTCAGCAGGGTCGGCGAGACCCTGTGAACGCTCGGTGGATGACGCTATATGTGGCTGTGACATACACACCCCTAGTGGAAACGACTATAAGAGGCTAATCCATTATGACTAAGCGTATTATTAACACATATATACTAATATAAGGAGTGGTGGAGGTCCTTACCCACTACTATCACGGCTCGACGGCGTCGCCACTCCTCCCGAATTTCAGCCGGAAACGTATCGGTTACGTGGCACTCAAAACCCCGATCCGGAAAGAACGGCTTCCGGCAGCGGGGAATGTCAGAGGCACGTAGTGTTCACCCACCAGAGTGAACACCACATCCATCCAAACACTTTCCGCCCGTAAGGTACCTCGGGTTAAACAATTAGGTTCGAGTGGGAGACACTCACGTAATTTGCCAGTCGATCCGGCTCGAGTCGGGTCCCAACGAAGTCAGGACAGAACTCCCGTAACCGGCTCTTCGATGTGGGGTCGCTATAGTAGCCCCTGCAAATCATTGCACACCTGACCGAACGACGGCGTTGCGATCAGTGTGTCAATCGTTTCAGGGGCTACTAGAGGTCGGTGAGTACGTCAATAGGATTTCGCGAAGTACGCGATCTCGTCGGCAGGATCGCCACAGACGCCACACTCGTCGTGGTCGGGTTCGGGGACCTCCCCCGCCGTCTGCCCGCCCTCGTCGGCCAGGGGTTGCATGACGATCTCGGCGGCGATCTTTTCCTTGATGACCTCCTCGCAGGCCTCGTCGCCACACCACGGCGTCTTCACGTAGCCGCCGTGTTTGCCGATCGTCCCGAGGATCTCCTCGGGGCTGTGGGCTTCCCGGACGTTGTCTTCCAGGTTCTCTTCGGCCGCATCGTAGAGCTTGTCGAAGATCTCCTCGAGGTGCTCGTCGACGGCGTCGACGATGCCGTCGCGGTCCTCGACGGCCTCCTCGTTGTCCGGTCGGTGGACGAGGGTAACTTCCTCGTCGTCGACCTCGTAGGGGCCGATCTCGAGTCGGAGTGGCACGCCGTTGAGTTCGTGTTCGTTGAACTTGAAGCCGGGATTGCGCTCGTCGCGGTCGTCGAGTTCGACGCGGAACCCGGCCGTCTCGAGGTCGTCGGCGATTTCTTCGGAGTACTCGAGGACCTCCTCTTTGGTGTCTTCCTGCCAGATGGGGACGATGACGACCTGCGTGGGCGCGACCGTCGGTGGGAGGACGAGCCCCTGATCGTCGGAGTGGGTCATGATGAGCGCCCCCAGCGCGCGCCAGGAGAGGCCCCACGAGGTGGTGTAGGCCGTCTGTTCGTCCTCGTTCTCGTCGGCGAACGTGATGTCGAACGCCTCGGCGAAGCTCTGACCGAGGTTGTGGCTGGTCGCGCCCTGCACGGACTTCCCGTCGGGCATCAGCGCCTCGACGGTCGTCGTGGTGTCCGCGCCGGGGAACTTGTCGTGTTCGGGCTTCTTACCCCGCAGCACCGGAATCGCCAGCACGTCCTCGTAGACCTTCTCGTACTGGCCCAGTCGAGTCCAGACCTCCTCCCACGCACCCTCGTTGCTCGCGTGGGCGGTGTGACCCTCCTGCCACATGAACTCCTTCGTCCGGAAGAACGGCTTCGTCTCCGTCGCTTCCCAGCGGACGACCGAACACCACTGGTTGAGCCGCATCGGCAGGTCGCGGTGGCTTCGCGTCCAGTCGGCCATGAACGGCGCGATGATCGACTCGCTGGTCGGCCGGACGGCCAGTCGTTCCTCGAGTTCGTCGTGACCGCCCTGGGTCACCCACGCGACCTCGGGATCGAACCCTTCGACGATGTCCTTCTCGCGCTCGAGAAAGCTCTCGGGGATGAACATCGGGAAGTAGACGTTGTCGACGCCGGTGTCTTTGAACCAGCCGTCGAGTGCGTCCTGGATGGCCTCCCAGAGCGCGTAGCCACGCGGTTTCGTGACGATGAACCCACCCATCGGGGCGTAGTCAGCGAGATTCGCCTTCTGGACGACCTCGGCGTACCACTCGCCGGGCTTGTGCGATTTCGACTCGGTGATGCCGAGTTCTTGACTCTCGTCGCTCATTATGTCGACATGCAGGCAGCGCGGGCTTAAACCATGCGAAGGGCGGTTGGGTCCCGACGTACTCGCGTGGCACTAGCCGCGTCGGCCAGGGGCGGACAGCGGGAATAGAGGTGGCCCGTGCCCCGAGCGATGCCCGCTCGAGGGATACAGCAGTGAATTCAAAACCGCACAATAGTTTCCCCCGGTTTTCGCACATTTATACGCGTGAGCGGCGTGTGTACTGTTGATATGAAGGCAATCGAAGTCGACGCCTACGGTGGTAGCGACGAACTCTCGGTCGTCGACGTCCCCACGCCCGAACCGGACGCCGGCGAGGTCCGAATCGACATCGAAGCGGCCGGCATCAACTTCGCGGACATCATGCAACGCGAGGGCCAGTATCCCGACGGCCCCGAGGCACCTTACGTACCCGGCATGGAAGCCGCGGGAACGGTCGACGCGATCGGCGACGGCGTCGACGAGTTCTCGGAAGGCGACCGCGTCGTCGCGATGCTCGACGGCGGCGGCTACGCCGAGTACGTCACCGCCGACGCGGAGTTGCTCTTCCCCGTCCCCGACGCGATGAGTTTCGACGAGGCCGCCGGCTTCCCCGTCCAGTTCCTCACCGCCCACGCCTGTCTCTTCGAGTGGGGCGGCCTCGAGCAGGGCGAATCCGTCCTGATCCAGGCCGCAGCCGGCGGGGTCGGAACCGCCGCCGTCCAGATCGCGTCGAACGCCGGCGCAGAGGTCTTCGGCACCGCGAGCACGCAAGAGAAGCTCGACCTCGCGGCTGAGCTGGGCTGTGACCACCCGATCAACTACACAGAGACGGACTTCCGCGAGGTCGTCGACGAGGAGACCGACGGCCAGGGCGTCGACCTCGTCCTCGAGAGCGTCGGCGACGACGTCTTCGATCGTAGCCTCGACGCAATGGCCCACTTCGGCCGCATGGTCACCTACGGCGTCGCCAGCGGCGTCCCTGCTGAAGTCAGCAACCGACGGCTGCTCTTCGAGAACAAGACCGTCAAAGGGTTCCACCTCGGTCAGGCCTCGTTCCGCGACCCGAGCCGCGTCATGAAGTCCGTCCCCGAACTCACCGAAGGGTTCGCCAGCGGCGATCTCGAGATCATCCTCGGGCAGTCGTTCGACCTCGAGGATGCAGCCGAGGCCCACCAGTACATCGAGGACCGGAAGAGCTCCGGGAAGATCGTCCTGAAGCCGTAACCTGCCGTACTACTCGTCGGAGAGGCCGACGGCAGAAACCGATCAAAACGAGACGTTCCACTCGAGGTCGTGATCGACGAAGTCGGCCTCATCGAGCGGTTCCCCGCCCTCGAACCGGAACTCGCCGACCGCGGTGTTGCCCTCGAGGATCCCCGGCAGCCACAGTCGGTCGTCCTCCCACATCTGGTCGTAGGGCACGTCTTCGACCGAAACCCACTCCGGATGGGCCTCCTCGGACGAGGTCGGTTCGCCGGTAAACGAGCGCGTCCGATAGACGTGACAGAACGTGTGCGTCTCGCCGTCGAGGCGGAACGTGAGTTCGCCCGCCTTCTCGAGGTCCCGGACCTCGAGGCCGACCTCCTCGCGGGTTTCGCGGATGGCACATTCGCGTGGCGTCTCGCCGGGTTCACATTTGCCGCCGGGGCCGTTGTACCAGCCTTCGCCGAGTCCGCGGCGTTTCTCGATCAGGAGGACCTCGGGATCGGGTTCGACGGCCCTCGTAGGGTCGCCCCGAAGCGGGAAACACAGCGTCGCCTCGATCATAGTCAGCAGTTCGTTTGGAGGAGGAAAAACGTGGGTTATTGCTCGAGTCGAACGGGTCCATCCTGGACGCGAGTGGTGACTTCGAAAGAGCGAGTTCGAAGTGTCTCGGGTCGGCTCTCACACTCCGACTGGACTAGCAGACAGGGAAGCTACCTGTTGCGACCGATCGATCAATCGACACGCGGAGGCGCACGCTGTCGGGCGACCGAACGATAGTGAGGGCGGCCGCCGATGCCGTGCGAGGGATGAGCGAGCGGTGCGAGGGGTGAACAACGTGAACCCCTCGAAAGCGAACGGCGACCATCGGGAGCCGTGAGCAGTGAGCGAATCGGTTGGGGAGGGCGTGGCGATCCCCTGTTGCTACGATAGCAGACCACAGTGTGGGTGTCATAGAACGCTTCCCACGGTATTGATTTCAGCCATTGCTACAGTGAACATGCCGATAAGTAAGTGTGCGAACTTATCGAAGACGTCGGATTGTTAGCACAGCCACTATAGGACTGAGGAAGAGAATCAAAGTTCCTCCGATAAGTAACAATTCCATAGGGAGAAGAAAGATCAGCAGCAGCACAAGGTTGCTAAGCAAAAGTGCGATAATCAGATTAAGGCGTAAGATGACCGGTTTATTGTTCATTGTGTGGGGTTTTTAACTATTCCATCATATATCTTGTCTACTAACCACTTGCCCTCTACTGACCGTTCACTCCCCTTCGTAGATCGACCTTCGACTCGTGTCGTAGCCGCGCTCTGTATTCAGTACGGCTGCCAATATCATCGGTGGCTGAGAGAAGTGCCAGGGTTAGATTCGCATATGATATGTACCGCGTGGTTCAGTGTGATATGTCGACAGCGTTTGCTATAGTGCTCTCTCTAACACTCATTCGAGCCTGTATCCTGGCTGTACGGAATTACCACACCCTCCCCAGCCGATTCGCTCACTGCTCACGGCTCCCGATGGTCGCCGTTCGCTTTCGAGGGGTTCACGTCGTTCACCCCTCGCACCGCTCGCTCATCCCTCGCACGGCTTCGGGCCGCGGATCGCTTATGAGCGACCCGCGGCACAGCGCGCGCCACCGCAGCGTTTTCCAGGAACAGCGAGTCACCCGTCGGCGTGCGAAAAGACGAACTCGCGAACCAACTTTCCAGCCAGCGCGGCCGCCTGCCCGTCGTCGCGGTCGTTGACCTCGACCACGTCGAACCCGCTGGCCTGGGGTGCGACCTCACGTACCACGTCGCGGAGTTCGCGGGGCTCGAGTCCGAACGGCTCTTTGGTCCCGGTTCCCGGCGCGTAGCCGGGGTCGGAAGCGTCGATGTCGACGCTCAGGTAGACCTCGCGGTCCGTGAATCGGTCGCCGGGCGTCCACGCACGCACGTCCTCGGGCGGGACGACGGTCACGTCGTCGTCGGCCGCCCGCTCCCACTCGGCTTCGCTGCCGGTGCGAGCACCGAGGACGATCGCCTCCTCGACGGGGTCGACGTCCTCGAGGATCCGCCGGGTGACGGCGGCGTGGGACAGCGCCTCGCCGTCGTAGGCGTCGTACAGATCGAGGTGGGCGTCGGTACAGACGAACACCTCGGGTTCTACCGCGCGGACGCCCGCGAGCGAGACGGTGTGTTCGCCCCCCAGCGTCAGCGGAACGCCGTCGTTCCAGACGACCTCGCGCAGGGTGCTCGTGAGATACTCGAGGTAGGCCTCGACGTCGGTCCACGCGCGAACGTTGCCGTGATCGACGACGCCCAGTTCCGAGAAGTGCTGGTCCGTCCGGTGGTCGTAATCGTCGAACGGTTCGGCAAAAGATCGAATCCGCTGGGGCCCGAATCGGGTCCCCGGCTGAAAGGTCGTCGTTGCGTCCAGGGGCGCACCGACGACCACGAAGTTCGCGCCTCCACGGTCGGCCGTCCGGCCTCGCGCGTCGGTGTCGCCTCCACGGTCGGACTCGCGCCCTCGCGTGTCGGACGGTTCGCGTTCGTCGGTCGCCCCGGGAAACATTAGACGATCTTTCGCTGATCTTCCATCTCGAGGTATTCGATGTTCTCGTCGGGGGAGACGTCGGCGTCCTCGGGGATGCGCATCGTGATGGTCTCGTAGGTCTCGAGGTCCATGACCTGCATGTCGTTGCCGTCGACCGAGACGACCTGTCCCTGTTTGCGCTCGATGATCGGAACCCAGATCTTCGCGTCGACGGGCTGGGAGAGCGATCGCTTCTTGCCGTCGAAGACGCCTTCGGCCTCGACGCGGGCCTTCGCACTGCCGTGTTTGCCCGGTTTGGCCGTCGAGTAGGCGTTGATCTTACAGGGGGTATCGTCGATCATGACGTAGCTCCCTTCCTGGAGTTCGCGAACTTCGGTCTGCTGTTTCGCCATGTCCCGGCGTAATCAACCGACGGCCATAAACCGTTTGGAACGCCGTGGCGACGTGTCACGTCGCCGGGAAACGGCGGACCCGGCTCTCGACGGGAGTCGATCGATCCCGACGGGACGCTCTCGGTCGTTTCACACGCATCGCGAATCGCGACCGGCGAGAGACGGGTGACAAACAGGGCGATTACCAGCCGAATCCGTCGGGGTTCCCAGGGGGATCGAGCGGGCTCTCGGGGACCCCGTCTGCGACGTCGGGATCGTTGTACGCCCGCGGTGCGACGTCGTTTGGGCCGCCGGGGTAGTACAGCGACGCCAGCAGCTGGATCTGCTCCCGGCCGACGCCGAGTTCGAACTGGCCGCCGCCGTACAACTGCACGTCCCGCTCCTCGCAGTAGGCGATCGTCTCGAGCAACGACTCGAGCGAGCCAAAGCGAGACGGTTTGATATTGAGCCAGTCGGGCTCCCAGGGGAGCGCCTCGATGTCTTCGAGACCGTGGATCGGGGCGTCCCAGGAGACGCGAGAGCGGAGAGACTCCGCCTCGAAGAGCGGTCGCGTCTCGTCGGTAAGTGCCGGATCTTCGATGACGGCGTCGGGGAACGCGTCGACGACGAGTTCGTAGAGTGCCGGATCCGCCGGGACGTCGACATCGGTTCCCTCGTACTGTCCTTTCAGATCGAGGATACGGACGGCATCCGTCCCGACCGTCTCGTCGATCGCCGCCACGAGGTCCTCGTCCCACTCCGGGGTGGGGTCGAGTTTGAACTCGAGGCCGGGGACCCGCTCGTGTAACGCCTCGAGCCGGTCGGTCGTCGGCGGGTCCCCGAGGCGGGTGCTGGCGACGAACCGGACGGGGTCGACGGTGCGACCGAGTTCGCTCCCGAGGTCGGTCGCTGCCTGGCGGAGCGCGAGGTCCAGCCCGGCGCTCTCGAGCGCCCAGCGGCGGTAGTTCCGAAACGCCGCTCGATCGGGTTCGCCGCCCGGAAAGAGATCGAGAGCCGCGAGCCGTTCGGAAAAGGAGTCGACGGTGTACTCGCCGGTGAGGTCGGGTAGTCCCGTCTCCGCCAGCCGGTCGTGGTCCTCGGTTTCGTAGGTGACGTCTTCGCCCCGTCCGGTGACTCGCTCGTCGGCCGGTGGTGGGCCCGAGAGCGAAACCGTCGTCGTCACGCGCGTAAACTCGCTCGAGGTCTCCCGTTCCCTGCGGTCGGTCGATACGTCGTCGATCGTCAGCGACAGGTCGGCGAGCCGGTCGTACTCCATAGCTGGTGATCGGGTGCCAGTGAAAAAACGTTTCATACGGTTTGCTGTCCCCATGTCCCGGTGGGACCGCAGGTGTGGTCGCGATTCCACCGGCACTGACGGACGGGAGACCGTATCACTCCTCGCGCCGTCGTTGTCGCAGGTTCTGGCGCGTAAACTGCGGTCGCGCGCCGAGCGATTTGGGTTCGCGGAAGGAGCGATAGAGTTGGACCAGGACGATCACCGAAAAGACCGCGGCGACGATCGATCCTCTGGGAGCCTCGAGGGCGTAGAGGACGCCCATCGAGAACAGCGACATGGTGAGTAGCATGCCGTAGACCAATCGCTTGGCGAGATCCTCGAAGACGTTCTGTTCGTCTTCGACGCCGATCCGGACGTAGAGGTCGTCGCGATCGAGCCGGTCGAGTGCCCGCTCGGCTTTGGGTGCGATCCGGGTCAGCGACTCGCCGGTTCGGCGGAGCTGTTGGCCGGTCTGATCGAGGTATTTTCGGATCGACTCCTCGCGGTACCCCTGTTCGGTCAGGTAATCGGTCGCCGTCGAGATGAAATCGAGGTCCTCGTCGAGAGTGACACAGACCCCTTCGACGACGGTTGCGACCCGAAGGACGAGCGCGAGGTTCTTCGGGAGGCGAAGGGGGAATTCGTAGATCGAGTCCTCGACCTGGCCGACGATCTGGTTGACCCGGTACTGTTCGACGTCCTCGCCGCGGGCGTCTTGGATGGCGATCTCCATCACCTCGGCCATCACTCCTCGATCGGCGTCGGGACTGAGCGTGCCGATCTCGACCAGCGCGTCGAGGATGCCGTCGATGTCCTGATTGGCGACGGCGATGTAGAACTCGACGATCTTCTCCTGGACGAACGAGTCGACCCGCCCCGACATCCCGAAGTCGTAGAAGACGATTTTCCCGTCGTCGGTCACCGCGAGGTTCCCCGGATGCGGATCCGCGTGGAAGACGCCGTCCTCGATGATCATCTGCAGGTACGACCGCTCCAAGTTCTCCGCGATCTCCGTCCGATCGATTCCCTTGCGATCGAGTTCCTCGAGGTCGTTGATCTTCGTCCCCTCGATGTACTCCATCGTGAGCACGCGCGGGCTCGAGTGGCTCTCGATCACGCTGGGGATGCGAAACCGATCGTCGTCCGCGAAGTTCGCCTTGATCTCGGTGAGCATCTCGGCCTCGCGCTCGTAGTCCATCTCCTCGCGGATCGTCTTCGAGAACTCCTCGGCGAGATTCTCGAGGGAAAACGACCGGGCGTCGTCGACGAAGTACAGCAAGATCGGGAGCGACCACTTGATGACCCGCAGGTCGGCCCGGACGAGATCCTCGATCTCGGGCCGGCGGATCTTCACCGCGACGTCACGGCCGGCCTCGTCCGCCGCCGGTTCCCGCGTGCGCTCGGTCGCAGCGTCGAGACGCGCCCGATAGACCTGCCCCAGACTCGCGCCGCTTATCGGGTCGGTATCGAAGGCGGCGAAACGTTCGTCGACGGGACCGAGTTCGTCCTCGAGCACCCGTTTGGCCTCCGACCAGGGAGCTGGCGGCACATCGTCTTGCAACGACGCGAGCACGTCGATGTACGCCGGTGGCAAGACGTCGGGGCGAGTTGACAGCAACTGGCCGAGTTTGATGAACGTCGGACCAAGCGTCAACAGCGACTCGAGCAGTACTTCGGCCCGGTGGCGGTGGGTCTCGGGGTCGACCCGTCGGGGCCGGCCAAAGAGGAGGAACCGCCGTCGGTCGCGGGCGTAGGAGAGCAACAGCGGCAGGAAGTGCCATGCGACGATGACGAATCGCTTGTACGCGCGGAGGGAAGCCAGCCTCGGTCACCCCGTGTTAGGAGTCCTCGTCGACGATATCGATCGTCGTTTCCCCGCTGGCCCCGCGTTTCGGAAGCGTCAACTCGAGGACGCCCCGGTCGACCGTCGCCTCGGCACCTGCGTCGGACGCGTCGTCGGGTAGCGGGAGGTCGACGTCGAAAAACAGCGAGCGGTTCTCCTCGAGGTAGCGGTAGTCGCCGCCGGGCTCTTTCTCCCGGGTGGCATCGATGGAGATCCGCCCGTCCTCGATCGCGAGCTCGAGGGACTCGGCGGAGACGCCGGGCACGTCGAGCACGAGCAGATACGCCTCCTCGCTCTCGAGCAGATCGAAGAAGACGTCCTCCGAGAGGTCCCGCAACGCGTCGCGGAGCGCTGACATGGACACAGGTTCGAACGCCGATACGAAAAACCCCGCGGTCGCGGCGATCCGTCGGCTCCGTGAGTGGGAGTGAGCCGTCACCGATACCATATCCACAGGGGGGTCGCCCCCGTCGACGGTCGGTCGGAGCGGTCCTGGTTCGACATCGGTGGCGATCCAGAGCAGTCCTCTTCCGGTGTACTCATTTATTTGGGGAGTATCGCTCTGTGATATGCCGGATCTCTCAATTGAGGATAACAAACTTGCTAGCGACTCTAACGAGGTTACCTTTGACTACGAGATCGAGGACGTTATCGAATGTGACAGCGTGATCGTCGTTCGCCTCGGTATCCCTCCGGACGAAGCTCACAATCGAAACGTAGTCGGGATCGATAAGACAGGCGCTAGACGGTGGACGATTCCCGAAAGCCCTCTCGGGTCCGTCGAAGACAACCCGTATATGAGTCTCAGTTTACGTGACGGCGAGCTCTGGGTGGGGGACTGGCGAGGATGGACACACCGAGTCGATCCCGAGACCGGTGAACTTCTCGAACGCGAGTTCAGGAAGTAGGGAACAGGTGTGTCGTTCGTTGGTTGGCGAAATCGAAGCAGTGTATTCAACCGTCAGCCAACGGCGACGCGAACCTGCTGACGGCATGTTCTCCGTTCACCACACACTTGACAGGTACCGGGAATAGCGACGGTCACTGCGGTAACTGTGCCTCCTGTAGAACGTTCGTCGGGACGAGAAAGCGGGTGGCTGACAGCCCGACCCACCCACGAATAGCACGATCCGACGACGGGTTCCCCCACGTTTTTGCCCTCCGGCGACTCGAGTCACCGTATGGAAGGAGCCGACCGCGAGCGCACGGAGGCCGGGTTCAAGGTGCGGACGCCGGTCGACGAGGCGCGTCACGTTCTGAGGGAGGCAGTGACGGGGGACGCAGCGGACGCGGACATCCCTTGCGGGACCGAAACCGTCGACGTCGATCGCGCGGACGGCCGCGTCCTCGCCGCCCCGGTCACGTCGGCTCGAGACGTCCCCCACTACCAGCGAGCGGCGATGGACGGCTACGCCGTCCGGGCCGCGGACACGTTCGGGGCCAGCGATCGGTCGCCCGAAGTGTTGCGGATCGCCGAGCCCGCCGCCAACGGCGAGCACGCGACCGCCGACAGTATCGCTCCCGGGACGGCCGCGCGGGTCCACACCGGCAGCGCGCTCCCGGCGGGGGCCGACGCCGTCGTCATGATCGAACGGGTGACCGAACTCGAGTCGGCGGGCGAACTCGAGGTCGAGGACGCCGTCGCAGAGGGGGAAAACGTCGCGCCCGTCGGCGAAGACGTCGAGGAGGGGCAGGCGCTCTACGAGGCGGGCCACCGGCTTCGGCCGTCGGACCTCGGCTTGCTGCGGTCGGCGGGCTACGGCCGCGTCGCGGTCGCCCAGCAGCCGACCGTCGGCGTCGTCCCGACCGGCGAGGAACTCGTCGCGGGGGATCCCGGTCCCGGCGAGGTGATCGAGACGAACGGGCTGACGGTCTCGCGGCTGGCCCAGCGGTGGGGCGCTCGCGCGACCTACCGCGACGTGGTCACCGACGATCCCGAGTCACTGCGCGTGGCGATTCAGCGGGATTTGACGAAGGACGTGGTCGTCACCACCGGCGGCTCCTCGGTCGGCGAACGCGACCTGCTGCCGGAAGTGATCGACGACCTCGGCGAGGTGCTCGTCCACGGCGTCGGGCTCAAACCCGGCCATCCCGTCTGTCTCGGGCTCGTCGAGGACACGCCCGTGCTCGCGCTGCCGGGCTACCCCGTCGCCTGTATCGTCAACGCCGTCCAGTTCCTCCGGCCGGTCCTGCGCTGGCTCGAGGGAACGACCCCCGAACCCCACCCGACGACGCGGGCCCGCCTCGAGCGCAAGCTCCCGAGCGAACCGGGGACCCGGACGTTCGCGCGGGTCCAGCTCGAGCCACGCGATGGCCGGGGGGAAACCGGGGCCGACGGGCCGGCGTACACGGCGATCCCGACGCGTGCGAGCGGCTCGGGCGTGCTCTCGAGCGTCGCGCTGGCGGACGGTTGGGTGGTCGTCGACGACGACCGCGAGGGGATTCCGGCGGGTGAAACGGTTCCCGTCGAGAACTGGGAATACACACCGTAGCGCTGCTGGATCAGTGGCGGCCGACCGGTCGTGACGTCCGGGAGCCGGGGGCGGTCGACCGGATCGGCCGACGCGGGAGCTGTAAGCACTGCATTACGGGAAGCCAGCAGCCGACGAGATGCGGTAGGTGTCCGATACTAAACAGCGGGGACCCCGTCGAGACGGGAGATGGATTCCCCTCCGATTCGCGACGAGACGGTGCTCGTGACCGGCGGTGCGGGGTTTATCGGCAGCCACCTCGTCGATGCCCTCGTTCCCCACAACGAGGTCCGGGTGCTCGATAGCTTCACGACCGGTGACCGAACCCACCTCCCCGACGACGTGACGGTGATCGACGGCGACGTTCGAGACCCCATCGCTCTCCAGCAGTCGGCCCGCGGGGTCGACGTCATCTTCCACCACGCCGCCGTCGTCAGCGTCTCGCGAAGCGTCGACGAACCCCGACAGAGCAATCGCACGAACCTCGAGGCGAGCCTGCTGCTCCTCGAGCAGGCCCGCCAGGAGGACGCGCGGGTCGTCGTCGCCTCGAGCGCAGCCGTGTACGGTCACCCCGAGGAACTCCCGCTCACTGAAACGGCACCGACGAACCCGACCACACCCTACGGCGTCCAGAAGCTCGCGACCGACCAGTACACCCGTCTCTACGAGGACCTGTACGGACTCCCCACCGTCGCACTGCGATACTTCAACGTCTACGGTCCGCGCCAGCAAGGGCCCTACAGCGGCGTCATCTCGACGTTCCTCGAGCAGGCACGGGCGGGCGACCCGATCACCATCGAGGGGGACGGCCAGCAGAGCCGGGACTTCGTCCACGTCAGCGACGTGGTCCGAGCGAACATGCGTGCGGCGACGACCGACGCGGTCGGCGAGGCGTACAACATCGGCACGGGCCAGCGAACGTCGATTCTGACCCTCGCCGAGACGATTCGCTCGGCGACCGGCTCGTCGTCGCCGATCGTCCATCGCGAACCCCGTGCCGGCGACATCAGACACAGCAGTGCGGACACGTCGAAGGCGACGCGCGACCTCGGGTTCACCGCTCGCGTCGGTCTCGAGTCGGGGGTTCGATCGCTGGTCGGTGATCGACGGGAGAGGTCGACCGACGAAACCGCCGGTGCCGGGCTCGAGGAACCCGAAGAACGGTTCGGGTAGTGGCGTAGAAGGCACTGTCACCCGTCGTCGTGTTCGATCGAGGGAGAGTAACGCCAACGTATTTTTACTGGCTAAATCCGGGGCAAATCCGCGCTAGCCGTTCCGAACGTCCGCTCGAGTTTATTCGGTTCCTCGAGCAAAGCGTAGCGGTACCATGTCCGGCACGTGTTCCGCCGTGAGTGACCACGCGCTGGAGTCGCGGTCCGGTTGTCGGTCAGTGTCTGCCGTATGCGGACAGCTCACCGAAAATCCGTCGGTGAAACGGAATGCCGGATCGGCGTGAGATACTGTCTGGAGAGTAACAGAACATGAGGTATAAAAAACGATTTGTAGAGCGCTCACGAGGGTACAGGACATGAACCACGCGTATACGACCGCTCCACAGCCATGAGCATCGGATGGTGGGGTCTCACTCCGACCGAGGCGCTCGAATCGTCGACCGACGGTGTGGTCGCATCCGCGGTTACGGCGAGTTCCCGGTTCGGGTTGGGCTCGGAGGCCCTGCGGCCGCTTCAGGGAGAGGGGAGTGCCCACGTCGCGGCCCTCGCCGGGATGATCGCCCTCGCAGTGCTCGGCGGGCTACTCGTCGCTCGGAATCGATACGAGGAACCGCCCTCGTTCGCGAACCAGAGCGACCATCCCGGCGAGGAGTTCGTGACCGATCGGGAGCGCATTCGGCAACTCCTCAGCGAGAACGGCGGCCGGATGAAGCAATCGAATATCGTTGATTCCGTCGACTGGTCGAAAGCGAAGGTCAGCCGACTGCTCGCCGACCTCGAGGAGGACGACCAGATCACGAAACTTCGACTCGGGCGGGAGAACCTGGTCTGTCTCCCGGGATACGAACCGACGGCTTCGAAATCGCCCGAGCAGGCAAACGACGACTAGCGAACGTCCCAGAACTGCACGGAGTCGAATCCGGCTGGGGGTCTCGAGTTCGGCCTGTAGCCGACGCGTCGGAAGGGACTGGTGGCGTCCCACGTCGATATCCCATGGTCGAAGGTGGCTGGGGATGCCCAGCCCGCCCCTCGTGAGTAGTTCGATCCTACAGCCGACGCGTGAGCGGCACCGATCGGTGGTCGATCGCTCAGAGACCCGAGAGCGGAGCCAACGTCCACGCTCGGTCGTCGAGAGACCGGTGGGGTCGGCGACCGCTCGTTCATGTCAACAATCGTTGGTTTCCGTGGTCGAAGCTACCACTGAAGCGGTCACCGAAGGGTCGTAGTATTCGATTTCTCAACGTAATGGTTCTCCCGGTTTATCCGCGCTACTCACGTCAGAGACGGATGCCCACACGGGCAACTATGAACGCACGCAACCAGTTACTCGTCGTCCTTACCGCGCTGATGCTCGTTTGCTCGAGCGGGGCGATGGTGGCAGCCGCGACATCCGGCGACACCATCGATCAGAGCAGCGACGTCAGCGAGGACGAGTACGACACCGCAGACAACGAATCGACAGAGGAAACGGCAGACGAACAGGAGGTAGCTGAAACGGCAGACGACACGGACGCTGAACTGGAGCCCGACGCCGACTCCGAAAACGAGTCGGATGGCTCACAAGGCGCGTACGTGACGTTTAACGACCAGACGATCGAGGACGATACGGTCGTCGTCGAGAACGTCTCGCTGGCGAGTCCAGGCTTCGTGACGATTCACGATAGCAGTCTTCTCGAAGGAAACGTCCTCGAGAGCGTCATCGGGACCTCGGAGTATCTCGAAGCCGGCACCTACGAGAACGTCGAGATCACGCTCGACGAGTCGCTCGAGGACGAGCACGACCGGCGTCCGCGTGAGCGTGCCGGCGACGGCCGCGTAGGGACCGCGACCGAAGACGACGTCGGGATCGAACCGGATCGCTTGGAGCCCGATCGAGAGGAACTGGCCACCCAGTTCGCGGCCGAACGCGAGCGTCGAGTAGCCCTCCGTTTCGTGGTCGCCGTACACCCGGTAGGGAACGCCGAAATAGTCGAGGAGATCGGTCGTACAGGCGTACTCCCGAGTAAGCACGAGCACGTCGTGTCCCGCCCGCTCGAGGCGGTCGACGGCGTGTCGGTACAGGTGGACGTGTGCGGGCGTATTGGCCAGGACGAGGATCCGCATCGGCCACACCTACACCCCCTCGACCCTTTGTAATCGTATCGCTACGGGGGACCACGGTCGGAAAGTACCGGCTACGAGAGACACGTCTAGCTGTACGTGAAGAACAATCCCGGAGCGAGGTGGCTAACAAAACGGCTCCGGCTCGTCCCTGCGGACGACTCGAGATGCACGTTCTGACGGTGACGACGAACGAGGACGCCCCGTTCCTGACCCAGCAGGTTGACGCACTCGAGGAGCGGGGGGTCTCCGTTTCGACGGTGTCGATCGCAGGGGAGGTCGACGCCGATACCGACCGGAGCCCGACGGATTACGTCCGGACCGTCCCACGACTCCTCCGGGAGGCGAGGAACGGCTACGACCTGCTCCACGCCCACTACGGGTTGACCGCGCCGATGGCGCTCGCACAGCTCCGAACGCCGGTCGTCCTCTCGTTGTGGGGGTCGGACGTACACGGCCCCGTCGGCCCGATCAGCCGGCTCTCCGCGCCGTTCTGTGACGCGGTCGTCGTCATGTCCGAGGAGATGCGCGAGGTGATCGGCGACGACTGTACGGTGATCCCCGACGGCGTCGACCTCGAGACGTTCCGGCCGGAGCCACAGGCGCGAGCCAGGGACCGGGTCGGGTGGGACGACGGGGAGGACGCTTATAATGTGCTTTTCCCGTACTCGCCCGCACGCGGGGTGAAAAATTATCCACGGGCAGAGCGTATCGTGACCGTCGTCGACAACCTCCTCGAGCGGCCGGTCCGGCTCCGGACCGTCTACGGCGTCGACCACGACGCCGTGCCCGACTACATGAACGCCGCCGACGCGCTCCTGTTGACCTCCTACAGCGAGGGGTCGCCCAACTCGGTGAAGGAAGCCCTGGCCTGTAACCTGCCAGTAGTCGCCGTCGACGTCGGCGACGTCCGGGAGCGACTGGCCGGCGTCGCTCCCTCACGCGTCGCCACCAGCGACGAGGAGCTAATCCGGGGGTTGATCGACGTCCTCGAGCGCGGGGAGCGATCCAACGGCCGCGAGGCCGCCCGCGAGGTCAGCATCGACCGGACCGCAGAGCGGATGCTCGAGGTATACGAGCGGGTCGCCGGCCGACCCATCGAGACCGACAGCGAGAAACGGCCCGCACGGAGCGCGACTCGACTCGAGTGAGCTCCTCGAGATCGCTATCGCACCGTCGCCGCTCCAGAGTACGGTACCTGCTATAGTAGTCGTTGAACCGATGGACGCATCGCTCGCGAATCAGCGGCCAGCACGAACGATGCTGGCCGCTCGAGTGCGAGCGGGGGTGCAATGACGTTCAACGACTACTATAGTTCTCCGTGTCGGGCCCGAGTGCAACGCGGTCGAGTTCGATCGTCTCGAACGCCTGATCGCTCGAGAGGATCGCGTCGTTCGCGAGCGCAGCGTGGAAGGCGTCGAACGTGTTCAACCCGTCGTCGATGTACGCCGACGCCTGAAAAACGGCATCCGGATCGACGTCCGTCTCGGCGAGTTCGAGGATCGCGAGCGTCGCTTCCTCTCGATCAAAGGCGAACCGCTCTTCGACCAGAAAGAGTTCGATGAACGTCGCCAGCGAGACCTCGAGGTCACCGCGATGCGACTCGAGCGGATCGTCCGGAACAGGCATGAGTTTGATATCGTCTTCCAGTTCGACGAGTCGGTACCGCTCGCCGAAGCGCTCGCGGACCGCCTTCGGAATCGTGATCCGTCCGCGTTCGTCCGTCGTGATCCCGGACGGACACATCTATCGACGACGTGCGGGCAAGAAGTGAATCTACTCCCATCTGTTCCACTCGAGTGGGAAATTCGGGCTCCGTCGTTCGGTCGAGCCGGTGCGATGTGAGTTACGTGAAACCACCCGGGTCCGCTTCATCGCTTCGGGCACGTGTGCCTCGAGCGCGACGAGTGCCCTGACGGCCGCGAAGCCGCTCGCGCGGTCGGCATCGACCGGACCGCAGAGCGGATGCTCGAGGTGCACGAGCGGGTGGCTAGTCAGGGTGTCGACCCTGATGGGAAAAGGATCCAGACCGAATCATATTTTTCTAATAATCTAAGTCATAAATTATAAGTTGATATAGTAGTTATCATATTATATGTCGGATAGATATTCCAACATGCCAACTCGTCGTAGTGCTCTGAGAAAGATTGCTATCGGTTGGGAGTAGCCTATCACTTCCGACTACTGTGGTGGGTCAAGGAAGTGCAACGCTTGGACAGGTTCGCTCCAATGATTTTGAACCCCAGTGTGGCGGTGGAGGTCAGAGCAATCCTCATGTTCGAGATAGTTCAGTAAAGTCGAATTTTCCAAATGGAGAAGGGAAGATGTTCAGTTCGGCTGGGAGTGCGTATGGACAAACCAGCGATATCGTTTGGACTGGTGAACATTGGACCGTTGATTTTCATACGTGGTCCTTTGCGGTGAATTCATACGAATTAGACTCCGGCGAAACTGGCACTGAGCCGATTTATCGTGGCCAGCATCGTATACAGGTTGATATGGAAACGAAACCCGACTTGGTCTCGACACAACCCTATGATGATGTAGAATGGGGAATCAGCATCGTCGGACGGTCGGAAGCATCACACAAGGTCGATGAAGCAGTTGTATCTACGGCAAACAAAATTCTGTCGAACATGACGGAAGGAGTCGGATCAGTAGTTGATGCGATTGGTATCTATAACCGATTACAGAAGGCCACCGTTGGTGCAGATATCGACAAGACATGGGTTCCGTCTCAGGGTCAGCAGCGCCTCGGTCATTATCTCCGATGGACCCATACTTATCCGCCACAGGACGAGCTCGGAGAATCAAGTATTACTGGGGCGATTACTAACAAGTTATCTAATGCGTTATATAAGACGGAAGTTGAATGGACCGGCGATAGAGAGCCAACTGAGAGATATGAGCATACATATAATTATTATGTGCCAGTCGGCCCAAAACCGACAAGCTTGTCGCAAAAAGCGAGCAAAAAGAATCTCATCGAGAAACGTCCCGCCAAAGAGGTGAATAATGATAATATTGAAGCAAGCGGTGATGAGGAAGTATACGTTCTCCGTCCTGAAGCGTTCAACCAGCCAAATAACGTGTGTTAATATCCACCTGAATTTGGAGAGATCTGAATGACTATAATGGGGCGAAAATCGATTCTTATTGTTTCATTGTTACTCTTTGGTATCGCGATGATAGCGAACCCGTACTATTTTTGGCCACACCACGGTGACGAGGCGTACGAACTCGAGGTCGGGGAGCCGATCGGCGGGGCGGACGACGCGGTCCCGATCGAATCGTTGCCGTCCGAAACAGCCAGGGCGATCGACGAGGCCCTTGAGGCGTACGAATCCGACGCCGAACCGCCCGTCTACGAGAGTCGGGCGGACGTCCCGACGGATGGGATACCGTCCGAGTCGGGCCGACCCGCCGTGAGGGCCGACGGAACGGACTACGTCCTGATGATCTCCGAGGTGGATCGATCCCCACCGCTCCTACCCGAGAGTCCGCTCGTTCGCGCGGTGATGGGATCCGTCGGCGCAGTCGCAATTACGCTCGGCGCGGTGACGGCGGTGACGGGGAGTAGCCGACTCACGACGCGGCGGGCGTGGGCCATCGTCACGGCCCTCGGCGTCGTTCTGGGCGCGACGATCGCCTACGACGGCGGGGTCCACGGTGTCGCGATTACCGGGCCCGGAACTGGCCCGCTGGATGCGATCGTCGGAACGCAGGGACGAACGGCCCTCGGTGTCCTCGCGTGGTTCCTCCCGGCGATCGGTCTCGTCATCGGCGTGGCGTTTCGACGGCGACGATGGCGGGACGGTTCGAGACACGTCGGCGAGCCCCTCTGCGTGCTCGCCTTCGTCGTCGTCACGTGGCTGTTCACGGTACCCGGGATACTCCTCGGAATACTGATTGGCGAAGAAGCCCAGTAATTCGGCCGCGTACGGGAGAAAGGGGACTCGAACTTACCGGATTTCCGCCTGGTACCACTCCATCGCCTCGGGGACGTGGGCCTCGAGGGGGCGATACTCGTACCCCAGTTCCTCGCTGGCTTTCCGCGAACTGTAGAACAGCCGCCGGGTCGCGAGCGTTGCCATCTCCCGGTCGAAGGGGAACACGCGCCGATCGGCGACGGCGTCGACGACCTCGGCGACGGGGCCGGCGGCGTGGATGGCCGTCGCGGGAACCCGGATCCGCGCGGGCGAGCCGCCGACGGTCTCGGCGATCCGGGAGACCGCCCGGTCGTAGGTGAGGTTCTCGCCGCCGAGGATGTAGTGCTCGCCGGCGGTACCGCGGTCGTATGCCGCCAGCAGGCCGTCGACGACGTCCGAGACGCCGACGATGCTCAGCCCGCCGGGGAGGTGTGCGGGCATCGTCCGTTCGACGCCCATCGAGAGCAGTTGTGCGGTGAACGCCCCGTCGCCGGGACCGAAGATCGACGTGGGATGGACGGTGACGGCGTCTCCGTCGGTGTCGGCGTACCGATCGACCAGGTCCTCCGCCTCGGCTTTCGAGGCCTGATAGGCCCCGATCGGCTCGGCGACATCGGTCTCGTCGGCGAAATCGGCGTCCCCCTGCGGACGGCGCGTCCCGGACGTACTGGTGAAGACGACCCGGCCCACGTCGCCGTCGCGACAGGCCTCGAGTACCCGCTCGGTGCCGTCGCGGTTCACTTCCCGGACCGTCTCGGGGCCGGCGCTCCAGAGGCCGATCCCCGCGAGGTGGAAGACGGCGTCGGCCCCGTCGACCAG
Organism: Natrinema longum; assembly: GCF_017352095.1. Classification (NCBI taxonomy): domain Archaea; kingdom Methanobacteriati; phylum Methanobacteriota; class Halobacteria; order Halobacteriales; family Natrialbaceae; genus Natrinema; species Natrinema longum. Next base: position 1,133,824 of record NZ_CP071463.1, read on the forward strand.
CGGCCGCAGCGTCTCGGTGTCGAGAACGTCACCGACGTGCCACTCGACGCCCTCGAGGTCGCCACGATCCGACGTCGGCCGGCAGAGTCCGCGGACCGTCCAGCCGTCGGCGAGCAGTCGGCGACAGAGCCGCGAGCCGAGAAATCCGGTCGCGCCGGTGACCGCCGCAATCGGCGGATCGGTCGGTCCGGTCATCGACCGCCCTCGAGTTGGGGCGGCACGGCGTCGCCGGCCACTGCCGCGTAGACCCGGTACGCAGTCGAGACGGCGGGATGCATATCGTCCGACGGCGGCAACTCGCCGTCGGGAATCCGCTCTCGCAGCCGATCGAAGTCGGCGTCGCCCTCGACGGAGATCGGTCCGCGGTCCCCGCGGACGGTCTCGAGTGCGCCGTCGCTCTCGAAGGAGCGGCCAAGCAGGGACGTCGCGACGGCATCGACGGCCGGAGCCGAGCCGGCGAACAGCGTGTCCCCCGCGACGGGGTCGCCGCCGTAGGCGGTCGTCGCGTCGAGGACGGCGACTGCGGGATCGACGGCCCGCGTCGCCGCGACGGCGGCCCGATCGGACGCCGCGTCGCAGTCGACGAGGTCGGCGAGCGTTCGCATCGCGCCCGCGACCGGTCCGGCCGCGGTCGCCCGCAGCGACGGGACGACGATCACGGCCCCCTCGGCGAGTCGATTCGGGACCGAGAGCGCGACCGGGGCGTCCTCGAGCGCGGACAGGTCGCCGGTTCGGGGTTCGTCCGCCAGATCGACGGCGTCCGCGTCGAACCCCTCGAGCAGGCTCTCGTAGCCGAGATACTGGACGGTTCGGTCGAAGGAGATGTGCTCGTCGCTCGCGCCGGCGACGGCGATATCGGCGTCCGTCCGCCCCTCGAGCCGAGCGACGATAGCCCCGATCACGGCGGGATCGGTGACCATCCCCGAGGAGGGGTGGAACGGGTAGTGGGCATCCGGGACGAGCGTGATCCGGTCGGCATCCGCGAGCGCGTCGACGGCGGGCTCGAGCACGTCGCGAACGGGTGACTCGAACAGTGCCACTCGGCGGTCGATATCGGGTAGCCAGCCCCCACGGCGCTCGGCGGCGTCGACGGCGGCTGCACGGACCCGCGCCGTGCTCATAGGCTCACCTCCGGCGTCTCGGGTTCGTCCCGGTCGTGGTCCGTCGCCGCCGGCTCCGCGGCAGCCAACTCGGCGGCCCGTTCGGCGAGTGCCAGCGTTCGTCGGCCGTCGGCCCCGTCGACCGGCGGCCGCTCACCCGCACGGATCGCCCCACAGAAGTCCGCCAGCGCGTCGTAGTGGGCCTGCAGGTAGAACGTCGGCCCGAAGACGTCCGGGTCGTCACCCGTGAATCGGCTCGCGACGTTCGACAGGGCGGCCCTGGCTGCGCCCGCATAGAAGTGCTCGGGCAGGTGGTCCCGATTGCTGATCGTTCCGGTGACGCCTTCGAGGCGCAGCCGGGTGTTGACCTCGGGCAGCTGTTCCCACTGGTAGGAGCCACAGTGGAGCGTGATCGTCGTGCCCGTCTCCGGTGCCTCCATGAGAACGGTCGCGGCGTCCTCGACGTCGATCTCGAGGCTCTGCCCCAGCGACGCGTCGCGGACCTCGAGGTCGCCGAACAGCCACTCGAGGACGTCGAAGCAGTGAACGCCGAGCTCGAGCAGGGAGCCGCCGCCGGCGGCGTCGGGGTCCAGCGGCCAGGCCGGCGGCTGCCCGTCGGCGGGCGGACGGCCGAGCGGGCCGTCGTTGAGCCGCGTGATCGAGGCGTAGGGGACGTGACCGACGCTGCCCTGATCGTAGGCCTCCTTGACGCCGACCATGTCCGGCTGGTAGCGCAGGGTGTGATCGACGCCGACGGCGATGTCCGCCTCGCTGGCGGTCGCGAGTAGCGCGTCGGCTTCCTCGGTCGACCGGGCGAGGGGTTTCTCGACGAAGACGTCGACCCCCGCTTGCGCGGCCTGCTCGACGGCGTCGGCGTGGAGGAACGGCGGCAGTGCGACGACCGCCGCGTCCAACTCCTCGGACTCGAGGAGCGTCCCGTAGTCGTCGTACGTTCGCGACGCGCCGGCGCGTTCGGCTCGAGCGCGATTTTCGGGAACGGCGTCGGCGGCGGCGACGACCTCCACGTCGGGCATCGCGACCGCCGATTTCAGGTGGACGATACCGATGTTTCCGACGCCGAGGATGCCAAGCGACAGTGCGTTCGAATCGGTCAATCGATCCAAAAGGGGACGTACCATTTGCTCGAGAGCGGGCCGGCTGCGGGCTTTGTTATCGTCGTCATACCGATTCGTGCCGCCGAGTAGCACCACCATTCGATCGGCGAGGGCGGCTCGAGCGGTCAGTTCCAGCTCGCCGTCGCCCGCTCGGCGTCACCCGCGGGTCCCACGACCTGCTGGGCGACGTCGGTCATCGTCTCGACCGTCAACTCGGTCGCGGATCGCTGTCGGTCGAGATAGGAGAGGATCGCCCGCATCCGGCGATCGTCCCGGTCGTGAGTCAGGTTGTTCGGGTGGAGCCACATATGGAAGAGCCCGTCGGAGCGGGTGGCTTCGTCGATCCCGCGGCGGGCGAGCGCGACCATGGGGTCCTCCCAGATCGATTCCGCGACGGTTCGTGCCGGGCCCTCGAACCCGAAGAGGAACATCGAGGCAGGGACGTCGACCAGACCGTGTTCGTCGATGGCCGGTTCGACCAGCATCGATCGATCCCGGATCGTCGAATCGAAGACCCCGCGAACGCCGTCTCGAGTCGGTGATCGCCCTCGGTAGGCCGTGATCCCGTGATCGGCCAGTACGTCACGGTGGCCGACGTCGTTTCGCGGATAGATGAACGAGTCGAGGGACTGGTTCCAGTCGGCCGCGAGTTCGCGACAGCGCTCGAGTTCCGCGTCGGCGAGTTCGCGGTCCGTCTCCGGGCGGCCGAACAGGACGTGTGAAAAGGAGTGACTGGCGAACTCGTGGTCGACGTCGGACTCGGTGATGGCCGAGACGAGGTCGGGACCGAATCGGAGATCGTCGCGGTCGGCCCACGCGGTTCGTTCGCGCTCGAACCAGCCGTCCGGTGCCGGATGCTCGGCGTGCGTGCCGTCACAGGAGTCGAGCATGAGGTGGCCGACGACGCCCCACGTCGCCGGGACGTCGAACTCCGAGAGCAACTCGAGCATGACCGACCAGCCACGGCGGCCGGCTTCGACACGGTCCGAGGGCGGTTCGACGAGGTCGTGAAAGCCCCAGCCGAGTTCGGCATCGAGGGAGATTACGACGCTACCCACGGATCCCACCACGATTGAACGCGTCTCATATCCGGACGGTCGCGTTCGGGTGGCTTTGTTATGGATGGCTTGCCGAAACCGCGATCCAACACCGCTGTGGTCGCTCACCGGCGCTCCCGCGATAGCGGACCGATACCGGAACCGTGACGCGTTAATCGGACCGAACTGAGTCGCCTCGAGCCGGGCAGGGCCTGAAACCGCTCTATAACAAAACGCGCATCGGGCGACTCACAGGACAGTAGGCGTCACAGATGCCACCTTCCAAATCATGAGCGGATCGACCACCCCCTCCGAGCGAGCGTTCGTGCTCGGGCTCGACGGCGTACCGTGGCGACTCATCGAACGATGGAGCGACGAGGGGCACCTCCCGAACGTCGCTCGGCTCCGCGAGGAGGGCGCGTCCGGACGGCTCGACAGTACTCGGCCGCCGACGACGCCGCTGGCCTGGCCGTCGATCGCGACCGGCGTCTGGCCGGACAAACACGGAATCTACGGCTTTCAAAACCTCTCGTCGGAATACAGTCACGAGATGTACACGAGTCGGGATCTCGAACAGCCGGCCCTCTGGGACCAGCTCGGGCCGGCCCACGTCGGGAACGTCCCGATGACGTACCCGGCCCGCGAGATCGATGGCACCATGGTCGCGGGCATGATGACCCCCTCGAGGAACCAGAAGTGGACGTATCCCGCCGACCTGGGAGACGAGATCGACTCCCGGATTCCGAACTACGAGATCAGCCTCGACTACCCCGAGTACGCCGACCGGCCGGCGGAGTTCGAGGCTGCCGTCGACGACATGCTCGCGAACCGCCGGGAACTAATGCAGCTCCAGATGGACCGGGCCGGCGACGACTGGCAACTGTTCTTTTTCGTCTACACCGCACCCGATCGGTTCCAGCACCTCGTCTGGGATATGGACCGGTTGCTCGCCCACTACACGAAACTCGACGAGATCGTCGGCGACGCGATCGAGTACACGGACGACCACGACGCCGACCTCTACGTCGTCTCCGACCACGGCTTCGGCCCCATCGAGCAACTGGTCTATGTCAACCGCATCCTCGAGAACGAAGGGTATCTCTTCCGGCGCGAGGACGAGGGCACGCGCGGTGCGCTCGCGAGCCTGGGCATCTCTCGAGAGGCGATCACCGGCGCGCTCAATCGCGTCGGGATCACCGAGGAGACGCTCGTCCAGTCGCTGCCCCGGCGGCTGGTCGACTCGGTCGCCGAGCAGATCCCCGGCGATCACGCCCTCTACGACGTCGACTACGACCGCACCGTCGCGTTCGTTCACGACACGGGCAACTGCTATATCAACGACACCGAGCGCTTCGAGAGGGGCGTCGTCTCGCCGAGCGAGCGTCCGGAAGTCAAGGCCGATATCAAGGCGGTCTTCGAATCGGCGACGGACGACGACGGCGAGCCGCTGCTCGACGTCCACGACGGGGACGACCTGTTTCCGACGGACGAGGACTCGCCGGATCTGGTCGTCGGCGGCCGGGAGGTCTACGAGTCCCGAAGCGGAATGTCGGAAACCGTACTCGGCGATACCGGGACCTACGATGCGAGCCACCGCAGCGAGGGGATCGTCCTGTGTCGTGGCCCCTCGATCGCCGCCGGCGCGACGTTACGCGGGGCTCGAGTGGTCGATATCGCGCCGACCCTGCTCCACGGCATCGGCGAACCGGTGCCCGAAAACGCCGACGGGCGGGTGCTGTTCGACGCCTTCGACGAGGACGGCACGCCGGCGAAGACCAAAGTCGAGCGGACGTCGGTCTCCAGGATCGAAAGCGACGACGACGTCGACGAGGACTTCGACGACGTGGAAGATCGGCTGAAGGGTCTTGGCTACATGGAGTAATCGGCGGATCGGCATCGAAGCGAGGTTGGGGTGACGGGTACTGGCTCTGATAGAATAACCGACATCACTGATCGCGTGGCAGCGTCACGGTGATCGTGTTTCCGTCCGGCGTTCGTTCGAAGGAGATGTGGCCGTCAGAGAGGTCGACGACCCAATAGACGAGCCACAACCCGAGCCCGGACGTATGGTAGACGTCGTTCATTCGCCAGTCGCCGGTCAGCACGCGAAACTCGACTTCGGGAATCGGCGGACAGCTGTCCCGAATCGCGATGTCGACGGCGTCCGGGCGACACTGGACGGTAACCGACAGCTCCGGTGTGCCCGCCGATTCGTGTTGGACGGCGTTCTCGAGCAGTTCCGTCACGGCGAGTTGGATCTCGTGTAACACGCGCGCGACCGCCGAGTCCGGAAGCGATGTCTCGATCGCTGCCTCGGGGTACTGCTCCCGTATCGTCCGGATCGCATCGGTGACGACCGGGACCAGGTCGATCGACTCCGGGACCGACCGCTCGGTGAGCAGATCAATGATCTCGCGTTGCTTGTCCGCGCTCTCGAGCAGGCTCTGCCCCTGTCGACGAATGGTCTCCGCGCGCTCGCGGGACGAAGCGTCTCCCTCGCTGGCGATCCACTCGGCGTTGCCGAGGATCACGGACAGATCGTTCCGGAGGTTGTGTCGCAGGAGGTTATCCATGACTGCCAGCTGGCGCTCCCGCCGTCGGCGATCGGTGATATCTCGGGAGAATCCGACGATCCGATCGACGTCACCGTCTTCGACGATCGGTTCGGCCTGTACCCAGACCCAGCGGCTGTAATCCGTCTCCGGATTGATTCGGTATTCGACATTGACCGATTCGCCGGCCGAAGCCCGCCGCATCGCGTCCTCGACGCAGGGAACGTCGTCGGGGTGGATGGGCTCGAGGAAGTTCTGCGGGTTCGCCTCGAGGTCGTCGATGGACTGGCCGAAGACATCCTCGTAGGCCGGGTTGACGAAGAGGAGGTCGGCCCACTCGTCGTCGAACATCCACAGGACGTCCCCGACGGTCCCGGCGATCGTCCGAAGACGGCTTTCGGCGTCGCGGCGGTCTTCCTCGGCTGCCACCTGCTCCGTAATATCTCGCGAGCTGACCACGTAGCCATCGATGATGTCGTCCGGCAGACTCGTGAACCGGCTCTCGAGCCAGACCCACCCGCCGCTGTCGGTCGCGTGACGGTACCGGACCGTCGCCGACAACCCCTCCGAGTCACGAACTCGCTCGAACTGATCGCGGACTGCCTCTCTGTCGTCGGGATGGACGTACTCCGAGGCGTTCGTGCCGACGAGTTGCTCCGGGTCGTATCCGAGAAGGGGCCGGACAGCCCGGTTGACGTAGACGTACGTGTACGCCTCGTCGAGGACGGCAATCTTGTCCTGGGCGTGCTCGAGCAAGACCGGAGCCAGATCGCCGATTTCGACGTCCATCGTGCCAATATGGCATCAATTCACACAGCATGAAGAAAAGCATGGCGGTGATAGCGTTAGCGAATCACCGGACATGCCACCGACGCGTTACCGATCGGATCGGACGCGCCGAACGCCGGTCTTCGCCGCGATCCAGGCCGGATACGCGGCGTTGTAGAGGGCGTTCGGGGCGTTCCTCGCACCGGCTCGAAGGAGCCGATGTGAGAGTGGCGGGTCGGAGACGGAGATCAACTCGTCGAGATCGACCCCCTCGAGCCACTCGAAGAACGCCCGCTCGGCCGGCGTGGCGGGCTCCGTTTCCCGCACGCGGTCGCGGATGTCCGCCCACATGTGCCGTTCGTCCTGCCCGAGGACCCAGTCACCGCCCTCGAGGGAGCGCCGGAGCCGGGCGTAGTCCGAGTCGGCGAACGGATACCCGTGATCGGACGGCTCGAGTCCCGAGAGGCGGAGGCCGACGGCAGTGCGGTAACATTTCTCACACTCGCCGCAGTTCCCGTCCATCCGATCGTTACAGGTCTGGAGCTGGAGGGTCGGGTCCTCGTCGCGGACGTACTCGGCGATGACGTCGAGTCGTTCCTGTCGGGTGAGGTCGTAGGCGTCGTGGTGACACCGCGTCCCGGTCCATCGGACGTGCTCGTCGATGTCGGGGCGGGATCCCCACTCGAGGTCGATCCCATCCCAGTGGGTCGCTGCGACGGAGAGATCGTCCATCCCGCGCGCGTAGGCCATCGGCGCACAGAGGCCGAGGAGCCCGAGTCCGTGGCCGACGGAGCTGTACCAGCCGCCGTCGACGTAGCGCTTGTAGTGCGCCAGCAACATGGGATGGTCGAGAAAGGAGAGCATGTTCGACTCGACGAACGCGGTCTCGCAGTCGTGGTCGTCGGCGAACCTCGAGACGCGCGTTCGGAGGGCGTCCCACTCGTCGTCGTCCGACGCGTCAGGGGTGATCGTCCACCCCCGGATGCTGATCAGCGTCGGCGACTCCCCGCGGTGACGGACGTACGAACACGTCGAGTCGACCCCACCGGTAAAGAGCAGTCCGTGCTCGCCGCTCGTCTCGGGATCGGGATCGATCGTTCGGCGCGCGTAAAGCGTGCCGCCGTCGATGAAGTCGTACATCTCGGACAGCGACTCACGGACGTCCTCGAGGGCGCGTGCGAACGTCGCGTCGACCTCGTCGACGTAGACGTCGGCCCCGTTGGCCCACGCGACCGGACACACCTGCGCGAGAACCGGGATCGCGAGCACGCCAGGGGGAACGTCCGCGATCGACACGTCGTAGCTCGTTCGGAACGGCTCGTCGGTGACGAACCGCTCGAGGTCACCCGAACAGCGAACCGAGCACTCGAGGGTCCCGTCGGTGGCCGAGAGCCGATCGATGATGAGCGATGACATATGGGGATCGTTCCTCGAGGGGATCACGACCGGCTACAAAAACCATCGGAACCGTTGATCGATCGGGAACGGAGAAATCGATCCATAGCCGACTGTCCGGTCCCCATAGGGACAGTGTAACCGACGCCGGCAGCTGGTTTCGTGGGTAGGAGCCGTATAACAAACCCCGACAGCCCCGAGAGAGCGGGCAACAGATGCGTATCGAGACTGGTCCGGAAACGCGTGGCTCGGAGACGCCCGACCCGGCGGGGCCCGGCCCGAACGAGGACGGTGAGAACGCATGAGACGGTCGACGCTCGACGTGACGGTCGCAGTCGGGTTCCTCGCGGTCGCGATCGGAATCGCAGTCGCGAGAGCGAACCCGGCGACCGCATACGAGGCGTCGGTCTATGCGGGGACGCCGACGCTCGTCTGGGCTGGCTTTGCACTCGCGCTCGCGATCGCGGTCGGGACGACCCTCTCCTGTCGCGGTCGCCAGCAAGGACTCGGGATCGCACTCGGCGCGACGACGGTCACGGCGCTCGTGAGTCTCCCAGTGATCCGGAACTATCACTTCGCCGGGATGGGGGACGCGCTGACACACCTGGGCTGGACGCGGGACATCACCGCCGGCGGGACCCTCCCACACGAACTGTTCTATCCGGGATTGCACGCCATCGCAACGGTCTTGCACTTCACTGGGGGCGTGTCGATCGAACGGGGCCTCCTGATCGGCATGGTCGTCCTGTTCGTGCCGTTCCTGATCTTCGTCCCGCTCGTCGTCCGCGATATGGCGGGCGACGGGGCCGCCGTCGGGTTCGCCGCGATCGTCTCCTGGATGGTGTTACCGATCAACAATATCGCGACGCACATGGGCGTCCACACCAACTCGAACGCCCTGTTTCTCGTTCCCGCCGTGCTCTTCGCGATCGTCGCGTTCCTCCGGCGACGGGCGACGATCGAACGGCTCCCGTTCGGACTGTCGCCGTTTAGCGTGCTCGTCTTTCTGACCGCGCTCTTGCTCCTGCTGGTCCACCCCCAGCAGATGTTCAACGTCGTCATCCTCGTCGGCGCGATCGGCGGCGTCCAGTATCTCGCCCGTCGGCGATTCGACGACCACCCGATGCTCGAGCATCCGACGGTGTACGCACAGACGCTCGTCCTCGGCGGGATGTTCGGCCTGTGGGCACTGGGCAACGAGCGGTTCAGGAGTGCGGCGTCGGGGCTCGTGTACGGACTGCTCGCACAGGATGTCGGCGCAGGGGCCGAAGTCGGCCAGCGCGGTGGATCGTTGACCGAGATCGGCGGGAGCCTCGGCGAACTGTTCGTGAAGATGTTCCTGGATGCGGCGATCGTCGGCCTCATCGTCGGTCTGTTCGTCCTGGTCGTCTGGCTGGGTCGGACGAGCCTCGACTGGGAGGCGCAGTCGTTCGTCAACTACACCGCGATCGCGCTCTTGCCGCTCGGGGGTATGTTCGCCGTCTACTTCGTCGGCACCCCGACGATGGCGTTCCGACAGCTCGGCTTCATCTACGTCCTCATCACGATCCTCGCGGGCATCGCGATGGCTCAGTTCGCGGGTGGGCTCTCGACCGTGATCACGCGTCCGGGTGCGAACGCGGTTATGGCACTACTGCTGGGTGCCTGTCTCGTGCTCGGGTTAGTGACCGTGTTCGCGTCGCCGCTGATCTACAACCCGGGCCAGCACGTGACCCCCGAGATGATGAGCGGCTACGAAACCGGGCTCGATCGCGGTGCCGATGGGGTTCCCTACGCAGGAATGGGATACGATCCCTACCGGTACGATCACGGGATCAACGGAATCGCCGGCGGCGACGACACCATCGGGGGCGCGTCGGCGGCCACCGGTTCGGTCAACGCCAGTACGTTCTCGGCTGGCAACTACAGCGGAGCCTACCCCACCGACGAGTACTACTTCGTCCACACGGAGTGGGATACGGCCAGAGAGATCGCGGTCTACAACGAACTCAACTATCGCAAGGCCGCACTCGAGGGACTCGATACCCGGCCGGGCGTGAACAAGGTCGTCTCGAACGAGGAGTTCGAGATGTACGCCATCAGCAGCGAGGCGTGACGATCGATCCGCCTGCTGGGCCGTCCGGTGACGTTCGGAGTCGTCGTCGGCTCCCGCTACTGCTCCGAAACGGGGGCGGACAGTCGTTACAGCCGCGGTAACAGATGATTACGACCCGAGAAGGGCGAGGCTGGATGCTCGAAACGGGTCCGCCTGTGGGGACGACTGGCCGATCCACTGGCAGTGAAATCGGCCCCGAAACCGGCTCGCTACCGGAATGCATTCGTTTCCTCCGGAAACCAACGCCGACGGGCAGGAACGTTGCCGTCAAAATGGTCGTATATTCGTGAGTTTATTCTACTGTATTGTGATGTGTTTTGTAGTGTTGGAAATATAGTCTGTAAAATCAAAACATGATAGCAAGAAAAAGTTTATGAGTGTAAGGCGGGGTTACGGACATGTATGGCGCAGAATCCCCGTACGTCCGAGACGGAATCCGCTCCGACTACAGGCCGTAACAGTGAGTTAACCCGCCGTAACTACGTCCGTTCGCTCGCCGCGGTCGCGACCGCGGCGACCGCAATCGGTGGGGTCGGCACCGCTGCGGCCGAGGACGACTACGAGGTGATCGAAGCCCAGGGACAGACGATTACGATCGACGCCGGCGAGACCTGGGAGAACAAGCTCATCGACATGACGACCGGCCAGGACCTCGTCATCACCGCTCACAGCAGCGACTGGACCATCCGAAACGTCGGTTTCAAGGGCGAGAACACATCCGGCACCGGAACCGCCACCTTCGGAATCTCCGACACGAGCGGTGGCACCTGTACCGTCGAGAACGTCTACCTCGGCGACGGCTCGAGCACGGGCAACGGCAATCCCAACGGCCACGGCCAGACGGCCTTCTGGGTCGCGCCGGACCACAACGGCCACATCGACTTCGAGAACGTCAACATCCAGAACTTCGCGGACAACGCGATCTACGGCTCCGCCCCCGGCAACAAGGGCGGCGGGACGATCCACATCGATAGCAGCTTCGCCGCGAACTGTTACGTCTCCCACTTCCGACTGGGGACCGAAGGGAGCAAGGTCACGAACTCGAGTGTCTACGTCGACAGTAGCGAGGGCTACGTCGGCCGCGGCATCTGGGCGTGGGCACCCGGCACGGTCGAGGTCGAGGGCTGCCAGATCGAGATGAACGGCCAGAACAACGCCATCGTCGCCGGTGCGAACGGGAACCCGACGGAGGTCGCCGTCACGGAATCCGATTACGACGACCAGGCCGGGATCTCCGAAGCGGCTGGCTCGAGCGTCCAGCTCGGCGACGACGTCGGTACCGACCCCGAAGCCTACATCCCCGACGGCGTCCCGACGAGCCCCGAAGAAGCGGCATCGGGCGCAGGGAACTGACGCGCCCGCTGCCGATCTACTGGTTCCGCTGACGTCCCCCTCCACCACACGCGGATACGGCGCTGTGATCCCCTGCTGACGCGAATCCCTCCACCACACGCGGATACAGCGCTATAATCCCCTGCTGACGCGAATCCCTCCACCACGGGGCGGCAGTCCCGTGGCCTTCGCCGAACGCGTTCGCTGTCGTCGGTCGGTTTTCGAACGATCCCTTTTGACCGACGAGGACCCGTTGTACCTATAGTAGTCACTGAAACGATTCACACACTGATCGCAGCGCCGTCGTGCGATCAGGTGTGCAATGACTTTCAGTGACTACGATAGCGGTTCGATATCGTCAGCCAGCCGAACGGCCCTCTGCTGGAGCCCGAACGCGAAACGACAGCGAGGCATTCGTTTCGGCCGGCGAACACAGGGGTTCAGGAAACGAGCGCGACAACACGAGCCGTCGCTTTCCGCAGTCGCCTCCGGAGTCGGTACGCGATGTTTTCACACGTCTGGGAACGACCCAGGGCGAACCCGGACGGAGTAGTCGACAGTCCAGCAGCTCCGATCGACGAGACGAAGCCGATTACTCCCGCGGTGACCGGTACTGGACCGTCCCACTGGATCGAGAATCGTGACTGATCAGGTTCTCGAGCGACGGGAATCGCGAGAAAGAGGTCGAATTACGCGACTCGGCTGCGAGGCGGACTCGTCACGGAGCCGAACTACTGCTCGCGCGCGTTGTACTGAATGTCGACCGTCGCATCGCCGAGAACCTGGCCGTCCACGATGTCGCCGTCGAACCAGTAGGCGTCGAGCCAGTCGCCGACGCCGCCCCGAACCGTCGTGTCCTCGACGACGTCCCCATCGTCGATCGACGCGTTGCGATACTGTGCTTTCATCACGGTGCCGTCCACGCGGAACGAGTACGTACTCGGCTCGGCCGTCTCGGTGCCGTCGAAGACGATCGCGTGAGGGAGCAGTTTCGGATCGCCGTACTCCTCGAGGTCGATCTCCTCGCCGTCGACCGTGATCGTCGGCGTCCCGCCGGTCAGCGAGACGTCGGTCAGGACGCCCGAGAAGTTAAATCGGAGGCTGTCGTCGGTGACGGTGCTCTGGGCCGTCGATCCGGAGATCGTCGTCGCCTCGTCTTCGGGCGATTCCTCGCCCGCGAGTTCGATCTCGCCGTCGACGGTGATTTCGAACGCGACCGGCGTTCCCGTCCCCTGGACCTCGAGGACGTGGGGGAGATCGGTGCCGAAGTCCGAGGGATCGACCCGCTCCCCGTTGACCGAGACGGTTCCCGGTCCGTCGACGGTCAGTTCCTCGATCTCGCCGCTGTAGCGGAAGGCGTCCTTCCAGTCGGCGACGGCACCGTAGACGGTCCCGTCCTCGATGGCGTCCTCGTCGTCGATCGAGGCCCCGTCGTACGTGCTTCGTTCGACGTCTCCGGTGACGGTGAACTCGTATCGGGTCGCGTCCTCGTCGCTGCCATCGATGAGGACGACGTTCTGCAGGACGTCGTCGATATCGGCGGGATCGATCTCGACGCCGTTGACGCGGACGGTCGCGTTACCGTCCACCGACAGTCGCTCGATCTGCCCGTCGAAACGGAACGCATCGAGGTAGTCGGCGACGGTGCCGCTGGCGCGGGTGCCGTCGACGGTCGCGGCCTCGTCGATCGTCGCGTTCTCGTCGGTACTCGGCTCGACCGCGTCGCTGACGACGAACTCGTAGCTGGTGGTTTCCGCCGTCCCGTTCCCGTCGAAAACGATCGTGTTCAGCAGCGACGACTCCGCGTCGTCGTCCGCGTCATCCTGGGGCGGTTGGGTACTGCTCGTGCCCCCGGATGCGGCCTCCTCCGCGGAAGTCGGTACTCCTTCCGGCATCGAGAGGTCAGGGTTGGAACCGAGCCCGCTCCCGCGGGAGAGGCGGACATCGCCACGCTGACTGATTCCGTCGAACTGGGTCTCCTCGATGGTGATCCGCGTCGTCTCGCCGTTCCGCCCGAGGTGGATCGCGTCGTTGTAGGAGCCGGAACTGAAATCACAGCCCGAGACCGTCATCCGTCCGGGGTTCCAGCCCCAGAAACAACGTCCGTTGAACCGGCCGTCGCTGTCGTTATAGGCGACGGAGTTCGTACACTTCGAACCGTCTGAGCTGAGTCGGTAACTGGAAACGTAGTTGTTCGCCGCATAGCAGCTATCGATGTGGACGGTTCCGCCGTTTCCGTTGTAGCCCGGCGCGGAGGCGTAGATCCCGTTGTTGGGCCAGTCCTGAACGTTACAGTTTCGAATGTCGATGTGGCCGCTGTGTTCGGGAGCGACCCAGATCCCACACTGACCGTGGGAGCTGTAACTGCTCGGACGGATGCAGCCGTCACCCATGTACACGTTCTCGATCGTCGACGTGTTTCCGCCGACGTCGGCGACTGCGATCGCGTGCTTGTCGTGGCGGTGGGTCCCGACGAAACCGACGTTCCGGATCGTCCAATCCGTCGACTCTCGAGCGTAGAGGCCGAACCAGTTGCCGTTCGAGAAGTCGATGATTTTGTTCTCGAAAACCTCGCCGTCGTCGATGTTGTACCACTCGTTGGAGGCCTCGATGACCTCGTACTCCTCGGCGGCGGCCGCACTGCCGGTCGCCAACCCGCCACCGACGACGGATGCCGCACCCGTCAGCTTCAGATACGATCGGCGGTCGAGTAATCCGTTATTACCGGTCGTATCGCCGCTCTCAGAGCTTCTATCAGCTAAATCGTCGTCATCCGATACCGAATTGTCGCGTGCCATGCGTTCGGGTAACGATAGTATTCCCCCATAAACTTTCCGCTTAACTCTGTATAAAATAAACTGAATATCACAATTTCGTTGTTATTTATTACTTAATATATGATATTCTATTACATTTGTTTTATATTCGGATCAGCACACTGCGGCGAGGTAATAGCGTATTACCGGCGTTCCATCCGAATACCCGGACGCTCTCCGGCGTCGACCAGTCGGCACGAACGAAGGACGACGGCGTGGGTCTCGAGACCGATTGTCAGTTGCCGGAGGATTCTCTCCCGTGTCCGTTTCGGTTGCGCGAGTACGTCCTCTTAGGACGGGACAGAGCGGAAAGCAACGATCTCGGTCGGTAGAAGCTGATAGCGCCAAGCGATCAGCGTCACGAACGAATGTGGATCGATACCGATCAGTACTGACTCTGATGCGGCGGCTGCAGGATCGACCCGTTCGACGCTGCAGTTCAACTGCAAGATGCGACTACATGTAGGCACTGATCTCGTACACGTCGACGAGACCACTGGCGATCGACAGTCCTGCCCAGACGACGACGCCAGCGGCGATGACCGCGAGCAGGGTGACGATCCCGGTGACGAACGGCTGTAACGCGACGACCGCAACCGTCATCGCGGCAGTCACGCCGACAGCGGCCCCGGTCGACCTCGCGATCCGATGCCAGTGGAGGGCGAGTTCCCGGTCGATGAGGACCACGTTGTAGAGCACCATGATTCCGTAACAGAGGGCCGTCGACATCGCCGCGCCGACGATGCCGATCGCCGGGATCAACACGAGGTTCAGTCCGAAGTTCAACGCCCCGGTGACGCCCTTCCCGATCGCGCGTTCGGTCGCCCGGCCCAGATAATCGAGGCTGTCGTTCGTGATCTTATCGATCGCCTGAAACAGGACGAAGACACTGAACACCTGCAAGACCGGCGCAGCGCCGATGAACTCCTCGCCGAAGACGAACCGAACGCCGGGTTCCGCCAGGAGCACGATCCCGGCGACCGCCGGCAGGTACAGCAAAAGGACGTACTCGAGCGATTGCTCGTAAACCCGCGCCGCTCGCTCGAGTCGCTCGGCGGATTTGTGCTCCCCGAACGTGGGCGCGACGGTAAACCCCAGCGAGTCCGCGGGCGCGATCACGAACGTCGAGATCTGTTTGGCGAGCTCGTAGAAGCCGACCGCGACCGGCGTCAGGAAGAACCCGACCATCAGCGTGTCGACGCGTTTGTACAACACGTTCGCACCCTGTGATGCCGTCAACGGCAGGCTGTACCGCGCGATCCGCGTCGAGAGGCCGGGCTCGCTCGAGTCGGCCGTCGGATACGACGAGAGGACCCGATAGAGAAAGACGCCGCCGACGACGACGGAGACGAAATAGCCGGCGATGAAGCCGGCCAGCGCACCGTACGCGCCGAAGCCGGCGATCGCGAAGAGCGCGATGAAGCCGAGTCGGCCGACGCTCGAGACCGTACTGGTCGCCGCAGTCAGCGTGACCCGTCCGAACCCCTGGAACGCGATCAGCAGGTAGCCGTGGGCGACCTTGACGACGATGTAGACGAGCCCCAGCGCCAGCAGCGGTTCCAGCCGCGGTTCGCCGTACGCACCGGCGATCGCGTCGCGAAAGAGGAAAAAGAGGAGACAGACGAGCGAGACGGTGACGACGTTGAATCCGATCGACGACCGAACGACGTGACGGATCTGGGACTCGTCGGTCTCCCGGTACTCGGTGACGAACTTCGCCATCGATTTCGGGATTCCGAGGGTCCCAAACAGGGTTGCGATCGAAAAGACGGCGATGGCGAGGAAGACGAGCCCGTACTCGTCGGGAGAGAGGAACACGCGCGTGAGCAACAGGGTGATCGCCCCCTGTGCGCCGAGTCGAAGCAGTTCCGCACCGAAGGTGGCCTTGACTCCGCGGACGAGACGCTGTGAGAGTGACATGACGAGTGAGGGGCAGGGGTACCGACCGGCGATCGGCTACAGGTCCGTGGCGACGGAGGGCTCGTCCTCTCGGGGCTCCTGGCCGGCGGGTGCCTCCGCCACGCGCTCCTCGCGGCGTGGCCGTGCGGCATCGCGGATCTCCTCCATGATACGGATCGTCCACTTCGATTGCTCGAGGGGAACGGGGACGGCGGCGTCATCCTCGATCGCGTCGACGAATCCGTCGAAGATCGCACAGTGGGAGTCCGTCGCGGTTTCGGCCTCCCAGCTGTCGTCGAACCGCGATACGGCGACCGATTTCGCGTTCTCGAGCGTGCTGGTGACCTGCGCCAGGGACACGTCGATGCTCTTCTTCGACCGGGCGATGACTGACGAGGTGTAATCCTCGTCGATCTCGTAGAGCGACTGGTTGATCTCGTCGAGGACGATCGACTTCTCGGTCCCCGTGATCACGTGGAGGCGCTGGGGCAGCGTCCCCGAGAGCATGGTCACGTTACAGAGCGTGCCGTCCGCCGAGACGTACTGCGCCTGCGCCTGATCGTACTCGAAGCCGTCCTCGTAGTCCCTCGAGAGGACCGTCTGTGCGGAGATGTCGTCGTCGCGTTCGGGCCACCCGCCGACGCCGAGGATCGAGTAGATCGGATGGGGGAGCCCCTCCTCGAACTCGCCGCCGGGGAGTTCGAACACCCACGACCCCCGGTTGACCTGATCCGGCGGCGTCAGTCCCGCATAGAGGACGTCGACGGACCTGATCTCCCCGAGTTCGCCGGCGTCGATCAACTCGCGAGCCTTGCGGACCGCCGGATAGAACAGGTGGTTGTGGATGACCGTCGCGGGCGTCTCGTGGTCTCGCGAGAGCGCCTGCAGCTCCTCGACTTCCTCGGCGGTGACGGTCGCGGGCTTTTCGATGATGACGGCGACGCCGGCTTCGATCGCCTGTCGAGCGATCTCGAAGTGCGTCTGGACCGGCGTACACACGTGCAGACAGTCGAGTTCGTCGAGTAGTTCGGTGAAGTCCGTGACTGCCATCGTTCCGAACTCCCGGGCCCGTTCCCTGGCAAGGTCCTCGTCGAGATCACAGACCGCGATCAGTTCCATGTCAGGGTTGTTCCGGGCACCCGCGAGATGGGCCCGCGAGACCGTTCCTGCGCCGACGACTGCGGTTCGAACGACCATAGCACAGCGGTCACGTCTCCCGTCATTAGTTTTAGTCCGATTACTTCACGATCGCCAACTCGCCCGCACCGCCCCGTGACGGTATGAGCCTGTTACTAATACTGACGATCACTGCTGTCGACGGATCGCTCCCGTCGACACACCGCACAGACCGTCGGGGAAACAGCCACCGGAATCGGCTCCGGCCGATCCGACAGCACGGTCGCGTCGCCGTCACTCCGGGGGGCCTCACAGCGGAGAGCCGAGAGACGGCCGCACAGCCGAGACCGATGGTTCGATGGCTCGTGGCTGGAGAGCGTATCGAGTCCGCCAAAGAGCGTTCGAACGAACGGCTCCCGCGCCGAGAACAGTTGCTGGCACGCGACTGTTCCGGTATGGATGACGGTCGTCGGGAGCCAATTAATCGTACGGTAGCACGCGATAAAAACCTTCTCAGCGATCGAAGGACAGACGCCGCGGAAATCGTACAGGAGGCCCGCGTCGACCGCGTCCTCCGCGTTGGCGCGGGACCGGCTCGGGGGCTCGAGAGCGGGATCGAAACCGTCGATTGGGGCGTCCGATCCGAAACTGCCATCGTTGACGGTCGTTCATTCGATCCGGGAGAGTTTGCCGTCGACGTTGCGTTCCTGGGTTCGGTTCCGGACCAGGTGAGCAGTCGAGAGACAACAGAAGGCGGCGACGACGATACCCGCGAGGCCGACCGTCGGCACGGAAGACAACAGCGGGACGCCGACGAGTGCCGCTCCGAGGACGGTCGCCCCGACGATGCTAAGGCCGGCGTACCACCGGTCCCAGCGGTCCTGTCGATGGGTATCCGTATCGAGGTACATCATCAACAGGTCGGCGTTGTCCGCAAGCGAGATCAGCCCACGGTCCTGGTCGTACTCGACGATGCCGGCGTCGTCCATCTTCGGCAGATGGGTCTGATAGAGGGCGACGTAGACCCGTTTGCGCTGATCGGAACTGAGGGCGTTGACCTCGAGGTCGTTCTCCCAGGCCGCGATCTGTTCGGCGAGCTCGCCCAGCGTCACCGTATCGTCGGCCTCCAGTAAGTACGCGAGGACTTCCCGGCGACGGCGATTCTTCAAGAGTTCGAAAATGACGTCCTTCGAGAGCCGTTCGTCCTCGTCGGTGTCGGCGACCGAGGCGATTTCGTCGGGGAGCGACGTATCGATCGAGGACATTATTCTGACCCTCCGGTCGGGGAGACCCCGCTCGAGGCCGGTACCCCCTGCATCCGACGGGGCCCGTCACTGGCCCGTTGGATCGACGGCGACCGCTGTACGTTCGGACGACGAGTCCAAATCACGATTGACACACCAGGTTGTACACCAACAGAGATACTCTTAAACACGACCACGTTTCGCACCGTCTGCAAAGGAGGTACGGAGTGACTTCGCGAGGGCACTATCGCGGCGGCTGAGCGCCGCCGTGACGGGTGCTCCGTGTCGGTCCTGGGGACGCTCGGTAGCAGTCGGTTGCGCGGATATACCGACGGCGTACGGAGAGACCACCTGGGGCGGGAGGGCCGGCCGGCACGATTCAGTGGGAGTCGGTGGCAACACGGCACTGGGTGCGACCGTTCGGACCAACCGATATAAAGTCGAGCGACAGTTCAACGGCGAACGACGGATTTACGCGATGAATAGCTGGTTTATTCCAGATCGTCGACGAAACGATGACGACGTTTCATGTGGTAAGAGAACACAACCCACGATTGGGTGGAACGACCACACAGCGGTCGTTTCGCCCCGATACGACCGATGGGACACGGTCTCGATACGGCCCTCGCAGCTGTTCGCTCGAGGCGGCCGACGGCCGGCACACCGATCTTTCTTTCTCCGGTCGGCCGTCGTCGGCAGACCGACGGTCGATCGGCGACGTCTCGCTACCGACGGACCCGCGGGCCCACTGACAGCGAACAGTACTGTAAGATAGTGTTTCCCACGAAACCATGTGAACACCTTACAGTGCCGGCACGGTTTCCTCCGGTACTAATGACGCGGTCTATCATCGATCGACGCAGCAGCGAATCACAGTCCGCGGAGGTCGAGACTGGTTTGTGTCCCGATTGCGAGACCGACACGATCGTCCACGATCCGGACCGCGGCGAACAAGTCTGCAAACAGTGTGGCCTCGTCCTCACCGAGGACCCGATCGATTACGGGCCGGAGTGGCGAGCGTTCAACGCACAGGAACACGACGAACTCTCGCGCGTCGGTGCGCCGTTGACACAGTCGATGCACGATCGCGGATTGACGACGACCATCGACTGGCGGAACAAGGACGCGAACGGCCACTCGATGTCCGCGGACAAACACGGCCAACTCCACCGCCTCCGCGTCTGGCAGGAACGGATTCGGACGAAAAACGCGGGTGAACGGAACCTCAAGTACGCCCTCTCGGAGATCGATCGGATGGTCAGCGCCCTCGGCGTTCCGAAACCGGTCAAAGAGACTGCGAGCGTCATCTACCGGCAGGCTCTCGAGCAGGATCTCATCCGGGGCCGATCGATCGAAGGCGTCGCGACCAGCGCCCTCTATACGGCCTGTCGGAAAGAAGATATTCCACGAAGTCTCGAGGAAGTAACGTCGGTTTCACGGGTCGATCAACGCGAGATCGGCCGGACGTATCGATACATTGCGGACGAACTAGATATTAATCTGGAGCCGACGAACCCGCGACAGTTCGTCCCGCGGTTTTGCTCGGAGCTCGATGTCGGAACCGACGTCGAGAGCAAAGCGATCGAGATCATCGATCGGACGACCGAACAGGGGCTCCATTCGGGCAAATCGCCGACCGGGTTCGCAGCCGCAGCCATCTACGCGGCCGGCCTCCTCTGTGACGAGACCATCCCCCAGCGGGCCGTCGCCGACACCGCGCAGACGACGGTCGTGACGGTCCGGAACCGATATCGCGAGCAGCTCGAGGCGATCGATCAGCAGCCGGCTACATGATCGATCGCTCCGTCTCGTCGCCCTCTCGGTCCGCATCGACGATCGCCTGCAGCGTCGCGTAGGGGACGAACGCGATGAACTCGTCGGCCTCGTCGTAGAGTTCGACGCCGTTGTCGACGTATTCGTACCGATCGCAGTCGATCAGCCCCTCGGGCAGGATCACACGGAACATACCCCCACGGACACCGTCCAGCGGAATATAGGTGTGTGCCGTCTCACCGACGGGGGCGACTCGAGGGCGGACTTCCGGGGAGCGCGAGTCGTATCCTTTCGTAACGGCTTTTTTCTCGGCCCCAAATCCCATCCTATGGACGTACAGTCGTTTCTCGTCGCAACGCTGGTCGCTCACGTCGGGTTCGCGATCGTCGTGACGGGCCACGCGTTCGCGACCGATCGGGATGCCGGCATCTGGCCGTTCGTCACCCTGGCGTTCGGGCTGGCCGGGATCGCTGGCTACTTCTTCTACGACGAGACGGCGGACTCGGGCCGGATCTGAGTTCGGACGGGCGGCTGTCAGTCAGTGCCGGCGACGCAACCGGGTTGTGGGGTCGCCGGTCACTCGGGACAGCAACCCGTCTCAGTCCCCGGTTGCAACGGGTTCCTCGCCACCGGCTTGTGAGCCATCACCCCAGACGCCCGCGGAGAGGTCGATCCCGTCGGTCCACTTGCCGACGACGGACGCGACCGCGAGGTCGCCGGTCACGTTGTTCGTCGTCGCGATCCGTCCGAGGATCGGGTCGACACCGGCGACGAACCCGACGATCTCGAGGGGTAATCCGACGGCGTTCAGGATGACGGTGAGCATGATCAGCCCGGCACCGGGGACGCCGGCCGTGCCGATACTGATCAGGATCACGGTCGCGAGGACGATCAACTGATCGCCCAGTCCCAGCGAAACTCCGACCATGTTAGCGGCAAATACTACCGTCACGGCCTGTCTGATCGCTGCACCGTCCATGTTGATCGTCGCCCCGAGGGGGAGGCCAAAGCCGTAGACGGATTCGTCGATCCGCAGGTTCGTTTCGGCGTCAGTGATCGTCACCGGCAGCGTCCCGCTTGAGGAGCGGATGGTAAAAGCCGTCAACATCGCGTCTTTCGCGCCGTTGAGGAACGCCAGCGGTGACTGGCCGAGGATCCCCACGGTCATCAGGCCCAGATAGGTAACGGTCATGTGGACCGCGATTCCGATCGCGATGACGCCGACGAGCGCGCCCAGTTGCACGATCGCGCCCAGTCCCTCGGTCCCGATCGCGGCAGCCATCAGCGCGAAGACGCCGACGACGCCGTACTCCATGACACCCCAGACGATCTTGAACAGCGCCTGCGTGCCGGCGTCGATAAACGAGAAGAAGCCGTCGATCGCGTCCTCGATCGGCTCGTCGGTCGTCGACTCGCGGACGATCGTCAACGCCAACCCGAAGACGATGACGACGAAGATCGTCGCCAGAATCTCGCCGTTGACCATCGCGGCCAGCGGATTCTCGGGGACGATACCGAGAACCACTTCGGAAACCGACGGCGGTTCGGCTTGCTGGGCCTCGCCACCGGTGAACTCGACTGCCGTCCCGGGATCGAACAGGTTCGCGACCGCGAGGCCGATCACGGCCGCGATCGTCGTCGTCGCGGCGTAGAGCGCGACGGTCAACCCCCCGACTTTCCCGAGTTTCGACGGTGTCAGCTTGCGCATCCCACCGAGCAGCGTGAAGACGATCAGCGGGATGATCAACATCTCGAGCAGTCGCAAGAAGAGGTCGCCAAACGGGCTGAGAACGCCGGCGCGTTCGCCGGCGATCGCGCCGACCGCCGTCCCGAGAACGAACGCGACCGCGATACGGTAGATAATTGGGACGGAGCGATACTGCGTCCAGATTCGTCGCGGCACCGATTGCTGCGTCGTGGTCATCGACGCAGCCTATGAACTGGACCCATCAACCCGTGTCGCTACCGGTGAGAGTCGCCCATGCCTACAACGAACCCGGCCGGCGTGACCGCCGACGTGCCCCCGTCGTCAGGCCAGGAAGACGTGTCGCGGTCGGTCCGTGAGGATATCGCGGCCGAACTCGACGGTCTCCGAGAAGGCGTCGCTCCGGAAGAACTGCATGGCGTCCTCGCGGGCGTCCCAGCGGCTGGCGATGAACATGTCGTTGTCGTCCTCGCGGTTGACAAGCAGGTCGGTCTTGCGGTGGCCCTCCATGTCGGTGAGAACGCCCGCCACGTCGCCGAAGGTGTCGACGAAGTCGCCGCGGTGGTCGGGTTCGACGGTGTAGAACATCCCCATGGTGCCCCACGAATCGCTCTCGTCGTCGCCGGCCTGCCGGACGATTCCGGGCAACTCGGCGAGGAACCCGGCTGCCGTGTTCGCGGCCCGGTCGGTCTCCCAGAGGCTGACAACGGCGTTTTCACTCCCCTCACCGTTTGGCTCGTAGACTGCCGTCTTCACGTGGGTATCGTAGTGGTCGAAGTTCTCCCGGTAGCCGTCGACCTCCTCGAACAGTTCGTCGGCGTCGGCCGCCGAATAGAGGACGACCGCGTGGACGTCCTCGCCGTGGGGCTGGCCGGCGTAGATTCCCTGGTCCTCGAGTTCGTTGCGGAGGTCCTCGTCGTCGCTCCCGTGTGCATGGTCGCCGTCCCCACCGTGGGCACTCGAGTCCGCGTCGTGGTGGCCCTCGGCGTGGGGATGCGCGTCGTCACCCTCCTGTGGAACCGCCTCGCCGGCGAGGAAGGCCTCGAGGTGTTCGGGCGGGAACCGCCGTGCCGAGAGGAACCGACCGAACTCGGCGAAGCGGGAACTCGAGGGATCGAAGCGCATCTCGTAGAGCAGTTCCTTGACGTCGGTCGGGTCGTCGCCGAACAGGGTGATCCCCCACTCGAAGTCGTCGAGGCCGACGCTGCCGGAGATGATCTGGGTGACGCGGCCGGCGTAGTCCTTGCCGATCTCGCCGTGGTTCGCGAGGTAGTCGGCCCGCTCGTCGAAGGGCAGTTCGTACCAGTTGTGGTCTGGCCCGCGGCGCTTGCTCATCGGATAGAAGCTCAGGAACTCGCTGTCGGGGATCTCGGGTTTGAGCCGCGACTCGATGTAGCGCTCGAGACCGGTGTCCTCGACCTCGCTGTCCTCGTCGAAGTAGTCCTGGGACATGTAGCCCGAGACCTCCGTCACCGAGAGGTAGGAGTCGGCCCGCTCGGTGAACTCCGCGAGGGCGGTGTGTTCGAACCGCCGCTCGAGCGTGTCGATATCGGAAAGCGTCGGTCGGAGGTGAAGCACGAGGAGGTCGGCCTTGTGGCCCAGCACCGAGAAGACGGCGGACTCGCCCGCATCCGCGTCCCGAACGGCCACACTGGACTGTAGATAGTCGACGCCCTCGTCGATCGCCTGCGAACGGCGTCGTTCGGGGGCCTCTCGCCAGGCGTCCCAGTCGATCGACCGGAAGTCGTGCAAGACGTACCAACCCTCCTCCGTCTGTGGCGGTTGCCGTCGGTCCATGAGCGCGGGTTAGGTCGGAGATGCTAAGAAGGGCCGGGTTTCGGTTCGCTTCCCCGGCGTCGCCTCGTTCGGCGACGGCCACGCTCGTCGTCCTCGCCCCGCAGTTCGTCCGGTGGGAGTGACCGAAACGCTTTACCGCCGTCCGTTTAATCCACCCGGTACATGCGGAAAAGTGGACCGCCGAAAGGACTCATTGCCTATCTCGTCCTCGAACTCCTCGAGGAAAAACCGCGGTACGGCTACGAGATCTTGAAGGAAATTCGCGAGATCAGCGGTGGCCACTGGGAGCCCTCGTACGGCTCGGTCTACCCGATCCTCTACAAGTTCGAGGAGAAGGGGTGGGCCGAACGCATCGAGCGCGACGACGAACCCGATCGGAAGTACTTCGAACTGACCGACGACGGCCACGCGGAACTCGCGGACCGCCGTGCGAGCGGGTCGGAGAAGGCCCGCGACTTCGCCGACGTCATTCTGGGTTTCTTCCACGTCTACGCGGCGTTTTCGACGGACGATCGGTTCGAGATCCCCGACATCGAGGGCGAGTGGCGGTTCGACGAGACGTTCAGCCGGTGGGTCGTCGAACAGGTCGTCCGCCACTACGAACACTACTTCGACACCGAGTTCGAGCGACTCGAGGCGACGCCCGACGCGTTCTACGAGCGCCACGGGATCGATCCGGACGAGGAGTAGGGGCCGCCGGGACGGCCTCGAGTCCCCGAGTTGCGGGGAGATCGGTTCCGGAGGCGATCAGGTCGCGAGCAGTTGTGGCCCGAACAACATCAGGACGAAACTGAGCAGCATCGTCAGGCCGATCCCCGTCGTCACCACACGAACCATCCCGCGGGTCGCGTCGATCGGGAGTCGGGAGACGATCGCCTCGGTACTCGTCCGGAGGATGTGTCCGCCGTCGAGCGGGAACGCCGGAACGCAGTTGAAAAAGCCAAGCTGGATGTTGATCCAGCCGGTCCAGAACAGCAGGTTCGCCAGCAGGAAGACGGTCCCGTCCCCGAACGCGCCGAGCGCGCCCTGGGTCGTATAGAAGTTCTGAATCCCGCCGGTGAAGCCCGCGAAATTAAACGGCATGCCGCCGCCGGTGACGCCGATGACCGGCAGCAGTAACACCACGCCGATCTTGCCGAGGAAGGTGTCGGCGATGCCGCCGAACCGGGACTCGCCGTCTCCGCCGAGCACTGCCAGGTATTCTTCCGCGGGATAGAGCTGGACGCCGATGTCGTCGACCGAGATGCCGGCGGTCCCCGGATGCGGCCGGATGCCGAGGTAGCCGGTATCAGCCTGGGGATGTGCATCGAGCGTCAGTTCGTAGCTCCGGCGCTCGTCGCCGAAATAGCCCGCCACGGTGACCTGCTGGTCGGGCTCGCTGTTCTCGAGGAGCGAGCCGAGCGCCTCGTAGCTGTGGATCCGTTCGCCGTCGAAGCGAGTGATGACGAAGGTCTCGTCGGTCGGTCCGGTTTCACCCTCGAGCGGGCCGTCCTCGGCGATCGAGACCGCAGCGCCGATCGGCACCTCACGCTCGACGTCGTCCCCGCCGTCTGCGGGTGCGATCGTCAGCGTTGCGCGCTCGCTGTCGCCGACGGCATCGAAGAAGCCACGTTCCGTCGCGATCGTCCGCCCGTCGACGGCCCGGATTTCGTCGCCGACGGACAGGCCCGTCGGCCCGTCGGTCATCGCCGCGGTCACGAGCACCGATCGATCGACGGACACCGTCCGCTCGCCGTCGATCTCGACCGTTACCTGCTCGCCCTCGACCGCCTCGAGCCGGTCGGCGAGTTCGTCGTTGCCCTCGACTGCGGTCCCGTCGACCGCGGTAATCCGATCGTTCGGTTCGATACCGGCGTCGGCAGCGGGTGAGTCGGGTGCGACACCGCCGACGGCGGCACCGGGTGCGAGGGCGATCGAGCCGGCGACCGGTCCGAAGAGCAACGCGAACGCGAGGATCGTAATCGCGAAGTTGTTCGTCACGCCGGCGGCGAACATCCGCGTCTGGCCGCCACGGGAGGCCGCCTTGCTGCTCTCGTGATCGGGTTCGACGAACGCGCCGACGGGGAGAACAGCGAGCATGGCGATCCCCATCGAATCGATATCGATGTCTTCGACGCGACAGAGCAGTCCGTGGCCACCCTCGTGGACGACGAGCCCGACGAGCAGGCCGAAGACGATTCCGGGCGTCGCCGAGAGGGGGAGGAAGTCGTTGACGCCGGGGATGACGAGAACGTTGCGCGGCTGGCGGACGGGAGAAGACACGAGCTGGGGCGAGGACAGCGAGACCATGGCCGCCCGAATCAGGAACACGAACATGCTCACCATCACGACCAGCGCGATGCCGACGCCGAGGTTCGACCACGCCCGCCAGAAGCGCTTCGGCCGCGCGAGCCGATCGAGCAGGGCCCGGCCGCGTTTGGTGTGGAGCGTGAGGATCGGACCCTGGGTACCAACGTACTCGGGGAGTTTGCCGGCGTTTCGGAGCCCGACGACTGCGGCCCAGTAGAGAAGGAGGCCGACCAGAACCCACGTGACGAGTTCCGAGCCGAATAGTTCGGGCACTGAGACGACAGCGGGAGAGCCGTAATCCATCGATAGTATCTCGGGGTGGCGTTCTCAAATGGCTTTTGTCTATTCGGCCGACCGTTCGATCGGCCTCGACCCCACCCCGCCCGACTCGGACGCCGCCGGGAGACCGACGCGTGGCCGACGGCTGCTCACCGCTCCCGGCGAAGCCGCCCGACGACGAACTCCCGGTCGACCTTCGCGAGGAAGGGGCCGAGCTTCGGCCCCTGGTCCTCGTCGAAGAAGAGTCGGTAGCCCGCCGCGAAGAAGTCGCCGACGTCGACGTCGTGGCGTCTCGCAGTTTCGTAGATTTCGCCCTGGATCTCCTCGGGGTCGTGCCCCGCCTCGATGAAGTCGGCCAGTTCCGCGAGCGCGGCCTCGGTGTCCGCGTCGAACTCGTGGTCAGGGATCTCGGTGCGCTTGAGTTCGTAATCGAACTCGTTGCCCGTTCGGCGCGCCCAGTTGCGGGCCTGCTCGACCCGCTCGAGGGCACCCTCGACGGCCCACTCGGGCGCGTCGTCGGGAATGTGTCCCTCGCGACGGGCGATCTCCTCGCGCAGATCGGGATCGTCGGTCATCCCGAGCACGGCGGCGAACGTGTAGGGGAGCCGAATCCGCTCCTCGCGGGGTTCGTCGATCACGAACGGGTACACGCGCTCGGCGAAGGCCCGCTCGTCCTCGCTGGCCTCGATCTCGTCGAAGTAGACCGCCTCGAGCCGGTCGAACTCGTCGACCAGCTGGTCGAGCCGTTCGATGCTGAAGTCCCGGGCCTTCGCCGGGTCCTTGGCGAAGAAATAGCGCAGGACCTCGGGCTCGAGCAGTTCGAGAACCTCCGAGACGAGGATGACGTTGCCCTCCGAGGACGAAAAGGGCTCGCCCTCGAGGGTGAACCACTCGTAGACCATCGGCACCGGCGGCTCGATCTCGAGGACGTTGCGCGCGACGTCTTGCCCGCTGGGCCAGGAGCCTTCGGCGTGGTCCTTCCCGAAGGGTTCGAAGTCGACGCCGAGCAGCTGCCACTGGCCGGGCCACTCGAAGCGCCAGGGGAGTTTGCCCTCCCGCAGCGTGGCGGTGCCCTCGTGGCCACAGCCCTCGATGGTCTGGTCGCCGGCCTCCATGTCGGTACAGCGGTAGTCGACGGTCGGCGACTCGCCATCTAAATCGACGCTCGTCACCGTCTCGGTGATCTTGCCACACGCCTCGCAGATCGGGTTGAAGGGGACGTAGTCGCCCTCGGCGTCGACCGTGTCCTGATACTTCGAGAGGACCTCGCGTGCCCGCTCCCGGTGCTCGAGGACGAATCGCGTCACCGCCTCGAACTCGCCGGACTCGTACAGTTCCGTGTTCGAAACGAGGTCGATCGGCACGTCGACGGCGTCGGCGCTGTCCTGAATGATGGTCGAGAAGTGGTCGCCGTAGGAGTCACAACAACCGAACGGGTCCGGGATGTCGGTGTAGGGTGCACCGAGGTTCCGCCCGAGCGCGCCGGCGTCGACCTCGCCGAGATCGACGAGGTTCCCCTCGAGGTCACAGAGCGTTCGCGGGAGCTTTCGAAGCGGGTCGCGGTCGTCGGCGGTGAACACCTGCCGGACCTCGTACCCCCGGTCGCGCAGCACTTCGGCGACGTAGTAGCCGCGCATGATTTCGTTGACGTTACCCAGGTGGGGAACGCCCGAGGGCGAGATACCGCCCTTGATAACGATCGGCTCCGCCGGCTCTCGCTCCGCGACACGGTCCGCGACCGTATCGGCCCAGAAGGCGTGTCGCGCGTCGCCCGCGTCCTCGCGCTGGAGGGTGTAGGGACTGATCGCGTCCGACTCCGGGGCGTCTCCCGCGTCTCCGTCGGCACTCATTGCTCGTCGCTCGCCCAGTAGGTCGGTTCCTTGCCGGCAGCCTCGGGAACGACATCCGTTCCCTCGTGATCGCCGAACCGGACCGCGCGGGCGATCCGATCGGGATCCGTGCCGTCGAGCACGATCGTCCGCATCCCCGAGCGCTCGATGATCTTCGCCGCCAGCAGATCGACGGGTGCAGAGGCCCCCGCGTTCATCTCGAGGCCGGCGATGACGTCGACCAGTTCCCCGGCCGAGAGGTGGTCGTACTTGGTCGCGTCGGTGTCCTCGTTGGGATCGGCGCTGTAGACCCCGGGGACGCTCGTCGCGTAGACCAGCAGGTCGGCGTCGATGTACTCCGCGAGCGCGGCCCCGACCGCGTCGGTGGTCTGGGCCGGTGCCACCCCACCCATGATACAGATGTTGTCACGGCGGAGCGCCTCGCTGGCCTCCTCGTAATCGAGGGCCGGTGCGGTCACGGACTCCTCGCTCAGCGCGGCGATGAGCAGTCGGGCGTTGAGCCGCGTCACGTCGATTCCCAGCTGATCGAGTTCGATCTCGTTGGCTCCGAGATCCCGTGCGGCCCCGATGTACTCGCGAGCGACGCCGCCGCCGCCGACGACGGCTCCGACCCGACACCCCTCCGCGATGAGATCTTCGATAACGGCTGCGTGCTCGGCCACCCGATCCGCGCCGGGCTCGGGGACGAGGACGCTCCCGCCGATGGAGACGACCACTTTCATACTATCGCGGTGTAGCGGAGTTGCTATCTTAAGGGTTGTCAACTGTCCGGGCGTCGTGGTGACACACCGCTCGAGCACCGACGAGGCGAGTCCGCCGTCGATCCCGAGACCCGCCTTTCGGCTCACTCCTCGAGGGACAGGACGAGCCCGTCGCCATGCCGGTCGAACTCGGTGCCGAAGGGGGTCGATAGCTCGCGCATCCGGTCGCGAGACCACGCGGCCGCGTCCGGGCTCGCCTCGGAGACTGCACAGTCGTCGATCTCGGTCGGGTGCAGTCGGAGTTCGATCGGCCGGCCGTCGGGCGTCACCGCGAGGACGAACAGGAAGCTTCGATCGTTGCGCAACTCGGGATCGGCCCGATAGTCGTCGACGAAGTCGCCCGCGTCGTAGACGATCGGACTGCCCTCGTAGACCTCGATTCCCTGGAAGACGTGAGCGCTGTGGCCGTGCACGACGTCGACTCCTTCGTCGACCAGCCAGCGACCGAACTCCCGAAACGACTCGGGCGGCTCGGTGACCATGTTCGGACCCCAGTGAAGCGATGCGACCAGCAGATCCGGATTCGTCTCGCGTGCGCGCTCGAGCGTCTCGCGCACACGCTGTTTCGTTTCCGGATCGTCGACGTCGTCGTCGGACCGCGTCCGACTGCGCGAGTCGAGTCGCGACTCGTCGATTTCGATCCGTGCCGTCCCCGGAGACGCCTCGTCGGCCGCGTACTCCGGCGTATTGTCGGTGAGCGAGACGACGACCACGTCGAGTCCGCCGTCGCCCGCGTTCGATTCGTCGTCTGTGTCCGGGTCGTCGTCGCCTCTGTCCGAGCCGCCGATCGTTCGAACCGCCGGCTCGAGGGCCTCGTCGATCGTCGCTCCGGCACCCGCGTGGGCGATTCCGGCCTCGTCGAGCGCATCGAGGGTGTCCCGCAAGGCCACGACCTCGTAGTCGAGAACGTGATTGTTCGCCAGGGCGCAGATATCGACGCCGGCCCGCTCGAGTGCGGGGATCGCCCAGTCGGGATCGGCCCGGAAGTGAAACGGACGATGGGTCCGTTGCCACTCCCGCCCGCGAGTCGAGAGCACGCACTCGAGGTTGACGACGAGTCCGTCGAGTCCGCGCAGTCGCTCGAGGACGGATCCCCACACGGCCTCGACGGATCGGCGACGCTGGCGGTCGTCGACGAGTCGGCCGAGCATGACGTCGCCCGTGAAACCGATTCGAGGTGGCATAGACGAGGCTTCGTGGTGGACGGACAAAACACTCTCATACGGTCTGCTGTCGCTGGGTGTCGGCGCACCCGTGTGGGTACGGCGGAACTAACTGACAGGAGTCCGTATCGAGGTGACCGAATTTCGACCCCGTTCAGGCGACCTAGTTCGTCGTCTCTCGCGTGCGCGTCGAGCCGGATCACTGTCAGCGGCGACAGCTACAAAGTCCGACCCGACCATACCTCGGGTATGCACGTACTCGGTGTTCGAGACGAGGGAGCCGACGACGACGCGCTCGAGTCGGTCGTCGATCGGATCGTCGACCGGCTCGCCGAACGGGGACGCGTCGGCGTCGTCAGATACGACGCGACGATCGCGGACGGGACACACGCACGCGAGTCGATGACGCTCGGTGGGGACGTTACCTACGACCTCGGCGTCGACGGGGACTGGACCGCATCGGGGACGGGGTTGTCCGTCGGCGACGCGCTCGACAGCCTCGCAACCGACTGCGAGTACGCAGTGGTCGTGAACGTGCCAACGCTTCAGTACCCGTCGGTGATCGTGGGAGCCACTGCCGACGAGAGCGAGTCGGAGACGTGTCTTGGGGCCGTCGATGGACCCAGGGGCCTCGATCTCGACGCCCTCGTAACGGCCCTGGAGTCGGCCGAACCCCACGAAACCCTCGAGTCGCTGGTAGCCCGCGTGAAACGGTCGCCCCGAGCCGAGCGGGCGGGCGCGATCGCGACGTTTACCGGCCGGGTCCGTGCGAAAGACAGCGAGGACGACGCGCCCACCCAGTATCTCGAGTTCGAGAAGTACGAGGGCGTCGCCGACGAGCGAATGGCGGCCCTCGAAACCGATCTCGAGTCTCGAGACGGGGTTCTCGACGTCGAACTCTACCACAGAACGGGCGTCGTCGAGGACGGTGAGGACATCGTCTTCGTCGTCGTGCTCGCGGGACACCGGACGGAGGCGTTCCGGACGGTCGAGGACGGGATCAATCGGCTGAAAGACGAGGTCCCGCTGTTCAAAAAGGAAGTGACGGTCGAAGACGAGTTCTGGGTTCACGATCGATCATAACTGTTACATCCACTCGATAGGAGACTGGAATAAGAGAAACAGTTGTCGAAAACGAGATTCTATCGACCATGATAGAGCGAGGGGCGATAATGAGTTACAGATGGTTTTAAAACGTCTCGAAGGATCTGAGGCCGTTGTTAATAGTCAGGTAAACGAGGATAAAAGGTCTATTACCCCCCAGATAGCTGAACACAATCGAAATGCCGCTAATCATCCCGTCTTTATAACAGATATCCCCACCAAGGGGTAATCGTCGATGAGCACGACAGCCCAACCCTCCACGGAAAGCAAGGAACGCCGCCTGAAAAGTTACCTTCGCGAGCGTGCCGAAGACGGCGAGATGTACTTCAAAGGGAAGTTCATCGCGGACGACGTAGGAATGACGCCAAAAGAGATCGGCGCGCTGATGGTCAAGCTCTCGGACTCGGTCAGCGACCTCGAGATCGAGAAGTGGTCGTACACGAGCGCGA
This sequence comes from Natrinema longum, assembly GCF_017352095.1. Lineage (NCBI taxonomy): Archaea > Methanobacteriati > Methanobacteriota > Halobacteria > Halobacteriales > Natrialbaceae > Natrinema > Natrinema longum. Next base: position 1,165,463 of record NZ_CP071463.1, read on the forward strand.
CCACGTGGCGTGTCGCCCCCGCATAACGGTTCACCGACGAGATCGAGCCGCGTTGATCCGGTCCCCCTCGATCCGTGCCGGCACAGTACCGATGCGATTCGGGATGGTCGCAATGAGACGTCGCGTTCCCACGCTGACGTTCGGTTTTATACGGAACCCACGATAGCGGAGCCAACGCAGCAGCGCTGCCCGAGAAACGGCCGGCGCTGCCGACGACAGTCGTTTTATACCATGGGATGTTGAACCACCGATGATGGAGGATGTCGACCGGTCCGGATTCGACACGGCGGGATACGGTGGGCACTCGCCCGAGGACGGGCCGCCGATCGACCGCATCGAGTCGGTGTTTGCAGTCTACGAGATCCGCCAGGAAGCGGAGCAGTTGGTATACTACGGCGACCCACTGATGCACCCCGAACGGGTGATGCGAGAGCTCTGGCCCGCGTTCCACGAGCACGGCTACGACGCCGAACTCGAGGCGCGCCACGGCGAGTACGTGCTCGTCGCGGAGCCGTCGACCGTCGGCATCGACGGGATCCCGTGGACGAATCTCGTACTGCTGATCGCGACCGTCGGTTCGACGCTGTTCGCCGGGGCGTTCTGGTATCAGATCGATCCGTTCGCCGACCCGACCGCGATCGTCCACGCCTGGCCGTTTACGGCGGCCATTCTCGGCGTCCTCGGCGTCCACGAGATGGGCCACTACGTCATGAGTCGATACCACCAGGTCGACGCCTCGTTGCCGTACTTCATTCCGGTCCCGACGCTGATCGGGACGATGGGGGCGGTCATCAAAATGAAAGGCCGGATGCCCGACCGGAAGGCGCTGTTCGATATCGGCGTCGCCGGCCCGCTCGCGGGCCTGGTCGCGACGATCGGCGTGACCGTGATCGGGCTCCACCTGCCACCCGTGACCGTCGACCCCGCGTTACTCCAGAACCCCGACGCGATTCGGATCGAACTCGGCTATCCGCCGCTGCTCGAGTTGCTCGCGGCCGGCTTCGACCAGCCGCTGTACCGGAACGATCCGACGCGAGGAGTGAACCCGGTCGTCATCGGCGCGTGGGTCGGGATGTTCGTCACGTTCCTCAACCTGATTCCGGTCGGCCAACTCGACGGGGGACACATCCTCCGGGCGATGGTCGGCGAGTACCAGGAGACGATCGCCGCGCTCGTCCCGGGCGCGCTCCTCGCGCTCGCTGGCTACCTCTATTACTTTCAGGAGCACAGCCTGAACACCGTCTTCGTCTGGATCCTCTGGGGACTGCTGACGATGCTGTTCGCGTCGATGGGGCCGGCGACGCCCATCCGGGACGAACGGTTGGATCCGGGCCGGTTCGTTCTCGGGATCGTCACCTTCGGCCTCGGCTTGCTCTGTTTCATGCCGATTCCCGTGATGATCGTCGGCTGACATCGGTCAGCGGAGTGCCTATCCGTGCGTATACCCCCGATCCACGAGTTCGTCGCCGTCCATCGTTACGCCATCCGTCGCCGTTCGGACCGATCCGATCACCGATAGCGAGACGTCAGTCGCCTCGCGGACGGCCGGGAGCGCGTCCTCGGGAAGCGCCGCGACGAGTTCGAAGTCCTCGCCGAAGGTCGTCGCGAGTTCGAACGCCTCGTCCTCGCCGTCGGCGACCTCGCGGACGGCGTCGTCGATCGGAATTCGATTGGATTCGATCGCGACCCCGCAGTCGCTGGCTTCGGCGAGCTGATGGATCGAGCGGGCGAGTCCGTCGCTCGAGTCCATCATCGCGGTCGCGTGAGGGGCGAGCGCTCGACCGGCTGCGATCCGGGGGCAGAACTGAAAGAGGGCGTTCGCCCGCTCGAGCAGCCACTCGGTACCCTCGTCGCCGCCGTCAGCGTCGTCGCCGTCGTCGGTCCCGCGGGCCGCCCGGTCGAAGTACTCGAGTGCCGCCGCGCTCCGTCCGAGGGTTCCGGTAACACAGACGACGTCGCCGGGACGGGCACCGCTTCGCGGGACGGGGTCGTCGGTCCGACCGATCGCGGTCGTCGCCACGGTGAACTCGTCGTGGCCGTCGAGATCGCCGCCGACGTATTCGGTATCGACCAGTTCGCAGACGTCGCTCGCACCGCGAACGAACGCGAGCAGTTCGTCGCGATCGAACGTCGGAGCGGCGTAGGCGGCGACCGCCGCCGTGGCCTCGGCACCCATCGCCGCGACGTCCGACAGCGACGCACCGACGGCGCGCCAGCCGGCCGTATAGCGGGTCGTTCCGTCCGGAAAATCGGTCCGGTCGTGGAGCATGTCCGTCGTGACGACCAGTCCATCGACGACGGCCGCGTCGTCGCCGGCCCCCTCGAGTTCGTCCGACAGGAGTCGCAGGGCGGCTCGTTCGTCCATACCCCCCGTTTCGACTCGAGGGCGAAAAACGGTCCGGGCCACAGGCGGCTGCACAGATACGATGGTCTTAAATGCCGCCGACGGGAATCACACGCCAATGGCTACGATGTACGACGTTCCGGCGGACGACCTCATCGAGGCGCTCGCCGACGATCTCGCGGATCGACTCGAGGAACCGGAGTGGGGAGCGTTCGCCAAGAGTGGCGTCGACAAGGAACTCCCGCCCGAACAGGAGGACTTCTGGGCCACCCGCGCCGCGAGTCTCCTGCGCAAGGTCGCCGACCGCGGTCCGGTCGGCGTCGAGCGACTCTCGACGGAGTACGGCGGCGCGAAAGGCGGCTCCAACCGCTACCAGGTCGCGCCCGACAAACGCGCCGACGGCTCGAAGAACCTGATCCGGACCATCCTCCAGCAACTCGAGGAAGAGGATCTCGTCGAGACCGCCGAGGGCGAAGGTCGCCGAATCACCGCCGAGGGCCAGAGCCTGCTCGACGACACCGCCGGCACCGTCCTCGAAGAACTCGACCGTCCGGAACTCGAGCGATACGCGTAATCGGAGCATCCGTTTTCGTGTCGGTTTCACCGTCCAGAGCCATCGCTCCCGTCGTCCGTAATCATTTTCCGGCGTGCCGGACAAGTACGGCATAACTATGAGTGGTTCACCGGACGAGGAGAAACTCGAGGAACTCCGACAGAAGAAAATGGAGCAGCTACAGGACCGCGCCGAGTCCCAGCAGGGCGAGGCCGGGCAGGAGGCGGCCAAACAGCAGGCCGAGGCCCAGAAGAAGGCGGTCCTGCGACAGCACCTGACCGACGAGGCCCGCAAGCGACTCAACACCGTCAAGATGAGCAAGCCCCAGTTCGGCGAGCAGGTCGAACGGCAGGTCATCAGCCTCGCCCGCAGCGGCCGCATTCAGGGCAAGATCGACGACGAGAAGATGAAACAGCTCCTCAAGGAGCTCAAGCCGGACTCGCAGAGCTTCGACATCCAGCGCCGGTAATGGAGCTCGGACTGCTCTACAGCGGCGGCAAAGACTCGACGCTCGCCGCGCTCTTGCTCGAGGAGTTCTACGATGTCACGTTGCTGACGGCCCATTTCGGGATCAGCGACGACTGGAAACACGCCCGCGAAACGGCCCGCGCCGCCGGCTTCGATTTCGAACGCCTCGAGTGCGATCCCGACGTCGCCGGCGAGGCAGTCGGTCGGATTCGGGACGACGGCTTTCCGCGAAACGGCATTCAGCTGGTCCACCAGCACGCCCTCGAACGACTCGCTGACCGCGAGTTCGACGCCATCGGGGACGGGACGCGGCGCGACGACCGCGTCCCGACGGTGTCGCGAGCACAGGCCCAGAGCCTCGAGGATCGCCACGGCGTCGACTACATCGCGCCGCTATCGGGCTTTGGCCGGTCGGCCGTCGACCGGCTCGTCGACGCGCGACTGGACGTGACAGTTGGCCCAAGCGAGGACATCGACAGAGCGGATTACGAGGCAGAGCTCCGGACGCTCCTCGCCGAGGAAGCGGGACCGGCGGCGATCGAGGAGTGTTTTCCCGACCACGATCAGACGTACGTCACGAACGTCCGTTGACCGATCGCTGCTCGAGGCAGGCGATCGCCGACCGCCGCCGAACGGAAGGATAAAAGGCCGCCGTCGCCGAACGGGTTCCCATGTACGACCGGATCAAGGGCTTTCGTGACTTTTATCCCGGCGAGATGGCCGCCAGACGAGCGACCATCGACGTTCTGGAGGACACCGCCCGCGAGTACGGGTTCCGCGAGATCGGGACGCCGGCGCTGGAGCGTGCCGAGATGTGGACCGACAAGAGCGGCGACGACATCGTCGACGAGCTCTACTCCTTCGAGGACCAGAGCGGTCGCCACGTGACGTTGACCCCCGAACTGACGCCGACGGTCGCCCGGATGGTCGTCGCGAAACAACAGGAGCTCTCGAAGCCGATCAAGTGGGTGTCGACGCGACCGTTCTGGCGCTACGAGCAGGTCCAGCAGGGCCGGTATCGGGAGTTCTACCAGACCAACGTCGACATCTTCGGCTCGTCGGCACCCGAAGCCGACGCCGAGATCCTCGCGTGGGCGGCCGACGCGATGACCGGCCTCGGCCTCACCGGCGAGCACTTCGAATTCCGGGTCTCCCACCGGGACATCCTCGGGGGGGTCCTGGAGAGCTACGACACCGACGTCGACACCGAGGCGGCGATTCGCGCGGTCGACAAATCCGACAAGCTCTCGCAGGTCGAGTATCACGATTTACTGATCGACGCCGGCCTGTCGGCCGAGCAGGCCGCCGAGTTCGACGACCTCATCGCGGGCGGCGATCTCGACGAGGTAGAGGCGTTCGCCGACACCGAGCGCGTCACCGCTGCCGTCGACAACCTCCAGAACGTGCTCGCCGCCGCCGAGGACTTCGGCGCTCGCGAGTACTGTACCGTCTCGCTGGAGACGGCCCGTGGACTGGACTACTACACGGGCGTGGTCTTCGAGTGTTTCGACTCGGCGGGCGAGGTTTCACGGTCGATCTTCGGCGGTGGCCGCTACGACGACCTCATCGAGAGCTTCGGTGGCCAGCCGACGCCCGCGGTCGGCGTCGCGCCGGGCCACGCGACGCTGTCGTTGTTGTTGCAGCGGGCGGGCGTCTGGCCCGAGGAAGAAGTAACGACGGACTACTACGTCCTGCAGATCGGCGACACGCGGTCGGAGGCGGCCCGGATCGTCGGGGAACTGCGCGAGCAGGGCCACGTCGTCGAGACCGACATCGCGGGTCGTTCCTTCGGCGCGCAACTCGATTACGCCGATTCGATCAACGCCGAGACCGTGGTCATCGTCGGCGAACAGGACCTCGCGAACGACGAGGTCACGATCAAGGACATGGCGTCGGGCGACCAGACGCAGGTTCCGGTCGACGAGTTCCCCGGCGATCTCGAGCGGCCGACGTTCGACGATCTCGCGTAGCGAACGCGTTCGCCCGTCTATTTAAACACCCTCTATCGCGTGGGGGTAATCCGATTAGGTTCCCGATAGACAGGAATTAAAGGGGGTATTAACGCCCGAGAGTGCCAATCCTCAGTCGTGAGGTGACGACCAATGTCTACAACGAAAGCCACCGTTCAGTGGTTCGGCAGGCGGGAAGAGTTCGAGTACGCCGATTCGGTCGCCGGCTACCTGCTGGTGGCGGTGCGGCTGCTCGTCGGCTACTGGTTCCTCCACTCGGGATGGACCAAGTTCGCGTTCGTCGCAGGGGAGCCGTTCAACGCGGGGGGCTACCTGCAGAACGCTTCCTCGCCCATCGCCGGCCTCTTCGAGGTCGTGGCCGGGACGCCCTGGCTGCTCGAGTTCACCAACGTCGTGATTCCCCTCGGTGAGTTCCTGATCGGACTGGGACTCATCCTCGGGGCGCTCGTGCGCCTGGCCGCCTTCTTCGGCGGCGTGCTCATGACGTTGTTCTACCTGGGCAACGCCGACTGGGCACACGGCTACGTCAACGGGGACCTCCTCGGACTCCTCATGTTCGTGATCATCGGCGTCTTCGCCGCGGGCCGCATCCTCGGCGTCGACGCCTCCCTCGAGCAACTGGAGTTCGTGCAACGGCGACCGTGGCTGCGCTATCTCCTCGGCTGAGGCCTTCCGGCCCGGACTGCTTTTTCGGGGGATCACGACCACTCTCGGTCGCGTCGACCGGGTCGAACCGGTCGTCGGTGACGAACGCCTCGGCCGCATCGCGTCGTTCGATCGGCGAGTGACCGGTCTCGACGAAGTGATCGAATCGCACGGCTGCAGTCGCCAGTGTCGTCCCCATCGGCCCGGTACTGCCACTCACACGCTCCACAGTACGCGCTCAACACGAGTGGCCCGTCGAAGGCCTTCTAATGAACGACGGGGTTCAGACAGTGATGGCTTAGTTGTCTACTCGTACGTCGGGCCGAGTGCAGGTCCAATCATTAACTACGGCGGTGATGTACCACGTCCGATGGCCGACGCTGACGCCGACACCCGCCCGAACGTCCTGTTCGTACTCACCGATCAGGAGCGATACGACCCCAGCGCACCCGACGGGCCGCCCGTCGAGACCCCGACGATGGACCGACTCTCGAGCGAGGGGATCCGCTTCGAGCGGGCGTTCACGCCGATCAGCATCTGCTCGAGCGCTCGCGCGTCGCTGCTGACCGGGCAGTTTCCCCACGGGCACGGGATGTTGAACAACTGCCACGAGCCCGACGCGATCCGGACGAACATCCCCGACGAGCTGCCGACGTTCTCGGAGGAACTCGTCGCGGCCGGCTACGACCTGACCTACACGGGCAAGTGGCACGCCGGTCGCGATCGGACGCCGGCCGACTTCGGCTTCTCGTATCTCGGCGGGAGCGACACGCACCACGACGACATCGACGAGGCGTTCCGCGAGTACCGCAGGGAGCGGGGCACGCCCGTCGACGAGGCGACCCTCGAGGAGGAGATCTACACCGGCGAGGAGCCCAGAGACGGCGACGAGGGGACGTTCGTCGCCGCGAAGACGGCCGTCGACGTCGCGGAGACGCGCGCGTACTTCCTCGCCGAGCGGACGATCGACGCGATCGAGTCCCACGCCGACGGCGACCGTGACGGCCCCTTCTTCCACCGAACGGATTTCTACGGCCCTCACCACCCCTACGTCGTCCCGGAACCCTACGCCTCGATGTACGATCCCGACGAAATCGAGCCGCCCGCGAGCTACGCGGAGACCTACGACGGGAAACCGCGGGTCCACGAGAACTACCTCGCCTATCGCGGCGTCAGCGACTTCGACTGGGACATCTGGGCCGAAGCGCTCGCGAAGTACTGGGGCTTTATCACGATGATCGACCACCAGTTCGATCGGATCCTCGACGCGCTCGAGGAGCACGGACTGGCCGAGCAGACAGTCGTCGTCCACGCCTCGGACCACGGCGACTTCGCCGGGAGCCACCGCCAGTTCAACAAGGGACCGCTGATGTACGACGACACCTACCACATCCCGCTGCAGGTCCGCTGGCCAGGCGTGGCCGACCCGGGTGCGACCAGCGAAGCCCCCGTTCACCTGCACGACCTGGCGGCGACGTTCCTCGAGATCGCCGACGTTCCCGCGCCCGACAGCTTCGATTCGCGGAGTCTGGTTCCCATACTCGAGAACGGCGGCGACCCACCCGACGGCGTCGACTGGGCGGATTCGTCGTTCGCACAGTATCACGGCGACGAGTTCGGACTCTACAGCCAGCGGATGGTCCGGACCGATCGCTACAAGTACGTCTACAACGGGCCGGATATCGACGAACTCTACGACCTCGCGGCCGATCCCGACGAACTGCACAATCTGATCGACCACCCCGAATACGAGGACACCCGGAGCGCACTGCGCGAGCGGCTGATCGAGTGGATGCACGAGACGGACGACCCGAACCGGGTCTGGGTGAGTGGCGTCCTCGAGAACGCCTCGTAGCTATCCCGTCCTCATCGGGCGGTGGCGCGTGCTGTCGGCCGGCCGAGTGCGAACGAGGACGGTCGATGACATCGCGCGAGGGATGAGCGAGCGACCGACGGGAGCGAGTGAATCGGTTGGGGAGGGCGTGGCCTCCATGCCGCCACGAGAGCACAGCGTCGCTGTTGGCGTCGTCTGAACGATAGCAGAGCGCTCGGTGGCGTTCTCGGAGGAGACGACTCCGCGATCCGATTCCGGAACGGAAGCGTACGTTTACGGTCCCGAAGCGGCTACCCTCCGCTATGATCGCCGATACCGACGAAACGGGGGAGACCCGATGACGGGGACCGATTCGGACGACTCGCCGGCCGCCCTCCGCGAGGACGCCACCGAGTACGAGGAGATCGCCGACGCCCTCGAGGACCTCCTCGAAGAACTCCGCGAAGCGGAGCTCAAAGGGTCGCGCCTCGAGGGCCTGTTCGACGAGGTCAGCTCGAGCAACCCGAACATCTGGAACATCGTGAGCGCGTTCATCGACGTCGAGGACGGCGAGGCCGTCGTCACGGACGAGTCGAAACTGGCACAGGGCAGTTGGGCACCGGAGATCGTCGAGGGCTGTGACACGATGATCACCCTCGACATCGAGTACGGGATGATGCCCGACGAGTTCACGTACACCGCCGGCAAGAAGCTCAGCCAACGGATCGAGGAGTTTCGGCAACAGGCAGCCGAGGCGAGGCAGAAGGCCGACGAACTCGAGGACGCCGGCGACGAGTAATATCGACCGCAGCGTACGGTATCCGAACGACGACGATCGCGCTCCGGCGAGACTGTCACTTCGTCGTGACTGTTACTCACGACCTGCGAAAGAATGACATTCGACTAGCGCCAACCCTCGAGTGACGGTTCCCGGGAATCGTCGACGTGGCGGGCCAGCGGGGGCAGGCCCGTCATGTCTTTTCCTGTACCGTCCGGTCTCGGACGACAAGAATCTCCGTGCGAGCCCCTCGTTCGCCGTGACCATCGGCTCTCACTCGACGACGAGGTCCTCCCTTTCGAACCGATCGCCGGGAGCGTCCACCCCGTCGGCGGCCGTCCGCCACCGCCACGACCCCACTGCGAGTGGCTCGAGCGAGACGATCAGATACGAGCGATCGGGCCAAGTCGCCCGCGCAGCGTCGGTCGCGCTCGGACGGGGCGGGCCCCGGGGATGGGAGTGATAGAAGCCGACGATCTCCCGGCCGCGGTCCTCGATTCGATCGAAGATCGCGAGCTGTTCCTCGGGATCGATTTCGTACCGGGTTCGGGGCGTTTCGGCGACGTTCGTGGCCGGGTACTGCGACCGGACGCGGCTCCGGCCATCGGGCTCGTACTCGCCGCCCAGAACGCCACAGATCTCCTCGGGGTCCCCCTCACGAGCACGCTCGAGGATCGCCTCCCGGACGGGGGTCGGCAAGACGATCACGGGCTCGAGTCGACCTCGGCTCGAGACGCGGCCTCGACTCGAGCATCGTCGTCGCGGTCGGTCTCCGAACCGAGCGTCTCGAGGTCGTCGAACGGAACCGCGATAGCCGGGTCCGGCCCGTCGAACCGATCGGGCTGGACGATCGGCGCGAGCGCCTCGAGCGTCTCCACGAGCCGCGGGCCGGGCCGGTTGAGGTAGTGATCGCCGTCCATCGCCCAGACGCGACCCTCCTGCACTGCGGTCAGCTCGTCCCAGCCGTCGCGCTCGGTGAGGTCCGTCCGGTTCCGCGCGGTCTGCTCGAGGTCGAAGCCACAGGGCGCGACGACCACGACCTCGGGGTCGTACGCACGGATGGCGTCCCACTCGCGGGGCCTCGAGCGCTCGCCGGCCTCGGCCAGCCCGTACTCGCCGCCGGCCCAGTCGACGAGGTCGGCGGTCCAGTGACCCGCGATCATGACGGGATCGGTCCAGTCGAAGATCGCGACGCGTGGCCGGTTCTCGGCCGCGATATCGGTCGTTCGCTCCCGAACCGCATCGAGTCGCGACTCGAGGTCGCGTCGAACCTTCCGAGCGCGCTCCTCGCGACCGACCGCGCGGCCGATCCGCTCGAGGTCCGCGAGCACGTCGTCGACGCTGTGTGGATCGGTCGGCACGATTTCCGGGTCTGCTTCGATTCGATCCGCGGCGTCCTCGATGATCGCCACGTCGACCGCACAGACGTCGCACATTCCCTGGGTGACGATCACGTCCGGGTCGAGTTCCGCGAGGGTCTCGACATCGACGTCGTAGACGCCGTCCTCGGTGTCGGACGTTTCGAGCACCTGGTGGTCGATCTCGCCGCTCGAGCCCGAGGCGTCGATCCGCGAACTGGTGACTGCGGGCGCGGACGCGGCGCTGGGCGGGTAATCACACTCGTGGGAGACGCCGACCGGCTCGAGGCCTAGCGCGGCGACGGTCTCAGTGGCCGAGGGGAGCGTCGTGACGATTCGCATGGCTGGTGGTAGGGAGCGTGAGAGTAAAAACGGCGTCCTCGAGGATCGGCGAGACCCAGCGACCGAGACGGGGACGAAAACGGGACGTTTGCTATCGTGGCGATACCTCCTCGAGTGCTCGCTCGAGTTCTCGAACCCCCTCCTTCTCGGTCCGATCGGGATTCGCGAGGACTCGCACGGGCTGCTCTCCGAGTGGGACGAATCCCAGATCGAGCCGGTCGGCGGTCTCCCGGAGGCCGAGGCCCGCGTCGGCGTCGCCCGCGATGACCTTCCGAGCGGGGCTCTCGTGGGCACGCAGTCCGAGATCGAAGCCGTCGATCGCGTCGACGATTTCGTGACGAGTCGTTCCCCGTTCGTCCGCGAACGCGGCGACCGCACCGGAGAGACTCGAGCGCAACCCGGAGTCGGCCGTCCGATTGACGAAACGCAGGTCGCGATCGACCAGGTCCGCGAGCCCCTCGATCTCGTCGGGGTTGCCCGCCCGGACGACCAGGCCCCACTCGCGGTCCCAGCGACCGATTTCGTCCGCTTCGACGTCTCTCTCGAGTGGTCCCGAAGCCACCGCCACGTCAGGAACGCCGTCTCGAAGTCGACGCAGCCCGGGCCGCGTCCCGACCGAGAGGTACCGCGGGTTCTCGAGGCCGTCGAGCAGGCGCGAGACCGTCGGGTCGTCCTCGCCGACCCCGAACAGCGTCGGCGGTCGGACGTCGGGCGAGAACAGCGTCGCCGTGACGGGCTCGCCTGCTTCGAGGTAGTCGGTTTCGGGGCCGACTTCGACGACGCCGTCGGCGTGGGCGAGGCTGGTCGTCGCACCGCTGCCCTTGTCGACGGGGTAGACGAGCGTCTCACCGTCGCCGCTCTCTTCGGCGGATTCTCCGCCTCCGTTTCGGGCCGTCTCCGACGGCCCGCTCCCGACGAGGCCGACGGGCATGAGTCGATGGCGGCCCCCCTCGTAGCGTTCCTGGCGGGCCAGCCGTCCCGAGACGGTTGCGGCCGCAGGTTCGGACAGTCCGGCCGCCCTCCGAACTGCCGGCGCGACGAACGCCCGGAAGACCATCATCGCGGAGACGGGATAGCCGGGGAGCCCCACGTAGGCCGAGTCGTCCAACCGACCGATCAACATCGGCTTCCCGGGCTTGACGCTCACGCCGTGGAGCAGCAACTCCCCCTGTTCCTCGATGACCCGATAGATGACGTCGACCGCGCTCGCGCTGGTCGATCCCGAGGAGAGTACGAGGTCACACTCCCCGGCGGCCTCCCGGAGGATCCGCTCCATTTCGTCCTGGTCGTCGCCGGCGTGAGGGTAGAGCACGGGCTCTCCACCCGCGTCTTCGACGCCCGCGGCGATGGTGTAGCTGTTGACGTCGTAAATCTCCCCGCGATCGCTGTGTACCTCCTCGCCCGGCCGCACGAGTTCGTCGCCCGTCGAGACGATGCCGACCCGAGGGTTCGCCCGAACCGGGACCTCGTCGATCCCCAGCGCCGACAGCAGGCCGATATCGCGGGGCGTGATCGTCGTTCCGGGACCGAGCGCGCGCTCGCCCGCCGCGACGTCCGCACCCGCGAACATGACGTTGTCGCCGGGGGCGACCGAGGTACGGATCAGAACCTCGTCGCCGTCCGTATCAGTTCGCTCGACCGGCACCATCGCGTCGGCACCGTCGGGCATCACCGCACCGGTCGAAATCTCCGCCGCCTCGCCCGACTCGAGCGTGACAGCCGGCTCCGCGCCAGCGTGGACCGCGCCGACCAGTTCGAGTCGAGCGGGATCGGCCTCGTCCGCGCCGAACGTGTCCCGAGCCCGAAGGGCGTAGCCGTCCATAGTCGCCCGGTCGAACCCCGGTACGTCGAGTTCGGCGTCGAGGCGAGCGACGAGCACCCGGCCACGGGCCTCCTCGAGGGAAACGCGCTCGACGCCGCCCTCGAGCGAAAGCGAGTCGATCGCCTCGCGTGCTTCCTCGGGCGAGGCGAGATCGCGGAACTCCTTGCGGTTCATAGCGGTCCTTGGGGTGCCGAGGGTAAAAACGTCGGTCGCCGGGGCGTCGCTGTGATGTGTTCTCGTACGACAACGATTAAGCACCAGCCCGAAGTGTACCGATCCATGTCACGGATTTCCGACACGGACCGCGAGCGCATCGCCGATCTCTTCGATCGACACCTCGAAGTGGGACTCCACCACGGGGCACAGCTGGCCGTCTACGTCGACGGCGAGCCGGTGATCGGCCTCGCGGGCGGCGTCGAAGGACCGGACGGCCGGGACGAAACCCGCGAGACGCGCCACGTTCTCTTCTCGAGTACGAAACCCTACGCCGCGGTGACCGTACACTCCCTCGTCGAGGAGGGAAAACTCGGGTACGACGATCGGGTGGTCGAACACTGGCCCGAGTTCGCCGACGAGGGGTCCCAAAAGGCCGAGATCACCGTTCGACAGGTGCTCAGCCACACTGCAGGACTCAATCAGGGCGAGATCGACGACCGACCGGACCTCTGGGGCGACTGGGACGCCGCCGTCGAGAAACTCGAGGAGATGGACCCGAACTACCCGCCGGGCGAGGTGCCGGCCTACCACGCGCTCACGTTCGGCTGGCTCGTCGGCGAACTCGTCCGTCGGGTAACGGGCACGCCGATCGAGGAGGCCGCGGCCGAGCGCGTCTTCGACCCGCTCGGACTCGACGACACCGGGATCGGCCTCCGGGAAGACGAGGACGACGATGACGTGGCGACACTGGTCGGCTTCGACGCGTTCGACCGCTGTCGTGATCCCGGCGAGGGACTCGGGGACAACGCCGAGGTCGCGGCCCCGTTCAACGCGGAAGCGGTCCACCGGGCCGTGATCCCCGCCGCCAACGGGATCGGCACCGCGGGCGACATGGCTCGCTTCTATGCCTGCCTCGCCAACGGCGGCGAACTCGAGGGAACCCAGCTCCTCGAGCCCGAGACCGTCGAAGAGATGACACGCGTCGAAGCGGAGACGGACGCGGACGGAACGATCGGCCGGGAAGCGCGGTTCGCGCTCGGCTTCTGGAAAGGCGGCACCACAGCCGCGCCGTATGGCTCCCTCTCTCCCGAGCACGTCTTCGGCCACGCCGGGCTGGGAAGCAGCGTCGGCTGGGCCGACCCCGAGGAGAACGTCGCCTTCGCCTACGTGACGAACGGTGTTCGGGAGGGGTCCTACGAACACGTCGCGCGCGTGAACGCGCTGGCTGACGCGGTTCGGCAGGCGCTCCGGTAGATTCGACCGGCGGGAGACGAGCCGTTTGGGGAAGCTATATGCGCCGCCCTCGGCAACTCCTCGCCAATGAGCGTCGATCTCGTCGTGCGCAACTGTACCGTCGTCACGCCCGCGGGTCGCTCCCCCGATTCGGGCGTCGCCGTCGATGACGGCACCATCGTCGCGGTCGGTCGGAGCGATCGGCTCCCCGACGCGGATCGCGTCCTCGACGGCGAGGGGAACGTCCTCGTCCCCGGCATCGTCGACTGTCACATCCACAACCGCGAGCCCGGCCTCGAGTACAAGGAAGACTGGGAGTCGGCCACGCGAGCGGCGGCCGCCGGCGGCGTGACGACCGTCGTCGGAATGCCGAATACGGACCCGGTCATCGACCGGCCCGAACACCTCGAGTTGAAATTCGAGCGTGGCGAGTCCTCGGCCCACGTCGACTTCCAGAGCTACGCGGTCATCACCTCCGAAAACCTCGATCTGATCCCGGAAATCGACGAGGCCGGCGCGCTGGGCTACAAGATCTTCCTGGGCTCGACGGTCGGCGACGTACCCCCGCCAGGCGACGGCGAGATCCTCGAGGCGATGGAGCGGATCCGCGAGACGGGCAAGCGGCTGGGCTTCCACGAGGAGAACGGCGAGATTATCGACTACTACACGGAGCGGTTCAAGGCCGAGGGACGAAACGAACCCATCGACCACTCCCACTCCCGACCCGTGATCGCCGAGCGGGAGGCCGTCGAGCGGATGCTCACCTTCGCCGAGGAGACCGGCGCGAAGATCCACATGTTCCACGTCTCGTCGGGGTCGGCCGCCGAGGCCGTCGCCCGCGGCAAGGACCGCGGCGTCGACGTCACCGCCGAGACGACGCCCCACTACCTCTGGTTCACCGAGGACGTCGTGCGCCAGAAGGGCAACGTCGCCCGCGTCCAGCCGCCGATCCGGGACGCCGACGAACACCAGCGACTCTGGGACGTGGGCATCGACGACGGCGTGATCGACTGCATCGCCACCGATCACGCACCGCACACGCCAGCAGAGAAACTGGTCGACGACCCCTTCGGGAACACTTGGGACGCGATTTCGGGCTTCGTCGGCCTCGAGACCGAGGTGCCGGCCATGCTCACCTTCGTCGATCGGGGCCGACTCACGCTCGAGGAGTGGGTCCGTCGCCACTCGACGCGCCCGGCCCAGGTCTGGGGGATGTACCCGCAGAAAGGGTCGCTCCAGATCGGGACCGACGCCGACTTCACCGTCGTCGACCCGGATCGGGAGTGGACGCTCGAGGATCGGACGGCGCTACACTCGAAGAACTGCGTGACGCCCTTCGAGGGCGAATCGTTCACGGGGAAAGCGGTCGCAACCGTCGTCCGTGGAGCGGTCGTCGCCGAGGACGGCGACGTCGTCGGCGAGTCGGAGTACGGAACGCGCGTCGACATCGACAACCGATAGCTACCGCTGTGACCCGTCGTTTTAGCAGGTGATTTCTCTCTTGGAACGACTCGATCCGGTCGACAGCGTTCCATTTCCGATAGAGATGTCCGAAACTATCGGAGAGACAGTCTAGCGCTGCCGTTTTCTAGCCTTGAACTCGGTCTATATTATTCGGCTACTTCCGCGTGAGAGGGTCGCTATAGCGCCTGTCATGGCAGTGTATATATACCACCGATGGTCGGGACGTAGCTCTTACGTCCCACTCGGAGCACGGCGGTTCGACTCCGCCGATGGGAGTCCCCCGGATGGGGGGTAGCATACGATGACAGACGAGAATTCGATCTCGAGACGAAACGTATTGGCCGGACTCGGTACGGTCGGTATCGGGGGTGCACTCGCGGGTGCAGGGACGAGTGCGTTCTTCAGTGATGGGGAGACCCTCGAGGGCAACGAACTCACTGCGGGCGAGCTCGATCTGAAACTCGACTGGCAACAGCGATACTACGGCCCGAGCGAAGAGTGGGAGTTCGTCAACGCACACCCGGATCACGACGAGGACGGCGAGCAATCGATCGAAGTCGATGGCACGGTATACAGATACAGCGACCTCGGCCGAAATATCGGCGACGACGAAATCGATTACTGTAGCGATCTCGACGAGGACTATCATTTCGGGACGGAACAGGACTCGCTGATCGCTCTCGACGATATCAAGCCCGGTGACTGTGGGGAGATCACGTTCAGCTACCATCTCTGTGATAATCCCGGCTGGCTCTGGCTCCGGACGATGGACGTCTCGACGTCGATCCTCGCACGGAAAATCGACGCGACGTTGTGGTACGATCTCGACGGAGACAACGAACTCGACGAAGAGGATCCCGTCATCGTCGAGGGGTCCCTCGAAGACATCTTGGACGAGCTGGACGATGGCGTGCTGCTGGACGGAGATCCGTTCGAAAAGTCGGTTCCGACGGAGGCAGACGAGTGTGTCGTCCTCGAACCGAAATTGGATGGTGACAATCTCGACGAATATACGTCTCCCGAGCGAAACGATCCCGAAGAACTGCAGAAGAAAGACGTAATCACGTTCCCGGATACCGGTATCGAAATCACGCTCACGGACGTCAAACGGAACGCCGACGGCGAAACGTACGGCTTCAGCTGGGAGAGCAACACAGGAATTTGTGAAATTAGCGTCGGCGGCGGTGGCGATACAAAATCGCGCGAATACGATTGTGCGACCACTGGTACCGACGTAATCGCTCCAGAGAACTCGGGTGGAAAACAGGCCGCGATCAGTAACCTGACGTTCTCCTACTGTCCCGAGAAGGACGACGACCCGGTGTGCGTCCCCAACTCCACGACGCAGTACCTCGGGTTCGAATGGTGTCTGCCGGAAACGGTCGGCAACGAAGTACAGGGCGAGTCGGTCGGGTTCGACCTGCAGTTCTACACCGAACAGTGTCGCCACAACGACGACCCCGAGAGTCCGTGGGCCGACCTGTAGCCGACTGAGTATCCCGTGCGGGATACTCAACCGTCCGCCGGGTGACGGCGTTCCCGTTTGCTCCTCTACAACCGAGTTTTGCCATAGCGGAGCGCAAGTCGCTCCCGTCACGAGGGTGAACAGGTCCGATCCACACCGGATAACCGATTCCGTGACCGAACGGTTGTCACGGGCCGTCGCTCGTCGATCCCGTCGGTCGGGGACGAGGCTTCCGTGTCGAGGATTACCGCTTGCGACGCCATCGAACGCACTTCGTGGGTTGATTCGAAAAGTCGATTCAGACGGGGATGTTGTCCGTCAGTCCGGGCACAGCCGAGCCGACAACCGCGATGGTTCGATGCCGATCAACGGTCAACCGCTGCTCGTCTCCGCTCGAGCCCCACCAGGGGCGTTCGTCTCGTCGGCCCGAACACGAGGGGATTCGTTGCCGGTACCGGCCGTCGCGTCCGCGGTCCCGGTAGTGCCCGTCGAGGGCTCGGTTTCGCCGTCCGTTCCGTTCCCGTCATCGGTGCTCGGCTCGGGAGAGGCGGCTGTCTCTCCACTCGAGCGGGTGGTCTCCGTTTCGTTTTCGCCCGTCGAACCATTGATCGTCCCAGCCGGTCCAGACGCGTTCCCAGTGTCCGGCGTGGAGTCCGTTGGTGGGCTATCAGCCGACGTGTTCGTCGCGGACGAAGTACCGGTATCCGTCCGCGTTTCGTTCGTCGAATTATCGGTGTCAATCGGCGCTTCGTTCGTCGAACTGGCGTCCGATGCGTTCCCGTCGGTCGGTTGATCCCAGTCGGAAGCGGTACCGAGACGATTGTCATCGAACGTACTCTCGTCGGAGAGCAGCGCCGCTGACGGGGCCACCGATCCACCAGCGATCACAACTCCGAGGGCTATCAGTACGACTGTGATCCGAGCAGCGGCGTGTCCAGTCATCGTTGGTCACTCGTTTCGATCTCGTCGTCCGGGATTTCGGGGACTACCGCATCGGTTCTGCTCCCGAAGTCGTCGTCCCGGTGGTCGGACTCGCTTTCGGATGGGGCTTCGGTACCCGTCCCGGCCCTCTTCGTTCCCAGTACTCCGTCGAGTACGCGACCGCGATCCGGGGCGTAGCCGAACTCCCGCAGTAACTGCCACACTCCCGATGCGACGAGCGCGAGCCCCGGGACGATGACGAGCGCGAACAGTCCGAGACTCGAGCGAGCGAACACGAGCAGATAGCCCACGTACGGAATGTGTGCGTGTTGGACGCCCTGCGCAGCGGTCGCGGGAACGTAACCTTCGTCGGGATTCGCGTTCGCGTCGCCTTTCGTTTTCACGTAGCGCTCGCCGTTTTCCTCGCGGACCTCGACGACGCGGTGAGTAACGTAGCCTCGATCCGAGTTGCCGTCCGCCTGAAAGGTAACGACATCACCGGTCTGGATCTCCTCGGGAGAGACGGCCTTCGTGATGACGACGTCCCCCGACTTGATCGTCGGTTGCATACTGTTCGAGGTGACGATATACGCGTCGTCGCCGCCGACGACCCCCGGAACGGTGACGACGGCGACGAGGGCGATCAATGCGAGGAGAGCGATGCCGATCGCGGTGTAGACGACCGATGTTAGGCGTGGCGTCATCGGCCATCACGCTCTCGCTTCGGCGGCGGCCCGTCAGTTCCGAGGCGCATCCGCTCGTCGTGATGGACGTGGGCCGTCGCCGAAAGGGTAAACAACGCGGTGATCAGTCCAGCGCCGAGAAGCGGGTCGATCGCCCCGAACGGTGCGACGCCGATCTCGATTCCGAGAAGTAGACCGGTACAGAGCACGCCGAGGCCGACGTAGTACTTGCTCCAGGGAATGTCGTCGTGGGGAACGACGTCGAGATACACCTCGAGCGACGAGGCGACCTCGGTGAGTTCGACGGTTCCCCGATCACTATCGTACCTGACGACGCCGCTGTCGTTCAGCTTCGGGAGATGAGACTGCCGGAGCGCGGTATACACACGCATTCGCTGGCTGCGCGTGACCTCGTCGAGCCCAACGTCGTTTTCCCAGGCTGCGATTCGCTCGACGAGGTCGCGCACTGCGACGGGTTCGGTTCGACGTCGTTGTTTGAGATAATGGATGACGTATCGGCGGCGACGGCAACTCAACAGTTCGAACGCGTCCCCCTGTGACAGATCCGCCGATCGACCGTTCGATCGAGCAGCCACCCGCCGAAGTGTTGCCGTACTCATCAGTCGATTCCCCCATCGAACGTGCCTCCCGAAGCAGTTAGCGGACGACCCTCTCTCGGTATTCGTTCGGTTGCTCTCTCGAGTCCCCCCATAGAGTCGGCCGATGCATCAATGGGGAATAGTTATGAGCCGAATAGAACGTATTAGTTCGGAACTGTAATCGGTTCGAGATCAATTATAGACGGGCGGGGCGGCGAACGGAATTCAGTTCAGTCAAGAACTGTTAAGTATACAAACAACTACTATCGCTGATACGCAGATGTCAATCGATCGAATAGCGATCGAGGCGACCGATTTACGGAAACGATTCGGCGACACGCTCGCCGTCGAGAGCGTCGACCTCGCCGTCGAGCGAGGGACCGTCTACGGCTTTCTCGGCCCGAACGGGGCGGGCAAGACGACCACGATGCGGATGCTGACGACTCTCACTCGGCCGTCCGCGGGCGATGCGAGGATCGTGGGCACCCCCGTGAGCGACCGCAACGGGGTCCGCGACGCGATCGGCTACCTGCCCGAGGACCCGCCCGTATTCGACGAACTGACCGGGTACGAACAGCTCGAGTACTTCGCACGGCTTCGCGATATCCCCGCTTCGGCGGCGGAGCAGCGGATCGACGCGTGGCTCGAGCGCTTCGATCTGGCCGGCGATGCCGGGAAACGGATCGAAGAGTACTCCAAGGGGATGCGCCAGAAGGTCGGGCTCGTCCAGGCGCTGTTGCACGAACCCGACGTGCTCTTCCTCGACGAGCCGACGAGCGGACTCGACCCGCGAGCGGCCCGAACGGTCATGGACGCCATCGCGGAGATGGCCGCCGAGGGTCACACCGTCTTCCTCTCGACGCACATCCTCCCCGTCGTCGAGGAACTCGCCGATACCGTCGGTGTGCTCTCGGACGGCCGGATCGTCGCCGAGGGGGCTCCCGAGGCCCTGACTCGGCAGGTCGAAAGCGAGTCGGACTCGACGCTCGAGGACGTCTTCCTGGCGGTCACGACCGACCACGGCGCGGCGGTGCAGTGACGATGGGCACGCGAGAACACGTCGTTACGATCGGTCGCCTCGAACTCAGCCGCCGCTGGCGGGTCCTGTCCGGAAACACGGCCCAGTTGATCGCGATCGGGATCTCCGCCCTGTTCTTCGTCCCGCTGGGGCTCGGCGGGATGATCGGGACCTACCTCTTCGGTTCGGGAGTCGCGTCCGGAGAGATCGAAACGCCGCTGTCGCTGACCCGACTCGGAGTCGTCTACGCGTGGCTGTTCGTCGCCGGCTTCGGCGGCTATCGAGCGTACGCGACGGCGCTCCGCCCGGACCGCCTCGAGGGCTATCTGACGACCGTCTCCCACCGGGAACTGCTTGCCGGCCTGCTGCTGGCAGAGTGCGTCGTCTGGGGAGCCCCTGCCATCCTGATCGCCGTCGGTGGGTCACTCCTGTTCGCCGCGGGAACCGGATCGGTGCTGTCGGCACCACCCCTCTTTCTGACCGTTTGCACGACGCTGGCGACGGCGCTCACGACTGGCTTCCTCGTCTCGCTCGCCATCAGAAACGCCGGCGTGCGATCGAAACTGCTGACGCGACTCCGGTCGGTCCTGTTCGGGCTGCTCGCGATCGCCTACTTCGGCGTCATTTTCACGCAGTCGTTCGCGTCCGTGCTCGAGCCGCTGTATCAGCTCCTCGAGCCGACGCCGATCGGCTGGTACGGCGACCTCGCGCTCGTGGGCTCGGTGTCAGGGGCATCGATCGGTCGCAGCGCCGGAACGCTGCTCGCGAGTGGCGCGTTCCTGCTCGCGAGCGCCGTCGCGTTGCCCCGCCTCGCGGCCGGAGTCTGGTACGCCGACGGCGTTCACATCGAGCACGAAGCCGAGCCCGAATCCTCGTCCACGGGGAACCGACTGTCGGGACTTCTCCCACAGCCCGTACTGGGCGTCGCGACGGCGGATTGGAAGCGAGCGCGGCGAGCCCCGATCACGCTGACGTTCGCGGTCTATCCCCTCTTTCTGTTGATCAGCCCCGTCATGAACGCCGTCCAGACGGGAACGATCGGCCGGGGGCTCCCGATCTGGATCGTCTGCTTCGGTCCCTGGATCGCCGGCGCGCTGTTCGCGCTCAACGTCGTCGGGAACGAAGGGGCCGCCCTCCCGGCGACGCTCCTGAGCAGGGCCCCCGGCCGAGCGCTCGTCGTCGGACACGTCGTGGCCGGTGTGCTCCTCGTGGGGCCGGTGACTCTCGTGGCGGTCGTCGGACTCGGGCTAGCGAGCCCCCACACGATGGGGGCAGTCGTCACGCTTGCCGTGAGTGCGCTCGTACTCACCGTCTTCGCCGGTCCGATCGCCACCGGAATCGGCGCGATATTCCCCCGCTTCGAGGAAGTCAGCGTCTCCCGGAGCACCGAAGCGATCGTCCCGAGCATGCTGGCGTTTACCGCCTACTCGCTGGTCGTCTTCCTCGTCGCGACGCCGACGCTCGTCGCCCACAGCTCGATCGTCGGCCACGCGATCGCGTCGGCGATCGGCCCGTCGCAGGCCGTCGTCCGCATCGTCGGAACGATCGCGTCGTGTACGCTCGCAGCGATCGCCGGCCTCCTCTCGGCAGCCTACGCGATCCGTCGCGTCGAAGGGTTTCACTTCGATTGAAAGTACTACGCGGATGCAAGATTTACCCGGATACGGAATTCACGTGGACCCAGGTTTCGCCGGCGGGGCCCCTCACTCGAGGTCCGCGCCGACGGCGTCCTCGACCGACGAGAAGCCGTCGCGCTCGAGCAGGACCGAGAGCCCGCGATTGATCCGGGTGGCGGTCGAGGGTCCTTCGTAGACGAATCCGGTGTAGAGTTGAACAAGCGATGCACCGGCGCGGATCTTTTCGTAGGCGCTTTCGGCCGAATCGACGCCGCCGACGCCGACGATCGGCAGGTCGCCGTCGGTATAGTCCGCCAGCGAGCGGATGAGAGCCGTCGAGCGATCCTCGAGGGGCTTCCCGCTGAGCCCGCCCCACTCCTTCCGTCGGGGCGACGTGAGCCCCTCGCGGCTCGTGGAGGTGTTGGTCGCGACGATGCCGTCGAGGTCGAACGCCCGGACGATGTCCACGAGGTCGAAGACGGATTCCTCGGGCTCGTCGGGGCCGATCTTGACCAGGATCGGCACGTCCCGATCGTTTTCGGCCTCGAGCGTCTCGAAGATCGTCCGCAGATGCTCGGGCGACCCTTCGTCGAACTCGTCGGGCGTGTTCGGACAGGAGACGTTCACCACGACGTAGTCGGCAAACGGCGAGAGCCGATCGAAGACGCGCCGGTAGTCCTCGATGGCCTCCCGCTCGCTCGAGGTGTTCATCTTGCCGACGTTGACCCCCAGGGGGACGTCGGGCGTGCCGTCGGCCTCGAGTCGGGACTTGACGCGTTCCATCCCCTGGCCGTTAAAGCCCATCCGGTTGACCATCGCCTCGTCCTCGCGCAGACGGAAGAGTCGAGGCCGATCGTTGCCCGCCTGCGGGTAGGGCGTGACGGTCCCGATTTCGACGAAGCCAAAGCCCAAGGCCGCGAGCGCGTGGGTCACTTCGGCGTTCTTGTCGAAGCCGGCGGCGACGCCGACCGGGTTCGGAAACGTGGTGTCGAACAGGTCGACCTCGAGAACGGGATCGTCGTACCGATACGCATACGAGAGCGCCGTTCGCGTCGGCCACGTCGACTGGGCCGCCCGGAGCGTCCGTTTGCCGAGTTCGTGGGCCGTCTCGGCCGGGAGTTTGAACGCGAGGGGGCGGAGCCGCGAGTACAGCGTCATTGCTCCCACGTCGGGCCGGGCCACAGGTAAACGTCTCGAAGGGCTCGAGGGCTAACCGACGCGAGCCGGTACCGACTAGCCGCATGTGCACAGCGTAACGGAAGAACAGTTCGGAAGACGCGAACCAAGTGCGGGACCGAATCGAGCGGGGAAGCCGAGCCGACCGTCGACGGAGCGGCTCAGTTGTTGTAGCCGTGACCGGCGTAGAGAGCGAGGACGTTGACGGCGAGCAAGACGACGAACGTCAGCGTGACGGTCGGATCGCCGAGCCCCTGTGAGAGGAGCGGGAGGTGGATGAAGGGTAAGGCGATGGCGATCCAGAACGACAGGAACTGCGCGGGGCCTTTGAGCGAGCGGCGGATTCGGTCGGCGTACTCCCTGAGGAGTTCCGTCTCAGGGTCCGACGGGGCGATCGATTCGTTCGACACGGTGGAGGGGTTTGACATGGGGTCGGGACACCTCTTCTCGAATAACACATTCAGCCAGACGATCATATAACGGGTTGAATATTGTCGTCATTTCGATCCGTTTCACTCTCGAGATCGGTTCCAAACCATCTTTTTATACTCCCTCAGATCCTTTTAGACATTTCATAATCCGATCTGAGAGTGTTTTGCTGAAGTAGCGTCGATCGGCGTTCGAGCCGACTATCGAGCGTCGGTCAGCGATGCGTAGACCGCAACGAGCGGAACCCCCTTGTACCGGGGGCAGCATCACTCTCTCATGAGCGAGCGAGCGGCAACTGTCACGCGCGAAACGGCCGAGACGTCGATCGAGTGCGCGCTCGAGATCGACGGCACCGGAACGGCCACAGTCGACACCGGCATCGGGTTCTTCGATCACATGCTGACGGCGTTTGCCAACCACGGCTTGTTCGATCTCGAGGTGACCTGTGACGGCGACCTCGAGATCGACGATCACCACACGGTCGAAGACGTCGCGATCGCACTCGGAACGGCGCTGGACGAGGCCCTCGGCGATCGATCTGGGATCGTCCGGTACGCGGATCGTCGGGTCCCGCTGGACGAGGCCGTCGCCGGCGCAGTCGTCGACGTGAGCGGACGGCCGCGGTTCTATTTCGACGGGAGCTTCTCCCAGGAATCGATCGGCGGGTTCACGAGCGACATGGCGCGTCAC
This sequence comes from Natrinema longum, assembly GCF_017352095.1. Classification (NCBI taxonomy): domain Archaea; kingdom Methanobacteriati; phylum Methanobacteriota; class Halobacteria; order Halobacteriales; family Natrialbaceae; genus Natrinema; species Natrinema longum. The sequence goes on from NZ_CP071463.1 coordinate 1,189,006, forward strand.
TTCGGGGAATCGCTGGCGATGAACGCCGGCCTGACGCTCCATCTCGAGGTCACGGGCGAGAACGCCCACCACGAGGTCGAGGCGCTGTTCAAGGCCCTGACGCGGGCTCTCGACGATGCGACGCGACTCGACGAGCGCCGAGATGGGACGCCGAGTACGAAAGGAACGCTGTAGCAGGTCACGCACTGCTTCGAAGCCCGGCCCCCGTCGAACACCCGCGACCGGCTACGTCCGGCGGAGTTTCCCTCGCTTTTCGACGAACTCACCGTCCTCGATCGCGTGATCGACGATCGCCTCGACCTCGTGACTCTCGAGGTCGTAGGCCCCAGCGGCCAACGTTTCGACGGCGCTGCGTTTCATCGGGAACTCGCGGTTTCGGAGGAGCCGGATGACCTTGTTGTACGCCGCCGGTGGCCGGCTCGACGAGTCCGTCCGCTCGGTCACGGCCGTCTGAGAATCGGACGCGTCGGCGTCGGAGTCGGATTCCGCGTCGGTCGTCGAGTCCGATTTCGACGAGTCCGGCACCGTATCTGTCGGCGAGTCGACCGCCGGACCCGACGGGTCGCTCGAGTCGGTCACCTCGTCGACGCCATCGTCGTCCGGGTGCTCGTCACTGTTGCCCGCCTGCCCGTCGCGCTCGAAGGTGATCCCCGCCTCGAGTACCGATTCGGACTGCGATCCGGGCTCGCGTTTTGATTCGGGGTCCGGTTCGTCCTCGCTCGCCGGGGAAGCGGCTCGATCGTCGGACGCCTCAGTCGGCTCGGAGACGGTCGCGTGAGGAGCCGACGTCCGGGATCGGCTCGCCGTCGATTCGTCGTCGGTGGCGACGGGAGTCCCCGCGCCCGGCCGGTCGCGATCGGCAGTCGCGTCGCGGTCACCGTCGACAGCGTCGGCCCCGGCACGGGCGAGCAAGGGCTCCAGCAGGGTCTCGAGTCGGTCCTTGCAGTTCGAACAGCAGACGACGCGGCGCTGCTCGGCGTCGGTCGGCTCGAGTTCCGGGGGAACGATCTCGAACGTACCGACGGCGTCGGCCTCACAGAAGTCACAGCTCCGGAGTTGGCGCATACTGTCGACTGTCACGGAGACAGTAAAAAGGCATTCGTCGGACGGTCACCCGGGGTGACGGATTGTCGGCGGGTCCCGCACCACCGGACCCGTCGCTACGGAGCCGACCACCGGGCATTATACCGGCGCGTGCGTACACCCGGCAACGAATGTTCGACGAGATCATGGAGAAGTTCGAGGGATCGCCGAGTCAGCAGGCCGTCATCCGGCTGCTCCTCGAGCGTGGCTTCTCCGTCAACGACGATGGCCGGGTCGTTTCCGGTGGAATCGAGATTCCGAACACGGGAATCGCCCGCGAAATCGGTGTCGATCGGCGGGTCGTCGACTCGACGACCGACGTCATCCTCGACGATCCCGAGCTGCGCCGGATCTTCCAGAACATCTCGCAGGTACCGAGTCTGATGGACCTGGCACCCGTGCTCGATCTGACGGTCCTCTCGATCGAAGTGATCGACGCCGAGCAGAAGGGACTCGTCGCCACGGTCACGGGAACCCTGGCCGAACACGGCATCTCGATTCGCCAGACGATCAGCGAGGATCCCGAGTTCACCGACGAACCCCGGCTCTACCTGATCACCGACGAGGAGCTGCCGGGCGAGGTGATCACCGCGTTGCGCGACCTCGAGTTCGTCCGAAAGATCGAAATTCAGTAACCGACTGCTCGGACGGACTCCCGTCGGTCAGTGCCACCCCGCCGCGACCCGCCTGCGGATGCGTCGGGACATCGGGACAGCAAACCGTCTCAGTCGTCGCGTTCGCCCTCGACGTCGACGGTGTCCGCGTACTCGTCGAGCACCGACGCGAGCGCGCTGGTGAGTTCCTCGAATCGCTCCATCGACATGTCGTCGGTCGTCACCCAGACGCCGTGTGGGCCGCGAATGACCCGCGAGAGGTAGCCGTTTTCGAACATGCGAATCGTCGCCTGATACTCGCCGAGTTGCGTGTTCCGGTAGGCCGATTGCGAGCGAAAGCCCAGCCGTTCGTGTTCGGCGAAGCCGATCAGGTCTGCGGTCTGCTCGAGGTCGGATCGGAGGTACAGCTGTTCGACCTCGTCCTCGGTGAAGTAGGTGATACTACGGAGTTCGTCGCCGACCGTCGTCCGACAGACACTGTGTATTTCATCTGCGAGTTCCGACGCGATAGTTTCCCCGTCCATGTGTGCACAAAGCGCACGCAGTAATAATAGCCTACGGGTCCCAGCGAAACGGACCCGCGAGCCGAACCAGTTCCCGAAGCGGCCGAAGAGCGGGACCGACGGGCTCTTTTCGCCGGCGGCGGTATCGTCGCCTATGGCCGGTCTCGAGTTGCGACACCTGCGGGGAGACGTGGAGTGTGAACGGCCGTGAGTCGGGCATACCGTACCGTCGCGGAGCCGGCTACCGCCGAGTTCGTCGTCCAGGGCTCGGAGTTCCTCGGCCACGTCCGGCCCGTCGAATCGGTCGACGCCGCCGAGGCCTTCGTCGACGCGGTCCGCGAGGAGTACGCCGACGCGACCCACAACGTGCCAGCCTATCGAGTCCGGACCGGCGACGAGGAGACGGACGGCTACTTCCTCCGGGAGTACTCGAGCGACGACGGCGAGCCCTCCGGCTCGGCCGGGAAGCCGGCGCTGAACGTCCTCGCACAGCAGGACCTCGAGAACTGCGCGGTCGTCGTAACCCGCTACTACGGTGGGACGAATCTCGGCGTCGGCGGGCTCGTCCGGGCGTACTCCCGCGCGGTGAAAGAGGCAGTCAAGGCGGCCGGCATCGTCGAGGAGCGACCCCACGAACGGGTCGCGATCACCGTCGAGTACGACGACTCCGGAACCGTCCGGTCGATTCTGGAGAGCGAGGGATACGAGTTCGAGGCCGACTACGAGGCCGCGGTCAGCTTCGACGTTCGCGTCCCGCTCGCGGAGGGCGAGGCGTTCCGGGATCGCGTTCGGAGCGCGACGAGCGGGCGAGCCGACCTCGAGTGACGGAGGGACCGCGACGGATACCTGCGGTGCTGGCTCGACCCGATCACTCCGCGACTGCGCTCGGAACACCGTCAGGCAAGTGATGTTCGATCTCCGCACGTACGGCCTCGAGATCCGCGAGTTCGTCACGATCGAAGCGAACGTCGAACAGGCCGCGATCCAGAACGAGTTCGTCCTCCCGAACTCGAACGTGCGAAACGTCGCGCCACGAGACGATCGATCGGGTGTACGGCCGTTGTTTGACGAGACCGGCATCATGAACGCGGATTGCGGGTGTTTCTCCCACCGAACCCACCCGCCAACGGCCTTCGACGAGACTGCTACACACCCAGAACGCCGCCAGTCCAGTCCACAGCACCGACTCCGCCCAGTTGCCACTGGCGGCGGCGGTCGCCCCCAAGAGGAGCCAGGTGGCGAGCAAAACGGCGTCCAGTTTGGGGCTGCTCGGGGGCTTCCACCGCCACGTCGCCCCAGGTTCGTCCTCCGTCATCGCGTTCACGGCGCGGCTCTGTGCCATCCATCCGAGGACGGCCCCGACGATGGCGACGACGATTCCCGCTCCGAGTGTCACGATGGTGAATCGTGAGGGGAACGCAGTGACCAGCGAGGCGGTGGTCGCCATTCCGAACGGACCGGCCGGGAGAACGATCGCCGATCGCCGAGCGCGGGTTCTGCCGAGCCACACCGCCAGCCCGTCGACGCGTCCCGCGAAGGCGATCGCGACGAGCCACCCGCTCAGGAGAGCGGTGACCGCCGCTCCGAGACCGACGATCGACGGGCGGTCCGTCAGGGCCAGGACACTCGCCACGATGCCCGCGAGGAGAACGCCGACGTACCCCCCGAACACGAGTCGAAACACCGCGTCCGAGCTCGCCGTGGGCACCTCGCCGCCCTCGAGCGAGCGACTCGAGTCACGATCAGTCACGACCGAAGGGACGGCCAGTAGTGTTAAAATAGTAATGGGAATGAGGACTGTCGATGACTCGAGGACGGAAGCCCCGCGCTCGAGTGATCGGCTCGCCGGCTCGAACCGCTGACGGGAGAGCCGGCTGAACGGTGGTGCGACCGAAAGCGAGGGGTCGGTGAGAAACTCTATACCGCTCTCGAACGTTCGCTTCGGTATGGACAAAAACGTCGGCGGATACGACCGGCTCGGCCGGTTCGTCCTCGCGGCGGTGTTACTGGTGGTCGGGTACCGAAACCGAAATCGGACGGCTGGAACGCTCCTGTTCATCGCCGGGAGCGACCTCTTCGCTACTGCGGTTATCCAGCGATGTCCGGTGAACGCGGTGCTGGGAATCGACACCTGCGAATAGAGTCGATCGTACCGCGAGCATCGCACAGTCCCGGAGAACGATCGACCGCTTACTCGGCGGGGTCGTAGGGCGCGACATCGTCGACCGACGGTGCGCCGATCGCGACGACCGAGGCCGATCCCTCGGCGTCGTCCGGATCGACGACGCTGTACTCCACAGACGTTCCACTCGCGGGGAGTCACAACAGTCCGTCGGCACCCGGTTCCACCCCGACAGGCGGCCCGGAGCGAGCGAATTACGTCGTCCGGAACGCGCGATCGCCGGCGTCGCCGAGGCCGGGGACGATAAAGCCGTCCTCGTCGAGTCGGTCGTCGATCGACACCGTCAACAGGTCGGCTTCGTCGAACGCTTCGTTGACCCGAAGCAGTCCCTCGGGTGCCGACAGCGCCGAGAGGACGATCAGGTTCTCCGGCTGGGTCGCGTTCTCGACGACGTGCTCGAGGACGGTACACATCGTACTCCCCGTCGCGAGCATCGGGTCAGCGATGATGACCGTGTCCTCCTCGTGAATTTCGGGTAGCTTCACGTAGTCGACCGTGATCGGGAAGGAACCGTCCTCGGCCCGGCCGGCTTCTTCGTCGCGACTCGCGCTGATGACACCCTGTCGTGCGCGTGGGAACGCTTTCAACAGCCCTTCGACGAAGGGCGTCGCAGCGCGCAAGACGTTGATGATGACGACGTCGTCGAGGCCGCGGACCCGCTCGCCCATCGTCTGCTCCAGTGGCGTCTCGATCTCGACGTACTCGGTCTCCATTCGGCCGTCGATGATCTCGTAGCCACAGATTCGGCCGAGTTTGACCAGCCCTTTGCGAAAGCTAACCTGTTCGGTCTCGACGTCTCGCAGGCGCGAGAGGGTGTCCTTCGCCAGTGCGTGCGTGATGAGATAGGCGTTATCCCGGTCTTCGATCGTCATACCCGTATGGCCACTCGCCGGGTAGTTCACAGTATCGATCAGCAGCGACCGGCGACCCGGCGTGTCGTCTCGTGGAACCGACCGGAGTTACCGACCAGTTGATCGCCCGAGACGCCGTATTCGGGCCCGAGATCGCCGACACGGTCGTCCGATCGCCACCGAGAGCCGCCCCGAACACCGGCAGGATCAGTACCATCCCCGCGTCGCCGAGACGATCGGGGTGATCGAGCGGCCGATCGATTCCAGAACGACGCCCCTCGAGTTGGTCGGTGGCCACGAAACGAGCGGTGGACAGCGGATGGATGGGCAGCGATCCGGGGATGATGCGTGAGTGGGGAACGGATACGCGGGGGACGGTGGCGGGCGGGGAACGGGTGGGCAGCGGTATCGCACTCACTGAAAGCCACTGCACACCTAATCGCCCGACAGCGTCGCGAGTAGTGTGGAAATCGTTGCAGTGGCTCCGGTAGCTCACCACGGCCGACGATTTCCCGGCCAAGCAGGTCACGGCAGAGAAGTTTATACCGATCCGCACGCTATGACTCGCCCAGCCGAATGGAAGAGAGCATCTCGGGGTTCAAAGTTCGCGGTGACTGGGGCGATATCGTCGAACACGGCGAGCGCATCACGCGCGCCCTTCGAGACGTGGACGTTCACGATCCTGACGAGGACGGCGGCGCGGACTTCGCACGCGCCTTCGAGGAGTGGGACGAGTGGCGACCCAAGGCCCACGAAACGCTCGAGTCCGACGTCAGCGAAAAGACCGCCGATCAGGCCAGCGTCGAGGAGGGCAAAGGCGAGAAAGCGGGCAAAAAACCCGACGAAGACATCAAAACCGCCGGCGAGAAACTCTCGGAGTCCTACGAGCGACTCGAGGACGACGATGCGGGGGCCGCGATGGACAACTGGAAGGAGTCGGTCGATTACGTCGCGCGCGCGGCCGACTCCGCGAGTCGGAAGGCCCTGCGCCGCGTCGAGGACACGGTCTACCAGAACGTGATGACCCAGCTCGCGCCCTACTACTTCGACAACGAACTCGTCAGTGCCAACGTCCAGCAGTCGACGCGAAACGGCGACAACGGCGAACAGTTCGTCTTCGAGGTCAACGTCAACGACGACGAGCTGAAAGGGGAAGTCTCCGACCGTCTCGCAGAGTACGAGGACGAGATCGACCGCTGGCACGTCGAAGTGGAGAAAAACACCGACGCGGCCGAAGCGATCGAAGGTGCGGAGCCACCGCCCGAACCAGACGACAACTCGAAATCGACGACGAACTGAACACCCGAACCGAGTCGGTTGCTGAGTACACGACGGGGAGTCCTCGTGAGAGCAAGAGAGGTCACAGGGTCTCGATCCGCGAATTTGAATACAGCCTCGAGTAGACAAATTTATGTTTTAATAAACGTCAGACTTCCATCACCAGATCGGTTTTATTATGAGTCGTACTATTCCCACGACTGGCAGATGGGGTCTCGAACCGAACGCAAACGAGGCACCCCTCAGCGTTGGCATACTGGGATGGATCGTCCTCATCGACGGGCTCCGAATCGGTATTCACGGCATTAGCGGGGAGACCACTCTCGGGATGTGGCCAGCGATCGTCTTCGGTGGCTGTACAGTCGCTATCGGATGGACGATCATCACTGGTCGACCGATCGGCCTCGCCGGTGGATTCCTCGCCTGGAGTTTCCACATTACAGTGGGGTTTTTTCGGGTTCTCAACTCAGGTACTGTCGAAGATGATGTCGATCTACTACTCGGAATCATGACTGCCACGACACTCTGGCTGGTCGGACTGTGGTTCCTGTACAGACACAGAGCGTTCTTTCTCGAGCACGCCGCACCTGATTGCGACGACTGACGAGTTGCGGCTCGGACAGCAGCCAGTCGCCGTGACAGACCGGCTCACAGCCGCCACTGGCGACCGCAGGTCGGCACACACTTGTAGGGGCCGCCAATATGAACCGGATAGATGGTCGAAATCGCCACGCTCGGGACCTTCGCCGTGGCCGCACTCGCGAGTCTCTTCATGGCATGGGCGATCGGTGCCGGCTCGAGCGGTTCGACACCCTTCGCCCCGGCGGTCGGCGCGAACGCGATTTCGGTAATGCGGGCGGGCTTTCTCGTGGGGCTGCTGGGCTTCAGCGGCGCGGTTCTGCAGGGTGCGAACGTCTCCGAAGCGGTGGGGACCGAACTGATCGCCGGCGACGTCACGCTCTCGTCGCTGGCCGCCACGATTGCCCTGCTCATCGCGGCCGGACTGGTGGCGATCGGCATCTTCACGGGGTATCCGATAGCGACGGCGTTTACCGTCACGGGGGCGGTCATCGGCGTCGGGCTCGCTATGGGCGGCGATCCCGCGTGGCCGAAGTATACCGAGATCGCTACCCTGTGGGTGTTGACGCCGTTCGTCGGCGGCGGAATCGCGTACGCGGTCGCCCGGGCGCTTCGCGCCGACGCACTCTCCGAAGAGTACCTCGTCGTCGTCCTCGCGGCGCTCGTCGGCGCGATCGTCGCCAACATCGAGTTCGCGATCCTCGGCTCCGGTTCCGGCGGGGAATCGATCGCACAGGCCTCGAGCGGCTGGATTCCCGGGCCGGCGATCGCCGGTACCGCCGTCGCGACGCTCGCGATCGCGGTCGTCTGGGCGGGCGTGATCGCGTTCGACCTCCGAAGCGGAACGGAACAGGGTGAGCGTCACTTCCTGCTCGTCCTCGGCGGCCTCGTCGCCTTCTCGGCCGGCGGCAGTCAGGTCGGGCTGGCGATCGGACCGCTGATTCCCCTGTCGGGCGAACTCGAGCTCCCACTGCTGGCGATGCTCGTCGGCGGCGGGTTCGGGCTCTTGCTCGGCTCGTGGACCGGCGCACCCCGAATGATCAAAGCGATCTCACAGGACTATTCCTCGCTTGGACCACGGCGATCGATCGCAGCACTCATCCCGTCCTTTATCATCGCACAGGCCGCCGTCTTCTATGGCATTCCGGTCTCGTTCAACGAGATCATCGTCAGCGCGATCATCGGGAGCGGCTACGCCGCTGCGGGTGCCGGCGGTGGCGTCAGCCCCCGCAAAATGGGCTTTACCGTCCTCGCGTGGATCGGCTCGCTGGCCGGCGCGATTATCGTTTCCTACGTCGGCTACACCGCTGTGGGCGCAGTCCTGCTCTGACGCTGTCCGTCGGACCCGATGCTGGCTCGAGCGCGAACGGTGCGTGAACCGGTTCGGCCGGCAGAACGAGCCGTGTGACATCGAACGGTCTTTACACGACGGGTCGTGAGTTCGGGTATGGAAGAGGACGCCGTCGACGGGACCGCTGGGAGCGGCGGGGACGACGAGACGATCCAGTGGCGACGGGACGCCAGCACCTCACGTACCGTACGCCTCCTGTGGGCGTTCGGCGTCGGTACCTTCTTCGCCGCGATCGGCACCGTCGTCTGCTGGCGACTGTACAGGCTCGCCGGCGAAGCCGCCGGGGGAACTGGCCGAACCGTCGTCATCGCCCTCATCGTCTCGCTGGCCGCGACGACGCTCGCGATAGCCGGCTCGAGCCGGACCGAACGCCACCTCGAGCGGCTGACGCGGCGGCTCCCGATCGACGCTCCGTCGGGAGTGAGACTCCATCGGGCGATGGACGCTGCCGTCGGAACGGTCGTCATGGGAGCAGTCATCGGCGTCCTGATGGGAATCGGTCGCTACGTCTCGCGGAACGAACTCCTGAGCGTCGGTGCCGGCCCGTTTACCGGACTGGCAGCACTGCTCGTTCCGGGCGCGCTCATCGCGCTCGTCCTCGCCTCGTTCCTGCAGTCGGTCGGCGCACTCGACCGCGAGGAACGGACGATCTACCTCTACGAACCGGAACGGGCGATCGACCTCACGCTCATCGAGCGCGTCTCGATTCGACAGTTCGGGGACGTCACCATCCTCAGGCTCAGCTACGCCCAGCCGGACGGCCAGTACGTCCAGGGACCCCGTCGGATCGTCGTGCCGCCGGCAGTCGCGCGCGACGTCGCTGCGCTCGTCGGAGCGGAGCCCTGACACGGACTCCTGTCAGTCAGTGTCGGCGCTACTCCACGGCGGTTCGGGGTTGTGCCGGAAAATCGGTACAACGGACCGTCTCATTCGTCACTCGTCGTTCTCGTCGATCTCGAGCGGCGTGGTCTCGGTTTCCGTCTCCGTGTCGCCGTTCTCGTCGGGCACCTCGAGTTTCTTGAGGCGCGCTTTCAGAATGCGCGTGTTTTCGACGGTCTCGACGGTGATACGAACGCCGTCGTAGGTGATCTCCTCGCCCTCTTCGACGAGTCGGCCGGCGCGGTTGAAGATGAAGCCGGCGATCGTCTCGAACTCCTGGCCCTCCGGGAGATCGATATCGAGCGATTCGTTGACGTCTTCGATGTTGACCTCGCCCCGGACGAGAACGGTGTCCTCGTCGATCTCCTCGATCGGTTGTTCCTCGCCGCCCTCGAGGATCTCGCCGATGATCTCCTCGATCATGTCCTCCATCGTCACCAGCCCCTCGGTGGTCCCGAACTCGTCGATGACGATCGCCATGTGCATCCGGTTTTCCCGCATCTCGGTCAACAGTTCGTCGACGTTTTTCGACTCGGGGACGTGCAGCGTCGGCTGGATGAGGTCTCCGAGTTCCAGGGTTTCGGTCTCCCCGTAGTTGAGGTCACGGACGAGATCCCGGATGTGGACGACGCCTTGTACGTTGTCGAGGCTGCCCTCGTAGACCGGGATGCGGGCGTGGCCGCTCTGGATACAGGTCTCGATCGCCTCGTCGATGTCGGCGTCTTTCGGAACCGCCGTCATGTCGAGCCGCGGCGTCATCACTTCCTTGACGATCGTGTTGTTGAAACGGAAGATGCGCGTGAGCATCTCGTGTTCCTCCTCCTCTAAGACGCCCTCGCGCTCGCCGGACTCGATCATCTCCTGGATCTCGTCGCGGGTGACGTACGGCGACTCGATCGCGCCCGTCGACCCGATAAGCTTGTTGATCTGTCGAGTGAGGTAATCGAAGAGAACGATCAGCGGAAAGAGGAGATACTCCGTGGCCTTCAGCGGTCTCGCGATTCGAATCGACCACGATTCCGTGTTCTCGACGGCATAGGACTTGGGAACGCTCTCCCCGAACAGGAGGACGAGGGCAGTGATCCCGAACGTCGCCAGCAAGACGCCGACCAGCCCCCCGAAGTAGATCGACAGGATCGCCGTCGCGATCGAAGACATCGCGATGTTGACGATGTTGTTGCCGACCAGGATGGTCACGAGCAGCCGATGGGGGTCGTCCTTGAGGCCTTTGACCAGGTCCGCGCCCGGAATATCGTCCTCGATCATCCCCTCGAGGCGGTGTTTCGGCAGGTTGAACATCGCGATCTCCGACGAGGAGAAGAAAGCGGAGAGTGCGATGAGGGCGGCGATAGCGACCACGCCGAGAACCGTTACTGTCGACTGATCGAACCCGACACCCACGACCGGGACCTCATAGGCGGCCAGCGGGACCGCAAACAGCGGAGACAACGCCATTGATATACAGCGTTATAGCCGGATCGGTTAACCGTTTCCCATTTTACAACGGATCGCGGTCATCGACGCCGGCGACGACACGTTTACCCGGCCGTTTCCCCTACGTCCGCCCATGAGCGAGGGTGCCACCCCACCGATCACGTTCTACCGGCTCCAGGGCTGTCCGTTCTGCGAGCGGGTTACCCGGCTGTTGAACGAGTACGACCTCTCCTACCGATCG